>NZ_AUEF01000007.1 GCF_000425845.1 Jeotgalicoccus psychrophilus DSM 19085
CGGACAAATACTAATCCATCGATGACTTATTCAAATGTAACAACAGAAATTAAAAGAGTGCGTTCACTCTTCTCGATACTTCTATCCGGTTTTGAATGTATATACATTCACTAATAGTCTGGCGGCGATGGCGGAGAGGCCACACCTGTTCCCATGTCGAACACAGCAGTTAAGCTCTCCAGCGCCGATGGTAGTTGGACTGACGTCCCGCAAGAGTAGGACGCTGCCAGGCGATTACATAAGATTTACAAAATGGATGCGATGAGCCGCATTGAGACCTTTCGAGGTCTCTTTTTTTGTATTATAATAGATTAATATATTATTTATTAGAGGAGTATCATCATGCATACTTTAAAATTTAATTCATTGGCAGATACTGAACGGCTTGCTAAGCTATTATCCGGTAAAATTTCCGGAGGTACTGTTATCCTGCTGTCAGGAGATCTAGGCAGCGGCAAGACGACATTTTCACAGTTTTTAGGTAAGTATTTAGGTGTGAAAAGACATATGACATCACCGACATTTAATATTATAAAATCATATAACGCGGATGTTAAGCTTCATCATATGGACTGTTACCGCCTGGAAGATTCAGAAGAAGACTTAGGCTTCGATGAATATTTTAACGATACTGATATCGCGCTTGTAGAATGGCCGCAATTCATAGCTGAATTTTTACCTGAAGATGCAATCAAGATTAATATTCAGTACGAAAATGAAAACGAGCGTCTTGTGACTATTGAAGCTACAGGAGATAATAATATTAAAATTGCGGAGGATGTCTATGATAAGTTTACTGCTTGATACAAGCAATCAGGCACTGTCGGTTGCGGTAAACCGCAATAGTAAAATGGCTGCAGAAATCAATACGAATTATAAGAAAACCCACTCTGAAACGCTGGTGGATAACATTCAAAAAGTCCTCTCAATTGCAGATATTAAGAAATCTGAGATAGATAGAATAATTGTCGCAAGAGGCCCAGGTTCATATACAGGAGTGAGAATAGGTATTACAGTTGCCAAGATGCTCGCAAAACAGCTTAATGTTCCTGTATATTCAGTATCATCATTATTTGTACTTGCTGTATCGAATCATGTTACAGGAAATACTGTGCCGCTTATCGATGCGAGAAGAGCGCATGTTTACGGTGCATTGTACAATATCGAAGAAGATGATTATACTGAAGTTATTGCACCATCATACGTTGAATTTAAGGCTTTATCAGCTGATGTTGATGAGGCTGTGTATTTACTGAACAGCCAGGAAAAAATTACAATTGATATTGATGAGTATACTCATGTAACACCTAGAATTTCAGAGGTAGAACGTTATGAAAAAGCATTAAAACTTGAAGATGCTGATCAGCTTGTACCTGATTATCTGCGCATCTCGGAGGCGGAAAGAAATTGGCAGGACAACCAGTAATTAGAGCAATGAAAGTTGAAGATTTAAACGCTGTATACGATATAGAAGTCGAAGCGTTTAAAAACTCAACGTGGACGATGGAAGCTTACACGAGAGAACTTGTAATGAATAAATTCGCTCACTATTTTGTAATGGAACTAGAGGGTGAGATTGTTGGTTATACAGGAATATGGCTGGTTGTGGACCAGTGTCAAATTACCACGGTTGCTGTTGCTAAGAAAGTGCGGGGTAAAGGATACAGTCATCTGCTTATCGAGCATATTAAAGAATATGTAAAGCCGCAGGCGGACGTTGTCTCACTGGAAGTGCGGGTCGATAATACACCGGCTATGAGACTGTATGAACGAAATGGCTTTAAATACGGCGGTGTACGTAAAAACTATTACGGAGAAGGACTTGATGCACACGTGATGTGGGTGAATCTTAATGAGTAAAGATATTAAAATACTGGCGATAGAAACGAGCTGCGACGAGACTGCAGCCAGCGTTATTCAAAATGGGAATGAGATTTTATCGAATGTAGTAGTGAGCCAGATAGACAGCCATAAACGATTTGGCGGCGTTGTGCCGGAAGTTGCATCACGTCATCATGTAGAAGCAATTACACACGTTATAGATCAGGCACTAGAGGATGCAGAGCTTGAGCCTTCAGACTTAACGGCAGTTGCTGTGACTGAAGGGCCCGGACTTATAGGGGCACTGTTAATCGGTATTAATGCAGCGAAAACATTTGCTTATGTGCACGACCTGCCGTTAGTACCGGTACATCATATTGCCGGGCATATTTACGCGGCACAGCTTGAAAAGCCGCTCGTATTCCCCCTTATAGCACTCGTTGTGTCAGGCGGGCATACAGAGCTTATATATATGAAGGATCATATGTCATTTGAAATTATCGGTGAGACGAGAGACGATGCTGTCGGAGAAGCTTTCGATAAAGTGGCGAGAGTAATAGACCTGCCTTATCCCGGCGGCCCGCATATCGATAAGCTCGCACAGAGCGGAGAAGATACCTTTAATTTTCCGAGAGGATTAATGAAAGAAGAGACGTTTGATTTCAGTTTCTCAGGCTTAAAATCTGCGGTGATTAATAAACTTCATAACTATAATCAAAAAGGTATTGAAGTGAATAAGAACGATGTGGCAGCGAGCTTCCAGGCAAGTGTCACTGACGTACTGACAGCGAAAACATTCGCAGCATTGAAAGAATATGATGTTGAAAACCTGATCATTGCAGGCGGTGTTGCAGGCAACAGCGAAATACGCAGCAGATTTTCATCGATGTGTATTGATAAAAATATTAATCTGCAAATTCCAAAATTGAAATTCTGTACAGATAATGCTGCAATGATCGGTGCTGCAGCATATCATTTATATAACAAAGACCATTTAGCAGACTTAACACTTAATGGAAGGAATTTTATCGATATAGAAGAATATGCGTTTTAGAATATGAAAAGAGTATATTTTCACTATCGGATATGGTATAATATGGATAAATAATTTAAGGAGGGGCATGACATGATACCGCGTATATGGAACACACTTTTGAATCAATAATTTAATAAAAATTTCAAAAGTCTTGTTCAAACTATATTTATACACGGGAGTAGTATGTCCTTTTTTAAAGTGGAAATATAAGTTTGAGACAGCAAAAGGCTGTCTCTTTTTTTGTATAAAAATATAGTTTGCAAGCTCACAAGGAGTGCAAATTATAATGAATGAATTAAGTATAAAGCTGAGTAACATATCAGTAAGTTTCGGTAACAAAGATATTTTTGATATTGAAAACATGTCGGCATATATGAATGACCGTATTGCTGTTGTAGGACGAAACGGTATAGGCAAATCTACTCTGTTAAAAATAATTGCCGGTGAGTTTAAAGAATTTACAGGTGAAGTTCAGAGAGAAACCGAATTTAATTATTTAAGCCAGATTGGAGAGCTCAATCGAAATATCGATGAGACGCTGGATTTTGAAATGCTGAGCCGGATGAATGTACCGGATAATGCAAAATTAAGCGGCGGAGAAGAAACTAAATTCAGACTGGTGCAGACATTGTCAGACTATAAGACGGGTCTTCTGCTGGATGAACCGACAACACATCTCGATCAGGAAAGTATTGAGTATTTAATCAGCGAATTGGAATATTATTACGGGACACTAATTTTTGTCAGTCATGACAGGCATTTTATTAACAGTCTTGCGACTAAAATCTGGGAAGTCTCGGATGGAACAGTGGCTGAGTATACAGGGAACTATACAGAATATGAAGAAATAAAGAATAAAGAAAAGCTGGAACAGGAACGTGAGCATGAGAATGTGAACAAAGAAAAAGAACGGCTGAATTCTGCTATAAATAAACAGAAAGCCAAAGCAGAAAAAATGATGTCAGGCAGTAAAAGTAAGGGGCAGGATATTAAGCCAGACCGGCTGTCGAGTTCCAAGCAGAAAGATACTGTACAAAAACAGGCGTTTAAAACTGCTAAAGCAATGGAAAGCCGTATGGAGCAGCTGAAAGAAACAAAACTGCCGGAACATCAGGCTGAATTAGAATTTCCACTCACAAAAGCGATGATACTGCATAATAAATTCCCAATAATGGGACAGGATATAACGGTTAAAAGAGGCAGTAAAATTCTTTTGGATAATGTAAGCTTTCAATTTCCGCTTGGACAGACGATAGCGGTGACAGGAAATAATGGCACGGGGAAATCAAGCCTCCTTCAAGATATAGTAAATGGAGAAAATTACTTTGATATTTCACCGAAGGTTACGATAGAACAGTATAAGCAAATGGATTATAAGCTTTTTGGAGATGAATCGGCAGTAAAATTTTTAATGCGCCATACCGAGCTCGAGGAGCCTGTTGTCAGAAGTATGCTCGTGAGTTTAGGATTCAGCCCTCATGAAGTTATGAAACCTGTAAATAAATTAAGCGGCGGTGAAGCAACGAGAGTTTCTCTGGCATTGATGTTTGTGAAACCATCGAATGTGATTATTCTGGATGAACCGACAAACTTTATCGATTTAGCAACGATTGAAGCGCTTGAAAAATTTATAAAAGCATACAAGGGAACGATTATTTTAACGTCGCATGACCAATATTTTGTAGAGCGTACAGCAAATCAGATATATAGGATTGAAAATCAAAAGTTACAGCGGATAAAATAATTTTAATTTATTGTTATCCGGGTGTATAATGTAAATGAATTTAATCTGCAGAACAGAGGCGGAATTATGATTAAAGCAATTCAGTACTTTAACTATTCCAATGCACTCGAAGCGCTCGAATTTTACGAGAAAAATTTTGATGCTGTAATTAACTCCAGAGTACTTGCTTCTGATCCAATGTTCGCTGATGCACTCGATGAGATGGGCATGTCACAAGAAGACGCAGAGACTTTTCTTATGAATGCCGAGTTTGAAATACTCGGACAGAAATTTATGGCGAGTTCTACCTGGGAACAGAAGGAGATTGATAACTCGGGCGCAATTCTGGCCTTTACGTTCGATATTAATAATTCTGATGAACTTGAACAGGTAAAACAATTCTATGAGAAGGCAATTGAAGCAGGTTGCAGAGCGGACATGGAAGCAGGTCCAACAGAGTGGACTGAATACTTCGCGAGTTTTAAAGATCCCTATGGAATTAACTGGATGATCAGCGGAGAATAAATTAAAAACAGGCACTGATCTTAAAATCAAGATTCAGTGCCTGTTTTTTTATTTAAATATGATTATTAATTCGAACGTACATTCACTTAATAATACGTTTGACACAGTGTTTGTTCTGTCAAGACGGAACGTACGTTTTGTCCACAGTTTGTGGATAGAATGTGGATAACTTATCCAGAACTGTGCACTAATCTGTGGATAAGCGTGTTGATAACTATGAATTCTGTGGATAAACGATGTGGAATGCACTAATAACAGCATTCCTCCTGTGCATAACTTTTTAAGAGAAATTTTACTGTTTCATCGAACATACAGTAAAATTTCTGTAAAAATCTTTAAAGTTCAGCGAGCAGTTCCTCAGCTTCTGACCATTCGGTCATCAGTTCTTCAAGTTTCTGATTAATTTCCTGCAGCCTGTCATTTAATTCCTGTGCTTTCTCGTAGTCATTAAATACTTCAGGTGCAACCAGTTTATCTTCTATCATCGTCAGTTCAGTTTCCAGCGTCTGTATTTCCTGCTCAAGCTTTTCACTTTGTTTTTTAACACGCTTTAATTCATTGCGTTTTTGTTTCTGGGCCTCATAATCAGAGACGTTTTCTTTTTTCTCTGCTGCTATTTCAACAGGTACTTCCATAAATTCAGCTTCTTTTTTCTTATGCAGGAAGTAGCTGTAGTCGCCGTCGACCATCATTACCTTATGCGGTTCTATTTCCATGACACGGGTTGCAATTTTATCAATGAAGTAACGATCGTGAGAGACCACGATAATCGTTCCCGGGAAGTTTTCGAGTGCGGTTTCCAGCACTTCCTTACTGTCGATGTCCAAATGGTTTGTCGGTTCATCGAGGATAAGCAGATTATTTTCTTCCAGCATCAGTTTAGCCAGCTGTATTCTTGCTTTTTCCCCGCCGCTTAATGAGTTGACCTGCTTCATTACTTCATCTTGAGTAAATAAGAAGCGGCCGAGTATTTTTCTAACGTCGCTTTCTTTCATCTGCGGATATTCTTTCCAAAGTTCTTCGAGAACATTATTCTGAGAAGTGAACTCGGCTTGTTTCTGATCGTAGTAGCCGATAGTCACATTTGTACCGTACTGAATATTGCCGGACAGTGCCGGAATAATTTTTGCGATTGTTTTAGCAAGCGTCGATTTACCGATACCGTTCGGTCCTAAAACAGCGAGACGTTCTCCTTTATCTACATTAAAAGATAAATCGCTCCGGAGTACAGTTTCATCGTAGCCGATTGATAATTCTTTTAAGCGGAGCACATCATTGCCGCTTTCACGTTTAATCGTGAAGTGGAAGTCTGCACTCGAACGGTCGATGAACGGTTTATCCATGCGGTCCATCATTTCAAGTTTCTTGCGGCGGTCCTTAGCCATGCCTGAAGTTGATGCACGGGTAATATTTTTATCGATAAAAGTCTCTAAGCGTTTAACTTCGCCCTGTTCACGCTCATACTGCTTCATTCTGAGACGGTGTGTTTTCTCTTTTTCTTTAACGTAATTTGTATAGTTTGTATGATAGAGCGTTCCACGGTGTAACTCGATTTCATAAATTTTATCGACGGTGCGGTCCAAAAAGTAACGGTCGTGACTAATAATAACCACTGCCCCGTGATAGCTCTTCAAATATTGTTCCAGCCATTCAACAGTTGCCATATCCAAATGGTTGGTAGGCTCATCGAGCAGCAGCAGATCCGGCTTCGTCAAGAGCATCTTGCCGAGAGCGAGACGTGTTTTCTGACCGCCTGAAAACTCTTCAACTTTACGTTCCAGGTCAGCTTCTGTAAACTGCAGCCCCGTCAGTACACTCTTAATTTGGGCATCGATTGTATAGCCGTCACTGTGTTCATATCTGAGTTGTATATTTTCATACCCTTTAAGTTTTTCAGTATAGTCCGGATGTGTATGTTCATGTTCAGCCAGCCATTCAGCTATTTCTGCCATATCAGTATTCATTTTAAGAATATCAGAGAAGGGCTTCTGAAGTTCATCTCTGACAGTTTCTTCAGACTCCAGCGTCATCTGCTGAGCAAGATATCCGAGTGAAACATTTTTAGGCATGCTGATTGTGCCGCTGTCGTATGTCAGTTCATCAGCCATGACTTTCATTAAAGTACTTTTGCCTGCACCGTTTTTACCGACGATACCAAGCGTTTCCCCTGACTTCACTTCGAGATCAAGGTTTTCAAAGATTGTATTCGTACCGTATGACTTTGAGACATTTCCCAATTGTAAAAGTATCATTATTGCCTACCTCATTTCACTCTTTAGTTTACACGAAAAAACGACATATTTCGACCAGAGAAACCGGTGGCAGCCGCTATATATTATGTTATAATTGAGCGACTAGAAATATAGAGGTGAAAGGGAATGTCTAACAAGAAAAAAATCCCTAATGCAACTATGAAACGTCTACCGCTTTATTATCGTTACTTCAAACAAGAAGAGAATAATGGTAATGATAGAGTTTCCTCGAAAGAAATTAGTGAAGCATTAGACATTGACTCAGCGACTATTCGCAGGGACTTTTCTTATTTTGGAGAATTAGGCAGAAAAGGTTATGGCTATAACGTCAGCAGCCTGCTTAAGTTCTTTCTGGAACACATCCAGGGGAGTAATGTAAAAAATGTAATACTTCTTGGTGCAGGTAATCTTGGCAGTGCGTTATTGAACTACAAATTTGCAAACATTCATGATAAAATGAATGTAGTTGGCGCTTTTGACAGCAATCAATCACTTGTAGGAAATGAAATTAATGGTATTAGTATTTTTCATACAGATGATTTAGAGGCAATCATACAGCAGGAGAACGTTGAAGTTGCAATTATGACTGTGCCGATGGAAGCTGGACAAGAGTCCGCAGAACGTTTAGAACAAGCAGGGATTAAAGGCATTCTTAACTTTACACCTATCCGGCTGAGCACTGGTCCTGATGTGACTGTACACAGTATTGACTTAGGCGTAGAGCTGCAGGCACTATTTTTCCAGATGAAAAATAAATAGGAGGGGTATTCATGATAGAAGTTCTTTTACCAAATACATTAATGGCGGTTACTCCAGTAAGTTTAATCGTTATTGCAGTAGTAGCGCTTATCATTTTCGGACCTAAGAAACTTCCGCAGTTCGGTAAAGCAGTCGGTTCTACACTGAAAGAATTTAAAGACGCTACTAAAGGTCTGGCTGATGACGATGATGATGACGACGACAGAGTCAGCAGAAAATCAGACAGCGAAGCTAAAAAAGAAGAACCTAAAAAAATTGAATCAGAAGCATAAATTAGAGGGTGGCGAAAGCCGCCTTTTTTTAAAGAGGTGATTTAAATGGCCGATGAGGAAAGAGAGTTTACCGAGCATTTTGAAGAGCTGAGAAAACGTTTATTAACGGTAATGTACTTCTTTGCTGCCGCATTATTTGCCGGTTTTTATTTCTCAAAACCATTAATATATCAATTACAGAATGCACCATGGACAGAAAATGTTCAGATGCACGCATTCCAGGTCACAGATCCGCTTAAAATTTATTTAATTGTTATTGTGGCTATTGCCTTTATTATAATTTTACCAGTTATTATGTATCAGCTGTGGTCGTTTATCACTCCCGGGCTGTATGAGAAGGAACGAAGTATAACGCTGCTGTACATACCGGTAGTCATGATTCTAATGCTGCTTGGCATCGCATTTGGCTACTTTGTTGTTGTACCGTATATTATTAAATTTACATTTGATTTATCTGTTGAAATGGGAATTGAAACGACGATTGGTATTAACCAGTATTTCGGCTTCCTGTTCAGAACAATACTGCCGTTCGGCTTTATATTCCAAATGCCGGTGCTGACATTGTTCTTAACACAGCTGGGTATTATTACGCCGATGTTCCTGAAGAAGAACAGAAAATATGCATATTTTATTATGTTTGTGCTGGCAGCAATTATTGCTCCGCCGGATATTATGACGCACTTACTGCTGACAGTTCCGATGATTATTTTATATGAAATCAGTATTCATATTTCAAAAATTGGCTACCGCAGATATTTAAAAGCAGAACAGCAGCAGTTGGAAGATGAGCTGTAATAAAATGGGAGGTAATGAACATATATGCCAAAAAAACTTGAAGAAATTTCGCGTGCAGAGATAGACGATTTAATACAAGCAGCTGATGATTCGAAGTGGAAACAGGTATATCATGTTCAGCCGCCATTTGGATTTTTAGGTGCCCCGACGGGATTTAACTATGTAAATGGTATTTATCATTTATTTTATGAATGGTCACCGGACAGTGATTTAACAGTCACACCTGACAGTAAATACATCTATCATGCAACGTCAAGAGATCTTGTAACATTTCACAGTGAAGGCGTGAAAATTAAACCGGACTCGCTGTATGATGCTGAGAATATATTCGGTGGAAGCTTGTCTAAAGTGTTCAATGAAATCAGTTACTTTTATACAGGAGAACGTCTGAGAGGCGATGAGCTGATGACGTCCCAGCTTGGCGGTTATATGAATACCGACGGTAAAGTTCAGAAGTATGCAAGTCCGCTGATAAGAAATACGCCAGCGGAATATCTTGAGTACTTCCGTAATCCTTACGTTACTGTAACCGACAGAGAAGTCGTAATGTTCGTCGGCACGATGAACCGGGAAGAGTTCGGCAGAGTGCTCATATACCGCGGTCCGTCAGTGGAAGAATTGAGATTTGATAGTGAACTGGATACAGGCTATAAAGTCTTCGGCTACTTATGGGAACAGCCGGAGTTTTTTGATCTGGATATGGATTCAGTATTTATATTCAATGCCAGAGGACTCGATAAATTCTCTACGAATTTTTGGAACATCTACCAATCGGGTTATATGATCGGTGATTTCGAACGTCAGGGAAATTACTTCATCCACGATGACTTTTATGAATTTGACGGCGGCTTTGACTTTTACCGTCCTGCAACGACAGTAGATGAAGATGGCAACAGAGTGCTGATTGCATGGATGGCAGCAGAAGAGAGCGGCTATCCTTCAGCAGCAGACAAAACAGTTAATGCAATGACAATTCCGAGAGTGCTGACGATAGACGGAGAAAGAATTAGACAAACACCTCATCCTAATTTAGAGAAGATGCGCGGTGAAGCAATTACAGCCGAAGGATATTTCAAAGAATATCCGACGAAACTGACGGCTTTTTACGGTGAAGTCTATGAACTGAATATCGATATACTGGAAAACAATGCGTCGATACTACATATATATCTGCGCAAAAACACGCGTCATGAAACTAAACTCGTTTACGACAGTGACGAGCAGATTCTGACGCTGGACCGGACATTCAGCGGTGAGGAAATATTGAATGTAGACGGCCTGGTGAGGCAGATTAAGCTTGAAGAAGACCTTAGTAACATGAGAATTTACGTGGACAAATCGAGTATCGAAGTATTTATTAACGACGGAAAATATACAATGACAGCAAGAATTTTCCCAAGTGATAATGCTGAGGGACTCGAGATGGTAACGGAATTTGGAGACTGCCGTGTACAGTTAACACAGTATCCGCTCGAATTGCAATAACAGATATAAATATAGCGAAAAATTAGATAGTTTTAAAAATAGAAGTAAGAAGCTGTAACAATATATTGCGAGAAGTGATATAATTACACCATATTATTCATATCAAGTGTCAACATAACAGTAAAAAGAGGTGGTTAATTATGTTTTCTGTACTTAGTCAGATTAATAAACGGCTGGAATATATGACGCCGGTCGAACAGCGTATCGCAAAATTTATGCTGGAAAATCCAAATAAAGTTATCAATATGCCCGTCAAAGAAATTGCCAAACACTCATCGACGAGTGATGCAGCGATCGTACGATTCGCTAAAAGAATCGGACTGCAGGGGATCAAAGAATTAAAAGTGGAACTTGCAAAAGAACTGCACACGCTTGAGCAGGAAAAGATTTCACGTGTCATTGAACTTGAAGAAGATACCCATGCGGATATTTTTGATAAAGTATTTAAGAATACGATACAGGCTCTGTACAACACAGAGAAAATCGTCAATCGTAAACGTATGCAGGAAGCTGCAGAGCATATGGTTGAAGCAGATAATACATTTATATTTGGAGTCGGCGACTCGGCTAATGTCGGACATGACATGGAACAAAAATTACACCGGGTAAATATCAATGCTTTCTTTACTGCCGACAAATACTTATGTATGACACGTTTAACAAATGCGAAGCCGAATGATGTACTGTTTGTGATTACTTTATCTGGTAAAACACAGGAAGTTATTGAAATCGTCAAACTCGCTAAAAAATTAGGTGTAATGACGATTATTTTAACGCAGAACCATTCTTCGATTGCGAAAAGAAATTCGGATATTGCTATTGAAATTACTGAAGAAGAAACTAATATTCAGTATATGAATATGACAAGCCGTATTGCTCAGCTGATTATTTGTGATGTGCTGTTTTTCTATGTGTGCAAGGAACTCGGTTCAAGCGCATATGAAACGATTATTAACACATATGACATGACACACTAGTAAAATTACATAATAATACGTGAATATTAAGGTTATGTAACAACTTTGATATTGTATAGAAATACCCTCATGCATCAACTATAATAAGTTGTACATTAATGTGAAAAGTCTACTAAAATGTATAATTTATTTCAGGATGCGTGGAGGGGAAACAATGCGAAAATCAAAAGTTCAAAAAATGAAGCTAGCATCTTTACTGCTGCTGTCCACTGTACTAATCCCTAACATTGCTTATGCTGACGAAGAGATAGATGAGAGTATGGAAGCTGAAACTGCTGTAAACCAAGCTGAAATACAAGATGCAGAACAGACAATTAATGAACAAGAAACAGAGTCTGAAGAAAACGCGGGAACGCCGGAAATCACACCGGGTGAAGCGGCGACTGAAGAAGTAACACCAGACGTAAATACTTATAATAATGATATAGAGACAAATACAGAGAATGCTGAAGAAGAAACTGTTGATGACAGCGGTGGGAAAAATGAAGAAACCGCACCGATACTGCAGCCGGCAGAACCTGAAGAACAGCCGGAAGAAAACCAGGTAGTGACTCCTGAAGAACTTGAGAGTAATGAAGAGACTGCTCAGGAGGAGGAAGAAACTGAAGTACCTGCAGGAGAAGAAGAGACTCCTGCAGATGCAGTCGAGGGTACTGAATCTGAAACTGACAGTACACTTGAAACGCCTGTGACAGAAGAACCTGATAACGGCACTCAGCAGGGTAATATCGACGATAATCAGGAAGCAGTACCTGAATTGCCAATAGAGCAGATTGATCCGATAGAATCAGTTGATCCTGAAGGTGAATCAAGTACAGAAGAACCCTCAGCAGAAGAAAACACTGTAACAGAACAGCCTGAAGAAGGCACTGTGGAAGAAAACCCAAGTACTGTTGAAACTGAGAAGAAGAAATTATACCGTTATGACTACGGAGATATTTTAAATGGAATTTCATTTAGCGAAGAGAGTATCCATGATGACTTGTCCACACTGGATCAGAGAGTATCACGTGTAATGTCTTCCAAAGTTATTGAAGAAAAAGATTTAACAGCAGAACAGAAGTTAGAACTTGAAGAGAAAGTTAAAGCTGAACAGGCAACCTCGTATGACGCGGAAGAACTTCCGAATACAGGTGAAGCGGATTCGACTAACTATGTATTTGCAGGGTTACTGACGATATTCGGTGCAGTATTATTATTTATGAGCAAGAAATTAAAAACAGATAACTAGTAGATTATTGATATCTATAAATTTGAGAGCCTGGCGGCAAACGCCGGGCTCTTTTTATGGAAAGTATAAGATGTTAGAAATATTATAAAAAAATACCAACCAGGGATTACAACGCATCTTCGTTGTCACCTCTATTTTGTATTCAATGTTATAATATTTTTATCAGTATTGTTCAATATTCTGAAATTACATACATAACATCGGGGTGAAGGAATGAAAACATTAAAAATCGCATCTATTCCAGGGGACGGTGTCGGCAAGGAAATTATGCCTGAGGCGATTCGCGTGTTGGAAAAAGTTGCACAGGTTCACGGGGGATTACAGTTTAAATTCGAAGAGTTCCCGTACAGCTGTGACTATTATTTAAAACACGGAGCAATGATGCCTGAAGATGGTATGGATCGCCTCAGCCAGTTCGACAGTGTATTTTTAGGTGCTGTCGGCGATGCAACGAAGGTACCGGATCATATTTCATTATGGGGGCTTTTACTTAAAATTCGTCAGGAGTTCCAGCAGGAGATTAACATCCGTCCTGCAAAATTACTGAAGGGTATTAATTCTAAATTAGCAGATCCTAAAGATTTCGATATTGTTGTTGTCAGAGAGAATAGTGAAGGGGAGTACAGTTCGATTGGAGGACGTATTTTCCACGATGATCACGAGATTGCAATTCAGAATAACGTTTTCTCTAAACGTGCAACGAAACAGGCGATGAATATTGCTTTTGATCTTGCAAGTAAGCGTAAAGGCCTTGTGACAAGCGCGACAAAATCTAACGGGATTTTCCACGCGATGCCGTTCTGGGATGAGATTTTTGCAGAGATTTCCGCCAAGCATACAAATATTAAATCAGAGTCTAAACATATCGATGCATTGGCTGCTTATTTTATTACACACCCGCACGAGCTTGATGTAGTTGTAGGCAGTAACTTATTCGGAGATATATTATCGGATGTCGGTGCAGCGATTATGGGAAGTATCGGTGTTGCACCTTCTGCGAACTTAAATTTAAATGGCAAGTATCCTTCAATGTTCGAGCCCGTACACGGTTCTGCTCCTGACATCGTCGGTAAAGGAATTGCCAATCCCATTGGCCAGATTTGGACAGCTAAAATGTTATTGGAGTTTAACGGAGAGGCTAATATTGCCGAGCACTTGATGAAAGTCATTGAATCTGTCACAGCTGATGGTTATCAGACACCTGATTTAGGCGGTAAATACAAGATGACTGAAGTGACTGATGAAATTATTAACAGATTAGGAAAATAATTGTGTTATCCCCGCATAAAATTTTCATTTTATGCGGGGATATTTTTTAGTTACGTATACATGAAGTCTGCTCATATCAACGCAACGCCACAAAAAAACAGGACCAGCTCAGCTGATCCTGTTTTTTTATGCATTTTATAATTTTTTATCATCAATTGAGTTCAGGTAAGCATGCACTTCATCGATGACTGTTTCCAGTGAACCTTCCTCAAATGGAGATTTCAGGTTGGCAAGTTCTACCAGCGAGTTGAACGGCAGTGAGCCGCCGACTTTACATAAGGCGAGATAATCAGCCCAAGCGCCGTCAAAGTCTTCTTTCGCCCGTTTCCAGAACTGCAGCGCGCACACTTGTGCGAGCGTGTAGTCAATGTAGTAGAATGGTGCTCCGAATACATGTCCTTGTCTGTGCCAGAATGCGCCGCTTTCAAGTGGTTCAATTCCATCGTAGTCAATGTGCGGTAAATATTTCTGCTCGATTTTCTTCCATTCCTGACGTCTTTGTTCAGGTGTCAGTTCAGGATTCTCGTAAACCACATGCTGGAATTCATCGACTGCTACACCGTACGGCAGGAATGAAATTGAATCCGTCATATGAGAGAATTTGAATTTATCGGTATCTTCTTTAAAGAACATCTCCATCCACGGATAAGTGAAGAATTCCATACTCATCGAATGAATTTCCGCCGATTCGTATGTCGGGAATGCGTACTCAGGCACTGTCAAATGACGTGACATATACGTTTGGAAGGCGTGTCCCGCCTCGTGTGTCAGTACTTCCACATCGCCTTGTGTACCGTTGAAGTTCGAGAAGATAAACGGCGCTTTATAATCAGCAATCATCGTACAGTAACCGCCGCCTTCTTTACCTTTCTTAGCTTCTACATCGAACAGATTGCGTTCCGTCATGAAGGTGTAGAACTCATCTGTCTCAGGTGACAGTTCTTTATACATCGCTGCACCGTTTTTCATAATATCTTTAGTTTTTCCTTTTGGTGCTGCATTACCAGTAATAAACTCGAAATTTCCATCATAGCTCTTCAGAGAGTTGAGACCGATACGCTCTGCCTGACGTTGTTTCAATTCTGTAACGATTGGTACAACATATTCTTCAACTTGTTTTCTGAACTTCTCGACCATTTTACGGTCGTAGCCGATACGGTTCATGCGGATATATCCGAGTTCTACAAAGTCTTTGTAACCAAGTGTCGTCGCGATTTCATTTCTTGTTTTTACAAGAGCATCGTAAATATTATCGATTTCTTCAAGGTGTTCACCCATGAAGCCCTGGACAGCAAGTGTCGCATCTTTTCTGACTGAACGGTCAGGGTTCTGAGTATACGGAGTGAATTCTGACAGGTTTAATTTCTTGCCGTCGAATTCAATTTCAGCTGACGCAAGCAGTTTATCGTACTGAGTTGCCAGTTTATTTTCTTTTTGAAGCAGTGTTTTAACTGAAGGGTCAAATGATTTTAAAGCATTGTCCGACAGTTTGAAAAGCTGTTCCCCAAAACGAGCTTCCAGTTTATCGCGGAATTTACTTGTCGTGATTGCTTTACGGTATTTGTTAGTAATTTCAGTGAACGATGGATCATTTTCATCGAAGTAGTCGCGTTCTTTGTCGTAGAATTTATCGCGTGTATCAATTGATGAACGGATTGATGCCAATGTCGCCATCGTATCTAGATGATCAAACTCCGTGTTCAGCTTGTCGATTACAGTTACCTGAGCATCTGCAGAATCAGCAGCATCAAATTCTTTCAGCAGTGAATCTACAGTTTTCTCAAATTGTTCTAAATCAGGACGGTCATATTTAAAATCTTCGAACTTTGTTACCATAAATTAATTCCCCCTTAATGGTCTTAACCCGTATTTTAGCATAAGGATTAAAAAGTCTGTTATAAATATGATAGTGTGTATAGTAATAATTTACTGAAATTGGGGTAATATATAAGAGCAATGTCTTATGCATAAATTTAAAATTTAACGAAAAGAGGACGAACGATGAAGAAATTTCTAATACCTATAGGTGTACTGATTGCGGTAATTGTTATTATTGCAATTATGATTGTACCGAGATATAACAGTCTGGTAAATCTCGATGAAGAAGTAAACCAGAAAGAATCACAAATCGAAACGCAGCTGCAGCGACGCGGCGATTTGATCCCGAACCTTGTAAGCACGGTTCAGGGCTATGCATCTCATGAAGAAGAGATATTTACTGATATCGCAGATGCACGCTCAAGACTTGCGGGTGCAAGCGGTGATGTTGAAGAGCTTGCTGAAGCTAACAATGAAATGACAGGTGCTTTATCACGTCTGTTAGCAATTTCAGAGAACTATCCTGATCTGCAGGCGAGTGAGCAGTTTACAGGATTAAGAGATGAGCTTGCAGGTGCGGAGAACCGTATTGCTGTAGCACGTCAGGATTACAACACAGCGGTGCAGGATTACAACCGCAATACAAGAACATTCCCAGGTAACATTATCGCAGGAATTTTTAATTTCGATGAGAAAGCTTATTTCGAAGCGGATGAATCTGCACAGGATGTACCGGATGTGGAGTTTAACACTAATCAAGATGATACAGACGGTGGAGAGTAATGCAAAAAAGCTTTGCTTTTATAGCTGTTGTTCTTAGCGTTTTACTGCTAAGTACGCCTGTAGAAGCAAGAGTGGATTTGCCGGCGCTCAATGAAAGTCATTATTTTGTGCAGGATAATGCAGGTGTACTCAGCGACAGTACAATTAATGAAATTAATGAGAAGGGTACACATCTCGAAGAAGGAACGGGTGCCGAACTGCTTCTAATGACGATGAGTTCAACAGGCCAGGAACATCGTCAGGACTTTGCTCTCCGTGCACTGAGGGAATACGGTGTCGGTAAAGCCGAGAAGGATAACGGCATTGTCATTCTTTTGAATCTCGATAACGATAATGAATTTAATAATCGGGGTATTGAAGTACAGGTCGGTTACGGTGTTGAAGGATACTTAAACGATGCTAAAATAGGACGGATTATTGATAATGTGGCATATGATGATTTAGTTGATGGTAATTACGAGACGGCGCTCAATAATCTGTATACGGCATTATATGAAGAGTCTTTAAGCGCATACGGTTATGAAGACGGTGAATTCACACGTGAAGAACCAGCTGAAGATACAGAATCAGGACAGAATGACAGTATATTCGCTATTCTGATCCGGCTGGCGATATTTATGACAGTACTGTATATCATTTATAAAATGGTATCAGGCGGTGGAGGTTCCGGCGGTTCCGGAGGCTCAGGCGGCAGACGCAGAAGAAGCGGCGGTCCCGTAATATTCTTCCCTCCAAGCGGAGGTGGATTTGGCGGCGGTTCAGGCGGCTTCGGCGGTGGAGGTTTCGGCGGATTTGGCGGCGGCTCCGGCGGCGGCGGCGGTGCTGGACGCGGATTCTAAAATGTTTGAAGAAATAAATAGGCTCGAGAATCTTGATATTAAGATTCTCGAGTTTTTTTGTTATGACACCCGTTCATGCTACGCAAGATCCGATGGGTATACATCCAATAAAAAAGAGCCAAAGTGCCTGGAACAGACAATTTGGCTCGAAATATTTACATAAACAGCGAAATGATAGCATTCAGCTGGTTTTGAATTTCTTCTGCCTCTTCTAAAAAGTCAGCGAAGACAGTCTGCAAGAGTACTACAAGACCATTCATAATAATATGAACCATCACGGGTACTAAGAGACGTCCTGTAATGACATATAAGAAACTGAATACATAAGACATCGATAAATAAATCAGAATATGTGTAAAGTCAGCGTGAGCGACTGCGAATATTAATCCGCTTACGAGCCCTGCAACTAAAAATGCGAGTACTTTCTGTACGGTGCTGTTAACGGGGATTAATTCGTAAATCTCACCGAATATTGCTCTTCTGAACACATATTCCTCAATAATCGGACCAAATAATACAACGACTAAAATCATCCACGGGGAGTTGAATATCATATCGACAATATCTGTCGTATTCTGGCTCTCGACCGGGTTGCCAAGTACGTAAATATTAATGAGACCGGCGGCAATTTGCGACATATAGGCCAGGAACACACCGCCGATAATCCAGACTGTGGTAATCAGACCGTCTGATTGCGATCCGCGTTCGATTCTGTTTTTATTCTTATGCAGATTGCCGATAAGTATTACAATAACTGTGCCAACGGCGAATGAAGCAACTTGATATGGCATCAGTTTTTCAACCAGTTCAGCCGGACCGAGAGAAGGATCCATACCTGTGAAAATTAAGCCGATGGGAAGGAGTGCAAACTGCACTGCCAAAAATGTTAGGATAATTAATAAACTGTATACGCGTCTCACGTTTAAACCTCCAATAATCAATAATTTTATCTTACATTAAAAAGGTAAAAGTCAAAAGTAATACAGTCTTATCACTTGCATTTTTGACCTAATTTGATTATTATGATTACTGTTAGCACTCAATATTGATGAGTGCCAAATCACACAATTAATTTTATAGAATTTAAGATTAATAAGGAGGGCATTTCCGTGTTAAAACCTATTGGAAATCGTGTAGTTGTAGATTTAACAGAGAAGGAAGAAACAACAAAAAGCGGCATCATTTTAACTGATTCTGCTAAAGAAAAACCGCAGGAAGGCACAGTAGTAGCAGTCGGTTCAGGACGTATACTTGAAAATGGTACAAAAGTAGAGCTTGAAGTTAAAGAAGGCGACAGAGTCGTTTATGCAAAATTTGCAGGTACAGAAGTACAACATGGAGATAATGACTATTTAATTCTCTCTGAATCAGAAATTTTAGCAGTAATTGAATAATATAAACATCGCATATAATTCACTTTGGGAGGCAATATAATGGCTAAAGAAATAAAGTTTTCAGAAGACGCACGCCGGTCAATGCTGGCAGGGGTGGACAAATTAGCTAATGCTGTAAAAGTAACATTAGGACCAAAAGGACGTAATGTCGTTTTAGACAAAGCATATTCATCACCGTTAATTACTAACGATGGTGTAACTATCGCTAAAGAAATCGAATTGGAAGACAAGTATGAAAACATGGGTGCAAAACTCGTTGCAGAAGTTGCGAACCAGACGAATGAAATCGCTGGTGACGGTACGACGACAGCAACAGTACTTGCTCAGGCGATGATTCAGGAAGGTCTTAAAAACGTAACAAGCGGCGCGAATCCTGTCGGAATCCGTACAGGAATCGGCATGGCGGTTGAGCGTGCAGTAGAAACATTGCAGGAAGTATCTAAACCTGTTCAGGATAAAGAAGCGATTGCACAAGTTGGTGCGATTTCTGCAGATGACCCTGAAATTGGTAAGTATATTTCTGAAGCAATGGAAAAGGTCGGCAATGACGGTGTCATTACGATTGAAGAATCACGCGGCTTTAAAACTGAACTTGAAGTTGTTGAGGGAATGCAGTTTGACCGCGGATATCTTTCGCCATACATGGTGACTGATTCTGAGAAAATGATTGCTGAACTGGAAAACCCGTATGTACTAATTACGGACAAAAAGATTTCAAGCATTCAGGACTTAGTGCCTTTATTAGAACAAATCGTTCAGCAGTCACGTCCAATCTTAATTATTGCAGATGACGTTGACGGCGACGCAATGACTAACCTGGTATTAAACAAAATCCGCGGTACGTTTAATGTTATCGCAGTGAAAGCACCGGGCTTCGGCGACCGCCGTAAAGCGATGCTTGAAGATATTGCGACGTTAACAGGCGGACAAGTTATTACTGATGAGCTTGGTCTGGAGCTTAAAGATGCAACGCTTGATTTACTTGGTAATGCGAGCAAAGTTCACGTATCTAAAGACGACACGACGATCGTTGAAGGTGCCGGAGATAAAGAAGTAATCTCAGGACGTGTAAACCAGATTAAAGCGCAAATTGAAGAAACAACTTCAAGCTTTGATAAAGAAAAACTTCAGGAACGTTTAGCTAAATTAGCAGGCGGTGTTGCGGTAATTAAAGTTGGAGCTGCAACTGAAACTGAAATGAAAGAACGTAAACTGCGTATTGAAGATGCACTGAACTCTACACGTGCTGCAGTTGAAGAAGGCATTGTAGCCGGCGGGGGAACTGCACTGGTTGAAGTGTACTCCAAAGTTGCGGCACTTGAAGCGGAAGGCGATGTGAAGACAGGAATTAACATCGTACTTAAAGCACTTGAAGCACCACTTCGTCAAATTGTTGAGAATGCGGGGCTTGAAGGTTCTGTTATCGTGCAGCAGCTGAAACAGCAGGATGCTGGAATTGGCTACAACGCGGCAACTGACGAGTGGGTTAACATGATCGATGCAGGTATCGTGGATCCGACTAAAGTAACGCGCTCAGCACTGCAAAATGCAGGCTCAGTAGCGGCAATGTTCTTAACGACTGAAGCAGTCGTAGCGGATATTCCGAGTGAAAACGACGGTCCTGATATGGGCGGCATGGGCGGCGGAATGCCGGGCATGATGTAAAAATAAAACGATTGGTAAGTGGTCTATATTTAATAATAGTTAGTCCATTTGTAACTTAATATGTTTAAAGAAGGTCTTCCATGAGGTTACTAAACCTCGGGAAGACCTTTTTAAAACTCTATTATTGTAGGAAACAATAATATGAGCAGGTGAAAATGTGTTATCTGACAAATCTATTTATTTGTTACTGATGTAAAGTGGTTAGTGAAATATATACGACAAGGAAGAGGAAATATAAGAATAAAAACTTTGAAACTGACATAATTTTATTCCCTTTATGTTTTACCCTTTCCTTTTAATAGCAGAATGAGCAATAAAATCTGTTAATTATCTATTTCAAATAAACCTAACTTTAAAGGAGAATAATTATTTATGAGTGAATATAATGCAGTAGCACCAACTAATACGGATAACGCACCGAAGTTTGACCAGTCTTCTCAGTCAGCAGCGTTTTCACATTACAGCAATTTATCAGCACAGCTGCCAATCGATCCGGCAACTGGCAAATTAGTAGAAGGCGGCGTTAAAGCGCAGGCTGAACAAAGCTTTAAAAATATCGAAGCAATTCTTAAAAACTTCGGCCACGTAATGAGCGATATCGTAAGAATTACTGTTTTCGTTACAGACATCCAGGATGTAGAGGCTGTAAACGAAGTGTTCCACACATTCTTCCCGACATACGTACCAGCTCGTACGAATGTAGCGGTTAATGCTTTACCGATGGATGCTGAAGTTCAAGTTGAAGCACTTGTATCACATGGTGTAGGTACAATTCCTAATGCGCCGCAGGCTGGCGATTTAATTAAATTAACAAACCATACTGCGAATGCACCGGCAAATGCTTTATCTTCACAGACTGTTGCATTCTCACACTACAACAACATTACAGCTCAGCTGCCAATTGATCCTGCAACAGGCAGAATCGTTACAGGCGGAGTAAAAGCAGAAACTGCACAGAGCTTAAAAAATATTAAAGCAATTTTAGCTGGCATCGATGTTCCATTAGATGACATTGTTAAAGTTAATATTTTCGTAAAAGACCTTGCAGATATGGACGCAGTAAACGAAGTTTACTCAACATTCTTCCCGGATTCTGCAATTGCAAGAACTGTTGCATATGTACCGGCGCGTACTGTTATCGAAGCGGCAGACCTGCAGATCGGTGCATTAGTACAAATCGAAGCAGTAGTATCACACGGAGACGGTACGCCGCCACAGGCTATCGAAGACAGACACGGTATTGTAATCAAAGCACACAACACAGAAAATGCACCGGTTGACAGCTTATCTACACAAACTGTAGCATTCTCACACTACAACCACCTGTCAGCTCAACTGCCAATCGACCCTAAAACTGGTAAATTAGTTGAAGGCGGAATTAAAGAACAGACTAAACAGGTTTTAACTAACATTAAAGCGGTTATCGAAAGCGTTGACCACGTAATGGAAGATATGGTTAAAGTAAATATCTTCGTTAAAGACCTTGCAGATATGGATGCTGTAAACGAAGTTTACGCAGAATTCTTCCCTGAAGGCACACCTGCAAGAAGAGTAGTCGGCGTTTCAGCTTTACAGGAAGATGCTCTAATTCAGATTGACGCAATTGCGGGCAACGCTGAAGGCACACCACCGGAAACTAAATAAAATAAGACACAAAAATGCCTCCATATTAATGGAGGCATTTTTTATTCCGGCAATATTCGATGGCCGATTTTTTTAAATATAAACGTGCCGATAAATGTAGTAATCAGCGTCGACAGTCCAACTGTTGCTGCACTGAACCAGTATGGCAGACCGAGTACTAAATACAGTGCCAGTCCGACTAACAGTCCTGCAAGCACGCTGTACTGAAGTGCATTTACCCAGACGTTTTTTATAAAGTAGCTTAATGAATAAGCGATTACGGATATAGTTACACCGACGAAAACGTCGATTAGGCCGAGGCTTGAGAAAACATTTGCGATACCGACTCCAAGAATCATACCTGCGATATATTTACGGTTGAAAAATGGAATAACACACAGCATTTCACTTATTCTGAATTGAATAGCGCCTGTGCCAATAGGGTTAATCACAGTAAGTGCGACATAAATTGCCGCTAAGACGGCATTAACAGCCATGTCTTTAACATTCATATTGCATAATTCTCCTTAGTTTTTTTGACAGGGAGTTTGCGAACCTGTTTTTTTATTTATTGACTGATATCGTTTCTGATATTTCACCGGTTTCGACACCATTTTTAAATGTGCGCTCAATCAGCGTAATATTATCCTGATGATCGACCAGGACAACAGTAGAACATCGCGTTCCATAATCAAAATCAGGAATATCGATAAACAGCGGCGATAATTTCTTTTCCAGGTCGAAATCGACTCCGGTCTTTTGTACGATGTCATCTGCTGCTTGTGAGTCGATGCGGAGCAGGTTGAACAAGGCGTCAACATCTACGTCCTCTTCAGATAATACTTCATCTAATTTGGCTTTTCCAATCACGACTTTCGGCCACGGCGTATCGAGATATTCATTCGATAAACCATGAGTACCGTCGTCGATACGTGAGACATTGTTGTCGTAGTTATTCATGTAATAAAGCTCATCAGGATTCCCGGCGAGCAGATTAAATCCTGCATAGTCACTGCTCGAGGCAGCAAGATTCTTTAAGTAATCTTCAGGATTATCTTTTGAAAGCAAATAATTCACGACGAGTTCACCACGCGATTTTTTAGCTTCCATAGTCATTTCTTCGGGCGTTCGGATATTAGTCAATGCACCTATTTTACCCGATTTTGACACAGCGAGCCAGGTGCCTTTTGCTTTTAAATCACGGCCGCCTAAAATATTCTGATGATCATCCCAGTAATGCATGGATGCAGTCGGACGGGAATAAAACTCGTCGCGGTTAGCTGCAAGCACCATTTTATATTTTTGGTGCGAACCGATATTAAAATTAATAAGACACATCAAAATCACTCCACGGGAATGTTTCCGGCGGCTTGCAGAATACTTCTACGTATTCATCTTTTGTAGGATGTTTAATACGCAGGTAAGTCGAGTAAAGTGCAATCTGCTGACCGACTTTAGCACTCTTGTTATATTTCTGATCGCCAAACAGCGGGTGACCGAAATGAGACAGCTGTACACGGATTTGATGTGAACGTCCTGTGTGAAGTTTTACTTTTACCAGTGAATAATTATTATTTTCAGCTACCATTTCATAGTCCAGCTTAGCCATTTTTGAACCGCGGTGGTTTTTATGAACGACTTTGGAAATATTTTTCTTTTCGTCTTTAAATAAATGGTTCGTTAAAGTACCTTTTTTCTGTTCCAGATGGTTTTCTACAACCGCATGATACTGACGGTCAAAGTTTTGTAATCTTATTTCGTTTGATAATCTTGCAGCTGCTTTTGACGTTTTAGCAAATACTACAGCACCGCCGACTGGACGGTCTAATCTGTGTACCAGCCCTAAATAAACCGCTCCGGGTTTATTGTATTTCTCTTTAATATATTCCTTTAACATAGTTAATAAGTCTTTATCTTCTGAACTGTCTTCCTGGACAGGGATGTTAACCGGCTTATCGACAATGAGTAAATGGTTGTCTTCGTACAATACATTAATATTCACGCATTTCACTCCTTAAAATTCGTAAGTTATATTATACCATCTATACAGTAAATATCTTATCACTTTCGCAATGTTTATTTGATAGAATGGATATAAGTATAAAATCATACTATTAATCATAGAGGTGAATAATGAGAAAACGTTATTTATTTTTAATTATTATTGCCGCTTTAATACTTATACCTCTAATTGTCGCCGGTGTGCGCTATTTTGTTCCAGTGCCTTCGGGGGTATCTTACGAGTCCGAAGAATATCAGACAGATGATGCAGAGTTTTTATACGACCTTACATATACAGATAATAATAAGGGAGTTACTGAGGAACAGGAAGTTTTTGAAGAGATTTATACGATGATTGACGAAGCGGAAGAGTTTCTAGTCCTCGATATGTTTTTATTTAATGATGATTACAATCATGACACGCTCGACTTCCCGCCACTATCGCAAAATTTAACAGATAAATTAACAGCTAAAAAGGCAGAAAATCCGGAAATGGATATTATTTTTATTACGGATAGTATCAATACTTTCTATGATACGTATACACCGCCTCATATTAATGAACTAAAGGAAGCGGGCATAGAAGTAATTTTTACCGACTTAACTAAGTTGCGGGATTCGAATCCCTTGTATTCCGGTTTTTACAGAACATATTTCCAGTGGCTCGGAACGTCTGAAGATCAGTGGCTGGTCAATGCATTAAGACCTCAGGGTCCGGAAGTAAATATACGGTCTTATTTATCGATGCTGAACTTTAAAGCCAATCATAGAAAAGTAATTATTAATGAAAAGAATGGCCTGATTACGTCGGCAAACCCGCATGACGCAAGTGTTCATCATTCTAATATTGCTGTGAAACTAAGCGGGGATATACTTTACGACATGCTGGAAAGTGAACGGGCAGTCGTGAACTTCAGCGGAGGAAATACGAGAGTCTTCAGTGACTTTGCCGATAAACTTCCTGCAAAAACTGAAGAAGATGAAGGGGAGTATACCGTACAGCTGATTACCGAGAAGAAAATTAAAGATAATATAATCCACATGGTCAATAAGGCAGGGGAAGGGGATACACTCTCTGTCGGACTATTTTATTTATCAGATAGAGAAGTCGTGAACGCCTTTAAAGAAGCACTCGACCGCGGTGCAGAAATGAACATGATTCTCGATATTAACCAGGATGCATTCGGGAATGAGAAAAACGGCGTACCGAACCGGCCGGTGGCTGATGAACTGATGAGTCACGAAACACCGGCGGATATTCGCTGGTATAAATCGAGCGGGGAACAGTATCATGCGAAATTTATAATGCTGGAAACTGCCGGTGAAGTTATATTTAACGGCGGCTCTGCTAACTTTACGAGGCGGAATCTCGATGACTATAATCTGGAAACAAACGTGCTGATTACAGCACCGGCAGACAGTGAGTTTGCAGGAGAAGTTACGGGTTATTACAACAGATTATGGACGAATGAAGGTGCAGAATATACGCTGGATTACGACGAAGAAGCGGAAGAATCGCTATTGAAAACAATACTGTACAGAGTACAGGAATTTACTGGGCTCTCGACGTTTTAATTTGAGCAGGCACTCCACTGGGTGTCTGTTTTTTTATGAGTTAAATTTTGCTCCGCAATGAAGCACTGTCATTCCCGAGTAAAGCCGCTTGCTCCGCAATGAGACGCTGTCATTCCCGAGAAAAGCCGTTTGCTCCGCAATGAAGCTCCGTCATTCCCGAGTAAGACACAAAAAAGCCGGGAATTCACCAACCCCGGCCTCACTCAAAATTATATAATTTTTGCACCAAGCGAATTTTCAAAGTGGCCAAGGGCGACTTCATGAGCGTCCAGGTTAAAGCTTGAGACACCGTTTTTATGAATCACAATATCGAAGCCTTTATTGTACGCATCGATTGCTGTATGCAGAATGCAAATATCCGTACACACGCCGATTAAATGAATTTCTTTAATTTCTCTGGCTCTTAAGCGCTGTTCAACATCAGTTCCTGCAAAAGCGGAATAGCGGGTTTTATTTGTGTAATAGACATTTTCACTATCTGAATGCTCCTTATACAGTGCTTCTAGCTCACCGTATAAGTCGCGGCCACCGGTACCAATAATATTATGCGGCGGAAACAGCTTTGTTTCAGGATGATACGGGTCGTTTTCTTCGTGGGCATCAATTGCGAAAATCGTATAATCCCCCTTAACGATAAATTCGCGCGTAATGTTCACGATATAGTCATGCAGCTTTTCGGCAGGTTCACCGGCTGTTAACTTGCCGTCTGCTGCAACAAAGTCATATGTGTAGTCGATATTAAGCAGTGCTTTCATAATAATTATCCCCTTATAAAAAAAGACAATGGCATGCCATTGTCTTTAGTATTCTTATTTTTTGTTTACTGATGCATCGAAGATAGAGTCGATTGCTTCAGCTAAGCTGCTGTCAAATTCTTCAGCAGATTGTGATGCATTTAAGTCGCTTGACAGTGCGCGTGAGAAGCTCGCGATAATGCCGTCATTTTCTTTTAATAAGTTGTTAGCTTCAGTTCTTGTGTAGCCGCCTGAAAGTGCAACAACACGAATGACATTCGGATGATCCACAAGTTCTTTGTACAGGTTAGGTACAGTAGGAATTGTCAGCTTCAGCATTACAAGCTCATCTTCAGCGAGGCCGTTTAGTTCTTCTAAAATAGCATCTCTTAAGATTTCTTCGATTGCTTCTTTATCCTCAGCATTGATGCTTACTTCAGGTTCGATGATAGGTACAAGACCTGCAGCGATAATCTGTTTCCCGACTTCAAACTGCTGTTCTACAACTGCAGTGATGCCTTCTTTGTTAGCTGAAAGTACGTTTGAACGCATTTTCGTTCCAAAGATATGACGGTCGTTTGCACGTGCTAATAAATCCTCAAGATCTGGTATAGGTTTCATCAGCTGCACACCGTTTTCTAAATCTGCAAGTCCTTTGTCGACTTTTAAGAATGGCACGATGCCTTTGTCAGCTAAATAGTTGCCAGTGTACTGTCCTTCAACTTCGCGGTCCATTGTCTGTTCGAAAAGGATTGCACCAAGTACTTTATCAGAAGTGAAAGAAGGTGAAGTAATGATACGTGAACGCATTTCATGTACCATATCGAACATCTCATCTTCATTAGTATACTGATCTTCATTAACACCATATGCTTTTAAAGCTTTTGGCGTACTTCCGCCACTTTGGTCAAGTGCGGCAATAAAACCATGACCTTGTTTTACTTTATCAAGTTGCTCTTGATTCATTAAAAAACACTCCTTTAATAGTTTTCCACTCCTCTATAGTATGCTAAAAAAAGCGCTTTACTGCAAGGCTTAATCTTTAATATCGCTGATGTTTAACTAATCTGTTAAAAGGAAAGATATCGAATATGTTGAATATCAGGAGGTATGTAAAATGACAAATTTAGTTGAGTTAGGCAAATCGGGAATTAAAGTACATCCGATTGCCTTAGGCACGAATTTTGTAGGCGGTTATAATTTATACGGGGATGTTAATGAAGAAGAAGGAAAACAAACAGTACGGGACGCACTTAATACAGGTGTGACAATGCTCGATACTGCATTTATATATGGGCCGAGACGTTCTGAGGAACTGATTGGTGAAGTGTTAAAAGAGTATAATCGGGAAGATGTCGTTATTGCAACGAAAGCTGCACATCGTGAACTGGACAACGGTGATATGGTCGTCGATAACTCGCCGGAATTTTTAAAGCAGGCAGTGGATGATGCACTGGACAGACTGCAGACAAAATATATCGATTTGTTTTATATTCACAACCCGGATGAAGATACTCCGAAAGATGAAGCGGTAGAGGCGCTTTATGAAATGAAAGTGCAGGGCAAGATTAAAGCAATCGGGGTGTCTAACTTTTCAGTTGAACAGCTGGCAGAAGCGAATAAAAATAATCAAGTTGATGTGATTCAGAATCATTACAATCTTTTAAACCGTGAAGCGGAAAAAGAAATGCTGGATTACACATCGGCAAATAAAATTACGTTTATTCCGTATTTTCCATTGGCAGCAGGACTCTTAGCAGGTAAATACGATAAAAACACGAAGTTTGAAGATTTACGTGCAAACCTGCCGTTTTATCAGGAAGATCAGTTTAAAGAAAATCTGGATAAGGTCGATAAGTTAATAGAACTTGCGAGAAAATATGATGAAGATGTTGCACAGCTTGTTCTCGCATTTTATTTAACGAGACCGTCGCTCGATGTAATTATTCCAGGTGCTAAAAAAGGCGAGCAGATTAAAGAAAATATGCGTGCTGCCGATATTGAGCTGGATCCAAAAGACGTAGAATATATCGATGAAATATTTAAAATGAATTAAAAATAAAACACCGGTTAAGAACATTATGATATGTCCTTAACCGGTGTTCTTTATTTATCTCTGTAAAGAATAAGTACTGCAAACGTTGAACCCACGCTGAATTTAATATCAATTACTTCAATATACTGATTGTCGTAAAAGAATTCTGCAATTTTCTTATCGAGTCCTTTTTCCGTCATGGCGGAAACTGTTTTGGTTTTCAAAGGCCGTCCCGTCCCTTCGAGTGAGATATCTTCACAGCCAGTATATAATATATCATCATAATTGTGTACTTTTACGCTGATTGCTGAAGATTATGCCGATAATCAGGAATGCGACCGTGTACAGTAAGAGAATTCCGATGGACAGTGCCGCTTCGCTCCATGTGATGTCCGCTGCTGCGTAAATTTGTGTGAAATGATACAGCGGTAAAAATTCCGCGATCCGCTGAGCGGTGTCACCGAATAATTCAATTGGAATGAAAATGCCTGACAGAAATGCGAGACCCAGTGTGACAAGGTTTGCAAGGCCATTGACGATAAAACGATTCGTCGTCAGTGCATTTATCGCATACTGCAAAGCCAGTGTAAAGGCCATAATCAGCATCAGCGCTACAAATATATGTGCAAGCGGCATGCCTTCAAGGCGATCGTAATAGAGCCCGATCAGACCGAAGAACATAACCAGCACTGCGAAAATTCCAACCAGTGACTGTGCACCTAATATTTGGAGTGCACTCGATGTTGATGACACCGGTGCTGAAATAATGCGTTTTTGAAGTTCCGGTTTATTGTATTCAGACATCAAGTTACCAACTGAAAGCATAATGAACAGCATGAGCCAGTAAGCAGCGAAGTTTGTATAAGCTGCGGCATTCGTATAGTTTTCATCGGTGTCGATAACCGTATCATTGTTCAGCTCAACATTTACAGTGTCGGTTAATGCTGTCTGGAGTGTTTCTTTGTCGAGTTCTCCATGTTCATTAAACTGGGCATTGGCAAACATGAGAAACTTAGAAATTTCACTTTCCAGCTGAACGGCTGATGTTGCACGTTCGTCGCTGATGATTTCAACAGCAGGTTCACCGTTTTTAACCTGTTTCTCAAAATTTTCTTCTATAATAACTGCCCCGTGAATTTCCATCAGAAAGACTTGTTCTTCCAAATGCTCGCGGTCAGGCTCTGTCATTACTTCAACTTCATGTGAACTGCTTAAATATTGAATCAGTGCTTCCGACGTTTCTGATTCGGAATTGTTCACAACAGTAATCCCAAGCGTTTCACTTTCGAATGTGTCCGTACCGCCGGCTGTACTGAACAGTGCTGCGATGGCAAAAAAGATAAGTGCCAGCGGTATAATAAACCATTTAAATTTCCAGAAGTGGAGGAGTATTATTTTAAATATGGTCATATTGTTTCCTCCTTAATGCAATTAAGGTGATGAAGAAACTGACAAACGTAATGCCAAGTAAAAATAATATTGTCGGCCAGTAGCTCTCGAAGTTATCCATCAAATTTACCCGGTAGATTGTATCTGTAATATGCGCCAGCGGATTTAATTCATTAATGAGCGGCATTTCCCGGTTGATTACCGTTCTGACTCCCGGTCCCATCAGCCCGGCAAGGAATGCCAGCCCGACGATAAAGACGACAGGGACGACTGATTTTACGTTGATGTTCACTCTTGGTGTCAGTCCGATAATAAATCCAAGACCAAGTCCTGCAATATTTCCGGCTAATACGATGCCGAGTGTCGGGAGCAGGTTGTTAAACAGTACCGACTCGCTGAATATCATTAAATATCCGATTAGGATTGCGTTTGACATCAGTCCGAGAAATAAGCCCGCAACTGAACTAGCGAGTATATATTTTGTTTTACTGAAGGGGCTTGCGGAGAATCTGGCGCCCATTGTACTTAGATTCGGACGCATCGATGAAATCAGCTCCATACTTGTAAATACTGTATACAGTGAGACCATTGCGATTGTTGAATAGTACATTACAACCTGTGGTTCTGTCTCCATATCGTTTGACTGAATAAAGTCAGCCTCAAAATTAAAGTTTTCTGGTGAGACACCGAGTATAGACGTCTGGTGAATCTGGTTCATTACAGATTCTAAAACGGATGCATGAAAACTGCTGCCCTGAACGATTAAACTGCCGTCTTCTGTAATATATCCCGTAACATTTTCTGCATCCAGTTCTGCTCTTGCTGTGCTGTCGGACATTTCATTAACGGTAATAAAGTCAATCTGTTTCAACACCTCTGTGTATTCGTTGTCTTCTGTTACAGCGACTTCGATATTTGTCATATCCTCGCCGCCGAGATTGGACGTCGTCGCTATAAAAATCGTTACGAGTACCAGAGGATAGCCGATTGTCCAAAAAATATATCCAAAATCTTTAAAGTTAATGACGAGTAAATAATAGGTGAGACGTAAAAAGTTCATCAGTCCCTCAGCTCCTTGCCTGTCAGTTCCAGGAAAATACTGCTCAGCGACGGCTGTTCACTCGCGATTTCTGTATAAGTCAGCGAGTTATCTTCGATAAAACGGATAAGATTTGCAAGGTTGTTATGATTTTTCTCGAATTGAATACTGTACTTATCCTGAGATTGTAATACCTGGTTGACGTGCGGAATTTGTTTTAGGCGTGATACAAGTGTATCGTCTTCAGTAATAAATTTGACAGTGATACTTTCTGTCGTCGAAATTGATTTCTGCAGCTCGTCGAGTGTACCGTTCGCAACATTGCGTCCGTTATCCATAATGACGAACGAATCACATAAGTCTTCGGCTTCTTCCAGATAATGTGTCGTGTAAATAACAGTTGTTCCCTGCTCTTTCATCTTTTTAACGCCTTCAAGAATAAAGTTTCTGCTCTGTGCATCGACTGCGACAGTCGGCTCATCGAGGAAGAGGATTTCCGGTTTATGGGCGATGCCGCAGGCAATATTGAGCCTTCTCTTCAGACCGCCGCTCAGCTGTTTCGGGACGAACTTTCTGTATTTTTCAAGACCGACAAAAGCGATTGCTTCGTTGACGAGCTGTTTACGTTCCGCTTTATTCGTCACGTATAACCCGCAGTAGAAGTCGATATTTTCTACGACGTTCAGTTTATCGAAAATAGCGAGCTCCTGAGGCACGATGCCAATCCGGCGTTTTGTTTTATTGTTGTTTGGGTTAACCGGTTGGCCGAATAGTTCAATTGTACCCTGATCGAATTTCAGTAAGGAAAGCATGCAGTTAATCGCTGTCGTTTTGCCGCAGCCGTTCGGACCGAGCAGGCCGATAATCTCATTCTCTTTGGCCTGAAAAGAGAAGTGATCAAGTGCGATAACGTCTTTGTATCTCTTAACTACTTTGTCCATTGCAATCATATTATTGCCTCCTGTACTATATTGGTTAATTTAAGTTTATAATATAAATAAATGTACGGTTAGTGTCCGGGGTCATGATTTGTGGTGACAATTGTCATATTGTGAGGTGAAGTAATGTCAAAAATATATGAAAAGATTATGATATTTATAGTGCTGTCGGCTTTCTATCTGCTGTCTTCAGATGACACGCATATAACTGTAATACTAATATCTTTTATTGCAGCATTCAGCATTGATGTCATCAGAAAAAAATATATGCTGTTTATAATTATTGTGATGTTTGCTGTTCTTGTGTACATAGATATAAATTATCTGTATTTCCTGCCGCTTGTTTCTCACATCATATTTAAAGAATACGGCAGGTACGGGATTATTGCATTAGCTCCTATCGTCCTGTTTCAGGAATGGGCGTTGCTGTTTTTAAGTATCCTTATTTTCTACATGACAGTATTGTCCAGTAAATTGTCGGAAGCGAAACAGCTGAACAGAGAAATGCGGGATCAGCTGACTGAAGATAATATGCGTTTAAAGGCACAGCGTAATGAACTGATGAAGACTCACGAGAAAGATATTTATATGGCGGGACTTAATGAAAGGAACCGGATTGCCCGCGATATGCACGATGCACTTGGTCACTCTCTGTCGAGCAGTATTTTGCTGATTGAATCGCTGCAATATGTTAAAGATGAAGAGACATTGCACCATTCATTAAAACAGCTGCAGGACAGACTGAAGATAGGCATGGAAGACGTGCGTCACAGTATTCATAATCTGTATGACACTTCCATAGACCTGGAGGCGAGAATTGAAAGTTATCTCGGGGAAATGGACGATTATTCGAAAGAATTTATATATGATGTAAATATCACGCTGACTCATGAACAGAAAATAGATATGCTGTCACTAGTCAGGGAAGCACTGACGAATATCCGCAAGCATTCAAATGCATCGGCGTTTAAAGTAATCATTAAAGAACATCCTAAATTTTTAGCACTGACTGTTAAAGATAATGGCAATGCTGATAAGGAATTTAACAGAGGCATGGGACTTCAGTCGATGACAGAAGCCGTGCAGAAGTACGGCGGTGTGCTGAACACGTTTAATGATGAAGGCTTTATCGTGCACGCAATATTTTACATGGAGGGGCTCGGAAATGAGAATAGTAATAGTTGATGATGATCCGCTTGTAGTGTCGGCGCTGTCGACAATAGTAGGGAATTCGAATTACGATGTTACAGCCACCGGCACGAGCGGTTTTGATGCGGTTGAATTATATAAAGAACATCGACCCGATTTGTTAATGACAGATATCCGTATGCGGGAGAAGTCAGGGCTCGAGGCCAGTAAAGATATATTGACGGATTTCCCGGAAGCTAAAATTCTGCTGATTACGACCTTTAGAGATGATGAATATATTCACGAAGCTCTGAATATCGGCTGCAAGGGATATTTACTAAAAGATAATCTTGCGGGAATAATTCCGGCGATTGAAGCGGTGCTGTCAGGCAATATGGTGTTCGACAGCAATATCGTTAAAAGCATGTCGGCAACATCATCGCATAAAGATTTGTCAGAGCTGTCTACGAGAGAGCAGGATATTATTGAACTGGTCGCAGAAGGACATAATAATAAAGAAATTGCCGAGCATCTTTACTTGAGTGAAGGCACAGTCAGGAATTATATTTCTCAAATGCTGACAAAGCTGGATTTAAGAGACAGGACTCAGCTTGTCGTTTATTATTATAAAAACTAGACGGAGGTGTTTGGATGACACTCGAAATCAGAAAAACTGAAGTTCGGGATGCTGAACGCATCAGAGAAATCTGCAGTACGGGATGGAAACAGACAGTTCAAGGTAAATTGAGCAGTACGTTTCAGCAGCAGACGGTTAATTACTGGTACAATGCTGATAAAGTGAAGCAGGATATTAAGAAAGGCAGCTATGCTTATACTGCTGTATATGACGGCATCGCTGTCGGTGTTATAGGCGGCGGAATCCCAGGTGCTAAACGTGCTGAAGTGTATGTATTTTATATCGACAGTAAATACAGGTATCATGGAATTGGCAAGGCATTATTACATAAACTTACCGAACATCAAAAGAACAAAGGTGCAGCTGAGCAATGGGTGTCGGTTCAGGCGGACAATGAACTTGGGCTGCCATTTTACAAAGCGCGCGGCTTTATTCAGCAGTCGGTAAAAGAAACAAAGAGCGCATCAGGCGAAGTGCAGGTTTCTTTAAGAATGAAGAGAGACATTTAATTATAGTCTGCCTGTAAAATTAAGGAGTCACATGAGATAATTACTTTAACAACTATGATGAAGTGGAGTGTTTACTAATGAAAAATGTTATTTTAGATTGTGATCCAGGGCATGATGATGCGATATCGATAATTATTGCAGCATCTGATGTCAGTGATTTAAATATTTTAGGTATTACGACTGTTGCAGGAAACGTCGAAGTCGAAAAAAATACTATTAATACATTAAAAATTTGTGAACTCCTGGAGCTGGATGTGCCGGTTGTGCAGGGTGCAAGAAGACCATTGGTAAAGGTGAGTGAAATCGCACCTGAGATTCATGGGGAAACAGGCATGGACGGCCCGGTGCTGGCTGAACCTAAAATGCAGGTGACAGAAGGGCACGCAGTTGATTTTATTATTGACCAGGTAATGAATTCAGCTGAACCGGTTACTCTGGTTCCGACTGGACCGCTTACGAATATTGCGATGGCTTTAATCAAAGAACCGAGAATTATTGAAAACATAGATGAGATTGTCTTAATGGGCGGCGGTACATTCGGTAACTGGACACCGGCAGCGGAGTTCAATATCTTTGTGGATGCTGAAGCGGCGAAAGTTGTCTACGACAGCAGCGTGCCTGTTACGATGTTCGGTCTTGATGTGACGCATCAGGTGATTGCGACAAAAGATATTATTGAACGTGTTGGTAAAATCGATAATGAAATTGCGGTCTTTGTTAAAGAACTATTAATCTTTTTCGGAGAAGCCTATAAAGATCATTTCGGCTTTAACGGCGGACCGATTCACGATGCATGTACGACGATGTATCTTTTAAAACCGGAGCTATTTAAGACAGAATATTTAAATGTAACTGTAGAAACAAAAGGTGAATATTCATACGGTATGACAGTGATTGATACGCTGAGTGTTACAGGCAGAGAGCCGAATACTAATGTTGCACTTGGTGTGGATACAGAAGAATTCTGGACTTTATTTGAAAAGATTTTAACTTCGTTTGGGGATAAAGATAAAAATGAATAAAACAAATATATGGATTGATTGCGACCCTGGAATTGACGATGCGATTGCGCTGGCTGCAGCAGCTGCCAGCAGAGATACTTTGAATATACATGGAATTTCCACTGTAGCGGGCAATCAGACGATTGAACGCGTAACGAATAATGCACTCGCACTGAGTTCTTTTCTCGGACTGGAGATTCCTATTGTTAAAGGTGCGGAAGGTCCGCTGACAAGAACTAAAGAAGATGCGGGTCATGTGCACGGTGAGACAGGACTCGGCAATACTGTATTGCCGAAAACTGCGAAGCAGACCGAAGCAGGGAATTCGTTTCAGGTAATCAGAGATTATATTATGAATCTCCCTGCAGATGAAAAAATGACACTCGTGCCTGTCGGTCCTTTGACTAATATTGCACTGCTGTTAAAAGTATTTCCGGAAGTATCTGAACGTATTGAAGAAATTGTCTTAATGGGTGGCGGCACGTTCGGTAACAGAACACCGACGGCAGAATTTAACATTTGGGGAGATCCGGAAGCAGCAAAAATCGTGTTTGATTCAGGACTGCCGATTGTAATGTGCGGACTTGATGTGACGCATAAGAGCGGGCTTAATCGCAGTCAGGTTGAAGAATTATTTAACAGTACAAACGAAGTTCAGAAAACATTCGGCGAGATGCTGAAATTCTACTTCGATTCACCAGCGTATATTAACAGCGAGCTTGTGCATATACATGATGCAGTCGCGGTAATTTATCTGACAAATCCTGAGATATTTAAAGGAATGCAGGTGAGCGTTGACGTCGATTGTACGGACGATATTAACCGTGGAATGACAGTGTGCGATGTGCGGAAAACTGCACCTGAAGCGGGACGTAACGTGAAGCTTCTTAACGATATTGATTTAACAGAGTTTCAAAATATATTGCTGAATAAACTGGGCAATTTATAGTAATTCTTGGAGGTAAAACAGATGAGTAAGCCTAAAGTAACAATTGTGGGCAGTTTAAATATGGATTTAGTAGTGACAGCTGAACGTCATCCAAAAATAGGAGAGACGCTGACCGGAGAAAAATTTACGACACTGTGCGGCGGTAAAGGCGCAAACCAGGCAGTTGCAGCAGCAAGACTCGGCTGCGATGTGACGTTTATCGGCAGAGTGGGGAACGATGCATTCGGAATTGAAATGATTGAAAGCCTGAAAAATGAAGGTGTGAATGTCGATAATATTGAGATGATTGACGACGTGGAAAGCGGTATTGCAATGATTACAGTGAATCCGATGGACAACACGATTATTGTTGTGCCGGGAGCAAACGCTCATGTTACAAAAGACGTTATCGATAAACACCAGTCAGCAATATTAGAAAGCGATGTTGTTGTGACACAGCTTGAGATTCCAATGGAGACAGTCGATTACCTTGCACAAGTGTGCGGGAAAAATAATATCGATTTAGTCGTGAATCCGGCACCGGCCAGGAAACTGACGGATAATATTATTAATCACAGTACATATATTACGCCGAACCAGATTGAATTAACGCAGCTGGCTGCTGCACATCCTGAAATTTTACAAGATCACGTCGATAAATTTGTTGTCACGAGCGGCAGCAAAGGCTGTTACTATTCAGTCGATGCATTCCGTGTCGATGTGCCGACGATGAAAGCAGAAGTTGTTGATACGACAGGCGCAGGCGACTGCTTCAACGGCGCGTTTGTCAGCTACATTGCACAAGGCAAAACTCTGCAGGAAAGCTGTTATTTCGCTAACACTGCAGCATCGATCAGCGTAGAAAAATTCGGTGCACAAAACGCGATGCCGACAACTGAACAGGTGCTGGAAAGAATGCAGCAGTAAATTTATATTGATTTGACCCGGAAATCTGGAGATTTCCGGGTATTTTTTGTTTTATTCGGCGTTTGCTCCGCAATGAGAGGCTGTCATTCCCGAGAAAGAGCGTTTGCTCCGCAATGAGCGACTGTCATTCCCGAGAAAGAACATTTGCTCCGCAATGAGCGCCTGTCATTCCCGAGAAAGAGCGTTTACTCCGCAATGAGAGGCTGTCATTCCCGAGAAAGAGCGTTTGCTCCGCAATGAGAGGCTGTCATTCCCGAGAAAGAGCGTTTGCTCCGCAATGAGCGACTGTCATTCCCGAGAAAGAACATTTGCTCCGCAATGAGTGCCTGTCATTTTCGAGAAAGAAAGTTTGCTCCGCAATGAAGCTGTCATTCCCGAGGAAGCGTCAAAAACAGAGGAATTCACTGATTAATCGTCTTTCCTTAAAGTTTTTACCGGGTAGTGTAGTATAAGTGAAGTAAATTAATTTTATGAGGTGACAATAATGGGAGTATTCGATGTAGATTACAACAAGGTGAACGAGATAGAAGACCTGCCATATGATGTCGAGATTACGAATCATAGCTGGATTAAAACGAGTGACGGCACAAAGTTGTCGGCAAAATTCTGGCAGCCGAAAGGGCTTGAAGTGACTAGAGGAACAGGCCTCGAGTTTCTACCGTACAGAAAAGATGATTTTACAGCGTTAAGAGATGAAATCAGACATAAATATTTCGCAGGCAACGGATTCACTGCCATGCGTGTCGATATTAGAGGTACAGGTGATTCCGAAGGAATTATTGAAGATGAGTATCATATATCTGAGCAGGATGATGCTATAGATATTATCAGCTGGATAGAAAACCAGAGCTGGTCGAATGGCTCTGTCGGCATGATAGGGAAATCATGGGGCGGGTTTAACGGGCTGCAGGTCGCAGCACGCCAGCCTAAAGCTTTAAAAACGATTATTTCATTATGTTCAACAGACGATCGTTACACAGATGATGTGCATTACCGCGGCGGTGTAATGATGGCATCGGATATGCTGTGGTGGGCATCGACGATGTTTGCTTATAATGCGAGACCGCCGTTTCCGCAGTTTGTCGGTGACCGCTGGTACGATATGTGGATAGACCGCATGGAAAACACACCGCCTTTCGTTGAGGAATGGGTCAGCCATCAGCGACGTGATGAATTTTGGAAGCACGGTTCTGTCGATGAGAACTATGATGATATTCAAATTCCTGTGCTCACAATGAGCGGCTGGGCAGACGGTTATACGGACGCTGTTTATCGTATGATGGATAATTTAAATGTACCGAAAAAAGGAATCATCGGACCCTGGGCGCACGAGTTTCCAGATCTTGCGATTCCAGGGCCGCAAATCGGTTATTTACAGGAATGTGTCGACTGGTTTTCGAAATGGTTTACAGACGATCAGAGTGCAGTTGAACACGAAGATGAATTCCATATTTATATTCAGGACAGTGTCGAACCGTCGACAAGTTACGAGTATAGAGCAGGAAACTGGATCGACGTATACGCGGAAAAATTTGAATCCGTCGATATTCTAAGTCATTTTCACGATGAAATTAAGCTTGCTAATAATCAGCATCACGGACTTTATTCAGGTGTGTACTGCCCGTTTGGACAGGAAGGCGATTTAGCGGCTGATCAGACAATTGATAACGCACTGGCAACAACAATTTCAGTGGATGCTGCTGAAGAACTGAGCATCGCCGGACAGGCGAAACTAAACGTACGTGTTAAATCTTCACACGATGAAGCAAATCTGCATGTACGTTTAACGGACGTTCACCCTAACGGTAAACGTACGCTGATTACAAAAGGGCAATTGAATTTAAATCATGTGAACAGTCACGAGCATCCGGAAAAACTGCCGATCGATGAATATATCGATGCCGAAATTCAGTTTGACGTTATCGGTTATACTGTACCAAAAGGGCACAGCATTGAAATTTCATTTGCGCCAAGCTACTGGCCGCTGATGTGGGCATCGAAAGATAAAGTGGAACTGACAGTGGATTTAAACAACAGTTCACTTGACCTGCCTTACGTTGAAAATTACACGCCGGTTGAAATGAAATACAAGACAGCTGAGATGGCAACGCCGCTTGAAAAAGAAATTATTGAAGAAGGCTACCGTACAAGAAACGTCATTAATGATCTGACGACGAATAATTGGATTCTGGATGATTATTCAAATGAAGGACAAAGGTTCCTTCCTCATTTAGGTATCACTTACGGTACTGAAAACCATAATATTTACACGATAAACAACGATAATCCGTTATCTGCCTCAGTGCAGTGTGACTGGACAGTGGTTGTTGAAGATGCAGATATTAAAACAGAAATGAAAACAGAAAGTATCATGACATGCGATTATGAGAACTTTTATCTTGTAAACCGACTCATTGGTTATAAAGATGGGAAAGAAGTTTTTAATAAAGAATGGAAAAAGACAGTAAAGAGAGATTTTAACTAGAAAAATCTAACAGTCCCTGCCGCTTAAATTCGGCAGGGACTGTTTTGTTAAATTATTGATGAAAATAATGAAGTTGGGATAATAATAATCCACGGTGCCATTAATAATGTAGAGATAATACTGGATTTGGTAACTTGTTTAGCGTCCAGACCAAATTTTGCATAGATTTTCTGAGTGATTTTAAACTGTATTAAAATAATAACCACGAATAAAATAAGGACGAAAATCATACTGTAAATGCTGTTGAACGGATTCGCGATAACCCCTTCGAAGAATGCAACAATCCAGTCGGGTGTAGCATTACTGATTTCTTTAACATCATCAAATGATGTAGGGTTACTTCTGAACAGCGGATCAATGTATAATACTGCGTACATAATTCCGACGGCGGCGAGATGCAGACCGAGATCCGTCAGCCAAATTTTCCATGACGCTTTTACAGTCAGTTCTTTACGGTTATATTTTTTATCGAGTGGTAAATAAATAGCGAACCAGTCGATTAACATTTTTAAAGGTATTATCATAAAAACAACAGGTGGAATTAACCACATTAGCCATACCGGCATAATCATTAGGGAAAACCTCTTTCTTATTTTATGGATTATCCTGTACATTTTACGCCTATCGCGCAGTTATGTAAATTGAAATGGAGAATAGGGGAGATAGCATAAAAAAGGTCACTCCGGAGAGTGACCAGAATCAAATACTATTCAGCAAACACTGTGCTCCATGTGCTGCGTCCCTCAAGCATCTTGCGGGCGATTTCTTTAGCGCCTTCAAGACTGTGGCTCGCTGCCCAGCCGCACTGTACTTCGTTGCAAGCTGGAACTTCAGTTGCTTCAAGCACATCATTTAAAGTTTTTTCCATTACATCTTCAATACCTGTCTTATCATCGTCATTCATTACTGAAAGATAAAAACCAGTCTGACATCCCATTGGGCTTAAGTCGACAACACGTTCGTGGTGGTTGCGGATGTTTTCAGCCATCAAGTGTTCAATAGAATGAAGTGCAGGCATATCCATATGCTCTTTGTTCGGCTGGCAGAAACGGATATCGTATTTGTAAATCGTATCTCCGTGCTGGCCTTCGTTTGTCCCTGCAAGTCTGATATAAGGTGCAGCTACTTTTGTGTGATCCAGGTTGAAACTTTCAACGTTCATATTCTTCATTTATGACACACTCCCTAAATTGTTTACTCCATTTTATCTTATTACAATTTGACGAGGAATGGCAACCGGAAGGATTTTACCGGCGCGCGCCTCAAAAAAATAGCACGCACTGAATAGTCAGCGCGTGCCTTATCAATATCTATATATTTCTCGGATTAATAATGGATTTAAAGTTAAAGATTGCATTAAGTACGATTGCTGTCAGACTTCCCATTACAATTCCGCTGGAAGTAATGACTGACAGGCTTTCAGGCAGTGCCGCGAACAAATCGGGAACGACTGTAACGCCAAGTCCCATTGCTACAGAAATTGCCACGACAACCATGTTATCCTGTTTATTTAAGTCGACACGGGACAGCATTTTAATTCCTGCACCGATAACCATACCGAACATCGCGAGCATTGCGCCGCCGAGTACAGGGCCGGGTATAGCCAGTGTTGCTGCACCGATTTTAGGAACGAGTCCCAGAATAATCAGCATAGAACCTGCGATGTAAATAATTTTATTTCTGCGGACTCCTGATATTTGAATCAGTCCGACATTTTGAGAAAACGTAGTATAAGGAAAAGCGTTAACGAGACCGCCTAAAAATATTGCGATACCTTCAGCGCGGTAGCCGCGTTTTAAATCTTCACCTTTAATTTTCTTCTCTGTAATATCTCCAAGAGCAAAGTACACACCTGTTGATTCAACAAGGCTGACTACTGCAACGAGCGTCATCGTTAAAATTGGAACGATGTGAAACTCGGGTGTACCGAAGTAAAAGACTTGCGGCAAATGCAGCCACGAAGCGTCTGCTACCGGAGTGAAATCAACACGGCCGAAAAACGCACCGATAATTGTTCCAAAAATAATACCGGTTAATATCGCAATAGAACCAAAGAATCCTTTAGCGAATTTCAAAATGATTAAAATAATAATTAAGGTAGAAAAACCTAAAAACAAATTAATTGCTGAACCGAAGTCTTCAGCCCCCTGGCCGCCGGCAAGGTCATTGATTGCGACAGGGATTAATGTAATTCCAATGACTGTAACCACGGTGCCAGTAACGATTGGCGGGAAGAACCGTATCAATTTACTGAAAAAAGAAGCAATCAGTACAACGAGCAGTCCCGATACTAAAATTGCACCGTACACAGACTGGATGCTGTAGGTGTTTGCGATATTTATAATCGGTCCAACGGCGGTAAACGTACATCCGAGCACGACGGGTAAACCGATGCCGGAGAACTTATTCTTCCAAACCTGAAGAATTGTTGCAACACCGCACATCATAATATCGATAGCAATTAAGTATGTCAGCTGAGCGGGTGTCAGTCCGATTGCATTACCGACGATCAGCGGCACAATTACTGCACCGGCATACATTGCGAGCACATGCTGAAGACCGAGAGAAAAGTCTTTAACGTTGGATTGGCTCTGCTCCTGCATTATTCCATGTCCTCGACAAACGTAATTGTCCCGTCAGTTAAAGACTGGATACGTGCAAGTGACTCCACGCGGTAGTTTTTCTCTTTTAGAATTGATGCACCGCTCTGGAATGATTTCTCAATAACAATGCCGAGTCCGGCAACATGAGCGTCAGCCTGTTCAACAATGCTGATTAATGCACCGGCTGCTTCGCCGTTAGCTAAGAAGTCATCGATAATTAAAATATTGTCACCAGGCTGGATAAACTGATTTGATACGCTGATCATGTTCGTTTCCTGCTTAGTGTACGAAAAGACTTGTGCAGATAATAAATCATTAGTAAAAGTAAGTGATTTTCTTTTGCGTGCGAAAACGGCGGGCACACCAAAGTTCAATGCAGTCATTACCGCAGGGGCAATACCTGAAGATTCTAAAGTAAGCACTTTTGTAATTTGATTATCTTTGAATCTGGCATGGAATTCTTTGCCGATTTCCACCATTAATTCAGGGTCAATTTGATGATTTAAAAATTTATCTACTTTTAATACGTTATCGGAAAGTGCGATACCTTCTGACAGAATTTTATTTTTTAACAAGTCCATTCCGAGTGCTCCTTTTTTATGTAAGTTAATGAATGTATTTATATTAACAGAAATAACGAACATATCAACATTTATTTTAAATAAAGTTCCTAAAAAAGCTTATTTTATGTATAAATATATAAAAACATTCGGTTATTGTTATTATTAGGATGAATTTTGACCTGCATGTATAATTAATTTATCGTGTCATAAGGAGATTGGGAAAGAATGGAAATAACAAAAGAAATTTTAATCAGAAGTAAAGTTCATGAAATGATACTGCGGGGAGAACTGCAGCCCGGAGATAAACTGCCGAGTGAAAATGAACTTGCTGACTTATACGATGCAAAAAGAATTGATGCGAGAAATGCGCTGGTTCAACTTGAAAAAATGGGCATCGTATACGGCAGACAGGGTGTTGGTCGTTTTGTGAATGAACCGCTGCCGACGATAGAATTTTTAATCACGGGAACGACGAGTTTTTCTGAGAAAATGAAGGAGCAGAACATACCGTATGAAAGCCGTGTTATTTACGCGGATTATGCAAGTGATGCCGAACAGGAGCATTACCGTGACTCGCTCAGGACTGGTAAAGATGTAAAAATATTTAAAGTATCACGCTTAAGAATTGTCAATGAAGTACCGTGCGCAATTCATATTTCATATATTCGTGAAGACCTGTTTCCTCATATATATAAGGAAAGAGCAGATCTTCAATCGGTATACAATTATTTTAAAGCCGCAGGGCGAGAAAATTTAAGCAGCAAAGACCGCGTGGTATTGACACAGTTTCCAACTCTGGAAGAAATGAAGTTATTGCAGTGCAGCGAACTGGTGCCGCTGCTCGTCTTTGAAACTGACACGTACGATAAAGATACAGATGAATGTTTGGAAAGAGTGAAAATATTATACAGAAGCGATTTGTTTAAACATCAGCTGTCAGATGAAAGTTAGACCGGGACTTTATGTTCCGGTCTTTTTTTGTCTTTTTGTCTATTCAGCAGTCTTAAAGTCACCATTTTAACCAAGCCGAAACATTCATCAATTGAATGTTTACATTCCTTTACCAACACTTAATCATACTGAACTTGGCAACAAGTTAGGATTAAATCATAAGGAGGTTGTGACATGCACAGAAAACAATGGACGCGCATTTTTGCGAAGTATGGCAGAACAGAAGCTCTAGAATTTTATAACAGGTATAAAGAAGAACTCGAGTTCGATATCATCAGCGAACCTGAAGAAGGTCTCGTAATGGTGAAGACGAGAGAGCATGCAAGAAATACTTTATTTTACATGGGTGAAGTACTGGTTACAGAAGCTAAAGTAAGACATGGCTCAACAGTGGGTCTCGGTCTCGTGAAAGGTTCTGATGAAGAATTCGCAGAGGCAATGGCTTTTATCGATTTAAGTTTTAAAAAGGAAAAATTTACAGCGGAATTAAATGAAATTTTAAACACGCTTAAAAATATTGAAGCAAATGATGTTGCAGAACGCACTGAAAAGATTTTACAGACTAAAGTCAGTTTCGAAATGATGAACGACTAGGAGGATTCCGGTGAAAACTATAGTACATACAACACAAGCGGTGTACCGCCAGCTTATCAACACAGTGAGCCGTCCCGGCCACACAGAGATAATTACTGAAGAGGTTAAAAATTATTCGGATTTCAGCGATGCAGCACTGCTTATTTCGATGACGCTGTTCGATAATGAAATTTCTTTTTTCTCATGTGATAAAACAATGCAGAAAGAATTGAAAGTTTTAACAGGCGGCATCCCAAATAAAGATTACACGACCGCTGATTTTATCGTCTCAAAAGAAGCGGATTTAAAAGAAGAATATTTTACTGAAGTTATGCACGGCGTATTAATTTCTCCGGAAAAGTCGGCGACGTTAATAATTGAAGCAAACAGTATTGGTGAAGGCAATGAATACCGCCTCAGCGGTCCCGGCATTAAGAATACGACAGATGTAAAGCTGTCTTTAGACAGCCGCTGGATCGAACTCCGCAATGACATATGTAAAGAGTACCCGCTCGGTATTGATCTCATTCTGACAGATAAAAATAACAACGTAGTAATGATTCCGAGAACGTCCAAAGTGGAGGTGCTGTAGATGGGTTACGTTGCAGTTAAAGGCGGCGCACATGCTATTAATAACTCAGTTATTTTATATAAAAACAGACGTCTTGAAGAAGGCGCGGATATCGAAGTCGAAAACATTAAAACGAATATGCGCCAGCTAATCAATCAGATTATGAGCGAAGCGAGTTTCTACGACCGTAATACCGCGGCGCTGGCAATCAAACAGGCGGAAGGGAATATGGAAGAAGCGGTTTTCTTAATGCGTGCACACCGTTCGGCATTGCCGAGATTATATTATTCAACAGTAACGGATACGCGTGAAATGTTCGTTGAACGCCGCGTGTCGGCAAGTTTTAAAGATATTCCCGGCGGACAGATCTTAGGCGCATCACCAGATTTTACGCACCGTCTTTTGGATGATGCTTTAAAAGAAATGGCGGATGGTCCGAAAGAGACAATTAAGTATAAAGAAGTGCCGTTCAATTACGAACTCGATAAACTGCCGAAAGTTATCGATTATTTAGAAGATGAAGGACTCTTCAAAAGAGAAGAAGTAAATAATGATGAACCGGATGATATTACGAAGAAAGCAATTGAGTATCCGAGTACAAGAAGTCAGCGGCTGCAGGCATTGACACGTGGTCAGACAGGCGCAGTAACATCACTCGGCTATGCGGAAATTCGCGGTTACGGTATTTCAGCGCATCCGAATATCGGTGAATGCCGTGTCGGCCAGCAGCCTGTCTATATTAATCCTGACGATGATTACGGAGAATATTTTATCGGTGATTTTGAAGTAACAGAAATAGACGCATTTATGCCGGATCTTGATGAAGATGACTCGGATGCCGGGGACAAAGATCTCATGATTAAAATCGGCTACGGTCTCGTCTTCGGTCAGAACGAAACGAAAGCGATCGCAATGAGTGTACTCGATTACAGTCTGGAACATCCAGTGCCGGGTGTTGCAACGAGTGATGATGAATTCGTTCTGTATCATATCGATTCGGTTGAATCGACAGGATTTATCTCACACTTGAAACTGCCGCACTACGTAACATTCCAATCGAAATTAGACCGTATGCGTCAAAGTAAGGGGGAACAGCAGTGAGCCAGAATTTTGCATTCCTAGATGAGCATTCTAAAAAAGAAATACGCAGAAAAACTTTAAAAGCCATCGCCATTCCAGGTTATCAGGTACCGTTCGCATCGCGTGAGCTGCCAATTGCCCGCGGCTGGGGAACAGGCGGTCTGCAGCTGACACTGTCATTAGTCGGCAGAGAAGATACGCTGAAAGTCATTGACCAGGGGTCGGATGAATCGGTTAACGCGGTAAACATAAGAAATCTCGTGCAGAACACGACAGATGTTGCAGAGACAATTCATACAGGTGAAGCGACTCTCATACAGTCACGGCACAGAATTCCAGAAGTCCCGTTGAAGCCGTTCCAAATATTAGTGCTTCAAGTACCGCAGCCGGAACCTTTAAGAGCAGTCGAAGTCAGCGAACGCAAAACAAAAATGCTCCACGGTGATAAAGAGTACAGCGGCGCGTTTATAAAATTATTCGAACAGATTATGAAGTTCGGTCATATTACTGATGATGCGGATTATCCTGTAATGGTAAATGACCGTTACGTGATGGCGCCAAGCCCGATTCCAAGGTTTGATAATCCGAAGATGAATTACAACGAAGGACTGATTCTGTTAGGTGCTGGACGCGAGAAAAAAATTCACGCAGTGCCGCCTTATACGAAAGTTGAGTCGCTGGCATTTGAAGATTACCCATTTGAAGTTGAACAGTTCGACGACAAAGTGTGCCGTGAATCCGGATTGTCAGGTGTTTATATGGATGAACTGCAGGACGAAGAAACAGGCGAGACTTATTATGTCACGAATGATACGAGTTACATGCTTGAGAAGCTGAACGAGGAGGCTGTGAATAATGCCGGCAAATGATGATGTAGTTTTATCGATCAGAGATTTATCGAAACAATTTGGCAGCGGCTGCGAACACTGCCGGGACCAGTCTTTTGAACTGCAGAAAAACATGTGTCCCGAGTGCCATACAGTATTCGCAGTAAGAAATGTGTCATTTGATTTATATAAAGGAGAAATACTCGGTATTGTCGGAGAAAGCGGCAGCGGTAAAAGTACATTAATGAAAATGATGTATTTTGATCAGGAAGCGACGTCAGGAAATTATATTCTGCCGGAAGACAATACGGTGGAAGGCAACGTATTTAATGTGTCGAGCCAGAAGAAAAGACAAATCAGAAACGAGCAGCTGGGGATGGTATATCAGAACCCGATTCTTGGATTAAAGATGGATTTTTCCTCGGTGACAAATATCGCAGAAAAACTGATTGCGAGCGGCAGCCGCAACGTCGGTAAGATGACGGAACGTGCTGATAACTTTTTAGAGAAGGTAAATATTTCTCTCGACCGTAAATACGAAGCGCCGAAAAACTTCTCAGGTGGAATGCAGCAGCGCGTACAAATCGCGAAAGCATTATCGAACTACCCGCCAATTTTATTATTGGACGAAGTAACAACAGGGCTCGATTTATCTGTACAGGCGGATGTACTTGAACTGATAAAAGAAATTCAGCGGGATATGGGCGTCAGTATGATTGTCGTATCGCACGATCTGGCAATTATCCGTATGCTCTGCGACCGTACGATGGTTATGCTCGACGGGGAAGTTATCGAGCACGGCATTACCGATCAGATACTGGAAGATCCGCAGCACAAATACACACAGCAGCTCGTGTATTCAATTCTTTAGGAGGTAACAGGTTTTGATAATTATAAACAGCAGCGTTATTACAGCAACTGAAATTCTGGAAGATTATGCAGTCGTGATAAACGGCGACACTATTGAAAAACTGCTCCCGATGAATGAAGTAAACACAGAGGATTACGGTAATGTCATCAACGCAAAAGGCGGTTACGTTACTGCAGGGTTTATCGATATTCATTCGGATTATATTGAAGGGATTATTGCACCGAGACCGACGACAATTATGGATTTTAATATTGGTATTAAAGAATCGGAAAGAATTTTAAGTTCACATGGTATTACGACAATGTTCCATTCACTATCGATTTATAAAGAAGATTTATTCGGGCATAAGCCTGTCAGACAGCCGGATAATGTGGATAAACTGATTCATGCGATTCACCGTACGCACTCTGAGAAACATTTAATCAGACACCGTATGCACGCACGCTTTGAACTGGACTCACTCGGCATGGTCGATACTGTAAAAGACCATATTGAAAACGAACGCGTTCATCTCCTCAGCTTTATGGATCATACCCCCGGTCAGGGACAGTACCGTGATATTGAAAAGTACCGTCACACGATGAAGGGCTACCAGGATCTTTCTGATGAAGAAATTAATAAACAGATTGAAAACAAAAAAGAAATGAACAGACTGTCAGTTGAAGAGATGGAAACAATATCGAAACTGGCGAGGTCAAAAGGTATTGCTGTCGCTTCACATGATGACGATGCAACGGAGAAAATTGATTTTAACGAAGCGCTTAACACATCAATCAGTGAATTCCCTATCACTATGGAAGTGGCGAAGTATGCACATGGTAAAAGAATGTACACGGTGGCAGGTGCACCAAATATTATGCTTGGCGGCTCTCACTCCGGAAACTTAAATGCGAAAGATGCAATTATGGAAGGCTGCATATCTATCTTATGCAGTGACTATTATCCGCCGGCAATGCTGCACTCGGTATTTAAGCTGCACAGAGAAGCGGACTATCCGCTCGTTGAAGGCTTTAAATTAATTACATTGAATCCGGCAAAAGCAGTACAGATGGATGATGAAATCGGTTCTATTGAAGCCGGAAAAAAAGCAGACATAAATATTATCAGACTGTTCGACGACTATCCGACGATAACAGAATGCATCGTCAATGGAAAAGTAGTCAGCCGTTACCACTACAGAATCGATTAGGAGGAAAATCATGATTACAATAAATGATTTCAGCAAATCATTCACAATACATCATCTTAAACAGACAAGAGAAGCAATCAACGGCGTATCGTTCGATGTAGAAAAAGGAGAGTTTCTCGGTATTGTCGGGGAAAGCGGCAGCGGGAAATCAACTATTTTAAAAAGTATATACGGTACGTATAAGCCGACGTCAGGCATCGTCAGCTATGATTCTGAAATATTTGGAAAAGTAGACCTTCATACTATTTCAGACAGAGCACTGATTAAACTGCGCACACGTGAAATTGGCTATGTCTCTCAGTTTTTAAAAGTAATGCCGCGTACGACAACGCTTGAACTCGTAATTAATTCCATGCTCGAAATGGGTGAAAATAAAAAAACTGCAGCTGAAAAAGCTGAAGAAACACTCAAGCATTTCGATATTCCAGAAGCGTTGTGGCATAACTACCCAAACACTTTCAGCGGGGGAGAGAAACTGCGTTTAAATATTGCTTGTGCAGTCGTTAAAAATCCCCGTCTGCTGCTGCTGGATGAACCGACAGCGTCACTTGATGAGAAGTCGAAACTGAAAGTCAGAGAGACGATTTCAAAACTGATTGATAACGGCACGACGCTGATTGGTATTTTTCATGACCTCGAATTTATGGACGGACTATGCAATAAAGTTTACGACATGAATTCAAAAACGCTTGAGGAGAGAGCAATATGAACAGCAAAATAGATCTGCATGTGCACAGTAACTTTTCCGATGGTAAAGATAGTGTAAATAAAGTGATGGATCTTGCAAAAAAACGCAATGTTGAAATGTTAAGCTTCGTCGACCACGACACAAATCAGACATATTTTGAAGCGCTACCATATGCGGAGGCGCTCGGTATTGACTTAATTTCCGGCATTGAAATATCAGCATATGATTTTAAACGCGGTCGAAAAGTCCATGTGCTTGGGTATAACTACAATCCTGACGCACCGAATATAAATAAATTAACAGAGCCTTTACTTAACGAACGACATAAGCACTCAATGGAACAGATTAAAAAGATAGAAGAATACGGTATTGATATCGATATGGACGAAGTAAAAAAGACTGTCGGACCGCTTGGTGTTATATATAAACAGCATATAATGCACGCAATTTGCGACAATCATTATACATGTCCGAAGTACACAACGAAATACCGTACACTGTTTAAAAACAACGGTCCGGCAAGCGGGGACATTGAGTATATCGATTATATTGATGCCTTAAAAGCGATAAAAAAAGACAACGGACTCGCTGTCATTGCTCATCCCGGCCAGCTGCACAGCTACGAACTGATTGATGAAAGTTATCAGCTGATAGACGGACTCGAGAAGTTTCATCCCGATCACAATCAGGAAGATTATGAAAAAATTGATGCACTGATAGAGAAGTACGGTTTCTTTATGACGGGCGGTTCGGATTTTCACGGAGATTTCGGAGCGTCAGTTGAGATTGGTATCGACAGTTCATTATTAAGAGAAACAGCCCAATTATTTAGATAGCATAAACATGTGTTAAGTAGCTGTAAAGTGCATTTACTTGCAGCCTGTAATGCCTTTAAACTAAGCGTGTAAATAAAACTTAAGGGAGTTTGAAAATGAAAAAGTTATTCAATGTTTTTCTTGGTTCAGCATTTGTATTAGCACTTGCAGCATGCGGCACAGAAGAGAGTACTGAAGAAAGTTCAGCAGATGCAGCGGCAAACAGTGACGAGCCTCTAAGTGTCGTCTGGTACCCTAACGAATCCGGCAGTGAGCTGGCAGATGCACGTGAAGAAATCGGAGCGATTTTAGAAGAAACGACCGGCAGAGAAGTAGAACATGAACTGACTACAGATTATGCGATCGCAATCGAGAGCATTGTTAATGATAATGCGGACCTGGCATTTACAGGCGCAGAAGGATACATACAAGCTAAAGAACGCAACGACAACATCGTTCCTTTAGTCGTGCCGTCAGGCCCGTCAGGAACTGAAGAAGACGCGTTATACTACAGCTGGTTTGCAACTGCAGTTGAGCACATGGAGCAGTATGAAACAGGCGAAGGCGAATACTCAATCGATGAATTTCCGGGGAGCAACTTCTCATTTGTTTCAACTTCATCAACTTCAGGATTCAGAGTGCCAACATCAACGATTTTAAATGAATTTACTGAAACTGAAGAGTTTGCAGATTTAACAGAAGAAGATTTAGCTGAAAGCGGCCGTTTCTTTGAACAGGTCATGTTCGGGAACACTCACCAGGGTTCTGCAGTGAACTTAATTAACGACAGAGCGGATGTTGCAGCATTTTGTGACACTTGTCTTGAAAACTACGTAGAACTTGCTGAAGGTGAAGAAAATATACCTGGAGCAATTTACGAAGTTTCTGAAGGCGCGGCAGATCCATTTTCAAACTTAGCAGGAGAACAATTTGGAATTATTTCAGCAACACCTGTACTGAATGCTCCGTTTATCGCCAACGAAAGCACTTTAGGTGCAGATGTTGTAGCAGAACTTCAGGAAGTATTCGCATCGGATGAAGTAGCGAATAACGAAAAGATTTTCGTACCTGAAGATGCAGAAGAAGGCGGCTTATTCTCTAAATCGGCAGACGAGCGTTTCGTAGTTGTTGAAGATGAGTGGTTTAATCCAATCAGAGAATTGAGCAACTAATTTATGACTGAACGTACCTGACAGCATAAAATATTTATTTTAACGAAGAGGGGATTCCCCCTCTTTTTAATTAGGAGGCAATATTCATGGCGGTGGACAGTAAAGTAAAAAAAGTCACGGAAACCAGAACGGATTTTAATAATAAAGAAACAGAAGAAGTACTTATTTCATTCGACGAAGATTTGGAAATTACAGGTGATGAAGTAGAGATTGCGACGAAAGAAGAACTGAAAGAAATGCCTGTAATTATGTCGATTGAAAACCTGAACAAAGAATATTCAAAAGGGAAATCGGTGCTTAAAGACGTTAATTTTGAAATTAAGCAGGGTGAACTGCTGTCTATTATCGGTCCATCGGGAGCCGGGAAATCTACTTTACTTCGTTCGATTAACCGCATGATAGAACCTACTTCCGGAAAGATAACTTTCGACAAGCAAAATATAACGAATGTTAAAGGGAGAGAGCTCCGTAATATGAGAACAAATATCGGGATGATTTTCCAGCATTATAATCTGGTGGACAGATTGTCGGTATTTGAAAATGTGATGCATGGAACACTCGGATATAAAAACAGTCTGCAGGGAATTTTTTCATTGTATACAGAATCTGAAAAAGAAGAAGCAATTGATATCATTACCGAACTCGGTATCGAAGATCATATTTATAAACGCTGCGATGAGCTGAGTGGCGGACAAAAACAGCGTGTCGGCATTGCTCGGGCTTTAGTGCAGAAACCGAAAATTATTTTATGTGATGAGCCGATTGCGTCGCTTGATCCAAGTTCTTCTAGAGTAATTATGGAACACCTGAGAAAAATTTGCAGTGAAAAAGGAATTACAGTCATAGTGAACCTGCATCAGGTGGATGTGGCGAAAAATTATTCCGACAGAATTATCGGCTTAAACAGCGGTGAAATTGTTTTTAACGGGCATCCGACAGAAATTAATAAAGAAGTTATTCAGGCTGTTTATGGTACAGACTTTGACGATTTAATCATGGAGTAGGTGACGAGTGATGAGTAAAACGGGCACTATTAATGCAAATGAAATAACTATTATTCAAAAGAAAAATTTATATCTGCTGCTGACAGTCGTCATTATCGTCGGTTTGATTATGCTTGCAGGCTACATAACAGAATACAGTCACGTTGAAGGTATCATGTCAATTCCGGCGGCAATATCATGGATGGCAAGCAACATGTGGTTTTCACAGTCTACCTTGTCAAATCTCGGCAGTGTGCTGCGTCTGTTATGGGAAACAATTTTAATTTCGATTGTTTCGACAACAACAGCTGCAGTATTCGCAGTCGTCTTTGCACTGTTAGGCTCAAAGCTGACTTATATAAATAAACCGCTGATGTATGCAGCGAAAATCGTGGCATCAATTTCACGTAACATTCCGGTGGTAGCGTGGGCGTTAATTTTAGTCATCAGTTTCGGAACGAACTCAATGACAGGATTTTTAGCTTTATTTTTCGGTTCATTCGGATTTTTAGTCAGAGCATTCCTTGAGACTATCGATGAAGGCAGTGAGGATTCAGTCGAAGCTCTGAAAGCGACAGGAGCAACATACTGGCATACGATTTTTAAAGCGGTACTGCCTGACAGCATGCCGCAGATGTTCAGCTGGATTTTATTTATGATTGAAACAAATATTAGAAGTGCCACGCTTGTCGGACTTCTGACCGGTACAGGTATCGGCTACTTATTCGACTTGTATTATAAACAGCTGAATTATGAAATGGTCTCGCTGATTACACTTGCGATAGTACTTGCTGTCTTAGTTATCGAGGCAATATCGAATATTATCAGAAGGGAGATTTTATAATGACTGCAGTTGTTGAACATAATAAAAATGGCGGCATTAAAGTCTCTAAACCGAACAGAGGACAGAGGATCTTAAAAGGACTGTTAATCGGTTCTGCGATTTTCACAGTAATCGGATTCTTCTTAATGGATTACTCGGGTCTCGATTTAGCACATGCAATTCCGATGACAATCGATAATCTCAGACAGATGTTTTTATCGCCGAGTTTAAATAATACAACATGGTCCAGTGCATTATGGCAAGTTGCCATAACATTGTCCCTCGCTTTTTTAGCGACGATTTTAGGGGCAGTGATTTCACTGTTTCTCGCATTCGGTACGGCAGTAAACTTATCGAAGCCGTGGATCAGCAACACGATAAAAGCAGTTATAACAGTCGTGCGTGCAGTACCGACTGTATTATGGGTACTGATATTTGCGATTGCGGCAGGACTCGGCGCAGTTGCGGCAGTTATCGGGATGATTTTCCACTCGATAGCGTATCTTGTAAAAGCATACTCGGAAGCATTTGAAGAAGTCGATCAGGGTAAAATAGAAGCACTTCGTGCAACTGGCTCAAGCTATCCCCATATTTTATTCCAGGTTGTAGTACCGCAGACGAAAAGCTTTTTAATTTCATGGACGTTTCTGAGGTTCGAAATTAACTTCGGTGTGGCAGTTGCGATGGGCGCAGCGGCAGGCGCCGGAGGTATAGGTTACGAGTTATTCATGGCAAGTTCATTCTATTACGATATGCAGGAAGTCGGTGCAATCACGCTGATTATTCTTGTTGTTGCGATTATCCTGGAACTGATTGCGAACCGTTTAAAAATGGCGGCGTAACAGTAAGAAAAGCATTTTAAAATTTAAAAATCGTCCTTGCGCTCTAACAGGCAAGGACGATTTTTTGTTTATACTGTTCCAGATTTTATATAAAGAACAGCATATGAATCAGCGTCGGCACAACAAAGCTCCCGATAAAGATCATATAGTACAAATCCGGACGATCGCCTTCTTTTGCGAATTTATTTGCAAGTGTTCTAAACAGAACCGATGAAATAAAAGCAAAAATAACGAAAGCGAAAAAGCCGGTCGTATAATAAATAAAATTAAAATAAATTAATGCGACAAACATAATAAGGTATAAGAGAAAGCCGCATGTGAATGAGAGTATATATTTTTTCTGATTAGACATAGGACACCTTTATAATTAGTATTTCTATCAATAATATATTAACCCTTTAAGATATGCAATTTCACAGTTAAAAGGTTATAATTCCAAGTAACAGAGATTGGAGTGATGAGTTTGTCATTTGTAAAATACATTGAGTCCAAAGACGGAACACTGCTTTACACGAAAGTACAGACGACAGAAAAGCCGGAAACAGCAAAGGCGACAATCATTATTGTCCACGGTCTTGCAGAACATCTTGGAAGATACGATGATATCGCAGGGGTGTTAATACGGAGCGGATTTAACGTCATTCGCTACGATCAGCGCGGACATGGTCATTCATCAGGAGAGAATACTTTTTATTCTAAAGTCGATGAGATCACGGATGATCTCGGTGCAATTGTGCTCTATACGAGAAAACTTCTGCCTGAACAGCAAGTATTTGTTATCGGCCACAGTATGGGCGGATATACTGCTGCTCTGTACGGCACAAAATATCCAGGTAAAGTTGAAGGGTATATTACATCGGGCGCTTTAACGCGTTACAATCATGAATTATTTGCCGGTGTGCCTGTCGGTCTAGACAGTAATGACTATGTCAAAAATGAACTTGGCAAAGGGCTCTGCAGCACCGAAATCGTCCTTAAGCATTACGTTGAGGATGCGCTGAATAAAAAAGAAATATCTGTCGGTCTGATCAGAACTCTTGAAAAAGGAATCGAATATTTAAAACTTGAAGCAGGAGACTTTAAAGATCCGGTGCTCATTCTTCATGGTGAAAATGACGGACTGGTTTCTAGTGAGGACTCAGTGCAATTCCATGAGGAGATATCTTCAGATGATAAGAAATTGATTATTTATCCTGAGCTGGAGCATGAAATATTTAATGAATTTACTATGAAGACAGAAATTTTCAATACTATTATAAACTGGATTGAGGAGCGTCTGAAAAGTACGGAGGAAAAAATATAATGAATATAACTGAAGCAATACAAACAAGGCGGAGCATTAAAATCTTTAAAGATAATGAGCCGGTTAGTAAAGAAATTGTAGAACAGCTGCTGCAGGCAGCGATAATGGCACCGAATCACCACCATACAGAGCCGTGGAAATTTTTCGTGCTGCAAGGCGACGGACGTCTGCCATTGTCACGCATCATGGGTGAATGGGCGAAGACAAGAGTGGACGATCCGGCAAGTGAAGCGGGTCAGAAACGCATTGAAAAACTTAGTGCGAAGCCGCTTGTTGCACCAACTGCAATTGTTGTGGCACTGAGTCCTAAAGCAGGCAATGACAAGGCGATTTATATTGAAGACGTATCCGCGGTCTCTGCTGCAGTCCAGAATATGCTTCTTGAAGCCCACGGTCTCGGCCTTGGTGCGATATGGAAGAGTGGTCCGGCTTATTATGCTGAACCTGTTAAAAAATACTTTGAGCTGTCAGAAGAAGAAGAAATTTTAGGTGTAATCTTCGTTGGAGAGCCGGATATGAAAAAAATACCGGAAGCAAAACGCATGCCGTTTGAAGAGAAGACGGTATGGATTACAGAGGATGACAAATAAATGAAAAAAGCAGCAATATTTTTATTTTTAACAGCAACGCTGCTGATGTTCAGCGTAGGTACAATTATTCCTGTGGAGTATAATTTTATCGTTTATCTGGCAGTGCTTATCTTATTCATTGCGGGAATGTACTGCAGTGTAAGTATCGATCCGGATTCTAAATGAAATAAATGTAAAATATGCATTTTTTACGGCAGAGAGGGTAACTTCATTATATGGAGTTACCCTTTTTTATTTTATAGAGCTTTTTAATGAATTTTGAATGGGGTGTTATCGATGAAAAAATACATAATGACCATGATGCTTAGTGCAGCAATGGTTATACTTGGCGCATGCGGCAGTCCGGAAAGTAAAGTCTTGTCAAATATCGATGATTTTGAAGCGGAAACGATACCGGCATTAACGAGCAGTATTCAGAGCATGATTGATTATGAAGCGGAAATGTCCGGGTTGTTTAATGAATCACTGACGGACGAGGAACTGGCTGACTTTAAGGATGATCAGTCACCGCTGTATCAGAATTTAAATGAACGGAATGAACTGGCAGAAGGACTGTCAAATATACATGAAGAACTGCAGAACAGAGCTGAAGAGTTTGAATCGGCTGATGTCAGCGGCAGCGAAACGCTGAATGAAGAAACGGTGCAGAATTTATCTGCAACGCTGGGACAGCTGGCCGATGATGTTAAGAATGTCCAGTCGGACTATGAAGAAGTCTTAAGTTCAGAAACAGCGTTTTTTGAATCACTTAAGAGCGAAGAAGCTGATTATAATACATTGACTGACGGCATGGCAGAAGTAAACGGCGTTCATGAAGAGGTGACTGCACACTATGAGTCCATCAATGAACAGCTTGCAGCCTTTCAAAATTACAGTAATGAAGTAAAAACTGCTCTTGGTGAAGAAACTTCAGACAATGAAAAAGCGGTACAGGTTGACGCTGATTCATCTGGTCAAGCAGCAGAAAACAGTGAGCCGGAAATGATGTACACAGTAGATGCTGCAACGTCGGCTATAGTACCATCAGCAGATGACGCTGAATCTTCGGCTGTGCTCATTACGATAGACGATGCACCGGATGAGAACGCGGTTGCTATGGCTCATAAATTAAAAGAACTTGATGCCCCTGCAATATTTTTCGTAAACGGTATGTTTATAGAATCGGAAGAGGGCAAAGAGAAGCTGAGAGAAATTCACGAGCTCGGTTTTGAAATTGGTAATCATACTTACAATCACTTCAATATGCAGGAAATCACTCCAGAAGATACAGCCCTTGAAATTATCGAGACAGGTGACTTGATTGAAGAAGCAATCGGGGAGCGTCCAAAATTTTTCAGAGCACCGTTTGGCGTGAACAGTGAAGCGTCAATCAGCATTGCGGAAGAAGAAAATATGACCGTAATGAACTGGACATACGGTTTTGACTGGGAACCTGACTATCAGGAGGCGGGAGCACTCAGTGACATTATGGTGAATACTGAAATGCTCGGTGATGGTGCTAATCTGCTGATGCACGACCGCTGGTGGACGAGTGAGGCCTTGCCGGATATCGTAAATGGACTCAGGGATAAAGGGTATTCGCTAATTGATCCTAAACTTATCGATTCAGAAGGCGGGGTGACTGAATGAGTACGAGAAACTTTTTAATTTTGATCGGCGGGATTCTGGCTGTACTGTTTCTTCTTCTTGCATTGGCTGTAAGAGGTGAGGTAGACAGCGGTGAGCCTGACGTAGCAGAAGAGACAGAAGAAGAAAGCCCGGGAGAGGAAACTGCTGAAGAACAGGGGCAGGATGACGAAGAAGAAACTGAGACAGCGCCGTCAGCACTTAACTTAAACGACAGTCCGCTGTATACGGTTAATGAGGATACAACGCCTGTATTTCAGTATCAGTCCGGTGTTGATATTGCTTATCCAGAAGAAGGGGTAAAAGGTATTTTTGTTACTGGGTTTTCCGCAGGCGGTGAAAGAATGCAGGAACTGACGGGGCTCGTTAATAATACGGAGTTAAACTCAATGGTCATCGACGTTAAAGAAGATATCGGGGACATCATGATGCCGCTTGATATCGATAATGAAATTGCACAGAGTCATATGTATGATTACGTTAATCCACAACAGCTGATGACGACACTTGAAGATAATCAGATTTATCCGATTGCACGTATCGTCGTCTTTAAAGATTCAAGACTCGCTATGGAGCGTCCGGATTTATCGTATCAGAACAGCGATGGTACTGTGTGGCAAAATGGCAGCGGTGAAAGTTTCGTCAATCCGTTTCTTAAAGAGGTCTGGGATTACAATGTTGATATAGCGATTGAAGCGGCCAAGCTCGGATTTAAAGAAATCCAGTTTGACTATGTGAGATTCCCAGAGTCATTCGAAACGCTTTCTGCTGATCTGACTTACAATCTCGGTGAATATGGTGATACTGAAACCGATGAAGTGCAGCAGAGAGTCAATGCAGTAACAGATTTTGTCGCCTATGCAAATGAACAGTTAAAATCTTATGATGTTGACGTCTCGGTAGATGTTTTCGGCTATGCGGCAACACAGCGGGAAGCACCTGGTATCGGTCAGAACTTCTCACAGATAGCCAATAATGTCGATATTATCTCATCGATGATTTATCCATCACACTGGGGTGCAGGGGCGTTTGACTTTGCAACACCGGATACTGAACCTTACGCGGTAATTGATGAGTATATGAAAGTAGAAGATGAAGTGCTCGGTAAACTTGAAGATCCGCCGAAATCAAGACCGTGGATTCAAGACTTTACCGCTTCGTATTTAGGCCCGGGTAATTATATAAATTACGGTGCGGCAGAAGTGGAAGCCCAGATTCAGGCATTAAAAGATAATGGTGTTGAAGAATATTTACTGTGGAATGCTCAAAATACCTATTCTGAAGGTACTGAATATCAATAAATTTCATTGAAATCCCATGTCAGAAAACCTAGTGATGACGTGGGATTTCGTCTATATTTAGCTAGTGCATTTTTGTGCAGAATTTCAAAAATATTATGCATTTTGAAATATAGTTTCATCATTAATTCGGTAGTATACTTTCAATTTAATTGTTAATATACATATTATGTCGACTATAAAGTGTAATAATATACATAAGGGATTGATTTGTTAACTTAAACAGTGTATAGTGTAAAAGTCGTCTTAATATAAAATTTCATAAGATTGGAGAGGATATTTATGAGTTCTGTAGACGCGGAAGGTCAACTGATTGAATCAAGCGAAAGCGATCACTCATTATCAAAAGTTCCATATAATGAACGCAAAATGGGCTGGCTCAGCATTACAAATATTACATTTGGCATTGCCACAGCAATTTTCTACTTTCAAATCGGGAGTGTAATGGCACTCCAATTCGGTGCGATTAATGCGCTTATATCAGCAGCTTATGCAATTATCGTTGCAGGAGTGCTGGGAACAGTTATCGTTTACTTATCAGCAAGGTCGGGAATGAATGTTAATCTGATGTCGCGGGGCGGAGGCTTCGGTTACATAGGTGCGTCACTGACGTCTTTAATATATGCTTCTAACTTTATTATGTATTGTGCCCTTGAAGGTATGATCCTCGTATATGCAGTACATGAATTCTTCCCTGCTATTCCTGTATGGCTCCTTATAGTCGTATTTGGAACACTTGTTATTCCACTTAACTGGTTTGGAATTAAACAGCTGGATAAATTACAAAAATGGTCATTACCAATTTTCTTCATATTTTTAATTGCAGCAATCGCTGTGGCATTTATGACCCCATCACAATACGACGGCGCATTCTGGACTTACATGCCTGAAGGTATGCAGGTCGGCGGGACAGCACTGTTACTTTGTATCGGTATGCAGCACGGTATTATTGGGCTGACTGCTCTAATTGCATCAGACTATGCTCGATTCTTAAAGCCGGGACACATTAAAGTTGGATCATTTGCGATTGGATTTATTCCGCAAATATTTGCATACGGTGTCATGGGTGGACTAGGTATATGGTTTGGTGTGCGTTTAAACGAACCGAATCCTGGTGTTTATATCGTTCACTTACTCGGTATCGGCGGTGCATTATTTACAATGCTGACGCAGGTTCGTATTAACGTAACTAACATTTACAGCAGTTCTTTATCGTTATCGAACTTCTTTGAGAACGTATTCCGTTTTAAACCGGGACGCAGATTCTGGGTTGTAGTTGCAGGTATCGCAGCAATGATATTAATGCTCGGCGGTATTACAGATCATTTAGATAATGCTTTGACATTCCAGGGAGTATTCCTGATGTCATGGGCAGCGATTTTAGTTGCTGATTTCCTTGTAGTAAAACGGATTATGAAAATCGGGCCGGGATATTATGAAGAACGCCAGGCGTACTTATACAAATGGAACCCGGTCGGTGTCTGGTCACTGATTATTTCAAGTCTGCTCGGAACAGTTGCAGCACTTGGCTTTATGGGAACATTTTTACAAAGTACTGCGGCATTCTTTGCAGCAGCACTGGCAGCAGTACTCACAATCGTTATTGCTTATATGACTAAAGGTAAGTACTACCTGAACAGTAAAGCTGAAGAAATCAAGGATGTTGACGAAAGAGACATTCTTGTGAAAGCAAAATAATTTAAACGTTTGATGAAAGGGCTGGGACAATTTTGTCTCAGTCCTTTTGTTTTGATTAAATGGGGAGGGTTATTTCTGTAAGTATATGAAAATACTTATAGAGGTGAGAGAAGACAATGGAAGATATGATGATGTACGCGCTGAAATTAACGTTGGGGTTAATCGGTGTACTGATTGTTTTAAGGCTAATGGGCAAAAAAGAACTGGCTCAAATTACCCCTCTTGATTTTGTTTACGCATTAATACTTGGAGGAATTATAGAAGAATCGCTTTACGACGCGACCGTTCCTGTTTATGAAATGCTGTTCTCTATATTTTTCTGGGCATTACTTATATTCGTACTGGAAAAATTTGCATTGAAAAGCCGCAGATTTAAAAGTCTTGCACAAGGTGATCCTGTAATTTTGATTAATGACGGACAGCTGAATGCAGAAGTGATGGAGAAAAATAACATGGATGTTGACGAAGTACGCATGCTGCTCAGATTAAACGGTGTATTTTCTTTAAGCAAAGTTAAGTATGCAATATTTGAAGAAAGCGGTGGTTTATCGGTGATGCAGTATGCAGGTGAAGAACCGCCTAGCCGTAATGAATTGAAGACGGACTATTCGGAAAATGTAATATCCTATTTGCTTGTTGATGCAGGCAAGTTGGAAGATCAGAGACTTAAAGAAATCGGCAAGGATGAAACATGGCTCCGTGAGAAGCTGAAAGAAGAAAGAGGAGTCGAACTTGAAGACATATTTTTTGCAGAATGGGATGAACAGAACGGATTCTTTATACAAAAACATCAGAAATAAAAGGAAACCATCCGGGAAATATAATTCCGGATGTTTTTTGTATGAGAATATTTGGTTCATTGCCCAAGTAAAGAATTGTCCCAAAAAATTATGATTCCGCAGAGAAAGTACTTTTCTTATTACGGCGTTTTTCTGATTCATCAATTAATATTGCAGCCGTTGCATCACCTGTGATATTCATTGTTGTATACGCCATATCAAGTATACGGTAGATTGCAGCGATTGGGCCCATAAGTTCAATTGGGAGACCAAGCAGTGTAAGGAATGAAGCGCCTAGCACTATACCGCCGCCGGGAATACCGGGTGCTGCCATATTAATTACTGTTGCAATAATTACGAGATAAATAATTTGTCCCACGCTGAGCGGGATATTGTAAAAGTCTGATACGAACACAGCGAGCAGACTAAATGAAATAGCCCCGCCTGCCATATTTATTGTGGTACCGAGCGGAACGACGAAGTTGGTAATTGATTCGCTGACTTTAAAATCATTTTTCGTGACTCTGATAGTTGTCGGCATAGTAACGGCAGAGCTTGTCGTTGCCAGTGACACAAGCCAGACTTTATAAATGCCTTTTAAGAATTGAACGGGAGTCATTCCCGTATAAATCCAAACTGGAATCAGCATTACTATGATAAATGCTATAATACATGCGGCATACGCGGTAACGATATAAAGACCGAGAGCTGAGAATATACCTGCACCATACTCTGCAATGGCGAATGCCATTAAGGAAATGATTCCAATCGGTGTCAATTCCATAATGTAATTCAATACTTTAAATATGACTGTTGACAGGCTGTTAATGAAGTTTTTAACAGGTTCTGCTTCTTTACCAACTGCAACAATAGCTATGGAAAAAATAACAGTAAAAATAATTGTTGCGAGTATATCTCCTTCAGTCAGTGCCATAAACAAGTTGTCAGGAATAATATTCATAAAGAAATCTTCTACCGACGGGGAAGTAATCTCTCCGTCATATCCTGCAGAATCGATATTAATATGGTTCCCGGGTCTGACGAGATATGAAATTAATAACCCGATACCGGCGGTTGCAATAAACATCAATATAAATACTGATACACTTTTAACGCCTATGCGTCCAAGATCCTTACCGCTTCCGATATTAATAATACCGGTGGATACTGCGACGAATATAATAGGAATAATCATTGCCTGAATTATATTAAGGTAAATATCACCAATAAATTTTATCTGAATAGAAAAATCGGGGAGAAATATACCAAGCAGAATACCAAGAGCAAAACCAATCGCAATTCTTGTAAATAAATGTTTCTTACCTGTCAGTATGTTTTTCATTCTGAATCACTCCTTCATATTCCGGGATTTGCCCTTTAGCATAGCTGCCTAATATATTTATATATGATGTTTCCTTTGTCAGCACTGCAAGTGCCGCATCGAAATTCTGCATATCCGTATCGTTTTCTATGTCGATAAAGAACCCGTAAGCGAAGGGTTTGTTTTGAATCGGACGGCTCATTAAATAGAGCAGGTTGATGTTATATGTTTTAAAGATATCCAGAATATCACTTAATGAACCGGTGCTGTGATCGGATTCTATATACAGCGATGTTTTTTCATGCAGAACTTTCTTGCTCAGTTCTTTCGTGAAGATTAAGAAGCGTGTCGTATTGAGCGGGTTATCGCTGATGTTCTCACGGATAATATGCATGCCGTACATTTCTGCCGCATGGCTGCCCGCGATGCTCGCAATCGTTTCGTCTTCTGATTCTTTCACCATATGTACGGCGCCGGCAGTATCGCTGAATTCTTTAACTTCAATATTCGGGTACCGGCTTAAATACGTGTAGCATTGTTCAAGTGCTTCCGGATGCGAGTAAACTTCTGTGACTTTATCGAGTGGAATCGGATTTTTGGAAATGAGTGCGTGGTCAATCTTTACATACACTTCTTTAACGGCTTTAACATCTAAATATTTCATCAGATCAATTGTTCTCGTAATCGGCCCGCTTGTCGAGTTTTCAACCGGCAGTGCAATGTAGTCCACTTCGTCATTAAGCAGTGCTTCAACCAGCAGTTTAAACGTCATATAACCCTCAGTTGTATATTCTTCATCGCCGGCGTAAGATGCGCATGCGAGCGTGCTGTAACTGCCTTCTACTCCCTGATAACCAATTTTCATTTGAAACACTCCTTATTTTTAGTAGATAAAAAAGCCTCTTGAATTCTGTGTACAGAAATCCAACCGGCCTGGTGAAAGTACATATAAAAAATACCAGCCAATTAGATTTTGCTAATGGCTGGTTTCTGCATCATTAATTCAGCCATCATAGATTTAGGTCCCGCCTATATCCACGATGGAATACAGACGCTATCTAAAATAGCTGAAAAACAATTTATTTAATTGTGATGTTTTTGTCTTGGACAACATAAAAATCACTCTCGTCAATTAAAGTTTTAATAATGTTAATTAGTCTAACAATTAAGAATTATTTTGTCAATTTATATTTGGCTGAACTGTGCTTGATGAAGTCCTTTGTATACTCCGTTATCAAGTGACAGCAGTTCGTCATGCGTGCCGCTTTCGGCGATACCGTCGGTTGTGACCACCATAATGCGGTCTGCATTTTTAATCGTTGCCAGCCGGTGGGCGATAACAAGTGTTGTCCGTCCTTCAGCCAGACGGTTCAAAGCATCTTGAATATACATTTCAGTTGCCGTATCAAGTGCACTCGTTGCTTCGTCGAGCACTAATATCGGCGGATTTTTTAAGAACATACGTGCAATTGCAATACGCTGCTTTTGTCCTCCCGACAGTTTCACGCCGCGTTCTCCGACAATTGTTTCAAGACCGTCCCTGTAACTGTCAACAAGATCTTTCAGCTGCGCTTTTTCAAGTGCATCGTAAACTTCTTCGTCTGTTGCTTCAGGCTTGCCGTAAGCAACGTTTTCTTTTAATGTACCGGCAAATAAAAATACGTCCTGCTGCACAGTCCCGATATTTTCACGAAGTGAAGATAATGTTAAATCTCTGATATCAGTTCCATCGATAGAAATGCTGCCCTCCGAGACATCATAAAAGCGGGGAAGGAGTGAGCATAACGTCGTTTTTCCGGCACCTGAAGGGCCGACGAAAGCAATCGTTTCACCTGGTGTAATATTAAAGGAAATATCAGTCAGTACATTTTTCTCTTCATATTTGAAAGTCACATTATTGTATTGGATATTACCTTTTACATTTGTTAATGCATGTGCATTTTCTTTTTCTTTAACATCCTGCTGTACCGCCATCGTATCGAGAAAATGTTTAAATCCTGCAATACCATTGGGATACAGTTCAATCACGGCGTTAATTTTTTCAAGCGGTTTAAACAGTACGTTTGAAATTAAAATAAAGGCAGCGAACTCACCGTATGTCAGTTCCCCCTGCATTACATAATACGCACCGGCTATAAGAATAAACACCGTGACTAAGCGCATCAGCATATAAGTGCTGGACGTATTAAAAGACATAATCTTATACGCTTTTAATTTTGTTGCCCTGAAACGGTCGTTGATTTTTTTAAACTCTTCAAGTTCCTGATCTTCATTCGCAAAAGCCTGAACTAAACGGATGCCGCCGATTTTATCTCCGATTAAATGATTGAACTCGGATACACGGCCAAACAATTCCCGGAAAGCGACAGTCATTTTTTTGTTGAAGTAAATTGCGATAACTAAAATTAACGGCACGATAATAAATGAAATGATCGCGAGTTCAGGATGTATGTAATACATAATTCCGAATGCACCGAGCAGTGTCATAATCGCAATAAATAAATCCTCGGGACCGTGGTGGGCCATTTCACCGATGTTCATCAGATCATTCGTCAGACGCGTTAACAGTTTTCCTGTTTTCGTGTTATCAAAAAATCTGAATGATAACTTTTGTATATGTCCGTACAGATCGTTCCGGATATCCCGTTCGATGTTTGTACCGAGCATATGCCCCCAGTATGTTACGATAAACTGCATAAATGTATTAAACAGATAAATAAACACCAGTCCCATAGCAGCGATTAATATCCATTTCCAGTTGTTGGTCGGCAGCAGTTCATCTATGAACAAGCTGACAATTACAGGGAACGCGAGTTCCAGGAGACCAACGATAACAGCAGACAGAAAATCGACAGTAAATAAGAATTTATAAGGTGCGTAATAAGATAAAAATTTCTTCACCATGCCCCATCCTTTTTTGTATAATATAAGCATTTAGATTATACCACTATTAAATTTTTTAAAGGTTGAGATTACCCGGTATGTTGTTTATAAAAAATTAACTTATTGTCTGAATTGGTGTAAAATCAAGGGTACATAATAAACAGATTTGAGGAACTCATATATGAACAGAATAAACGTTGGTATTATATACGGCGGTAAATCGACAGAACATGAAGTATCAATACGTTCTGCAAAAAGCGTATTTGAAGCGCTTAATAAAGAAAAATATAATATCAAACTGATTAATATTACTAAAGCGGGCGAATGGCTCCTCGCAAACAATAATGAAGGAATAACAACGCTTGATAATGCAAACAGCAAAAAAATATCAGTGATGCCGTCAAACGGTCTGATGGCTGACGGTGAAATTATTGACATTGATGCGGTATTGCCGATCCTGCATGGTACTGCAGGAGAAGACGGCAGTATACAGGGACTGCTTGAACTGGCTGAAATTCCTTATGCAGGATGCAATGTCCGCAGTTCAGCGGTATGCATGGATAAGGACATGACGAAGCGGCTCCTTGAGCTTAAAGGAATAGGCGTCGCACCTTCAATCGTGCTCAGCTACTATGAAAAAGATGGACAAACATATGAGGATGCCAAAGAGAAACTGGGCGTGCCGATGTTTATCAAACCGGTCAATCAGGGCTCATCTGTAGGCGTATCGAAAGTTTCAGATGAAGCAACATTTTATGAAGCACTGGATTCAGCATTTTCATTCGATACGAAAGTGATGATTGAAAGCGGCATAGAAGGCCGTGAGATTGAAGTATCCGTTCTCGGTAACGAAGAGCTGTTCGTCTCAGTGCCGGGGGAAATTGTCTCGCAGACCGACTTTTATTCATACAGTTCAAAATATCTGGATGAAAGCGGCGCACTTTTAAATATTCCGGCGAAACTGGAAGAAGAGACGACGAAAAAAATACAGCAGATTGCACATGATACGTTTAAAGTGCTCGATTGTGAAGGAATGGCGAGAGTAGATGTATTTTTAACGCCTGACGGTAAAATTATCGTTAATGAAGTCAATACACTGCCCGGCTTTACAAGCATCAGCATGTATCCTAAATTACTCGAAGCTTCAGGTATTCCTTACAATGAAACACTCGACCGACTGATTGAATTAAGCCTTGAAAGATATGAACGTTCTGAAAGATTGAAAACAGATATTTTTTAAAAGGGGACATATTTATGATGATCCGTTTAGCAGCACCAAGAGACGCACGGGGTATCGCACAAGTTCAGGTTGAAAGCTGGAATACTACGTATCCCGGCATTGTGCCTAAAAGTTATCTCGACAGTCTGGATGTAAAAAAGAGAGAGGAAATTTGGAAGCAGGCAGCGGTAAACCAGCCGCTCTATGTTGCCGAGCTCGACGGAGAAATTGTCGGCTTCGCTATCGGCGGAGAAAACAGAGATAAGGATACATATCCGGAATTCGACGGAGAACTGTATGCGATATATTCTTACGAACATGTTCATGGCAAAGGCGTAGGACGTGCCCTGTTTGAAAATGCTGTAAGAAATTTAGCGGAACGCGGTTATAAAAAAATGGTTATTGCCGTGCTGTCGGAAAATCCGACGGTGAATTTTTATAAACATATGGGCGGTTATTATCTCGGAGAAGAAACGATTACCATCGACGGAGTATCTATACAGGAATCATTTTACGGTTATGATGATATTACTAAGATATAAACATAGGGGATGAAACTAATGAAAGAAGAATTAATTGAACGTTTATCAAGATATGCAAAAATCGATACACAGTCGGACGCATCGAGTGAAACAGTGCCGTCGACGGACAAACAGTGGAATCTCTTAAAAGAACTGGAGACGGAACTGAATGCAATCGGCATGAGTGATGTTAACTTAGACGATAAAGGTTATCTGTTCGCAGCTCTGCCTGCAAATACTGAAGGTAAAAAGACAATTGGATTTTTAGCTCACGTTGATACTGCAACTGATTTTACAGGAACAAATGTTAAGCCGCAGCTCGTAAAATACGAAGGCGGCAGCATTACGCTTAACGACGCACTGGATATTGTACTGTCACCGGAACAGTTCCCGAATTTAAATAATTACAAGGGCCACACACTGATGACGACTGACGGTACCACATTGCTTGGTGCAGATAATAAAGCAGGTGTCGCAGAAATAGTAACAGCTGTAGAATATTTAATTAATCATCCAGAAATAAAACACGGTACAGTAAAAGTAGGATTTACACCAGATGAAGAAATCGGTCGGGGCCCGCATGACTTCGACGTTGAAAAATTCGATGCTGACTTCGCCTACACAGTCGACGGCGGTCCTTTAGGTGAACTGCAGTATGAAAGCTTTAATGCTGCAGGCGCAACAGTGAAAGTGACAGGAAACAGTGTCCATCCCGGCACAGCGAAAAATAAAATGGTGAATGCTGTCCGTATTGCAGCTGATATTATTACCGGTTTTGACGCGGACGACACACCTGAGAAGACAGCAGGCTATGAAGGGTTCAATCATATATCAAATTTCACAGGTGACGTGGAAACAGCAGAATTCAATATGATTATCCGTGACTTTGATACAGCATCATTTAAAGAACGTAAAGAAGCTGTAGAACAGAAAATTACTGACTTCCGGGATAAATATCCGGAAGCAGCAATAGAACTGGATATGGCCGACCAGTATTATAATATGAAAGAAATTATAGAAAAAGATATGACCATTGTAAATCTTGCTGAAGAAGCAATGAAATCATTGGAAATTGAACCGGTAATTCAACCAGTTCGCGGAGGAACAGACGGGTCGCAGCTGTCTTATAAAGGACTGCCGGCACCGAATATCTTTACAGGCGGAGAAAACTTTCATGGAAAATTTGAATTCGCTTCGATAGAGGATATGGAAAAATCGGCAAAGACAATTGTTAAAATCATTGAATTAAACGCAAAATAAAAAATGCCTTTGACTCCTAGGGGAATAGCATCAGCTTGAAACTACAGGTTCAAGCTGATGCCCCAGGAAAGCAAAGGCATTTTTTATATCAAAAGATATTACTATTAGTGATAAAAAATCGGCAGAGATTAATCTCTGCTGATTTTTTTCTTTTCGTCATTTATCGGACGTGCTTTAGCAAGCGACTTACCGATTGTATCTGTGGCATTAGACTGTTTCAAAAAGAACGAAGCGATAAGCGCTAAGAATAAGAAGCTTGTGCCAACGAGGAATGATAAGTTAATACCTTCCAGTGTTGCCTGGTTAATCATTGCTTCTGTAGGATTATCCATTTTGTTTACAGTAATATTTGTATATGTCTGCATTACTGTAATCAGGAGTGCAATTCCGATCGAGCCGCTGACCTGATTCAGCATACTGTTCAGTGATGAACCATGCGGCGTCAAGTGAGCCGGCAGTGAGTTCATACCGTTAGTCATTACAGGTGTATTGACCATCGTCATACCAAGAGCGCGAATCATATAAATTGTTAACAGATACGAGAATGATGTATCTATTTCGAGACGGCTCAGGAAGAATGTTGTGACAACTGCCATAGTCAGTCCGGTAATTGCCATTACTTTCGGTCCGTACATATCAAACAGCTTACCTGATACAGGACTCATCAGTCCCATAATCAATGCCCCGGGAAGCATTAAAAGACCTGTATCCAGCGGGCTCAGCCCCTGAATGTCCTGCATGAAAATAGGAATTAAAATCATTCCCGCAAATAATGCCATATTTGCGGCACCGATAATCAGTGAAGCAATTGTGTACATCCGGTATTTATATACTCTGAAGTCGAGCATCGGATGTTCCAGTTTGAACTGTCTCATGACATAAAGCGTAATAGCCGCAATACCCAAGAGCAGCGGAATTAACACGTTTGAGCTTGCCAGTCCATTCTCTCCTGCAGAACTTAAACCGTAAAGTACTCCGCCGAATCCGATAGTGGACAGGATAATGGAAGTTATATCAATATGTGCTTCCCGTTTCTGCTGTATTTCAGGAAGTTTCCAAAATCCGACAGCGAGAACGATAATCAGAATAGGAATCATCATATAGAAAAGCATATGCCATGAATAGTTTTCAACGACAACACCGGATACAGTCGGTCCGATTGCAGGTGCGAAGAACATCACTAAACTGAACAGTCCCATCGCGGTCCCGCGTTTATCAGGCGGGAAGCTGCTGATCATAATATTCATTAAAAGCGGCATCAGCATTGCAGAACCTGATGCCTGAATCATACGGCCTAAAATCAGAACGATAAAAGTCGGTGAGATTCCGGCAACGATAGTACCGAGAAGAAACAGCGACATGGCTGTTAGGAATAAAGTTCTGGCGCTGAATTTCTGCATCAAATATGCTGTGGTTGGTATGATAATACCGGAAACCAGCATATAGGATGTGGAAACCCATTGAACAGCTGAAGTGGAAATTCCAAAATCATTTTTGATTGCGGGAAGAGCGACATTTAAAAAAGTGTTCGATAAGAACGAGATGAAAGCACCGGATAATAAAATAATTATTAATTTGTAATCCGGTTTTTTCTGAGATATTTCAGACATTTATTTTCCCCTTTACCATAAAATCAATTTAACTATCATACCCCATATTAAATAAAATTTCATTAAAAAGATTTAACCTATGCGGTTATCAATCTGAATATAAATAAAGAAACCGATTGTAACTCCTAATAAGACTGAAATCGGCAAGGCATATGTGTCTGGTATTGATGGTAAGAAAGTTTCAATAACCCAGTGAATTCCTACAAAGCAAAGTGCCATAATAACGATAGAGCCTAAAACTCGGGTCATAATTCTCCTCCTTTTCGAAAATAACTGTATCTTTAAATCTTATCAAACCTTAAGGTAGACATGTGAGTAAAATACCTTGATAATATAAGGTAATCAGTATTAGTGGAGGGAAACTTATTATGAAGACAAATTTTCATAATTATGCCGAGGAGTATTTTAAACACAGAAATGATATTCCAAGTGTATTTTTTGAAGAACTGGCTAAGAGAAATGTCGACGTATCAGGAAGCAAAGTTGCAGACATCGGAGCCGGTCCGGGGTTCGTCAGTAAAGCATTGAGCGACTACGGTGCAATTGTCGATGCAGTTGAACCATCAGAAGAGTTTATTGAAATTGGCAAGAAATATGTCGGCAATGATGACAGAATCAGTTTTACTAAAGGTACTGCGGAAAAAACAGGCCTCGCAGATGATACGTATGATATTGTTATCGTAATGAGATCCTGGCATTGGTTTGACAGCGAGAAAGCAGCTAAAGAAGCGAGACGTATTCTTAAACCGGATGGCATTTTAATCGTCGCGGATATCGGATTTAAAGTTTCCAGCAAGATGATGAAAGACTCAATGAAAATTGTTAAGAAAAATTCCAAACACGAAGAATTAAAACCAGCCGGATCCAAAGATGATTCAATTCAAAAGATTAATGGTTTCCCTGTTGAATGGTTCAGCGACTGGCGTCATGAAAAATTAGATCTTGAAGAGTTCTTCAAACATGAATACAAAGTTAAGTTTACAGATCAGGAATGGCTCGGCAGATTGGGTACTTCATCATGGCTTGTCAGCTTTAAAAAGAAACAGATGGACAAGACAATGGGAAAAATTGCAGAACTGCTGAATTCCATGGACGACGAGAAAAAACATAAAGTCCCTCACGTATTGAATGTAGCAATATTAAGAAATAAACATAAGTAATATTTAGGTTAAAAAAGGGCGATTATTTCGCTCTTTTTTATTTTTCTGCTCAAAAAATGAAAACGTTTCAATACATAATTAATTAATGAAAACGATAACAATACGGGTTATTATGCGCAAGAATGAATAATGTATATAAGGTTTAAAAATATATAAAATTTTACTACATTAATTTATTTTTATAAGTGAATTAACTAAAAATTGGTAATAGATTTACTTTGATAAAATCATCACATAATCTTTGAAATACCTTGGTGTATATAGTATTATTAAGATACATAAAAGAGGTACAGAGAAATACTCTAATATAAAATTTCAAAAAGGAGGACTGAAAATGATTATATCTGATAAACTTACAGCAGAAGTTCGTATGCAGGAATATAAAGAAATTGCGTATAATAATTCAATTTTAATAGAGAAGAAAAGTAACGAAAAAGTTAAGCGTCCATTTTTAAATAAATTAATCAGCGCTTTATCTCTGTAATACCAGTTAAATATAAATGTTGCCATTCCTGAAGAGAGAGGAATGGCTTTTTTGTGTTTAAATTAAATTTAATTGCCACGATACACCGAACTGATCCTGAATCCATGCATAGCGTTTACTCACGTTATAGTCATCCAGCGGAATATGAATGGCTCCATTTTTCTTCAGCTTTCTGTACAGCAGTTCAATTTCATTTAAATTTTCACATTCAATATAGATAGACATACTTGGCGTAAATGTGAATTCAGAAGGTACTTCTGAATCGCGAATCATCAGATGCATTTCACCGATGCGTATAATTGCCTGCTGTACTTTATTTGAATCTGTATAGTTCACAAGCTGGATAATATCGAAGTGATGGAACACCTCTTTATAGTATTCAAGTGCTTCAAAGGCACGTCCCTCAAACGTTAGGAAGGGCATTGCTGCTCTCATTTTATTTTCCCCCTTTACAACTGATATAGTATTGTTTACAATTTTATGAGAACAGACTGATACAGTTTAAAAACTGTTACATATCTATATTTTATTATAACAGTTTGCTGCAGATGAAATTTGCAAAGGAGGCATTAAATGATTGCGTTAAATGGTGTTGTTAAACAGTACCAGGGCCAAAGTGGACCTTTCAGTGCTTTGGATAATATATCTGTTCACATAAAAGAAAGTGAAAAATTCGGTATTATCGGTGAGAGCGGATCGGGCAAGTCGACGCTTCTCCGCATGATTAATGCTTTAGAAACACCGGACGATGGAACAGTAATAGTAGATGGCGAAAATGTCAGCAGCCTGTCAGCGAAACAGTTAAGAAAATACCGCAAAAAAATAGGCATGATTTTTCAGCAGTTCAATTTGCTGAATAATAAGACAGTGGTGGAAAATATAATGCTGCCGTTAAAACTGCATAATTTTGAATCTTCTTTAAATATCGATGAAGTCTTGGCATTCGTCGGTTTGAGCGATAAGAAAGATAACTATCCGGGACAGCTGTCAGGCGGTCAGAAACAGCGTGTCGGCATTGCCCGCGCTTTAATTACGAATCCGAAAATCCTGCTGTGCGATGAGCCAACCAGTGCGCTGGATGAAAAAACAACGGACGAGATTGTCAGCGTGCTGAAACGTGCACACGAAGTATACGGAATGACGATTGTCGTCGTGACCCATGAATTGAATGTGATTAAGCAATTATGCGACCGGACACTGGTACTGGAAGAGGGCAGAATAATCGATACAATCGATATAAAACCGTCAGCTCATGCATTGTCGGACGCCTCATATTATGACCGTATAGTAGAGGTGCTGAAAAATGAGTGAGATAATATCAATTTATTTTGAGCGTGTTGCAGAATACTGGCCGAACTTATTAACCAGTTTGAATGAAACAGGAATTATGATGGGTTTCGCAATGGTTGCAGCAATAGTACTCGGACTGCCGCTCGGAACACTGCTTTACTTAACAGATAAAGATAAACCGTTACATAACAAATTTATTTACCATACGGCGAACGTTGTCGTAAATATCGTGCGGTCATTTCCATTTCTGCTGCTCGTTATTGCGATGCAGCCGCTGATACGGGAAGTTTACGGCCGGGCCACCGGAGACCCTGTTGCTGCATCATTTCCTCTGATGGTCATCGCGATTGCACTGTATGCAAGATTTGTGCAGCAGTCTCTTCTCGATGTGCCAAAAGGTGTTGTTGAAACAGCACAGGCGCTTGGAGCGTCAATACCGCAGCTGGTTTACCGATTCTTATTTGTAGAGGCAAGAAGCTCTCTAATCATCGGCTTCTCCACTGCGTTTGTAAGTTTTATTTCCTACTCAACAATAATGGGTGTTGTCGGAGGCGGGGGTATTGGTGACTTTGCAATCCGTTACGGTTATCAGCGCTATGAAACAGACATTATGTACACTGCGATTGTTATTATTATTATCTTTGTGCAGATTGCGCAGTGGTTCGGTTTATGGCTGGCAAGAAAAATAGATAAAAGATAAAAGGGGATTAGTATGATGAACAGAAAGTATTGGTTAGTGAGTGTTTTAAGTGCTTTTGTTTTAATGTTGGCAGCATGCGGCAATGGGGAAGAAACTGTTGAAGAAGATAATGAGATTACAGTTGTCGCACAGACGACACCAATGACGGATGTTGTTGAAATTGTCGCAGAAAATATCGATGAGCCCTACACGGTTAAGCTGGTAGAAGTTGCAGATAACATTCAGTACAATGAAGCAGTATTTAACGATGAAGCTGATGCAAGTTTCGCACAGCATGAACCGTTTATGGAACAGTTCAACGAAGAAAGTGATGCGGATTTAGTTGCAATGGAAGAGATTTATAATGCAATTGTCGGTTTCTATTCACCGGTATACGATTCAATCGATGAGCTGGAAGACGGGGCAGAAGTTGCAATTCCGAGCGATCCAACAAACGAAGCACGTGCATTGATGATACTCGATGAAGCAGGAATTATTACATTGGCTGACGACGTTACTTTCGAAGCATCTGTCGATGATATTGAAGAAAACCCTAAAGACCTTAAATTTACACATGTTGATCTGCTTAACTTAAGCGCATCTTATGAAGACGGCATTCCGTTAGTCTTTAACTATCCAACTTACATTGAGCCTATCGGCTTAACTCCTGAAGATGCAGTGCTGCTTGAAGACGATGATGAAAATACATTCGCACTACGCGTTGTTGCACGAGAAGGCAATGCAGATTCAGATAAAATCAAAGCGTTAAACAAAGCATTCACATCACAGGAGGTTTACGATTTCCTTGATGAACTTGCAGGAAAAGCACATCTTGAGCCTGCATTTGAACCAGGTGAGGAATAAATGAAGAAACTATTTCCATTATTCCTTATACTGACACTCTTCCTTGCAGCGTGCGGAAATGATGAAGAAAGTGCATCATCAGAAGAAGATACACATATCGTTATCGCTTCTCAATCTGAACCGCTGACATCTATGGTTGAAGTAGCGGCTGAAGTAATTGAAGAACCGTATACGATGGAGCTGCTGCCAGTAAACGACAATATTCAATATAATGAAGCAACATTTAATGATGAAGTCGACGGCAGTCTGAGCCAGCACGAACTGTATATGGAAGGTTTTAATGAAGAAGCGGGTGCTGATCTGGTTGCAATTCAGCCGGCTTACATTTCCAATGTCGGCTTTTACTCACCAGTTTACGATTCTATCGAAGAGATAGAAAATGGTGCAGAGGTCGCAATTCTAAGTGATCCGCCGAACGAAGCTCGTGCACTGCTGATTTTAGACAGTGCAGGAATCATTACTCTGGCTGAGGATACAGGAATCGATGCAGCAGTATCGGATATTGTTGAAAATCCTAAAGATCTTCAATTTACACCAGTCGACCTGTTTAACTTAACAGCAGCATACGAAGATGGTGTAGAACTGGTATTTGAACACCCCAACTTAATTGCGAATATCGGACTTTATCCGAAAGATGCAATTCTACTTGAGGATGAAGACGAAAAAAGATTTGCCTTCCAGCTGGTAACGCGTGAAGGCAAAGCAGATAGTAAAAAAATGCAGGCGGCAAAACGTGCGCTGGCATCTCAAGAAGTTTACGACCTCTTAATGGAGGAATCTGAACACGAGATGTTTACACCGGCGTTTGAACCTGGTCAGCCTGCAGAATAAATTTTTAATGAAAGCACCGAGTTTGACCTCCCTTACTCGGTGCTTTTTTATTTTGTTCAAATATTGTTATAATTAAGAAAACGCATACATTTCAAGGGGGATTATTGCATGTCAGTCACAGAAAAGCTTAAACAGTTTAAAGAAGAAATAGGAAAAGTAATTATCGGGCAGGATAAAGTGATTGAACTGGTATTCATCAGTTTGATTCAGGAAGGGCATATATTATTCGACAGTGTGCCGGGAACCGGGAAAACGGTATTGTCTAAAGCTGTCGCCGGGACAGTTGACGGGAAGTTTTCCCGTATTCAGTTTACGCCGGATGTATTGCCGACGGATATTACGGGAATGAATATGTATAATCCGAAAACACAGAGTTTTGATTTAAGGATGGGACCGGTGAATACAAATGTTCTGCTGGCTGATGAAATAAACAGAGCAACGCCGAGAACGCAGTCGGCACTGCTTGAAGTGATGGAAGAGCGTCAGGTAACGATTGACGGGGAGCGGGTTGAACTCGATGATTTATTTATCGTGCTGGCAACGCAGAATCCAATTGAATCGAGACAGGGTACATTTGACTTGCCGGAAGCCCAGATGGACCGTTTTCTGATGAAGATTACACTGAGCTATCCCGAACGGAATGAAGAACTGATGATGCTGGATATGCAAAGAGGTAAAAATTCTGTTACTGTCAATCCGGTGTTTACGAGGGAAGAAATTATGAATCTTCGCAAACAAGCAGCTGAAATACGTATTAACGATGCAGTGAAAGAATACATAATTGATATAGTGCAGGAGACGCGTGAGCATAAACATACGGCTCTCGGTGTCTCACCCAGGGGAACACTTGGTTTAATGCGTGCCGGGATGGGGGTTGCACTGATTAATAATCGTGACTACGTCACACCTGAAGATATTAAATATGCTGCACCTTATGTGCTGTCTCACCGGATAGTGCTTAATATAGAAGGGATGACACTCACTACGGGTGAGGGGCTGATTCAGGATATTTTAAATGATGTGCCTGTGCCGGTGGAATTTGGAGTGAGTCGTGATGAGGTATAAATACGACTACAGCGAAGCGCCTGCTGCGGCACTTTTTGCAGTTGTGGCTGCTGTACTGATTATTTTTGATATATTTTATGCTGCAACATTGAATCACTACATCGTATTTATACTCGGGATTATATTATCCGGTATGGTGCTGAACAGAATTTACGAAAAAAATGTTATGAAAAATATGAAGATCGATATTATTAACGATGAGGTCAGGCATTATAAAGGCGAGTCCGGAGTGGTAAAAATCCGCATCGCACAAAGTGGAATAATGCCGGTGTTAGGTGCGGAAATGACAATCACTGCCGGTAATGATATTAAATTTACTAAGGACCAGGCCTTAAAGATACGCCAGCAGACCGAAACTAAGGCAGTATTTACAGTACTGCCGAAAAAAGAAACTGTTATTGAAGTACCGTATACCGCAGCCAGGCGCGGAGTGAGTTATATCGTTGAGAGCCGTATAAAGATTCCGCGTATATTCGGTTTCGGGCATATGGATTTAAAACAAGTCGGTCCGGCAAAACATGAGATTATGATTTACCCTGATAAGTTTGCTGTCCATAATGAACCGATTAAATTCAAAATAGCGCAGGGACTGTTTAAAAATAATGAATCGCTGTATAACGATCCGCTTTTAACACTCGGCAACAGAGAGTATATGGATATGGATTCCTTCAGGGATATCAATTGGAAACAGTCAGCAAAAACCGGCAGTCTGCAGTCGAAAATTTACGAGAAGACAACTTATACCGAGTGGCTGATTCTTGTTAATCTGCGTTCTGAATCTGTTTTTGCTCCGCCTAAAAATATTGAAACGATATTTGAAAAACTTAGTTTTTTAACAGGGGAAATAGCAAAGGAAGATATTACGTACAGTCTGATTGCGAATATGAAGACTTTCGATGAAGGCAGTTATTTCAGAATTGATGAGTTAAATGGGATTAAGAGTTACAGGCCTGTGCTGGAGGCACTGGCAAAAATTAAAACAGTTACTTTTACGATAGCGTTTGAACGGTTTTTAAATCATGTCAGACTGTATGAAAAAGTACCGTCGCATATTATTTTTACAGGAGAGACGGATGCTCTGATTGACAGAGAGCTTGCGTATTTTTTACATCGGGGCATCACTGTATACCAGCTGAATGAAAATGGACTCGAACGCTACGGGAAAAAAGCGGCTGCAGCTAAGGCGGTGACTCTATGAACAGAGTAAAGTACTATTCGCATTTTGTATTTTATTTCATAGTGGAAATGTTCGTTCCGGTTTTTATCGGAATCCTGATTAATATTCATAATACCGCAGCACATGAGAGTCATGTCCTGCCGCTCGCTGCGGTTCTTTTAGTACTGCTGGTGCTGAGTCATATTATTGCGGGGAGATGGCAGTTATCCTATGTGTACTTTCTCGTACCGTTCGGAATTTTGCTGTTAATGATTTTTGGATCCTACTGGCTGACAGCTTTTTTAGTAACGGGTTTTGCAGTATGGACGCTCGAACAGCTGCACGATAATATTAACAATCATTATAACGATAAGATGCTGATAATCATGCTCGTGCTTCTTATTATAATTAATCTGATTAATACACCGGTTTTACAAGCACATCAGCTGCTCATTCATTTAACTGCTATCGGCATGTTTGTGTTCTACTTTTTAGGAAGAATTATTATGCTGATGACAGGAAGCGGCTACCGGTTCAGTTCAAGGATACAAATATTTATAATGTCGTCACTCTTATTAATCGGTGCAGCTGCATTGTTTACAGGTTTGTATAAGTACGCTGTATTTGCTATTCATACAATATTTATCTTTCTATTAAACGGGTTTATTATGCTGCTGAGACCATTCTTCTCATATTTAGAAACGGTAGAGTTTAAATTCCCCGAGATGGAACAGGAGCAGATGGAAGTGAATGAAGACGGCGATGCTGTAGAGGAGTCATTTGAGGGGACCGCTGCGCTCGGTAATGTGCCCGTAATGACGATTTTATTAATACTGCTTGCTGTCGTTATTACAATCTTCCTTATAATGTACTTTAAGAAACGAAGCAGTCCAAAAAAAGAAAGTTCTGAAGCTGCGGCATACAAAACGTTTGTGACAGACGGCAGTCTTGAAAATTATAAAGAAAAGGGCAGAGCACCCGACAGTAAAGTAAGAAAACAGTATTATGCTTTTGAGAAATGGCTCGCTAAAAGAGATCTTGGACGTTATCACGGGGAAACAATCGATGAGTGGGTAACGAGAGTCGGACTCACTGAAGAAATAGATGAAGGTATGCTGGAACGTTATAAAAAATACCGTTATGACAGCAAAGAATTAACGTCAGAGGAATTCGGTGAATTTAAAGAAATGATTAAGGATTTTAAGAAGAAACTCGTCATTAAAAACAATTAATTCAGAAAATTCCTGCTATGGAAACGTAATCATATTTATTTATTGTTTGAATTGTCGTATAATTCGAACAATACCTTAAAAGGGGGAAGAAATATGATTGAAGAACCATTAGTTGCAACCGTCATGCTGTTTGCTTTACTGGCACTTGGTGAAGTGATCTCGATTTATTCGAGAGCGCGTATTCCTATGCTGATGACAGCAATGATCGGTTTTCTATTATTAACATGGACAGGGGTATTCCCTGAGAATATTTTAGAATTATCTACACTGCCGGCACTGGGTGCATTATTAATCGGGCCGCTGATTATACATATGGGAACTTTGATGCCTCTAAGTATATTGAAAAAACAATGGCGTGCAGTTGTAATATCACTGAGCGGATTAATTGGTGCGCTGTCTTTAGTGCTGTTAATCGTCCCTATGGTTTTTGATTTTGAAACTGCAGCGAGCGGCGTCGGTCCGATATCGGGCGGAGTTGTAGCATTATTAATTACGACTGAGAAACTGACAGAAATCGGACTGACAGCAATGATAGTCGTTCCGGTTTTAATCGCAGCATTCCAGACACCAATCGGCATGCCGTTAATCGCGTTCTTCTTAAAACGCTATGCAGGCCACTATGTCAGTACGACTAAGGTGACAGAAGATGAAATTGCTGCGCAAAAAGAAGAAGAAGTACCGGTAAGGTTTAATCTTTTGAAAAATAATATTATCTTATTATTTACAGTGTTTGTTCTGGCAGCAGCCGCTACAGTATTAAGCGAATGGACAGGTCTTCACTTTACGTTATTCTGTCTGCTGTTTGGTATTTTAATGCTGAATGGAAGACTGTTTCCGCAAGGTGTCTTGGAAAAATCAAATTCATTCAGTTTTATGATGGTGGCGCTAATATTTGTCATCATCGGCACGATGGGCGGAATTACGCCTCAGGACGTTATTAATAATATACCTGCAGTGCTCTTAATATTAGTCTGCGGTGTCGGAGGCCTGGCGATTGGCGGGTTTATCGCGTCGAAAGCAGTCGGCTGGCATCCGTTTAAAGGAATGCCGATTGCGCTTACAGCACTCGTTGGATTCCCGGGGGACTATATTATTTGCGAAGAAGTATCACGCAGTACTACTGATAATCAGGTAGACGAAACACGTGTATTTAATGAGATTGTGACACCGATGCTGATTGGCGGATTTGTTACCGTAACAGTCGCATCTGTAGTAGTTGCATCATTTGTTATGGGAATGTTATAAAAAAGGGGCTATTATATAATGAGTAAATTAATCGTAGAAAATATCAATTTAATTGACGGTAGCGGTGCTGACGTTAAAGAAAATGTCACGGTCGTTATTGAGGATGGCAAGTTCACACATATTGGCACTGCTGTTGAAACAAATAGTGCAGAGGTTATTGACGGACAGGGTAAATACATGCTGCCGGGCATGATCGATACGCATGTGCATTTATCGACAGAATTTAAACCGCTCACAGAACGTGTTGCGACTCCATTTTCATATCATTTTTATGAAGCGGCTCAATATGCAGAAAGAACGATCAATGCAGGTATAACAACAGTGAGAGATGCACTTGGAAGCTCGCTTGGATTCAAACAGGCAATCAATGACGGTTTAATCGTCGGACCACGAATGCAGGTTTCTATCAATGCATTATCGATCACGGGAGGTCACGGTGACGGCTACAATTATTCAGGTGTGGATCTCGGCATTGTGAGACCGTATGAAGGAATGCCGGATGGTATTGCTGATGGTGTTGAAGAAGTCCGCAAAAAAACACGTGAATTACTGCGTGCCGGAGCAGATGTGATTAAAGTTATGGCAACGGGCGGAGTTTCAAGCCCGACAGATCATCCTAAATTTACACAGTACTCGCTGGATGAATTAAAAGTAATCGTCGAAGAAGCGCAGTTTAGAAATGGTGTTAAAGTTATGGCCCACGCGCAGGGGCTTGAAGGTATTAAAAATTGTGTTGAAGCAGGAATTCATTCGATTGAACACGGCATATATTTAGATGATGAAGTAATTGAGCAGATGAAAGTAAAAGGAACTTATTTAGTGCCAACACTGCTGGCGCCGGTGTCAGTAATAGAATTTGCTGATGAACTCGGAATTTCCGCAGTAGGACTGCAGAAATCAAAAGAAGTTATGGATGACCACAGAGCGAGCTTTAAGAAAGCATATGATGCGGGTGTAAATATTGCGATGGGTACAGATGCCGGAGTATTTAAACACGGCACGAACCTGCGTGAACTTGAACTTATGGTGGAGTCGGGAGCTACACCGATGGACGCAATCGTTATTTCAACTAAAAATGCTGCTGAATGTATGGAGATTGAAGATCTTGGTCTTGTTAAAGAAGGTTACATTGCAGACTTTATTCTAACTGAAAATAACCCGCTTGAAGATATTGGGATTCTAAAAAATAACGATGAAATTAAAGTTGTGGCGAAAGAAGGGAAAATACTGAAAAGCATATAATAAAAAGTAAGCCGTCCGCTGTGACGGCTTTTTTCATGCGTTGAAAGATATGTTAAAGTAATATAACATAGAAAAAGTATAAGTAATCAAAGGGGGATATGCATGAAAATCAGAAAAGCTTTAAAGAATACCCGGTTCGAAAAGATAAGACTATCATTTAATTCAGAGTTCACTGTACAGACGTTAATTAACGTTCTGACCATCATCGTAGGATCATTTCTCTTCGCTATCGGGGTTAACAGCTTTATGATTGCAGGAAACCTCGGTGAGGGCGGTTTCATCGGTCTCTCGATTATTTTATTTTATGCCTACGGTATACCGACAGCATTATCAAACTTAATAATGAACTTCCTTATACTTATCGTCGGCTTTAAGTTTTTAGGCAGACGCGCGATGCTGTATACAATATTTACGATTCCAATGACATCGCTTTCCCTGTGGGTAACGGAATCCTGGCATATACAAACAGACGAAATTTTAATCAATACAGTCTTTGGCGGACTGTTTATCGGTATGGGGATCGGGTTAATTATCCGTATTGGTTCAACTACAGCAGGGACGACAATTTTAGCAAAGATGGCTAACAAATTTTTAGATGTCAACGTTTCATATGCACTGCTGTTCTTCGATTTAATTGTAATTACAATCGGACTGACAGTAATGTCCCTTGAGCAGGTGCTCTTAACAGTTATCGCCTTATATATCGCAACAAAAGTCATGGACTTCATTATTGAAGGTATGAATCCGAAAAAGGCAGTCACGATTATCTCAAGAGATCCGGACCTGCTTGCAAACTTAATCAATACGAAAATACATCGTGGTGTTACGATATTAGACGGACACGGCTACTATTCAAAAGAAGAAAAAGATATATTATTTGTTGTTATTAATAAATCACAGCTTAACCGCTTGAAACGACTTATTAAAGCGAATGACGATCAGGCGTTTGTCGTCGTGCACGATGTAAACAGTGTACTTGGAAATTACCTGATTTAATATATTTAAAAGCGCTGGACCAAAAATATTTCTAAAACTAATAATCCGTACGTTAGACTCCTTGGAGAATAACGTACGGATTTCGTCTATAACAAATATTTTTTATTTTCTCAGGGCTTTTGTCCCCGCCCTTTTTATCGTTTAACAGCACTTAAAAGTACAGCTTCTCCCTGGAACGATTCAATTTGATTATCCTGCTCCTCGATTCGGAATTTTCGTTTTACATCTTCATTAGCGTTCACCATAATATCAGTAAGTTTTTCAATCTCATCATTGGTTAGATGCATACGGGTACACCAGTCTTCAAACTCAAAGTGTTTCTCAAAACGGTGCATTTCGGAAATTTCAAAGTTTTCCAGTTCGAGCATTTGGAACCACTCCGATTTTTTCCACGCCCTGAAGTGACTATAGTCACGCAGCTTTTCGATTTTATTATAGAAATGGTCAAATTCATCTTTTTCAGGAGCGGCATTGTCATTCAAAAGAAAACGACCGCCAGGTTTAAGAACACGGGAGACTTCCTTTATGAATTCTGTAATATTTGGGAAGTGATGGGGCGCAATACGGCAAGTAACAATATCAAATGTCTCATCCTCAAAAGGCATGTTCTCAGCATCGCCTTCGACAAATTCTACATTGGTATGGCCGTTACCCGTAATGAATTTTTCGGCAGAAGCAAGCATTTCCGGTGTGAGATCGAGAGCAGTTACACGCTTAACAAGCGGAGCGAGCGCATTCGCTGTATGTCCGCCGCCTGTCGCAGCATCGAGTGCAAGGTCCGACTTTTCAGTCTGTGCCATTTCTATTAATGTATTCAAATCACCGCCAAGACGGTGTATTTTACTGCTGACGTAAGAATCAGCACTCCTTGCGAACTGTTTTTTAACATCTTCTTTAATATCCATAAATACCATCCCCTTATCATTTTATGACTGAATAATTAGATATCTATTTCTATTTAATTTTATCACCATTATATAATAAGTAAAGATTTCAATATTATTAAAATGTATAAATTTAAGTTATGTATATGAGGGGCTAAAGTTTAAATCGGACTGTGTATATTGAAGTAAATGATGTAAACAATCAGCCACACAACAAACCATATTATAATTTTCATACGCATAAAGAGTGTCTTAAAGACATAATGTGACAGCACATAGGCGATGACAGATACAGATAGAAATCGCAGCAGCCTTGCTGGAATTGTAAATACGAGAAACAGTAAGATTCCTGTATGCTCCGGGGCAGCTGAAGCAAATAGTTTATATGGTACACCGAAGAGCGGGCCAGTGATCAGTGCGGTAAATGTGTTGTCTGACATAGAGCTATGGACATGTTCTATCATATAATCATGAACAGCAGGAATGCTGAGCATCATTGTTTCGACAGACTCAGAATGCAGACTGCTCCATATAAATATTATTATACCGCCGAGCATTGCCCCCGAGACGGCGACTATATTCGCATATACAACATATTTAAATCTTTTCGTACGAAGCGCATACAGCGACAAAATCACATCCGGAATGATAAAAAACCACGTTGCTTCAGCGAGTCCCCATATAAATATAATTATTATCATTACCATTCGCTAAATTGTCCTTCCTTCTGCAAGGCGTCCATACGTTCATTCATTTCAACCATAAAATCATTGCGGTTGTCGGTATAGAAAAATATATCTCCGACAAAGATATCAACAAAGAACGGCACAAAAACAAATGAACCTTTCGGCAGTGCTTTACCAAGACCGTGAATAAACAGCGGAACTATTGGCACTTCCGGTTTTTCACGCATTAGATAATAAATACCGCTCTTATATTTACTCAGCTGTTCTGCTTCACCGCGGGATCCTTCAGGAAATAATATAATAATGCCGTCGTCGTCCAGGGCTTCAAGTACAGGCTTGAACATTCCTCTGAAGTCGCGTGTCATTTTCCGTTCTATCGGAATAATGTTCATGACTTTCGTCGAGAAGAAGGCGAGGAACTTATTCTTCATAAAATAATCACCCGCTGCAACTGGGCGGACCTTCGCAAAGCTTTTCCCTCTGAATAAAGACATCAGCACTAGTGTATCGAGATGACTGTTATGGTTTGCAATAATTACACAGGGTCCTTTATCCGGCAGCTTATGTTTTCTTCTAATATTTAAACCTAAGATAAATAATATGACTGGTCTTACTAACAGAGCAAACAGTATATTTTTCATAATCATCACCTAAAAGTAGAAGTATCTCGTAAAGTGGAAAAACAGCGGTGCTGTATATGTCAGTGAATCCACACGGTCCAGTATCCCGCCGTGCCCGGGAATGATTGCTGAAGTATCCTTAATATTTAAATCGCGTTTTAATGCAGAGATATTAACGTCGCCGATAAAACCAGTTAAGCCGATGTACAAGCCGGCGATGATGCTCGCAAGAAGAGAGAATGGTGTAATTAAGGGAGCTAAAATAACAGCGAGTACTGTTGTAGTCAGCACGCCGCCGATAAATCCGGCCCACGTTTTGTTCGGAGATACTTTTGGAATAATTTTCTTTTTGCCGAGTAATTTCCCCCATATAAACTGTGCAACATCGTTCGCCTGTGTAAGGACTACTAAAAACAGTACAAGACCCGCACCGGCGACGCTGTCCTCACGTCCTGGCAGAACGAGCAAAAAGGCCAGATGAGACAGTCCGAAAACCATAAGCATGACTCCCCATTGCACCGTTGCGATGGAACGGAGAAAGTTTTTAGTTTCCCCGACAATAATTGCCTGAATAGGAATAAGCAGAAACATATAGACAGGAATGAACACGATAAACATTCCGTACCATCCTAGATATATTAAAGAGAACTGTACAGGAATCGTCATATACGCCCAGAACAGAACAAGCCGGTGTGCGCGGTTAAACGGAATGAGTGAAAAATATTCTTTTAAAGCGAGGAAACAAAGCAGTGCCATAAAGATGAGTGAAATTGTTGAATGAATAATCAGAGCGAATGTAAAAATGATGAACATTACCCACCATGAACGGATGCGCATCTCAACTTCTTTCAATCCGCTCGAGTTATTTTTCTGCTTCATTATTTTAGTAATAAGCGTAGAAATTATCAGCACAGCAACAATGCCAATTAAGACGTACAGGACTTCATCTGTCAGTAAGTTTATATTCATTGTGTTTCCTCCAGTCCGCCGACTGTGCGTTTATAAATATTAACTGCTATTAATATTGAGGCGATAATGAACACGATATGCAAGTATGGTTCGAGCGGTACATTGAAAAGGAGGAATACTGCAACAGCACCGATTAAAAATGCGCGGTCGCTTTTACCCATCGGTCCATCATAACGCCGTTCACCTGAATTGACTTCCGACAGCACTCCTGCCATTTCACTAATAATTGATAGTGAGATAAAAATAATTACGCTCACCGGTAAGGTTTGAGTGAGGAGTAAAAAAGGAATGAATAATGCAGTATCACTGATGACATCTGTCAGTTCATTTAAAACTTTTCCGAGGCGGCTTTGTAAGCTGAATTTTTTAGCGAGAACACCGTCAATAGCGTTCATCGCCATACGGACAAACATGAATACCGGAATGACAGCATAGATCCATGATGATTCATAATTAAAATAAAAAAGCACACCTATAATTATTGATAATAGGCATGCTGATATTGTCACCTGATTCGGGGTGACATGATTTTTGTGAAGAAGATTTACGAGCGGCATAAGCATCTGCTGGAATTTTGGTTTTAATTCATAAATGCTGATCATTTAAAATCACTCCAATATTCTATAGCCAAAAGCTAATATTTAATTTCCCGATCGAGCAGATACAATATAATATTGTCGTTTTCTGCGATGAGTTTAAAGCCTTTGTACTGCAGCCATGTTCTCGAAAAAGAAGTGCGGTAATGTTCATGTGAGAGTATGTAAATTTTACGGACATCTGCTGCTGCTGTTAAATATGCATCGAGCAGCTTTGAACCGATGCCGTGCGTTGGATAACCTGCATGCATCACAATCTCAGCAATATACTGGTTATAATTTCCGTCGCCGCTGGAGCGGATAAGACCGATCAGCTGATCATCATCGATTACACTGATGCAGTAATCAGAATTTAAAATGCTGCTGTAAAGCTGAGCGTAATCAGTATAAAGTTCAGTGTCTCCGGAAGTGTAGAGTTCGAAGACATCGTCCTGTGACATGTTTTTCCGAGCTGTAATAGTGACCATGATTCACCCCGTAATTAATGTAAGTAACTAATTATATCAAGAATTTTCAGATATTGAAAGATGTCGTCTATTTGTTTATAATCATAACTGTATACGGTTTCAAAGAAAAGTGAAATGTAAATAAAATACTTTAGAAACAGGGTGTTGTTAATGGAGCTTCAATTATATTTTTATCATCATGAAATAAATATGTCGCCGGAGGCGGTATTCAATACGATTAATAATGATGAGAAACTATTAAATACTATAGCAAAATTAACGGATATCGAGTACATAAACAATACTCAAAACTCGAGGGAAGCGGGGACGAGAGGAATACTTCAATACAATGGTGATGCTGTTGAAGCTGAAATCGTCCAGTACAGAGCGGATAGAAGGATCGAGATGGAGTTAGAAATTCCGGCGGGAACATTAGTAACGATGTTCAATATCGTTCCGGTAGAAGATCGTTCTGAAGTGACAATATCGGTAAAACTTCTTACTGATTCAGCGGTGAGTTTTGCACTCTATGCACTTAAAATACCTGCGGTTAAAAAACAGTTTAACGAAGATATGAAGAGACTTGAGGGTAACTAACATCTCTATGCATTAAACGGGAGGAGATCAGGAATGGAAGTAAAACAGTACGCAGAAGATGCGCTGACGATTAATTTGGGCAGCAAAGTTGATGAAAAAATTAACAGACAGCTCGTGCAGCTGAAAGCGGCTGTCACTGAGCTGGAATTAGAAGGTATTACTGATATCGTTTTATCTTATACGAGTCTGATTATTTATTTTGATGTGCTTAAAGCAGATTCAAATAAAATAACAGCAGCTTTAAAAACGCTGGATTTAGCTGAACTAAAAGATATGGAATATGCATATAAAGTCGTTAAAATACCGGTCTGCTACGGCGGGGAGTTTGGTCCGGATATCGAACGTTTTAAAGAAAACGGCTTAACACCAGAAGAAGTAATCAATATGCACAGCGACACAGAGTATCTTGTTTATATGCTCGGATTTATGCCTGGTTTTCCGTTTCTCGGAGGGCTTAATGAGAAACTGTTTAAAGCGAGACTGGAGTCGCCGCGAACTAATATTCCGGCGGGTTCTGTCGGTATCGGCGGACAGCAGACCGGCATGTATCCATTTGATTCTCCGGGCGGCTGGAATCTTCTTGGCAGAACACCCGTGCCGTTGTATGACAGCAGCCGGGAAGATGCGATTCTGTATGAAGCCGGCGACAGAATTATTTATACGGTAATTGATGAAGCAGAATATGACCGGATAAAAGAAGCATACGGTAAAGGTGAATATACAGTTGAGACTGAATACAGAGGTGAAGCAAATGGCGCTTAAGATAATAAATCCAGGATTGTTTACAACGGTGCAGGACTCCGGCCGTTACGGCTATGAATCTTACGGGTTCACACCTGCAGGCGCAATGGATTATGAAAGCTATTACCTTGCAAATGCACTGCTCGGCAACGACTTTGACTGTGCTGTGCTCGAAATGACATTATACGGTGTGACTTTTGAAGTGCTGCACAGTACAAGTATGGCGATCTCGGGTGCGGATATGGAACTGACAATCAATGATCAGCCATTTGATACCGGGGCTGCTGTAGACCTTGTTAAAGGTGATATCGTCAAATTGGGCGGTGCTGCAAAAGGTGCCCGTACATATGCCGCTTTCAGCGGCGGACTGGATCTGCAAAAAGAACTGGGGAGTTATGCAACACATACAAGAAGCAATATGGGCGGCTTTAAAGGAAGATTACTTAAAGCCGGAGATATTTTACCGGTTAAAGAAAAAACGGTCGAGCATCATTTTAGAAAAACAACTAAAGAACTGGCCGAAGGCAATGAAATACGTTTTATTCCGGGCCAGCAGCATGACAGATTTGATGATGATAATAAGAAGTTATTCACAACAAGTGAATATACTGTAACGAAAGACAGTGACCGGATGGGCTGCCGTCTTGACGGTGCGGCGGTTGAAGCAGCGGATGATAATGATATTCTAAGTGAACCGACGCAGTTCGGAAGTATTCAGGTGCCTAAAAATGGACAGCCGATTATTCTGCTTGCAGACAGACAGACTGCAGGTGGTTATAAAAAAATCGGTACTGTCGCGAAAGTCGACCTGCCTAAAATTGCCCAGAAAAAACCGGGTGAGACAGTGACATTTAAAGAAATAAGTGTTGAAGAAGCTGCAAGGCTGTATAAAGACAGTCTGACAGCTTTAACAGACGGCACTTATATTGAAACATCGGTGAAATTTGGACATGCAAGACGACGGGATGCATTAAGTATTGCGCAATTAATGGAGGGATAAGACGATGGATTTTAAAGAGATAAAAAAATTGGTTAAGTTATTAAAAGAAGAAGATTTGGCAGTGCTCAGCATCTCGGATGATGACACGCATATTCATATTGAACAGAAAGGATCAGCAGTTTCAGCGGAATCTCTACAGCAGGGCGACGCGGTTTCGCCGGCTGTACAGAATGCAGTATCTTCAGGGCTGGTGGAAATAACAGCAGGACAAATCGGTACTTTTTATAATCAGAAAGATGAAAACAGCGAAGAGACATTCGTTTCAGTAGGAGATAAAATCGAAAAAGGCGATCAGATCGGTTTTATCGAAGCAATGAAGGTGTTCAATGATGTGAAAAGTGACGTGGCAGGCGTAGTTGAAGAAATTACAGTAGCAAATGGAGATGCTGTGGAATTTGGCGGCGTCTTGATACGTGTACGTCCAGAGGAGGCGTAACAATGAAGAAAGTTTTAATTGCGAACCGCGGTGAAATTGCTGTCAGAATTATCCGCACGTTAAAAGAGATGGATATTGCCAGCGTTGCGGTTTACTCGAGCGGCGACAAGGACAGCCTTCATGTTGCACTGGCGGATGAGGCTTACTGCATCGGCGGACCGAAAAGTGCCGACAGCTATTTAAATATTGATAATATTCTGCAGGCTGCATTAATGGCTAAAGCAGATGCGGTTCATCCGGGCTACGGATTTTTATCGGAAACACCTGAATTTGCTAAGCGCACCGAAGAACTCGGCATGATATTCATCGGACCGGCGCCTGAAACTATGGAAAAGATGGGCGACAAGTCCATGGCGCGCCAGACGATGGAAAAATCAGGCGTACCAGTTATTCCTGGCAGTGACGGCATTGTGAAGTCAAAAGATGAAGTGAAAAAACTTGCTGAAACAATTACTTATCCAATCGTCATTAAAGCCGTATCAGGCGGCGGAGGTAAAGGAATGCGTTTTGCACACAGCGATGAAGATGTTGATAAATTATATGATGAAGCAAAAAAAGAAGCGAAAAGCTCCTTTAATGATGATCGTCTGTACATCGAAAAATACATCCCGAAAGCGCGTCATATTGAAATCCAGGTTATCGGTGACGGCAAGGGGGGCGCTATTCATTTATTTGAACGGGACTGCTCAATTCAAAGAAACAACCAGAAATTGCTTGAAGAGGCACCGGCGACAATTCTCAGTGAGTCAGAACGTGATGATATTACAGAAACGACCCGTCAGGCGATTGCCAAGCTAAATTACCGCGGTGCGGGAACGATTGAATACTTATATGTCGCAGCGGAAAAAAGATTTTATTTTATCGAGATGAATACACGTGTGCAGGTTGAACATACAGTGTCAGAAGAAGTGACCGGCATCGATATTATCAGAGCACAGATTAACGTGGCATTTAATAATGATATCGGTATTACACAGGATCAAGTAAAACTTTCAGGCCATGCAATTGAAGCGCGCATTAATGCGGAAGATCCGGATAATCGTTTTATGCCGTCTCCTGGTAAAATTGATAAATTACATTTCGGTCTAGGAAGAAATGTCCGTGTGGACACGCATATTTACAACGGTTATGCCATTCCGCCTTATTACGACTCGATGATTGCTAAAATTATCGTTAAAGCTGACAACCGTAAAGATGCACTATTCAAACTGAAGCTTGTCTTAGGTGAAACTGTGATCGAACCGATTAAGACGAATTTAGATTTTCAGTATTACCTTGCGGGACATCCGAAAGTTTTAGAAAATGATTACGATATTAAGTTTATTCATACAGAAAATATTATTGAGTAAAGGATGATTTAATTGAGTAAATTAACGATTGATTTAAATGCTGACCTCGGAGAGAGTTACGGTAATTATAAAGTAGGCAGCGACGCTGAAATTATTCCGCTGATTTCCTCGGCAAACGTAGCATGCGGATTTCACGCAAGCGACCCCGTCGTTATGATTGAAACAGTTAAACGCATTAAAGAGTCAGGTTCAACAGGGCTTGGTGCACATCCGGGATTTCCGGATTTAATGGGCTTCGGGCGCCGTTATATGGAGCTGTCTGATGATGAAGTCCACGCTATTATGCTTTATCAGCTGTCTGCACTTGACGGTATTGCCCGGACATATGGCCTTGAACTTAACCATGTGAAACCGCATGGTGCACTTTACAATGCAACATTTAAAGATGAAAATTTAGCGCGTGTTATCGCACAGGCGGTTAAAGATTTTAATCCGAAGTTAAAACTGATGGGACTTGCGAATAACAATTTAGTTCAAGCGGGGAAAGCTGCCGGTCTTGACGTGATTAATGAAGTGTTCGCAGACCGTGCCTATGAAGATGATGGCACACTTGTATCACGCAGTAAAAACGGTGCAATGATTACCGACAGCAGCCTTGCGACAGAGCGGGTTGTCCGTATGATTACCGATGGTAAAGTAGAGAGTATAAACGGTAAAGATGTGGAGATTCAAGCAGACAGCATATGTGTTCACGGTGATGGGGAAAAAGCATTGGAATTTGTTAAAGAAATCAGACGGCAGCTTGAAGAAAAAGGGATTTCTATCGAAACGTTATAAGAAGGGGTGCACTTATGGAGAATAAACCGAAAATTACAGCCGCACAGCGCAGGCTGCTGTTCGGTGCAGTGTTCCTGATGGCAACATCGTCAATCGGACCTGCATTTTTAACACAGACAACAGTATTTACACAGCAGTTTATGGCGAGTTTCGCCTTTGCAATTTTAGCTTCTATCGTTATCGATATCGGTGCACAGCTTAATATATGGCGCGTCCTGTCAGTCAGCGGGAAACGCGGACAGGATGTAGCGAACGAAGTGTTTCCGGGACTCGGTTCACTGGTTGCAGTACTTATCGTCATCGGCGGCTTTGCATTTAACATCGGTAACGTCGCCGGTGCGGGACTTGGTTTTAATGCGATTTTCGGCTGGGATGTAAGGGTTGGTGCCGCAATTACAGGCATCTTCGCAATTATTATATTCTTAATTAAAAACGGCCGTGCCGTTATGGATATCGTGACGCAGGTACTTGGTGTACTGATGATTGGTATCGTTACTTATGTAATGATTATTTCAGAGCCGCCAGTTGCTGAAGCAGCGAAAAGAGCGATTATGCCGGAAGATCCGATAGCGATGCTTCTGCCGATTATTACACTAGTCGGGGGAACTGTCGGCGGTTACATTACTTTCGCCGGTGCCCACCGTTTAATCGAAGCGGGTATGACGGGTGAGAAGAATCTGCGTTTTGTCAGCCATGCAGCCAACTGGGGAATTTTAACGACAGGTGTTATGCGTGTGCTGCTGTTCATGGCAGTACTCGGCGTGCTGACACAAGGTGCGGTATTATCAGAAGAAAATCCGCCGGCATCTGTATTCCAATTTGCACTTGGTGATATCGGCATGAAAATATTTGGTATTGTGCTGCTTGCAGCTGCATTATCTTCTGTAATCGGTGCAGCATACACAAGTGCGAGCTTTATGCGTTCATTTAATACGGTGTTTGACCGTTATAACAACATCGTCATCGTCGTCTTTATTGCGACATCGACATTGATTTTCTTATTTGTCGGACGTCCGGTGACACTGCTTATTCTGGCAGGTTCATTCAACGGACTGATTTTACCGATTACGCTCGGTGCAATACTTCTTGCTTCACGTAAGAAGAGCGTCGTTGGAAATTACCACCATCCGACATGGATGATAGTATTCGGTGTTATCGCAGTAATCGTTACATTAATTGCAGGATTTATGTCACTGCAGGGTCTTGCAGCATTATGGAATGGGTAGGTGATTAAATGAATACTGAAAATATTAGAATGGCTATCAGAACTGGTGAGCATACCGGACCGACTTCCGGCATCTCGGGGGATAAAGTACAAGCGAACTTAGCAATTTTGCCAAAAGAATATGCTTTTGATTTTTTGTTATTTGCGATGCGTAATAATAAGCCGGTGCCGATTATTGAAGTACTGGAGGCGGGTGAGTTTATTAGTAAATATGCGAAAAACTCAGATATTCGAACGGATATTCCTCTTTACAATATTTATAAAAACGGCGAGCTGACTGAAACAGTCAGCGATATTAAAGATTACTGGCGTGATGATTTTGTTACATTTTTAATCGGCTGCAGTTTTACATTTGAGCAGGCAATTCTAGATGACGGCATTAACATTAAACATATTGATGAAGGGCGCAACGTTGCGATGTATAAAACGAACATTGAAACTGTACCTGCAGGAATTTTTTCAGGAGAGACGGTCGTGTCAATGCGTCCATTCAAGAAGGAACTTGTCGATCAGGTAGTCAGTATTACAAATGAATTTCCGAACATGCACGGCGGACCTGTGCATGTCGGAAGTCCCGAAAAGATTGGTATAAAAAATATCGACGAACCTGATTATGGTGAGAGAATCGACATTGCTCCGGATGAAGTGCCGGTGTTTTGGGCATGCGGTGTGACACCTCAAAATGTCGTGCTGAATGCAAAACCCGAAATTTTAATCAGCCATGCTCCGGGACATATGTTTATTACTGATATTAATAATGAGGAGTATAAAAACTGAAACCGGGCAGCTGCCCGGTTTTTTGTATTTAAGTATAATGTGGGTCAAAAACGGACGATAATCATAAATATTTAAGTATTGACATTTAATATACGTACATTATAATTAATATTATAAATAATGTTCGTTAAATAGGAGTGCATATAAGATGACAGTGGGTATTATTATGGGCAGCTCGTCAGACTGGGAAACGATGAAACACAGTGCTGAAATGCTGGATTTTTTCGGAATCAGCTATGAAACGAAAGTAGTCAGTGCACACCGCACACCAGAAATGATGGTTGAATATGCAAAAAATGCGACAGCAGCCGGCATCAATATTATTATTGCCGGAGCCGGCGGTGCAGCGCATCTGCCCGGCATGATTGCTTCATTAACACACGCACCTGTAATCGGTGTACCGATAGAGTCAAAATCGTTAAAAGGTATGGATTCGTTATTGTCCATCGTACAAATGCCGGGAGGAATTCCAGTGGCTACGCAGGCGATCGGTGTCCCGGGCGCTAAAAATGCAGGGCTGATGGCGGCAAGAATGATTGGTATATCGGACTCTGAAGTGTTCGCTAAACTGGAAGAATACACGAAAAGTCTCGAAAAGAAAGTTGAGGATATGCAAAATGACCTTAAGTAGACGATTATATCCGGCAGCTGTAATTGGTATTATCGGCGGCGGACAGCTTGGAAAAATGCTCGCACAAAGTGCCCAGCGCATGGGTTACAAAGTTGCAGTGCTCGATCCGTCAGCAGATGCTCCGGCACGTTCTGTATGCCATACTTTTATCCACGCTGATTTCAGCGATGAAGAAGCATTGATTAAATTAAGTGACATGTCAGACGTTGTCACATACGAATTTGAAAATATTGATGCACATATTTTAAGAAAACTCGTCTCTGACTATTACGTGCCTCAGGGTGCAGAAACAGTACTTACTTTGCAAAACCGCACGACTGAGAAAAATGCAATTAAAGAGTCGGGTGCGAGTATAGTGCCATTTGAAAATATTTCATCTGAAGCAGATGTCAAAGCATTTGCTGAAATACATTCATATCCGTTAATTGTGAAGACGACAACAGGCGGCTACGATGGCAAAGGCCAGTATTATATCAGTTCAGAACAGGAACTATTAAATGAAAATATACCATTTGAAGATACAGCATTTATCGTTGAAAAATATATAGATTTATCGAGAGAAGTATCATTGACTGCAGCACGGAGTGCAAGTGGAGAGATAATTTATTTCCCGCTGCAGGAAAACCTTCACCGCAATCAGGTTTTATACCGGACAATTGCACCGGCTAGAGTCGATTATTTTGAAAAGGCGAAAGCTGAAGCTGATAAAATTATGAAAGAGATGCTGTTCGTCGGCGTATTTACAATCGAATTCTTTATAGATCAGGACGGGGAACTGTACGTAAATGAAATTGCTCCGCGTCCTCATAATTCAGCACATTACACAATTGAGGCATGTAACATCAGCCAATTCGATGCACATATACTAAGCGTGACAGACCAGCCATTGCCGGAAGTTTATCAGCACAAAGATGCAATCATGATGAACTTGCTCGGAGAAGATTTAGACCGACTGGACCTTGAATTGTTTGTTTATTCCGAATGGAATGTTCATTTGTACGGCAAATCAGACCGTAAACCGGCAAGAAAAATGGGACATGTAACAGTTTTAACCGATGATATCGAAGCTGAACTTGAAAAATTGAAAACGACTTTTGAAAAAGAAACAGAATAATATTTTACCGTTAATAAACGTGAGGCACTGATTGAAGCGAATACTAAATTCTACAATAAGCTGGAGGAAATTAAAGATGAAATTCAATGAACCGACAAACCAGGAAATTAAAGAACAGAAACTTTATGCGGAAATGGGCTTAACAGATTCAGAATTCGATAAAATTAATGAAATTTTAGGCAGAGAGCCTAACTACACTGAGACTGGTATTTTTTCTGCAATGTGGAGCGAACATTGTTCTTATAAACACTCAAAACCATTTTTAAAACAGTTCCCGACTGAAGGCGAGCATGTTTTAATGGGACCCGGCGAAGGTGCGGGTGTTGTGGATATTGGTGATAATCAGGCTATTGTTTTTAAAGTGGAATCTCATAACCATCCGTCAGCTGTAGACCCGTATCAGGGTGCGGCGACAGGTGTCGGCGGTATTGTCCGCGATATCGTTTCTATCGGTGCGCGTCCAATTGGCTTATTAAATTCACTGCGTTTTGGCGAATTGGATAACAAACAGAACAAGTGGCTGCTCCGCGGTGTTGTTGACGGTATGGCGGACTACGGCAATACGATGGAATTGCCGGCAATATCCGGTGAAGTAGAATTCGATGCATCGTATCATGAAAACCCGCTTGTGAACGCAATGGGTGTCGGTTTAATTACTCATGATAAAATTCAAAAAGGAACAGCAAAAGGTATCGGCAATCAGGTTGTATATGTCGGTCTCCCAACAGGCAGAGACGGCATTAACGGTGCGAGCTTCGCATCAGGTGAACTGAGCGATGATAACCGTCCTGAAATTCAAAAAGGTAATCCCGAAGCCGGTAAAATTTTAATGGAAGCAACACTGAAAGCAATCGATATGGAAGAACTTGTCGGAATTCAGGACATGGGTGCAGCAGGGTTGACGTCTTCGAGTGCCGAAATGGCAGATAAGGGAAATTCGGGAATGAATCTGTATCTGGATAAAGTACCTGTGACTCACGCAGATATGTCACCGTACGAAATGATGCTGTCGGAGACGCAGGAGCGTATGCTGCTAGTCGTTGAAAAGGGCTCTGAAGATAAATTTTTAAACATGTTTAAAGAAATGCAGCTCGATACTGCAGTAATCGGGGAAGTCACAGCAGGAGACCGTCTGAAACTTTACTATGAAGATGAAGTTTTTGCGGATCTGCCGGTTGCACCGCTGTCGGATGATGCACCTGTTTATATTTTAGAAGGTATTGAGCCTGAGCAGGATGAAGCGCGTACAGACTACAGCAATGAAGATTTAGAAGCTGCTTTTGATAAATTAATTACACATCCGACACTTGCGGATAAATCATATATTTACAATGACTTTAACAGTACAGCAGGCGGTAATACCGTTCAAAGCTCAGGCTTCGGCGCGGGGATTGTACAGATTGAAGGTACTGATAAAGCAGTAAGTATGGTGCTTGACGGCAAGAGCCGTTACGTCTTTGCCGACCCTTACAATGGTGGTAAAGAAGTTGTTGCACAGACATTCAGAAGCATTATCGCAACAGGCGCTGTACCGTTAGGCATGACAGACTGCCTGAACTACGGTTCTCCTGAAAAACCTGAAATATACAACCAGCTGGATAAGTCGACTAAAGGAATGGCCGAAGCATGTCTTGCACTGTCGACACCGGTTGTTTCGGGTAACGTAAGTCTTTACAACGAACACAGCACAGGCGGGATTCTGCCTACACCGGTTATCGGAATGGTTGGGTTAATCGATAATATTAATCAGCTGAAACACGAAAGTGTAAACGATGGAGACGCCATTTACTTAGTTGGGGATTTAACATCGTCATTTTCAGGAAGCCAGCTTGAAAAACATCTTGAAAATACTATACGCCAGACAACACGTTCAATCGATCTTGAACTTGAGTACAAACGTGGAATGATGCTGCGTGAAAAACTCGTTAATGGAGAAATTAATAAAATCGCTCCGCTTGGACGCGGCGGTCTGATTGCAAAACTTGCACAGCTTGCAAGCTTTAACAACATCGGTCTTGAAGTAAACTTAGATGTACGTAAAGACTTGCTATTCGCGGAAGGTGCATCAAACTATATTGTTGCAGCACCGGCAGGTCTCGATATTGAAGGTGCAGTTGAAGTTGGTAAACTAGCAGGCGATAAATTTATCGTCACTGCACAGAATTTTGAAATTAACCGTAATTTATCAGATGTCAGAAGCGCATGGGAGGGGGCAATCCCGTCATGTATGAACTCAGAGGACTAAATGAAGAATGTGGACTCTTTGGTATTTGGGGACATCCCGAAGCCAGCGATTTAACGTATATGGCACTGCACAGCCTCCAGCACCGCGGTCAGGAAGGGGCGGGTATCGTCGCTTCCGGCGGTGATTACCTGTTCGGCGCACGCGGGATGGGTCTTTTGACTGAAGCATTGTCACAAACTCAGCTTGAATCATTAAGACCATTCTCCAAATCAATCGGTCACGTGCGTTATGCAACGAGCGACTCCAGTGCGTTATCAAACGTTCAACCATTCTTATTTAAAAGCCATATTGGCGATCTTGGTCTGGCACATAACGGCAATATCGTTAATGCACTGCAAATTAGACGCGCACTTGAAGACGACGGCGCAATTTTTCAGACGACTTCCGACTCGGAAGTGTTTGCTCATCTATTAAGACGTGCGAAAGGACCGACGAGAAAAGCGCGTATTAAAACAACGCTTCAGCAGCTGAAAGGCGCATTTGCGTTTGTTATTTTACATGAAGATGCAATGACGATCGCGCTGGATGATCACGGTGTCCGTCCCTTGATGCTCGGTTCGCTTGACGGCGCATACTGCGTAGCCAGCGAAACGTGTGCATTTACTTCAATTGGTGCGGAGTACATCCGTGATATTGAACCGGGTGAACTCATTACAATAAGCGACGAGGGTATTGATTTTGATCGTTATACAGATTTTGAAAATCCGAATATGTGCTCTATGGAATACATTTATTTTGCACGTGCAGATTCAGAGTTCCGAGGCACGTCAACATATACAATTCGTAAAGCGCTCGGTGAAGAACTGGCAAAAGAAATGGATATTAAAGCGGATATGGTTATCGGCGTGCCTGATTCCAGTCTTGCTGCGGCTAAAGGATTCAGCGATGAATCAGGAATTCCGGGCGAACAGGGTCTATTAAAAAACCGCTATGTCGGAAGAACGTTTATTGCCTCTGGACAGGAAGCGCGTGAACGTGCAGTCCGGATGAAACTGTCTCCGGTCAGAGATATCGTTGAAGGTAAGAGCGTCATTGTTATCGACGATTCCATTGTGCGGGGGACGACGAGTAAATTTATCGTCAAAGCTTTGAAAAAAGCGGGTGCTAAAGAAGTGCATATGGGGGTGTCATCACCGCCACTTAAAAATCCATGCTATTACGGTATCGATGTATCGACGCATGCGGAAATTATTGCCTCATCGAAATCAACTGAAGAGGTGCGGGAAGAAATTGGTGCAGATTCATTAACTTATTTATCCGTAGAAAAAATGCATGAAGTATATGAAAAATACGGTTCACGCGGACAGTGTGATGCGTGCTTTACAGGGAATTATCCGATTGAAAATACTGATGGCTTGCTGCCGCAGGAAAAAGATGCGAAAACGAAAGGAGTATAACGATGTCTGAACAATATAAAAAAGCCGGTGTCGATATTAATGCCGGATATGAAGCGGTCGAACAGATGAAAGGGCATGTAAAACGTACGATGCGTCCGGAAGTAATCGGAGGTCTTGGAGGATTTGGTGCAGCATTTGATCTGTCACAGCTAAATATGACAGCGCCTGTGCTCGTGTCAGGTACTGACGGTGTCGGTACGAAACTGAAGCTTGCAATTGATTATAACCGTCACGATACAATCGGCATCGATGCTGTTGCAATGTGTGTAAATGACATTATTACAACTGGTGCAGAACCGTTATACTTCCTTGATTATATAGCTGTGAACAAAGTAGTCCCTGAACATATCGGTGAAATTGTTAAAGGTGTTTCTGAAGGATGCGTTCAGTCCGAATGTGCACTAATCGGCGGAGAAACTGCCGAGATGGGTGAAATGTATGGCGAAGGCGAATACGATATTGCGGGATTTGCTGTTGGTGCAGTTGAGAAACATGAATATATTGACGGCTCATCTGTTGAAGCAGGCGATAAAATTATTGGCCTCGCATCAAGCGGCATTCATTCAAACGGCTACAGTTTAGTCCGTAAAATTATTGCGGATAACAATATTGATGTCACAGCTGACTTAAACGGTGATAAGCTGCTCGATTTGCTGCTTGAGCCGACACGTATATACGCACAAGAAGTTAAAGCATTAAAACATAAAGTCAATATTAAAGCGATGAGCCATATTACCGGCGGCGGATTTATTGAAAATATTCCGAGAGCATTGCCGGATCATCTGGGCGTCAGTCTCGATGTTAAAAATATTGAAGTGCCTAAAGTACTTGCATGGCTGCTGGAAGAGAGCGGCGTGAGAGATGAAGAAGCATACAACGTCTTTAATATGGGGATTGGTTTTATAATCGCCGTCCCTGCAGACGAAGCTGATAAAGCACTTGAGATACTGAAAGATTTTGATTATACAAGCAGCGTAATCGGTGAGGTTACTGCTGAGGCTGGAATTAAAATTAATGGTTAAAAATATAGCTGTCCTCGTTTCCGGCGGCGGTTCGAATTTTGAGAACCTTGCATTAAAAAGCGCTGAGGCAGGGTTTGAGATTAAAATTTTAATCGCAGACAGTCCGGATGCCTATGCCGTTAAGCGGGCAGAGAAATTAAATATTCCTCATATAATTATCGACCGCAGTAAATATTCAGCAAAAAAAGAATTTGAAACTGCTGTAACAGAAGCAGTTTCAAATTTTAATATTGATTATATTGTACTCGCAGGCTTTATGAGAATTTTATCGGCTGAATTTATTAACTTCTATAAAAATCGGATTATTAATATTCATCCATCGCTGCTGCCGTCTTTTAAAGGCAGAAATGGTATCGAAGATGCTTATAATTACGGCGTAAAAGTGACCGGTGTGACAGTTCATTTTGTCGATGCCGGCATTGATACAGGTAAAATTATTGCACAGACTGCAGTTATAATAGAAGAAGATGAAACGCTTCTTTCATTAGAAGAAAAAATACATCAGGCGGAGTATGAACTATACCCTGCCGCACTGAAGAAAGTACTGGATGGAGGAGTCTAACTATGAAAGCATTGCTGAGCGTATCAAATAAAACAGGCATAGAAAAATTTGCTGAAGGGCTGCTTGAACAAGGCTATGAACTGTATTCAACCGGCGGCACGTTTAAAGCATTACAGGAAGCGGATATCGTTGTCAATCAGGTGAGTGATTTAACGGATTTCAATGAAATTATGGATGGCCGTGTTAAAACACTGCATCCGGCTGTTCACGGCGGCATCTTAGCAGACCGTGACAATGAAGCGCATATGAAAGACCTTCGTGATAATAGTATAGAAACGATTGATTTAGTTGCGGTCAACTTGTATCCGTTTAAAGAGACAGTCAGAAAAGCAGATGTCACTGAAAGCGATGCTGTAGAAAATATCGATATCGGCGGTCCGACTATGCTTCGTGCAGCGGCGAAGAACTATAAGCACGTCACAACAGTTGTTGATCCGTTTGATTACGATGAAGTACTGGAACGTCTTAAAGATAATGCGCTTGATGAAGATTTTAGAAAACAGCTGATGATTAAAGTGTTCCGTCATACGAATGACTACGATCAGGCAATTGTAAACTTCTTCGCACAGAGCGAAAAAACGCTCCGTTACGGTGAAAACCCGCACCAAAGGGCCAAATACGTTAAAACTTCAGACGATAAAAACACGATTCTTAATGCAGATGTGCTGCACGGCAAAGAGCTCAGCTATAACAACTTAAGAGATGCAGACAGTGCATTTCAGCTGGCGAAGAAATTTGATTTACCGGCAGCAGTTGCTGTAAAACATATGAATCCGTGCGGTGTTGGTACAGGTGATACGCTCAGCGATGCTTTCCAAAATGCATTTGATGCTGATAACCAGTCTATATTCGGCGGCATTGTTGCGCTTAATAAGACTGTGGACGCGCCAACTGCAGAAAAATTAAGCAAAGTATTTTTAGAAGTGATTATTGCTCCGCACTTCTCAGAAGAAGCATTAAATATTTTAACAGTGAAGAAAAATATTCGTCTTTTACAAGTTGATTTCACTGAAGAAGCTGTTCAGGATGAGTTTGTCAGCGTATCTGGCGGTTATCTCGTGCAGTCGCGCGACACTGGAAAACTCGATAAAGACTCGCTTGAATATGTCACAGAAAAAAAACCAGATGATGAGCAGCTAAAAGCTCTGGTACTTGCTTGGGAAGTATCGAAACACGTGAAATCCAATGCGATAGTACTCGCCAACAGTAAACAGACTGTGGGAATCGGTGCAGGACAGATGAACCGCGTCGGCGCCTTGAAAATTGCTGCAGAGCGTGCGATTGAGCTTGGAGAAAATGTTGTCCTTGCAAGCGACGGATTTTTCCCAATGCCGGATACGGTAGAAAATGCACATCAGTACGGCATTAAAGCAATTATCCAGCCGGGCGGTTCTAAACGCGATAATGAATCAATTGATTTTTGCAACGAGCACGGTATTGCAATGGTATTTACAGGAATGCGTCATTTCAAACATTAATACTGGAGGGCGAAACTAATGAATGTATTAGTAATTGGCGGCGGCGGACGGGAGCATGCTCTCGTTAAAACGCTGAGCCGGTCAAAACATACAAAAAATATTCATGCAGTACCCGGCAACAGCAGCATGACAAAATATGCAGCTGTGCACAGCGGTATTCAGGATTCTGATATTGAATACATCGTTGAGCTTACAAAACAGGAAAATATCAGCTGGGCGGTTGTCGGACCGGAAGCACCGCTTAACGCAGGTGTCGCCGATGCCCTTGAAGCGGCCGGAGTGAAAGTATTTGGTCCGAGAAAGCTGGAAGCACAGCTAGAATCATCCAAAGCCTTTGCAAAAGATATTATGTTGAAATATGGCATTCCGACTGCTGAATATCAGGCATTCACGAATTTAATCGATGCATCGGACTACGTGAAAGAACAGGGCGCACCGATAGTAATTAAAAAAGACGGGCTTGCTGCAGGTAAAGGTGTTGCGGTTGCAATGACTGAAACTGAAGCACTTGATGCTCTTAAAGAAATGTTTGCGGAAGGTGAAAATAACCCAGTCGTAATTGAAGAATTCCTTGAAGGTGAGGAGTTCAGCTTAATGGTGCTTGTTAACGGTGAATATACATTGCCGTTCGATATTGTGGCACAGGATCATAAACGTGCTTTTGACGGAGATACGGGGCCAAACACCGGCGGCATGGGGGCATATGCGCCTGTTACGCATATCGGAGAAGATGTTATAGAAGAAGCAATCAATAATATTGTTAAACCGATGGCGACTGCAATGGTTAGAGAAGGCTTAGATTATTTTGGTGTTATGTATCTCGGTGCGATTATTACTAAAGACGGCGTTAAAACAATTGAGTTTAATGCGCGCTTTGGTGACCCGGAAGCCCAGGTACTGTTAGGACTCCTTGAATCGGATTTTATCGATGTACTGGAAGCGGTCAGAAAAAAAGAACCCTATAAACTCGAGTTCAGCACTGACTCTATGCTCGGTGTGATTTTAGCAAGTAACGGCTATCCTCAAGCTTATGAAAAAGGCGCGTCAGTTATTATTCCTCAAAAACTTGAGGATGCTGTGTTCAACAGCGGGCTTAAGCATGTTCAGGATGACCGTTATGAAACTGCCGGCGGCAGAGTGATGCTCGTGACCGGACGAGGCAGTACGCTTGAAGAAGCAAAGCAGATAGCGTACAAAAACACTGAGCAGATTGAATTTAATAATGAGTCGTTATTTTATCGTAATGATATCGGAGAACGAGGCGTGTAAACAGGTGATTATTTCATCTGTTTTTTTATTACAAAAAATGGGTGTAGCGGAATGTTTTAATTCATAGTATAATAATATGGATTTTAAAAATTGGAGGAACAATAATGAAAAAATTATTAATGCTGTTCATGACAGTATTTATTTTGATGCTCGCAGCATGTACGAGCGACAGCAATGTTGAAGAAGAAGTTTCTGATTCAGAGGGTGAATCAGCGGGAGGGGAAGCAATTGACTTCAGTATTATGTCATTGCCGAACTCACTTGATCCGCATGCAGCAAACGACGGATATTCACTTTATGTGATGACGAATATTTACGAAACACTTGTAAAACTTAACCAGGACCTTGAATTAGAGCCCGGTCTTGCTGAAAGCTACGAACAGATTTCAGATACTTCATGGGAATTTAAACTCCGTGAAGGAATTAAATTCCATGACGGCAGCGACTTCAATGCAGAAGTTGTAAAAGCCAACCTTGACCGCGTACGCGACGAAGAAGTTGCATCACCGCTGTCATTCCTGTTTACGGAAATCTCTGACGTAGAAATTATTGACGACTATACGGTTCAAATACATACAAATGAACCATTTGCAGCACTCCCTGCTCACTTGGCACATCCGGGTGGCCACATGATCAGTAAAGAAGTTATCGATGCGGATTACGCTCAAATGGAAGAAGGCGGCAACCCGCTGACTGAAGTTAACCGCACACCAATTGGTACGGGATTCTTTAAATTTGAAGATATTGCTGAAGGTGAACAAATCACATTAGTACGTAATGAAGAATATTGGGGAGAAGCGGCAAAGCCTGAATCAATCGTCTTCAGAGCCGTACCGGAAGACCAGTCACGTATTGCAGAATTAACTTCAGGTACCGCAGATATTATTTATCCGATGGACCCGAACGACGTTGCACAAGTAGATGCTAACGAAGGCAGCGAAGTACAGCAGCGCCCAAGTGCGAATATGACGTACTTGGGATTCAACACAGAAAAAGAACCATTCAACGATGAAAATGTAAGATTAGCTATCGCATCAGCAATTGATAAAAATGCGATTATCGAAAACATTTTAGTTGGTATTCATGAAAAAGCAGAAACACCGTTAAACCCGACAGTATACGGCTACAGTGAAGATCTTGAGCCAATTGAGTATGATCTTGAGCAGGCTAAAGAATACATGGCAGCAAGCGACCATCCTGAAGGGTTTAGTGCAGAAGTCGTCCTGAACTCAAGAACACACCAGGACGTTGCAACTTATATGCAGGAAGTGCTGTCTGAAATTGGTGTAGACCTTGAAATTTCACTGATGGAAGCCGGCGCATACCAGGAATATACAGCGAACGGCGATCATGAAATGTTCATGGGTGGCTGGGGAACTGTAACACTTGATGCGGACTACGGCTTATATCCGATGTTCCACTCAGACAACATTGGTGCACCAGGAAACAGAACGAGATATTCGAATCCTGAAGTCGATGAATTACTCGATAACGCACGTGTAGAAATGGACGAGGAAACACGTCTGCAGATGTATGAAGATGCACAGCAGATTATCATTGATGAACAGCCGTTAATTCCGGTATTCCATACGAAATTATTAACGGGGATCAACTCTGACTTAGACGGTTACTACCAGTATCCGAGCAGTTTCCCTTACCTTAAAGATTTAGAGTAGAATAAAGAAAAATCCTTCGGCTGAAATGAGCCGAAGGATTTTTTAATGTAAATCGATCTTGAAATGCACACCTGTTTCAGCAGGTATAACTGTAAATGAGCCGTTATGGAATTCAATAGCATCCTTAATTACAGAAAATCCAATGCCGTGATTCTTACTGCTATTTTTAGATGTAATCCCATGTTTCATAAAGTTCTCTGCAGAATAGTTATCCATACCGACACCATTGTCTTTGTATTGTATGCAGATATTGTTTTCTTCATCTGACAGATGAATATTTATATCTGGATTAGTCTTATTATGATCGAGACTATTTTCTATAAGATTAATAAACATTCTCTCGATATACAGTTTATTGCCGTAATAGTGATCAGCATCCAGTTCATTTATGACGTTAATTTTATCGTATCCGACCGTATTTATTACGGCTTGAAGAACAATCGTCAGCGAAAATATATCCTTATCAATTTCCATCTGAGAAGTTTCTAATTTAAAGTTGCTGTTTATACTATCGATTAAATTCTCCATATATTTTGCTTTGTCAGAAATCAGCAATATATATTTTTCCTGATCGTCAGGAAAATAAGGCAGGACTTTAGTATATCCGTATATCGAAGTGAGCGGTGACTTTAAATCGTGTGACAGTTGGCTCAGCCACTTATCTCTGTAGTAATCAATCTGATTGCGATACAGTTTATCAGCTAGCAGCTGCGTGTTTAATTTATCTACGGCCTCATCGAGGTCTTTATACATTTTTTGAGACTTGCTGCGATTATGGTCAGAACTTGGTTTATAAAGCTGTCCTCCAGACAGCTGCGTCAGCCAGTCTGCATAGAAAAATAGAGGGCGGCTGATTTTTCGTGTAAGCATCACAGCCATAAAAATAGTCAAAATGATTAAGAGAAGCGGAATAGCAATAAATAAAATCCCGATTAATTTAAAAATAGCTATATCACCGTCGGTAAACTCATCAGTGTACGTATAGTCCTGCTGAGTCATGCTTTCGGTAAATTTCAGATTGCTATCTTCTATATAATGCTCATAGCTGTTGTAGTTATGCGTGTATAAACTGTCAATTAGCTGTGCGGTATTTATTTCGTCCGGGTTATTAATTTTAGGCATTTCACTATTATGTTTTTCGCTTATCATAATAAAATGCTCGTGCTTTTTATATGGCAGTGCAACTACACCGGATAAATTTTCAATAATATCATCTTTGATGTTGTGATTTATTTTCGGATATATTGGATCAGCATTATCATCAACGATAAATGCGGTATAGTCGCTCTTTTCAAGTTCTTCTTTAAAATTATCGCTGAAGGAGTAGCTGCCGTTATTTTCTTCAACAGCATAGATTAAATCATCAGCTTCCATCGTATCAGCAGATGGGGCAAACACATTTAGAGCATAGTACATAAATAAACCGAGCCCTGTTATCACTACTAAAAAACTAAGTGCAAGAAAAACAGAAATATATTTTATGAATATTAAAGTAAACCGTCTATTCATAAATACTGCCCCTGAAAATGTAGCCCTGTCCTCTGACTGTTTTAATGAGTTCAGGCTTATTCGGATTAATTTCTATTTTCTTCCTCAAGGTTCTTATATGAACCATTAGTGTATTATCATCTGCAGCTGTGTCGTAACCCCACACATTTGCGTACAGCTGCTCCTTGGATAAAATCTGGTTGTTATTGGAAGAAAAACAGAGCAGTAAATCATATTCTCTGGCAGTCAAATTAACTAGCTTTTGATCTTTATAAACGTCTGCCGAAGCTCTGTCAATTCTCAGATGGCTGAATTTTAAAACTTGTGATGGTTTGATATGAACTTTAACGCGGTAAGCAAGTTCAATCGGATCAAACGGCTTTTTGATATAATCAATTGCACCATTTTCAAAACCTTTGTACACATCAAGGTCGCTATCTTTAGCAGTAACAATCAGGACTTTTGTGTAAGCTGTATTAATATATTTTAAAAGCTGATAGCCATTTTCGGATTTTAAATTTAAATCTAGCAGCACAACATGGAAATTATGGCTGAGCAGAAATTTTTTTGCTTCATCTATATTATCGGCAGTATGAATACAGCCGATATTTTGTGTGCTTAAACTCAGAACAATCAGTTCCTGAATATCCTTATCGTCTTCGACGACTAATATTTTCTCAGACATATACGACACCTCAATATTATTGTATGGAAAAAAATTATAAATGACTATAGAAGAGCGGCATATTTAAGGTAGATTTAAGAAATACTTAAAGTTGAATTAAGACAGCGATCATATAATAAAAGAGAGGTGGAAAAAATGGAGAGAATAGAGAGTGCAGATGCCGTGAGAGGTTTCAGTTTACTGGGAATATTTATGGCAAATTTGTTGATTTTTCAATTTGGTTTATCAGGTAAAGATCATGTGGAGTTTTATGAATTAAACAGAGTAAATGAATTTTTGTTTAAGGCAGTTAAAATAATCTTTGAAGGAAGTTTTCTGCCGATATTTGCGCTACTTTTTGGTTTCTCAATGGATAAACTGTTTCAGTCCATGAAGAATAAGGAAGTAAAATGGAAAAGAATCAAACTGCTGTGCCGTGCAGTAGGATTAATAGTACTGGGAATACTGCACAGTTACTTTATATGGGAAGGTGACATCCTGCTCGCTTATGGTATCGGGATGCTTATTTTCATTCCTTTTATAGGACTGCCGAAATGGTTCTTTAAAATTGTAACAATACTGCTTGTCTCAGGCCTGGTATCTATTACTGCATTATCATTTTTTGTGCCTACTGAAAACATTGAATCCGGAGTGACTTCAGAAGAAAGCCAGGAGTATATGTCAACGTTTTACGAGGTGCATAATAGTGGAAACTATTCAGAAATACTCGACGCAAGGCAGAACCTTGAAGATCCGTTCATAAATGAAATGATGGATCAAGGCAACGTTCTGATTTTAGTAATAGGAATATTAATGCCAGCAACACTATACGTAGTCGGCGTATATTTATCAAAATCGGGATGGTTCAATAAAAATGCAGATTCATTCTGGAGTTCAAAACTGTTTATCTATTTAATACCGGTCTGTATCATTTTAAAATCTTCTATATATTGGATAGATAATGAAGATATCGCTTACTCACTTAATTTTATGTTTGGTCTTGTACTATCATTTGGGCTAATGAGCTTAATAAAATATTTATATCAGCACTATACCAACAGCAAAGTTATGACTGGTTTGAAATCCATGGGCAAACTTTCGCTCACAATGTACATTATGCAGAGTATAATCGGAACTTCTATATTTTACGGCTATGGACTTGGTATATTTGGAACAGATACATTTGTATGGAGTGTCATAATCTTTATCGTATTTTATATTCTGCAAATGATACTCGCTGTCTGGTATTTAAAACACTTTACGTACGGTCCGCTGGAATATGCACTCAGAACCGTAACGTATATGAATTTTCGGAAAAAGAAGTGGGGGAAGGATATAAAAAATACCGAAGAATATGCTAAATAATGTCTGTAATCATATAAACCGAAGTGAACCTCCGACTCATTAGTCGGAGGTTCACTTTCTATTTGGGGGACTGACAGTTGCTCTCCAAGGAACATTTCACAGTTCTTCAGTCTTTTTTACATAAAAAGACAAAAAACAACCTTCAATACATAGAAATTTCACACTTTTTATACGATTTATGCTACTATTTATTTACTTATTACTTTATTCTCTAAGTAATATAAAAAGGATGATAATTTATGAAGACGTTACTATTAACTGGCTACGAACCATTTTTGAAATTTAAAACAAATCCGACACAGTCTGCCGTGGCAAGTATAGAAGGCAAAGTAATCGGAGATTATAAAATCATCGGCAGGGTTTATCCTGTAGCTTTTAAGGAAATTAATGCATTGATTGAACAGGATATTGAAACTGTTGAACCTGACGCGATTATTTCTTTAGGGCTGGCAAGCGGCATTTCAAGTATTCATCTTGAGCGTATTGCGATTAATACAATTGACGGACGTGAAGATAATACAGGTTTTAAACCTAATGGCGAGAAGATTCATGAGAATGGGGCAGATGGCTTATTTTCAACATTGCCGTTAAAGCATCTTGAGACAATATTACTGAATGAAAATATTCCTGTAAATATTTCAAACTCAGCTGGTACTTATTTATGCAACAATTTAATGTACAGCGAATTACATTATTTACAGCAGAAACAGCTGGATATTCCAGCAGGTTTTGTGCATGTACCGCCGAGTCATGAAATCGGTATTGCACAGCGTGTACCGAGCTGGTCACAAGAAGATATTACCCGGGCGGTTCATATTATTATTGAAAACCTGCAGTCAAATTAGGAGGACATTATGGAGTTAGTAAAAGTTAGCAATTACGAAGAAATGAGCAAGAAAGCATCGGATATTTTATTTGATGTTATTAAAGAAAATGAAAAACCGGTTATCGGTCTGGCAACGGGTTCAACACCTGAAGGGACTTATGAAGCACTGGTTAAAAAATTAAACAGCAGCGATGTTGATCAGAACAATATCACTACATTTAATCTCGATGAGTATGCAGGACTGGATAAACACCACGAACAGAGTTATTCATATTATATGCATGAGAATTTCTTTAACCATGTATCGATACCGGAAGAGAATATTCATTTATTAAATGGTAAAGCTGAAAACTCAGAGACTGAAGTGAAAGCTTATGAAGAAGCGATCGATGAGTCGGGACTGGATGTTCAGTTACTAGGTATCGGACGCAATGGTCATATTGCATTTAATGAACCAGGTACACCTTTTGATTCAGTAACGCATCTCGTTGACTTAACACCCGAAACTATTGAAGATAACTCACGTTTCTTTGATGAACTTGGCGATGTGCCATCTAAAGCATTTACTATGGGCTTAAACTCAATTATGAAAGCTGAAAAAATTGTCATTCTCGTTTACGGTGAAAATAAAAAAGAAGCGCTCGACGCACTGTTAAGCGGCGAAGTTACTGAAGACAATCCAGCTTCTGTTTTAAACAATCACAAGGACGTTACAATTATTGCAGATACTGCTGCGATTGGTGAATAAATTTAAATTATGAGATAATACTTCTAATACATATGTGTTAGGAGTATTTTTTATGAATGAATATAAACAGAAAATGATATATACAGGCGCGATGCTGGTAATATTTTTAATTATCGCGAACACGATGGTGGAAGTGAACTGGTTTCTGCAGGTAATCGCAGTAATTTTCGCAGGCTATTATATTCTTTACAGCGTAAAATCGCTAAGGGATGAACAGAAAGATAAAAATTAAAATAACGGCACTGAATTCTAAAATTAGATTTCAGTGCCGTTTTTATGCGTTTTCAGCTTTATTTATAATTTAAACTTCTTCTGCCGCTTCTTCAATCTGCTTTTTGATTCGCTGCGGAATCATCACAACTTCTGTTTTAAGATTTTTTGGACGGTAGGTGACATCGATACATTTGTGGAAAAATTCAAGGTGTTTAGTATCAATGCACTTCTCAGTTTCCGAATTGGAATCACCGTCATCTGCCTGAATAGAATACCAGTAAAGATAATCTCGATTCCCCATCGTGTCTCTCATGATTGTTTCTACAAACATTTTTTCGCCATCAAGTGTAAGAAGGGCATCGTTCATATGTTCATTCAGGAATTCCATCCATTGATCGACAAGTTCTTCTTTATCTTTTTTCACCCTAAATCGTGTTAACTCTACTTGCATATTCAGGACTCCTTTGTTTTTCGTCTACATCATGATACAACATTAAAATGGTTTGTCAATGACTATTTAAAATCTTTTTTGAATGTAAAATAAGAGCATATTTTAAAATTAAATAGAAATTTATTTTTAAATATTTTACTGCACAAAAATACATTTTTTAAATAAAAAAACCCCTTCAATTTTAAGGTGAAGGGGATGATTATGAACAGCTTATTTTCTTATTCTTTTAAGATTTTTAATAATACCGCTCTCTGTCGACAGTACACTTCTCTTATAGACGAAGCCTGCGAGCAAGAGAGTAATAATAATTGTTGCAGTCATAATCGCGATACCGATCAGCATCGGTGTATGACCTGTATCGTTAACGAGCAGGCGCAGCGGCATAACGAATGGTGTGAAGAATGGGAAGTAACTTGTAATCGTCACTGCAATATTATCTGCAAATGACATTCCGCCGAGCGCGATAAAGTACCCGATCATGCTGAGGAATGTTACCGGCATAAGTCCCTGCTGCAGATCTTCCATCCGGTTAATAAATGAACCGAGCATCGCTGCAACAGACAGATAAAGAATTAATCCGAGAATGACATAGATAATACAGTAAATGACTATTTTCAATGTCTGGTCATTAGTCTCGAGGCCGAACTGCTCGAGCAGGGCAGTCGTATCAGAAAAATAAAATGCGATCAGACCGCCTGCGGTAATTAAGCCAACTTGTATAACACTGACAGAAATCATGGCGAACACTTTTGCCATTAAATGCTGCGTCGGACGAATGCTCGATACAATCATTTCTATCACACGTGAAGATTTCTCATTCGCAATTTCCGTCGCAATCTGACTTGCATAGTTCAGAATAATAATGAACATCAGAATTACCGAGAAGTAGAAAATAATCATATTTAATACATTAGTATCATCGGCACCGGCTGCTTCAAACTCTCCTGAATCATCGCCCGCAGCTACTAAGAATTCAACTGGAACCTCCTCGTACACCTGTGCAATTTCTTCTTGACTCAGTTCGAGCGACTGCAGCACATAGGCGCGGTTTGTCTCGTTTAAGGCAAGCTGTATGTTCTGCTCCTGGGATGTTGAAATCTCTTCATCCATACGCATTTCAGCTTCGAGCGGCTCGGTATTCACAACTTCAAGCGTTGCATTGCCGTCTGCTTCGACGAGTTCAATCGTTTCATCATAAGACTGCAGTGTCGGTTCGAAGACTGACAGGAAAGACTCATCGGCGTCAACCTGAAGCATCAGCGCGTCATCTTCAGAATCGAACAGGCCGATAATTTTATCGAGGTTAAACGCGATAAACATTCCTGCAATAATAATCAGTGTTGTAACTAAAAATGATTTGGCTTTTAATTTCGAGAAAAAAGTGAGATTAAATGTCGTCATAAATTTATTCATAATCACGACCTACTTTCGCGATAAAGATATCATTTAACGATGGCTCATTGACTTGGAATCGTTTAAAGTAGCCGATATCAGTAATACGGTTATAAATATCTTCCGCATATTTTTCTTCGGCAATTTTAATGACTGATTTATTTCTTATCTGTTTCATTTCAAGAACTCCCGGCATATCTTTAACGAACGAAATATCATGTTCACCTTCGATAATTATTTCTTTTTGGCCGAAGTCTTTTTTAATCTGGTCGATATTGCCGCTGACTATCTGTTTGCCGCGGTCGAGTATGCATAATTCTTCGCATAGCTCTTCAACATGTTCCATACGGTGGGTACTGAAAATAATAGTGGAGCCCTGGGCATTCAACTCTTTTACCGCATCTTTCAGCATTTCAACATTAATGGGATCGAGTCCGCTGAACGGCTCATCGAGAATGATCAGCTCGGGGTTATGTATTATAGAAGCGATCAGCTGGATTTTCTGCTGGTTCCCTTTAGACAGTTTTTCAATTTTTTTAAATTTGTTTTCGGTTACTTTAAAACGTTCAAGCCAGTAATCCAGTGCTTTATTAGCTTCTTTTTTTGACATTCCTTTTAACTCGGCTAAATAAAGGACTTGTTCTGATACTTTTAATTTTGGGTGCAGTCCGCGTTCTTCGGGCAAGTAGCCGATTTTATTCGTCATATGATATCCGATAGTCTCATTATTATATAAAATGGTGCCTGACGTCGGTGTGAGCAGTTTTAAAATCATACGGAACGTTGTCGTCTTCCCGGCACCGTTACCGCCGAGAAAACCGTACATGCTTCCTGCCGGCACATTGATGTTAATTGAATCCACAGCTGTTTGTTCTCCGAATACTTTTGTAATATTCGTAATTTCCAGAGTCATAATATTCCCCCTTAACTTTGTTAAATTAAGTTTACCATAATGCTTAAACAGACAAAAATCGTTATAATGTAAGTTGGGTTTATGAGAGGGGCGGAAATTTGAATAATAATGAAGAAAAAGCATCATTCAAAAAGTTTATTAATTTAATAAAAAGTACCAATGTGAAAAAAGGGTTATTCTATACAGGTGTTCTGCTGACGCTGATAGGCACCATCGGTTCGTTAATCGTTCCGCTTCTGACACAGATGTTTATCGACGGCTTCAATACTGACCTGATTACAGCACCTCTTGTCGTTTTAATTATCGGTGTATTTTTAGGGAGCGCAGTCATCGACGGCATATCGTACTACATGCTCGCTAAAATAGGGCAGACCGTCGTCCGGAGTTTACGCGAAATGGTCTGGGAGAAGTTCCTTAAACTGCCGGTGAGCTATTTCGATAAAACTAAAAGCGGTGAGTCAGTCAGCCGTGTCGTTAACGATACGAGCATTATTCAGAATCTGATTACGAGTCATTTTCCGCAATTAATCAGCGGGATTTTAAGTGTTGCGGGCTCGGTCATTATCTTGTTTTTCCTCGACTGGAAACTGACGTTAATCATGTTCGTCTCACTGCCAATTTCGATTGCGGTTATTATGCCGCTCGGCAGCCGTATGCAGAAAATATCGAAAAAGCTCCAGGATGAGACAGCTGTTTTTACCGGCTCTATACAGGAAACATTGAGTGAAATTCGGTTAATGAAATCATTTAATGCAGAAAGCTACGAACAGGAAAAAGGCAGCCGTGGTATTAACCAGCTGTATAAATACGGTATGAAAGAAGCGGTCATTAACGCATTGCTGTCACCGATTATGTATACGATTATGATGTTTGTGATTATACTCGTTATCGGCTACGGCGGACTCAGAGTGGCTGACGGCACAATGACTATCGGTACACTTGTTGCTTTCTTACTGTATTTATTCCAGATTATTATGCCGATGACCATGTTTGCGATGTTCTTTACAGAGTATAATAAAGCACTTGGTGCAACGGGAAGAATTATCGGCATACTGGATATGGAAGATGAAAAACCCGGGAATATGGACAGTGCGGAATTATCATATAAGACGCTTCGCTTCAATGATGTGTCTTTTGGATATGACGATACTCCTGTGCTTGAAAACATTTCGTTTGCCGCGAATAACAATCAAAAAATTGCATTTGTCGGTCCAAGCGGCAGCGGGAAATCTACAGTATTTTCTCTGATTGAACGTTATTATTCTGTATGGAATGGTGAAATTACAGTAGATAATATTAATATCGAAGACATTCCGCTCGGGGACTACCGAAGCGGTATCGGCTATGTTGCACAGGAAAGTGCAATCGTGTCCGGAACAATCAGGGAAAATATTACGTACGGACTGAAGACCGGTCAATATAATGACGAAGATATAGACCGGGCGGTGAAACAGTCTTACACGAGCGAGTTTATTAACGAGCTGCCTGCAGGACTGGAGACGGAAGTCGGCGAACGCGGTGTGAAACTGTCCGGCGGACAGCGTCAGCGTATCGGTATTGCCCGTGCATTTTTACGCAATCCGAAAATTCTAATGCTGGATGAGGCAACTGCAAGCCTCGACTCACAGTCGGAAAAATATGTCGGGGAAGCATTGAATGAACTGATGGCCGGCAGAACTGTACTCGTTATCGCACATCGTTTGTCGACGATTGTGAATTCGGATAAAATATACTTTATCGACAGCGGACACCTGACAGGTGAGGGCACGCATGAAGAACTAATAGCATCTCACGAGATGTATAAAGCATTTACAGAACAGCAATTTGGAGAAGATTAGAGGCAGTATATTTTATGGGTATTTTATTTGAAGCATTTCAGCCGGTGATTCCGATATTTGTAATGATTTTTATGCTGATTACAGTCGTTACGCTGATGATTAATATAAAACACGGATATCATCTGGATTCCATTTCTAAAAAGATTAAATATTTATCGGTCATCGGTTTGACGATGAGTCTGGTCGGTATCTCCCTCGTGACGCTGATGCCGACTTCAAATGACAGTGATATCGTCCAGCTGACACCTTTTGAAAGCATTAAAGATTTGTGGTATTTTGCGACGACAGAGGCACTGATTAACAGTGTGCTGATGAATATTGTTCTGTTTATTCCCGCAGCGTTCTTTCTGTATATTATTATTAGGAAAGAACTGCTCACGACAATTTTATGTATGCTGCTGTCGGTGTTTATCGAAACAACACAGTATCTTCTGCCGATTGGCAGAATTACGAGCATCGATGATATTATTTTAAATTCCATTGGCGGAATTGCCGGAGTTATACTCGGTGTTATATTTTTAAAGTTTAAAGATGTTTATTATGTGCTCTTTGGTGGTAAGTAGTAAAGAACATATAAAAAAGGGGATGTTGTCTATGTACAACAAATTAAAACACATAGAGGGCGTTAATTTATTGCCAAAAGAAGTAGTAGGACCGGCGCTGGTAGGGTCAGTGGAGTATTTTGATGGGGAGAAAAGTACATACCACGGATCATTAGTTGCGACGACTCACAGATTGTTTCTGAATCTTGAAGATAATGATCTAGTCTGCGTAGAAGAAATCAGTTTTGAGAACATTACACGGGTGACGGTTGAAGAACTGCTGCTGGTTGGGCATATTTTCCATATATGGCAGGACGACAAGCTGCTGATCAGCATTAAGAGTATTTCTGAAGGGAAGCTGGATAAGTTTCTGGAATTTTATTATAAATACAAAGCACAGCATCAAGCAGATACTGTAAATAAAGAAGCATTTGCTTAAACGAAAAGCCGGGTATCCCCCGGCTTTTTTTATGTGTATAATGGCGGTATCAATAGTGAAGGTGACGAGATGAAACTAAAATTTATGATGCTGCTGACAGCAGTACTGATACTGACCGGCTGTTCAAGCTTTAGAGAAATTGATGTATCAGATGACGGCGAAGTAAGAAGAATTACGACAGAAGATACAAATGAGATTGATATTCCTGTCAGTCCAAAAAATATTGTGCTGTTCCGCTCGATTGACCCGGGAAACGCGTCTCTATTGGGATTTAATGTAAGCGGTGTTAACGAAGGACTGGAAAATAACAGTACAATTGAAGATGCCTACGGCAGAGAAGTGACGTATCTTGAGCCGGGAGATCTTGAATCGCTTAAAGAAATTAATCCGGACTTAATCGTTACATACTCTCCGGATGAGTATTTTGAAGAATATCAGGAAATAGCACCGTCAATCAGGATTACTTATTCTTCAGGTATTATGAGTCCGTTTAGCCCGCGTGTGTATTTAACGCAGCTGTATTATTTAGGGGTTATATTAAATAAAGAGGATGAAGCGAACAAAATCGGCGATGAGTGGGAAGCTGAGACAACGGTCTTAAAAAGAGGTCTCACTGAACAGGTGGACGAGAAGAAAGCACTCGTTGCTGTAGAGAATGAGGATGGCTATCTGCTTTACAATGAATATATGAGCTACGGTACTGAAGCAGTTTACGATGTACTCGGATTCCAAATGGACGAGGCAGCTAAAGATGATGTTCAAGATAGTTTGTTCGATTTAAAACAGCCTGAAGACTTCGGGTCATTTGAAGCGGATTATATGTTCGTCAATGTTGAAAATCCGAATGATGATAATATTCGGAATGAATTTTCGGAAGCGCTCGGTATACCTCTAGAGAATGTTATTTTATTAAACAGCGATGATTATATTACAAATGATTTAATATCAATAAAAAATCAGACGGAGTATATTGTCGATAAAGTAAATGAGGCAGGTGAATGAAATGTCAGCAATTTATCCGGAAGAACTTGGATTTTATTTTAATCAGGAAAAATTTGAAGAGATATACTTTCAGACTGTAAAAGGATATCAGGACGTGATGCCCTTGAACCAGTTTAAAAAAGAAGCGGCAGCTTTTCATGAAGGCACCGGGGATTTTAAATTGTTTAAATACAATCAGCTCGAGCCGGGCATAAAGCGCTACAGCTATGTGGATAATCAGACCATGCGCATGATAACTGCTGCATTTTCAAACGAGCGGGATATCGTCGGGCTGCAGTTTGGCATGCTGGACAAATTTAATACCGATCATATTTATACAGAAAAAGAGTATGTACTGCCTTTTAGAACAGAATGGTTTGTATTATGGGGCGGCAGCAATAACTTTTGGAATTACCACTATCCGCACGAGTCCCAGCGCTATGCTTATGATTTTATCATCAAAAAAGACGGCAGACCGTACGAGGGCAGTGGGGAACATTTAAACGACCATTACGGTTACGGTGAAGCGGTCACAGCACCAGGCACTGGAACAGTGGTTAAAGTATATGACGGCGTGGCTGATAATGCACCGTTCTCGATGAATATGGAACAGCCGGAAGGCAATGCGATTGTAATTAAGCACGGGGAAGCTGAATATTCCCTGCTTGCCCATCTAAAAGAAGATTCGATATTAGTGTCAGAAGGAAGCGAAGTGCGTCCCGGTGATCTTATCGCGGCATGCGGCAACAGCGGGGCAAGCGATACACCGCATCTGCACTTTCATGTAATGGATGCGCCAATACCTGAAAAAGGACTGTCGATTCGAATTAGATTTGCAGAATTAAATTTTGAACCAAAACAGGGAGATACTTTACGGGGTGAATAATATGAAGATAATTTTGTCAGTATTGTTATTTTTAAATATTTTCTCAGGTTCTGATGATGAACCGCTTGAAGCGCATGCAAAAGAATTTAACCATATTGATAAGGAGCAGTTCTACGATAACCTGAGTCAGTATCTGGACAGTTCATTTACTTTTGCTGCAACGGGAGACATTTTAATTCACGATTATTTATATGAAGATGTGAGGACAGAAGAAGGATACGATTTCACGTCGCGTGTTGAAAGTGTTGCGCCTTACCTGCAGCAGCAGGATCTCGTATTTATGAATCAGGAAACCCCAATCGGCGGTGAAGAACTTGGTTTAAGCGGCTATCCGACGTTTAATGCACCGGAAGAGGTTGCAGATTTACTGAGTTACTTTGATGCGGATATTGTGAACTTTGCAAATAACCACACGCTCGACCGCAGTGCAGAAGGTGTGCTTGCAACAGCTGAAAACTTAACTGAACGCGGTATTGATTACGTTGGAGCAAACGTCAGCCAGGAAGATATGGAGCGCGACAGAATATTTACGGTGAACGGGATTGATGTCGGTTTCTTAGCTTATACATATGGAACGAACGGTATTCCGGTGCCTGAAGGGCAGGAATACTTAGTGAATATAATCGATATGCCGAGAATTTTATCGGATATTGAAGCGCTGAGAGAGAAAGTGGATGTGCTGATTGTCAGTTATCATCAGGGTGTGGAGTACGATGATTTCCCGCGTGAAGAACATGTACCTGAATACCGTACGATGGCAGAAGCGGGTGCTGATATTATTGTAGGCTCACATCCGCACACACTGCAGCCGATTGAACATTATGAAAGACGAGACGGTTCTGAAGCCGTTATCGCATATTCGATGTCGAACTTCTTAAGTGCGCAGCAGTCATTGAATACGCGCCTCGGCGGTATTTTGGAAGTAAATGTTGAACAGTCCGGCGGTGAAACTGACATCGGAGCGGTGCGCTTTATGCCGACATACGTCGACAGCAATGAGTACGAAGATTTTTATCTTCATCCTTTAGCCGATATGGGAATGGATGATGTGTACGGTGATGTCGAAGAGCATATGACATCATACAGTGATCAGGTCGACTTCGTACCGTACTTAGATTAATAATCTTCAGGCTCTTCTTTTTTAATAATTGACATAATCGATGCAGCACCGAGAACGAGCAGCAGGATGATTAGCGGAATATTCCATGAAGGACCGAGAAAATCCTGTGAGAAATAATAAATTGCACCCAATGCAATAACGATTAATATAATATTTAACCCTTTACTGATTTTAAACATAACTGTCACCTCAAAATGTTTGTTTTCTTTAATTTATAGTATCATAATGGTAGCAGAAAAGTATTTGAGGAGAGATTTAAATGAACTATTTGATGAGTATTCAGGTTTTACCGTACCATCCGGGCGACGCTAAATTGTATTCGCATACGACAGGTGCAATTGAACTGATTGAGAGCTGCGGTTTAACGCATTTTGTCGGCCCGCAGGAAACGACAGTTGAGGGCAGTCTGGATGAACTGTTTAACTTAGTTAAAAAGATTAATGCCCATTTATCAAACGAAGGCTGCGAGCATGTAACGACGAATATTAAACTCGTACAGTCAAAAGAAGAAAACAGCATTAAAGATCTTTTACAAGATTACTATGAATTTGAAGATGATGAGTAGGAAGAGCAAATACGCTCTTCTTTTTTGTTATAATTATGCTAAGAAAAAATTAAAAGCAAGGTGATGTCATGGGAGAGTGTCCGTACTGCAAACATCAATGGACATACAAGGAAAAAGTGCTCGGCTATGCGCTTAAACCGCGGACGCGAATTAAGTGTCCAAACTGCAAAGAATATTTGGAACCGTCCACATTATCGATAATATATGACTATATTGCGATACTCAGTGTGGCATTGTTTATCTTTATATTAATTCCGATTATGAGCTGGCCGGTAGTGCCGTCACTATTAATCAGTTTTATTATGTTTCTGCTGTATTTACTTTTATTCCAGCCGCTGACGGTACGTTTTAAACGATATGATTACAATATAAAAGATAAACCAAGGGGGAAATAATTTGTTTACTTTTAATAATCCAACAGCAGTGCATTTCGGTGCGGGAGTGCTGCAGACGATAGATACAGTTTTAGAAGAGTACGGTTATCAGTCGTATGTTGTCATTGCATCAAACTCACAGGTGAAAAACGGTATTGCTGAACTGCTGAAATCGCTGCTGCCGGGTCAAATCAAGGCAGTTGTATCAAATATTGAAGAAAATCCGACTGTCGGCAACGTCGATGATATTATCAATGCTGCAATTGAACATGATGCTGATGCGCTGATTGCAGTAGGAGGCGGCTCAACGATGGATGCTGCGAAAGCGGCAGCTGCTGCAGTCGTTAAAAATGTCGATGCGAGAACGATTATTCAGGATAAAAACATTACTGAAGCACTGCCGATTATCGCACTGCCTTCAACGAGCGGGTCAGCTTCTGAAGTGACACCATTCAGTGTAATAAGCGATAAGGAACAAGGAATTAAAACGTCGATTAACGGTAAAGTTCTTTATCCTAAAATTGCACTTGTCGATCCCGAGCTTACATATACATGTCCGCCGGCTGTGACAGCAATTTCAGGTATCGATGTAATCTGTCATGCGCTGGACTCAATCGGTTCAGTGAATAATAATCCGATTTCTGACGGACTGGCAGTGACAGCACTGAAGCTTGCATTTGATAATCTGGAGCTTGCTTATAACGAGGGCACAAACGCTGAAGCACGTTCTAATATGGCGCTTGCGAGCACGACTGCAGGTATCGGCTTCAGCCAGACTGCAACGAGCGGTTCTCACGCGATGAGCTACTATTTAACTTCGGAATTTGGTATTCCTCACGCTGAAGCTTGTGCTTTCAGTCTGGATCAATGGATTCTATGCAATGCGAAAGTGGACCCGAGACTCGATAAAGTGAGTGTTCAGCTTGGTTTTGAAAACACTGAAGCGTTAGCGAAGGAACTAAACGGCTTGAAAAAACGTCTTGGTCTCTGCATGACATTTGAGGAACTCGGCATCGACCGTAAACATATTCCGGAGATTGCACGCCGGACAATGGCAGCCGGGAATTATAAAAATAATCTGGCTCAATTATCCGAAGATGAAATTATCCGGATGCTGGAAACGAAGTAAACAGACGGAGGATTTAATTATGTCGAAGGAAAAAATACGCGTCGTCGGTGCAGTAATAGAAGACGATAATAATAATATATTGTGTGCACAACGGCCTGAAGGTAAAAACTTAGCATTAAAATGGGAATTTCCCGGCGGAAAAATAGAAGCTGATGAAACACCTGTTGAGGCTTTAAAGCGTGAACTGATTGAAGAAATGACTCTCGATATCAGTATTGGTGAAAAAATTACGACGACAGAATATGAATACGATTTTGGCATTGTTGAACTGACGACATACTATGCTAAAATACTTGCGGGTGAAATTCAGCTGCTTGAACATATTCAAATGAAATGGATAAATCCTTTGGAAATTGAAAAATTAGACTGGGCACCTGCAGATATTCCCGCAATTGAGATTATAAAACAAAAAAGTGGGAATAGAGTATAGAAGTGTTAATTAAGGGGGGGATCGCTGTGGATCTTATTAAGGGATTATTAGGATTTTTATTTAAAACGTTCGTAGTCTTATTTGCATTAACTGCTGTAGCAGCAGTCGTATTAGCATTTATACTTAAAAAAGATGTGGATGAAATCCGCGAGTTTACGGAAAATATTAAACACGATTTATATCGCGGTAAAGAGTAAATAAAAAATCTCCTGAGAATATTTTCTCAGGAGATTTTTTATTTACTGTTGAGTGCTTTATCGAGTGTTTCGATATTTTTTTTCATCATCGACTGGTAAGTCGAATCTTCAGGATCATCCTGTGACAGCGACTCCAGATTATTGAAGTAGAGCGGTTCAGTATTCGTTTCCTCGCGGATGACATCTGTAACAGATGATGAAACATTAGGCTCATAAAGAATATAAGGAATATTTTGTGCTTCAATATTTTCGATAATCTCGGTCAGTTCCTGCTGTGACGGTTCCTGGTTGGACAGTCCGCTGATGCCGATCTGATGGAAACCGTACTGATGTGCTAAATATCCGATGGATTCATGAGAAATATAAACATCAGTATTAACCGGATTTTCTGTAACGGCAAGGAGCTGTTCATCTATTTCTTCGATATCACTTTTCAGTACTTCAAAGTTTTCGTTATACATCTCGGCTGATTCAGGATTATGTTCAGCCAGTGAATTTTTAACTGCCTCTGCCATTTCTATAGCCAGATCCGGACTGAGCCAGATGTGGGGATCCATACTGCCCTGACCGTGGTCGTGAGCCTCTTCATCTTCACCGTGGTCATGCTCATGAGCGTGCTGGCTGTCGAGGAAAGCACCGGTGTCAATGTCAGCTGCTGTTTCAACAATCTCAGTGTCGCCGTTTATTGTGTCGGCAATACTTGCTGCGACCGGGTCGAGCTCGTTCGATGTCGTCATAAATAAATCACCGTCTGAGTAAGACATCATCTCTTTTTGAGTCGGTTCATAAGAGTGCATATCAACACCGGGCGGATAAATTGATTCTACATTAACAGTATCTCCGGCTATCTGTTCAACGAAGCTGGTTAACGGAAAGACTGTCGTATATATAGTTAATTCACTGTCGCTTGTGCTGTTATCTTCATTGCTGCATGCGGTAAGTATTAATAATAAAAGTAAAACGGGGAACAGTTTTTTCATAGGGGATCCTCTCTTTATCGTAATCATTACGATTTAAAATTATATAGGAATATGCTGCAATGTGCAACTGTATATTTAAGAAATAAGAAAGACTTGAAATTTTTCTGTTCTGCTAGTAAAATAGATAAGGTGATTTATAAAAATATATACCAATCATCTACCAAGTGGATGATCAACTGGCCAGTTGATTCGAGTATATTATCATTTAATATCGATTTAACTTAACGAAGGAGGCGACAGAAATGAGAACAATCGTTACATTAGCTTGCACAGAATGCGGAGACCGCAACTACAGCACTAAGAAAAACAAAAGAAACAATCCAGAGCGTATCGAAATGATGAAATTCTGCCCTAGATTAAACAAGCACACTCTACACCGTGAAACTAAATAATTTCTTATCGCTATCATCTTCGGATGATAGCTTTTTTTTATATTTGATTTAGTTATGTTATAATTGTCGATGGGTAATTAACCAGAAAAAGTAAGGAGAGTGCTTTTAATGACAGTAGTTATGGACGGAAAAAAAGTAGCAGCACACTTATCTGAAGAAATTAAAAATGCTTTGGAAGTTTCTGAAGCTCACGGTATTAAACCAAAAGTTGCATTCGTCAGAATCGGCGACTTATCAGACTCGATTTCTTATGAAAATGCTGCAGTAAAACGTTTTGAAAAACTGGGTATGGACACAGCTCAATTTCATTTTCCGGAAGATGTATCGACAAAAGTATTTCTAACTAAATTCAGAGAAATAAACGAAGATTATTCAATTCACGGCATTCTGCTTCTGCAGCCGCTGCCAAAACATATCCCGATGAAACGTGTCGCGGAAATTATGAACTCGTTTAAAGATATAGACGGTATGAAAGCTTCGAACCTCGGCAAAGTGCTGACAAACGATCCTGACCGTCTGGAGCCGTGTACGCCGGCAGCAGTAATGAACATGCTCGATTTCTACGATATCGACTTAAAAGGTAAAAATGTTACAGTAGTCGGTGCAAGTGCAGTAGTTGGTAAACCATTGTCTCTGTTAATGATGAACAGAGAAGCAACGGTTACAACGTGTAACTTATACACTGAAAATCTTGTGGATAAATGTAAAGATGCAGACGTGATTGTCAGTGCAGCAGGTGCAATTAATCTGATTGATGAAGAACACGTTAAAGAAGGCGCAATTGTTGTTGATGTCGGTATTAACTTTACTGATGAAGGTAAAATGGTCGGCGATGTAAACTACGAAGCTGTTAAAGATAAAACCTCGTTTATCACACCAGTCCCAGGCGGAATTGGCGCAATTACAACGACAGTTCTTGCATATCATTTAGTGAAAGCGACAGAGCACCAGAAAGAACCGGTATTATTCTTAGAAAAATAATATCAGCTGTCAGCTGGCAGATAATATATGAATATCCAATATATCGATAAACGGCACGAAGGTGAAATCTTCGGTCCCGTATATTTGACCAATGAGCATCATGCTCCATTGGTCTATTTTTATAATATGGAGAGAAAGACTGAAGCGGCTGCCATCGTAATAATAAGAAACTCTGACGGGAAGTTTTTCATCAGCAGCACGTTTTAAAGTATATTCAAGCTCGTCCAGCCGGTCATCAGATAATTCAGGACGTTTAATTTTCTTCTGATTATCCATCAGATTGCCGACATTTTCAAACTGCTCAGGCATCGTTGCAAAAGGCGCCCACTTCACCATGCCGCGACCTTCAGGAATATTTGAATGTAAATTTTCGGAAGGATTACCGCGATCATTCATAATAAACTCCTTCTTTCTTAACACTTAATAATCATTATACGAACATATGTTCTATTTTTCAAGGCGGATATTTATGTTAAGTTATAGAGGATATAAAAAGCGAACGGGGAAATGAGATGAGAAAGAAAATAGTATGGGGCATTATTACGGCAATTGTACTTGCTGTTCTGGTACTTCCATTAGTAGATAAAACAAGCGGTACAACACGGGTTATTGTCGATCATACAAGCGGCGTAATAGTTGCTCCGGTATGTTATGATCAGGCGGATTTAACGAACTGGATAGATGAAATGTCATTCAGCAATGCACTGAACGAACTGCAATATAAAGTGAGAGATGACTGTTCAAAGAAACATTTGCAGGAAGGCAAAACGAGCGTACTCATGAGAATATTCGAATAGATAAATAAAACCGAGGCCGATATGGTTTCGGTTTTTTTGTTGAGTTGGAATAAAATGTTAAAAACAGAGAGGTTCGTGTAATAAGTAAACCAGTTTTGCTATTTTTGTGTTTAAGTAACTTTTTTAAAAGGAAATCGCTGTTTTCCCGTATATATAGGGTAGAAGGATCTTTTTTAAAAGGAGGAAACTGAATGTATTTAAATGACAGAAATGCATCGGCAGAACTTTTACATTACAGAGCATTGAGCAGGAGGGAGGTTTTAAGTGCTGAGGATGCGAGAAAATTGAAGATATACGAAAATGGGTTTCTGGGAGAATGTCTATACGATAAATTGTTCGACGAAACCGGCCACGATAATTTATATATTTTTAGGGATGTTTATCTTGCATCTGGGAAATCAGGCGCGCAGTATGACAGTATTATAATTGCGAATGACGTGATTGCGGTAAACGAAATTAAAAATTACAGCGGCGAGTATTATTATAAAAATGGCAGATTCATTAAGAATAATGAAGTTGTTCCGGACAATCCATTTACACAGGTTGACCGGGCAGTCGGGAAACTGTACCGGATTTTCAGGAACGCTAAAATTACTGTTGATATTAAGGGGAAAGTGATTTTTCCAAACGATGACTTCAAATTGTATTCAGAAGATAATTCAATATGGAAAAATATCGTCATCCGTATGGACTTGAAAAAATACTTCCGGCAGTTTAAAGAAAGTTATAATACGGAGAAAGCTGAGGGACTGGTCTCGTTAATTCGTGAGCATATTACAGAGAATCCGTATTTTAATGGAAGTTCGAATGCTGAGCGGGTTAGCACTGGATTGTACTGCGGGAACTGCGGAGGTTTTAATCTGATAAAAACCCGTTACCATCGCCAGTGTGTGAGCTGCGGAATGAAAGAATCCAATGAAACCCATATGCTTAGGGTGATGAGTGATTTTAAATACTTATTTTACGGTGAAGGAATGACGAGGAAGTCAGTACTTGAGCTGATAGGAAATGAATTCGATAAAAAAGTAGTTTATCGTGCATTTTTGAAATACTGTGATGTGCATAAGAAAGGAAATCAGACGTATTATACATTTAAGTATCATGATTTTGATGATGCATATAAACAGACCAAAAAAAATATGAAGCATAGAGATTATTTAACGTGAAATCGGTGGCGGACCCCGTCACGAACCTCATGAAGGGATCCGCGCGCCTTTGGACCCCGTCACGAACCTCATGAAGGGATCCGCGCGCCTTTGGACCCCGTCACGAACCTCATGAAGGGACCCGCGCGCCTTCGGACCCCGTCACGAACCTCATGAAGGAACCCGCGCGCCCTGCTTCCCCAAAAACAACAGAAAACCCGCCAGCAAGGCGGGTTTCCACAATATATTCTATAAATCAGCTAGTGCTTTTGTAATGTTAGGGACGACTTGCTTCTTGCGGGAGACCACACCCTCTAAGATTGCTGTGTTCTGATCGAGAGCAACGTCGAATGCGCGTTCTACAGATGAGAATTCGGGCCCCAGAGCAAGTACTTTAGAGTTGGAGTTCAGAATGTCTGTCACAATCAGTGTAAACAGGTCGTAGCCGTCTTTTTCGATTTCGTTATTAATCGCAATTTCGATTTCTTCGCGGCGTGCGAATACTTCGTCTACGTCAACGACGTTAACTTGTGCGATTCGCACATTTTTTTCGCCGATATCGAATGTTTTAGCATCTCCTGTAATTAACTGAGCAGCTGTTTTATCAGAAGTTGATGCGCCTGCTTTCAGCATTTCAAGGCCGTACGCTTCCAGGTCAACGCCTGCGATGTCTTTAAGTTCAGCTGCTGCATCGATATCTTCTTCTGTCGTTGTCGGAGATTTGAATAATAATGTGTCCGAGATAATCGCAGAGAGCATCAGTCCGGCAGATTCTTTTGAGATTGTTAAGTTATTTTCTTTGTAAATTTTGTTCAGGATTGTTGCTGTACAGCCGACGGGTTCAGCACGGTAGTAGAGCGGTCCTTCTGTTTCAAAGTTTGCGATTCTGTGGTGATCGAATACTTTCGTCACTGTCGCATTTTCAATACCGAGAGCGGATTGCTGTTTTTCATTGTGGTCGACTAAAATAACTTCGTCGCCGGCGCCGACTTCATTTAGTAAAGCAGGTGCCTCCACACCGAAGTGTTCAAGTGCATATGCAGTTTCACTGCTTATTTCACCTAGGCGGTACGGTACTGCATCGTTGCCGAGCTGAGTTTCAATATCAGCAGCTACAAGTGCTGATGTGACTGTATCTGTATCAGGATTTTGATGACCGAATATTTTTTGTGTCATTACTGTCTGTCTCCTTTTTCTTTGTACTAAAATTATATATGATTACATTTTAACATTACTGCTTTTATCTATCTATATCTTAGTTTTTAAAATCACCGGATAATAGTGTATTCAAAACGTTCATACAATAAGTTTATATGATAAAATTAAAGCAAATATATTGTTAATGCACAGGAGATGGATGTATGTACCAGTATAAGGATGACAGCTTCATGCTGCACACGGATTTATATCAGATCAACATGGCAAAAACTTACTATGAGCAGGGTATACATGAACGTCAGACAATTTTTGATTTATATTTCAGGAAAATGCCTTTTGAAAACGGCTATGCTGTTTTTGCGGGCTTAACGCGTATTATTGATTATTTGGAGAAACTCCATTTCTCAGACAGCGATATCGAATATTTAAGCGCGCTCGGCTACAGCGATGACTTTTTAAATTACTTAAAAACAATTCACTTTACGGGAACGGTCCGTTCAATGGCTGAAGGAGAAACGGTATTTAATAATGAACCGCTTGTCCAAATTGAAGCGACACTCGTTGAGGCTCAGCTGATTGAAACGGCACTGCTCAATATCGTGAACTTTCAGACGCTTATCGCAACGAAAGCGAGCCGCATCAGACAATTGGTGCCTAACGACAACTTAATGGAATTCGGCACGCGCCGTGCACACGAGTTCGATGCTGCTTTATGGGGCGCACGCGCTGCAGTTATCGGCGGTTTCGACGGCACGAGCAACGTCAGAGCGGCGAAATTGTTCGGCTTAAAACCGAGCGGGACGCACGCTCACGCAATGGTGCAGGCTTACGGCAACGACTATGATGCGTTTAAAGCTTACGCTGAAACGCATTCGGACTGCGTATTTTTAGTCGATACATTCGACACATTAAAATCAGGTATTCCGACTGCGATTAAAGTAGCGGATGAATTCGGTGATAAAATTAATTTCAAAGGTATCAGAATAGATTCAGGAGATATTGCCTATTTAACGAAGCAGGCCCGCAAAATGCTTGACGCTGCAGGTTACGAGGAGACACAGATTATCGTCTCAAATGATCTCGACGAAGTGACGATATTATCATTAATGTCGCAGGGGGCTAAAGTTGACGGCTGGGGAATCGGTACGAAACTGATTACAGCTTATGACAACCCGGCACTCGGTGCGGTCTATAAACTTGCTGCGATTCAAAATGAAACAGGCGAATGGCAGAACCGCATGAAAATTTCAGGAAATGTTGAAAAAACGACGACACCCGGCAAGAAGAAAGTTTACCGTATCATAAATAAGGAATCAGGAATGTCAGAGGGAGATTATATTACACTTCATGATGAAGTCATCGATACTGACAAACCGCTCTTGATGTTCCATCCGGTGCATCCGATGAAACGGAAATTGGTTAAATCGTTTGAACCTGTTGAGCTGCTGCATGATGTGTTCGTCGACGGCAAGGCTGTTTACAGTTCACCGTCAGTCGATGAGATGCAGAAGAACTGCCGACAGAGCCTCGATACAATTTGGGAAGAAACGAAACGTTTCTTAAATCCCCAGGAATATCCGGTGGATTTATCGACTGAATTATGGAATGTCAAAAATGAACTCATAGAAGAACTTTCAAATAATATATTGGAGTGATTTTATATGGATAAATTGCAACAGCACATAGTAGATGAACTGCACGTGAAACCGGAAATCGACCCGGCAGCAGAAACGCGTGAAATTATCGATTTTCTAAAAGATTATGTTAAAAAATATGATTTTATTAAAAGTTTTGTCCTCGGTATTTCGGGCGGGCAGGACTCGACGCTGCTCGGTAAAATTGCACAGCTTGCTGTCGATGAATTGAACGAAGAAGGGCACAGCATTAAATTTTACGGCGTGCGCCTGCCTTACGGACAACAGCGCGACGAAGACGATGCGCGTGATGCAATGGAATTTATCGGCCCGAGCGTTGAAACGACAGTCAATATTAAACCGGCGGTTGATGCCGGCGTTAAGGCGCTGTCAGACAGCGGTTATGAGTTAAGCGACTTTGTCGAAGGCAACGAAAAAGCACGCGAACGCATGAAATTCCAGTACGCTATCGCTGCCCATACCGGCGGAATTGTTCTCGGTACAGATCATGCAGCTGAAGCACTGACCGGTTTTTATACGAAGCACGGTGACGGAGCAGCAGACCTTGCACCGCTGACAGGATTGAACAAACGCCAGGGACGGGAGATTATGAAGTATCTTGGAGCGTCAGCTCATCTGTATGAAAAAATCCCCACGGCTGATTTGGAAGATGATAAACCGCTGTTAAGTGATGAAGAAGCACTCGGTGTTACTTATGAGCATATCGATGACTTTTTAGAAGGAAAATCAGTTCCGGATGAAGCATATAACAGAATCAAAACTTTATATTATCAGTCACAGCACAAACGCGATTTACCTTATAATCGCTACAATTTACCAATTTAATTAAAGAAAGAAGGCAGGATTAGATTATGCTTCAAGCAATTTCAGACAGTCCCATGCTGATGATATTAGTTATATTTGTTATTAATATTATCTACGTTACATTCTTAACCATGCGGACAATAATGACGTTAAAAGGATACCGTTTTGTCGCGGCTGCCTTCAGTATTTTAGAGACATTTGTTTACGTTATCGGGCTCGGCCTGGTGTTAGACAATCTGGACAAACCGTTAAATATCGTCGCTTATGCGCTCGGTTTTGGAGTCGGTATATTAGTCGGAACAAAAATAGAAGAAAAGCTGGCGCTCGGCTATACAGTAGTTAATGTAACGACAGCGAAAAAAGATATTGACCTGCCGAATGACCTGCGCAATTTAGGTTACGGCGTCACGCACGGACATCAGTATGGGCGTGATGGACAGCGTACGGTAATGCAAATATTAACGCCGAGAAAATATGAGCGCAAACTGATCGAGACGATAAAAGAACTTGATGACAGAGCGTTTATCATTTCTCACGAACCGAAAAATATACACGGCGGTTTCTGGACAAAAGGACTCAGCAGACGCAAGATGAGCAATTACGAACCGGAAAATGTTGAAGAAGTGCTTGAGGAAGTATACGAAGCACAGGAGCAGGGTGACGTTGATGGCAGAGCACAAAAAACCGAAAAAAAAGAAATTTAAAGTAGCAGAAGGCCAGGCGCTGTCAGATGTACTGACAGCGATGAAAGCCGAAGGCTATCAGCCGGTAAGAAGATTTGAGCAGCCCGTTTTTAAAGAGGAAAACGGTGAAATTACTGTATCGCATCAGGAAATTATGTTTGAAGGCAAATTAATGAATGAGGATGAGCCAAAATGATACCTAGATATTCAAGAGAAGAAATGACAAAGATTTGGACAGAGGAAAACAGATTTGATGCGTGGCTGGAAGTTGAAATACTCGCATCGGAAGCATGGGCGGAACTTGGTATAATTCCTAAAGATGAAGTTAAAAATATTCGTCCGAATGCACGCATTGATGTGGACCGCATTAAAGAAATTGAAGCGGAAACGCGCCACGATGTTGTTGCATTTACACGCCAGATTTCAGAAACTTTAGGTGAAGAAAAGAAATGGGTTCACTACGGACTGACGTCAACTGACGTTGTGGATACTGCGCAAAGCTACATATTGAAACAAGCGAACGAAATTATCGAGCAGGATCTTAATAACTTTATCGAAATTTTAGCTGATAAAGCGCGCGAACATAAACATACATTAATGATGGGACGTACACACGGTGTTCATGCTGAACCGACATCTTTCGGTATAAAAATGGCTTTATGGCACCAGGAAATGACACGTAATCTTAAGCGTTTTAAAGACGTCCGTGAAGAAATTGAAGTTGGTAAAATGAGCGGAGCAGTCGGCACGTTTGCCAATATCCCGCCGGAAGTTGAAGAGTACGTATGTAAACATTTAGGTCTGACTCCCGCACCTGTTTCGACACAGACACTGCAGCGTGACCGTCATGCTCACTATGTTGCGGTACTTGCACTGATTGCAACATCTGTTGAGAAATTTGCAGTGGAAATCAGACATCTGCAAAAAACAGAAACACGCGAAGTTGAAGAAGCGTTTGCCAAAGGCCAGAAAGGTTCAAGTGCAATGCCGCACAAACGTAACCCGATCGGCAGTGAAAATGTTACAGGCATCGCACGCGTTATCCGCGGTTATGTTTCAACAGCATATGAAAACGTTCCGCTGTGGCACGAACGTGATATTTCGCATTCATCTGCGGAGAGAATTATGCTGCCTGACGTGACGATTGCACTGAACTACATGTTAAACCGTTTCGGTCGAATCATGAAAAATCTAACGGTATTCCCTGAAAATATGAAGGCGAATATCGACAAAACTTTCGGTCTTGTATACTCTCAGCAGGTGATGCTGACATTAATCGATAAAGGACTTTCACGCGAGGAAGCTTATGATTTAGTCCAACCGAAAGCAATGGAGTCATGGGAAACAAGAGTGCCTTTACGTGAGCTTGCAGGAAAAGACACACGGATTCAGGAAGTTCTGACAACAGAGGAACTCGATGAGTGCTTTAACGAGAATCATCACCTGAGCCGTGTAGATACTATATTTAAACGTGCAGGACTGGAATAATGAAAGCATCAAAGCTGATTATCGCAGCACTCACCGCATCTGTTCTGACGGCCTGCAGCAGTGAAACTCCGGAGGAAATAGAAGCTGTCGGCTTTACGAAAAGCTATGAACCGCTGACGTTCAGTGATCTCGACGTACCGGTGAATGTTGAAGTCATCGACGGTATTACATATGCTGACGGTGTACTGATTGTGAATAAAGAAATACCGCTGCCGGCAGATTATAATCCGGAAATGCAGCCTGAAGTTATCGATGCTTATACGGCATTGTTTGAAGATGGTGCGGAGCAGGGGTTAAATTTTGAACTGGTGAGCGGCTTCAGGAGCTACGACTATCAGGCAGGATTGTATAACAACTATGTCGCACAGGACGGTAAGGAAGCAGCCGACAGATACAGCGCGGAGCCTGGTCATTCCGAACATCAGACGGGCCTAGCGATAGACGTCGGTTCATACGACAGTGCAGTATTGCTGCAGACGTCATTTGAATATACTCCTGAATTCCAGTGGCTGAAAGATGTCGCGCATGAATACGGATTTATTATCCGTTACATGAAGGGCAAGGAAGATATTACCGGCTATATGTACGAACCGTGGCATTTAAGATATGTCGGGGACAAGGCGCCGGCTATATACGAAAGTGGATTGACGCTTGAAGAATACTTTGAACTGGATTAAATAAATATATAATATTTAACCCGTACGCCAGCTTTCCCGGAGGCATCTGCTTGAGCCTGTAGTCTCAAGCAGGAGCTATTCCCCCGAAGAGCCTGACGTACGGGTTTTGTCTATATTATGTTCAAAGTATATTCTCTTTTAAAGCTTATATTCTCTGTCTTCTGCTTTAATGTTTTTTGGTATATAAAAATGATATAATCATCATATGAATTTTATAAAGGATATGGTCTCATGACGCGACAGGCAAAGCATATATTTAAACTGGATCCGGCTAAAGAAATCGATGACAGTACGCTTAAGAAAATTGTGAACTCAGGTACGGATTTAATATTGGTCAGCGGGACTGATAATGTAACTGAGAAAAATGTCTACGGACTGCTCAGCCGTATCAGGGAATTTGATGTTGCGGCAGCACTTGAAATATCGCATCCGGATGCGGCAGTACCGGGCTTTGATCATTATTTTGTGCCGACGGTTATTAACACGGAGGATGTTAATTTTACACATGGTATGCTCGTCGAAGCTTTGATGGAATATCATGATTTTATCGATTATGAGAGTATTTCCCTGCTGCCTTATATTATAATGAATCAGGAATGCAAAGCGTTTAAACATGCCAACTGTCATGCTGTATGCGATGAAGAGTTTATCGCAATGATTCACATGCTCGATAAATTATACAAAATGGATTACATATATATAGAGTACAGCGGTGCTTTCGGCGACCGGGAGCTGGTTAAAGAAGCTTACGAAGCTGCAGAACATGCACGCATCGTTTATGGCGGCGGTATTGTATCGAAGGAAACTGCCAAAGAGATGGACGGTGTCAGCGATATAATGGTTGTCGGCAATATTATTTATGACGATGCTGAACGGGCATTAGAAACTATCATTTAATAAATTGGAGTTTTTATAATGGATTTATCTACGATGAATAAAGAACAACTGGAAGCGATTAAAACGACGGAGGGCCCGCTGCTAATTATGGCAGGGGCAGGAAGTGGAAAAACACGTGTGCTTACGCACAGAGTGGCGTACCTGCTGGATGAAAAACAGGTGCCTTCATACAATATACTGGCAATTACTTTTACGAATAAAGCAGCGCGTGAAATGCGCGACCGTGTCGACAGATTAATCGCGGAGGATGCATCTAAAATGTGGATTTCAACATTCCACGCAATGTGTGTCCGTATTTTAAGACGCGATATAAGCTATTTAGGCTACGACACGAGTTTTTCTATTTTAGACCCTCTCGATCAGCAGTCGGTCGTGAGAGATATTTTAAAAACTCGTAATCTGGATACGAAACAGCATAATCCGAGAAGTATTTTGTCGGTTATTTCAAATTATAAAAACCAGCTTATTAAACCTGAACAGGCTATCGCAGAAGCGGGCGGTTTCCAGGACGAGCTTTACAGTGAAATCTACAAAGATTATCAGGAAATTTTATACCGCAACAGTTCACTGGATTTCGATGACTTAATTATGCTGACAATCGAACTGTTCGATAAGAAGCCGGATGTTCTTAATTACTACCAGACAAGATTCCAGTATGTTCACGTGGATGAGTATCAGGATACAAACCATGCACAGTATAAGCTCGTGCAGATGCTCGCTGCGAAGTACAGGAATACTTGTGTTGTTGGCGACTCGGATCAGTCGATTTATAAATTCCGCGGTGCGGACATCCAGAATATACTGAATTTCGAAGAGGATTATCCGGAAGCGACAGTAATTAAGCTTGAAGAAAACTATCGTTCAACGAAGACGATATTGGACGCGGCGAACGCGGTTATCGACAACAATACAGAACGCAAACCGAAAAACCTGCGCAGTAATAAAGGTGACGGCGTTAAAATAGAAGTGAACGTATCGTTCAGTGAACGTGAAGAGGGCCACCGCGTCGTCGAGAAAATTCAGGAGCTCAGTGCTGATTATTCATACGGCGAGATGGCGGTGCTTTACCGTGCGAACGCACAGTCGCGTGCGGTTGAGGATGCGTTTGTTAAATCCAGTATTCCGTATAAAATGGTCGGCGGAACGAAGTTCTACAGCAGAATGGAAATTAAAGATCTGATGAGCTATTTAAAAGTTATTCAGAACCCGTCTGATGACATCAGTTTCCAGCGGATTATCAATGTACCGAAAAGAGGAATTGGTGAGAAGACAATCGATAAGCTGCGCGCTCATGCAGAAGAGCTGAACTCGAGCATCTATGATGCGATCCGCGACTCGGACTTTTTAGGTATTCCGGCGAAGACAGTGACTAAGTTAATGACACTGCTCGCAGTACTCGATAATTTAAAAGAAAAATCGAAGTATATGACAATGACTGACCTTGTCGACGAAGTGCTTGCCGATACCGGCTATCACGACATGCTGAGCTCTGATAAAACATTGGAAGCACGGAGTCGTCTTGAGAACCTTGAGGAATTTAAAACTGTAACGAAAGAGTTCGATAATGAATTCCCGATTTCAGATGATAATTTATTTAATTTCCTGAGTGATATGGCGCTTATCTCAGATCAGGACGGAAAAGACGATGTCACAGGTGTCACGATGATGACGATGCATGCGTCGAAAGGTCTTGAATTTAAAGTGATTTTTGTCGTCGGTCTGGAAGAGGGAATATTCCCGTCCCGCCGTGTGCAGTTTGATGATCAGGAGCTGGAAGAGGAAAGACGTCTGATGTACGTGGCGGTGACCCGTGCAATGGAGCACTTAATATTATCGCGTGCGGAGTCCCGCATGCTGTACGGTAAAACTGAATCGAATATGCAGAGTCGTTTCTTAAGTGAAATTCCAAAAGAGCTGCTGGAATCTTCAGGCAGTATCGGCCGTACGCCAGAAAGCAGTATGAGTTCAGGTGCCGGTTCATCTTTCTCACGCGGACCGAAAAAACGCTCGCGTATTATTAATAAGAAGACAGGTACTAATTTTAATGTCGGCGATAAAGTTTCCCACAAAGCGTTCGGAGAAGGTATTATCTCGCAGGTTAAAGGCGAGGGAGACAATACGGAGCTCGATATTATTTTTAAAACTGCAGGACCGAAAAGACTGCTTGCAAACTATGCACCGCTTGAAAAAAAGGACTGAATATAAATGAAAGAAAGAATTCATGAATTACAAACGCTGCTTACACGCTACAATCACGAGTATCATGTCGAAGATAACCCGTCGATTCCGGATACGGAATACGATGCACTCCTCCGTGAACTGATTGAGCTGGAAAGTGAACACCCGGAATATAAAACAGATACGTCGCCGACAGTAAGGGTCGGCGGTGAGATTCTGAGTAATTTCGAGAAGGTCACACACAGCTCACCGATGCTGAGTCTCGGCAACGCGTTCAACGAAGAAGATTTAAGAGCGTTCGATCAGCGTGTCAGACAGAATGCTGGCGATGTTACATATATGTGTGAATTGAAGATCGATGGTCTGGCGGTCTCGCTGACTTACGAAAATGGCCGTTTCACACGCGGGGCAACTCGCGGTGATGGTACTGTAGGTGAAAATATTACAGAGAATCTGCGGACGATTCATGCGATTCCGCTGACGGTAGACTCAGATTTAACTTTCGAAGTGCGCGGCGAGGCTTACATGCCGAAAAGCTCGTTTATGAATCTGAACAAAAAACGAATTGAAGAAGATAAGCAGGAATTCCAGAATCCGCGGAATGCAGCGGCAGGGTCATTAAGACAGCTGGATCCAAAGCTTGCTGCAGCACGTAATTTATCGGTCTTCCTGTACAGCGTGACATCACCGGAAGCACTTGACGCTGTAAGTCAGAGCGGAGCTCTTGATAAGCTCGATGAACTCGGCTTTAAAACGAACAAAGAACGAAAATTAATGACGACCATTGATGACGTTATTGAATATATTGATTACTGGACGACGCACCGCTCGGAGCTTGCATATGAAATCGACGGTATCGTAATTAAAGTGAATGATCTCGGGATGCAGGATGAGCTCGGCTTTACGGTGAAATCACCGCGCTGGGCTATTGCATATAAATTCCCGGCAGAAGAAGTCATCACGGAGATACTGGATATTGAACTGACAGTGGGGCGGACAGGCGTCATTACGCCGACTGCGATACTGGAACCGGTAAAAGTTGCAGGAACAACTGTCGGACGTGCATCGCTGCATAATCACGAACTGATCGAAGAGCGGGATATCCGCATCGGAGACAAAGTTGTGATTCGTAAAGCCGGTGATATTATTCCTGAAGTGGTTAAATCGTTAAAAGAAGAACGCACAGACCAGGCTGTGTACGAAGCGCCGACGACGTGTCCGTCATGCGGACACGAGACAGTCAAGCTGGAAGATGAAGTGGCAATACGCTGTATTAATCCTGCGTGTCCGGCACAGCTGACTGAAGGCATCATTCATTTTGTCTCCCGCGGTGCGATGAATATCGACGGTCTCGGTGAGAAAGTAGTTCGCCAGCTGTTCGATGCAGAGCTGATAACTGATGTTTCAGATTTATATAAGCTTCAGTATGATGACTTAATTGAGCTCGAGCGTATGGGCGATAAAAAAGTAACAAATCTGCTGACGGCAATTGAAGCGTCGAAAGCAATGCCGTTAAGTAAATTATTATTTGGTCTCGGCATACGTTTTCTCGGTTCAAAAGCTTCACGGCTGATTGCAGAAGAGTACGGTTCGATGGCGGAAGTATTAAAAGCAACAAAAGAACAGCTGATTGAAATACCGGAAATCGGTGAAAAGATTGCAGATTCAATAGTGACATATACACAGAATGAAGATTTTATCGAGCTTGTTAATAAGCTCGGAGGAGCAGGTCTTAATCTTACTGAAGAAAAAGAAGAATTGTCCGGTACTGTGTTTTCCGGCATGACATTTGTTCTAACGGGCAAGCTGGTCGAAATGACCCGCGATGATGCGAAACAGAGTATTGAGTCATACGGCGGTAAAGTTACGGGCAGTGTGTCTAAAAACACAGATGTTGTTGTTGCAGGAGAAGATGCCGGCAGCAAACTGGAAAAAGCAAATACGCTAGGAATAACCGTATGGAATGAACGAGAATTTATTGAGAAATTGGGGCAATGAGTTATGAAGTTTAAATCGATATTACTCGCAGGTGCAACTTTGCTGCTCTTGGCAGCCTGCGATGGTGCCAATGAAGCTGAAATCAGTGAACAGATGGGCGATGAATCATTGGAGAACGAAGTCTCAAACGTACAGATTGAAGAACAGGATGAAACAGTCACTTCAAGCAGTGAAGAGTTTTACCGCTCTGTTGTACCTTATGAACTTTCTCCGGCCCGCGGTTTATCGAGTGCCAATTTAGTCTCTTCATATAATGTGGAAGAGTTTGAAAAGGGGCTCTTTACGATCAGTCAGAGCGTCTTTCCTACAAATGAATATATATTCCGTGAAGGCCAGATTATTTCAGAAGAAATGGTCAGAGGTTATTTAAGCCGGCAGTATACGAGTGAAGAGCTTGAGAATATGGATGAAACAGAGCTGCTTAATTCCGATGCTTTCAGTAATCTCGGGCTGAATCCGTCAACGAACGGCGAAACAGATCCCGAAGTTATCGCAGAAGAAGCTCCGCTCTATCTGTCTCATATACTTGAACAGAATTATATGGCAGAAGGCGAAGAAGGCAATCTGTCGTTTGAAGGTATTACTATCGGCCTCGCAATGAACAGTGTTCATTATTATCAGACTGAACAGTACGGGCAGACACAAGAACGTGCACTTAATCCTGCAACAGTAAAAGAAAAAGGCGAGGAAATGGCAGCTGAGATTTTAACACGCATCCGTGCGAACGACCAGTATGTGGATAAAGAAATCGTCTTTGCAATATTTATTCAGTCAGGTGATACAGATATTGTTCCAGGTAACTTTGTATCGCAGGCAGTTGTAGCGCCAGTTGAAAATACGATCGAATCATTTACGGATATGAACGAACAGAACTTATTACTGCCATCCAGTGAAGCGGCGGAGATTTCACAGGAAGCGAACAGTGAATATCAAAACTTCAACAAAGATTTATCTTCTTATTTTGAAAGTTTCACAACATCTGTCGGCAGAGGGAAGTTCATAGACGGTACACTTGATACGCTGACAGTTGAAATACCGATTGAATATAACAGCCGCGGCGAAATGATCGGAATGTCCCAATTCGTCAGAGATCTGGTAAACGAGCATTTTACAGGTACGGATATCGAAGTTGAAATTAAAGATAAAGCGCAGGTCTACAGTGTAATTACACGTGAAGGCGAAGGTGCAGCCAATCTTTATATATTTGAATAATTTAAGCACATGGAAAAGTGCCCTGGTTTTTGGTAAACTTTAAATGTTGTATTTATAGAAGGAGGGTCATTCATGGAAGAACTTGATTTAAAGATAATTCAGCGTGTGGCTGAATTATCTAAGATAGAAATAAAAGATGAAGAAGAGCTTAGAAATTTATCGACAAAAATTAAAAGTATTGTTGCGCACTCGGAGCGCTTGAATGACTTGGATTTATCGGATGTAGAACCGATGACGCATGCAATGCAGCTGCAGCAGGAGACCTCGGGCTCATTGCGTAAAGATGAAGCGGGAGAACCTGTAACACAGGAAGAAGCGCTTAGAAACACAGAGTTTACAGAAGATGGACAATTTAAAGTACCTAGAATGATTTAAGGAGGGTTAATAATCGTGAATATAAATGAATTAACAGTAGAAGAACTATACAGTAAAATTCACAGTAAAGAGATCAAACCTTCTGAAGTAGTAGGTGCTCTTTTTGACAGAATCGAAAAATACGACGGCAACATTAAGTCGTTTATTACTTTAACTAAAGAACAGGCGTTGGAAACTGCAGCGGAACTTGACCGTCTTCAGAAAGAAGATAAAATGGACGGCGAGCTGTTCGGTATTCCGGTTGGAATTAAAGATAATATCGTTACTAAAGATATTTTAACAACATGCGCGAGCCTTATGCTGCATAACTTTAAGCCGGTTTATGATGCAACTGTTATGACTAAGCTTAAAGACCAGAATTCAATTTTGATGGGTAAACTGAACATGGATGAATTTGCGATGGGTTCAACGTCGGAAACATCTTACTTCCAGACGACTAAAAACCCATGGAACTTAGAATGTTCACCAGGTGGGTCATCAGGCGGTTCGGCTGCAGCAGTAGCAGCAGGATTTGTACCGTATGCACTTGGTACTGATACAGGCGGTTCAGTAAGACAGCCTGCTTCATTCTGCGGAATTGTCGGTATGAAACCGACTTACGGCAGAGTATCACGTTTCGGTCTGATTGCTTTCGCATCATCTTTAGATCAGGTTGGCCCAATGACACGTACAGTGCGTGACAATGCTAAAGTACTTGAGCTGATTTCAGGCGAAGACAGCAGCAACGACATGACAAGTGCGAGAAACCAGGATACTGATTTCTTAAGCGGCATCGAAAAAGATATCAAAGGCATGAAACTTGCACTGCCTAAAGAATTCTTAGGCGATGATGTCGATGAGTCTGTAACTGAAGCTGTATTAAAAGCGAAAGAACGCTTTGAATCACTTGGCGCAATAGTTGAAGAAGTGGAAATGCCAAACCTTCAATATGTAGTAAGTTCTTACTACTTAATCGCTTCAAGTGAAGCAAGTGCAAACCTTGCACGCTTTGACGGTATCCGTTACGGCTACCGTGCTGAAAATGCAAAAAACTTAGAAGAACTATATAAAAAATCACGCGGTGAAGGATTCGGCGATGAAGTAAAACGCCGTATTTTACTTGGAACTTACGTGTTAAGCGCAGGTCACTACGATGATTATTACGTAAAAGCACAAAAACTCCGCCGTTTAGTGTCTGACGATGTTCAAAGAATCTTAACGGATTACGATTTAATTATCGGACCGACAACAACGACGCCGGCACATAAATACGATGAAGTTAAAATCGAAGGTACGAAGGAATATAAAAATGATATTTTAACAATTCCTGCAAACCTCGTGGGTGTTCCTTCATTAAGCATTCCGTGTGGAGTGACCGAAGACAACAGACCTATCGGCATGCAGCTGATCGGAAACCACTTCGAAGAGCGTAAAATTTACAATGCCGCTTATCAGTTTGAAACAGTATACAACCTGCATGAAGAACTTAAAAATCTAACGATGGGGGCGGAGTAAAATGCATTTTGAAACAGTTATTGGACTTGAAGTTCACGTTGAATTAAAAACAAATTCAAAAATATTTTCCAATGCCCCGCTGCACTACGGACATGAACCGAACACGAATATTTCTGTAGTTGAACTCGGCTATCCGGGAACGCTGCCGGTTCTTAACGAAACTGCAGTAGAATACGGCATGAAAGCTGCAATGGCATTAAATATGCAGATTGCTGAGAATACTAAGTTTGACAGAAAAAACTATTACTATCCGGATAACCCGAAAGCTTACCAGATTTCACAATTTGATAAACCGATCGGGGAACACGGTTCACTTGAGATCGAAATTGACGGCGAGAAGAAAACAATCGGTATTACACGTCTTCACCTTGAAGAAGATGCTGGTAAATCAACTCACAAAGAAGATTATTCATTAGTCGACTTAAACCGTCAGGGAACGGCTTTAGTAGAAATCGTTTCTGAACCGGATATCAGAACACCTGAAGAAGCGTACAAGTATCTGGAAAAAATCAAATCGATTATTCAGTACACAGGCGTATCCGATGTGAAGATGGAAGAAGGATCACTTAGATGTGATGCTAATATTTCAATCAGACCTGTCGGACAGGAGAAATTCGGTACGAAGACTGAGCTTAAAAACTTAAACTCATTTAACTTTGTAAGAAAAGGTCTTGAGCATGAAGTGAAGCGTCAGGAGCAGGTATTACTGTCAGGCGGCATTATCGAGCAGGAAACAAGACGCTACGATGAAAAAACTGGCGAAACAGTATTAATGCGTATTAAAGAAGGCGCAGATGATTACCGTTACTTCCCTGAACCTGATTTAATGCACCTTCACATCGATAACGAGTGGAAAGAACGCGTACGTGCAAGTATTCCGACATTGCCGGATGAACTTCGTGAGAAGTACATTAACGAATATGATCTTCCTGTATACGATGCAGAAATTCTGACGATGAGAAAAGAAATGTCCGATTTCTTCAGCGATATGGTCGAAACACATAAAGCAGACCCTAAACTGGCTTCAAACTGGTTAATGGGCGGTGTAAACGAATACCTGAACAAAAATAATGCTGAACTTGATGATACAGGATTAACTGCCGAGAACTTAACTGGCATGATTAATATTATCGAAGACGGGACAATTTCAAGCAAGCAGGCGAAGAAAGTATTCTCTGTACTGATTGAAAAAGGCGGCACAGCAAAACAGGTTGCTAAAGACCTCGGTATGGAGCAAATCTCTGACCCGGCAGTGCTGACAGGTATGGTTACGGACGTACTTGATGCTAACGAACAGTCTGTAGAAGACTATAAAAACGGTAAAGACCGTGCAATTGGTTTCCTAGTCGGCCAGATTATGAAGAAATCAAAAGGACAGGCTAACCCTAAAATGGTCAACCAGATTCTTCTTGAAGAGATTAACAAGAGATAATATATAAACAAAAATACACCGGTTTTCCTATTTGGGAAACCGGTGTATTTTTTCGTTATCGGTCATTGTGACTTAGACGATGACGGGATAGAGGTGTTACCCAGTCATTGTGACCTTGACGATGACGGGATAGAGGTATTACCCGGTCATTGTGACTTTGACGATGACGGGATAGAGGTGTTACCCAGTCATTGTGACTTTGACGATGACTGGATAGAGGTGTTACCCGGTCATTGTGACTTTGACGATGACGGGATAGAAAATATTAACAACACAAAAAAGGAACCGGGAAATTTCCCAGTTCCTTTTAAAACTACTGCAGCAAATAATTTGTAATACTGTTAATCATTTCATCTTCCAGCGCAGGGTTAAGCGTTTCGCTGTCATAAGGGTTTTCCGTTATAACTTCCTGATTATCGATGTAGAAATAATCATTTTCTGTGAAATACACAGCATCGCTTTCAAGTTCAGCCGCAAGGTTTTCGTTCTCATGTGCATTAGGGTTACCTAATATAATCACTGTTTTATCAGCGTTATATAAATCCATATACGCATTAGTTAAATTTCTTAAGTTTCTTTCCGGCAGAACTTCGGCATCATAATCTGCAATTTGCAGTGCGTCGAGAATGACAACATCGCTGTTGTCATTAACTGTAAGCTCGTTTATATTCGTCGTGTTTGCCGGCAGTTCAAGCTGGTTAAACTGAACTGTATCTGAACCAATTTGATTGTTCAGGCGTTCAGCGAAGTCTCCGTTGTAATGTGCCGGAAGCAGCACGTCGACGATGAGCTGTTCGTTATTGCTTACACGTTCGTCGTATTTTTCCTGAATAGCTGTTTCGTTAAATGCTAAATCATTTGTATTATCAGCTGGTTCTTCTGATGCGCTCTCTTCTTGTGCAGTGTCGTCTGATTCCTGCTGTCCATCATTTGCAACTTCAGTATCATTGGCAGTATCTTCAGCAGCTTCATCCGTGAAGATTGGACCTGTATGCATAAAGTTGAAATATATTCCGGCAGCAAACAATAAAAATAATATAATCACTAAAGCTTTTTTCATGGTATCTCCTCAAATAATAATATCCCAAAGCATTACATATGATATAATGTTGGCAACATAATACTTTTAAATATTATTATACATGAATTACGAAAGTAAGACATTATTTTAGGATGATTGTATGAGTATAAATAAGTTAAATATAAATATTAAAGATAAATATATAGAGCAGGCTTTCGAGATATTGAATTTTTTCAAATCAATTATTATCGAAGTTCATCATATCGGTTCATCAAAGCTCGCAAAGATTCCTTATGATTGTGATATGGATATTCTTTTTATCGTTAAATCATATGATGATGTAAGAAATCTCGCGGATATTTTAATTGCTGAAGGGTATGTACAGGTTAATCATTTCTCCGATTATTTCAGAGATGATATGGTCATGAGAAAAGTTGTCGACGGACATAACATAAACATGATATTTATGAGCAGTGCCAGCCGCAAAAAGAACGATATATTAATATGCACTGAGCATCTGCTTATGAATGAACAATCGTGCAGTGATTTTAAAAATTTAAAGAAATTACTTGTTAAAAATGAAGTGACAGAAGCCGAATACGATGAGCGTAAATATCGTCTTTTTCAAATGATTATAGATGAAGGCGATCATTTGACGAGCGTATAATTTCATATGTAGAGGAGATATTCATGAAAACAGCGAGAATAATATACAATCCCACTGCCGGCAAAGAAAGTTTTCAGGAAAAACTGCCTGCGGTGCTGAAGCGTTTTGAAGATGCAGGTTATATTACAAGCACTCATGTTACAACGGGGCCGAATGATGCGACCTATGCTGCGCGGTTTGCATGTGAACAGGGTTTCGATTTAATTGTCGCTTCCGGCGGAGATGGCACGGTTAATGAAGTTATTAACGGTCTCGCGGAGTACGATGAACCTCCGGAAATTGGAATAATTCCAATGGGGACGGTCAATGATTTCACACGTGCACTTAAAATACCAAATGACATTGACGAAGCAGTCAGTGTTATTTTAAACGGTAAAACAGGCAGAGTGGATCTCGGCAGTATGAACGGCAAGTATTTTATGAATATCGCAGGCGGCGGTAAAATCACCGAGGTCTCCTATGAAGCGCCGAGCAAATTAAAAGCAGTAATCGGTTCTCTCGCATATTATGTCAAAGGCATTGAACTGATTCCTCAAATGCGGAGCATTAATTTACGTATCGAACATGATGGTGAATTATTTGAAGGCGAAGTGATGATTTTTCTCCTTGGACTGACTAACTCAATCGGCGGCTTTGAGAAATTGGTGCCGAATGCAAAATTAAATGACGGAAATTTCTCATTGCTTATTCTTGAAAATGTTAATCTTGCGGAATTCGGTCATATTTTATCGCTGGCCACACGAGGCGAACATTTAAAACATCCGAAAGTGCATTATTATAAAGCGCAGGATGTCAGAATTACTTCTTATGATGAAGTGCAGCTGAATCTGGATGGTGAATTCGGCGGTGTACTGCCGGCTCATTTTAAAAACTTAAAAGAATTTTTGAAAATAAGAGTGTCGGATGAGTTTTACAATGAGCTGTACAGTAAAGATAAAGACTATACACTTCCGGAACCAACAGACGCTTAATTCCGATTATATATCGATTTATGAGGTGAATATATTGAAGCTGACGGTCTTTGCAACAACGGATGTGCACGGCGCAATTTATCCGTATAATTATTTTGATAATGAACCGAAAGATAATGCATTATTGAAGTTCAAAACATATATTGATAAATACAAAGCAATGAACGATAAAGAAACGGTCATAACAGTGGACAACGGCGATTTGCTGCAGGGAGACGTCTGGAGTGAATTTGACAGCACTAATCCCGCTCAGGCTCTCGTTCCGGGTATTATTAATGAAATGTACGATGTTATCGGATTAGGCAACCATGAGTTTAATTTTGGTCTGCCTTTTTTAAATGAATTTTATAAACAGGTTACTGTACCGATTGTGAATTCGAATGTAGACTTTTTGGATGATTCTTTAAAGGACCTGGTAAAGGGCAGTTATATTAAAGAAATCGAGACAGAAGAAGGTACGGTTAAAGTCGGATTTTTAAGTGTTGTGCCAACCCAGATTTTAAAATGGGATAAATTTCATTTGGAAGGCAGAGTGAACGCCGAACCGATGACTGAAGCAGTCAAAGAAACAACGGCGCAGTTGAAAACTGCAGGCGCTGACATTATCATCCTGCTGTCTCATACAGGAATGAGTAATGCAGATAATGATTTATCGCAGTTTGGAGAGAATCAGGCTGTGTTAATGGCAATGATGGAAAACATAGACGGTATTGTTTTCGGACATACCCACGATGTGTTCCCAAACGGCAATTTACTGATTGAGGACGACCGTATTGATATTGACAGAGGAACTTTCAATAATCTGCCGATGGTGCAGCCGGGAGTGTCTGCAAGCCATCTCGGGGTGCTTAGTTTTGAGCTTGAGTACAGTGCGGATCAATGGCAGGTCAAACAGGCAGACAGCAGACTAATCGGTGCAGAAGATATCGTCTTAAAAGATGATGAACTGGCTGATTACCAGAAAGATCATGAACGGGTGCTGAATTATTTAGAAATACCGATTGGCAAAACAGATTATCCGCTGAATACTTACTTCACGAGAGTAATTCCGTCACGCGGTGTGCAGTTCGTCTCGGAAGCGACAGTCTGGTTTGCAAAAGAACGGGCAGAACTGAAAGATATTAATACACCGGTCATCGGTTTTAATTCAGCGGTAAAAGTAGGGCGTGACGGCGCGCATGACTATACAGATATACCTGCAGGAGAAATGACTATTGCAGACAGTATCGATTTATATAAACATGCAAATACACTGCTCATTATTAAGATTACAGGTAAAGTGCTGAAAGAATGGCTGGAATGGGCCGCATCATCGTTTAATGATTATGACGGTGAGGAAATCCTGCAGCCGAATAATTCACGCTACGGTTTTCCAGGCTACAACTTTGATACATTCTTTGATCTCGACTATACGTTCGACCTGACAAAACAGGCGCGCTATGAAAGCTCAGCACATCAGATTAATGATTCAGAACGGGTGATTAAAATGATGTACAAAGGTATGCCGATAAAAGATACAGATGACTTTATCGTCCCGGCAAATAATTATAAAGTAGCCTATGCACCATTTTTAAGAGATGCAGAAATATTATATGAATCGGATATTTCAGTACGGGATATTGTTACTGAATATATAAAGAGCGGTGAGACATTCAGCTACCGTAATCCGATAACGATTATTCCGCATGATACGTATACATTTACGACGGCAGCAGCAGCGAAAGAATATACAGAGGGCTTGCCGATTGAGCATTTAGAAGATTGCGGTGACGGCTTCAGTACATTCCGGGTAAAGCTTTAAAATTAATGAAGTAAGAGGTTTTAACATGAATGCAATAACTAAAAATAATAATTATGAAGCAGTCGTAGAAGACTATACCCACGAAGGAATGGGGATTGTTAAAGTCGACGGCTATCCGGTATTTTTACCGGATGTTTTAAAAGGTGAGACAGTAGAATTTAAAGCAGTCAAAGTGAACAGCAAGTATGCTTTCGGCAAAGTTTTAAATGTACTAAAGCAGTCGCCGAACCGTCAGACGCCGCCGTGTGAATATTACTTCCAATGCGGCGGCTGCCAGATACAGGTAATGAATGACGCCGAGCAGGCAGTATTTAAACATCAGGTCGTTGCACAGAATATTAATCAGCAGGCGAGATTAAATCTTAAAATTAACGATACGGTAACGGGAGATTCTCTGTATTACCGTAACAAATCACAGATTCCTGTCCAGAAAATTGACGGCAGACTGGTGATGGGATTCTATAAACCGCGTTCTCACGATATCGTGGATATCGAACACTGCTATATTCAAAAACATGTGCATAATGATATTATGCTGTTTATAAAAGATAAACTGATTGAAGAAGATATATCGATTTACGATGAAGCATCACATCAGGGACTGCTGAGACATATTGTTATCCGTTCAAACAGCGACGACAGTGAAGTGCAGGTTGTCTTTATTACGAACGGTAAACGTAACGAGTTTTTATCGATTGTTAAAGCGTTAAAAGAGGCGTATCCGAATGTGAAGAGTATCGTGCAGAATATCAACGATGAGAAAACAAATGTGATATTCGGCAGACGTTCAATCGTCCTGCTTGGTCATGATTATATTACGGATACGCTGCTTGGCAAGTCATTTAAAATACGCGACCGTTCGTTTTACCAGGTCAACCATGCACAGACTGAAAAGCTCTATCAGATCGGGCTGGATATGGCAGATTTAAACGGGGACGAAACGATTATCGATACGTATTCAGGCATCGGCACAATCGGTCTTGCAGCATCGGACCGTGTCAGCAAAATTATCGGCATTGAAATTGTCGACAGTGCAGTTGAAGATGCGATAGAAAATGCGAAACTGAACGGCATTGATAACGCGGACTACTACTTAGGGAAAGCAGAAGAAGTAATGCCGCAGCTCGTTAAAGAGGGTGTCAGCGCTGACGTTGTATTCGTCGATCCTCCGCGTAAAGGATGTCATACACAATTCTTAGATTCGCTTATTGAAGTGAGTCCGAAGAAGATTGTTTATATTTCATGTAATCCGAGTACACTTCAAAGAGATATGAAATATCTGGAGAGACATGGCTTTAAAGCATCAGAAGTCACACCTGTTGATTTGTTCCCGCAGACAAAACATATTGAAGCGGTTACTGTATTAGAAAATACAAATATATTATAAAATGAAGCCGGACAAGTCAAAATTTGTCCGGCTTTTTAAGATAGCCAGGCTAATAAATATAGTTTTTGACTTATCTGTAAAATAAAGAAATTGCCTGCTTAAAATGTTATACTATTAGTACAAAGATTTACTATTCGTATAGCTAACAGGGGGTATATTATGACTAATGAAGATACTAAAAATTCTCCAGATCACCTTCAGACTTTGGAAAAAGGTCTCAAAGTAATCGAGGCATTCGATGGTACTGATCATTTAACAATTTCAACAGCATCAAAATTAGTAGGAATCTCGAGACCGACGGCCCGTCGTGTATTAATTACACTGGTTAATCTCGGTTATGCACAGATGCTGGATAACAGGTTCTACTTAACACCGAAAGTATTATCTCTCGGTTATTCATATATGACCGCACGTGACAGCTGGGAAATTACGACGACACTGCTGCGTGAGCTTTCTAAAGAGACGAATGAATCGAGTTCCTTAGCAAAATTAGTGGGTGAGGAAATCGTGTATATTGGGCGTGTACCTGCCAATAAAATCATGAAGATTTCACTCAATATCGGCACTCATCTTCCCGCTTATGCGACATCTATGGGAAAAGTGCTGCTCGCTTATAAGAGTAAAGAAGAACTGGATACATATTTCAAGACGGCAGAATTAAAACCGCTGACTGAATATACGATTTACAAAGAGGAAGACCTGCGAAAGGAACTTAAAGAAGTCCGTAAAGCAGGCTATGCAATCAGCGAAGACCAGCTCGAGCTCGGACTGATGTCAGTTGCAGCTCCAATACGGAACATGAGAGGTAACGTAATCGCTGCAATCAATTGTTCCACAAACTCTTCTCAGACAACACGGGAAGAAGTTGAAAAAAACTATTTAAAACCATTGCTTGATGCAGCAGAACAGATCAGCAGAAATACTGAAATAGAGTTGCCATTTTAAGAGAAAAGGACGACCAGTAAAAATACTGGTCGTCCTTTTGTTATGCAGCTGTAAAACAGAAGTTTACTCTACGTTATCAACCATCAGTGAAATACCCTGACCGACACCGATACACATTGTAGCGAGTCCGGTCTTAGTACCTCTGCGTTTCATTTCATAGATAAGGTCTGTCAGAATCCGCGCGCCGCTGGCACCGAGAGGATGACCAAAGCTTATAGCACCGCCGTTGACGTTGACAATATCCTCGCTGAGTCCAAGCTGGTTTATACACTCAATTGACTGCGAAGCGAATGCTTCATTCAGTTCTACAAGACCAATGTCAGCAATAGTACGGCCGGTTTTCTCGAGCAGTTTTTTCGTTGAATCGATTGGTCCAAGTCCCATTACTGCAGGTTCTACACCTGCAGTTGCTGAGAACTTATATGTAACCAGGGGCTTCAGTCCAAGTTCATCAGCTTTCTCTTTACTCATCATCAAGAGGGCACTGGCACCATCGTTTACACCTGAAGCGTTGCCAGCGGTAATAGTACCGTCGGGAAAGATGGGTTTCAATGTTCCGAGTTTTTCCAACGTTGTTTCCGGTCTTGGATGCTCGTCTTTGTCGACGATGGTTTCATTACCTTTACGGTCTCTAATAGTTACAGGAACAATCTGTTCTTTGAACTTATCCGCTTCTACTGCAGCTTTTGCACGCTGCTGACTTTGGAATGCGAACTTATCCTGAGCTTCACGTGAAATATTATAACGTTGTGCGACGTTTTCTGCAGTCTGAGGCATAGAATCAATGCCGTGTTTTTCTATAATTTTTTTGTTAGGGAATCTCCAGCCGATTGTCGTGTCGACCATTTCCATGTTGCCGCGCGGGAATTCTTTCTCGGGCTTTAACATAACGAAAGGCGCGCGTGACATGCTTTCGGTGCCGCCCGCAATAGCAATGTCAATTTCGCCTGTTAATATCGAGCGGGCGGCCATGGAAACAGTGTCCAGGCTCGAGCCGCACAGACGATTAATTGTCGTGCCGCCGACGCTCTCGGGCAGGTCAGCGAGGAGCGCAGACATGCGTGCAACGTTTCTGTTTTCTTCTCCGGCGCCGTTTGCGTTGCCGAAAAGAACTTCATCAATCTGATTTACATCAAGATTAGGATTTCTTTCTGCCAGAGCTTTGATGACAATAGCCCCTAAATCGTCCGGACGTACATACTTGAGGGCGCCTTTATAACGGCCAATCGGTGTTCTGACTGCATCTACAATTACTACTTCTTTCATTTATTCGACACTCCTTGTCAATGATTTTGAAACAATATAGTCCGCTTCGGTTTTCTCTCTGACTTCTTCAAGTGTCGCATTACCCATTAACTCAATCAGTTCGAATTTTTCACCTTTACGTTCAAACACTGCAAGATCTGTAATAATCATGTCAATTTTACGTGTCGAAGTGATAGGGTATGAACATTCTTTTAGAAACTTCGGAGAGCCGTCTTTGGCAGTATGGTTCGTAGTGATAATCACTTTTTTCGCTCCGACGAGAAGATCCATTGCTCCGCCGACACCGATGATATCTTTTCCGGGGATTGCCCAGTTGGCTACCTGACCGGTTTCATCGACCTGCAGAACACCGAGGATAGCAACGTCAACGTGTCCGCCGCGAATCATGGCAAAAGAATCTGCACTGTTGAAATAGCTTGCACCCACAGCTTCACCGACAGGCAGTTTTCCTGCGTTAACGATATTTGGATCGATATCTTCATCTGCTACAGAAGTCACCCCAAGCAGGCCATTTTCAGTGTGCAGATAGTATTTTTCCTTATCCAGATAATTGGCAACGAGGGTAGGGATACCGATACCGAGGTTAATTACCGACTGTTCTTCCAGTGCTCCGGCAGCGCGTTCTGCAATCATATCTTTTATACTCATTTCTGAACGACTCCTTCCTTCGTAAGAATTTGTTCAGCTAAGACAATCTTATCTACATATATATGCTGCGTTGCGATTTCTTCAGGATTCAATTCTCCGACTTCCACAATTTCATCAACTTCGGCTACTACGTATTTACCGGCAGTTGCCATCATCGGATTGAAATTTCTCGCTGTCTTATAATAGACGAGGTTGCCGAGCTTATCTGCTTTATGAGCACGGACAATTGATACATCTGCTTTAAGCGCTTTTTCAAGCACGTATTCTTCGCCGTCAATTTCTTTCGTCTCTTTGCCTTTGGCAAGATCAGTACCGACACTTGTTTTTGTGTAGAAACCGCCAATACCAGCACCGCCTGCACGGATTGCTTCGCCCAAAGTACCCTGAGGCAGAAGCTGCAGCTCAAGTTTTCCGGCATTGTACCATTTAGCGACTTCGCGGTTACTTGTGAAATACGAGCCGACTGCTTTTTTAAGCTTGCCCTGATCGAGGAGTATACCAAGCCCTTTACCTGCTTCTCCGACATTGTTGCTTATCACTGTAAGTTCCTTCAGGTCGAGCGCAGTCAGTTCATCTATCAGACTTAAAGGTGCGCCGATAAGTCCGAATCCTCCAACCATCAGCGTGTCACCGTCCTTTACAGGTTCAAGAGCTGATTTTATATCAGTAATTTTAGATACCAAAACAATCACTCCATTTCTATGAATTTTTCAATTACTTTGTTTAAATCTGGATTATTATTGAAGACAATTTCATAATGATTAAGACCATAATCCGTTGATTTGATATCGTTCACTGTATCCAGCATCAGGCTGTAGCTATCTTTACTGAACAGCGGTGTATTATCTTTAATCGGACCGGTACAGATAACGAGCATGACCGGTACTTTTATATTTTCATATATTTTCGTATGAGAATAATCATAAAAGCTTTCAAAATCCTGCTTGGTCAGCACATAATCGGATTTCGGATGAATTGCTCCTTTAACTTCATGAATCTCATGCTTGATAACCTGATCCATCACAGCTGACCATTCAACACCAAGTGCACCGTAAGACTGCTTCATCATTTCCAGATAGTCATCTGAAGAATCAAATGACTTCTCCAGCCGGCCTAGAGATGGAATCACCAAATTACTAGTATCTTCATTGGCAACACCGCCGCCGTCGAGTGCGACAATTTTCTGAATTTTATCTGACTGTGCAGCAGCATCGAGGGCAATATAGCCGCCCATCGAGTATCCTGCGAGAATGAATTTATCGTAATCGAGAGAATCAATCAGCTGGAGCAGATCTTCAGTGTGCTGATGAATATTTGTCGGGTCAGACTGAATAGAACTGTCGCCGCGGCCGCTTAAATCATAGCTCAGAGTATCGTAATTCTCTTTAAAGTGCTCCTGGAAATGATGCATCTGAAGATAATTACCCGTCAGGCCGTGAATAAATATTAATAAGATATCATTTTTACCGTTATCGGTTTTATTTACATTAATTATTTTCTCTTTAGTTTGAATGCGTTCTGTCATGCTTATCCTCCTATTCAACAGTATAGATAGAGTAGCTCACGCCTTCCGGCATTCTGATACCGTTTGACACAAATATTCTGTTGTTCATCCAGTGGTATTTCTCGCTTGCTGTCTCAAAGATTGGATTAGTTCTGAAGTAATAGTCGTCAGGATCAACTTCTTCTCCATTGTCGAGTTGTGCCTGGACAGATGGATCTCCCGTACGGATGCCGCGGTAGCTCATCAGAATCAGTTCCTTATCGTCTGTTTCCAAAGTAATTCTGACATCCTGAATGATCGTGCCGTCCGCGTGTACTGTAATCCAGTCGTCTCCGCCCGGCAGAACAGTTGCATTGAAATGTTCACCTTCGAATTTTCCGCCTGTCACCTGAATGATTCTGCGTGTTCCAATTGGTGTTTTCCCCGGAAGATAAGGTTTCGCGACATTTAATTCCATATGGCCAAGCAGACTAAGTTTTGGTTCTGGTAATTCTCTCATTTTAAATTCCTCCTATTAATCCTTAAAAGTCAAAAAGGGCATGTCACCATGCCCGGATTGTTATTACAGTTTACGCATTACGAAGTCGAGTGATGCTACTTTGTGATCACCTTTATCGATAAGTTTTGTAATCAGTTCGTCACGTACACCTTCAGCAACATCTGTTTCCATCCACTCGTCACCTTCGAAGAAGACTTGAGTAATTAGAGTTTCATGTCCTTCAGCTTTGAACATGATGTGCTCGTGAGCAGGGCGCATAGGGTGCTGTTCCATGTAGCCAAGGAACTCACCAGTCGGTCCCTGGTCTGGGATAGAGTAAGGAATCGCCTGGATTGTTTTCAATGTGAACTGTCCGTTCTCATCTGTTTTGAAACGTCCGCGAAGGTTGAAGTCCGGAGCATCAGAGTCGAAGTTTGAGTACTTCGCAGAGTTATCATTCTGCCAGTAATCTACTTCAGCACCTGCAAGAACTTCACCATCTGTATTCTTAACTGTACCTGAGAAGTAAAGCACCTCGCCTGGTTCATTTTCGCGTTTAGGAAGATCGACAATGCCATTCTCATCTGCTTCTACAAATGGAGCATTTTCAATATAGTATGGTCCAAGCAGTGAAGGCTGTGTTCCTGGAAGAGTTGTATACATCGCCTGAAGAACATGAGTTTCTAAAAATACATCAGCATAAAGCGGAAGTTCTCCAGATTTGCCTAGACGATCTGCCCAGTTTACAAAGTTCGTGTATTCTTCGTGGTTAAGCTGTGCTTCTCCAAGGAACTCCTGCATGTGCTTGATGAATAATTCAAAAACTTCTCCAACGCGTTCGTTTTTAGTAGTAGGTAAATGCTTAGTCATTTCTATTGTCATAATTAATTATCCCCTTTAATTTTATAATTTATTTAATCAACTCCACTGCTATGCAGTGAACTTGTCGATGCTGAATACTAATTTATCGTTTGTAGTGAGCAAGCTTTTCATAGTCCAATGTGACACCAAATCCGATATCATCCGGAATTTGGATTTCGAAATCTTTCACTTTGATATCTTCCAAGGTCAGCTTGTCTTTATAAAGAAGCGGGCCGAATATTTCCGTTCCGAATTTGAATTCCGGAATAGTGGAGTAGACGCTTGCTGCGATTGCGTTGCCAAGTGTAGATTCGATCATCGTGCCGCCGTACAGTCCAAATCCTGCTGCTTCTGCAATGCCTGCGATTTTCTTCGTTTCAAGAATGCCCCCGTGTTTAGCGGGTTTCAATGCGATGGCATCTCCGGCTCTTTCTTTTATAATTCTATAAGTATCATGGAGGGAAGTTGCGGATTCATCTGCAAGTATGGAGACATCAAATCGTTCTGTCAGTCTGCTCATACCTTCGTAATTCCATGCAGGGAGCGGCTGTTCAATCATCGAGACGCCCATTTCCTCCAGTGCTTTAATTTGCTTTAATGCAGTATATTCATCCCATGCCTGGTTGATATCAACCGTAATTCTTGATTCATGACCAACGGCTTTGATGATTTCCCCGACGTGTTTAACACTCGTATCCGGGTCTCCGCTGCCGATCTTCAGCTTGAAGATGTTATGACGCCTTTGATGAAGCATTTCTTTCGCTTCCTCTATGTCACTCACTGTATCTCCGCTCGCGAGTGTCCAGGCAAGTGGCAGTGACTCGTGGATTTTCCCGCCGAAAAGTTCATAAGCAGGAATTTCACGCTGTTTTGATGCCAAATCAATCAAGGCTGTTTCAATCAGACTTTTCGCGAAGTAGTTACCTCTTACGGATTTTGAAATATTATTCATTATCCTGTTGAAGGAAATTGGATTTTGTCCGATGAGGTGAGGGGTGATGTACTGATCGATATTCGCTTTAATTGCTTCTACAGTACTCTCACCATATGAAGCACCTCCAATTGTAGCGACTTCAGATACACCTGTTATGCCACCTTCATCTTTGATAATGCCGATGACGATCGCCTGAGACGTAATCGTCGTCATCGCCAGTTTATGCGACCGTACTGTAGGCAAATCACATATAAAAATATCAACTGAAGAAATATTACTCATTCCAACCCTCCTATGTACTAATATCGTACAGAGATATGATTATCGAACATAAACCTATTATATAGAAATGATTAAAGCGTTGTCAATTAGTTTTCGGAAAATTTGATAAAAATAATATATTGTTTGATGAGTATACACATTTCCCGCTGTCTTGAATTATTTCCTGAAAAATTGTATAGTTCATGCATTCACTTCAGTTGTATCGCTGATTTTTATAATGTGTTTTACCTGTCAGTAGAAAATTGAAGTATCGTAATAATTAGGAGGAAATATTTTGAAGTTTATTTCATGGAATATCGATTCATTGAATGCTGCACTGACTAGCGAGTCGGCGAGAGCGTTATTATCCCGGGATGTATTAATATCAATACAGTCACACAATCCTGAAGTGATTGCGATTCAGGAAACTAAGCTGTCGGCAGCGGGACCGACTAAAAAGCATGTGGAAATTTTACAGGAATCATTTCCAGGTTATAAAGCGGTATGGCGCAGTTCGGTAGAACCGGCACGTAAAGGATACGCCGGAACGATGTTTTTATATAAAGAAGAATTGCAGCCTGAAGTAACTTATCCTTCTATTGGTTCGCCGGGAACTATGGATAGTGAAGGCCGTATGATTACTTTAGAGTTTGATGATTTTTACATTACTCAGGTCTATACACCGAATGCGGGAGATGCTTTAAAACGCCTTGAAGAACGTCAAATTTGGGATGAACGTTACGCTGCGTATATAGAGGAACTGGACCTTAGCAAGCCTGTTTTCGTTACGGGAGACTTCAACGTGGCTCACAAGGAAATTGACCTGGCCAATCCAAAAGGCAACCGCCGTTCTGCAGGGTTTACAGATGAGGAACGGCAAGGCTTCACAAATTTGCTGGATAAAGGATTCACAGATACTTTTCGTCATATTAACGGAGACGTGACCGGTGTGTATTCCTGGTGGGCACAGCGTGCCAAAACGAGTAAGATTAATAACTCGGGATGGAGAATTGATTACTGGCTCGTGAGCAGCCGTCTTGCAGAAAAAGTAATTAAATCGGAAATGATTGATTCCGGAACGAGACAGGATCATACACCGATTCTTCTGGAAGTAAATTTATAAGAACCTGCATCTGCTTTTATACAGCAGATGCATTTTTATCTTTTAAAAGATTTATAATTATCTGTTAATATTATTTGCCCTGGAGTAGAATAGGAGTAACTATACACGAGGGGGAGAATTCATGGAAAAGACAGCGAGTCTTATACACCCCGAGAACTATTGGGTGTTGTGGGCGATTTTAATTGGCTGGGCTGCAATTGCGATTATACTGGAGCAGAAGTTCAGCTGGGCGTCGAAACTTTCGGGTGCGATTATCGCGCTTGCCGGGGCAATGCTTTTAAGTAATACGGGAGTGATTCCATTGGAGTCACCGGTGTACGATACGGTATGGACTTATGTCGTGCCGCTGGCTATCCCGCTGCTGTTATTTCAGTCGAATGTTGTAAAAGTTTGGCAGGAGAGTAAACGACTATTACTTATATTTTTAATCAGTACAATCGGAACAATAGCGGGAACGATTACGGCATTCTTTATTCTGAAGGAATATATTCCGCAGTTGAATTACATCGGTGCGATGCTGAGTGGCTCTTACACAGGGGGCGGAGTCAACTTTGCGGCAATGGCAACGCGTTTTGATGTCCCTGAGGATATAGTCTCTTCAACCGTCGTTGCGGATAACTTGCTGATGGTGCTGTATTTCTTCGTTCTTATTACGATACCGGCCTTAAGTTTCTTCCGGAGTAAATTCGAAACACCTCATATTGATGAAATAGAGAAAAATGGGGGCAGTGAGAACCAGGCTTCTGATTATTGGAAAGGGAAAGAAATATCATTGCAGGATATTGCAAAAGCTATCGGAACAGCATTTGTGATTGTTGCAGTATCATTCAGTTTAGCAGGCTTCTTCTCTAATCTTATTCCTGCAGACAGCAATATACTGTTATCTATACTGCGGGGTATCATCGGCGATAACTATCTTATGCTGACAACGCTGACATTATTGTCAGTTGCACTGTTTCCTAAATACTTTGAAAGTATTTCAGGCTCTCAGGAGTTCGGAACATTCTTTATCTACATATTCTTTGTAGTAATCGGTGTTCCTGCATCAATACCGCTGATTATACAAAATGCACCGTTAATTTTAGTATTTGCAGCAATTATTGTGTTTATTAATATGCTGGTTTCATTTGGTTTTGGACGTTTGTTCAAATTTAATCTGGAAGAAATTATACTGGCATCGAACGCGAATATCGGCGGACCGACTACAGCTGCTGCGATGGCGATTTCACGCGGCTGGACTAAGCTCGTGGGACCAATTTTAATTATTGGTACACTCGGTTATATTATCGGTAACTATATCGGAACATCACTCGGTCTATGGTTTACTTCATTATTGTAGTATGTAAAGCAGCATCTCTTTGGAGATTCTGCTTTTTTTGTACGATTTAAGTAAGTAATTAAAAGATAATCTGATATGATTTAAAGAAGTACAGTAACCGGAATAATTAATGTAAAAAACTATTTTAAAAAAGAAAGAAGAATGTAATGGAAGCTTTAATAAATACTAAACATACGAAATTAATGGCGTTTGCACTAATGCTTGGAGCGTTTGTCGGGCTGTTCGGGGAAACTTCTTTAAATATGGCATTGACCGATGTAATGAATGAATACGATATTACGGCATCTGCCGCTCAGTGGCTGACTACCGGATATTTGCTGACGATGGCAGTTTTAATACCTGTCTCAGCATTTTTAATTAAATGGTTCTCAACGAGGCAGCTGGTTGCTGCTTCACTGTCAATATCAGGACTTGGTGCGGTGATAGCTGCATTATCTCCAAGTTTTGAACTGCTGCTCTTAGGCCGAATTGTTCAGGCGCTTGGAACGGGAATAATTTTACCGCTGATGCTGAGTGTGCTGATGGTGATTTTCCCGGTTCATAAACGCGGAATGGTTATGGGATTGATGGGACTTGTTATTACGGCTGCTCCAGCCATTGGTCCGACGGCTTCCGGTGTAATTATCACAACTGTAGGCTGGACTTATATTTTTTGGATCAGTGCAGCGCTGTACGCGTTACTGCTGATCTATTCATTAATAGTAGTCGAAAATGTTTCGACAGTCACAAAACCGAAGCTGGACTATATTTCTGTTGTTTACTCAACGATTGGTTTTGGCGGCATTGTTTACGGTTTAAGCATGTATGCAGATAATCCATTTACAACAGTTACTGTCTGGCTGCCGTTGATATTAGGTATAGTGTCATTAATTTTATTTGCACGTAGACAAACAGTACTTGAAACGCCACTTATTAATTTAGAGATATTTAAATTCCCAATGTTTACACTTGGAACACTGATGATGTTTTTAAGTCTTTTTATAATTTTATCGACATCAATTTTAATGCCGCTTTATTTAAAAGGAGCACTACTGTTTACAGCTGCAGTGGCAGGACTGATTTTACTGCCGGGGAACATACTTAATTTTGTAATGTCACCTGTTGTAGGGGCTATGTACAATAAGATTGGACCAAAGTTCTTTGTCGTTACCGGATTCGCTTTGATTACCGCTGCGAATATCGGATTTTTAATAGTTCTTGGTGATGCAACACCTGTATGGCAGGTTATTGTGCTGTTTATGATAATGTTTATCGGTTTACCTATGACTATAATGCCGTCTCAGACAAATGCGATGAATCAGCTGCCCCATCAGTTATATGCGGATGGTTCTGCTGCGATGAACACATTGACTCAGGTCGGCGGGGCGCTCGGTACTGCTATTGCAATTACCTTGTTCACGATTGGACAGGGGTCAGCGTCTCTCGGAAGTACGGAATTTGGAATCGCTGCAGGCACGCACTTCGCATTTTACTTTATAACAGGGATTTCTTTTATTGGATTAATCGGCTCATTATTTATCTATGACAGTACAAAAGAAAACAGCTGAAGCATTTGCTTCAGCTGTTTTTATTTAGTAGTCAGTGTCTTTAATATAGTCGAGCTGATCGAAACCTAAATTACCTCCGGTAATAACGAAACAAATCTTGTCTTTCTTATTCACTTCTATCTCTCCGTTTAGAATACCGCCGATAGCGATTGAAGAAGATATTTCTGTTAAGATTTTCGCTTCCATCAACATTAATTTCTGACCTTTTTTCATCGCTTCTTCACTGACTGTATAGAATGTATCAACGTATTTCTGGACGAGTGGGAAGTTCTTTTCACCTGGAATAATACTGACTAAACCATCTGCGATTGTGCCTTTGTTTTCAACCTGAGTTAGTTCACCATTTTGCAGACTCGTAGAAAATTTCGGCAAGTTCGCCGGTTCAGCACCGTGGACTTTAACACCATCTGTCATTTCTTTAACTGCTGCGCCGATACCGCTGATTAAACCACCGCCGCTCGCAGGAACAAATATATGATCCACATCCGGAAGCTGCTCTAAGATCTCCAGCCCGACAGTACCTTGTCCCGCCATAATGCGGTAATCATTAAAAGGAGGAATTAATGTATAACCATGTTCTTTAACCAGTGACTCCTGCAGTTTAAAACGTTCTTCGACAGTTGTCGGAATAATTTCAGCACCGTGCTCTGCAATTTTTTGAAGTTTAAAGGGCGGCGCAGTATCAGGTACTGCAACAGTCGCTTTAATACCGAGCATTTTTGATGCATAAGCAACAGCGTGACCGTGATTTCCGGAAGATGAAGTGACAACTCCGCGTTTCAGCTCTTCATCTGTAAGCTGAAGCAGTGCATTCATTACCCCGCGCAGTTTAAAGGCTTTAGTACGCTGCATATTTTCTAATTTAACATATACTTCACAGCCTAGAATTTCTTCGAGATTGTGGAGTCTTAAAACAGGTGTTTTGATGATATAAGGTTTAATCCGTTCGTGTGCAGCCTGAATATCGGATAGTGTTAAAGTCATATGAACATCCCCTTTTTATAAATTAGTTTAATCATAACGCTTTCCCGGTAAAATATAAATATACGATATTTGGCAATATATTAAAACTGCATTTATAATGATATTAAAGGTTATTATCCAATAGAGGAAATTTGAAAAGCAGGGGAATTAAATGTCGCTAAATGAGTTTATAACAGAACTGGATCAAGAACTTAATGTACTGCCTGAACATCGGCGCAAGGAGATTATAATTGATTTTGAAGCACAAATAAAAAAAGCGATGGAACTTGGAGATACAGAAGAATATCTTCTTAAAGTGTTAGGGGAACCCCGTAAAGTCGCCGAGAAGTTTATCGCTGAAGAGATTGTTGAAGAAGAACCGGAGCAAAAACCGGAACCAAAACCTAAAGTAACAGAAATGGTCATGCATCCTGTTACAGGAAACTTTGCAGCAGAAATGAAAGACTATAATATTAATCAGCTCGTTATTAACGGTGAGATGGTCGATATTAAAATCGAAAAAGGCAAGAAACTCGGTATTAAATTTTTAAGTTACACTCATAAAGGCAAGCTTGAATATAAAGCGGAAAATGCTCAGCTGACGATATATCACAGCAGTTCAAAAGATGAAGTAAAGTTTAATAACATCATTGATTTTATGAAAAAGCGCAAGCAGCTTAAAAAAGATGAGCTGATAATAACCTGGCCGGAAAAACTTGATATGCTTACCGTGAATAATAAAAATGGCAAAGTGATTATCAGTGATATTGAAGCGGAAGAATTTAAAGTGAAAACAAAAGAAGGCGCAATAGAAGCGGCAGGATTGACTGGTAACTACGGTGAATTCCAGTCTGCTATGGGAGCATTAAAAGTGGAATCAAGTGACTTCCGAAATCTCTATATGGAAACAGAAATGGGCCGTATAACCGCTGGCGGCGTTAAGGCGGAAAGGTACAATTTAATTACGGAACTCGGCAAAATTTCATTGGATAACTTGACGCCTGACAGTGATTTAAAAGCACTCAGCAAGATGGGTTCAGTCAGTGTAAACTATCGGACACCGCCTGAAAATACTAAAATTGTTGCCCGGGCAAAAGTTGGAAAAGTGAAAAATGCACTGGAGGAAAACAAAATAAGAGAGCAGCTTTACAGAGCGGAATATATGAGTGAGATGGGATCAGTCAAAATAACATTATCATAAGGAGCGGATTATTTGGCACGCTGTACGAAATGTCAGATGGAATGGACGTTTAAAGATAAAGCGAGAACACTTAAAACACTAGATGGATCAGCAAAATGTCCGTACTGCGGAGAAAAACAGCATATCAGTTTGAAATCGAAAAGACAGGGATCAATGCTGAGTATGGTAGTGCCACTGGCAATGTTTGTACCGATATTTTTCGATACACCGATAATGATTCATATAGCTATTGGATTGATAGCCGTAGTAATAGTGATTTTACTTCAGATATCATTAATTGAATTATCTCGGAAAGAAGAATTCCCAATATAAAAAACCTCCCGGAAATTATTCCGCGGAGGTTTTTTACACTAATAATCTTTTTTCTGAATTCTAATTAAGCCAATTACGATAATCAGAATAATCGCGACAATAGTTGATATATAATGTTCTGTTATCCAATTATGCGAACCGATCGTTTCCGAAATAAAGTAGAGCGGGAACCAGTCCGTTATAAATGTTCCAGCCCATTCAGGTAAATCGTTCCACAACAGCAGTCCATCAAACAGTGTCGGCAGCATCATAATCGACAGCACCGCAACGATAAATAATGCGAGTACATTCGTAAAGAATGTACTGATTGTTAAAAACAGTGTCCCGTAGAACAATGCATAGAGTACATAATGAAGCGGAATTTGCCAAAACAGTTCTCCTGCCATTTCAAGTCCTGCATATTCCGCCAGGAAATACGTTGAGAGTGTACCAGCGATTCCAAAGATCAGCCCGATAATACCGATAGTAATAACTTTTGCTATATAGTATTTTATCCGTGACGATTTTTCATTCATCATAAGAGTAATTGTATTCTGGCTGAGGTCTTTTGTATAGGACAGCATCGCAATAATTACTACCAGCAGTGAGCCGAAGAATGCAAAGAAATATGTCAGCTGAATCACTTCAAATGGACCCTTGAAGTTTGCTACAGAGTAGGCAATCCCGAAGGCAGGCAGAACACACAGTGCAATTGAAAAGTAAGTGAGCCAGCTCGTCATTATATTTTTAAGATCATACGAAACCAATTTACTGATTCTCATGCTCACCGCCACCTTTCATTTGAGTAAAGTAGTAGTCCTTAACCGAGCGCTGTTGTTTGTTAATGTCAGCAGGATAAATGCTTTCAACACTCAATGCTTTTAATATTTCCTGCAGAAGGTGTACTGAAGTAGTAGATACGATATTCTCTGTAAGTTTAGCATTATCATCGAAGCCTTTAATGACATTTAATGCAAATTCAGTATCCTCATTATCAAAGACAAACGACATTGTCACAGTTGTACTCAGCTGTTCTACATTTTCTTTGCTGCTGAGTTTCCCTTTATCGATAAAAACAATATCATCGCTGACAGCTTCAATATCTTCCAGTTTATGACTCGAAATCAGCACTTTCATGCCGTAATCGGCAGCCAGCTTGCGGATAATGCTGAGGACCTCTATCGAACCGTCCGGATCCATACCATTAGTAGGCTCATCGAGAATTAGATACTCCGGTTTTCTGGCGAGAGCGATGACGAGACCGAGTTTTTGTTTCATTCCCATTGAATATGTTTTCATCTTTTTATTTACATAGCCGGTCATGCCAAGCTGTTCAAGCAGTGAATTAATATATATCTTGTCATAATTAGGTGTGTATATTTTTGTGAAATATTCGATGTTGTATTCCCCCGATTTATTTTTATAATACTTCGGTTCTTCGATTAAATAACCAATCTCAGCACCGTCATTTTTATTTACCGTACCGGAGTAGTTTTGAATAATACTGCACATTATTTTCATTATTGTCGTTTTACCCGCACCATTTTTACCGATTAAACCGGTAACATTCGAATCCATTGTGAAGTTAATATTGTCGAGCACAACATTGCTTCGATATTTTTTAGAAATATTGGTAAGTTCCATTTAAATCTCCCCTTTAAGAAACTGTTAATTTTCCAGCTCAAGTTCTTTTTTGGCTTTATTCATTCTGTAATAGGCAACAAAGAACATTACTGTCACAATGGGGAACAGTATCGCCGGCAAGGTTCTCATAAGAGCGAAGGGCAGTTCAAACAGAAAAGCTCTCCAAAATTCCATGCCCTGCATCTCCCATAAGCCCGGCGTTAAAAATATCATTCCCGGACCGTCTGGAAGAAAAAGCATTGAATACACTAAAAATAGAATTGCGAATGTGCTGGTCATTTCCATGTATCTTTTATAATAATTAATTTTAGACTCTCTGTCAGAAAACAGCTCATCATTGCCATCGGGGATTTTTGACCATACTTGCGTCATCGAACCGAAGCGGCCGCCTCTGATATGTTCCCAGCCGAATTCTTCGTGAATGCTGATATATTCCTCGTATCTGGATTTGTTCATATACTCTTGATAATCCACCTGTGTAACGTAATCTTCAGCAGTTTTTTCAAACTTATAAATGAAATCCAGTGAAATATCAGTTAAACGATAGCTCTTCTTCTGCATCTGGTTAATCCACTGTTCTTCTTTTAATGGATCAATAAAGAATTTGTACTTATTCATTTGAACCATCCTCACTCTCATAAAGTGAAATAAATTTCTTTAAGCGTATGTTTTCGAGTTCCAGTATTTCCTCACCAAGTGTGGTGACCTGATAGACTTTTTTGCGTTCTGCAGGGTCTGAAATCAGCTCTATATACTGATTTTTTTTAAGGTTATCAAGTGCACCATAAAGTGTGCCTGCTGCGATATTAACCTGGCCGCCGGACATTTCGCTGACGTGCTGCATAATCGCATAGCCGTGCAGAGGCTTTTTTAATGCCAGCATAATTAAATGCATTGTTTCCGATAACGGTAAAAGTTTCGGTCTCATATTATTCACCTCTTAGTATATAGTTCAACTATATAGTTAGACTGTATACATTTCAACTGTATAGTGTTATTAAAATAAGCAGTGAATTTAATCTTTTTATCATTTTACTCTCACTCAAATTTAGGAATGGGTATATAGAATATATGTAACAGATTATTTCTGAACGTGTGGAAGGAAAGATGACTATGTTATTTAAAATGTACAGCCGTGCATATCAGGGGATAATGAAGAGTACTGCACACTTATTAAACTGGCAGCCGCCAACAGTAATGAACTGTGTGGGGTGCATTGATAGACTGGCTCCTAAATTAACTGAAGAAAATATAAAAAAAGTTTTAATCGTGACTGATGAAGGCATTGTAAAAGCGGGTCTTCTCGATAAAATGCTCGACAGTTTAAATGAAGAAAATATTATTTATTTTATATATAAAGGCACAGTGGCGAATCCTACAACAGAAAATATAAAAGAAGCTGTAAATGTATATAACGAACAAAATTGTGATGGTATTATCGGCTTTGGAGGCGGATCGGCAATCGACTGCGCTAAAGGTACAGGTATTGCAGCAGCGAAAAACACTACGGATTTCAGCCGTTTTAAAGGTGTCTTGAAAGTAAGAAAGAAACTGCCTTATTTCGTTGCGGTGCCGACAACAGCGGGAACCGGCAGTGAAGCGACAATCGCAGCTGTTATTACCGACAGTGAAACGAAGGAGAAATACGCAATAATTGATACTAAGCTGATGCCTGATGCAGCAGTGCTTGATCCGGAACTTCTTCTTGGTCTGCCGCAGCATATGACGGCTTTTTCAGGTATGGATGCATTAACACATGCAGTGGAAGCGTATCTTAACCGCAGCAATACGAAGCAAACGAAAATGCTGAGCGAGGAAGCAATTGAACTGATATATGATAATTTATATAAATCTTATGACAACGGTCAGGACATTCAGGCGCGCACAAATATGCAGCGGGCGTCTTATTTTGCAGGCAAGGCATTTACAAGAGCCTACGTAGGAAATGTTCATGCGATGGCCCATGCTTTAGGTGCACGATACAATGTCCAGCACGGCCAGGCAGTTTCTATTATTCTGCCTTATATTCTGGAAGAATACGGCGAAGCGGTTCACGGTAAACTGGCGCATCTCGGTGATATTGCGAAAGTGACTGAAGAAGGGGACAGTATTGAAGTTAAAGCAGAAAAATTTATTGAAAGCATTAAAGAACTAAATACCAAAATGGATGTTGGTACGAAGTTTAAGGAATTGAAAAATGAAGATTTGAAATCACTGGCTGATGCAGCTTACAGAGAAGCGAATCCTTTATATCCGGTACCGGTAATGTTCAGTAAATCAGATTTTATAAGAATGTATAAACAATTAATGGTTTCTTAATATCAATAAAAGAAGGATAGTTCATCATGTGAACTATCCTTCTTTTTTAGTAGGCGGAGTGTGCAGAGATGCTTCAATAGCAGCGCCGGCACTAATGCCGAGTGCAATTCCTGCTAATATCCAAAAGCCGGCATGTCCGAAAATTAAACCTGTGATAATTCCTATTAAAATACCGATAGCAGCACCTATTGCCATAAACCGGTAGACGGAATTAAAGTCGCGATGTCTGTATGCAGTCATACTATCATCCCCTTAACGGTAAAATTTCTCTTTTTACTTATATACCACGAGGGTGTAAATCGAAACGATAAATAGATATTAAAACTTTTAATTTTTTTACTTAGATGTATTAAGAATAGTTGACATTAAGCGATATTAAGCATAAAATTCTATTGATAATGATTATCAGTGTCATGATTTATTACAAAAATTGAATGGAGAAAATAGATGAAAAAATTAGCAGTTTTAATGCTTGGAATATCAATCTTTGCTGCAGGTTGTTCAAACAGCGAAGAAAATACAGCTGAAGAGTCAACAGAGAATGCAGCAGGTGAAGAATTTACATTAACAGATGATGCAGGTAATGAAGTAACAGTGCCTGAAAACCCGGAACGTATTATCGGTACATACTTGGAAGACGATATACTTACACTGGAGGAGACACCGGCAGCACAGTGGACAGTCGGCGAAGACAGCGTTCAGGAATATCTGCAGCCTGAAGGTCTCGAAGGACTGCCTTTAATGCCGTTTGATTTGCCATTTGAAGCGGTAGTGCAAGAAGAGCCCGATTTAATTCTGTTAAGCTCAGCTGATCTGGCTGATGGGGAAAAGTACGACAGCTACTCTAAAATTGCCCCGTCTTTCGTTGTTGAGAGCGGCAGCTACGACGACTGGAGAAACCGTTTAACCCGCGTTTCCGAAGTGTTCGGCAAAGAAGATTTGGCACAAGAAAAAATAGCTGAATACGATACTCTTATTGAAGAAACTTCAGCGGAGCTGGAAAGTGAAGTTGGTGAGGAAACAGCAGTTGCAATCTGGTGGACAGGTGATTCTTACTTTATCTCAAATAAAGATAAATCGAGCGGTGAAGTATTATATAACGATTTAGGTTTAAGCGCACCGCCGTTAGTAGAAGAACTTTCAACTGATAATGAAACACCGTGGATTGAAGCATCACTTGAGAGTCTTGCGGAAATGAAAGCGGACCATATATTCTTTATCGGCAATGCCGAAGGTGACAGCGAGACTGCATTTTCAGATGATGTATTTAAAAACATTCCGGCAGTAGAAAATGGCAATGTTTACGAATACACACAGGCTGACAGCTGGTTATACAGCGGCTATATTGCGAACAGTTTAATCGTCGAAGATGTCGAAGAAGCATTGGGTTCTAACTAAGGAGTGTATTGTTGATGACTAAGAATATATATGATGTCACTGTAATCGGCGGGGGACCTGCAGGATTGTTCAGTGCATTTTATGCAGGGCTCAGAGAAATGAAGACTAAAATAATCGACGGACAGGATAAACTCGGCGGCAAAGTTCATCTTTATCCGCAGAAAATGATTTGGGATATCGGCGGAACTGAGCCCCTTGCTGCAGGTAAATTGATAGAAAAATCGATTGCGCAGGGACTGACATTCAAACCGGACGTCGTCTTGAATACGATAGTGACTAATATTCAAAAAGAGAACGATGAATATTTTAGTGTTGAAACATCAACAGGAGATAAACATTATTCTAAAAGTGTCATCATTACTATCGGCGGAGGCGGTATGATTAAGCCCGTTAAGCTGAATATTGAAAATGCACATCTGTTTGAAAATAAAAATCTTCATTATGCAGTACCTGATATTAAGCGCTTTACGGATAAAAAAATACTCATTACCGGTGGCAGTTATTCAGCGGTGGACTGGGCCAATGACCTGTCGCCGATTGCACGTGAGATTCATATTATATACCGTGGAGATGATTTGACAGCACATGAAGCAGATGTCAGCAGACTTCAGAAAAATGGTGTTAAAGTAATGACACAGTCTGAAGTCACAGGCGTCAGCGGCGGAGAGCTGATGGAATACGTCGAGATTACTAATAATCAGACAGGTGATATTACTCATAATGCTTACGATGAGCTGATTGTAAATCACGGCTACGATCAGGAAAATCTGCTGTTCAGAGAGAATAACCTCGGACTCAATCTGGAAAATGACTTTTTCGTTAAAGCTGCACCGACCGGCCTGACAAACGTACCGGGTATATTTGCTGCCGGAGACTGTATCAGATACACGGGGAAAGTGAACCTGATTGCCGGTGCATATGCAGATGCAGTGAACGCTGTGAACAACGCGAAAACCTATATTGATCCGAAGGCTGATCAGTTTGCAATGGTCTCTTCGCATAATCAGCGCTTTAAAAATAAAAATAAAAAAATTATGTATTAATTATTAGGCGGCTTGGAAATCTTTATATTAAGATTTTTAAGTCGTTTTTACTTTTAGGACTGGCATGACAGGGGCTCAAGTGTATCCAGAGCTTTTGGGACTGGCATGACAGAAGTTCACGTGTATCCAGAGCTTTTAGGACTGGTATGACAGGGGCTCATGTGTATCCAGAGCTATCGGGACTGGCATGACAGAAGTTCACGTGTATCCAGAGCTATCGGGACTGGCATGACAGAAGTTCACGTGTATCCAGAGCTTTTGGGACTGGCGTGACAGGGGCTCATGTGTATCCGGCACTTACGGGATTGGGGTGACAGGGGCTCATGTGTATCCAGAATTTCCAATCAGGCTTTTATCATTTTAGCTTGCAACAAGTCATCTCTATCAGTAAAATTATAAGAATGAATAGATGTGTGAGGGGATAATATTGGTTAAAATTGATAACGATCATATTGAAACATTTACAGTAACGATAGATGAACTGGATAGTAAAGGTTCGGGACGCGGTTACGCACTGCGCGACCATGGCGGACATAAACCGCGCAAATTGAATCTGGCTATTCCGCAGACATTGAGAGGGGAAACGGTGACTGTTGAAGTGCCGAATCCAACGAGAAAGCGTGCCAATGTCCTGCCAAAAGAAATAGTAACGGCGAACCCTGACAGGGTTACACCGCCATGCCCGCATTTTTCATTATGCGGAGGCTGCGTGTGGCAGCATTGGAGCTATGAGGCACAGTTAAAAGAGAAAACAGATTTTGTTAAGCGTGAACTGAAAAAGAACGATTTCGATACTTCACTTGTTAAAGATGCGATAGGCATGGAAAATAATCCGTTTGAATACCGTAACAAGATGGAATTTACGTTTGGTAAAAACGGTGAGCTCGGCATGCACGAACTTGGCAATTTCCGTAAAATTATCGATATCAATACGTGTTTAATTGCAAACAATGAAATGGTTGATGCCATGCTCGTTGTTTCTAAATGGGCGAGAAAATATGAGCTACCGGGATACGATAAAGAAAACCACACCGGACTGCTCCGTCACTTAATGGTAAGACGTTCTCAGGAAACAGAAGAAATGATGCTTGCAGTATTTGCAACTGAAAAACCGGAAGGTGATTTAGAGCCTTTAATCGATGAACTGGTTGAAGAACTTACTTCAAGTTTTAATAACATGAAGAGCATTATGTGGATGGTAAATACAGATATTGCCGACCGTACGCAATCTGAAGATACGCACCTGCTGCACGGCAGAGATTATATTCACGATGTAATGTACGGCTATAAATACCGTACATGGTTCGATACATTTTTCCAGACGAACCCGACTCAGGCGGAAAAATTAGTTGAATTGGCACTTGAAATGGCAGATGCGAAAGAACATGAACGTATGATTGATTTGTTTTGCGGTGTAGGAACATTCTCACTGCCATTTGCTCGGAAAGTAAAAGAACTTGCAGGCATTGAAATTGTTGAATCATCTATTGAATCGGCGAAACGCAATGCAGTAGACAACGGCATTGATAACACGTACTTTCTTGCCAAAGACGCACGTCGCGGTATGGATGAAATACTGGAAACGTGGGGCATTCCTGATTTACTTATGCTGGATCCGCCGCGTTCAGGTGCAGGCGGCAAAGTAATGCGCCGTATTGCCAGACTCGGAACGGACAGAGTTGTCTATGTATCATGCAACCCTGAAACATTTGCAAAAGATATTACATGGATGAGAGAATTCGGCTATGAATTAAAAACTGTACAGCCTGTAGACTTATTCCCGCATACAGTTCACGTAGAAGTAGTAAGTCTGTTAGTGAAAACAAAATAGAAATCTTTAGTTTTATCAGTATTAAAAGTGAAAGGTGATTAAAACGGTGATTAATTTAATTCATTTGGATAAAACCAATGAATTGCCGAAGGTTAAAGATTTATATTTCGAGGCATTCCCTAAATATGAACGAGTTCCCTTTTGGCTTTTAATGTATAAATCAAAAAAGAAAAATTGCGATTTATATGCGATTTATGATGAAAGTGAGTATATTGGCTTTTTGTACTTAACATATTATAAAGATATTGTTTATGTGTTTTATCTTGCTATTGATCCGTCACAGCAGTCGAAAGGCTACGGGAGCATGGTATTACAACATTTAGAAGAAATTTACCAAGACAAACGTTTACTTTTAAATATAGAAAAAGTCGATCGTGCTGCGGATAATTATGAGCAGAGGTTTAAAAGAAAACAGTTCTATGAGAAAAATGGCTTTTTAAATACTAATTTTGAAATTGAAGATAAAAATATAGTGTACGAAATTTTATATTTAGGGGAAGATGTTTACGAATTTGAATATCATGCTTTATTCAAATCTTATTATGGCAGAATATTAAGCTTAATTTATTAAAAATAAAGAAGCCGTTTGAAGATGATAAAAATCTTCAAACGGCTTTTTACTATATTAATCTAGTGAATCCGATACTTTAACGACCTGCTTGCCGAAATTGTCTCCGGTAAAGAGATTTCTAAAAGCTTCGGGCAGTTTATCGAAACCTTTTGCAATTGATACTTCGGATTTAATTTTACCTTCCTGAACCCACTGTGCAAGCTGCTTGCTCGTTTCTTCAGCTTCATCTTCGAACTGTGCAACGAGAAATCCCTGCATCAATGCCTGGGATTTAACCAGCTGTCCTTGAACACGTGGACCGTTATCGTCTTTACTGTTGTAAGAAGAAATGGTTCCGCAGACAGGAATTCTTGCGAATCTGTTCAAATGATTAAATACTTCGTCAGACACAGTGCCGCCGACATTTTCATAATATACGTCAATGCCGTCAGGGACAGCTGTTTTTAATTTATCTTTGAAATCATCAGCTTTGTAATCGACACCGGCATCGAAACCTAATTCTTCTGTAAGGTAGTTTACTTTTTTCGAACCGCCGGCAATACCGACAACTCGTGCACCTTTAATTTTAGCGATTTGACCGACAACAGAACCGACAGCTCCTGAAGCTGCCGACACAACAACAGTTTCGCCTTTCTCCGGTTTACCGATGTTGAGTAAGCCGCCGTAAGCAGTGTGCCCCGGCATACCAAGTGTACTTAAATATAAATGGAAGGGTACATCAGTTGAAACTACTTTACTTACATTTTCAGCTGCGGTCGTATTATATTTTTTCCATGACAATCTGCCTGTCACGACATCATTTTCTTTAAAACCATCAGCATTCGATTCGACAACTCTGCCGACGATATGACCGCTTAGAGGTTCATCTATATTAAAAGGTTTTGCATAGGACTTAGCATCATTCATGCGTCCGCGCATATAAGGATCGACTGAAATATAAACACTTTCTATTAAGAGTTCATCAGTCTCAGGCTTCTTAACATCCGTCTCTTCGAATCTGAAAACATCATCACCCGGAAGACCTTCCGGACGTTTTGCTAAAACTAGTTGTTCATTCTTCAAAATAATCCTCCTCAAAATATTGTGTAAGTGCATACTTAATATCAATACCCTTAAAAGGACAGTTTCAATTACTGTGGATAAAACCCGATAAATCAGCTATTCTTCATCCGCCAAACGTCTCAGTTCATCGCGCGTTTCTTTCGGCAGGCCTTCGCCGTAGTCCATCATGCGTACAATGTCTTTAAATGCGGTTTTAGGAATTTTTAAATCGTCCAGATCTGCAATAGTGAACTGCAAATCAATGTCGTCTTCGCGGCCGTCCCGCAGTTTAGGCACAAAGTCAGGTTCTGTAATGAACGGACTGGATGCGCCTACCATATCTGCATATTCTAATGCCTCCAATGCTTTGTCCGGGGTATTCACACCGCCGGTTGCCATCATCGGGATTCTGCCTTTAACATGCTCGTAGACGACTTTGTTCACCGGCTGACCCTGATAGGGGCCTTTAGCCCGGACTTCATTCTGATAAATATTGCGTCCCCAGCTGGCAATCGCAAGGTAGTGAATATCTGTAATTTCCCCGGCCCAGTCGACAAATTGCAAGAAGTCCTCCACGCTGTAAGCGACATCATCGCCGCGTGTTTCTTCCGGCGTGCCTCTGAATCCGAATATAAAATCCTCAGGCGCTTCTTCTTTAATGACATCACTCACTGCTTTAATCACTTCAAGGCCGAAACGGGACCGGTTTTCGAGTGAATCTGCACCGTATTCGTCGTCCCGTTCGTTTGAGAATTTCGAGAAGAAAGTCTGTATTAACAGCCGCTGTGCGGCAGATATCTCAATGCCGTCGAAGCCTGCTTCAATTGCACGTCCTGCAGCGTCGGCATATTGCTGGATCACCGTATCAATTTTACGTTTTGTCATCGGCAGCACCTGGTGTTTAATCGGCGTATTTAATTCCATAAAGCTCGGACCGTAAACAACACCTAGATCCAGTATTGCCTGGTTTGAAAAGCGTCCGGCATGTGTCAGTTGGAGAATGGCCTTAGCACCGTTTTTTTTCATGGCTGCAGCGAGCTTTTTTAGCCCCGGAATTGTTTTGTCATCAGCAACGCTGAAGCCGTATTCAAACAGCTGGCCGTATGGTTCTATATAAGCGGCCCCTGTGACTTGAATTGGTGCTGATGCCGCTCTTCTTGCATGATACAGTGTATCTTCATCTGTTACATAGCCATCACGGGTTGATGAGTTGGTAATCATCGGCGACAGAACGAAGCGGTTTGACAGTTCAATGCCGTTCGGTAAAAGTAAAGGTTCAAATAAAGCTGAATATTTTTTATTCATCATGCTGCTCCTTATATACGTTCTTTTAATGATTACTTTCAAAGTAGCAATCTATAAAATTATTGTCAATCAGTTGAGTTCCTGATAATGAGCAAGCGGGCTGAGTTCATAGGGGGACTATGATACAATCATGTTATTATTATGATGGTGTGAGGGTTTATAAATGAAGCAATTACTGGATGTTTCTAATATTAAAAACGTAAAATTCACCGGAGTGTCTTTTATCGACGATATTGTTGGCCTCGGTGAGAAACGTATCGCAATCGATGCGAAACATTTTTACCTGCTGGATATAGAAAAGCATAATGTCGAGCTGGTCATCGACCGGAAGTCATTGAATGAATATAGAGAAGAACGTAATAAGGTTTTGCTTGAACGTGAGAACTACGCAGAATTCGACCATATGAACAGCATGCTCGCAATGCTGGAACATGACTTTTTCAGCATCGACCGCATCAAATTATTTTACCGGGATAAAGATAATATTTCCGGGGAATATGTCATCGATACATCGGATGAAGACGAGGTCGATATGACGAGTGAGGTTCAAAACAAAGAGCTGACATTGAAAGTTCAATCGAAATGATGATAAAAAGGATATGTTCAAATGGTTAAATTAAACGTATTGGATTATGCCGTAATAGATGAAGGAGAGACACCGCAAGATGCCTTAAAAAATACTGTTAAGTTTGCACAGAAGGCAGAAAGTCTCGGTTTTCACCGCTTCTGGATGGCAGAGCATCATGATGTCAATGCATTTGCCAGCAGCAGTCCCGAATTATTAATGATGCATATACTCGGAAAAACATCTTCAATCAGACTTGGTTCCGGCGGCGTAATGATTCCGCATTACAGTCCGTTAAAAGTTGCGGAGAACTTCAGGGTAATGGAAAGCTTATACCCCGGAAGAGTAGATCTTGGTATCGGGAATACGCTTGGGACCTCTGCTGTAAACAAATCGATGAACGAAATGCGTCCGAAAAAACAGCGTTACGAAGAAAATATCAGCGACATAAAAAAATACGTTACAGACACTGACGACGAGCTTCACCGTTTTAATGAAGTCACTGCGAATCCGACAGGCGAGACGAACCCGGAAATGTGGGTGATGAGTACGAGCGTCCGGACAGCGGAACTCGCTGCACGTCAGGGCATCGGTTTTACATTCGGATTGTTTCCGCACGCTTCAAAAGATAAGACAGCAGTAGGAAAAGAAGCTGGACGTATATACAGAGAAAAATTTGTACCGTCACCGGTCATGCAGCAGCCGTTAGTAATGGTATCACCATTTGTCGTCGTCGCTGATACTAATGACGAGGCGGCATCACTCGCAAAAGCGCTCGACTTATGGCTTCTCGGCAAAATGAATTTCAGTGAATTTGAACGTTTTCCATCAGTTGAAACTGCAGAGAAATACACTTATACTGTAGAAGAACTTCAAAAGCTGTCGGCTAACCGTTCGCGCATGGTCGTCGGAGATGGACTAAGCGTAAAAAAACAGCTGGATACATTGGCAGAAACTTTCGGCGCTGATGAAATACTGCTGATACCGCTCATGCCGGGTGCTGCAAACAGACAGCGTGCGCTTGAATTAATATCATCGGAATTTCAATTAAAAAAATAGAAAGAAGGATAACAATGAAAAAAGTTGCTAACTATTTATGGGTTGAAAAAAATGGCGAGGAGTACACGCTTATTATGACTCCGGAACTGCAGGACGATATTGGAACAGTAGGCTTTGTAGAATTTACAAAAGCTGGAGAAGTAGCTAAAAACGATTCACTGCTTGAATTAGAAGCTTCTAAAACAGTACTTGATTTAGCATCACCATTAGCAGGTAAAATTGTTGCTGTTAACGATAAGGCGACAGATGAGCCGACATTATTAAACTCGGCAAAAGCTGATGAGAGCTGGGTTGTTAAACTTACTGGTGTTGACGAAACTGAATTCAATGCGCTTGCGGATGCTTAATTAAAGCTAAATTTATATCTATATTCAAAGGCTCGCATTCATATGTATTTACATAGGGTGTGAGCTTTTTTAGAATTGGGTGATAGTAAATGATGAGTCAGGCAGACAGATTGCATTTTTTAATTTCTTATATGCAGCAGGAAAATAAGACAGAACAATCAGTACCCGATGACTTCGATGAGCGGTTTGAGGTATTCCGCGGTCTTGCCAACGAACGCCCTGCGGTCAAAGTCAGCCGTGAATTTCTCGATGTGCAGGATGCATTTTTATCTGAATATAATACTGACGGTGTGACAGACTTTAAATCTCTTGAACCTGTCTCAAAGCAGTTTTACATATGGCAGGGAGACATTACGACGCTGAAAATTGATGCAATCGTCAATGCAGCAAACGCTGAAATGCTCGGCTGCCTGATTCCGAACCATAACTGCATCGATAATATTATTCATACAAAGGCGGGTGCAGAGCTGCGTCTGGCATGTGCTGAATTAATGAAGAAACAAGGCAGAAAAGAAGCGGTTGGCAGAGCTAAAATTACTTCCGCCTACAACCTGCCTGCAGATTATGTAATTCATACAGTCGGACCGGTCGTCCAGAATGGTAAAGTATCACCGATGAAACAGGAGCTCTTAGCCAAATGCTACAGAAACTGTCTTCTACTTGCCGATAAAAACAATATTGAGGCAATTGCATTCTGCAGTATTTCAACAGGTGTATTCGGCTATCCGAAAGAAGCGGCTGCAGCAACTGCAGTGGCCGCTGTAAAGCAGTATCTGGAGGAAACCGGGTCGGCAATCAGGGTAGTATTTAATGTTTTTGACACAGAAGATTTAAAAATCTATGAAAATCTTTTGACTTAAGAGAGGTTGTATATGCATGAAAGCTTGGAAGACGTTAGAACAAAACACTTCAGAAAGTGAACTGCTTGCGGGACTGCTCGATGAAGCAGATGCGGTTGTCGTCGGCATTGGTGCCGGAATGTCGGCAGCTGACGGTTTCACTTATATCGGAGAACGCTTTAAGAGCAACTTTCCGGATTTTATCGAAAAATATAACTGGTTTGATATGCTGCAGGCGAGTTTGTTTAAATTCCCGACACTGGAAGAGTACTGGGCATTTCAAAGCCGTTTTATAGTCCTGAATTATTTAGATCAGCCCGCAGGAAAAGTGTATATCGCATTGAAGAAAATGATTGAGAAAAAACCGTATCACGTCATTACGACAAATGCTGATAACGCCTTTTATGCGGCTGAATATAACATGGATAAAGTGCTGTATTACCAGGGTGAATATGTACGTATGCAGTGTTCGGCTTTTTGTCATGATGAAACATACCGCGATGATGAACTGATGCGTCAGATGGCTGAACAGCAGCAGAATATGGCAATACCGTCTAAACTTATTCCGTACTGTCCTCACTGTGGTGCACCGATGGAAAAAAATAAGCGCACAGCAGAAAAAGGTATGGTGGAAGACGCAAAATTTAACGCTCAAAGAAATGACTACAATGCATTTTTAAAAGAGCATAAAGAAGGTAAAGTTATTTACCTTGAAATCGGTGTTGGACATACCACGCCGCAATTTATAAAACATCCGTTCTGGCGTGAAACCCGGCAGAATGAAGATGCATTGCTTGTGACGATGAACCAGAAGTCCTACAGAATTCCGGAAGCTATTAAATCACGTACGGTTTTCTTAACAGATGATATTGGACAGACTATTTTAAACGCACATAAAATTTAACAGATAAAGGATGACTGAAATGTATTTAATCGAACCATTCCGTAATGGAGAATATATTACAGACGGTGCATATGCGCTTGCAATGCAGGTCTATGTTCAGGACAACATCTTTTTGGATGAAGGAATTATTTTCCCGTATCATTGTAAGCCGAAAGTAGAAATCGGACGCTTTCAAAATTCTGTTTCAGAAGTGAATCAGGATTACCTCGAAGAAAATGAAATTCTGCTCGTAAGACGAGATACCGGAGGCGGTGCAATTTTAGTAGATGACGGTGCTGTAAACGTATGCTTCTTAGTGTCTGAAGATACAGGGGTATACGGAGATTACAAGAAAATGTATGCACCGGTTATTAAAGCGCTGAACAATCTCGGTGTTAACAACGTTGAACAGAGCGGCAGAAATGATTTGATTATCGATGGTAAAAAAGTATCCGGCGGGGCGATGACAATGTCAAACGGCCGTATATACGGCGGGTTTTCACTGCTTTTAGATATTAACGTCGAAGCGATGGTTGCTGTACTTAATCCGAACCGTAAAAAGATTGAATCAAAAGGCATCAAATCTGTACAAAGTAGAGTAACAACATTGCGCGAACATCTTGCACCGGAATACAAGGATGTGACGACGGATGAATTTAAAGATTTAATTATTAAGGAATTTCTGTCTGTCGACGATGTAAATGAGGCAAAACGCTATGAGCTTACTGATAAAGACTGGGCAGAAATCGATAAGCTTGTTGAGGAGAAATATAAAAACTGGGATTGGAATTACGGTAAGACACCGCGTTATTCATATAACAGAGACGCGCGTTTATCAGCAGGAACAGTAGATATTTCTCTTGATATTGAAGCCGGCAGAATTGATCACTGTGCGATTTTTGGAGACTTTTTCGGACAGGGTGAGATTAAAGATGTCGAAGAAGCACTTAAAGGTACGAGAGTGGTCAGAGAAGACTTAAATGAAAAACTGAACTCACTTGATTTAAACCATTACTTTGGGAAATTGGAAGCTTCGGAATTGACGGATTTAATTTTAAGTTAAATTAAGAATAAATTATGCTGTTTTAGGGTATCTTCATTTATGAGGATACTCTTTTCAATATAAATTATGGTAAACTGTTAGAAATGCAGTATGTGTGACAGGAGGGTGTTTAGTGCAGCAGTTATATGCCAAAGTGATCGACGAAGAACAACATCAGGGTGTAACAATTATAGATAGTAATAACAATGTTGTCGGAGATGTTTTTGCGACGACGATATCAGGCTGTGATGAGAAGAATACTTATGGTTTTCAGCACGCTAATGGTACTGAAATTTTGCTCGGTCTTCAAAGAAGAAGATTTAAAGATTTAAACGTGGCAAAATATACAGTTGAACATATGGGTAAACGTTTTACCTTTAAAGAACGCAAGCTTCACAATTTTATGAACTTCAGAGCGGACGGCATTGTACTTGAGACACCTTATATTTTTGAAGATGACAAAGAGGTCACTTTAACGATGCACCGGGAAGAGAATTTAATCGGTTCGATGAATGATCATAAAATATTCGTAGACGATATTTCAGATATTGAAGCAGGACTTTTAATACTTATGTATTTTATGTTTAAGTTATATAAGCGGGAAGATTATCATATTGCCCGGATCCTGCATCGTAACTGGTAGTAAATGAGTATAAATTTTGTATAAATAATTTAAATATTGTAAAATTAAATATAATGATTTAGTTGAGGAGGCAGTATATGTTAAGAATATTTTGTGTGGCGATTCCAGTCCTTGTTTTACTGCTGCCTCTATTTATGGATGCAGCTGTGGTATGGATTTTAAATATCCTTCTAACGTCGCTCGGAACGATTTTCGGGTATATTAACTACAAATACAGAAAAGATAAACTGTGGCTCGGCGTCTTGATTGTAAATGGGATTTTATTCTTGTATTACATATATGCAATGATTAATTTCTTCGTATAAAAAAGGGCTGAGACAAAAGCTCAGAGAAGGTAATATGTTTAATGAAATATAGATAAAATCCGTACGTTAGACTCCTTGGGGAATAGCATCAGCGTAAGACTACAGGCTTACGCGATGCCCCAGGAATAACGTACGGATTATTTATTTTAGAAACATTTATGTCCCAGACTCTTTTTAATTTTGCGGTTCAATATAGCTGTAGTCCTCGAAATCAAGTTCAGTAGGCAGGTTATTTAACAGACGTGCCACTTCATGTCCGACGAATGGACTCGCTGTCAATCCGGTTGAGCCCATGCCGTTAACGACGAAAGTATTATTAGCGACGTAGCCGATAAACGGCAAAAAGTCACGGGTATACGGTTTTAATCCGACACCCATTTCAGTAATTTCCACTTCTTCAGGTTTAAAGTATTTATACAGCTCATCCTGTAGATAATTATAACTTTCTTCAGTAGGAGCAGTATCAAATGAGTCCGTATCGATATGAGTTGTACCGATTACATACTCGTCGTTCTCCAGATGCACGATATAAGTCGGACCGAGTGCCATTACGACAGGGGACTGCAGATCTTTTTGATGCTTTAATTTAAAGTGCATTATTTCCGCACGCTGATGGGCGATTTCCGGTTTATATGCCTGTTCGGCGCCCCATGCACCGGTCGTGTATATTTTAAGCGTGTCATCATTACCGCCGTCATAAGATTTATTTTCCCATATTCCGCCGTACTTGATAAATGCTTCTTTTAAGGCAGCAAGCAGTTTACGCCCTCTCACTTGACCGCCGCCCTCTACTATCAGTGCAGGGTATTCTGTTGTGAGTGACGGATGCAGCGCGGATAATTCATCTTTAGTCAGTTGTCTGACTTCACCGACATCCGGATTATCTATCGCTTTATCACTAATACGTTTCGTTGCTTTGTCAAAAATATTTTCTTTGAACAGACAGATTGCACCGCTGTTTTTATAGCCGGTTGACATGCCTGCTTCTTTTTCCAGCGTGCTGATAAACTCCGGATAATAATGAGCGCTTTTTGTGACGAGGCGGTACCATTTTTTATTGCGGCGCTGGCTGATCCATGGACAGACAATTCCTGCCGATGCGAAAGTTGCCTGGCCTTTATCGTTACGATCGTAAATCGTCACGCTGTTGCCGAGTTTGACGAGATGATAGCCGATTGAAGCTCCGGCAAGACCACCGCCGATAATCGTTATATTCATTAAATCACTCCTGTGTTATGGCTGTTATAATTATGATATGTTAATTACAGACGAATAAGAAAGAGGCATGTACATGGACAAGCTGGAACTGAATATTTTTGAGAATAAATCTGCATTAAAGAGCATATCATGGATTCAAATACTGGTAATGATCGGCACGTTTATAGTGCTGTATTTACTTGAAGGATTTGTCATTCAGCCGACGGGCAGTGCACTTGTCGGCAGAGAACAATTTGGTATTGTCGGTGCAGTATTTTTCATTATCTCACTATTTTTTATTATTATCATCGTTCACGAGGCGATTCACGGTATCTTTTTTAAAGTTTTTAATCCCGAAGGTAAAGTGAACTACGGATTTAAAGCGGGGATGGCTTATGCAACATCACCGGGGACTGTATATACGAGATGGCAGTTTTTTATCATTATCATTATGCCTTTTGTGATTATAACAGCAGTAATGGTGACTATGATGTTCATGCTGCCGAACCCGGCATATAAATATTACATCGCTCTGCATACAGGTGCGTGTGCAGGAGACTTCTACTATTTGTATCTGATACTAAAACACAAGCATCTGTCTTATGCTGTCGATACTGAAGTTGGCATGAGTCTTTACGAAACTAAGGAACAGACAATTTAATTTGTAGAACGTGTGTTCGTTATTTGGTATAATGAATGTGGGTGAAGACGATGGAAAAACGAATCATTCATATAGATATGGACGCATTTTATGCTCAGGTGGAGCAGTACGATAACCCTGAACTGAGAGGCAAACCTGTAATAGTGGGCGGACGCTCATTTAACAGAGGAGTCGTTGCGACTGCGAGCTATGAGGCTCGTAAATTTGGGGTGCATTCAGCGATGCCGACGAAAACTGCTCATAAACTGTGTCCAGACGGTATATTTGTCCATCCGCGTTTTGAACGGTATAAAGAAATTTCAGCCCAGGTCAGGGAAATATTTTTGAGTTATACGGAACTGATAGAGCCGCTGAGCCTGGATGAAGCGTACCTTGATATTACAGAACTCGTCAGCAAAGAATCATCCTCAAGAGAAATTGCCTTATCCATTCAAAGTGATATTTTTGAAAAAACCGGGCTGACATCAAGCAGCGGGATTTCATATAATAAGTACCTTGCGAAAATTGCTTCAGGCATGAATAAACCGAAAGCGACGACTGTTATACATTACGATAATGTACTCGAGATTCTGCATGAACTGCCAATTGGGAAATTCCCGGGTGTCGGTAAGGTGACCGAGGAAAAAATGGTCGGCATGGGAATTAAAACAGGTAAAGATCTATATGATATAGCTAAAAATGATTTAATATTAAAGTTCGGTAAACGCGGTGAGAGTTTATATAATAAAGCGCGGGGCATCGGCACTAACGAATTGACCGTGCAGCGTGAACGGAAGTCTGTCGGTAAAGAAACGACATTCAACTATGACCGCAACGACGATAAAGAGATATTAGCTGTTCTTGAGAACCTGTCGAAGAAAGTCAGTATGAGACTTGATGATAAAGAACTTGCAGGCAGAGTAGTTACGGTGAAAATTAAAACCGGCGACTTCGAAGCACATTCGAAACAAATGATGACGCTGGATCCCGTATTTAAAGGGGAAGACATTTATCATTATGCTTACAATCTGTATCACGAAGTGAAAGAACAGGATGTGCCGATACGGTTAATCGGAGTGACAGTTTCAGCAATAGAGCAGCGCCTCTATAGAAATATGACCATATATGATTTTATAATGTAGCAAGTTTGTTATACTGTTTAAATAAGACTAAAAGTAAGAAGGTATAAATAATGATAGTAAAAACACAGGAAGAACTAAAAAAATTAGAAGAAATCGGCCAAATATGCGGTCGCGTATTAAAAGCGACAGTTGAATATGCGAAAGTAGGAATGACAACGAAAGAACTCGATGACTATGCAGGAAAACTGCTTGAAGAATACGGTGCAAAAAGTGCGCCGATCAGCGAGTATGACTTCCCGGGATACACGTGTATCAGTATTAACGAAGAAGTGGCGCACGGTATACCCGGTCCGCGTAAACTTAAAGACGGAGATATTGTTAACGTCGACGTATCTGCAGTAAAAGATGGATATTATTCAGATACGGGAATTTCATTTATCGCAGGGGAAAATGATGACCCGTTAAAACAAAAAGTTATTGATGTTACTGCAATGGCATTCGAAGAAGCACTGAAGAAAATTAAGCCGGGTGCAAAAGTAAGCCAGATTGGCCGTGCAGTATTTAATACAGCACGTCAAAACGATTTGACAGTGATTAAAAACCTGACAGGCCACGGTGTAGGCACAAGCCTGCACGATCAGCCGCAGCATATTATGAATTACTATGACCCGACAGACAGAACAATCTTAAAAGAAGGAATGGTTATTGCAGTTGAACCATTTATCTCATCAAGAGCAACAATCGTTACAGACGGTAAAGACGATTGGGCATTTGAAACAAAAGACGGCAGCTACGTTGCGCAAAAAGAACACACAATTATGGTAACGAGCGAAGGCCCGAAACTGTTAACTAAAATTGAAGACTAATTTTAAATGAAAAGCCTGTGCATCCTTTGGATGTCCAGGCTTTTTTGTAGGTATTGTAGCGGTATCTCACCAATGAACGGGTTTCATGTCAGAGGTAACGGCTTATCTCACCAATGAACGGGCTTCATGTCAGAGGTAACGGCTTATCTCACCAATGAACGGGTTTCATGTCAGAGGTAACGGATTATCTCACCAATGAGCGGGTTTCATATCAGAGGTAACGGTTTATCTCACCAATGAGCGGGTTTCATATCAGAGGTAACCGTTTATCTCACCAATTAGTAATTACGAGTAAAGAAAAACAGTACTGAATGCGAAAACGATTAATGTAAATAAGACGATCGGAATTCCTGCTTTTATCGCCTTTTCTTTAGGGGTCAGATTTTTATTATTTACAAAAAGTTCAATAGATAAAGTCATAAAGCTGAGTATTAAAGTGAGTGCGAAATGTACCCCGACATTCTCTTTAAATGCATCAGTCATGGAAATTGAATTGATGAGAAAAGTTCCAAATATTATTATTGTTAAAAAGTATTTAGTGATAAAGCTATCTTTTGGTGCGCTTTTCATGATTATGCCCCTTTAATTTTTATTAACAGTTCAGCAATATAAATTCTAACATTATTCCTTGTAGAGAGTATAATCAATATCACCCACCGGATGCCTTTGCAAAATCCGCGAGGTCGCCCGACAAGAAGGGTCATACTAAATTAACAAAAAAACGGACCCTAAAAGGGTCCGGTCTCAGAAAAAATATTATTCTGCTTTATCATAGCCGTTAATCACAAGATCAACTTTTCCTGTTTCAGGGTCGATGATCATGCCATGCACGGGTACTGTTTTAGCCATCAATGGATGGTTCTTAACGTTATCGACTGTTTCTCTGACGCTTTCTTCGACGCTGTCGAATCCTTTAAGCCAGTTAGAGACTTCGATTCCTGAGTATTCAAGTGTTTCGAAGACTTCATCATTGATACCGCGGTTTTTCATTTCTTCAATAACCGGTTCCGGCTGGAGTGCGCCAAAGCCGCAGTCATAGTGTCCCATGATATAAACTTCATCCACGCCTAATGCGTAAACTGCAACGAGCAGGCTGCGCATCGTACTGCCATATGGGTGTGATACAACGGCACCGGCATTTTTAATTTGTTTGATGTCACCATTTTTTAAGCCTAATGCTTTAATCGACAGTTCTGATAACCTCGTATCCATACAAGTTAAAAAAACTGCTTTTTTGTTTGGTGTTTTATCGGTTTTAAAAGCTTTGAATTCTTCGTTCTTAACGAAAGCTTCGTTTGCTGTGAGCAAATCTTCCAATAAAGTCATTTTAAACTGACACTTCCTCTTCATTACTTTGTGATTGCTGTTCTTTCTCTAGAGTGCGTTTATATAAAATCGAGTTAATTTGCGCACCCAGAATTATTATAACACCAGTAATATACAACCAGAAAATTAAAATGATTACACCGGCGATTGAACCGTATGTTGCCGAATAGTTTCCGAAATTAGATACATAAAAGCTGAATCCCCATGATGCTGCAAGGAATGCTACTGTCGTAAAGAGTGTGCCTGGGATAACAGATTTAATTTTTAATTTAATATTCGGAGCAGTCATGTACATGATAAAGAATACAACGAACACGAGCAGTACAGGTAAAATACTTCTGACTAAGTTCCAGACCACTGAGAACTGGTCATCGAGTCCGATAACACCGAACATTAAGTTACCGATTTGTTCACCGAAGACGATGAGTACAAATGTCAATATTACTGATAATGATAAAATAACTGTAAAAAATACTGACAGTAATTTTGCTTTTACAAAGTTGCGATTGTCCTCGACATCATATGCGACATTAAACGCATTCATCAGTGCAGTCATACCGTTTGAGGCTGACCACAGTGTTAAAATTAAACCGATTGATAAAATCCCGCCGCCGGAGTTACTTAACACGTCGGAAATAATACCTTCCAGCAGTCCAGAAATTTCTGAAGGTGCATAATCCTGAATAAACCCTGTAATAAGATCCGGTTCAATTCTAAACAGCGGAACGATCGATAAGAGGAAAATCAGCAGCGGGAATATTGCCAGCAGGAAGTAGTATGCAAGCTGTGCAGCCATACCCGTTGTGTTGTCATGTGAAAACCTGAATAACAGCCGTTTAAAAAATCCGGCATTTTCTTTTAGTTTTGCAGGCTTATTAATTTTAGAGACGTACATATGTTCATCTGATTTTTTGGCATTTTTTGATTTGAAATTAGTCTTGTCGACGAACACATCGCCTTCATTATTCTCCTGCTCTTTTTCTTCTTTAATCTGATTCAAGAGTTTTGATGATGTTTCATTTTTAGTCATAATCTCACCTCAAGTAAAATAAAAGGACTATATTCAAATAGTCCTGATTAATTTTAAGTTAATTTTTTTTCGCGTTTTTCCTGGAAAGTGTCCTTCGCGTCCATTACTGCACGTTCCAGCTCAGGGTTGTTGCGACGGATTTCTTCTATAGTATCTTTCCAGAATAAAACTTCATCTTTAATCATTTCTATTTTAGATGGTTCGCCTGACGGTTCATTGAAACGTTGTTTAAGATCATCAGGGTTCGTTGCGTAATGCTTTATGCTCTTAGTATTTGAAACTACAGAGTCGCGCGTGCCTTTATCGATTAATGCAATTAATCCGCCGACAGCGGCTCCAATTACTATAGCTGGTACTAATTTGTTTTTCATAACTGATTCTCCTTTAGATAGCTTTCTATTAAATATAACCTATATTTACTAAGTGTAAACTTTTTATCTAAAGAAATTAAGAGGAATAATAAAGAAAACAGTTTTTCTATACTTTTGTCAGATGATATATATTTTTATTATAATTTGTTAAGATAGTTTATAAGGAATGGAAAGGGGACCATCATGGATAAAGAGCAGATTTTAAACGAAATTATACAAAAGTTAAATGTAGTAAATAAAGGTGTATTTAAAGCTGAGGATTACAGCGATGAAAAAATCAGTGAGTTAAATGATATTAAAGAATTACTGGATTCACGCAAGCAGATTTCTACAAGTGAACAGTCAGCTATAATCGAAGAACTATCAAAAATGAGAAAGCAGTGATCAGACGATGAATATTGAACAAAAATTATATAAATATGCCGAGCTCCTCGTCGATGTCGGTATTAATATTACAGATGGTAAAAGACTATACATCAGAGCAACAACGGACGCACTGCCACTCGTCAGACTCGTAACGAAGATTGCTTACGAAAGAGGCTCGAAAGAAGTTAAAGTTTCTCTCGGTGACGATACGATTTCAAGACTGAACGCCCAGTACAGAGACGAAGAGGAACTTTCTGTTGTTCATGACTTCCAGGTAGCGGAGCGTATGCACTACAGTGACGAGAAAGCAGGATTCCTGAGTATTATTTCAAGCTCACCGGAACTTTTAAAAGATGTTTCTCCTAAAAAACTGCAGGCAATGCAGATTGCAAACGGCCAGGCGTTTAAAGAATTTTCAAGCCGTACACAGAGTGATTTTCATTCGTGGTGTGTCGCAGGTTATCCTTCAGTAGAGTGGGCGCGTTTAGTGTACCCTGAACTTTCTGATGACGATGCGGTCAATGCACTGCTTGAGTTAGTACTTTACACGGTGCGTGTAGATGCAGAAAATCCGGTAGAAGCATGGATCGAACACGATAAAACTCTGCATGACAAAGTGGATTATTTAAACGCTAAGCAATTCACTGCATTACGTTACGAGGCACCAGGTACTGATTTAACGATCGGTCTGCCTGACAATCATTTATGGGCGGGTGCATCGAGCACTGACTCAAACGGCAACTCATTTATGGCAAACATGCCGACAGAAGAAGTTTTCACAGCGCCTGACAAGAACCGTGTTGACGGTTACGTAACAAACACCTTGCCGTTAAGCCACGGCGGTAATATTATCGATGACTTTAAACTGACGTTCAAAGACGGAGAAGTTGTTGAATATGAAGCTGCCAGAGGCTACGATATTCTGAAAAATATTATCGACACTGATGCCGGTGCTAAACGTCTTGGTGAAGTGGCACTTGTACCGTTTGACTCTCCAATTTCGAATAAGGGTATTTTATTCTACAATACGCTGTTTGATGAAAATGCGTCATGCCATATCGCACTCGGCAGTGCATATGCATTCTCTATCGATGGCGGTAAAGAGATGTCACGTGAAGAACTGGATCAAGCAGGACTAAACGATTCAATTACTCATGTCGACTTTATGATCGGTTCAGAGAAAATGAATATTTACGGTATTGATAAGGATGGAAATGAATCACCGGTATTTGCAGAAGGCAACTGGGCGTTTTAATAAAAATAAGCGTACAATTCATTTGAAAATATGATACAATTTAGGTAATTGTTATTATGGAAAATTCCGTTGAGGAGGATTTTTATGGGAAGCTGGCTAATGCTTTTAGTCGTATTATCTTTTGTATTTGCAATTCTCGGTTTTGCAGCGGTGCTTTATTACTTCCTGGCACAAGCGTTCCACAGTAAAGATGCACTTGTGATTGATACACCGGAAGAAGCGCTCGAGCGCAAAATATAAGAAATTTACTTAGAGGAGATGCATATCTCCTCTATTTTTATTATAAAGGGGAATATACATGAAAAAATTAATGTCCGAATCATATGCAGTGAAAACTGCCAACGTACTGCCGCCTGATTCAAATTCGCACGGGACGCTGTTCGGCGGAAGACTGCTGCAGTATGTAGATGATATTGCTGCAATCAGTGCACGCCGTCATTGCAGAGAAGCTGTAGTCACCGCTTCTATAGATTCTATGGACTTTCTCTTGCCGATAAACATCGGGGAAATTGTTATTCTTGAAGCAATGGTGACACATACCGGCCGCAGTTCTATGGAAGTAATGGTTAAAATATCAAAAGAAGATTTAACGAGAGAGTCCGGAAAAGAGCTCGCTGCTTTTTCATTTTTAACATTTGTTGCACTGGATGAAAATAATAAAACTGTTGAAGTCCCTAAAATTGAGCCGGATAATGAACGCCTGCAATGGCTGAGTGATACTGGCAAAGAGCGTGCTGAACGCCGTCTCGAAAGAAAAGAACACAGCAAATCACTGAGTAACTTTTTCGCATCTGATTTATTGGAGTGAAGCTAGATGAAAATCAAACGTATTGTAAAACTGAAGCGGGAAATGTACGATGTCTTATTCGATGATGGACAGTCTATAAAAGTACACGAAGAATCCCTTGTGCGTTATGTACTGATTCCCGGAAAAGAACTGGACGAAGAAGAATTTAAACAAATTGTTCAAAATGTACAGTATGATCAGGCTTACGTTGCCGCGATTAAATATATCAGTTATAAAATCCGTTCGAACAAAGAGATGAACGATTATCTTAACGATGATTATGAAGAAAGAATTGTCAGTCAGACCATTCACCGTCTGCAGGATGAAGGGTATTTAAATGACGAGAACTATGCACGGTCGTTAAGAAATACATTGTTCAACACGACAGATAAAGGACCAGGGCATTTGCAAAGAGAATTGAAGAAACATCAAATTCCGGAGAGCATTATTATAGAAGAAGCGGAATCGTTTGATGAACTGATCGATGCTGAACGCATGAATAAATTAAAAGATAAATTTTTGAGAACCCATAGGGGTTCATATGTGCAGTTCAAACAGAAACTGCGTGAAAAATTAACACTGCGCGGCTACAGCAGCCATCATTTTGAATTGATAGATTACGATGATGACTACGATGAGGATACTTATTTTGAGAAAGATTTTGAAAAATATTATAATAAATATCAGAAAAAAGAAAGCGGCTTTAAGCTTAAGCAGAAAATGATTGCGGCAATGATGGGCAAAGGGTACGCTTATGATAAAATCAGTGAAAAGTTAGGCGGAATGAACGATGGATGAAAATGTAAGTAAAATGACTCGTAAAGAGTTAAATCATTATATTCAAACAAAACGGGAAGCGATGAGACGTGCTGAAATGATGGGCGTTGAAAACGAATACCGGGTACTGGAACGCCAGGTGCTTATTGCGGAATGTTATCTGATTGATCTGTCTCAAATTCAATACGGTAAGATTTATAAAGTTATCAGTCAGGAAGAACATTACTTTAAAGTGGAGTATATGAAAGGAATATTTGTCTGGGGCTTTTTCGTGAATGGTGATGAAAAAGAATCAGCTATTCCGGTGAGTATGCTGCAGCTGCCTAAACAGGTCAGATAATGAAAAATAACATCTTGTTAAAAGGGCTGGACTTATCTTATAGCAAAGAAGCAAAAGGTTTTAAAAAACGCATGCTTGGCAATGCGGGCTCAATACAACTTAAAAATATTAACATTCATTTATATGAAGGCGAAGTACTCGGACTCTTAAGTGATGCTGAGACTTTGTTCTATATTAAAGAAGTACTGTCAGGTACTTTAACTCCTGCAGCAGGAAAAGTTAAAACACATGGCGGAATACTGAGTCTTGATGTGATGGATCATATTAATAACCCTTTCTCTTTGAGTTTCTTTATGGAAGAATTGCTGGAGGAATATAAGAGCGGCAAGGAGTTTCAGACTACGATTGAACTGCTGCATAATAAGCCGGTTATCCGTAATAATCTTAATAAGAAATTAAAGGATTTAAGCCGCAAGCAGCTGGCTCATATCCTGCTTGAAATCTCAGGTTTAATCGATGTTGAAGTAATTATCTATACAAATTTCCACGAACATCTTGAAGATTTAAACAAGTTCCGAAGTGTTGTGAACATGCACGAACAAAATAACAGGGGAGTTCTCCTTTTAGAAACATCGCTGGAACCGATAGAGAAAATGGCAAATTATTTTACATGGGTTAGCTACGGGCAAATCCGTTTTGAGGGCAGTGTGGAAAAGGGTGTCGAGAGCTACAATAAGTATCTTCGAGATAAAAGCATGGTCAAAAATATTGAACAGGAAGCGCTGTTTGACCTTGAATGGAAAAGACATGTTTATGAAGACGAGATGTACAGTGAAAACTTTAAGCGTCTCGGCAAGCAGCAGGCTTCAGTACTCGACAATATCAATATCCGTAAAATTATTGTGACACTTGTACTCGTATTCCTAATGGTGCTGTCGGCTCTCGTTATATTTATGAATATTTCATTTATTGGGGAATCACCGACATTTACAGAGGAGCAGCAAAACCTTAATGAAGAAGTGACATCAGAACGTCTGTCATATGCATTTGTAGACAGAGACGGGCTTGAAATTGACGGCACAACGCTGCCGCAGTATACACTTCTTGAAGTGACAGTTGCTGATGAAGAAACATATACCGTAAATTACGGGGGTGCTGAAAAAACAGTGAACCGTAATGAAGTAATTTATTTCAATCCGGCAAGTTTGTATGCAGAAGAAGACTTTATGAACCTGCTTCAATATGCGAGTCCGGTCATTCAGAATAACTATCTGTTTTACTCAAACTATTTAAACGGTGACCGGGCTTTCCTCGAAGAGAATATTACATTTGATGTTCTCGATGAGAATCACGGCAGCGTGGCAGGCATTCCAATTACGTACCATTTTTCAGGAGATACTGTATTCTCCATGGAATTTGAAGGTGCTGAAAATAATAAGATTACCGAAGATTTAAATCTGACTGGTGAAGTGACTATTTTCAGAGTAGATGAAGGATTTATGATTTACGACAGTGTTCAGAATAACTGGAATTATTTGAGAAGGTAGGTGCGCGGATATGAATTACAGAGTTAAATACTTGCTTAGACGCGTATTTAGACAGGCGGACAGGTTTACGCTGTTAAACTTAACGCCTGTGCTCATTTATATTGGGGGACTTGTGCTGCTTTTCATCGGTTTTATGACTGCCGAAGACAGTACGATGGTCCGGGTGCTATACGGAACAGTCGGCTTTATGGCTGCGGTATGGATATTCAGTATGGTAATTCTGAATAAGAATGAAGCGTACGTTAAAGATTCTATTTTAAAAGTAAATTATATACCGCTGTATTTACGAATACTGCCGACGATGATTTACCAGACAATTATGTTTATGATTTTTATAACGATGTACAGTGCCTTTACAGCATTGTTCGTCGATAACTGGATGATGAATATATACTCTCTTCTGTATTATATACTGCTCGGGGTTATTCTTGTTATTCCATTTACGATGCTGTTCTTAGGCGTATCGCTGCACATTAATACAAGTAAAATTAATCCGCTGCTGTTTGTTATTGTGATTTTAATTGTTCCGGTATTTTATTTGCCGGAGCAGCTGCCCTCGGTAGTGGAGAGTATTTTCAGTCTGAATCCATTTTATTATGTGATTAACGGATTGCAGAATAATGCAATTCATCAGGCATGGTCTGTAAACCGTCTGCCTTATGACGTACTCTACATTACACAGGTTGCTATTCTTTATTTATGGATGTTCGAGGCGTATAACAAGATGAAAATTCAATTATATAATGAAAAAAACAGCATGCCTGAATCATAGGCATGCTGTCATTTTAATTACTGGCTAATTTCTGCTGCAGTTTTGTTTCTGAATACACCCATCCGGTGTAGCTTGACTGCACTTCGTAATCATCTTTATCAAGATGCATAATGCAGACGAAAGGGTAATGTCCATCTTTTAAATATCTGAGATCGATATATCTGACTTCCACCGTATCCTCGCTTAATTCTTTAATTTCATAACGGTATATTGAAGAGAAGAATGTGAAAGACATAAAGTTTTTATCATACTTTACTGCTTCAAATAATTTTCCTTCAAGCGGACCAATCTTATCAAAGCGGTCGTAAAATACAACCTGATCTTTAAAAGTACGGCCGACGTAATATGCGTCTGCTGTAACGACTACAACCCGCCATTCATTGAAGCGGATAGTCGGCAGACAGAACACGCGGGTAATTTCATCATTCGGCAGACGTTTTTTAATCTTATCAATTAAATATTTTTGGTAAATATAGCGCGCAATGTAGTAAAGAATCAGTACAGCATATAATATAATGAATAGTGTAACCGGGTTAAAGCCGATAAACCACAAGATAAAGTATATGATATGCATAACAATCATTGGAATATCGATAGTATTTATAAACCCGAGCTGCAGCCAGATATGATTGAACGGCCGGAGCGCCTGGGTGCCGTACGCATTAAATATATCCGAAAATACGTGAAGTGACACTGCAAACAGCGACCATAAATACATATTGATGAATGGTAGACCGAAAAGCAGACTGCTTAATACAGCGAGTAAGAGCGGCCAGATAAAAAGAGTAAAGGGCAGAGAGTGTGTGATTCCTCTGTGATTTTTAATATATACAGCATTATTTTTCATTTTTAAGACAGTATCGAGGTCTGGAATAAGAGAAGCACCGACTACTGTTGTAATAAATCCGGCAGAAACCGGGTCTACTGCAGGGTCGATGTGGGCGAGACCGACAATCGCACCGCCCATTAATGTATGTGTTAATGTATCCATGATATCACTCCGTTTCAATACGGCATTTTTATTTATAAATATATTTTAAAAAGGTGAGTTTTTAAATGTTTAAAAGACCGGTATTTAATAATACATTACTTAATTGGTATCAGGCAAATAAAAGAGAACTGCCGTGGAGGGAGACTTCAGACCCCTTTAAAATATGGCTCAGCGAAGTCATGCTTCAGCAAACTCAAGTCATTACTGTTATACCCTATTTCGAGAAATTTATAACAAAATACGAGAACCTCGATGCGTTGGCAGATGCAGATGAACAGGCTCTGTTAAAAGACTGGGAAGGGCTCGGCTATTACAACAGAATCCGCAATTTTCAGCATGCAGTAAAAGAAGTGCAGGAGAAATATGATTCAAAAGTACCGAATCGTCCGGAAGAGTTTTTTAAGTTGAAAGGTGTCGGTCCCTATATCGGCGGCGCAGTGCAGAGTATTGCTTTTAACAATCAGCTTGCTGCTGTCGACGGTAACGTGCTCCGTGTAATGTCGAGGCTGAACCGCGACGGCAGGGATATGACTAAAGCAAGTGTGCAGAAAGATGTAAAACACTTTATCGAAAAAGATATGCCCCTTGAAGCAGGGGACTTTAACCAGGCTTTAATGGAACTCGGAGCGACAATATGTACACCTCGTACTCCGAAATGTGTTATCTGTCCGGTTAAAGAACATTGTGAAGCGCTGAAAGCCAACGAAGTGATGCAGTATCCGCTGAAAAAGAAACAGAAAGCGAAAAAGGAATACTACTATAATGTCTACTTTATTTTGAATGACAAAGATGAAATTCTCCTCATTAAGCAGGAGGATGACTTATTAAAAGGAATGTATGAGCTGCCGAGATTTGATGTGGATACTTCACTCGAATCAATTGAGGAAAAATACAATTTGCAGCTCACCAGGCCGGGAGCACCGATCGGTGATCATAAACACGTATTTACGCATAAAATATGGTTTATGGAAGGTTATATTGTTTATACAGCGAATGAGCACGAGAATTTTATCCCCCTTAGAGACGTTAAAAAACTTCCGATGAGTATTGCAATGCAGAAGATGCTTAATTTAATTAATGCGGAGCCCGATTCAAAACTGTAAATTTTTAATAATAATGCTGTTATGCTATACTGTTTACGTAAATAATAAAGGTGGTGGCAGTATTATGGTGATGGAATCCATCCCAAAAGAGGGAAGCAAGATGAGGATTCAAAGCTATAAGCATGATGGTAAAATCCACCGGGTATGGAGTGAAACGACGATTCTAAAAGGTACGGATCACGTCGTGATTGGTGGTAATAATCGTACGCTTGTTACAGAAAGCGACGGGCGAAAATGGGTTACGCGTGAACCTGCAATCGTTTATTTCCACAAAGATTTTTGGTTTAATGTCATTTGCATGTTCAGAGATGACGGAGTTTATTATTACTGCAACTTATCTTCACCATATGCCTGCGATGAAGAAGGTATTAAATATATCGACTACGACCTGGATATAAAAGTATATCCGGACGGCAAGTATCATCTGCTGGATGAAGACGAGTATAAAGTGCACCGCAGTAAAATGAATTATCCCGAGAGTATTGATGCGATATTAAAACATCAGGTCGATGAACTTCAGCAGTGGATTGAACAAAAAAAAGGACCATTCGCTCCAGATTTTATAAAGGTATGGCACCATCGTTTTAATAATGAACATTAACCAATCGACGAAACGTTGATTGGTTTTACTAATTTTTTGGAGGAACATAAATGATCAGACGTTATATGAAATTTGTTAAGCCGTATTACGGTATTATCGGCTTAACAATTTTGATCGGCATACTTAAATTTGGTATTCCGCTTCTTATTCCGTTACTCGTTGCATATGCTATAGACGGAATAATTCTTGCTGATGGATTGGCATACGATGAACGGATAAGAATGCTTGTTCAGGTACTGCTTGTTTTTGCAGTAGTATTCGTAGTTGTAAGGCCCCCTGTAGAATTCTTCAGGCAATATTTAGCTCAGCGCACAATTAATAAAATTCTATACGATATCAGAAAGAAATTATATGGACACTTGCAGATGCTGAGTGCCAAATTTTATTCAAATAATAAAGTAGGGGAAGTTATCTCACGTGTAATTAACGACGTAGAGCAGACTAAAGACTTTATTATGACCGGCCTTATGAACGTCTGGCTGGACCTGGTTACTATTATCATCGCTCTGATTATAATGTTTAACTTAAACGTTGAATTGGCTTTCGTTTCAATGTTAATTTTCCCGTTTTATATTTTTGGTGTGTGGTTTTTCTTCGGCAGACTGAGAGCGAAAACAAGAAACCGTTCGCAGGCGCTTGCTGAAGTACAAGGTTTTCTGCATGAAAGAGTGCAGGGGATTAACGTTGTAAAAAGCTTTGCGATTGAAGACCATGAAGAAGAAAGATTCGATAAAAAAAATAATAACTTCTTAACAAAAGCACTGGATCATTCACGCTGGACAGCCTACAGTTTTATGGTAGTTAATACGATTACTGATATCGGTCCGTTGCTGGTAATTGGTTATGGTACATTCCTTGTACTGAATGAAAACTTAACTGTCGGTGTACTTGCGGCATTCGTAGCATATCTGGAAAGATTATATGGTCCGCTCAGAAGATTAGTATCTTCATCAACTGCACTGACTCAGAGTATTGCCTCAATGGACAGAGTGTTTGGACTTTTTGATGTGCCTTACGATGTTAAAGATGAAGAAGGTGCTCAGCCGATTAAAGATGTTAAAGGTCATCTGCAAATCAACAACGTTTCATTTAAATATGATGAAAATGATAATGATATTCTGAAGAATATTAATCTGGATATCGCGGTCGGAGAGACAGTTGCATTTGTCGGAATGAGCGGGGGCGGTAAATCGTCACTCGTGTCGTTAATTCCAAGATTTTACGATGTCACGGCCGGCAGCATTAAAATCGACGGTCAGGATATTAGAGATGTTACAGTCCGTTCATTAAGAGATAACCTCGGTATTGTGATGCAGGATAATATTCTGTTTTCAGATTCTATAAAAGAAAATATCCTCCTTGCTAAGCCGGATGCAACAGAAGAGGAAGTTCTTCTGGCTGCTCAGCGTGCCAATGCACATGAATTTATCATAAATTTAGAAGAAGGCTATGACACGATGGTCGGTGAACGCGGTGTGAAATTGTCGGGTGGACAAAAACAGCGTATTGCCATTGCACGTGTATTCCTTAAAAATCCGCCGATTCTAATTCTGGATGAAGCGACAAGTGCACTGGATCTTGAAAGTGAAAGCATTATTCAGGATACTTTAGATAAGCTGTCATCTGACAGAACGACACTGGTTGTTGCACACAGACTGTCAACTGTCACTCATGCTGATAAAATTGTCGTTATTGAAAACGGCCAGATTTCAGAAGCGGGCACACATACTGAACTGATGAAGCGACAAGGTGCTTATAAAAACTTATACGATATTCAAGGTTTATAAAGGACTGACTTTTAAATGAATTATTTAGATATAGACTTTTTAAACGATAATACACTAAAAGCTGCCAGGCAGCTCCTCGGTACAGAAGTTGTCACAACGATCGATGGTGAAATAACAAGCGGTTATATTACTGAAGTCGAAGCGTATCTCGGTTTAAACGATAAAGCAGCACATACTTTTAACGGGAAGATAACGAAAAAGAATGCAATGATGTTTGAACCGTACGGTCACATATACGTGTACACAATGCACGGACATAACTGTATGAACTTTGTGACGACGTCAGATCGTCCGGAAGGAATACTGATTCGGGGAATTGAGCCGCATCAGGGTATTGAAGTTATGAAGAACAGACGCGGTAAAGATACTGATTTAACGACCGGACCTGGCAAGCTGACTAAAGCGCTGGGTATTACGAGATCGGAACATAACGGTACGAATATTAACGGAGAAATACTTCATGTGCTCGCAGGGAAAACCCCTGCAGTAATTGAAGAGACTAAACGCATTGGTATCGATAATAAAGAAGAAGCTGTCGATTACTTATACAGATTTATCGTTAAAGGCAATCCTTATATAAGTAAATTTAAAGGGAAAGCTGATATTAATAATGGATGGCAATAAAAAAACTGCGGGGAGTTCCCCGCAGTTTTTTATATATCTAAAGTTTCATCCTGTATATCAATTTTATTCTTCTCGGTATGATAACTGAAGAAACTGTTGGCCAGTCTGTCAACGCGGTCAACCGAGCGTGAGTATTCATGCAGTGATGTAATAATCTCCAGAATGTTTTCAAAGCGGAGTTTATCTTCTCCATCAGTCAGCTGTGAGTACTCTTTAAGAAAATGCTCCATTAAGCTCATTTCATAATAGTGCGAGCCTTCGACATAAAGATTTGATGTTTCAGGCTTAATTTTTTCAGTGAATTTCATAAACACCTGCTCGTGATAAGCCATCATTTCATCCATTTCAATACGGATATGATATTTCAAATCATCCGGCAGATGCTTGTAGTCATTTTCGTAACGGTTAATACGCTTAAGCAGATTGTATGCTTGTCTTGTCGAAGCAATTAAATGCTTGAACAGGACTTTACGTCTGTGATCGCCAAAACGCTGTTTTTTAAACAAATTGCGTTCTTCTTTATACCATGAATACATGGTTTCCAGTTTTGTAACACGTTTTTGAAGCTGCTCCAGGTCTTTTTTGACATTTTGTGATTCAGTGACTGAGTTCAGTTCGAGACGCATCCATTTGAAAATGTCATTCGCGATATTAAAACAGTTATGATACATTTTCGTTTCATAACGCGGCGGTATAAAGACCAGATTGACAAGCAGTGATACGAGAACACCAATCATCACAAGCGAGAAACGCGTGCCTGCAATAATCAGGAAATCAGTTGTGCCGAGATCAGTGCCAAAAGGCACATCCATTATTGCAATGACGGTAATGACCGCAAGTGTTGACACACTTTGTAATTTAAAGAATAAAAGCATTGCGAGCACTAATATTACAGTCAGTCCGATAATCAGCACGTTGCTGCCAAAGAGCAGCACCATGATAATTGCTGAAATGGCCCCGATTGTATTACCTCTGAATTGGTTCCATGTTGTTTCAAGAGAACGGTATACATTAGGCTGCAATGCATTAACCGCAGCAATTCCGGCGATAAGTGCCGGTGTTAAGCCAATTTGGTTTGTAATTAAGAAAGTTAAGACAACGGCTATACCCGTTTTTAATACTCTAGCACCAAAACGCATGGCACCAACTCCTAAAGGTCATTTTTGAAAACTTCTTCAACTATAGCAAGTGTATCATCAATATCTTTATCTGTATGTTCTGTCGTTAAGAACCACGCTTCGTATTTCGAAGGTGCGATATTGATACCGCGGCTGATAAGTCCTCTGAAGAACTTCGCAAACACTTCGCCGTCGCTTCTTTCAGCCTGTTTGTAATTTTTCACTTCTTCATCAGTAAAGTAAATTGTCAATGCACCGACCAGGCGGTTAATGTTAGCAGTGACGTTATATTTTTCAATTAAATCGTTAAGTCCGGACTCAAGTTTCTCACCGAGCCTGTCGAGTTCATCATAAACACCGGGCTGTTCGAGTACTTCGAGACATGCGATACCTGCAGCCATGGACAGCGGATTACCCGCCATTGTTCCGGCCTGGTATGCAGCGCCGAGTGGTGCAACACTTTCCATAATATCAAGTCTGCCGCCGTAAGCGCCGATTGGTGTACCGCCGCCGATAATTTTACCCATGGCAGTTAAATCCGGAGTAACTCCAACAATGTCGGTAGCTGAGCCGTACCCGAAACGGAATGCGGTGATGACTTCATCGTAAATAACCAGCGAACCGTTGTCGTGTGAAATATCGTTAACGGCTTGTAAAAATCCATCTTCTGCTTCAACGATACCGAAGTTACCGACTATAGGTTCAACTAGTACTGCTGCAATTTCATCGCCGAAATGATTGATTGCAGTTTTAAAATCTTCAATATTATTGAAAGGGACGGTAATTACATCCTGTGCAACACTTTTAGGTACGCCGGCAGAGTCCGGTGTGCCGAGCTGGGAAGGGCCGCTGCCTGCTGCAACAAGAACCAGATCGGAGTGACCGTGGTAACAGCCTTCAAATTTAATTACTTTATTGCGTCCTGTATAAGCACGGGCTACACGGATAGTCGTCATTACAGCTTCTGTTCCTGAGTTGACGAAGCGGACACGTTCTAATGAAGGAATTGCATTACGCAGTTTTGTCGCAAAGTCGATTTCGAGCTGAGTCGATGTTCCGTAAAGGATACCTTTACTTGACTGCTCAGTAATTGCTTCATGAATTCTTGGGTGTGCATGTCCTGTAATAATTGGACCATACGCAGCAAGGTAGTCGATATATTTGTTGCCGTCGACATCGAAGAAGTAGGCGCCTTCTGCTCTTTCCATAACCAGCGGTGCACCGCCGCCTACAGCTTTGTAAGATCTTGATGGTGAATTGACACCGCCTAAAATGACTTCTTCAGCAGCGATTTGCAGTTTCTTTGAATTCGTATGATTATACATAATTTCATCCTTACTTTACGTCAATTTTATTCATTCAATATAATACCATACATCGGGTAATTATTTAAGGAAGTAGAATGGTTTAAAGTATTCAGGAGAAAGGGTATTATATATGTATAGATTAATTAATGATGAAAAGGATGACTTATAAATGGAGAAATTTCCAAAGTTTGAATTAGAAAACCAGAATGGTGAAATCGTATCTAATGATTCATTAAAAGGACGGACAGTAATTTATTTTTATCCGAAAGATAATACACCTGGGTGTACAACACAGGCATGCGATATGAGAGACAGCATGACGGATTTGAATGAACTTGATGTAACTGTATACGGTGTAAGCGGGGACAGTAAAAAGAAACATCAGAACTTTATCGAAAAGCACAGCTTAAACTTCGACTTATTAGTCGATGAAGACTTTAAACTGTCTGAGGAGACAGGCGTATACGGACCGAAGAAAGCATTTGGCAAAGAATTTAATGGTATTACGCGTACAACATTTGTAATTGATGCTGACTCGAACATCTTGAAACGTTTCGATAAAGTGAAGGCATCGGCGCATGCAGATGAGCTGAAAGATTTTCTGAAAGAGGGATAATCATCATGAATATTACTTCAACTGTTAAACTAAGAGAAGAAATGATTGAGAAAATAGACGGAGAATATAACTACTTATATGTAGAGAAAGAAAATATGACCGGTAAAATCAAAGCGGAAACTGATATTTTCGTTACATACGGCGGTGATTTAACTGACGGTGAAGCGGAGCAGTTTAAAAATCTGAAATGGGTGCACGTGATGAGTGCGGGCATCGATGAGATTCCGAAAGAATTTTTTGATAAAGCGATCGTAACAAATTCAACGGGTATTCATAAAATACCGATGACGGAATTTGCGGTCGGCATGCTGCTTCAGTACTATAAGAATTTTAATCAGCTGCATGAAGCTCAAAATAATAAAGAGTGGATAACTTATTCACGTTCAGAGGAATTATACGGCAAAGAAGCTCATATTCTTGGAACGGGGAGTATCGGCAGTCATCTTGCTAAAGCACTGCAAATTTTCGGAGTGCGCACGGTCGGTTATAATACTAACGGGCGTTCAATAGAAGGTTTTGATCAGACTCATGCAATCAGCGAGTTGAATTCCCAAATCGGCAGTGCAGATATGATGGTGAATATTTTGCCAAGTACCGGGGAGACGACTAACTTCCTGCAGACTGCTACATTCAAAGCGATGAAAGATGAAGCGGTATTTCTAAATATCGGGCGGGGAACAGTAATGACGGATGAGGTGCTTATTGAAGTACTTGAACAGAAATACATTGCACATGTTTTATCGGACGTATTTAATGAAGAACCGCTGCCGGCAGACAGCCCGTTATACAGCTTTGATAATCTGACAATCACACCGCATTGTTCAGCGAAGACCCGGATGTATAATTTCAGAGCTTTTGACATCTTCACGTACAATCTAATGCGCATGAATAACGACTCTGAAATGAAAAATGTTATCGATTATAATAAAGGGTATTAATAATTGTTTGACAATGATTTTATATTCAAAGTACAATGTATATATTAGGTATATATAAATAGAAGGAAGGATCAGTCATATGAAGATGATAGATACTCATCATGACCATTTCACAGAGTCTCTTGAGGCGCTCAAAAAAACAGGCGTGAGAATCACACCTCAAAGAAAAGCTGTTCTCAATTATCTGGTTGAGAGTGAAGTGCATCCGACTGCCGATGATATATTTCAATCACTGTCCAGCGACTTTCCAAATATGAGTGTCGCGACAGTATATAATAACTTAAAATTATTTAAACAGACGGGACTGGTTAAAGAACTGACTTACGGTGATTCATCAAGCCGTTTTGATTTTAACTCAGTACCGCACTATCATATCATCTGCATCGAATGCGGTAAGATTACAGATTTTCAATATCCGGCACTAGAAGAAGTGGAGCACCTTGCAGGTTTGGTTACTGATTATGATGTCAGTCATCATCGTTTAGAAATCTATGGTGTCTGTCCTGAATGCAGCGGCAGCGAGACAAGTAATCCAAACAGCTAAAACCAGTTCCTTCTATATAAACGGTATAAAAAGAACATAACCAAAAAGTCCCGGTGCAAAATGCACCGGGACTTTTTGGTTATTCGTTAGTGTTATCTCTTTCGCGTATCTCTTCAAGTTTCTTCTCTCTGCGGTGCTTAACATTGTAATCAATATTGAATTCTTCTCCTTCAAGTTCCTGATCTAATGTTAAAGGTTCTTTACAGTGCTGGCAGTAATCAACTCTGCCGAGAATTTTCGTATGACGTTCGCAGTTCGGACATTGAACAGTCACTGTACGTGCACTGATCATACCGACCCAGAAGTAGATAACGAAACTGAGCAGAAGAGGGATTGTACCCAACACTAGAAAAATCAGCATTACCCAGGGAGTCTCTCTGAAGAATATACCTAAGTACATTACAGCCATACCTATGAATATCATAGCAAGGGCCCAGCCGCGTATACGCATTATTTTGTTACCGGGTTTTTTCATTTATGTCACCTCTAAAATTATTCTATACTTTCTTAGGCTTATATGATAGTATATATCAAGTATTCGTTTTGCATATTTAACACCCCGTTACGAAGTTGTAACATTTCTAAACAAGATGTTAAATTAAATTAGAAAAGAGTGTTGACGAAACAAACGATACTTGGTAAGATATAGAAGTTGTCAAAAGACGACGCAACAAAAACTTAACAGACTTTAATAAGATGTTAAAAAATACTAATAATCTGTTGCATCTGTAAAACAGACGTGTTATGATATGTAAGTCGTCCAAAGGCGACACAACATCACTTAACAAACACTTGAAATTAAGTGTTGCATCCGATAACCGGATGTGCTAAGATATAAAAGTCGTGTCAAACACGATGTAATCAAAACTTTATAATCTTAACAAAAACTTAATAAAAGCTGTTGCATCTGTAAAACAGACATGTTAAGATAACTAAGCAGTCAACGAGATTGCAAGCACCACACAAAACTTTACAAGAGAACATTGAAAACTGAATGACAATATGTCAACGTTTTAATTCCGAATGAAAAAGTCTTCTATTATATAGAAGCACACATTGAGGCGAACAATTCAAACGCAAACGAGATACTGTCAGCAGTATCACAAAGAGCTTAAGTTTAAGTTCTCCAATCATGGAGAG
>NZ_AUEF01000008.1 GCF_000425845.1 Jeotgalicoccus psychrophilus DSM 19085
TAGAATCTCGTTTTCCATTTTTAACTGTTGAATGTCTTTGCGAAGTCTTCTGAGTTCGCGCTCTTCTTCAGATAAATTGTCAATATGATTAAATGAACCTGTGTTCTGATGATTTTTAACCCATTTATCTAAAGCTGAAGCCGTGAGATCATACTCCCGTACAATTTCAGATTTTGATTTACCATTTTCAAATAATCGGACCATCTGTAGTTTAAATTCAGGGGTAAATGTTCTTCTCGTTCTTGACATAAAAAAACGCCTACTTTCATTGATTTAACAATAACCTCCCTCATAGGAGTTGTCCAATCAAGTGTAGACGATTCATTAGCATGGAAGGAGGTGACATCATGTGGCTAACTTTATTTGATTTAATAATTGCACCAATTATTGTCGGTGTAATTATAGCTCTATTTAATTATTGGTTAGATAGAGATAAAAAATAGCTAGATGACTTCCAATACACCATTAAAAATCCCCAATCTACGGACATAGATTGGGGATTCGGTGTTTCATCATGTGGAAACTTTATTTGTTAAGTAAATTATAGCATTCCGAATACTCACTTGTAAATAAAAAAAGTCTATACCTGTCAAAACAATTCAGTATATTTATTGCCCTTATGTCACTCACTTTTTCTCTCATTAATCACTTTATAAATGGTTAATCTATACACACCTACCATCTTTGCGATTTCTTCATCTGAATAGTTGTACTATTTATATAGCGACATTATCATCCCTTTCTTTTGATCCGTTATGCCAGGTCGCCCACATAATCATCCTCTGTCACGTGCTGGCTCTAGACCTTTCTTTGTCGCTCACTTAATAAGTTTGTTTATAGTTCTGCAAATTCACTCATCATAGTAAAGTACATTTCCCCCATCGCATCTTTAGTTGTAATATTCACATCTATAATTTGAAAATCAATCTTTTCATTTTCAAGGTGTTGAGATAGCTCAATCAATTGTTTCGTCGTGCGACCTAATCATCTAGCTCAGTAATCACAAGTGTGTCACCATCACGCATGTAATCTAAAAACTTATCTAACTCTGTCCGTCTATACTTTCTTCCACTGAATTTCTCTGAGAATATGCGATTACACCCATATTCTTTTAATACATCGATTTTTAAGAACGATCAATATTTTGCATATAAATTTATGAACGTTTTCATTTATAAAAAGAAAATTAATCTTCTGGTTAAACAATTTATAGATGTGCTTCTTTCTATTAAATTTTGTTTTTTTAGGGTAGATCCCAAATAGACATTAATAGAATATCGATTTTACTGCTTATCACTTTCTTCTTTATTTTGCATGTAAATGAGAAAACTCCAACTCCTTTGCTAAGAAAGGGGATTGGAGTTTTTTCTGTACTTATAGCAACTACCAATCAGTTATGATATGTAAACTGTAAAATTGACTGGAAGCCTTCTAACTTCATTTACACAAGATATTTTACGCTCTCGCATTATTATTTTTATTCGAATTTAGTAATGTAATCATTAAGTTTAATAAGGGTTCTTAAATCCTAAAATTATTCCTTCTATCACAACCATGGACTTCTCTATTGCTTTTTTCTTATCGTTTTGTTCTGACACCCATATTGAAAGTTCGTTAATAGCTCCTGATAAAGCATGCGTCATTACAATTGAAGAGTTTTGTTGAAGAATATCCTTATCTTGTAACTGTTCAATCTGATTTTGTAGTAATTTCATTGAGTTTTCTTTGTCAAATCTTCGGAAAATTTGCCACCCCAATACAGATGGACCGTCTACTAGCAGAATTCGATACATATTTTCTTTTGAAATAGTTTCAATGAATATTCTACAGCCTTCTATTAATTGCTCCAACTGATCCTCGTTTTTTTCATCTACTGCACTAATTTCTTCTGCAATTAGTTGATGCGCGTGCTCGAAAACTGCATAAAACAATCCTTTTTTGCTCTTAAAGTGATGGTATACTGCCCCGCGTGTCAATTGCTCTGTTTCAACAATATCTTCCAATGAAACTTTTGAATAGCCATGTTCCGAAAATAATTCGGTTGCAATTTCTATTAATTGTTTTCTAGTTTGATTAGCTTGTTCCTTTTTTTTTTCACTTTAAAGTACCTCTCTATATTTCTCTTATCATTTCTAGTGCTCCTGGATATTCCTTTTTAACTAAAGTACGCAGTCCTCTTTTTATTACTATTGGTGATGTAGTTGTTCTTCTTTCAAGTAGCCATGATAACACGATTTCTGGCTCTTCTTTAGATAGATCGTTAAGGTGATTTCCTACAGATTTTCTGACGTAATTAGATGAATCATTTTTAAGTGAATCAAGTAAAACTAAATTTTGATTTATATCCCCATTTATATAGTCTATCTTTGAGGCCCAGGGTAATCTTGGGCGAGTTCCTTCGCTTACAAGTCGTCTTACGTGAGAATTATTATCTTTTCTCCATATATCAAAGTATTTTAAGCATTCGTTAGTATTGTTTACAATAAATGGTCGAATTGCATATTCTGAGGTGTGTCTTTGAGTAATCTCATAAAGTGCTTCCAAAGATAAAGAGACATGACTTGAGCCATATAATTCTACGTAACGTGCTATGGGCATTAGAAAATAACCGTTCGTAAACATGCCTTTTTCTGTCTGGTTTACTGGTCCCAGTACAGACAATAATACAAGAAGCGCTTTATCAAACTCTTTAGGCAGCGCTTTGTGTAATTCTTCTGCAATCACTAAAACACGTGCTTTTAATTCTTTGTTCTCTACTCTTTTCGAAACATTATCGATAAATATTTTGTTGGGAAATGATTTATAATTTATTGAAATTAATGTCGCTAACCTTTCAGCTAAATCCTTGTCAAAATAATATTTGAGTGGAATATACTGACCCATTATTAATTTGAACCAAAATTCTCGTCTACATATTGTTTTGTGTAATTATCGTCCGCAGGGATAACTTTTATTACATCTATTAGAACACCATTAGGATCTCTTGTAATAAAGTGTCGTTGCCCGAATGCTTCACTACGTATATCCAATACGATAGGCAACTGGTTTTCTATTGCAAGTTTTTGATAAATAGCATCAACATCTTCTACCTCTATGTTCAATAAAAGACCTTGCGCTGCCTTGCCATAACCTTCAGGTATTGTTTCGTGGTTAAGGTCAAGTAAAGCCAATTCACCGTTCGTTCGTTTATTAACAAGACTTACATACCAGTCAGCCTCGAATGATACTGAATATCCAAAATAATTCATATAGAATTCTTTGCTGCGCTTCAACTCTTCAATCATCAATACAGGATAAAAACTATTCCATTTCAATTAAATCACTCTCCTTTACAATATAAATCAATTATACATACGTACTGTATGTATGTATATATAAAAAACTTTATTTTTACTTTGATTAAGCATTAAATGCTAGAATTTCTATGGAATTTATTGTGTTTTTATTTACTTTTAATATTAAATTAACATTTCCTGTTGTATCTTTTTTGGGTCATCTTTTCATAAGTATCTTCAGAAATAAGCGTTCGTAAAAGTACACTTTTAAGAACGGTTTAAAAACATTTGAAATAGATTAAAATAAACGTTCTTAAACATATAAAAATAGTTTACGAACGTTCAATATTTTGCATATACTTTTACGAACGTTATTCATTTATAATTAGAAAAAAATCTTCTGGTTAAAAATTTATAGATGTGTTTTTCTCTCTTAAATTTTTGATTGATTAAAGTAGATCCTAAATAGACAACACTAGAGTGTCTCTTTCACCGATGAATTGCATATATTTTAAATACTATTTTGCACATACTACTTTAGAACCCAGCTTGTCTTCTTACGAAGACAAGCTGGGTTCTTTAATTATAATGCAAATTATCGTCTGAATTAGTGCAGAATAATTACGAAAGTGACAGAAGGGGTAACCGGATGTGAATCGGTGATTAAAGTTTAGCAGACCTTTGTCTTAAATCTGGGTGTGACTTTTGACTTTATTTTGCACTTATTTAAGTGATATTTTGCACTAAAATTAAGCCGATATCTCACATTAAAAGAGAGATATCGGCTTATAAAATTTTCTATTAAAATAGGAATGAGAACAGAGCGTTGAATGTGCCATTTTCAAATAGGATATAAATTCCTAATCCTATAAAGACGATTGGAACGATCCAACGTTCATATTTTTCGATTTTATCTGAAACAAAATTCAAGGAAGCCAATCGATAGCTGATTAGACATAGAACACCAACCATGATCATGAAAACAATGACGGCAATAATGATTTCCATCATATTTAAAGTCGTAAAGTACGGTATATAGATAGCGAAATCATCCGCACTGGAAGCCAGTACAATGAAAGTGACCGTTATGAATAATTGATTGAATCTGCCTGAAGAGAAAAGGGAGAGAATGTTGCCTTCATCTTCGTCTTCTTCACCTTGAATCCATATTTTTATACCCAGGTAAAGCGGCAGCAGTCCAAGCAGTCCGATCATCCATTGTTGGGGAACTAGATTAGCAACGCCCAATGACACCAGAAGACTCGCGAGTATAATAATGACTGTCCCAATATATTGTCCAATCCAGATATGTTTTATTTGATTACTCTTTTTGATTTGCGAAAACAGAAGAATCAATATGACGAGATAGTCGATTCCTGTCGCTACATAGATGGCAGCAGCTGTAAATGCCGTTATAATCATTTTTCCAACTCCAATATTTCGACATCAGTACTTTTATTTATCTGGGAAGAACCCAAGCTTAATTCATCTTCCTTCACACGCATAAGCCTCAAACCATTCAAGGCCACCACTAAAGTGGCACCCATGTCCGAGAGAATCGCAATCCATAGTGTCAGCCATCCTGGGATGACCAACAATAGAGCAATCAGTTTGATTCCAATGGCAAAAGCGATATTCGCTTTGATGATGTTCAATGTTTTACGGCTAAGTTTGATGGTAAAGGGCAGTTTCCTCAGGTCATCGCCCATTAAAGCGACATCCGCTGTTTCAAGAGCGGTATCTGTACCGGCGCCACCCATAGCGATACCAACGGTGGAAGCTGCCAGCGCCGGGGCGTCATTGACCCCATCGCCGACCATGCCTACATGACGATAATCAGTTTTTAGTTGCTTGATTACGTCTAGTTTATCCTGCGGGAGTAATTCAGATTGAATATCTGTGACACCGACATGTGAACCAATCGCACGGGCAGTACTATGATTATCCCCCGTAAGCATGACTGTTTTTTCGATGCCTGCCTGATGCAGCTTCTGGATTACCGCTTTACTTGATTCGCGGACTTCATCCGCGACTGCAATGATTGCCTGAACTGTATTTTTCGTTCCTGCAACCATAACGGTCTTACCTTGTTCTTGAAGTGTTTTGACATCACTTTTAATTGAATCATTGAAATTAGCTGCCTCTATCTCTTCAAATAATGCCGGGCTGCCAACGTAATACATTTCATTATTGATTTTGCCCCGTATCCCTTTGCCTGTAATGGAAGAAAAGTCTTCGACAAAAATATCAGAATAAGGAAGGTTATAACTGTCTGCCTTCTTTATAATCGCGGATGCCAATGGATGCTGGGAACGATCTTCCAATGCTGTGATGACTGCCAGCATTTCCTTTTCATCAATTGCATTGTCGATTAAACGATAATCAGTTACAACCGGGACGCCTTTTGTGAGTGTGCCGGTCTTATCAAATGCAATGGCCTTTAATCCACCCATTTCTTCGAGGTAGACCCCGCCTTTTACAAGGACTCCCTTCTTGGCAGCATTTCCGATTGCCGAAACAATCGCTATCGGCGTGGAAATTACCAATGCACATGGACAACCTACAACGAGAACCGCTAACCCTTGATACACCCAAGTGGACCAGCTCGCACCGAAAAATAACGGGGGTACAATCGCAACCAGCACTGCGACAACCATAATGGCAGGCGTATAATATTTTGCAAATTTATCAACGAATGCCTGGGCAGGAGCACGCTCACCTTGTGCTTCTTCCACCAGATGAATGATTTTGGCAATGGTCGTATCTTCAACCAATTTAGTGATTTTAACTTCCAGTAAGCCTTCTTCGTTCAGTGTCCCTGCAAATACTTCATCATCGATCGATTTTTCAACCGGCACTGATTCACCTGTGATTGCTGCCTGGTTGATTGCAGAGTAGCCATTGACAATTACGCCGTCCATAGCAATTTTCTGTCCAGGCTTAACAATCATGATATCGCCCACAGCAATATCATTGACGTGCACTGTCATTTCCTGTCCGTTGCGTCTGACAAGTGCCTCTTTAGGAGCAATATCCATCAATGAACTGATGGATTGCCTTGCTCGATCCATCGAGAAACGCTCCAACGCTTCGCTGATGGCAAACAAGATGACAACAATGGCGACCTCGGCCCATTCTCCGATGATGACACCGCCAATCACTGCGACTGTCATCAGGGTTCGCATATCAAATTCAAACCGGACTAAATTCTGGAGACCCGTTTTCAGCATTGAAGCCCCTCCGACAATCATGGAAGTGATGAACAGCAGTGGTGTAAGAATATTGTCATCACCATTCACCAACATTGAAATGAAGCCAAAAGCGATAAACAGTAGCGAATAGAGCAGAGTGCTGTGCTTTTTATAAAATGGAATGGTTACTTCCTTTTCTTTTTTGTCTTGTCCACTTTCTTCCCGGGATTTCTCAGGCACCACTTTGAGGTTTTCAAACGCCCCTGCTTCTTCCAGTTCCTCAACCGTTGCAGAACCATATACAGAAATTTTTGATGCGCCAAAATTCACCTTCGCATCTTGAACTTCAGGTAGTTTCTTCACATTATTCTCAAATTTCCCTGCACAGTTCGCACAGGAAAACCCCTGAACACGGTAAACTTTTTTTTCTTTATTTACTTCTGGTTGCGTTTGACGCATAGACTTTTCAGGCACCACTTTGAGGTTTTCAAATGCCCCTGCTTCTTCCAGTTCCTCAACCGTTGCAGAACCATATACAGAAATTTTTGATGCGCCAAAATTCACCTTCGCATCTTGAACTTCAGGTAGTTTCTTCACATTACGCTCAAATTTCCCTGCACAGTTCGCACAGGAAAACCCCTGAACACGGTAAACTTTTTTTTCTTCTTCAGTCAGCTCTGCAATCCCTTCAGACATTGGTTATCACTTCTTTCCTATGTATTAATGCAATCGTCATGATTTCCCTAATATGCTGATCTTCCAGAGAATAGAACGCAAGTTTGCCTTCTTTCCTGAATGTGACGATGCCTTCTTTGTAGAGAGTGCGTAAATGATGAGAAGCATTTGCTACAGTCACACCGAGTATATTTGCGATGTCACAGACACATAATTCCTCTTCCCGGCATAAGGAATAGGTGATTTTGGCCCTATTCACATCAGCGATGGCCTTAAGCATCTGTGATATACCGGCAATATCGACAGTTTGTAAATTCTCTTGCATCCGGTTAACCTTTTCTTCGTCATAACAAAAAACTTCACATGTTTCTTTTTTATTCATACATACACCTCATCATTCAAATATTTGTTTGAATATAGTGTATCATCTTATTTTTCTTTATTCAAGCAGATGTTTGAATAATAAAGGGCCCTACCAACAAAACACGGAAAACATACGCTAAGGAAAATAATGCAATGAAAGATGATTTTCCAATCTCGAACAATTGACTGAATAATTACCCTGTCGTGATATGGATTGCTAAAATTATTGCGAACAGTATCCAAGTAAGCATACCGAACGCAGCTAAAAATAATTATTCCTTCAGGTATGTTATGTAGAAATAAGGTGGTCAACATGAAATTTCCCATACTTGTTCCAATTGTTGATCCAATCGCGATGCCAACAGGGAAATTATGAATTGCTATACTGGTAGTTAAAAGTACTCCCGATCGAACGAAAATATCTTTTTGATGACTATTAGTGATAATTGTAATTTTATCTATTAATAGATGAATGGATTGGAATAATACTAAGCCTATTGCTATTCCACCGATTTAAATTACCCACCCGCCTAATTCAATACTTTCTGGAATCATTTCAAAAAATAATAAACCAATTATAAGGCCTGCACATAATGAATAAATGAAGCCATGACCACTTTGAAAACCTTTCATTATCCAAGCGAGTCCACCGCCACACCAATTCAAAATGCAGAAGCGAATGCCGGATCATCCATACTGCACTCATCCCACTACTCTCCTTAAAAATGCTTTGTTTATTTTACGCTAAAAAATCAAAACAAAATATATGAATTCATATTAAATATTATTTGACTCTTTATTCAGATGATAATATCATATATATGAACATATATTAATATATGTAGATAAATAGTGATTATTATATAAGATTTGGACTTGAAACCTAAAGTGAGGGAAAAATAATGGAAGAAAAAAAAGAATTTGAGGAAGTAAATAATAAGGACTTAGATGATGAAACATTATTTGTCGTATCGCAAACATTTAAAGCGTTAGGTGATCCTACGAGAATCCGGATTCTCCATTCGCTCTTTTATAAGGAGTATTCGGTAAACGGTATTGCTGAAACGCTACATCTTAGACAATCAACAGTTTCCCATCAATTGCGGTTCTTGAAAAATTTACGGTTAGTAAAATTCCGAAGGGAAGGCACAACGTTGTTTTACTCCCATAATGATGAACATACTATGAATATGCTAAAACAGGCGATCGATCACGCCTATCATAACTAGTATTCCGTAAACCAGTAATGAGTGTTAATAGTAATTTACGTCATTAATATTGTTATATGATTATATAACAATATAGATTATAAGCGTATGAAAAGAGGGTTTTGCAATGGATATGGAAAACAAAAAACAGAATGGAAAGCGTTGTATGATATCTCGAAAGAAAGTGAGATGGGTGTAGCAGAGAGGGTTAGTGAATACGGTTGATAAATTCATAGGATGTATTATTGGAACAAAAAGTTTGGATGTGGTCAATTAACGTCCTGGTTTAGTTAAGCTTACTGCGAATATATTGGAACCCGATATATCATATTTATTTAGAAAGGTGATAGAAATGAAAAATATTCAAGAGCAACAAGCACACGAAAGTCATAGCCACGATCATACCCACGGAAAAATGCCAATTATTTCATATTTTATTGGCTTAGTGTTGGCTATAATTGGGCTTTTTTTAAGCGATGAAAATTTATTAATACAAAACATCTTATTTTCATTTGCCACAATCACAGCCGGCTACCATGTAATTCTTCTCGAAGGAATTGGAGAGACAGTTGAAAATACTAAATTAAAGGGGAAATTCACTCCTAATTCTCATATTCTAATGGGATTAGCTGCAATCGGGGCTTCTCTGATAGGGAGTTTTTGGGAAGGAACCCTTTTGATACTTATTTTTTCCGGCGCTCATTTTCTTGAAGATTACGCTGAAGGAAGAAGTAAAAGAGAAATTACTAAGCTACTCGAAATGAACCCAACGACAGCTAAATTAATTCTACCTGATGGAAACACAAAAATTGTTGATGTCAGTGAATTAAAAGTTGGAGATCAACTCCAAGTGCTGAACGGTGATCAAGTTCCAATTGATGGAATTATTTTATCGGGTACTACCTCAATTGATGAATCTTCTATTAATGGGGAAAGTATAGCGAAAGAGAAGTCTAAGGGTGACGAAGTTTTTGGAAGTACGATTAATGGAACAGGTACTTTTACTATGGAAGTCACTAAGGAAAACAAGGATACTGTATTCTCTAAAATTTTACAATTAGTTAGTCAAAACCAAGATAATCAAACAAAAGCTGCCAGTATCATTCAAAAATTCGAGCCTAAATATGTTAATATCGTTTTAATCGCAATACCATTAGTAATGTTACTTGCTCCTTTTTTATTTGATTGGACATGGTCGCAAAGTGTTTACAGGGGATTAGTGCTTTTAGTCGCAGCTTCACCGTGTGCTTTGGCAGCAGCTACTGTATCTGTAACATTATCTACAACATCTAACCTAGCTAAAAAAGGCGTGCTTTCAAAAGGAAGTACTTACCTATCACAATTAGCGGATATAGATGCAATTGCCTTCGATAAAACAGGAACCCTTACGAACGGAGAACCTAAAGTAACAAATTACTATTTCACTCATTCTGTGAACGAAGAAAATATTATTGATATTATAGTCGCCCTTGAAAAGGAATCCAATCACCCACTCGCTAATGCTATTTTAGAAAAATTTGAAGTTAAAAATAAAATAGGCATCGAAGTTACTAATCAAATTGGAAAAGGTCTGACAGGAGATTATAATGGAAAAAATTATCGTATTGGTAAGCCTACTTCTTTTGAAAGTGTTTCTGAAGAGTATACCCAGTTCAATCATGATTGGGCATCAGAAGGAAAGACGGTTGTATACGTAGCAGAAAATGAAGAAGTTATTGGGCTTATAGCTCTAATGGATATTCCGAATGAGCATGCTAAAGAAACAATTAATTACTTTAAGAAACTTGGTATCCACACGACTTTAATTACTGGTGATTCGGAAATGACGGGAAAAGCTGTAGGCGAACAATTGGGAATAGACGAAGTTATCGCTAATGTAATGCCTGAAGATAAATCCAGAATTATAGAAGAACAAAAAGAAAAATTTGGAGTTACTGCCATGGTCGGAGATGGTGTGAACGATGCACCGGCCCTTGTTAATGCTGATGTTGGTATAGCTATGGGGGGCGGTACTGATGTGGCAGTAGAAGTATCTGATTTGGTTTTAATGCAGAACAATTTATCTAAATTAGTACAGTCTCATAAAATTTCCTCAAATATGGGTCGTGTTATTAGGCAAAATATTATTTTTTCAATGGCAGTTGTTGCCTTTTTAGTTGTCGTTAGTTTGTTAGGATTAACTGATATTACAATCAGTGTAATTGTTCATGAAGGAAGTACTTTAGTTGTTATACTAAATGGACTTCGATTATTAAGATCTAAATAATGAACGAATCGATTGACATGAATGAACTTTGAAGTGTGGATTCTACAATGTTCCCATAACATTGGACACTAAAAAACAGAGCAATCTAATAAAGATGTTATGAGTAAAAACAATGCCTTGCATACCGTTTTTATCATACGGGCGGTCAAATAAGCAATTAAAGAGCATGGGAAGCATAAAATCATAAACAGTGACTTAAGGCAGCCAGTTTACATTCAAAAGTTACATTGACTGTATTAAAAGTTTCGAAACGATTAATATCCGTATGGGGGCAAGCGTCGAGCCAAAGATAATGCCAGGACAGAGCGTCTTTTTCCGTTCTTTTAAGTGGGAAAGGTTTTACCTTCTCTATGCCAAGACAGTCCCAGAGCTAAAAGGGCCAGTTGCTCTTTTTGGGCGTTTGTGAACGGTAATCGCAGGAAGGGGATTTTCCCAACCGTACCTGGTTTTCCATCACAATAAAGTTGGCGGCATTTGTTCTGATATTCTTGGGAATACTTACACTATGAATGGCCGTATTAAGTGATACAGGAGCTGCTATTATTGTAATACTGAATGCTCTCCGCCTTTTGAGGGTAAAAGAATAAAAGTAAGGATAACTAGGTAAAGCTGTTCAATCAAAAATTGAACAGCTTATTTTTCATCAAAATCAAAAACGTTTATTATAATACCTACACTTGTTCCGTTAAACGTACCGATTTTTAACCTTATTGTATCAGTAATATCTTGAAACGAAGTAAGCGACTAAAATTTCTCTTTTATCATACGGTTATAAAAATACACTTTTAAGAACGGTTTGAAAATTTTTGAAATAAATCAAAATAATCTTCTGGTTAAAAAACTTGTAGATATGACTTCTCTCTTAAATTTTTGTTTGATTAGATTAGACCCTAAATAAACATTATAAGACTATTGATTCCATTAGTTTTGGTGTAACTTTATATTTTATTTTGCACTTAATTTAAATGTTGTCTTACGAAATTTTATGAAATTATGTATCTTACATTTAACTATACTTTAACCATTTAGTTCACACTTAATAAGTATTTCATCCGGTGATTAGCCACAAACACCTGGAGATCAACTTATTTCTTCTACATAAATTTCACCTTGAATATGAGTATGCATGCTTTATTTATTTAATTAATTTCGCTTATATATTCTTCTATGTATAAATGGTTTTTTTGATAAAAATTTAAAAAGAAGCGTCTATAGGATTTTCTATAGACGCTTCAAATGTTTATTTAACAATCATTACTGGAATTTTCGAACGTTTGGCAACTTTGTGACTCACACTTCCCATTACCATTTCCTGCAGACTATTCAATCCCCTATTGCCCAAAACGACTAATTGATACTGTCCTTTATTGGCAAAAGCGACAACAGTTTCATTCGGCACACCATGTTCATAATGAATCAGGTAAGGAATATCGTTCGATTCATAAACACTAATAATTTCTGACAGTTTTTCTTTTCTCTTATTAATAATACTTTCTGAAACTCCACTGTGTAGCACATCGTCTTTAGAATCTGCTGGATCGATGACATTGAGTATGGTAACTTCTGACTCTTCATTGATAAAATTTAACGTTTCCTTTGCGGCTCTGATACTATTATCAGAACCGTCTGCGGCAAGCAAAATTGATTTATACATCGAAATTCCTCCTATATCTTAAGTAAGGTGCTGTTCATTCAACTGGCTCAGTTCTTTAACAATTTTACGACTGTCTGTATTTAATTGTTTGATATAAACTGTATTACCTTTTTCCTCAAACTTTCTTACGATGGTATCAATCGCATCTACTGCGGAGTCATCCCATAAATGAGCTTTGGAAAAATCTAATTGAATCGGTTTATCATATTTCTTGAAATCAATTTTTTCAATTGTTGTATCAATTGATGCAAAGAAAATCTGACCTTCAAAATGCAGCGTAATAGTATTTTCCATTTCTTCCAGATACACATCGACTTTTGAGATTTTCGTCGCAAAGAAGAGCGCACTGAATATAACACCCACAATAACACCGATTGCAAGGTTATGTGTAAATAATACAATAGCTACTGTGATGAGCATGACGAATGCATCAGTCCTTGGTGCTTTTTGCACATATCTGAAAGAACTCCAGTCGAATGTACCAATAGAAACCATTACCATAATACCGGCAAGTATTGGCATTGGAATCTGAACAACCCAATTGCCCAGAACAATAATCATCAATATTAATACAACACCCGCACTGAGAGAAGACAATCTAGTTGTGGCACCTGATTTCACGTTGATAACTGATTGACCAATCATGGCACAACCACCCATACCACCAAAGAATCCTGTAATAAAGTTTGCGATACCCTGACCGCGGGATTCTCTGTTTTTGCTGCTGTAAGTGTCCGTTGCGTTATCGACTATTTTAGCAGTCAGTAAACTTTCTACGAGACCTACAATAGCCATCGATAGCGAGTAAGGTAAAATAATCATTAGGGTTTCCATGGTAAATGGAACATCTGGAATAAAGAAGCTTGGGAGAGATCGCTCAATATTTCCTAAATCCCCCACTGTCCCTACGTTAGAACCAAAAATAATATAAATACCTGTCAAAAGTAAGAGTGCAATCAATGGTGCAGGTACCTTCTTGAGGAATCTCGGAACAATATAAACGATAAGAAGTGTGACAATTACATAGATGTAAGTATCAATGGATATACCGAAAATATGTTCAATTTGAGACATAAATATCATAATACCAAGGGCATTAACGAAGCCAATCATTACTGAGTTCGGAATAAACTTCATTAACTTTCCAACTTTTAACAAACCTAGAATCAGTTGAATAATTCCCATGAGTATTGTCGCTGCCAATAAATAATCAACGCCGTATTCACTGACAAGCGGGACTATAAGTAATGCGATTGCACCGGTTGCTCCCGAAATCATAGCTGGACGACCGCCGACAATCGAAATGATTACAGCAATAAGGAATGAAGCATACAACCCTACCATTGGATCGACTCCAGCAATAATTGAAAATGCGATGGCTTCTGGAATCAAAGCCAATGCGACGACGACTCCAGCCATAATGTTAGTACCCGGCGCAGTCAGCCATTCTTTTTTAAACTTTTCTTTCATAAATACACTTCCTACTCTTTTAAAATAACTAAAGTAAGTATAACAGAATAGTTCCATATGTATACCCCTTTATGAGAATAAATGTTATACTTTCTAAAGAAAGGAGTGTTATTTAATGAAATATGGCTACATTAGACCAATTGATTTATATGATGTTATACCTGAACAAGAGAAAAAAATAAAAATTTATACTCATAACATTATAAGGGAAAATCATACAGATACTAAAAATCGATATCAATTAGATAGATTGCTTAATGATATATTGAAGCCAAATGACCAACTGTATGTTACTGATTTATGTATTTTAGCAGATTCAACCAAACAGCTTGTCGATATTGTCAATTCTTTAGACCGCGACTTTATTTCAATCCGTATTATCAATCCTTCTATGTTTATCAGCCCTACACCTCGATATACCTTTAATCAAATTTTAAGTGAAATCTCAAATTTTCAAAGTGACGTAGTCAGATTTAGGACCAAAGAAGGAGTAAACAGTGCTACAAAAAAAGGAAAACAGATGGGAAGACCAAAACGGAACGATGAAAATATTAGAAAAGCGATAGAAATGTATACGTTAAATAAATTCACATTAGATGAAATTAAATCTGCTACAAATATAAGTCGAGCTACTCTATATAGACATTTAGATAAATAGTCTTATAAACGGATATTTTGAGATGATATATTATAAGGGAGGTAATTTTTTGAGCCAGTATGTTTATGGGTGTAATCGAGTGGACACCCGTCAACAATATTTTATACATCATTCTGATTTATTAGAAAGATATAATTTTGAGGAGAGTTTAAAAGATTCAAGAGGAAGGAATCGAAAAGGCGGCCGCCCAAGAGTTAAAATCACCGATATTACAAAAGCTATTAATCTATATAATACGGGAGAATACAGTGTAAAAGAAATTATTGAAACGATTGGCATTAGCAGAACTACTTTTTATCGATATTTAAACTGTAATAAAAAATAGAACCACTGTACTTCCATCACTGATTATAAAAATTTTCATGTATCTTTTACGACAGATAATATGCTTTTTCCTCATGTAAAATACTTCACTAAAGTAAAAAACTTCTTAAACCTATAGGTGAAAAAATATATCTCATTAACGGGTCATACGTTACGAGAGTTACCATAAATGATATATTCCAAAAATTTAAGAGATGTTAATTATAAAGAAACGACCATTGAAATGAAGTACATTACAGTAGTCGTTTCTTCAAATGTTATTTAACTATCATTACTGGAATTTCTGAACGTTTTGCCACTTTATGGCTCACACTTCCCATTACCATTTCCTGCAAACTATTCAATCCCCTATTGCCAAGGACGACTAACTGATAGTGTCCTTTATTGGCAAAAGCGACCACAGTTTCATTGGGTACGCCATGTTCATACTGAATCGTGTAAGAGATGTTATTCGTCTCATAGAGATTTATAATCTTTGATAATTTTTCTTTACGTTTATGCATAATACTTTCTGAAGGACCACTGTGTAATACATCATTTTTAGAATCAGTAGGGTCGATCACATTGAGTATTGTTACTTCTGTTTCTTCATTGATGAAATTTAATGTTTCTTCTGCTGCCCTGATACTGTTCTCAGAACCATCGGCGGCAAGTAGAATTGATTTATACATTAATATCTCCCCCTTATTATTAAGTCAGATGTTGTTCATTTAATTGACTCAGCTCTTTAACAATCTTACGACTGTCTGTATTCAATTCCCTGATATGAACAATGTTGCCCTTTTCTTCAAACTTTCTTACAATCGTATCAATTGCATCTACTGCAGAATCATCCCATAAATGAGCCTTAGAAAAATCTAATTGAACAGGTTTTTCGTATTTCTTAAAATCAATTTGTTCAAGCGTTGTATCAATAGATGCGAAGAAAATCTGTCCTTCAAAACTTAGCGTAATAGTGTTTTTCATTTCTTCTAAATGAACGTCTACCTTCGAAATTTTTGTAGCAAAGAAAAGTGCACTGAATATAACCCCTACGATAACTCCGATTGCAAGGTTATGTGTGAACAATACAATAGTGACGGTAATCAGCATCACGAAAGAATCTGTACGAGGCGCTTTAGCGATATACTTGAATGAATTCCAGTCGAATGTACCAATAGCGACCATCACCATAATACCCGCAAGTATTGGCATTGGAATTTGGACAACCCAATCACCGAGCACGATAATCAGGAACATTAGAAACACACCAGCAGTGAAAGTAGATAGTCTTGTTGTGGCACCCGACCTCACATTAATGATTGATTGACCAATCATGGCACAACCACCCATTCCACCAAAGAATCCAGTAATGAAGTTTGCGATACCTTGACCGCGGGATTCTTTATTTTTACTACTGTAAGTGTCTGTTGCATTATCAACAATTCTAGCAGTTAGTAGACTTTCTACCAGTCCGACAACCGCCATAGAGAGCGAATAAGGCAAGATAATCATCAGAGTTTCCATTGTAAATGGAACGTCTGGAATGAAGAAGCTCGGCAGAGATCTTTCGATAGTGCCAAGGTCACCGACTGTACCTACGTTAGATCCGAAAATAATATAGACACCCGTTAAGACGACAAGAGCGATTAATGGTGCAGGTACTTTTTTAATGAACTTTGGAAATACATAGACTATAAATAATGTAGCGATGACGTAAACATAACTATCGATAGATATTCCAAAAATATGTTCAATTTGCGACATGAATATCATAATTGCCAGCGCATTAACAAAACCAATCATCACCGAGTTTGGTATAAACTTCATCAATTTACCAACTTTTAACAGCCCAAAAACTAGTTGAATAACTCCCATGAGTATTGTCGCTGCCAGCAGATAATCGACCCCGTAATCATTGACTAGCGGCACAATAAGTAACGCGATTGCCCCTGTCGCAGCTGAAATCATAGCTGGCCGTCCACCAACGAATGAAATGATTACCGCAATAAGAAATGATGCATATAAACCAACCATCGGATCGACTCCGGCAATAATTGAAAATGCGATTGCTTCAGGAATTAATGCTAATGCAACTACCACACCGGCCAAAATATTCGTACCCGGCGCTGTCAGCCATTCCTTTTTAAATTTTTCTAACATAATACACTTCCTACTCTAAATTAAATATATAAAGTAATTATAACAGAAGAGTTTCATATGTACTTCCCTTTATGAGAATAATATATTTAAATTTAATGTTACAATATTGTAAAGACAGGAGTGGAATTAAATGAAATACGGTTATATAAGACCTATTGAATTATATGATGATATTGAAAATCAAAAGAAAAAATTAGAAGAACATACTAAGGATATCTATATAGAAGAACATGCAGAAAATAAACTTAGAAATCAGTTAGACTCTTTGCTTCATGAGACACTGAAAGAAAATGATGAATTGTTTATTACAGATATATGTATACTAGCCGACTCAACAAAACAGCTAGTAGATATCATTGACTTATGCAGTAAAAAAGGTGTACGTATCCTTATTATCAATCCGGACATACTAGTTTCTGCTGCTGCAGAATATAGTTTCCAACACATTTTAAATGAAATTTCTAATTTTCAAAGTGATGTTGTCAGATTCAGAACACAATTAGGTGTTAAAAAGGCAAGAAAAGATGGAAAGAAAATGGGAAGACCTAAACGAAGTGACGATAATATAAAAAGAGCAGTTGAAATGTATATGTTAAAAAAATACACACTGGATGAAATTAAAGCTGCTACAAATATAAGTCGCGCTACTCTATATAGACATTTAGACAAATAATCTCATAAACGAATATTTTTGAGACGTTTTGAGTTTTTTAATTGTTTAATACAAATACTAGGATTGTCATTTTTGACGATAAATTGTATATATTTTAAGTGTTATTTTGCATAACCAACTTTAAAGCCCAGCTGTCTTTGTGAAAAGATTAGCTGGGCTTCTTAACTATAGTACAAATTATCGCCCAAATCAGTGCGAAATAACATCGAAATTGACAGTATTTCTTTTTTAAAGTGTTATATAGTTGCCTAATAAAGGTAGACCCTAATTATACAAATATTGATTGCTGATAATCCTCAATATTTTATGTATGATTAGGGTGTAAAATAATTAGTAGATAAAAGGGGTGGTTTCATGAAAGTTGCGTATGCTCGTGTTTCTACACTGGATCAGAACTTCGATAGACAAATTGAAGTGTTTAAAAGATTTGGTGCAGAGAAAATATTTAATGAGAAGTTATCAGGAAAGAATATCTCTGAAAGAATTATATTTCAGGAAGCGATGGAATTTATCAGAGAGGGTAATCAATTTATTGTAGAAGCAATTAATCGGCTAGGAAGAAACTATGACGAGATTATACAGACGTTAATTTTCTAAAACAAAAAAACGTACAACTGATTATTACCAGTTTACCAATTATGGCTGAAGCGATTGGAAACCCCTGCTTAATAAATTCATCAAAAACTGCGCCTCCCTGTGACGTAAAGTTATCTTTACACTCCTCAAGTATCTTTTATAATTAATAACTTACTGATAATCAGTTATTTTCAGCATTCCATTTGTATCCAGCACCGTATACGTCACCTGAGACGTTTCCTGCCCATTCGATGTTGCATGTGAATATGTTCTGTTTACAGTAATCTGATATTCTCTCTCTGAAATCTGCTGTACAGAAACTGTTGTTCCCGGATAGTTTTGATGATCTTTGAACTTACCAGATGCTTTATTAGCCTGAATTTTATCCATTGCATTTCCTTCCAGGATAGAAAGCACATCGTTATTTTCGTCATTATAATAATCAGCCAGGCTGTCTAAATACGTTTTGAAAATAAAGTTTCTTAACGTATCGTAAGTGAAATAATCATCTTCCTCTGTCAGTTTAACAGGGAATCCTTCAGTATAATATTTATCAAAATAACGTTCATCATTATTAGATGAACTCTGAGTCTGTGGATTTTCATCAAAAATCTCCCGTTTAATCAGACCAATCCGTTCACCTTCCGGAGAGTTATAAGTACTTGCACCGGTAATAAAATACCTTCCGTCTTCTCCTTCACCCTCATATACATAATGCGGCAAGCCATTCATCGACCGGCTCCCGTCATCATATTGATCAGGTTCACCCAGAGCATTTATCAATTCTTCTTCAGTAATATGCGCGAAATACCACACATACTCCACATAGTTTTCATGCGGGTTGATGCTGCTGTCAGAACCATCATCCCCTGGTCCATACGGTGCACGCTCACTGTATACAACACCAAGATTTCCATGGAATGCCGGTGAAGCTCCACCTGAATAAAACGTAAATTCATAAGGTCCGTATAACTCTTCGACTTCTGTTTGAGTCATGCCTTCAGTTATTACATCCTGTTCAAAAGTACCTTGGTCATTTCCGGCACTTGTTCCGAGAAGCTGAGATTGTACTTCTGGAGAGTTTATATCAAATAATAAAGCTGAGTTAGATACTTTTGTGTGTTCTTCACTCTCTGTTGTTTGATTATCCTTATCTTCAGCAGATTCTGATGATCCATTATTATTTTCTGATTGACTCGTTTCATTCTCTGCCTTTGATGCTGTCTCTGCTGACTCATTATTCTCTTTCTCTGCGTTTTCAGATCCATCCGTTTTACTGCTTTCTTCAACTTCATTCGCAGTTTGGTTGTCTTCAGTACTTTCTGTTGTCTCCTCTGCACCATCAGAGCAAGCTGACGAAACTAACAGCAAAACAATAAATGGCATAAACCATATTTTTTTCACATCATCACTCCTGTTAGATAGTCTTATTCCCTATATATTTTTCTGTAAAAAATAATGCCCTCTGAAGGACATTATTTTATTTTTATAATTTACCTAAACGCCGTACCGAATGCTGTTCCTTTTATAAACGCACCCTGCCCTTTTTCACCCACGTATTTACCGTCTTTAACGACCTGTGTTCCTCTTAAGAACACCGCATCACATTCACCGATCTGGTCAAATCCTTCATACGCCGTGTAATCCAGTGCATTTAGGCTGTCTTCTACTGTAACTTTCTTCTCTACATTCGGATTGTAAATCACAACATCCGCATCATACCCTGGAGCAATGTATCCTTTACGGTGATCCAGTCCATTGTTTTTAGCAGGCATCGTTGAATAGTAATCTACTAATTCTGAACGTGTAATCTTCCCTGCTTCCACACCATATGTCCATAACATCGGCAGTCTGTTTTCCAGCCCCGGTGTGCCGTTCGGTATCAGTCTGAAGTCATCCAGTCCCATTTTCTTCTGGTCAAACGTAAATCCGCAGTGATCGGAACTTACTGCATTAATTGAACCGTCTTTTAATGATTTCCATAAATACTCCTGGTCAGCCTTATCTCTTAACGCAGGTGAACATACATATTTCGATCCTTCGAAGTCTTCTTTAGCAAGATACTCTTTATCGAAAAGTAAATACTGCGTACACGTTTCACCATATACCGGCAGTCCTTCTTCTTTCGCTTTCTTAATTGCATTTACCGCACCTTCAGTCGTTACATGTACGATATAGATTGGTGCCTCTGCAAAACGCGCCAAATTAATCGCACGTTCTGTTGCTTCCGTTTCAACAATCGGCGGACGTGTTAATGCGTGATGGTACGGATCTGTTTCACCATTCGCAATTGCTTTTTTCTGCATTAAATCAATTAAATCCGCATTCTCAGCATGCACCATAACAGTAACGCCTGCATCTTTCGCTTCCAGGAGCGCATTCGTTACCGCTTCATCATCCGAATGGAAAAACTGGCCCTTATACGCCATAAACAGCTTAACAGTCGGATAACCCGCTGCAGGCAGATTTTTAATATCCTTAAACGTTTCAGGTGTCGGATCTGTAATAACTGGGTGGAAACTGTAATCCACCATTGAAATACCCTCTACCCACTCTTTACGGTACGCTTCCACCGTTTCAACAAGACCCTTGCCCTGTTCCTGGTTTACGAACTCAATGACCGTCGTCGTGCCTCCAAGTGCCGCTGCATTCGTCGTTTCAAAGCCTTTCGTCCGCTCCCCCATAAACTCAAACGAAAAGTGTGCATGCTGATCCACACCGCCAGGCAATATATACATTCCTTCAGCATCAATTACTTTGTCCGCTTCCACTCTTAAGTTTCTGCCGACCGCTTCTATTTTAGTCCCCTCGATTAAAATATCGCCTTTATATTCATGCTCTGTCGTGACAATCAGACCGTTTTTAATTAATGTTTTCATATAATCCGCCCCTTTTTAAACCTGCTCTTTTTCTTTTTTATCTTCAATCAGCCAGCGGCGAGATTCTTTTGAATCAAGCGCTTTTTGCTCACGCAGCTCCCGCTCTTCTTTAATCTGCTCCAGTTCAAGTGCCATCGACTTATTTTCAAGCAGATAATTATCCTGCTTTATCTGTTCAAGCTTACGCTGTTCAACCATCTTTTTAATTTCGAGCTTCTGATCACTCTGGTTATATCCACGTTTCATTGCATATAAAGGAATACTTACCCCGCCGCCGATTAACACAAGTGAGGTGAAGAAGAGAAATTCAAAAATGCCCATATCATCCCTCCGATTTATCTTATTTCCAGTTTAACATATGAAGTCCGATGATTAAGAAAGACAAAGCTCTACTCAGCTTTGTCTTTCTCTTCTTCACTCTCTTCAATCAGCCAGCGTCGGTCCTCTTTATTCTCTAGTGCTTTTTGCTTTCTTTCATTCTCTTTTTTTATCTTGTCCAGTTCAATGCGCATCGATTCATTTTCCAGCAGATAGTTTTCCTGTTTAATTTCTTCCAGTCTTCTCTGTTCTTTTATTTTCTTTAATTCCATCTTATCATCGCTTTGATTATAACCTCTGTATATCGCATAAAGCGGTATCGTGAAAGTTAATATTACAGCAGCCAGTCCTACTATATCCATCGCCGCATCACCCCTTATATTTGATTATATTTTACCATAATATTTAACAGGTTCATCGGACCAATTTTTAATCTTTGGCATAGAGGCAGGTTCCATCAGACTGTAATTAGGTTTCCAGTCGTATGATCAAGTTTCATCGGACCGAATTCACGTTTCCAGTCGGATGAATGGACTTCATCGGACTGCATTCACGTTTCCAGTCGGATGAACGGGTTTCATCGGACTGCATTCACGTTTCCAGTCGGATGAACGGGTTTCATCGGACCGAATTCACGTTTCCAGTCGGATGAACGGACTTCATCGGACTCACAGAATATATAAACAAAAAAATCGGGACATCTCTGCCCCGATTCCTCTGTAAATATTATTTTTCGTTATCTTTCTTATCAACATCTTCTTCAAGTTGTGTTTCATCGGATACTCTGTTGTAGTCTCTTAAGTAGGCAACCTGTTTAATTGAATGGTTTTCAACTTCCAGCACCTGCCAGCGGTCAAATTCCGTATCGACATATTCGCCTTCTTCAATGTCAGTATTAATACTCTGCATCCAGCCGCCGATCGTATCGATATCTTCACTTTCATTAAACGAAATCTTAAAGTCGTCCTCAAGGTCATCAAGCAGCACACGGCCGTTAATGTGGTAAATATTCTCGTCGACTTTAACTATATCCAGTTCTTCATTTTCATCGAACTCGTCACGGATTTCCCCAACGATTTCTTCAAGAATATCTTCCATGGTCACCATACCGGCTGTACCGCCGTATTCATCAATGATCAGCGCGATATGCACGCTTTCTCTCTGCATTTTAACTAACGCGTCACTGATACGTGATGATTCAGTTATCACCGGAAGTTCATGTATATAATCGCCTGCAGCGACATGTTCATCCGATACGTGATTTGTTAAATATTCTCTGACGTTTATAAAACCGATAATATTATCCTTGTCACCATTGCTCTCAGTCACAGGGTATCTCGTGTAGTTGTATTCTTTAATTGTTTCAATAACCTGATCAACCGTTACCGGTTCTTCAAGTGTAATCATTTGTGTACGCGGCACCATAACGTCTTTTGCCGTACGTTCATCAAATGAGAATATATTCTGCATATAAGCAAGTTCTGTCTGATTAATTTCACCGCTCTGGTAACTTTCAGTCATAATCACTTTAAGCTCTTCTTCCGAGTGTGCCTGTTCTGTCGGCATTTCTTTAATACCAACTAAACGTACAAGTCCTCTTGCTGCACCGTTCATTGTCCAAATAAATGGTTTTAAAACGACACCGAAAAAGTATAGCGGACCGCTTAGTGCCATTGACATTTTTTCTGCATACTGAATCGCAACAGTCTTAGGTGCAAGTTCACCAACAACAACGTGAATGAACGTTACGATAATAAATGCTGCTGCCACTGTTGCAACAGATGACATTGATTCAGGAATACCAATCAGGTTAAACAGCGGGTGTAAGATTACTTCAAATGTAGATTCCCCGATCCAACCTAAACCTAGTGCTGTCACTGTAATACCCAGCTGACAGGCAGATAAGTAATAGTCCAGGTTTTTAATCATTTTTTCTACACGTATTGCTCTTTTGTTTCCCTGTTCAACCAATGCGTGAATTCTCGACATGCGTGCTTTAACAAATGCAAATTCTGAACCTACAAAAAGCATTGTAAGTACGATTAATAAAACAAATAGTAATAAATTAGTTATAGTGGATATATCCAATCAGTCCCCCTCCTACGGGGTTCACCTCCGATAATTTGTGACCGCCTGGGTCGTTTGTTCATGAAATTCAGTTTGATTTATATTGTTTAACAGAGTATTCTCTGCAGTTCTTTTCAGATACACCTTCCCAACAGCCGTCACCTCCACTAATTTTGTTAAATTAAGAACATTATATCATATAAAAATCCGTTCTCATAAGGATATATCCATTCTATAAACTTCTTTACAATGCATCTCTGTACCGTCGATATGCTTCTCTGACCGGTCCGTCGTGATCCAGCGCATCTTCGGTGCTGCTGCTCTCGATAATTGTGCCGCCTTCAAGGTAATGCACATAATCAAACCGGTCAAGATGACTGAGGTCGTGCGTTGCCGCAAGCACTGTATCTTTTTGGAATATTTCTTCCCATATCTTATCACGAAGCCGTGTGTTTAAACTGGCTGTCGGTTCATCCAGTATCCACGTATTTTTGTTTTCTATATACATGCGGATCAGATGCATCCGTTTCTTCTCACCAAGTGATAAATACTCCGTCGACGTAATATAATCATCCGCTTTGAAATGATCCAGCTCAAATTGTTCAAGCAGTTCATTAATCTGATTTTCTTCAGATTCAAAATGATTAAACATCGTAATATTTTCTTTTACCGTCGCGTTGTAAAAGTCCAAATGCTGCGGCATAATTCCCGCATCCGACTGCTTAATCAGCTGGTTGAGCAAAGTTGTTTTGCCCGAGCCGCTGCTGCCGATCAGTGCATGTTTCTCGCCCGGTTTAATATCTATATTAATACTGTTAAGTACATCGCGTTTCGTTGAAGGATAGCGGAAGGTCATGTTGGACAGTGACAGTGACTGGTGTTTATCTTCCTGCACTGACCCGCCTGGATTATTTACCGCTTCCACACGCGCTTTTACCGCTTTGTATTTACTCGCCGGTTTAATGACCGGTATTGTCAGTTCAAAGAAACTCATTAAAAGTAATATAATCATTGGAATTAACAGCGGATAATCCCCGCTGAACAGTACAATGATCAGGAGGATCATCCCGAGCTGAATCAGCAGGCTGACTGTATCAATGACTGCATCGAGTGACGCTTCTTTGTTTTCGTTCTTTGTAATTTTTTTATATGTTGCTTTAATGTTTTCGTTTACCTGTCTGTCTTCTTTTACAACGAACAGGTTCGTAAAGTCATGAATGTAATGATAGAGCTGTGTAAACAATGAATCCTCTACCTTATTTCTTTCATCGTACAGTTTCCCTGATATTCCGCTTATAACCAGCGGCATAATTAATAGTAAGATCAGTACTGATACGAGCAGAATCACGAGTAACATTGGGTCAATTAACAGTGACAGCACTGTCAATATAAGTGAGATAAATACCGCAACGACATACGGGTAAATAATCCGGATATAATAATCTTCAATATCGTCAAAGTAGCTCGTCAGCTTTTGAATGTAGCGCACGCTGTGCGTATCTTCAGTACTGTTTACCGACTGTTTGAAGTACGACGCTCTTAATCTGCCGATCATTTTAAAGGTCGCATCGTGGCTTAACAGACGCTCCATATACTTCGCAGCACCTTTTGTTAAACCGAACATTTTAATCATCGCAATGATTAAAATAATAAGAAAGAACGGCGGTTCAAAGAAACTTAAGCTGATCATATAACCACTCAGACCGAATATCGCTACACCAACGAGACCGCCGATAATACCGAGCACGATACTGTAGAAGATATGCATCTTTTCACCTTTTAAATACATCATACTGTGTCACCTCTTTGCAGTTCACCATTATTTAACACGTAGTGGCTGTCAGCAATCGACAGCAGCTGGCGGCGGTGAATCACTGCAATAATTGCTGATGTTTCTTTCAGCTCCGTTAAATACTTCATCACAAGCTGTTCTGTTTGGGCATCCAGGAACTCTGTCGGTTCATCCATAATAATAATTTCAGGTTTGGAGATTAATACACGCGCCATTTTCAAGCGGACAATTTCTCCGCCCGACAACGGAATATCGTGATTGACAATCGGCGTATAAATGCCCGCTTCCAGATTATCGATACTGTCAGTTAAATTTAACTTATGCAGTATTTCCATTACTTTCTCTTCTGAATGGCTGTTCCCCGAGACATAGTCATAAATTGTCGTATCCGAGAAATATACCTGATCAGAGACGTAGCCGATGTCAGTCGTCAGTACATCGAGCGTACCTGCTGCAGGTTCATGCAATCCAAGGAGTGTGCGGAGCAGTGTCGTTTTCCCTGCCCCGGATTCACCTGTAATTGCCGTCAGTCCGGTTTTACTGAAGTTGAAGTTTGTGTTTTTTAAGAGAATTTTATCGTCGTGACCGACTGTCAGATTCTCTGCCGTTGCAGCCCAGCTGTCAGTTTTACCTCTGTAAGAAGTATTCATTGCCGGCTGCTTAATAATCTCTTCTGCTCTTTCGTAACTGCCGAGGGCCAGTTTTCCGTTATGGAATTCAGTACCGAGTACTTTCAGTGCGTTGTAAAATTCCGGTGCTAAGAGCAGGACGAAAAATGCAGTATAGAATGAAATATTCTGGAATATTATAATACGCAGTGCCACTTCCAATGCTACAAGTCCGATACCTAATATCGTTATAAACTCGAGCATCATCGTCGACTGGAAGGCGTATTTTAAAATATGCATCGTTTCTTTCACAAAACCTTTGTTGTCACTCTCCAGTCTCTTAATGAGTGTTTCTTTTGAGTTCGTATTTTTTACCGTATCCTTACCGCGGATTAAGTTTAAAAACAACGTTCCGATATTGTCAAAACGCGTTGCCTGTTTGACCGACTCTTCCTGAGTCTGCAGCCCTACCAGCACATAGTACAGCGGAATGAACGGTGCGGTAAATAATAGTATCGCCCCGGCGTAAATATCGATAAAAAATAACGTTGCAATAATAAGCGTCACTTTAATCATCGTTTTAATAATCGTCGGCACAAAAGCTGTTTCATACGAGCGGTATTCTTCCAGATGCACGTGTAGCGCATTAATCATGCCTTCTGATTCCCGCTGTGTTTTCACATCGATACGGTCGAACAGCTGCCCAGCTTTATGTTCAATCGATTGATTCGCACGCGTACGCGTATACAAATTGTAGAATTTATCTGTCAGGATAAACAGTATGAAAAACATACTCATATACGTCAGGGACTGTGTAATATTTAGGCCGGTACCCATCACGATGCTTTCCAGTATACGGGACAGATGATGGCCGAATACTATATAGAAAACAACGCTGATTATCGCAAGCGAACTATATAGAACAGCTTGTTTTAAACTTAAGTTCAGTTTCAAATTCTCACCTTCTAGACACAAAAAACGTGAAGAGGCCCCTTCACGTTTTCTGTAAATTTATCCGCCGATGTAGCTCATGTTAATTTTCTTGCGTTTACGGCGCATTTCTTCTGTAATTTCAGTTCTGATTTCCGAATAACGGTCATCACGTTTATCCCATACACCCATTAATACTTCTGTCAGTTCCTCGTCTGAGATGCCGTCTCTCATCAATGTTTTAATATCGAAACCGTCAACTGCAAACAGACAGCCGTAGAACTTGCCGTCAGATGACAGTCTTGCTCTCGTACATGTCGAACAGAAGCTTTCCGAGACACTCGTAATAAATCCGAGATAAGAATCAGCAGCATCGTTATGCTTGTACACTTTAGCCACTTCACCGTAATATGACGGGTCTAACGGTTCCAGATCAAATTCTGTCTGCAGTGTTTCAAGTATTTCTTTTTTGCTGACAACCTTATCGAAGTTCCAGCCGTTGTCGTTGCCGACATCCATAAATTCAATGAAGCGCAATGTGACCGGCAGATTTTTAAAGTATCTCGCCATCGGCAGAATTTCCTGCTCGTTTAAGCCTTTTTGCACAACCATGTTAATTTTAATCTGGAAACCGAGTCCGATTGCATACTCAATCTGTTCCAGGATGCGTGACGTGCCGATGCCGCGGTCGTTAATTTTACCGAACAGTTCATCGTCCATTGCGTCAAGACTAATATTAATGCGTCTGAGTCCTGCATCATATAATTTCTGACCGTGTTTTTTAAGCAGCAGTCCGTTCGTTGTTAAACCAATATCTTCAATGCCCTCAATAACATTCAATCTTTCGATTAATTCATGAAGGTCTTTTCTCATCATCGGTTCTCCGCCTGTTAAGCGTAACTTCTTCACACCAAGACCTGCATAAATTCTTGCGAGTCTTTCAATCTCATCAAATGAAAGCAGCTGTTCGCGCTTTAAGAATTCAAAATCATCTCCGAAAATTTCTTTCGGCATGCAGTATCGGCATCTGAAGTTACATTTATCAGTGACCGAGATTCTTAAGTCCCGTATCGGACGGCCAAATTTATCTGTAACTACCTGAGCCATGTAATTCCTCCTTATTTAATATCAGTCTTTCGATTGATATTAACCAGCGTCGTACTATTGAGATTATAAGACTCGATGTTTAAATAATCGACATCGAGATTCTCGAAAAACGCCTTTAAACTTAACCGTTTCGTCTTCAGCTGACGTTCTAAAAGTTCAGCTAAAGTGTCATGCTGATAAACCCCGATGAGCGGATGCTCTCTGTCGTTATCAGCCGTAATTGTCGTCCTGCCTGTTTTCTCCGCTTCTTCTGCCAGTATATCCAGCCAGGCTGAATCAACATACGGCGTATCACAGGAAATCACCATCAGTGATTCTCCCGGATATTCACTCGCTGCACGGTACAGTCCGCCGAGCGGACCGTAATCCGCATACTCCGGATCGTCGACAATCACTTTATAATTATTAAAGCTTGTCTTTAGTTTATCATTTGTATTGATGACAATCCCGTCGATTGCTTGAACATTTTTCAACTTTTGTGCGACATGTTCGTACATCGGTTTGCCGTTTAAAATATAGAGTGACTTATCCTCACCGAAACGGCTCGATTTGCCGCCGGCTAAAATAACTCCAATCATATCAGCCCCCGCTTACCGGTGGAATTAATGCGACAATATCGTCCGATGTAACGACCTCGTCATCTTTGACAAACGCTTCATTTTTAGCAACCTGGAATACTTCGCCGTCCAGTTCAGGATAGTCGACAAAAATATGGTTCTTTAATTCACCGACAGTAATTGAGTCACCGACAAATAAATCGATAGTATCGCTGCCGATTTTTTCTTTTATACTTGCAAAAACTTTAATTTCCATTTAGTTTTCCTCCACACTCGGATGATATTTGCGGGAATCGCCAATCCATTCTTCGCCGTCTTCCCATATTTCTTTTTTCCAGATCGGCACGATTTCTTTTAACCGTTCCACTGCGTATTCATTCGCACGGTAGCTGTCTGTACGGTGCGGCGAGCTCGTCACAATCACGACTGCGATATCGGAAATTTCCAGCTTGCCGATACGGTGGCCGATTGCTGTAATGACACCAGGCCAGCGTTCAGCAATTTCATCGCCGATTTTAGCAAGCATTTTTTCTGCCATCGGAATATACGCTTCATATTCCAAATGGACTGTACGTGTGCCTTTTGTCCATTCACGGACATGTCCTGTAAATGTACAGACTGCACCCTGATGTTCATTTACAGTCAGTTTATGATATTTATTTATATCCAGTTCTTCAGATACGACTTCAAACATTTTCATTGCCAATATTGCTCCATTCTTTAAACCAATTCATTGCATTGTCCTTATCATAACGCATATCAAAGCGGTTTAACACATTCGTCAGACCGATTTCATTAATATCTGTATCGCCTGCTGTAAACGAATATGTGAGTATAATTTTTGAGTAGTTTTCATTTTTGTAGCCTTCAACGAGCACGAAATCCACACCTTCATTTTGAAAGCGCTGAAGTTGAACTGTCAGCGGTTTTTCCGGCTGCTCCAGCATCACTGAATGTCCCGGCATATTGAACGTCGTATAATCTGCGCCCGCTTCAAAAAATCTGCCGGTATCCGTGCTGTTTTCTACATCTTCCGTAATATGATGGTGCTTAATGATTGCCACAGTATAGCCGTATTGTTTCAATAACTGCACGAAATCGAGAATTAGTGTTGTTTTCCCGGTGTTTTTATAGCCTGCTATCTGTAATGTTTTCATTTACTCCACCCCGAAACTATCTGCACCTGTTGTAACATCGGTCATCATCACTTTGACAGTATCGCCTTTTTCAAATCCGCGCGTACCGCCCGGCAGAACGATGACACCGTTGCTTCGTGCAATCGATGTAACTGCGTTTGATTTATTAAAACCGGACGGACGTGCATAGATTTTCCCTTCTTTGAAAAACAGTTCCGCACGGATAAAGCGTGAAAACGGATTGGCTTTCGTATGATCTTCATCGAGTACCGCATCGATAATCGGCGCAAACGGCAATGCTGCTGACTGCATTAAATTCAGCGCAGGACGTGCAAACAATTCAAAACCTGAATAGCACGCTGACGGATTACCGCTTAAACCGAAGAGCAGTTTATCGCCTAATGTACTCACTGTCGTTACACTGCCCGGGCGCATTGCGACTTTGTTGAATAATACTTCTGCGCCGAGTGCATCATAGATTTTCGGCAGCAGGTCGTAATCTCCAACCGAGACGCCGCCTGTTGTAATAATGACATCGACTTCTTCGAGCATTGATTTAATACGCGTATAAAGCGTATCGAAATCATCTGTCTCGAGTTTGTAGTGTTTCCCTGCGATGCCCATACGCTGCAGCTGCCCCATTACCATCGGTGTGTTTGAGTTGCGGATTTTACCGCGTTCCAGTTCATCTTCAACTTCCAGCAATTCTGTTCCTGTAGATAACACACCGACTGACGGCTGCTTGAACACTTCAACTTCGCTGTAGCCGAAGGTTGCGAGCGTTGCGACAGTACCCGGATTAATCATCGTGCCTTTTTCGACAATGACGTCACCGACTTTACACTCCTCGCCTTTTTGCGCGATATTTTCATCCGCTTTAAACTCACGGCGGATCGTAAAGCCGTCATCAGTTTCTTTCGTCTGTTCGAACATTACTACCGTATCCGCTGACTCCGGAATTTCGGCACCTGTCATAATACGGAATGCTTCATTGTCTTTTAACACGTAATCACTCGAACTGCCGGCCGGCACTTCCTCGACAACTTTGAACGCAACTCTCGTTTCGCCTGAAGCGCCTTTTGAGTGTTTGGAGTTAATCGCAAAACCGTCCATTGCCGATTTAGTAAATAACGGTACATCCGACGTCGCTGTTAAATCTTTCGCCAGCACTCTGCTGTAACTATCCTTGTAGCTGACAGTTTCTGTACCAAGCTCCGTGACATGTTCCATCAGTTTAGCCACTGCATCGTTAACATGAAGCGGTGTTCTGTTTAAAGTCATCTTTATCATCCTCGCTGTATTTAAGTTATTTATCATTTTTTTCTTAATGTCTGATATAATTTGTTTACTTATACTTATTGTACTAAATGGGAGGGTCATTATGTCTAATTTTACGCATTTTAATGAAGAAGGCCGTGCTAAAATGGTCGATATTTCAGATAAAACGGTGACGAAGCGAAGTGCAACTGCACAGGCGCTCTTAGAAGTCCCGGAAAATATTTACCAGGGAATTACCGAAGGCACTGTTAAAAAAGGTGATGTTCTCGGTGTCGCTCAGGTCGCTGGCATTATGGCGGCAAAAAATACACATCAAATCATTCCGATGTGCCATCCGCTGTCCTTGTCCGGTGTCGATGTATCGTTCCGCTGGGAAACAGAAGGCGCCTACATACTGGTTATTGAAGCAACAGTAAAAACGACCGGCAAAACCGGTGTTGAAATGGAAGCACTGACGGCAGCAAGCGCCGTTGCACTCACTGTCTACGACATGTGCAAAGCTTTAGATAAAGGCATGATTATTAAAGAAACGAAACTCCTTGAAAAGTCAGGCGGTAAATCCGGCGACTACAAGGCTTAAATATGATTGAATCCGTCTGCTTATTAATATAGGCAGGCGGATTTTTTAGGATGGGTAAAGCGATGGGACGCTTGCCTGAGGCGATTAGCAGGTTGTGTCCCAATGTGAGACGCTCGTTGGGACGATTAGTCGTACTTGTCCCAATGTGAGGCGCTCGTTGGGTCGATTAATCGTATTTGTCCCAATGTGAGGCGCTCGTTGGGTCGATTAATCGTATTTGTCCCAATGTGAGGCGCTCTAGTTCTCTTTATTCAGTTCAAACACTAAGTGATTTAATTCCGGCATCACGAGTTTTTCCATGCCCAGTTTCACTGCACCGCTTGAACCGGGGAGGGAAATAATCAGCTGATGGTCATGCGTGCCCGCTGCTGCGCGTGACAGTAAACTGCGTGATCCGATGTCTTCTGTGTAGCTCAGCATACGGAAGAGTTCACCGAAGCCTTCGATTTCCTTATCGAACAGCGGCGTGACCGCTTCAATCGTTACGTCGCGTCTGGCGATGCCCGTGCCGCCTGTCGTTATGACCGCATCCACACCCGCTTCAAGGTGTTTTTTCACTGCGTTTTGAATCGTTTCAATCTCGTCTTTCACGACTTCATAATGTTCATCCGGTACAAAAGCGTTAACTGTTTCTATATAGTCAATGACGAGCTTACCGCCCTTATCCGTCGTTTTATTACGCGTGTCACTGACTGTCAGCACCGCTACTTTAATATCTCTGTCAATTCTGTCCACAATACTCATTCGTATCCGCTCCTAGCCAAATAGTTGGTTGACGATGGTTCGTGCTTTATTTAAATTCTCAACGTTATGCAACAGCATTCTGCCATTTGAAAAACTGACGATACGTGTATCCCCGTAATTAAATTCGATAAAATACGGCGTCTTTTTAAATGCAATATCTGCCTGTTCCAGTGTCTCGGTCACGATATTTTCAGTCAGGCGTTCGTCGATGACCTGAATCATATCCCGGCCGCAGAATTTCATCGCACTGGATTCGGTTCTGTTAATTTCTGGGTAGTCCTTAGTCTGGCACGTCGGACATGTACTGTCCGTCATATTGCCGAAATCGAACTTCATATAGTCCATATCCCAGACGTTGCCGATATGCATATGGTACGGCGCTGTAAATTGTTCCGTCAGTATTTTAAGTGCTGTCGTCACCTGGTTGCTGACGGCCATATGGACTGCCGGCGAGATAATACCTGCGGTATCGCACGTCAATGTCGTCGTCGGCAGAACCGGCGTTAAGCATCTGAAGCATGGTGTTTCACCTGGTACAAAAGCTGCACTTGAGTACGAGCCTTCGACACATGCCGCGTAAATCCACGGAATCTTATATTTAAAAGCCGCGTCGTTTATCAGCATACGTGTATCGAAGTTATCCGTACCGTCTAACAGGAGGTCCGCATTCTTAGCGACGGACTCAATTAGCCCCGCATCGCAGTGTGCGACGTGCACTTCGATATCGATGCTGCTGTTGATTTTCGATAATTTATCGTAGGCGGCAACAGCTTTCGGTTTTTTAAGTTCCGCATCTTCTTCGTTATATAATGTCTGGCGCTGCAAATTAGTCAGCTCGACATAATCGCGGTCGATTAAAATCAGTTTGCCGACGCCTGCTCTCGCGAGCATTTCAGACGATAAAGACCCGAGCGCTCCGAGGCCGACAATAACTGCCGTTTTTTCTCCGAGTAGCCCCTGCCCCCGCTCGCCGATATTTGAATAAAGCAACTGTCTTGAATATCTGTTATCCATTATTTTCACTCATTAATATATTAAATTTAAGTAAATCATTCTCCTCTGATTTTATCACAGACACCACCTGAAATCATTTTATTGATTTACAATATATGGGCATTCAGACGTATTGTTAAGAAGGTGTAAAGTTCGTCTGTAAATTGTATGAATTGTGCTAAAATATAGTTGTTATAAGATTAAGAAATTTACGGAGGGCATATAGATGAAAAAGCTGCTAGTTGTGGATGATGAACCATCAATTTTAACATTACTGAAATTCAACCTGGAACAGAGCGGTTTTGAAGTACTGACTGCTGAGAATGGCAATGATGCACTTGATATCGCAACAACAGAAGACCTGACGTTAATCGTCCTCGATCTCATGCTTCCGGGCATGGACGGCATGGATGTCTGCAAAACACTCAGACAGGAAAAAATTAATACCCCTATATTAATGCTGACAGCAAAAGACGATGAGTTCGATAAAATTCTCGGTCTTGAACTGGGGGCCGATGACTATATGACAAAACCCTTCAGTCCAAGAGAAGTGGTAGCGCGCGTTAAAGCAATTCTGCGCCGCACAAACCTCGTTGCCGCTGAAGTTAAAGATGAAGTGATTAAAATCGGGGAACTGGAAATTCATCCGGATAAATATATGGTGATGTTTAAAGGCGAACAGCTCGTCTTAACACCGAAAGAATTCGAACTTCTTCTCTATCTTGCAAATCACCGCGGTAAAGTACTCAGCCGTGATCAGCTCTTAAACGGCGTATGGGATTTCCATTACGACGGCGATACGCGCATTGTTGACGTGCATATCAGTCACCTGCGTGAAAAAATCGAAGCGGACACGAAACAGCCGGTTTATATACGGACGATTCGCGGCTTCGGCTATAAGATGGAAGGACAGGATTAAATGCAGAGACTGTGGCTGAAAATCACAGGATCGTATTTAATATTATCGATAACATTTGTACTGGTGCTGTGGTTTTTTATCAGCTCAATCATTCAAAATACATATACAGATATGACAAAAGACCATCTGATTGAAAACGCCCAGCTGATTTCTGAAGTTATTACGCTCGGCGGACTTGATGAAGACCGTGAAACGCTCGATGAATGGACGAGTCATTTTAATGAAGAGATTACGCTCCGTTATACGATTATTGCGAGAGATGGGACTGTGATTGCCGATTCTGAAAGTGATATTGAATCGATGGATAATCATCTTAACCGGCCGGAGATTGATGCGGTACTCGTGAAAAATCAAGAGCTCGGCGAGTCGGTCCGCCTGAGTGATACGCGGGATATGTCGATGATGTACGTGGCGATTCCCGTCGAAGCTGACGGCGAGCTTATCGGTGCAGTGAGAACTTCTGTGTCGACCCAGTCGATAGATAACGCCATCAGCGCTATCTGGACTACACTGAGTGCGATACTGTTCATCATTTTACTCGTTTCCGTTATATCGGCGGCGCTGTTAAGCTACAATATTACGAAGCCGATTAACAGAGTGATTAATGTCACAAAAAGGCTGCAGAATAAAGATTACAGTGCGCGAATTAATGCAGACTATTCCGGTGAAATCGGTAATTTAAATACATCCGTTAATGCGCTCGCTGCAAGTCTGCAGGCGCATGTTAATGAAATAGAAGAAAGCGAAAAGCAGTTAAACAGTATTCTGTCGAACCTCGTGAGCGGCGTTGTGCTGATTGACGATAAAGGTAAAGTCGACCTTACGAATCATGCGACAGAACGCTTTTTATCGAAACACACTTCAAAAATTGACGGCAAGGAATACACATACGTATTCGGACCCCTCGGTATCGATCATTTAATCGAAACTGTTATTGAAGACAATGTGAAGCGGCACGACGAGGCGCATATTTACTTCCCGGAAGAACGTATTCTTGACGTGCATATTGCGCCGTACTACAGTCAGGGCTGGCAGCAGCGCGGGGCGATTATCGTGCTGCATGACATTACTGATATTAGGCGCTTAGAGAAAATGCGCAGTGAATTCGTTGCGAACGTGTCGCACGAGCTGAAGACACCGATTACTTCGGTGAAAGGCTTTGCTGAAACCTTGCTGAGCGGCGATGTACCAGATGAAACGACAGCCAAGCAGTTTATGCAGATTATTTACGATGAAAGCGAGCGCTTAAACCGGTTAATTACGGATCTGCTCGAGCTGTCGAAAATTGAAAAGCAAGCAATGCCGCTGAATATTACCGAAGTCAACTTGAATGAAATTATTGGCAACTCCACGCAGACGATTTCTAAATTTGCACGCGATAAAAATATTACGCTGCATCTGCCGAGTGATGAAAACCCAATCTATGTTGAAGCAGATGAAGATCGGCTTGGGCAGATTGTGCTGAACCTGGTCGCAAACGCCGTCAACTATACTTCGGACAACGGCGATATTTATATCGACGCTGAAGAACGCTCATCGAAAGTTGTGCTGACGGTGCGCGATACCGGAATGGGCATTCCGGAAGAAGCCCTCGACCGACTGTTTGAACGATTCTACCGGGTCGACAAAGCACGGAGCCGCCACTCAGGCGGAACGGGACTGGGCCTCGCCATTGTTAAACACTTAGTCGAATCCCACGAGGGTAAGATATACGTAAAAAGTGTGGAAGGTGTTGGCTCCACGTTTACAGTCGAACTGCCGAAAACGCAGGGATAATATAGTTAGATTAGGCCGGGTGCAGAAAATGCGCCCGTTTTTTTGTTGTTGCGGATGGGGGTCAGCTGTTCTCCTCTGCTCGTGAGACGATGTTGCAGGCAGAGGAGATCGCTGCTGTGCATTATGGACTTCACAATGACGAGATAAACCTCCTACCCCGTCATTGTCAAAGTCACAGTGACGAGATAAACCTCCTACCCCGTCATTGTCCAAACTACAGTGACGAGATAAACCTCCTACCCCGTCATTGTCAAAGTCACAATGACGGGATAAACCCGCTACTCCGTCATTGTCAAAGCTACAGTGACCCGTCAGTCTGAAAATCAATATATTTCTCCCCTAAAAACAACAAAAACCCGCTCACATGAGCGGGTTTTCCGATTTACATCCTACCTGAACGGGGTAAACAGCAGGTTGTTTTCCAGATGCAGGAGAGTCATTATATTATCTTCGTTTTCTTCCAGTTTCTTCATTACAAAGACGTTTAATGGTTCGTTGCTGTCGACCGGCGTATAGCCGTTTGTCAGCGAGCGAATCTGCTTGAACCAGTGGACGATGTTTTTGTGTTCATCCAGCAGTCTTGTAATGTGCGGTTTCAATGCTTCATATGCCGCGTCGCTGTTTTCTTCGTAGTACGTCAGCAGAAGCGGATACACGTCTGACTGTTCCGTTTCAATATGAACCGTCATTTCCCGGTAAATATTATAGAAGAGTTCGGCTACTTTATCGTATTCAACTTCTTCTTTTTTATATTTCTTACTAAGTTTTTCAACGTAATCATTTAATACCGGCAGTTCATCCAGCAGATCTTCGTAATATTTACGTTCGATATATTTAATAATACTCGTCTGATCCATATAAGAAATATCGATGCCTTCGATACGTTCCTTCGACTGCTCATTCAGTTCATAAATAATGTTTTCAAGATTAAAGCTGCCTTCTTCATGCGATTCTTTTAAAGTCTTTTCACCGTGATTCACAAAATCAATATCGATTTCGCGGAATACGCCTGCCGAAGATGGCACTTTAAATAAAATATCTTTTAATTTCATCGTTTCATTTATATTTGACATGTTGAATCCTCCTCGTCTATTCTTTATATTCATACCATTATTTGAAAATTTTTAAACCTTGATACCGTTTAATTCTTTATTGCCCAGGGTATTGTATAATTAATCTAAACAGCATTTATATGGAGGTCAGTCCCAGTGAACAAAAATTTAAAAATGTTAGCCACAATTATACCATTGATTGCAGTTCCCTTATTTAATGAACGTAAAAAGATAACGAAGCATCCCGATGTGCAAAAGCTCGGCGCAGTTTCAAATTCAGTATATACACGCGTGAAAGACAGCAGTAAAGATGCTGCATCAAGTGCGTATCAATCGACGAAGAATACTGCGCAGACTATCGGTACGAAAGTAAGCAATACGCTCGAGGAACGCAGTTATAACAAAGAAGTTAAAAGTTATCAGAAGAGCCTCGATCAGGAAGAGTCTCTGGAAAAACATTTTGAAAAAGATAAAGAAGCACATAAAGAAAAACGCATATCTGATAATGACGATAAAAGCCGTTCTTCTTTCGTGCCGAAAATCTTTAAATCCCACCAGGAAAAATCTGCTGAGGATATCGAAGATGGCATGACAGTTTCCGATGAACTGATGTCTTCTGATGAACCGACACCGGACATTAACACTGATAAATTAACAGAACCTGATAACCAGGAACCCGATTACGGTGAAATGTACATGTTTGATGATATTGAAGAAGAAACGGAAGAAGCAGAAAACACCTTCCAGGATGACAAAGTTCAGAACGAACTGGTACCATATACAGGTAACGCAATTCAAACTATTGAAAGCAGTGAGAAAATGACAAACATCCAGGAAATTAATGAAGAAAAAGTGCTCAATGATACTGAATTCACAAGAAATTCAAATGATCTGCAGGACGAGTCTTTACCGCTTCGCCAGCAGCATAAAAACATTTTAGATCCGCGCAGTGCAGCACGCGATAAGCATGTTGCAGAAAAGAAAAAAGAAAAAGAAGAGCTAAGAAACAGCAACAGCTTATTCAACAAACACCGCCGTATGAACTTTGAACATGCAAACAAGCGTAAACGTGTTGTAACAGACGGCAGTGCATACGTTAAAGACCAGTCGATTAAAAACTACGAAGAGTTAATGTTTAATAAATAAGTTTAACAGCATAGGAGCTAACTGTATGAGCGTTAAAAAAATCACCGTATTCTGCGGTGCCAAAACCGGCAAAAATGAAAACTATGAAAAGGCAGCTTACAAGCTTGGAGCTGATGCTGCGAAGAAAAACTTAACCATCGTTTACGGCGGCGGCGCGACCGGCCTGATGGGCGCAGTCGCAAATGGCGCTTTAGCTGAAAACGGCCAAGTTACCGGCGTTATTCCCCAGTTCCTTGTCGACCGTGAAGTCGCTCATCCCGGTGTAAAAGATATGCGTATCGTACAGTCTATGCACCAGCGTAAGCTCGAGCTTGAGTCCGAAGGTGATGCGATTATTATGATGCCGGGCGGTGCAGGCACGCTTGAAGAGTTCTTTGAAGTCTTCACCTGGGGTCAGCTCGGTCTGCATGAAAAACCAATCGGCATATTAAATGTCGACGGGTATTTCGATACTTTAAAGATGGTCATCGATAAATCCATTGAAGAAGGCTTTTTAGAAGAACGCTATTTGGATATGCTGTTTATCAGCGATAATCTAAATGATATTCTTGAAGGCTTTGAATCATACGTTCCTGTAAAAGTTAGAACTTACGAAGATTTAAAATAAGATGGCAAAATAAAAAGAGCACGGATTCAAAGTTACAATTTGAATCTGCGCTCTTTTTTTGTAGATTTTTTAAACAGTACATGCTGTTTTAAAGAATGCCCGTCCATAATATCAGGATGGTCAAAAGTTTTCACCGGCTCCATACCGATTTTCTCCATAATATTTATCGATGGAATATTCCGTACCGCCGTATAAGCGTATACTTCTTTAATGTCAGTCTGGCGTTCTACGAACTTCAATACCCCGCGGGCGGCTTCCGTCGCAAATCCCTGGTTCCAGTGTTTCTTCTGAAGCCGCCATCCTATTTCAATACAGGGCAGAAACTCAAAATCCAGACTGTCATCTGCTTCAAGCACGTGAATGCCTGTAAAACCGATAAATTCATTCGTATCTTTCCGTTCCACAGCAAACAGGCCAAAGCCTCTGTCGACGATGCACTTTTGAGCAACCCGTGCATACTCAACAGATTCTTCCGGTGAAGCAAGTGATGGGAAATAGCGTCTGACATCCGGATCCTGATTCATTCTTATAAATGTTTTTAAGTCACTTTCCTGCCAGTCGCGTAAAATCAGACGTTTTGTCTTAATATATTTCATTTTAATTCAGACCTATCTATTAAAGTTCTGATTCATTTTTAATTGGCACATCGCGGCGGATATAACTGATTAAACGTACAGTAAACTCATTGTTCTCGAAGTCGTAGTCTTCAAGATTTTTCTTTTTGTTATCAGTCGTTACGACCGCATCGATTAAATCGACTGTATGCTTCATCTTAAAAGTAATGGTAAAAGTCTCAAAACCTTGTTCCGGTGCCGGTTTTTTTACGACAACACGATTGATTGAACCGCGGACATCTTCAAATTCACCGCCGGCAGCTGACTCGAGTTCTCTAGCCAGTTCCATAAGCGTCATCTTTTTACCTTCGATTAAATAAAATTTCTCTTCATGCATCATTAAAACTCCTTTACTCTTCGTTTTCTGGCTCTTCTTGTTCTTCTGTTTCTTCTTCAGGCTGCTGGTTTTCTTCGAATTCTTTTTCAAGTGCTTCCAGCTCTGATTCTTTTGCATCAACATTTTGCTGGAGTGCTTCATTGTCACCCTGCAGTGTATTAATCTGATCTTCCAGCTCTGTAATTTCCGTATTGATATTCTCTAAATCTTTTTCTGCCTGAGTTGCCTCACCGCTGCACGCCGCAAGTCCCAGTACGAGTATTAACATCATCAGTTTTTTCATTATATTCACCTATAGTTTATCTTACCCAATATTATACCATTCATATGTATTTTTTTAAATTTATAGAAAAGAACCCGGCAAAAATATGCCGGGTTCCTTAAGCTTTTACTATTCTTCAATTGTTACCTGATCAAGGTGATAAATACCTTGTGCATCAACCCAGAAGCCTTGAACGTTAGAGTTCATACCTGTTAAGTAGTTCTGATGGTGAATGTATGCCATTGGCGCTGCTTCAACCAGCTGTTCCTGAAGTTCAGAGTAGATTTGCAGACGTGCTTCTTCATCTGTTTCACGACGTCCCGCTTCAAGTAATTCATCCACTTTATCGTCTGATAAGAATGAACGGTTACCTGGGTCACCATGCATTGATGAGTGGAATAACGGATAAGTTCCATAGTCCGCGTCACCTGTTACAGTAGACCATCCAAGAACGAACATGTCGTGGTTACCAGCTGCTGTTTCTTCTAAGTACGCGCCCCACTCCATTTGCTGAACTTCAAGGTTAATACCAATTTCCTGAAGTGATTCCTGTAAGTAGATTGCAGTGTTAACACGTTCTGGTGAATCATTAGTCAGAATTGACACATCGAATCCATCTTCGTGTCCTGCTTCAGCCATTAATTCTTTTGCACGTTCGATATCGTAAGAGATACCTTCAACGTTTTCATCGTAACCGAATACGCCTGGAGCAAGCGGTCCGTTAGCAGGAATACCTACGCCGTCGTATACACCGTTAATGATTTCTTCACGGTCGATTGCATAAGAAATTGCCTGACGTACTAAAGGATCGTTTAATGGTTCTTTTTCAGTGTTATAACCGATGTAAGAAAGTGACATTGACTCTGTTTCGTCAAGTGTAGTGTCTGCTCCGTTTGCAATACGCTCAGCATTGCTTGATTCAACTGCGCCGGCAACGTGTGAAGTACCCGCTTCGATTTCAGCAATACGTGAAGCAGTTTCAGGAACTACTTTGAACGTTACTGTATCAAGCGTTGCAGCTTCACCGAAGTAATCATCGTTGCGCTCAAGCACAACCTGTTCACCTGGTGTACGTTCTTGTAATTTGAATATGCCTGTTCCCACTGGATTTTCTGTAACATACTGACCAAGGTCAGATGAAATTGCATCCTGAACTTCTTCAGCTTCGCCGCTGTCGCGTAGTTCGTAATACTCTTCTGCTGTCATCTCTTCACCTGCAGCATCAAGCGCCTGCTGGTAGTCTTGATCGATAACATCTTTACTGATCATGCCGCCGCCATCATGCGCAAGGTGTGCAAGTAATGGTGCGAATGGATATTCTGTCGTAATTTCAACTGTGAACTCATCTACAGCTTCAACATCAGTAATCATTTCGTATAAGAACATACGAGGTGATGCCATAGCCGGGTCAAGTACACGGTCAAGGTTTGCAACAACAGCTTCCGCATTGAAAGGTGTGCCGTCATGGAATGTAACATCATCACGGAGAGTAAAGCTCCATGTTGTGTCATCTACTGGTTCCCACTCTGTCGCAAGACCGGGTTCCACTTCCATATCTTCATTCAGGACAGTCAGTCCATTGTATAAGTTGTAACGTACGTTTGATGATGGTACGTCGTTGTTACCGTGCGGGTCCATTGATACGATGTCACTCATTGCAGAGATGACAAGGTCCTGGCTCCCAGCCGGTGTACCTTCTGCTGCGCCGTCTTCGCTTTCAGGCTCAACGTCGCTGTCGCTTGTACAAGCTGCCAGTACTAATGTGAACATCAGCACTAAACTTAAAGTAAGCAGTTGTTTAAGGCTCTTCATTATGTATTTCCCCCTCAAATAATTTTAAATTTTAGAACTATTTAGAATCCTAAAATTTCACTCTTATAATATTACCGTAAAACAATTTTTCTTACAAGGTTGAATTTTGAAAATATTAACAATATAATAATTTGCTGTTAAATTATCAATCCTCAGCCTTTTCTCACTATATCATGGACTTTATTCAAAATAAAGCGCTTTCAATAAATTTTTATAAGTTCATGCATAACTGAAAAAATATAAAATATGCAGTCATGACATTTCAAAAAGTCATGACTGCATAGTGAAATTTTTATATTTATTCCTCTTCGATATAAGTCCCGCTGAAGTCCAGCATATTGAAGCCGTTGGCTTTAAAGTCGTGCACGTTGTCGTTATGTGCATTTAAATATTCACCGTGACGAATAAAAATTGACGGTGCTTCTTCAATAATAATTTCCTGTGCATCGATATAAAGTGATTCGCGTGCGGCTTCGTCCGTTTCCTGACGCGCATCATCTATAATTTGATCAAGTTCAGGGTTGCTGTAAAAAGCACGGTTCCCATTATTGCCGGCATTATCCGTATGGTACAGCGAAGCGATCGTTTCATCCGGATCTCCTGTTGTATTCCCCCAGCCGAGAATGAACATATCGTGTTCGGCGTTGCCGGTCGCATCTAGATAAGCGCCCCACTCGACTTGTTCAACATTCAGCGTTACACCGATTTCATTTAACGACTCCTGGAGCCATAATGCAACGTCCAGACGCTCGGGGTTATCGTCATTGACCATGAGATTAATCGTTAAATCTTCTGCTCCAGCTTCAGCAAGAAGTTCTTCTGCACGAGCCATATCATAATCGAGACCTTCTAATTCTTCAGAGTGGCCGAGTAATGACGGTGCCAGCGGACCATTGGCCGGTATGCCGGAACCGTTATATACGCCGTCCAGAACCGTTTCACTGTCAAAAGCATGTGAAATTGCCTGACGGATTTTGGGATCATCAAACGGTTCTTTGCTTGTATTAAATCCGATATAGTCAACGTTTACAGCATCACTGCGCATAAGTGTCATACCGTCTGTTTCTTCAATACGGTCCGTGTTGCTCGTCAATGTAGACAAGATTGCATCCGATGAACCTGATTCAAGTTCTGCAATACGCGTTCCCGGCTCAGTCACCACTTTAGAAGTTATATCCTGAAGCAGTGCCGGTGTATCCCAGTATTCATCATTGCGGGAAACGACAGTTTCTTCACCCGGGCTTCTCGATTCAAACTTGAAGTAGTTTGTCCCGACAGGTCCGGTTTCAACCATTTCACCGACAAACTGACTGATGTCTTCGACAGCAGCATCATGCTCCTCGCCGCCAGCAGTTCTCAGTTCATAATACTCATCGAGCGTTAAATCACTTTCTGCCTGTTCCAGTGCGTTTTCATAATCTGCGTCGATTAAATCTTTGATGATCATCTTCCCTGCACCATGCGATAAATTATTTAAGAGCGGCGCATATGGATATTCTGTAACGAGTTCGATATTGTAGTCATCGATAATATTTACTTCGCTGACCATATCAAGAAGCGACGCGCGGGCAGAAGCCCTTGCCGGATCCTGAATCCGTTCTATGTTTGCTTTGACCACATCTGCATTAAACTCGCTGCCATCGTGGAAAGTCACACCTTCACGCAATTTAAAAGTCCACGTCGTTTCATCAACCTGCTCATACTCCTCAGCCAAAGCCGGGATGATACTTAAATCCTCATCGTGAGTTACTAGCGGTTCGTAAATCGTATCCCGGATCTGCTCGGAAGGATCATCATTACTCCCGTGCAGATCGAGTGACACAATATCAGACGGAATTGCAATCGTCATGCCGCCGTCTTGTGTTGCAGCTGAATCATCGCTAGCTGCCTCTTCGTCAACATTACTATCGTCTGTACATGCTGCGAGAATTAACAGTAAAAATGCTGTCAGTGAGATAAAACTGAACTTCTTCATGGAAAACGCCCCTTCGCTTATAATATTATTTTTATATCACTCATACTCTGTTTAACAGGAAATATTTTAAGGTTTAATAAAAATTTCAATTTTTTTACAATGAACGGGGAGGTGGAGTGTCTTGGAACACCTCACGGTAAAGTGAACCCTTCATGGAATTGGAGACGGGATCCAAAGTCTGCTGGAACCCTTCACGGAGTTGGAGACGGGATTCAAAGTCTGCTGGAACCCTTCATGGAATTGAAGACGGGATCCAAAAGCTGACGGAACCCTTCATGGAATTGAAGACGGGATTCAAAAGCTGCAGGAACCCTTCATAGAATTGACATGGTAATCCGAATGCTGCTGGACTACCTCGCGAGTTCGACATGGTCATCCAAAAGCCTCCGGATTACCTTGTGGGTTCGACATCGTCATCCAAAAGGCCGCGGATTACCTCGTGAGTTCGACATGGTCATCCAAAAGCTCCAATACACCAAAAAACCACCCTTAAATCTTATAATTAAGATTTAAGGGTGGTTTATCGTGTTAATTATTCAGTTACTGCATTGAAGTTCCTCTGAAGTCGAAGATGTTATATGCATCGCCTTCGAATCCTTCAACGTGATTGCCATGTGCATTTAAGTTTTCACCGTGGCGGATAAAGATTGCCGGTGCCTCGTCTACTAAGATCTGCTGAGCGTCCATGTAAAGCTGTTCGCGTTCGCTTTCTTCAGTTGACTGACGGGCTTCGTCTAAAATGCTGTCCAGTTCCGGGTTGTTGTAGAATGAACGGTTACCAGTATCACCGATGTTATCGCTGTGGAATAATGGTGAAATTCCGTTATCCGGGTCACCTGTTGAGTTGCTCCAGCCCAGGATGAACATATCATGTTCACCTGCACCAGTCGCTGCAAGGTATGCACCCCACTCAACTTGTTCCACGTTCACTGTAATTCCAAGTGTGCTTAATGATTCCTGTAACCATAATGCAACATCGACACGTTCAGGGTTATCATCGTTAACCATTAAGTTGATTGTTAAGTCTTCAACGCCTGCTTCATCAAGCAGTTCTTGTGCCCGTTCCATATTGTAGTCTAATCCTTCAAGGTCTTCAGAATAACCAAGTACTCCCGGTGCAAGCGGTGCTTCTGCCGGTGTGCCTGAGCCATTGTAAACTCCTTCAAGTACAGCTTCACTGTCAAATGCATGAGTGATTGCCTGACGTACTCTCGGATCGTTGAATGGTTCTTTTTCAGTATTGAAACCGATGTAGTCGATCGATACTGAGTCATTACGTAGCAGTGTTACGTCTTCATTGCTTTCCACACGTTCAATATTACTTGAAAGTGTAGCAAGAATTGCGTCTGATGAACCTGACTCCAGCTCAGCAATACGTGAACCCGGTTCTGATACTACTTTGAAGTTTACACCGTCAAGCAGTGCAGTATCTCCCCAGTAGTCATCGTTACGTACAACAGCTGTCTGCTCGCCGGGGCTTCTTGATTCAAACTTAAAGTAGTTTGTTCCAACGGGCTCAGATTCAACAAGCTGACCGACAAATGAACTGATTTCATTCGCTACAGCTTCGTGTTCGTCGCCGCCTTCAGCGCGCAGTTCGTAATACTCTTCAAGAGATAATTCACTGTCAGCCTCATCCAGTGCCTGCTGGTAATCAGCATCGATTAAATCTTTACTGATCATTTTACCTGCACCATGCGTTAAGTTGTTCGCAAGCGGTGCGAAAGGATACTCTGTAACGAGTTCAACAGTGTAATCATCGATAATGTTAACCTCACTTACCATGTCTAACAGGAATGAACGCGGTGAAGCTTTCGCTATATCTTTCACACGTTCGATATTTGCTTTAACTACTTCTGCATTAAATTCACTGCCATCGTGGAAAGTAACACCTTCACGAAGTTTAAACTCCCATGTTGTATCGTCAATCTGTTCATACTCTTCAGCTAATACAGGAACGATTTCGAAGTTTTCATCCTGCGTTAACAGCGGCTCATAAATTGTATCGCGGATTTGTTCAGACGGCACATCGTTACTGCCGTGCGGGTCCATCGATACAGCATCACTAGGCATTGCCAGAGTCAGAGTACCGCCTTCCTCAGATGCGGCATCTTCACCTTCAGTTGTTTCCTCTTCCACATTACTATCATCAGTACATGCTGCGAGAATAAGTATTAATACACCGAGTAATGCCATAAAACTAAACTTTTTCATTTGATTCCCCCCAATTCCCAGAAGCCTAAAAGAACTTCTTATAATATTCAGAATACTACACTAGAAACTAAAATTGCACAACTATTATTTCAGAAAACTCTAATTATTATTTACACTTACTAACCTGCTGATGAATATGAGCAGAAAGAGAATATAATTATAAACAAATCACCCCTCAGCCGGACACCTTATCCAGTTGCAGGGGTGTCTTTAACTTTATCAATTTATGCAGCTGCCGGTTCTTCTTTTTTCCATTTCGCATAGTTAAGTATAAATATAATAATCGCTATACTTAATCCAATCACATCAGTCCGCGATTCCCGCACCAGCGAATGCCGCAAGTGCTACCGGCGGTGTCACGTTTGCAAAGATACCAAAGTAGAATACAAACATGTGTGCTAACAGAATCGGCACACCGAATTCAGCAAGTGCCGGTGCTGCCATAGTTGCAGTAATGATATATGCCGGTATTGACGGCAGACCCATACCGAGCACCATTGATGCAATCATCGTAAAGAACAGTGTCAGGAATAATGATCCTCCGCCTAATCCTGCAATTGCAGAAGTCATTATCGCACCAAAGCTCGTTAACGATACGACACCGATAATAATTCCGACAACCGCACAGGCAATCATTACTGATAACGCCTGCTGGGCACCAAGTGCAAGGCCGTCAAAAATATCTTTAAATGACATGCGTGTTGTTTTTCTTAATGATGCAATAATAATCGTCAGGAATATCGTATAGATTGCTGCTCTCGGTATTGGCATGTTCATGAACAGCATAACGACTAAACCGACAAGTGGAATAATCAGGTGTCCGCGTTCTTTCATTACCTGTTTAACTCTCGGTAAATCTGCCTTCGGAATACCTTTTAAATCACGTTTTCCCGCTCTGTAATGGACTTGCAAAATTACAGCAAAGTAATACAAGAGCGCCGGGAGCAGCGCAGCGAGTGCGATAGTACCGTAATTTATACCCGTAGTTTCGGCCATAATAAATGCACTCGCTCCCATAATCGGCGGCAGAATTTGTCCGCCGACTGATGCACTGGCTTCAACTGCACCGGCGAAATTTTTGTGATAACCGATTTTTTTCATTAATGGTATGGTAAATGCGCCTGTACTTACTACGTTTGCAACTGCTGCACCGTTAATACTTCCCATGAATCCGCTTGAAACAACGGCAACTTTAGCTGGTCCGCCCCGCTGGGCACCGGCCAATGCCATTGCCAAGTCGTTAAAGAATTGACCCATTCCAGACTTTTGTAAAAATGCCCCGAATAAAATAAACAGGAAAATAAAGTTTACAGACGCCCCTATAGCAGTAGAGTACAGTCCTTCAGTTTTCAAATACAGCTGTCCGAATATATCACCGAGATCAAACGGACGCGTCATCATCATATTCGGCAGAACATCCATATGACTGATAAATGGATATACTAAAAATATTAACGCAAGTATCGGCAATATCCAGCCGGTCACACGACGTGCCGCTTCAAGAATTAGCAGCACAGTAACAATTGCCATAATAATATCAACGTTATTCGGAATGCCGCCGCGTTCAGTAACAATTGCCTGATATTCTATTAATATATATCCGGCAGTAAATAAACTTGCCGCTGCCAGCACCCAGTCTAAGATTGGAAGTTTCGACCGGTCCTGCTTTTTAAACATCGGGTAAAGCATATAAACTAGTGCCAGTCCGACCGCAACGTGTATAGAACGCTGCTGCAGTGCAGGCATCGGATTAAAGACCATATATAAATGGAACAGCGAATACAGCACTGCAAGTATTGTTACAGTCCAAACGGTACCTTTACTGCTGAATTTCCGTGTTCGTGCATCTTTATCATATTTCTCCTGGACTGCCTGAGTGTCCGGCGCAACTGCCGGTTCTGTATGCTTTTTCATATTAACCCCCCTGTTAATTGTTTGATTAACGATATGTATTCTATTGTAATTTCCACTGCGGTATACGGCTCGTATAATTCGTACAGCAAGATTTCTTCATCATCCTGCACAATTTTAGTTTCGACATTATCAGAAACATTAAGGTAAATATCGGGATACGGATCGTTTATCGTGTATTTTACGAAACCATCTTTTGTCATTTCAGCAGGCTCATCCGAATCACTTGGGACCCCTGCGCCAAACGTTTTAAAATGCGACTCCGTTAAAATAAAACTCTCATCTTCAACGCTGTACACTTCAAACCATTCTTCTTTTTCAATCGAATGAATCCAGTGAATTTCAAAAGTTTCAGGGGGAAGATAAAGGTCTTCACCTGATTCAGAATCAATTACAATCTTTTTTTGAGGTACCAGAAAGATGAAAAGGAGCACAACTAGCATGCTCCCCGTAATCATCCATTTAAATTTACTGCTCATCGTAATACTTTTGGGCTCCAGGGTGAATATCGATTACTGCACTATCTTCTGCTGTTTCAATATTAATATCATTCGCCGCCTGGTGAGCATTGCCTAAAGTATCCAGATTTTCAAACATGTATTTCGTTAAGTTATAAACATCATCTTCACTCATATCCGAACGGACAACGAGCGCGTTCATAATCGCAACAGTAGGCACTGCTTCTTCATTACCGTAAGTATCTGCCGGAATTTCCAATGCTTCAAAGTAATCCGCATCTTCACTCAGCACATCTACAGCTTCCTGTTCGATTGGTACAATTTTGAGGTCTACTGAATTCTGCAGCTCCATTACAGATGCGTTAGGCAATCCGCTTGTCAGGAATGCTGCATCAAGCTGTCCGCCGCGCATTGCTTCAGAAGCTTCCGCGTATCCTAAGTAATCGACTTCGATATCATCGTAAGACATGCCGTGAGCTTCCAGTACCGCACGTGTTGCAATTTCAACACCCGAGTTCTGGTCTCCGACTGCAACGCGTTTTCCTGCAAGATCTTCAACACTTTCAATACCCGCGCCGTCAGTAGAAATCAGCTGTACGTAGTTCGGATAAAGAGCTGCAACCTGCTGGATATTATCAATCGGTTCTGAGAATGTCTCTTCACCATTTACAGCCTGTGTTAAAGCATCACTCATCACAAATGACATTTCCACTTTCTCTTCTGCCATTAAGTTTAAGTTCTCTGCTGATGCACCAGTTGTCTGAGTTCTGGAGTTCACACCAAACTCATTGCTGTATCCCTCTGCAAGCGTCGTCGCAATAATATTGTAAGGCCCTGAAGAACCGCCGGTCGCAATAGTAACGATATTCGTCTCAAGTGAAGCAGCATCGCCGGAACTCTCCTCACTATCTGTCGCCTCTTCCGATTCTGCTGCAGGTTCATCCGCGGAGTCATCGCCGCAGGCTGAAAGAACTAAAGTTGCACCAAGTAACATTGCTAAATACTTATTAAATTTCATAATAAACCCCCTTCTTATGTAATTAACTAGAAGTAAAGCAGAGATTCCCTTTTATGAAAACGCTAACTAACTCAATTTTCAGATAATTTAATTTATATTGTCACAGTGTATGTTGTCAGCCGGTAAGGTCGGTTAACAAAGGAAATACACGCCAAAACAAAGAAAGCGGAGCCCAGGCTCCGCTTTCTTAATCTTACTGTCTAGCTATCATATTCAAGCAGTATATCTCTAATCTGCTTTCTTGCCTCGATGCCTTCTTTAATCGGGTACAGCGGAAATACATGATTCTGCATTGCATATTCGTAATATTCGTAATCCGCTCCTGATTCTGCGAGCAGCTGAATGTACTTCCGTGCATCGGGCAGAATGATTTCTCTTGTCCCTACTATAAGATAGAGCTTCGGCAGCCCGCTCAAGTCACCAAACATCGGTGAGACTTTATAGTCATCCGGCTCTGTATCTCCGGACCATATTTTACCGATAATTTTCAGGTTATCGGGTTTCAGCATCGGTTCGACCGTTTCATACGCTTCAATATCAGGATTGGAAAGTGTAATATCGAGCCATGGTGAAATGACAATTTGTGCTTTCGGCATTGGCAGCTGCTCTTTTTTCATCCACTGTACAAGACCTAGTGTCAGACCGCCGCCTGCGGAGTCGCCCATGATGACAATATTGTTGTCGTCCCGGATAAGACCCTTATATAATTCCTGCACCGCTTCATACGCTTCTTCATACGTATATTCCGGTGCTTTAGGATAGATCGGCACGATAAATTCCATCTCTGTTTCTTTAACGAGTTTACTTAAAAATCTCCAGTGGAATACCGACGGCTGGTGAATGTATCCGCCGCCGTGCAGGTACAGTACACGCTGCTTGCGTTTTTCTGTTTTCGGAGACATCCTGAATATTTTCATGCCTGATACTTTATAACTTTCGATTTCTGACCTGACGATACTCTTTGGGATTTCATACTCCACGCGATTTTCTTCAGCATTACGTTCCAGCATTTCATCATTTACATCCTGAATATCAAAGTTCGCCACCCTGATTAAATCTTCAGCAAGCTCGCTCCCGATACTTCTTTTATGTACAAACAGTGCACGGTAGACATACATAATGACACCGGAGACTGCAGTAAAAAGCGCCATACCTCTAAATAATATTTTCATCTCATCCGTCCCTCTTATCATTTACTTATATTAAAAATGAAATCTTCTGCCGAGCTGTGTCATAAATGATTCGTTCGCAATAAGCAGCATTGCAATGAATGTTGCCGCACCGAATGATGCTGCCGAAACGCTTGGCCACAAGATATCTGCAACGCCTGACAGATACAGTATAAGCGGCAGAAATCCAAATCCAATCATCATCAAAAGAAAACTGATGTAGCCGGTCCAATTCATGCGGACTTTCAGCATAATGATTGAAATCAGCATAATCCCCGCAATAATAACGAACGGTACGACATAGTTAACCGACCACTTCACTGAACCGGACATACCGTCGATAACGAGCAGCAGTATCGTCAGACTGATGACCTGGGCGGTTATTTTACCGCCGAGATGCGATGCTGACAGTATCGTATGGTTCAGCGATACAAGCAGATAAAATATTGCCACTGCCACGTAGAACACCCACAGAAAATGCGGCATAACGATAACATTGATTAAAAAGCAGATCAGCGTTGCGAGAATGCCCCCGATAATTGCGAGTTTCGATATACGCACACGTGTTTTATATTCCTGCTGGTCGTAGACGGGATAGGCCTTGTCGTCCTCAGCCTGTTCAACTTCCGATAATACTTTATGGCACAGCGGGCATGTCTGTTCTTCCGTGACTATTTCACACTCCCCGCATCTGTTCATCATTACTCCCCCCATCCATTAGAAGATACCTTCACTTCAAGCCCTGTTAACCTTGTGATTTCTTTAAAAAATGTCCTTATGATTTCATTTTCTTCTATTGAACGTGAAAATGTAATCGTTAATTTATTGTTTACCGTGGCAGTTCCGCAGTTAATCGGACTTTTATTCGTCGGATAAAGAACGACATCCATCGAATCGGCATACGGTCTCATGGAATCAGGCAGCTGAATATTGCCAAGATTCGACACCGTGATTGTCTTCGCCCGTTCTCCAAACTGATTAAACGCGAAGCGCATCACCGGATATTTAATGAACACCGGGATGATTCTAAGCAGCAGATTGCTTTGAAATGCGACGAAACGGTTAATGCTTTCTTGTAAAAAACTTTTATCCGTTTTTTCAATAAGCTGTTTCGTTACTTCTGTTATTACATCTTCGAACAAGACATCGTCACTCATTCTGACACCGATATTCGACACCGAGAAAAAGTTCCGGATTGAAACCGACGGGAAATGTCTTCTGAGGCTGACCGGCATCGCTACAGTAATCAGCGATGCTTTTGATTTCTCACGGTTTTTTTCCATATGAATGACCTTTATCAGCAGACTCGTTAAAAATCCTGTCAGTGATGTGCCCTGTGCTTTTGCGTAAGTATTCAATGCGCCTGCATCGACCACACCTTGAATTACATTAATGCCGGGCGGGTTAAGCTGCGTTCCTTTTAGCTGATATGCCTTTTTGTCGCTCGACGCCGGGTTTTTAACTTCCCGCGACGTTGCATACTTTTCAAAACTGTCTTCAACTTCTTCACGCTTCGGCGCCTCGTCAGGCAGCATAATTTTCTCGTCAGCTTCCACCGGTTCACCTTTCAGCGTTACATATTGGTACGCGAGCGTTTTTAAAAACTCAGCCGCACCGCCGCCGTCCGTCAGCGAGTGAAACACTTCCACCGAGATACGCTTGCCGAAATACAGCACACGGATTAAAAATGCATTATTTTCTTTTCTATCTATCGGTGCACATGGATAATCCGACTCTTTTTTCACCTGCAGCACCTGATCGTTCTGTTCTAAGAAATCCCAGAACAGCCCCTTACGCACTCTGACCGTCAGTGTCGGGAATCTCATTACAACGATATCGAGGGCTTTCTGCAGAATTTTCGGATCAATCGTTTCGTGCAGCGTCATCGATACACGGAATACTGCAGAGTTCGATGCATTCGATACTGCATGAAAAATTTTCCCTGTATTATCTATTTTATACCACTGATCCATTTTACTACCTCCGCCGTGCAATTTTCATATTATTTAAATTGTATATGCTGGAGAAAAAAAACAGAAGCAAAACCTACTATTAATAGTTAGCAGTTTTTGCTTCTGTTTATATTTTTATTACTCTGGCTGTTCTTCCAATGTTACTGTTCTGAAGTCAGGCTTACCGAGAGCTCCTGGATCAAAGTTTTTAACTTCTGTACGGTGAGCTTGCGGTCCCTGAGCTTGTCTGATGAATATAGAAGGCTGTTCTTCGACGAGAATTTCATCGACCTGCTTATAAATTTCTGCACGTTTTTCTGTATCTGACTCCTTGCGCCCGGCTTCAAGCAGTTTATCGACTTCTTCGTTATCAAAGAATGCACGGTTTCCGCCCGAACCTTTCATCGAGGAGTGGAACAGCGGCCATAAGCCCTGATCCGGGTCTCCTACTGCGTTCGGCCAGCCGAGAATAAATAAATCATGCTCGCCGTTCGATATTGCTTCGAGATACGTCCCCCACTCAAGCTGTTCTACTTCCAGGTTAATGCCGATGTCTTTCAGCTCTTCCTGCATCAGTATCGCGATATCGACACGTTCCGGCACATCGTTCGTCAGGATTTTCAAATCCAAACCATCGTCGTAGCCCGCTTCCTTCATTAACTCTTTTGCACGCTCAGGATTATGTTCAAGGTCTTCCAAGTCCTCGTTATAGCCGAGTACTTCTTCCTGCAGCGCACCTTTCATCGTGCGCCCCTGCCCGTAATAGACACCTTCCATAATCGCTTCTTTATCGACCATATGACCAATTGCCTGACGCACTCTTTTATCTTTAAGTGCACCTTTTTCTGTATTCATGCCGATGTATTCATTTGAAATGTTATAAATGCCTTCTTCAGTTATTAATTCCGGATTGCTTGCCAATCTGTCCCACTGCGAGTTTTCAATACCGTAAATAAAGTGAGACTGTCCTGTTTCAAGCTCCGCAATACGCGCGGTCGCTTCTGTGACTACTTTAAATGTCAGCGTATCGATTTTTGCCGGTTCCTGCCAGTAGTCATCATATCGTTCAACGACAACTGATTCACCCGGTGTTCTCGACTGGAACTTCATGTAGCCCGTTCCAACCGGTTTCTGTTCGATTACTGCCCCTGTATCCGCGCCGATTGCATTGGCAGTCTCCTCAAATTCTTCGCCGCCTGCAGCGCGGAGTTCGTAATATTCATCTACAGTCATATCAAGTCCTGCCTGGTCGATAGCATTCTGATAGTCTTCATCTATTACTTCCTTAGAGACGATACCGCCGGCATCATGCGCCAGATAGTTCGGCAGTGCTGCGAACGGATATTCCGTCACAACTTCTACTGTATAATCGTCAATCACGTTAATTTCAGTAATCATTTCAAAAATATTCGCGCGCGATGACGCAACAGCGGGGTCAACGATACGTTCGATGCTCGCCTTAAATGCTTCTCCATTAAAATCCGTGCCATCATGGAACTTTACGTCATCTCTCAGACTGAATTCCCAGGTTGTGTCATTGACCTGCTCAAAGTCTGTTGCCAGTGTCATTTCCGGCTCCATATTTTCGTCTATATCAAATAACCCTTCATATAATACGTCTCTGCGCTGATCTGACGGCAGATCATTTTGTCCTGCCGGATCAAGCGAGGAGGTATCACTCGCATATGATGCAATGAAATCTCCCCCTGAAGTATTCGTTTCGCCGTCTTCACCTGCAACTTCCACATTTGCATCACTCGTACATGCCGCAAGCCCCAGTGCCATTGCAGCGATTGTTAAACGTTTGAAATACTTCATATTATATATCCCCCTGGATTATCTCTATTTTTTTATGAAAAACTCCTACTGCTCATTAATAGTGACATTTCTAAAATCAGGTTTATTGAAGTGGCTGATGTAGAGCCCTTCGACTTCAGTACGTGCAGCATTCGCACTTTGTGACTGTCTGATAAAGACTGCCGGCTGTTCTTCTACGAGAATTTTATCGATTTCCTGATAAATTTCTTCCCGTTTAGCGTCGTCCAATTCTCTGCGTCCCTGTTCAAGCAGTTCATCGACTTCAGCATTATCAAAGAACGAACGGTTGCCTGCCGTGCCCTGCATGGATGAATGGAACAGCGGCCAAATGCCCTGATCCGGATCACCGACAGGATTCGGCCATCCTAAGATGAAGAGATCGTGTTCACCGTTTGAGACTGCTTCTAAGTACGCGCCCCACTCAAGCTGTTCGATGCTTAAATTAATACCTACTTCTTTCAGTTCTTCCTGCAGATAAATTGCAAGATCGACACGTTCAGGTGTGTCATTTGTCATAATCGTCAAGTCAAAGCCGTCGCCGTAGCCTGCTTCTTCAAGCAGTTCTTTCGCACGTTCCGGGTTGTACTCCAGATCTTCAAGATCTTCGTTATAGCCTAAAATTTCTTCCTGCAGTGCGCCTTTCATCGTCCGGCCGACACCGTAATAGATACCTTCCATAATCGTATCTTTGTCGACCATATGGCCGATTGCCTGACGCACTCTCTTATCTTCCAGCGGTCCTTTTTGTGTATTCATACCGACGTATTCATTAGACAGGTTATACACCGGATGTGTTTCCATCTCCGGATGGTTTTCTATCCGTTCCCACTGCGCATTATCAAACCCTTGTATGAAGTGAGACTGTCCGCTTTCAAGCTCAGCGATTCTTGAGGCATCTTCTGCAACGACTTTAAAAGTAATCGTGTCGAGTTTCGCAGGCTCATCCCAGTAGTCGTCAAATCGTTCAACGACTACATTTTCTCCCGGTGAGCGTGACTGGAATTGCATATAGCCTGTACCGACAGGTTTCTGTTCAACAATCGTTCCTGTCGCTCTTCCGACCTCGTTAGCTGTTTCTTCATATTCTGCGCCGCCAGCTGCACGCTGTTCGTAGAACTCATCGAGTGTCATATCGAGCTCCGCTTCGTCGAGTGCATTCTGGTAGTCTTCATCGATTACTGCTTTGGAGACCATGCCGCCGGCATCATGTGCCAGATAGTTCGGCAGTGCCGCAAATGGATATTCAGTAATAATTTCAACTGTATAATCATCAACGACATTAATTTCTTCAATCATTTCAAAAATATTCGCCCGTGATGATGCTACTGCCGGGTCAACAATTCTTTCGATATTCGCTTTGACCGCTTCTGCATTTAATTCAGTTCCGTCATGGAACTGAACACCTTCACGCAGATTAAAGACCCACGTTGTCTCAGCTGTCTGCTCGTAATCTGTCGCAAGACGGGGTTCCGGCTCCAGCTCATCATTTAAATAAAGGAGTCCTTCATAAATGACATTTCTGCGCTGGTCGGACGGCAAATCGTTCTGCCCTGCCGGATCAAGTGATGAAACATCTGTTGCATATGAAGCAACCAGATCTCCGCCGGTACTCGTTTCTTCTGTATTCCCTTCTTCATCAGTGACCTCGACATCCGAGTCACTCGTACAAGCTGCCATTATTATCATAAGTGCAGCCATCAATAGATATGTATAATATTTATTAGCCAATTTACAGCCTCCATTATTGTGATACACTCAATTCATAGGAATCTTGTATGTATTATAATCCAGATTATAGCACTAGGAATTAAAAAGATGCAACCGTTAATTTTTACTCAAACCCTTGATATATATAAGGAAACGCTTTCAATATGTTGAGTTTTGCGAATATTGGCAGTAAAAAGTATAGACGAATGGGATTCATTCTTGTTATAGTCTATACATCGATGTATTATCAATAAATATGTCTGAAATTTTTAGATTTATCTTAATATTCAGTTTCAAGAGGGGGTTAAGTTGTATGTCCAATATACAACCAAGTCAGGTTCCAGTAACAAAACCTGCCAATCGTAGACTCGACAATTTCAAAGACTTCTATAAGAAGCTTCGAAAGAACAAAGCAGCACTCGTCGGTCTTTACGTATTGGTATTTTTATTTTTCGTTTCAATCTTTGGTGCGCTGGACGCCAACTATAATATACTAGGCGTCAATTCAAACGCGACCAACCTTACCGATAAACTGCTGGGTCCTTCAGCGCAATACTGGTTTGGTACAGATCACCTGGGCCGCGATATCTTTTATCGTATTCTTCACGGAATGTACATAACACTGGGTGTAGGTTTTGCAGCAACCTTTATGGCTGCTATAGTCGGGGTGCCAATCGGTCTCCTCGCAGGATACTTCGGCGGATGGCTTGATACAGTCATCATGCGCCTGATGGACGTTCTTCTTGCGTTCCCCGGTATCTTACTTGCACTTGCAATTGTAAGTGTACTTGGCGGAAGCACATTCAACGTAACTGTGGCCATCGCAATCGGGGCGCTGCCGCAGTTCGCACGTATCGTCCGCGGTTCAACGCTGACAACGCGCAAACTCGAATACATTGATGCAATCAGAGCACTTGGTGCACGTGACGGAAAAATTATATTCCAGCATATTCTGCCGAATATAATGTCTCCGATTATCGTTAACACAACTTTATTTGTCGCAACAGCGATTCTTTCAGCAGCTGGTCTGTCGTTCCTAGGATTAGGAGTACAGCCGCCGACGCCTGAGTGGGGAGCTATGCTTAACGACGGACGTAACTACATGTATCAGGCAGCACACATTACGTTCTTCCCTGGTATGATGATCGTTATCGTAGTACTCGCATTTAACTTGTTTGGGGACGGTTTGAGAGACGCTCTCGATCCGAAGGCCAAAAAATAGGAGGAGGATATCATGACTAAATTTATAGTTCGCAGATTATTTCAGCTTATTCCCGTGCTCCTCGGAGTTACGGTACTCGTGTTCAGTCTGATGCACCTCACTCCAGGTAACCCAGCTGTTATTATGGCAGGGGAAAGTGCGCCGGAAGCTACTGTAAAAGCGATTGAGGCAAGACTCGGGTTAAATGACCCGCTTTACGAGCAATATTTCAGATTCTTAGGGAACGCGGCACAGCTGGACTTCGGTTCATCTATCCGTGACAACATTCCCGTCTTTGACCATATAAGTGCACGTTTTGCTATTACTCTTGAATTATCTGTAATGGCTATGATCTTCAGTGTTTTCTGGGGTCTGTTAGCTGGTATTATTTCTGCAGTAAGAAGATATACTTTTGAAGACGTTGCAATGATGGTTGTTGCACTGTTCGGTCTGTCAATGCCAAACTTCTGGCTTGGACTCATGTTAATTCAATGGTTTGCAATTGAATTCCAGATCTTTAAACCTACGGGCTGGGGCAGTCTTGAACAAAACGTCCTGCCGGTTATTACGCTCGGTACAGCCGGTGCTGCTATAATCGCACGTATGACACGAAGCAGCATGCTCGATGTAATTGATCAGGATTACATACGTACTGCACGCGCCAAAGGCGTTAAAGAAGGTTCAGTTATTTTACGCCACGCACTTAAAAATGCGATGATTCCTGTAATTACTGTAATCGGTATTCAATTCGGTTCATTCCTTGCAGGTTCTGTACTTACAGAAAGTGTATTCGCAATTAACGGTCTCGGAAGATTGATCATCGATTCAATCCTTCAGCGTGACTTCCCTGTCGTCCAGGGCGCAATACTGGTTATTGCGGTAGTATTCGTTATTGTTAACCTGGTCGTTGATATAACCTACAGACTGCTTAACAAACGAGTGGACTTAAACTAAGAAGGAGTGAAAATCATGTCAGAAGAAATGATTCTCGATATACAAGATCTCCGTACTTCCTTCTTCGTTGATTCCAACGAAGTAAAGGCTGTCGATGGAGTGACATTCCAGGTACCTAAAGGTAAAACTTTAGGTATCGTTGGAGAGAGTGGTTCAGGAAAAAGTATTTCTGCCCTCTCAGTACTAAGACTAATTGAAAGCCCCGGCGAAATTATCGGAGGCAGTATTAAATATAAAGGTGAAGATTTAACGAAAGTTAAAAACTCACGCATGCGCCAAATTCGCGGTAATGAAATCTCAATGATTTTCCAGGAACCGATGACATCGCTTAACCCGACATTTACAATCGGTCAGCAGCTCCGTGAGTCTTATAAAATTCACGAAGGTCTTGGTAAGAAAGCCGGTACAAAACGCGCGATTGAAATGCTTGAACTCGTTGGTATTCCTTCACCGGAAAAACGCGTTAATCAGTACCCGTTCGAACTGTCAGGCGGTATGAGACAGCGTGTCATGATCGCAATGGCTTTAGCATGTAAGCCTGAGCTTTTAATCGCTGATGAGCCGACTACAGCACTTGACGTAACAATACAGGCACAGATTCTTGAACTGATTAAAGAACTTCAGGAAGAAATCGGCATGAGTGTTGTAATGATCACACATGACCTTGGTGTCGTTGCTGAAACTTGTGACTACGTTGCTGTAATGTACGCTGGTAAAGTTGTTGAATTCGCTGACGTTTATACATTATTTGAAAATCCGAAACACCCTTATACAGTTGGATTATTAAATTCACTGCCTCGTCACGATAAAGCGCAGGATGAGCTTATTCCAATCAAAGGTAACGTACCTGCACCAAATGAAATGCCGTCAGGCTGCCGTTTTGCACCCCGCTGTCCTTTCGCATCGGATATTTGCAACACGCTGCCTGAGCTCGAAGTTCAGGAAGACGGCAACGAAGTCAGATGCTGGATTCATACTGAGCAGTGGGACGGAGATAAGGAGGTACAATTAAATGCCAAGTAAACCATTATTAAATGTTGAAAACCTGGAGCAGCACTTCCCGATTAAAGGTGGATTTTTAGGACGTACAGTCAATCACGTCAAAGCTGTTGACGGAATTACTTTCTCAATCGATAAAGGTGAAACTGTTGCAGTTGTTGGTGAGTCAGGCTGCGGTAAATCAACTACAGGACGTGCCATTCTTCGTCTTGATGAGCCGACTGCCGGTAAAGTTGAATTCGAAGGACAGGACGTTCTTGCAATGTCGAAAGACGAAATGCGCAAGATGAGAAAAGATATGCAGATTATTTTCCAGGATCCTTACGCATCATTAAACCCTCGTAAAACTGTCAGACAGACGTTATGGGAAGCGATGGATATTCAAAAAGTTGTGCCTCGTAAAGAGCGTAATAACCGTATTATTGAATTAATGGAAACTGTAGGACTGCAGAAGCACCAGATCGACCGCTATCCTCATGAATTCTCAGGCGGACAGCGTCAGCGTATCGGTATTGCACGTGCACTGTCAGTTAACCCTAAACTCATCATTTGTGATGAAGCAGTATCTGCTCTGGACGTATCAATCCAGGCTCAGGTCCTTAACCTGCTAAAGAGATTACAGCGCGAGCTCGGTTTAACTTATCTCTTTATCTCGCATGACCTTGGTGTTGTCCGCCATATCGCTGACCGCATCATCGTTATGTACTTAGGTAAAATCGTTGAGGTTGGAGATACAGAATCGATCTTCGAAAACCCTCAGCACCCGTACACGAAAGCATTATTATCAGCAATACCTGTACCGGATCCACGTAAAAAAGCGCAGCGTATTTTCCTGCGCGGCGACGTTCCGTCACCAATTGATCCGCCGACAGGCTGCCGCTTCCATACAAGATGTCCATTCGCGACAGATTACTGCCGTACGGAACAACCTGTACTGGAGCAAAAAGATACAGAAACTGAAGGCTTCCACAATGTTGCATGTCATTACGCATTAGACATTCAAAGAGGAAAACACGATCCGCAGTACGAAATGTACAACGTTCGTGAAATACTCGATGAAGAAGGCGAAGATGCAGCAACAGAAGACAAAGCTGAATATACAAAAACTGAGAAGTAATCGAAGAGAACCCCGCTTGTGCGGGGTTCTCTTTTTGATTGGAAATGCATGCAGCATAGCATCCGAAGCCCGTCTCCAGTCCCGTGAAGGGTTCCGGCAGTATCCGAAGCCCGTCTTCAATCCTGTGAAGGGTTCCGGCAACATCCGAAGCCCGTCTCCAGTCCCGTGAAGGGTTCCGGCAGTATCCGAAGCCCGTCTTCAATCCCGTGAAGGGTTCCGGCACTCATAAAACAAAAAAACACCCGCGCCTCAACCAAGGTGCGGGTGTAATCATTTAATATAAAAATACATCCAGCAGGAAGAAGATAATCAGGAAGATGTAAATAATTACATCGAAGATTGCGCTCGAGATAAATGCCAGGAACGAGCCTACCGATGCTTTCAGTGCTTTGTTCATATCTTTTATCTGTATGAATTCGACTGCGAATACGAAGATAAATGGTACGAAGAGGACACCGAACGGCGGGTAGACAAACATCCCGATAATGGCACCGATTATCGCTGCCCATTCGCCTCTTTTGCTGCCTCCGAATTTTTTCACGAAATAGCTGTTTGCTGCAACGTCACTGATGAGTGCTACGATAGTCAGCGCTGCTGCGATGACCCAGAACATCCATGACAGCTCGTCGCCGATGAAAAAGTTATATACTAAAAATCCGACCCAGAACATGAGTACTGAAGGGACTACCGGATATATTATCCCGGCGAAACCCAGTATAAATGTAACAAAAACAATGAGCCATAAAATAATGTCCATCAAATTTCTCCTTTTGTAACTTCCTTCTTAGTAAAGAAGAACAGTATAAATGCTATAAATAAAAATGCGCCGCTGATATAGAATGAGTTCTCTACACCCAGTGTATCATTTGCGATACCGCCGAGCAGGTTACCGACCAGCTGGCCGACGATCATTGCGTTCGCAAATAGTGTCGAAGCGTATCCCGGGAACTGCGGCAGCAGGTCCTGGAAATAACTGATTCCGAGGCCGAGCAGTATTGCCAGGAATAGTGCCAATGGCAGCTGGCCAATCAGCATCATCGTGTAGCTTTCAAATATTCCAATCGATAAAAAGTACATGCTGCCGATAAATCCGGCAATAATTAAGAGTGTCTTCGATGAAACGCGTGATGCGACATAGCCCATAAAAATCATGAGCGGCACTTCGAGTCCTGCACACAGACTGGCGAGTATTCCGACAGCACTGTCCGCTTCTCCGAGATAGCCTGTGACAAACAATGGCATATTCAATAGATACATCCATTGTCCCACGTGAAGAAAGACAAAAGCAACAAATGGCAGTAATAACGTCATATTGGTTAACAGATTCGGACTTTTAGGTTCTTCGTAGTTCGTAATTTCTACCGTATTTTCAACTGCCGGTGCACTTGAATTTTTAATTAGAAAACTCGACATAAAGACGACAGCGAACATAATTACGGTACCAAAAAATAAACCGGTAAAATCGTAGCGTGCAAGCAGAATTGAGCCGACAAGAGGACCGAACAGAAAGCCGAAGCTGAACATCGAACGCAGTATCATGTTTGCCATAACTGCGATACCGGAACGATACTGGTTAATCGATTCGCGGGCAGATGCGTAGAGCTGCGGCATAGCCGGAGCACCAAGTGAAAAGAATATAATGTAAGAAATGATAAGTATCCATGTGTTTGGAATGATTAAAAAACTTAAAAATGCCATAATCTGCATAAATAATGCAGCGATAATTAAATATTTCCGGTCGAACTTTAGCCTGTCACTGTAGCGTCCCATAATCGTATTGACAAAGAAACTGCCGACAGCGGCCGAAGCCATGAATATTCCGTAGCCTGTAGAGGATAACCCGTGGGTTTCAGTCATAAAAATAACGAGGAACGGCGCTGTAATTGCTACCGCCATTCCAAGCATAGTCATATTCGTTAAAAATAATTTGTAGTTTTGTATTTGGAACAGGTCTTTTATCATCTTCGTCCCCCGATTTTAGTTTCCGCCGGAAACTGAATCTTTTTTAATTAAATCAATAAAAGATTCCACCTGCGGCAGCATGAGTACGCTCTTGTCATATGAAATATACGTATCACGTGTCAGCGGCTTGTCGCCTACTAAAACTTCTTCAATATGATAGTTATCGAGGTCGAGGCCCTCGAGCACCAGTTCAGGCAGTACCGTAATACCGACTTTTTTGCGCAGCAGCTCGCGGCACGTCGTAATCTGATCGACGAAAATCTGTGGTTCATACTTAATATTGAAGCGGCCTTCAAAGTAATTTTTAATATGCGTAATATAATCGGGATCAGCCTGGAATTCTATAACGGCGAGATCTTCGAGTTCGACATCTTTCGGAGTGACGAGGTAGTGTTTATCGCTGTAGAGAAGTTCATTCTCCTTATTTAATACACGGGAACCGCGTATGATTGATAGGTGATAATCTCCCTGGTTCGCAATAATTTCTTTCGTCGAACCTACGTCAATTTTAACGTTTACATTCGGGAAATCACTTAAATATTTAGCGAGAATATCCGGCAGAATCGTATAGCCGATTAACGACGATACCCCGATTGAAATCTTACCTTCAACCGCACCTTCATTTGCCGCAATATAATCTTTTACAAGCCTTTCCTCATCAACAACCTTCTTAGCATGTGCAATGATTCTCTCTCCGACGCCTGTCGTATAGAGCGCCTTTTTCGTTCTGATAAAAATCTGCACGCCCCACTCGTCTTCAATTGACTTCAGACGCTGACTGACTGCCGGCTGTGATATGTACAGCTTTTCAGCAGCTTTACGCAATGTTTTAGCTTCGCTTAATGTTGCAAGTAAACGATAGTCATCTACTTTCACGACATAACCTCCAATGAATAAGCCGTCTTATGTTATCCGAACGGCTACATTAATTTTTTAAGTTCTTTTAAACACGATGCAGCGAGTGTTTTAAACTGTCCGAAATCCCTGTCGATTTCGGACATTAACTCAGCCGCGGTATTATAAGCAAATTCTTTTTCTTTCGAACTGATAATTCCTTTTTTGAAGGCGCGTTTTATGTCCTCCTCATCTACGAGCTCATAACGGCCGTCCGGTAATACCAAAACGTCGAGATACAAATCCTGCCGGCGGGCTTTACCAAGCTCTAAAGTATGAGAATAGTTAATATCAAAATAATATTGAATTTCCTGCCATCTTTCATCGTACATGACAGTAATGCTGTAATTACGTTTTTCTGGCAGGAGCTGCATCCATTTAAAATTGTTAGCCACGACTAACGTATCTTCCCCGACCACGGGAACGCTTAACGGTTCACGGACTTTATGCATATGAATCATACCGGCCAAAATTTTCTCGCCCTGGAAGGTAATGATTGTTTCATCATATTTTGAGCGCACCAGCCGCCGCCATTTTTTCTTATCCAGATACTTAGTTTTCATGGCATTCATCTCCTAAAGATAATTATACAAAAAAAAGAAAACAAAAGTATAGAGATAGGCATTAATTTTACCTATCTCTATAACTTTTACTTATATTTTATTGTATTGCCAGAATACTGAAGTCTGTTTCAGCAGATGTCCCTATCATTGGTGTATTACTTCCAGGGTAGCCATACATCAATAATGTGTTGCCTTCCGGTGCAAGGCCGTCATTGTTGATGCTGTCTATAATATTTTTTCTGCCATCTCCAGATTCATATATTTCCTGCATATCATACTTGCCGATTAAATCGAATATCCCGAGTACTTTATAATCCGTGAAAAACTGGTTCATTTCTTCATCGCTAACTTCTACTTGATACATGGTACTTGTTTCATCCATTTCCAGCAGTTCAGTAAGCGAGAAGTAATCAGCTTTTTCTGCGTCTAAAATAGCTTTGTTGTAAATTGAACTTTCACCGTAAATGTAGTTCCCAGTAAATGAATCATCATTATAGAAGTAAGCTTGGATATTAACACGGCCCGTTTCATTGACGATATCCGGTCTATATGTTTTTAACGTACCAAGTTCTTCTTTATACTTTTCGACAAGCTCATGCCCCTGTCTGACGTCGTACATCCCAAGTGTCAGACTGTAATCCCCGTCTTTTTTCAGGTTTGCCAGCATATCCGAGTGAATATCATATTCAGAAGAATCTGTACTCCCAGCAACTTTAATTGCTTCTGAATCTGCTTGAATGGTATCAAATTCTCTTGTTTTAAAACTGCCGTCTTTCATTTTATAAGTGATTTCAAGACGTCCATTCTCTCCGATGTAATACAGACCTGGCGTTTCTTTTTCATCAAGTGTAATTTCGTGCGCTTTGATTGCCGCTTGAATTGCATTCTGATTATTATTAAACAGGTAGCCGTCTTCAAAGTGTTTCGCAATCAATTCCGGATTATGGTCTGTAAAGTTTGTTGAAAGATAAACGCTGTCCACTTCATCCGCTGCCGGTACAAAGTTTACATATCTGTTCCAGCCGAACAGGAAGATTCCCCAGAACAAAATAATAATAATAAGCGTTGTTAATACTGACTTCCAGCTGAGCTCTATTCTCGCATTGCGCTGGAAAAGCATTTCGATAATGATGTAACTGATGACCGCCCCGATTACAAAACCGATTACAGTTACAGCAGCTGAAGCCTGAAGGAACATTGATATTCCGGCACCAATCGCCAGCATTCCTGTAATTGTAGTGACAGCTGCAAGTAATACTCTAAGCCACTTGAAATTAAAGCTCAGCGTGACGTTTTCATTGCGTCGTGAGTTATATAGTACGAAGCTTAAGATAATCAGTACAATCGCTGTAATTCCCCAGACTGTACTCTTTAAAATACTTATGCCCTCATATAATTGCATTACTGCAACATAAGGGAATGTGGCATTCAATACAGGTTCCGAGTTAACGAAAAACTCTGAAGGAATCCCATCAAACAATATTGTCGCTGTAAGATAAGTCAGTCCCCATAGTGCAAGCGGCAGAAACAGTATCAATGCAATAATCTGCATGTGCAGGAAGAGACCATTCACTAAAAATCCTGCAGATATTGCTAGTGCAAAGATGACACAGTGGACAAACACTGCATATAAAAACCACTTTCCAATATCGATTAATCCAATTTCAGGGATAAAAATCATACGTTCTGCAAACAGTATTACTCCGGTAATAATAAGCGGTACAACAATTGCAGCGACACCTGCAGCTAATGCATGAATCAGTATTACCGGGCGTTTAACCGGGAGACCATGCATAAAGTCCGAGGATCCTTCATCGTTTAAGTAATTCAGTAAAAACATCGCTAAAAACACTGTGAAAATCATGCCGATAATCAGCTGCCCCGAAGACAGCTGGAACAGGATATTTTCAGGAATCTGACGTATTGCTTCCGGATGCGCCATTGGATCATAAGTCGCAATCCATATTGCTACCGGCAGTGCGATAATGTTCAATGCCATAAAGACAATTGTGAGCCAGAATATTGTACCGCTGAAATGGGACAGTAATGTTTTATTCAACAATGATGTTTGAGATTTCATAACCGAGTTCCCCCATTTCATAAGTAAATATTTCTTCCAGCGTCAGCGGCAGTATGTCGTACATCAGCGGGTTATATTTCGTCACTTTTTCTTCCAGGTTCGAAATATCGCCTTTGACGATACATGTAATAATTCTTCCTTTAACTGTCTGGTGAACAACATTTAAATCAGTAAAGAACTTATCATCAGGCAGTTCTTTAAAGGCAATCTGAAGTTTGCAGTGTGTCCCCCTGATATCAGTCAATTCTTTATGAAACAGTATTTTTCCGTCATGCATAATCGACACCGAATCGCATAAGTCTTCCATTTCTCTTAAGTTATGACTGGAAGCTACGACTGTCATGCCGTGGTTTGCGATGTCCTGCATGAGAATGTTTTTAACCTGTTTGCGCATAATCGGATCGAGGCCGTCAAACGGTTCATCCAGGAGCATGACTTTCGGTCTGGCTGAGAACGCAAGTATAAATGCTGCCTGCCGCTTCATTCCTTTAGACAGCTGGTTCAGCTGCTTGTCCGGTGCAATACCAAAATGAGCTGACAGTTTCAAGAAACGCTCATCCGACCAGTTCATATACATCGCTTTATAAAATGATGCCATTTTTTTTAATGTCGCACCTTTAAAAAAGAATGGAATGTCATGCATAAAAATTACATTGTTCTTAACATCCGGATTTTCATAAATACTGTTACCGTCGTAGCTTACCGTACCGCTGTCTGCTTTATAAATACCCGACAGCACTTTCATCAGCGTCGTTTTACCCGCTCCGTTCGACCCGAGCAGACCGTGTATCGTACCTTCTGTAATCGTTAAATCAATTTGCTGTACTGCAATATTTTTCCCAAAACTCTTATCCACACCATTCACTGCCAGCTTCATTCGTGTCCCTCCTTCTCCTGTTCCGCTTTATCTATCATTGCTTTTAACGATATTCCCGGGACGTCCAGAAATACCAGCTCCTTAATCAGCCTTTCTACTTCATCAGTTAACGTTTTAATATGCTCTCTGTTCATCGTTTCCGTCATATCATTCACAAAGCTCCCTTTTCCGGGACGGGAAATGACATACCCTTCCCTTTCCAATTCTCTGTAAGCTTTTTGGATCGTGTTGGGATTAATCGTAAGTTCCTGTGCAAGACTTCTGACTGACGGCAGTTTTTCTTCCGGCAGCAGCACCCCCTGAATGATCAGACGTTTTACATTTTCAATGATCTGTTCATATATAGGAACGCGGCTTTTCACATCGATATCAAACACGTATCCACCTCCTGTCGGTTTGCTGTACTAACTGTATTAATTAACATAGTACAGACAACACAGTTATCCGTCAAGATATTTATTTTTAAGTTTATAACTTAAATTTATACAGATATATGAGAATACATACGATAAAAAGCTTGATTTATGAATTTACTTTGTATATTATAAACAACAACCATTAATTATATTTATACACTATAACGAATATTAATAAGATAAATAGAATAAAAGGAGTGTTTTCATGCATTTTCAAGGTAAAAGTTTTTTAACAATCAGCGATTTCAATAAGAAGGAAGTCGAGTATCTGATTGATTTCGCAATTCATTTAAAACAATTGAAGAAAAATAATATTCCCCATCAGTATTTAAAGGGGCAGAATATCGCATTGCTGTTTGAAAAATCTTCTACCCGCACTCGTGCTGCTTTTACAGTCGCAGCGAATGACCTCGGGGCAGCACCTGAATTTCTCGGCTCAGGCGATATCCAGCTTGGTAAAAAAGAATCCGTCGCTGATACAGCTAAAATTTTAGGCAGCATGTTCGACGGCCTTGAATTTAGAGGCGCGAGCCAGGCAGTTGTTGAAGAACTTGCTGAACACTCCGGCGTGCCTGTCTGGAACGGTCTGACTGATGACTGGCATCCAACACAAATGATCGGTGACTTTATGACGATTAAAGAAGAATTTGGTACCTTCGCCGGTATTAAACTCGTGTATGCCGGTGACGGCCGCAACAATGTAGCTAATTCACTCCTTGTTACAGCGGCCCTGCTTGGCGCTGATGTCACAATCGCAGCACCTGAATCTCTGTTCCCTGAACAGTCATACGTAGATATCGCCAAAGGATATGCGAAAGCCTCAGGTTCAACAGTAGAAATCACAACAGACATTAAAGCTGCAGTGATTAATGCCAATGTCATTTATACAGATGTCTGGGTGTCGATGGGTGAAGAGGAACATTTCGAAGAACGTGTTAAAACACTGCTGCCTTATCAGATTAATAAACCACTCCTTTCCAATGTGAACGAGAACTTTATCTTCATGCACTGCCTGCCGGCCTTCCACGATACACATACGGAGTATGGAAAAAATGTTGCAGAAGAGTTTGGCATTGAAGAGATGGAAGTAACGTCCGACGTGTTTAACGCAAATTACGCGAAACAGTTTGAGCAGGGTGAAAATCGTATGCATTCTATTAAAGCAATTATGGCAGCAACAAACGGCAACTTATTTATACCGGATTTAAAATGATAATTAATCAGGAGGTCATAATATGATCAAAGTCAGTATTATCGGTGCAACAGGTTACACAGGAAGCGAGCTATTACGTTATTTAATTCCGCATCAGGAAGTTGAACTGGCCCACTTAACATCACGCAGCCATGTTAATACAGAAGTTGATGTCTACTACCCGTTCCTAAAAGGCAGCATTGATAAGCAGTTTACAGAACTCGAGCCAGAGAAGTTATTTAACGACAGCGACGTGGTGTTTATCTGTCTGCCTCACGGTCATTCTATGGAGCTCGCAGCAGCCGCTTCAGCATACGATGTTAAAGTCATCGATTTAGGTGCAGATTTCCGCCTGAAGAATATCGATGTCTATGAACAGACTTACAAGGTTGAACAGGCTGCACCGAATTTACTGAAAGACTTTGTCTACGGCCTGCCTGAAAAATACAGAGCTGATATTAAAACTGCCAAGTACATAGCCAATCCGGGATGTTTCGTAACGAGCGCGCTCCTCGGTCTGCTTCCTGCAGTGAATAATGCACTCGTTGACGAACAGTCGATTATTATCGACAGTAAAACAGGGGTCAGCGGAGCCGGGCGCAGTGCTTCAGTCGATAAACTGCTGGCAGAACTTATGAGCAACTTCAAAGCATACAATCCCCTCGGCCACCGTCATATTCCTGAAATCGAGCAGGAATTGAACAGCTCGTCAGAAAATGCAGTGCAAGTACAGTTTACGCCTCACTTAATTCCGACAGAGCGCGGTATCTTCTCAACGATTTACGCAACGGTAAAAGATGGTGTTACTGAAACTGATATTATTGAAAGCTATCAGCAAGCCTATCAGGACGAACCGTTTGTGCAGATCCTTAATGAGGGCGAATTGCCGCAGATGAAACACGTTGCAGGAACGAATAATTGTCAGATTGCAGTACAGCTCGATGAACGTACAAATCGACTCATCGTTTTATCGATTATTGATAACTTAGGAAAAGGCGCAGCGGGACAGGCGGTACAAAATATGAACATCATGTTTGGATTACCTGAGAAATCAGGCCTCAATACCATTGCAATGATGCCTTAGAGAGGGTTTTTGATATGCAGATTACAGAGAAAAAAGTATCAGTGCTTAAAGGGCTTTGTGCAGTTGAAGGTGTCGAAACCAACGGTATACATACCGGTTTTAAAGCGCAGGACAAGGATCTTGCACTCATCTATTTTCCGGACGGGGCAACCGTCACAGGTGTATTTACGAGAAACAAAGTAAAGGCGCACAGCGTCCTTTACGATATGGAAATGCTCAAAAACTTCACAAATTTTAAAGCGATACTCGTAAACAGCGGCAATGCGAATGCATGTAACGGGCTGACGGGTGAACAAGATGTTCATACGATGACGGATTCACTTGCCGGGAAACTTAATATCGATGCTCACGAAGTACTCGTCAGCTCGACCGGTGTCATTGGTGAACCGCTGAATTTACAGCCGTTTTACTCAGGCCTTGATACGCTCGTTTCAGGACTCAAAACTGACGATTCAACATCAGCTGCAGAAGCAATTATGACGACGGACACCGTTCCTAAACAGCTGTCATTTGAAGCTGACATCGGCGGTGAGACAGTACATTTCGGCGCAATGATTAAAGGTGCCGGCATGATTCATCCAAATATGGGCACGATGCTCGGCTATATTGTTACCGATGCCGGCCTCTCTCAGGACGCTTTAAATACTGCGTTGAAATCGGCAACCGATGACAGCTTTAACGTTATGACTGTCGACGGTGATACGAGTACAAACGATACTGTACTCCTCGCTTCGACTAACAAAGTGATGCTGGATGAAAGTCACCTCGATGAATTTACTGCAGTACTGACTGCGATGTGCCAGAAGTTATCACAGATGATTGCAAGGGACGCTGAAGGTGCGACAAAGTTTGTTACCGTTAATGTCGTGAATGCAGCCAGTAAACATGATGCGGTCAGTGTGGCGAAAACAGTCGCAACTTCAAGCCTCGTAAAAACTGCAATTTACGGGCAGGATGCCAACTGGGGCCGTGTCATTATGGCAATCGGCAACAGCGATGCTGAAACACTCAGTCCAGATGCGATAACGATTAAGTTCGCCGCCGGCAATGATGACGTTTTAGTTTGTCATGAAGGACTTGCAGTTCCCTTTGATGAGGGACACGCTTACAATATTTTAAGTAATACGGATGTTGAGATCTTTATCGATTTAAATGCAGGAGAACATTCCTCACAGGTATGGACGTGCGATATGTCGGTCGATTACGTGAAAATCAATGCGGATTACAGAAGTTAGGATGATAATCATGAATGATACACAAAGAATAGATACACTCATCGAAGCACTTCCCTACATTAACGTGTTCCAAAATAATATTATCGTGTTAAAATACGGCGGCAACGCGATGGTCAACGCTCGTCTAAAAGAGTCCGTTATGCAGGATGTCCTCCTGATGAAATCAGTCGGTATTAAACCGATTATTGTCCACGGCGGCGGACCGTTCATTAATGATATGCTCGCCAGCCTCGGCATCGAGTCGGAGTTTAAAAAGGGGCTCCGCGTGACTGATGATGCCGTGATGGATGTTGCTGAAATGGTCTTGTCCGGCCAGGTGAATAAGGATATTGTAAAACATTACAATAAAATCGGCGGCAATGCTGTCGGTATTTCTGGTAAAGACGGCAATATGATTAAAGTGAAGAAGAAGTTTATCGAAGAAGAGAATGATAAAGGTGAAATCGAACTGGTAGATATCGGCCTTGTCGGGGAAATTGAAACGATCGACACTGCCTTACTGACGTTATTAATTAACAATGACTTCGTACCGGTCATTTCACCGGTCGGAGTGGATATGAACGGCGACACGCATAACATTAATGCAGATTATGTTGCAGGTGAAATTGCCGGCGCGATTCATGCCGATAAATTTATTCTTTTAACGGATACAAAAGGGGTATATGAAGATAAGGACGATGAATCGACACTCCTGTCAGAACTGACTTTGGAACAAGTCGAACAGCATATTGAGTCCGGCGTAATTTCAGACGGCATGATCCCGAAAGTGGAATGCTGTGCACACGCACTAAAAAAAGGCGTGAAACAGGCGCATATCGTCGACGGCCGCATTAAGCATTCACTGCTCTTAGAACTGTTTTTCGATGCAGGAATCGGCACGATGATTATGCCGCATGAAGGAGGAAGAGTTTTATGAAGACAGAAGATTTGATTGAACTCGGAAACTCGGCATTGTTTAATACTTATAACCGAGGCGATAAAATACTCGTCTCTGGCAAAGGAACATATGTGAAAAATAACGACGGCGAGGAATATTTAGATTTCGTGTCCGGAATCGCAACGAATATTTTAGGCCATGCCAATGAGAAAATCGTCAAGGCCATTACGGAGCAGGCATCGACGTTAATGCATACTTCTAATGTGTACTGGAACAAGCCATCGATTGAGCTGGCGCATAAGCTGGTTACTGATAAAAGCGCAGCTTCTCTCGCGAAAGTTTTCTTTTCTAACTCTGGTGCCGAAGCGAATGAAGGTGCTTTAAAACTTGCACGCAAGTATGGCAAGGAAGTTAACGGCGAAAACTGTACGGAAATTATTACTCTGACGGATTCATTCCACGGTCGTACGATGGCGACGTTATCTGCCACAGGCCAGCCTGATATGCATAAAGATTTCCAGCCATTATTGCCGGGCTCTAAGTACGTTCCCTTAAATGAGTCCCAGGCTTTGAAAGATGCTGTATCTGAAAATACATGTGCGGTATTAGTTGAGACGATTCAGGGAGAAGGCGGAATTAATTCGCTGACTGATGATTTTGTTGAGACGCTGAAAGAGCTGCAGAATAATGGTCTGCTGCTGATTGTCGATGAAGTACAGACCGGCATGGGCCGTACGGGAACTCTTTACTCATTTGAACAATTCGGACTCGAGCCGGATATCGTCACGCTCGCCAAAGGACTCGGCGGCGGCTATCCGATGGGCGCTTTTATGGCGACCGAAAAAGTTGCAGGATATTTTAATTACGGAGATCACGGGACGACGCTCGGCGGGAACCCGCTGGCAGCGGCAGTCGGCAATGCAATCTACGATGAAATTATGGAAGCCGGGCTGCTGGATAACGTTGCGGCACGTTCCAGTCAGCTGATTAAAGGACTTGAAAAGATTTCTGCTGATACCGGCGGTATCGCTGAAATTAAAGGACTCGGCTTATTGATCGGTGTTCAGTTTAAAGATTCTGTGGAGGCAGCAGATATATTGTCAGCATGCTACGATGAGAAAATGCTGGTGGTCACGGCGAAACACAACGTCGTGCGTTTACTGCCCCCGCTTAATGTAACTGCCGCGGAAATTGATGAGGCTCTGGAGAAATTCGGGGCAGCAGTTAAGCAGCTTGCTCAGTAATGTGAAAAAAGCATCAAATCCGTTGGGATTTGATGCTTTTTTGAGTTTGTACGATGTTGAGTGACACTATCGGTTCCACACTGTCCGATAAACGGATTTGTCAGACACTGTCACTTCTACACTGTCCGATAAACGGATTTGTCAGACACTATCCGTTCTACACTGTCCGATAAACGGATTTGTCAGACACTGTCAGCGTCATCACACCCGAAAAAAATCCTTACCAGGCATGGCCGCTGCCGCCGTCTATATTAACTGCGGTACCGCTCACGTATGATGCTAAATCAGAACATAAGAATGTAATAACGTTCGCGGCTTCAGCAGTATCACCGATACGCCCGAGCGGAATGTTACCCGCACTCTTAACAGAGAATTCTTCCCATGATAATTCAGGTGCTTGCTGCTGCCAGCGTTTTTCTATCTGGTCACTGCGGATTAAACCGATGCATACCGCGTTAACTCGAATACCGTGCTGTCCTAAGTCTTTGCTCATCGCTTTCGTCAAAGCAAGACCGGCACTTCGTGATACTGTCGTCGGTAATGAGTTCGGCTGCGGTGTTTTACCCATTACAGCTGTTAAGTTTAAAATCGCACCGCCTTGTTTTTTCAAATGAGGGAGTGCTGCTTTTGACATTTTCACTGCAGCCATGACTTTCAGATCAATGTCTTCTTCCCAGCCCGATAGTTCAACGTCTTCAAAGTTTTTGGCAAATGAACTTCCTGCGTTATTCACGAGCACGTCCAGCCGGCCGAATTTCTCTACAGCCGCTTCAACGATTTTTTCACCCGCGTCCTTATCGGTAATATCCTGTGCAATGTAATCTACGTCTCCGAATTCATCAATTTGTGCCACTGCTTCTTTTAACGCTTCTTCACCACGTGCAACGAGCATTACTTTCGCACCGAGCTTCACCATCTGTTCTGCTGTTTCGCGCCCGATGCCTTTACTCGAACCGGTAATGACTGCAACTTTTCCTTGATAACCGAAATCCATTAACTCTGACACAATACCACTCCTTCATATGTTTACTCACTCAAGTTTACATTATGAAACACGTTCGATACATCTTCTAAGTCTTCTAATACGTCAATCAGCTTCTCAAACTGCTCGAGATCTTCGTCTTGTAAAGTTACTTCATTTTGTGCGTTCATGGCGTGTTCTGCGACTTCGAATTCTTCAACGCCCAGTGCGTCGAGCGACGTTTTAATGTCGTTAAACGCCTGCGGTTCACCGTAGACTACTGTCATTCCGTTTTCCAAGGTAACGTCTTTGACATCGACTTCATCTTCCATTAAATGCATCAGCACTGTTTCGTCGTCAAAGCCTGTAAAGACGAAGACCGACACGCTGTCGAACATATAGCTGACTGCACCGCTGACGCCCATATTTCCGCCGTTCTTGCCGAAGGCTGCACGGACATCTGATACTGTACGGTTCACGTTGTTAGTCAGTGCATCGACAATCAGCATGGAGCCGTTCGGTCCAAAGCCTTCATAGCGGAGTTCGTCGAAGGATTCATCGTCGCCGCCTTTTGCTTTTTCAATTGCTTTATCGATAATATGTTTAGGTACAGAATAAGTTTTAGCACGTTCCAGGACGATTTTAAGCGCCTGGTTAGTTTCCGGGTCCGGTTCGCCTTTTCTCGCTGCTACGTAGATTTCTCTGCCGAATTTGGCATAGATACGGCTCGTGTTCTGGTCTTTCTGTGCTTTTTTCTCTTTAATATTATTCCATTTTCTTCCCATCCGTCATCTTCCTTATTTCAGTATATTTGCTTTTATATTTTACCACTTTATTTATTGTTGTGCGGACGGCGTTCAGGCACATCCTTATTAATAATCATTTCCACCTGATAAATTCTGCTGACGAGCGCTTGTATCGGCGCCTGTGTCATTTTAAACACCAGCCACGGCAGCGATGGTTCAAAGTCGTGCAGCGCCATAATGAATTCATCTCTGTCCGGCAGCTTTCTAAATTCAAAACGCTGTGCTTTATTCGTCGAACGTTTCTTCAGACTGCCGCCCGTAATTTCGAACAGGACGATGTCATCTTCTGAAAGTTCATCATTAAATTTAAGTTCGAGCACAGGTTTCGGTTTATCGAGTACATATATAGAGATTGTATTGTTTTCTATTTTCGTGTTGACGAAATCATAAATAATTTCATCAAGCCAGCCGAAGTAATACCAGGCGACGTTTTCAACAGTCCAGCCCGGCGGCAGCGGTGCGCGCTGCACACTGCGTACACTGTTGTAATCCTTCGTTTTATACGTCAGATTTTTACCGTAGCGGCGAATCGGCGTATCCGTTTCTTTAACGTTTGTCCCGTACGCTCCTAAAATAGAGACAATACTGCCATCTGATAATTCGTCGGCAATATAAATAATCTGTTCAACATTATTTGTAGCGGCAGCACGCGCAATATTGTCTGCAATCAGCAGATATAAATCGTAAAATTTCCCCTGCGTGAGCCTGTTCAGACGCATAATCGGGTCTTCGAAAAAGATTACTACATCAATATTCTTGAGCGCTTCTTCGACTTCCGGCAGGATAAATAAATCCTTTTTAATAAATGTAATATTCTCGTGATCGGGTTCCTGATTTGGACTTGAAAAGGCGAACAGCTTTGCTGATTCATTCAACTCTAGATATAAGTGCTCACCAATTCTCCCGTGAACACCCATAAGCAATACATTTTTCTTCTTCATAACAATCCTCCTATGGACGATTCAGTTCCAGTCTGTAACGGATAAATATTAATATTATCAGCATTAACAGCGTGACGATGCCGATACCGAGAAACGGCAGATTAAATACCGTTGCGAAGTAGCCTGCAAGGACAGAACCTGCGACGGAACCGAGTGAAAAGTACGAATAAAAAATCCCGTTTGCCTTGCCCCGCTCGTTCATTTCGGAATGTTCCGCGACGATTTTATTCATCGACGGGAAGATAAACCCGAAACCGAGACCGTAAATTACCATCACTAAAAAGATCAATCCCGGCGACGGTGCGAAATGCAGCAGAATCATACTGATACTTAAAATCAGTATGCCGATTGCAACGAGACTTTCACTTTTATAGCGGGAATAAATTCTGTTAATCGGTGATGCAAAAACGATGATTGCTGTCACACCGAAAACACTCAGCATCATCCCTGTCATGGATGCGTCAGCGCCAAGGTAAGCGGTTTTTATCGGCAGACCGAAAGCAAGTGTGCCCTGTGCGATCATTAATGTAAATGATGATATATACGCCACATTTAATGATGGACGGGTGAGCAGTTCTTTAAACGGCGTTGCCGCATGATGTGTTCTGCTTGCACCGGTCGAGCTTTCTTTAATGCCGAAAAATGTTAAAATCGTTCCGAATACATATACCCCGGATAGGATGTAGTAGACCATTTCGTAGCTGATTGTGCTCGATATAATTCCGCCTGCAGCTGGTCCGAGTATTGCCGCTGTTCCAATTGCAACACCGGTCAGGGCCATCGATTTTCCGATTGCCGACTTCCGTGAGATATCGGCGATTAAACTGAATGCTGCCGGTGTTAAAAGGCCGCTCGAGAACCCGTGGATTGCTCTGACTGCGAGCAGTATTGCAATCGACGGTGTCGTCGTATAAATCAGCACGAAAAACACCTGCATAATCATACCAAAAAGCAGCGTATTTCTGCGGCCGAATTTATCCGATAAATATCCGCCGGCGATATTGCCGACCATATTGAACAGTGAGTACATCGCAACGACGATACCCGCCATAAATTCAGAGGCGCCGAGTTCCAGCGCAAACGGCGTAATAATCGGAAGCTGTATAAATAAATCTAAAAAGCAGATAACGATAACTAAATATAATATAATTTTTGACTTCAAATTATTCCCTCAATCTTAAATTCACATTTTCTATCCTTTTAATTATAACGAAAAAAAGACAGCAAGGCACGCATGCCTGACTGTCTTTTATTTCATCATATTAAATTTAAGCTTTCTTGTTCAATTTCTGTTCATAAGCATCGATAATTCCTGCGACTGCACCGTCACCGGTTACGTTAGTTGCCGTACCGAAGCTGTCCTGTGCAACGTAAAGTGCAATCATAAATGCAACTGCTGCTTCGTTGAAACCGAGGTTCGCCATCAGTACTCCGCTCGCTGCCATAATCGCACCGCCCGGGACACCCGGAGCTGCAATCATTACGACACCTAACAGCAGAATTACACCGACCATTTCCCACAGACCCGGTATGTCATAGCCCGGAAGAATTGTCATTACCGCGATTGAACAGCTGACGATTGTAATCGTACTTCCTGACAAGTGAATCGTTGCCCCAAGCGGTACGACAAAGTCTGCAATACGTGCACGAATACCATTTTCTTTCGTGCGTGCAAGTGTTACCGGAATCGTCGCCGCACTCGACATTGTACCAAGTGCTGTGAAGTATGCCGGAAGCATATTTTTAAGCATTTTAAACGGATTTTGTTTTAACAGTGAACCCGCGATTGTATATTGAAACATTAGCCATACCCAGTGCAGGATAATCGCAACAAGCAGTACGACACCGAACACCAGTAATGTATCGAATACAGTTCCTGTCGCCGCCATTCCCGCAAATACACCCGCAATGTAGAACGGTAAAATACGAATAATAACTTTTTCAATAATAAATTCCGTAATATCTTTCCCCTGGTCAAAGAACTTAATCATTACGTCCAGTTTAAGTATATTCATCACGATACCGACTGCAAAAGCCAGTACGAGTGCCGGTAAAATATCCATTACCGGCGGAATATCAAATTCCAGGAACGGTGCAATTGCAGCACCCTCTTCAGGTACTTGGCTGTCTCCTGTAATACGCGGCATGATAAAACTTGCTACTGCATATGCCAGCAGGCCGGCACCGAGAGTTGATAAGTATGCAACCCCTAAAGTCGCCCCGACAACTTTACCTGAACCTGTACCGATTTTCGAAATTCCCGATGCAATAAAAAATAGAATAATAAATGGAATCGTAAAGAAGATAAACGCCCCTAGGATCGATTGCATCGTCACGAATAATCTAACAATAAACTCCATAATTGAGCTCATCGTGCCGCCGTCGCCAACGAGATAATAAATCCCCCCGACTGCGATACCGGCAATGATACCCGCAATTAATTTTGCTAATAATTTCACTTTAAATCCCCCTTGTTTTTTTCATCTCACCAAACATATCTTTTTACACTCCGGATTGCAATCGTTTTCTAAAATACTTTTTCGTATGCTGCGTACCAGTTATCGAGGTTGTCATCCAGGTTCAAGTGTCCCTTGTAATCAAATCCAAGCTTTTTGAATAGCTGCTGCATGGGTTTATTCTCCTGTGAAGTATCTGTATGTATGCCGAGATACGATTTCTCTTTTCCTGTTTCAATAATCCCGCTTAAAATTTTCTGTGCGATGCCCTGTCCTTGGAACTGGGGGTCCACTGCCAGTCTGTGCAGTGCAAGACAGTCCATTCGTGCGAGTTCCCACGGAATATCATCATAGGCAAAAGCGTGATTACCATCGGCAACGATGCACCCTTTAATTACGCTGTCCTCTTCATAAACATAGAGGGTGCCGTTTTTAATATCTTTTTTAAATGTCGCATCTGTTGGATAATATTCATCCCACTGATAATTACCTGCTGCGTGCATTCTCGGAATTACCTTTCTGATAATTCCCATTATATAAGGTACATCATCGCTGACTGCTGAACGTAAAGACATTCGTTTTCCTCCGTTATAATAATAATTTTCTTAAAATACCGCCAATAAGCTATGCATTCAATTATACATTGTTGTATACTATTTAAAAGACTAAAAATGTAAGGGGTTTTATAATGTTCAAATTTGATAAAAACACTGTTCCATATCATATTTCGAATATGGTATTTTACTTAGTCACACTGGCCGCTGTCGGACTCATTTATTATTTCGCATTTTTACCGCCGCTGCTTGAAGTCACAACATCAGATTTCTATTCATCATTCGGCTTTGGTGAATTTATCGGATCGCTGTTCTTCCTGATTTTAATGATTGTGCCAATCCTGCTTATAATCGGTGCGGTTTACCATTTAATTAAACTTGTTAAACCGTCAGGAAATGTTTCGGCAGAAAATTAAGTTCCATGGGGATGGAATTTTAAGAAGCTCCGCAGTCTTTAGGACTGCGGAGCTTCTTATGTTTTGTAATTAAGGCTTCAGTGTTTTGTTTAATGCAATGGTATAGTGACGCGGTTCACGTGCACCGCTGATTGCAAATTTATCATCGAATATGTAGTACGGCAGCGTACGGACTTTATTCACTTTCGCCATATTAAAGTCTCCGATTACATTTTCCAAAAACAGACTTGGATCGTTGATGACTTCGAGGGCTGGCACTTCAGGCATGCCGTTCGCTTTCGCTATGCCTAAGAGCACATCTTTATCACTCACATTTTCACCGTCGATAAAGTAAGCACGATGCAGCGACTCAAGCACTTTTTCCCCGAGGCCGAATTCATACGCTAATTTTAACAATCTGTGCGCGTCTCTCGTATTCGCCGGAATGACTTTATCCATGTTGAATTCGATGCCTGCAATTTTACCTTGTTCAACAATATGCTGGACCATTTCGGTAATTTCCTCCATCGGTTTATCATGCTTTTCAGCAAGGACTTCATACATATTTTTCTCCGGTACTTTCGGAGCCTGGTTATCCAGTTCGTAGCTTGCATACTCTATATTAATTTTTTCATCAGTTTCATATTCAGCCAGTGCTTTTTCAAAATTCTTCTTGCCGATATAGCAAAACGGACATGCGATATCAGTATATATTTTAACGTCCATAAGACCACTCCTTATCTTTATTAAATTTTAACACATTTACTGCCTAAATTAGATAAACTGTCATCATATTGTGTATTTTTAATACTAAATAGTGTCAAAATCTGATACAATAATTCATGTAAAACTATCAGGATTTATCCTGCAAATAAATTTGATAGGTGGAAATATAATGAAATATCGAGTTTTACTTTACTATTACTATGCGGATGTAGAAGATCCGGAAACATTTGCCGCAGAACATTTAAGATTCTGTAAGGACCTAGGTCTGAGAGGCCGCATTCTCGTTGCCGGTGAAGGTATTAACGGAACGGTTTCAGGTGATTACGAGCAGACTGAGCGCTATATGGAATACATGAAAGCACATCCTCTATTTAAAGATATCGTCTTTAAAATTGATGAAGCAGAAGAACATACATTTAGAAAAATGTTCGTTCGTCCGCGTCCTGAGCTTGTTAACTTAAGCCTGGATGCTGATATAGATCCTCGTGAACAGACAGGTGAATATTTATCGCCTGCAGAATTCTATGAACAGATGCAGCAGGAAGATACTGTTGTTCTCGATGTCCGCAACATTTACGAATACGATGTCGGCCATTTCCGCGGTGCGATTAAACCTGACGTTGAAACGTTCAGAGACACACCCCAATGGGTACGCGACAACAAACACTTATTTGAAGGTAAAAAGATACTCACATACTGCACTGGCGGAATCCGCTGTGAGAAATTCTCAGGATGGCTGAAAAACGAAGGCTTTGATAATGTAGCACAGCTGCACGGCGGCGTTGCAACGTACTCCAAAGACCCTGTCGCTAAAGGTCAGCTGTGGGACGGCCAGATGTATGTCTTTGATGAAAGACTGACAGTGCCGATTAACCAGGTTGAACACGTCGTCGTCGGGCGCGATCACTTTGACGGCGAGCCTTGCGAACGCTACATCAACTGTGCGAACCCTGAATGTAATGCGCAGGTTTTAGCATCCGAAGAAAACCAGCACTACCACCTCGGCGGATGTTCCATCGAATGTGCAGAACACTCACGCAACAGGTATATTGTTGAGCACAACATGACGAGCGAATTCGTTAAAGCCCGCATTGAAGAATTAAAACAGACAGATTTTGCTGATTCAGAACCTGTGCTAAGCCATAAAGGCTAATATATTTATATTTAAAACCAGTCCGGGAATTCCCGGCTGGTTTTTTTTGCGCTTGCAGGTCGATGAACACCACTCCTTTGCCCGCAAAACGCCTCTTCAATCCCCGCCAATCTTCAATTCCTAGTAGAATAGTAAGTTTTCTATCTTAAATTATCAGTAAATTATTGAATTATTCTAAATAAGTGATATCATTAATTTTAATTCATAGTTATTAAGTAGGAAAATACGATATTACATATTCAGGAAGCATATGCATTGAAAGGAGAATTTCATGGAGTTTAATATTTTAAATCAAAGTCCCATTCTTGACGGCCATTCTGTTGTAGAATCTCTCGGCCATACGGTAGAACTTGCGCAGCTTGCAGATACTCTCGGTTACAAGCGTTACTTCGTGTCGGAGCATCACAATATGGAAAATCTTATCGGTACGGCACCTGAGGTATTAGTGGCTCACCTTATTAATCATACGAAAAATATAAATATCGGTGCCGGCGGTGTCATGCTGTCGCATCACAATCCATTTCACGTTGCCGAACAGTTCCAGCTGATCAGCCATTTTGCACCTAATCGCGTGGATCTTGGTGTTGGTAAAGCCCCTGGCGGCACACCGCTTTCAACAGCTGCCCTGCAGCATGAACTCCGTGCCAATATCGATTCTTTCAATGACAGATTCCTGAGTCTGAAATCATATGTAGAAGGTACGCACGAGAATAATAGAACGCTTAAAATATCTGCAGATACTGAATCTTCGAAGCCTGATTTGTTCCTGCTCGGCGGAAGTTCATCATCCGCGCAATTTGCTGCTGAAAATAAAGTGAATTTCATCTTCGCTCATTTTATAAAAAATGATGAAACACTGCTGAAAGAAGTTTCAGCAGTTTACAAAAAGTCTTATCCGGACGGCAAGTTCATTGCTGCCCTGTCGGTGCTCGCAGCCGAAACTGAAGAGGAAAAGAAAGCTGCATCAGAAGAGAATCAAGTTTACTCTCTTAAATTTAAAGACGGCAAAACATTGCGTGTCACTACTGAAAATCAGGTTAATGATTATATTAGAAATACCGAAGAAAAAATTGAAGTAGAGAAAAAGCAGCTGGATATGATTATTGGTAATAAAGAAGAAATTTTATCGAAATTAGACGAACTCAGCAAATTAAATCTAATCGATGAATTCATGTTTCACATACCGTCAACAGATGCTGAGGTTCGAAATCAGACGGTTAAAATACTCGCACCGATTCACACCATACACAAAGAAAAGGCTGGGATATTATGAGTAAGAAAGTACAATTCGGAGTAATGCTACACGGGCCGGGCGGCCATATGAATGCGTGGAGAAGTGCTGATGTACCAAGTGACGCCAGCGTTAATTTCGACCATTATAAAAACATCACTTTAAAAGCTGAAGATGCAGGATTTTCATTTATTTTCGTTGCTGACGGTCTTTTTATCAATGATAAATCGATTCCGCACTTCTTAAGCCGTTTTGAACCATTGACACTCCTCGGTGCACTTGCCCCAATTACATCTCATATTGGTCTCGTTGCGACAGTCTCAACATCGTACAGTGAGCCGTTTACCATTGCACGCCAGCTTGCTTCAGTTGATATAATGAGCGGCGGACGTGCCGGCTGGAACGTGGTGACTTCTCCTTTAGAAGGCAGTGCCAAAAACTTCAGCAAGGATAAACACCCGGAACACAGTCTCCGCTACGATATTGCAGATGAACATCTGGCAGTCGTTCAGGGACTCTGGGATTCATGGGAAGATGACGCATTTGTGCGCAATAAGGAAAGCGGACAGTATTTCGATAAAGAAAAAATGCATGAGCTGAATTACGAAGGTGATTTCTTCAAAATTCAGGGTCCTCTTAATATTGAACGTTCCCCTCAGGGACAGCCGATTATTTTCCAGGCAGGTGCTTCGCCGAAAGGTTCAGCATTCGCAGCACGTAACGCTGACGCGGTATTTACAAATGCCAGCACTTTAGAGAAAGCTCAGAAATCCTATGCAGATTTGCGTCAGCAGGCAGCTGATAACGGACGGAACCCTGACGAAATTAAAGTATTCCCAACGCTGCAGCCGATTGTCGGGAAAAACCATGATGAGGTCCGGGAACGCTACGAATATATTAAGAACCTGGTTACTATAGAAGAAGCACTCGCGTACCTCGGCCGTTACTTTGATCACCACGACTTCAGTCAATACGATGTCGATGCACAGTTCCCTGAACTTGGTGATATAGGGAAGAACAGCTTCCAGTCGACAACTGATGAAATTAAAAAACGCGCGAAAGATAACAACTTAACGCTGCGGCAGGTTGCGATGGAAGAAACCACACGTGAAAGTCCATTTATGGGCACGTACGAAGAAGTCGCTGAGCAGGTTATTGAATGGATTGATAACGACGGTGCCGACGGATTTGTTCTAACACCACACGTACTTGGTGATTTCTTCCATGACTTCATCGACAAAGTGATTCCGATTTTAGTCGATAAAGGCTATTATGATACTTCTTATGAAGGTAAAACTTTACGCGACGAACTTGGTTTGCCGTTTAAAGAAAACCGCTACACAAAATAGAATACAAAAATCAGCAGCTGACCTTTTAGGAATCAGCTGTTTTTTTATGTCTGAATTCCTTTATCTTCCTATATTCACGTCCAGTTTTTTCCTCATTTCACAATGTAAACGCTTTAATATTCTTTTTAATTTAAATTATCAGAAAATTTATTGACTCAACTGTAACTCCTTGCTACACTTAGCAACTAATTCACTTATCCCACTTTTTAGGAGGGCCGCTATGTTAACGTTATTAATTTCTTTATTTTTACTGGTGACAGGTTATATTGTTTACGGAAAGATTGTAGAACGTATTTTTGTTATTGATGATAAAAACCCAACACCGGCATATAAAACAAATGATGGTGTTGATTATATGCCAATGCATCCATTTAAAGGATGGCTGATTCAGCTGTTAAATATTGCAGGTCTTGGTCCTGTATTTGGTGCTGTAGCCGGTGCTGTTTACGGTCCTCCAGCTTTAATCTGGATCGTTGTCGGCTGTATTTTTGCCGGTGCCGTGCACGATTACTTTGCAGGCATGCTCAGTTTGAGACATAATGGTTCACAATTCCCGGCTCTTGTAGAAAGATATCTTGGCAAAGGTGTTAAAGTTTTCATTTATATCGTTTCACTGGCTCTGATGATTCTTGTGACTGCTGCCTTTACTGCCGGTCCCGCAGAATTAATTGAATTGAAATCTGGCGGTGCGATTCCATTCTTTGTTGCTTTAATTATTATTTTCACATACTTTGTTATCGCTGCTATATTACCGATTGATAAAATCATCGGACGGATTTATCCGTTTTTCGGTGCGGTACTGATTATTATGGCAGTAGCAGTGTTATTCGGTTTAATTTTTTCAGACACTCCGATTCCAAACCTGACATTTGAAAACCAGCATCCTGCAGGACTTCCTGTATGGCCGCTTATAATGGTTACCATTTCATGCGGTGCAATCAGCGGATTCCATTCAACTCAAAGTCCTATTATAGCTCGTACAGTTAAGAAAGAATCAGACGGACGCAGAGTCTTCTTTGGTGCAATGATTGCAGAAGGCGTTATTGCATTAATCTGGGCAACAGCCGGTATGACTTTCTTCCATGGAACAGGCGGACTGGCTGACGCGCTTGCTGCAGGCGGACCTGCTGGTGTAATCGATACAATTTCAATTGAAATGCTCGGTTCTGCCGGTGCGATATTAGCGTTCCTTGGTGCGATTATTTTACCAATCACGACTGGAGATACAGCACTTCGTTCTTCCCGCATGATGCTTACTGAAGCAGTAGCAGGCATAAGAAAGAGCAAGAAAGCTCCGAAGATGTTCTGGATGACACTTTGCGTCGGTATTCCGGCATTCCTGCTGTCGACGATTGATTATATGTTCTTATGGCGTTATCTAGGTTTCACTAACCAGACCGTTGCAGCGACAATGTTGTGGGTTGCTACTGTTTATCTATTAAAAGAAGGTAAATTCCATTATATTGCCGGAATTCCTGCATTATTCATGACGGGAGTCGTCGGAACGTACTTCCTCTACGCACCGGAGACATTGAATTTGGATTACAATATTTCAATCATCGGCGGATTGATTCCGGTCGCTGTTACAGGTTATCTGTATGTCAGAGCTATTCTGAAACAGCGTACTGCGGAAGCTAACGATCCGGCGTATGAACATTAATTATTAAAGAGAACCGGTATGAGACAAACTCATACTGGTCTTTTTTATGGAATACTGTCATACCTTTTCAGTTATTATTAATGAATCGACAACTCAGCTTATTTTCAGATAAAAAAAGCGGGAAGAGAATCCAAAAAGATTCTCTTCCCGCTAGTTATATTTATTTAATATTAGTGAATGAAGTTGTGACTAGATACTTGAGAAGCACTGATTGTTCTCGAGTTCACGTCACCAAGTCCGCCGCCAAATTGCATTTCAGAAACAAGGATTGATCCGTCAGCGTTTACGCTTTCGACAATCGCAACGTGGCCAAGTCCATATGCACCATTAGTGTATGCTGGAGCTTGCATAATTGCACCTACTGAAGGTGAATTGCTTACTGAGTAACCTGCTGATTGAGCACCATTTGCCCAGTTTGAAGCGTTGCCCCAGTTGCCGCCTACGCCTAAACCGCGCTGAGAACGTTGTTCAAATACATACCATGCACATGTGCCCCAGTCGTAATAGTTAGCGCCGTTACTTGCACTAGTTACCGGTGTTGCCGCTACTGGAGTTGCTGCCTGCGGCTGTTCAACTTCTTGCACTGCAGGTGCTGCTTCTTCAACCGGAGCAACTTCTGCCGCTTGAACTTCTTGTACTGCAGGTGCTGGAGCTTCTGCAGCTTCAACTTCTTGAACTTCTGTTTCTTCAACAGCTGGTGCTGCAGTTTCTGCTGCAGGTGCTGCTTCTTCAACTGTTACTGCTGCAGGAGCTGCTGATTCAGCAACTTCAATAGTTTTACCAGCAATAATAAGGTCTGAAGATAAGTTGTTCCACGCTTTAATTTCGTCAATTGTTATATCAAATTGATTAGAAATAGCGAATAAAGTGTCGCCTGCTTCAATAGTATATGTAGTTGAAACTTCTTCTACTTCTTCAGCAGGAGCTGGACTTGGTGATTCTGAGTCTACTTTAAGAACGTCGCCAGGGAAAATAAGATCTGAAGTTAAGTTATTTAATGACTTAATCTCGTTAACTGTTTGTGATGCACCTTCAGAAACGCTCCAAAGAGTGTCGCCTGCTTCTACTGTAATTTCTGATGCTGATATATTTACTGCAGCTACTGCTGATAAAGCTGTAAGCGATGCTGCAGAGATAATTGTTTTTTTCATGTTTAAATCCTCCATAGTTTGGGAATATGTTAGTTGAACTCTGTCCGAGTCATTTCCACGAGTCTTACTATAGCATATGAGTCAACGGATTTGGCGTTTGTAATTGACTTGTAACCTAATAGAAAAATTAATGAGATTAGACTTATATAAAGTAAGCGGCTTCATAATTGTAAATTTCATGTAAAACACCCGTAACCCTTGATATAAAAGGTTTACGGGTGTTTTATCGTATATTTTAAATTCAAAGTTATCAAACATTTGTAATATAAATGTAATGTTATTAGTAGAACACTAAATCGATTAAAACCAGTGTTAGATAGGTTTTATCCAAATTATATTATCGTTGTATGTGATGCCAATTTCTCAAGTTCATTCTTGTCGATTAAATCATCTGTAATGATTGCATTAAAATCACTGAAATCACTGATTTTCGCAAATGAAGTGTGCTTCATCTTGCTTGAATCCACTACGAGATATGCCGCCTGACCGCACTTCATCATTAAACGTTTCACTTTGGCTTTTTCGATTGTCGGTGCAAAAATTCCATCATCAAGCGTCATAGCCTGTGTCCCGACAAATGATACGTTTACTCTAATATTGTTTAGTACATCAATCGTCTGTGCGCCATACATTGAGCCGATGTTCTGCTGAACAGTGCCTCCCAGAATAATTACTTCATGGTGACTATCTATTAACTCAGCTGCCGCTTTAATATCATTTGTTATGATACGTACAGTAAAATCTTCATTCTTTAACAGTTTGCATATTTCAAGAGTAGTTGTTCCGGCATCAAGCAAAATTGTTTCATACGGCTTGATAAACTGCATTGCTTTTTTCGCAATCAATCGTTTCTCTTCTATATTAACGAGCTGTTTCTTCACGAACGGCACTTCATTTAAGAACGAATCCTTTAACAAAATCGAATTAGACGTTCTGATAATTTGTTCTTTTGATTCTAGTTCTTTTAAATCACGACGTACTGTCATTTCAGAAACGTTCAGCTCACAAGCAAGAAGCTCAATCGTCATATTGCTGTCTTCAGCTACACGGTTTATAATATACTGCTGTCTTTTACTCTTCATATTTGATCACCTTGAGATTCATTATATTGTTTATTTTTCACACTTTAAAGATTATTATATTATTTATTAACATTATTAATTTATTTTTGTTACTTTTTAACTTTAAGACTCCGGCCAGTGGTTGCGAGATCTATGAAATCAGTTCATAGAATTTCTAAATCACTGGGATTACTATGAAAGTAACTCATCGAACTTCTAAACCGCTGGGATTCCTATGAAAGTAACTCATTGAACTTCTAAACCGTTGGGATTCCTATGAAATTAACTCATAGAGCTTCTAAACCGTTGGGATTCCTATGAAATTAACTCATAGAGCTTCTAAACCGCTGGGATTCCTATGAAATTAACTCATTGAACTTCTAAACCACTGGGATTCCTATGAAATTAACTCATTGAACTTCTAAATTCTCAGAACAATTTTCGGCCAGTCCGATGAGCAGGTTTCATCAGACTCATAATAACTTTCCAGTCCGATGAGCGGGTTTCATCAGACTCATAATAACTTTCCAGTCCGATGAGCGGGTTTCATTAGACCTATAACTACTTTCCAGTCAGATGAACGGGTTTCATTAGACCCATAACTACTTTCCAGTCCGATGAACGGGTTTCATCAGACCCATAACTACTTTCCAGTCCGATGAGCCGACCCATCATGCCCCATCAAAACAAAAAAAGTAAAATCCGCCAATCCGGATTTTACTTTCCGCTTATCACAGTCTATTTCTTTAGAACGACGCCGTGCTCTTTTAGTCTCTCTGCTAGAACTTTCATACCTGCAGCGTCACCGGCTTCTTTCGCTTCGTGGTACGCACTCAGCAAATCGGTTACTTCGTTCTGCTCACCGCGCAGTTTTTCTTCAGTGTCTGCACCAGCTTCGTCATCGTCATCGTCATATACCATTTCAACTCTAAATGTAACAAACAGCATAATAATCCCGAATATAATCGCGAGCCCGATGCTCGATACGCCGGCGATGTTTTCAAGCGTATTATTTTCAATTACATTTTCCGATAAAAACCCTGCTATTTCTGGGGTAATAAATCCGACCGCCATACCCATCAGCACTTTCGTCGGATCAAAGTGGAATTTCTTTCTGTCCGGACGTCTGTCGTCTTCTTCTGATTTTAAAAACATAGTGAAGCTCCTTATAAATCTTCTTTCCTTAATATTATACTAGAATAACCATCTAAAAACGTAAAAAAGATGCCATCATTTCTACAAAATAATGGCATCTCTTCAATTTAATTATTCATTTTTATACTGCATGTACACAACCTGTGTAACAAGGAAGTCTTCAACGCCGTGTTTGCCGTCGGTGCCTCCAAGTCCCGATTGTCTCATGCCTGCATGGTAACCTTGTACTGCTTCAAAGTTTTCCCGGTTCACATACGTTTCACCGAACTTCATCTCATTGATGACTTTCATCGTTTCGTTCATATCATTGGAATAAAGTGACGATGACAGCCCGTAAATCGTATCGTTTGCCATCTCGATTGCTTCATCAATTGTTTCAAATGTTGTAATTGGCAGAACAGGGCCGAATATTTCATCCCGCATAATTTTCGAGTCATGTGTCACGTTAGTTAAAATGGTCGGTTCATAGAAGAAACCTTTATCCGTCTCAGCTTTTTTACCGCCCGTGACCACTTTCGCACCGTCAGTCACTGCTTCGTCGACCATCTCTGCAACTGTATTCAAACGGTCTTCGTTAATTAATGGTCCAACTTCAACATCCTTATCTTCACGGGGATCACCGAGTTTCTTCTCTTTAAAGGCTGCTGCCAGTTTATCAATCAGCTCGTCTGCTACGCTTGAATGCACATAAACACGCTCGGCATTCGTACACGCCTGTCCGTTATTTGCAAGTCTCGATGTCACAAGCGCATTCACTGTAAGATCAATATCTGCTGACTGCGACACAATCGCCGGTGCTTTCCCGCCGAGTTCCAGATTTACCTTGGTGATATTCTGCGCCGCCGCTTCCATTACTTTCGTTCCTGCTGTAATACTGCCGGTCATCGTAATCATGTCGACATTTTTATGTTTAGCTAGAGCATTACCGATTTCGGAACCCGCACCGGTCACGACATTATATACACCAGCCGGAATATCGTCCATTTCATCGACAATCTTCGTAAATTCCATCGCCGTATTCGGCGTGTGCTGGCTCGGCTTAAGCACGATTGTGCTGCCTGTGACGAGTGCAGTCGCTACTTTTCTCGCTAAAATAAACACCGGGAAGTTCCACGGGTTAATACCAGCGACAACACCGATCGGTTTTTTATACATTAAAATATTCTCATTAGGACGATCACTCGGAACGATATCGCCTTCGATGCGTCTCGCCCATTCCGACATGTAATGGAAATAATCGATAGCCAGGTCGACTTCACCGCTCGCAAGATCGTAATCTTTCCCCTGCTCTTCCTGCAGTAAATCGATAAACTTCTCGCGTCTGTCTGCGATTCTGTCTCCAAGTCTGCGGACGATTTTCCCGCGTTCTATATTCGGTGTCAGCTCCCACGCTTTCTGCGCTTTCTGAGCTGCCTGCACCGCCTTATCCACATCTGCATTCGTCGCTTTCGGAGTTCGTGAAATTACTGCTTCAGTCGCTGGATTAATTACGTCAATCCAATCTTTACCTGTCGAGTCCGTATAGGCTCCGTCAATATATAACTGATGCTGAATCAAAAAATCTCCTCCTGAATTTTATTACTTATTATCTTAATTAAGAGCAACACATTAAAAACGGTCGTTTATCCTTTTTCAGCAACGACTGTAAATCGTTCGTTAACGTGTTTACTATTTTCAGCTTCGTCGATAACTGCAATCGCAAAGTCGGCATAGCTGATATAGCTTTCTTCTTTACTATTCACAAGCAGCACGTCTGTACCTGTTTCATATGTTCCAGTACGTTTTCCTTCTGCGTCAAATTCTGCAGACGGGCTTATAAATGTCCATTTTAAATTAGTTGTTTGTTCAAGCTCTTCCAGGTTTTCACTCTGTCCCCCCGCAGTTGGTTTAAACATGTCCGGGAAGTTAGGCGTATCAATGACTGTCATCGTTCTGCTGTCATCTATATATAAACTGCCGGCGCCGCCAACCACAATCAAACGGGTTCCAGTTCCTGCCAGTGTATTGATTAATGCACGTCCTGCTTCAACGTGTGCATCTTTCTCACCAAGCGGAGCACCAAAGGCGTTTACTACAACCTCCAGTCCTTTGAAATCTTCTCTCGTTATATCATGCACATCTTTCTCTATTACACTCACATCATCATTGGTTAATTTAGAAGCATTTCTGACAATCGCAGTTACTTTATGTCCTCTGTTCAACGCTTCGTCTAATATTAAACTGCCGGCTTTCCCTGTTGCACCTACGATTCCTATATTCATTAAAAATCCTCCAGTTATGTTATGATTTTAACTACTATTATGTATACCCTGCACTTACTTTTTGAAACTATACTTATTTAATGATCAGGAGAGCAGATATATGAAGAAAAAGAAAATCCAAAAGACTAATGCGATGCGTACGCTTGAGAATCACAAGATAAACTACGATGTCCATGAATACGCATGGAACGAAGAACGTACAGACGCTAAAACTGCTGCAGAGAAAGTCGATATGCCGTTTGAAAAAATATATAAAACATTAGTTGCCGTCGGTAATAAGACGAGCATTATCGTTGCCTGTATTCCCGCTTCAAATGAACTCGATTTAAAAAAGTTCGCGAAAGCGAGCGGCAACAAGAAAGTCGATATGCTTCATATGAAAGAGCTTGAGAAAACGACGGGATATATCCGCGGCGGCTGTTCGCCTGTCGGCATGAAGAAACTATTTCCAACGTACATCGCAGCCGAAGCCGAAACGATGGAAACAATCGTTGTTTCTGCAGGCAGACGCGGTATGCAGATGGAGCTTGCTCCCGAGGAATTAGTTGAAGTCACTGAAGGAGAATTCGCTGATATTACAGAATAATAAAAGAGCTCTGATCCATTTACAGGTCAGAGCTCTTTATCTTCTAAGACAGTTTCACTGTCTGGACACGGCTTCTCTCGGCTCGTTTGTACCATTCCAGGCACAGTAGAATAATCAGTGCCAAGTCTACAATATCACCGCCGTAATACATCAGCATGGCACCGCGCTCACCATCCTGACGAGGTATGCCTGCCGGCGGTGATGCATATATCAGTTTCGATAATATTTTATGGAAACCGAGTGCCGCGATAAGTACTGCTGCGCGATATAAAAAAGAATAGCGGTGCGTTACAATATCGATATAAATAATCGACATGGTAAAGAGATAACCTGCAAGGAAAACGTGCAGATGAATAAGTGCAAACAGCAATACAGATGTGTGCATTAATTCAAACAGGCCGGTTTTGTAAATCAGAAACAAACCGCCGATATTAAGTATTGAGGCGACGATTGGATTGCTTATAAATTTTACATATTTCATATTCAAAAATGTACTCAATTTTCTCGCCTGAGAAACTTTCAGCGTCCGTATTATAAGCGTCATCGGTTTGCCGTGAAGTATAAGGAGCGGTCCAAGCATGCCGAGCAGCAGATGCAAAAACATATGGACAGTAAAGTCTGTATGAGACAGACGGGCCAGCGGTCCTGTCAGTGCAGAAGCAGCAATGATTACCCCAATTGCAAAAATAAAATACCGCCCTTTTTTCCATGCTCTATGTTTTTTATTGGAATAGTACATCGCTGCGGGATAGAGTATTAAAGCGGAAATTGCGATAAACAAGACGGTGATTTCAAGTATGAAAAAGTGTGTCATATTCATGTGATGCATACTTAATGACCTGCCTTTTTATGTTTCGACCTGAGGAGCAGCACGATGCCGGTAATTAAAAGAACGGCGCCTGAAATATTCCATGCCAGATCATAGGGCAGTAGATTAACATCGTAACGCACCTGATGAATCTGCAGCAGTTTGTGGTTGATAATACCGTCAAACAGCTGGAATCCTCCTAAACCGGTAAATATTCCGCCAGCCCATTTAAGTTTATAGACTGCCCGTTTACGCTGTAAATCAGCAAACATAAATAATCCAATTACGAGGGCAAACAAGGCAAATGCATTGAGCAGTCCATCAGATAAAATACCGATAAACGTCGTTGCACGATCATAGAAATGATGCCATTGGAGCAGCTGATGGAAAATAATTTCATCGACAAGTGCCATTAAACCAATACCGAAAAGAATACCCGACCATATGTTTTCCCGACCCATAGACATTCCTCTTTCGCATGTATATTTACATATTAAAGTACCCTGAAGCTGTATGTATTAATCTGGAAAAATAAAAAACCTTAAATCCATGATGGATTTAAGGTTTTAATATTTACTAAGCTTTTACGACGACAATTTCTCCGTCTTTAATGTGTGCTTTAACATTTTTAAGATTTTCTTCTTCTAAAATTAAATCTGTCAGCTGATCTTCAATTTTATCCTGGATGACTCTGCGCAGCGGTCTTGCACCGAAGCGTTTGTCATAACCAAGGCTGACAAGTTTTTTCTTAGCGCCTTCAGTAATCGAGATACTGATTTCATTTTCTTTTAACGCAGCCTGTAATTCATCGAACATTAAATCAACAATTTCCATTAAGTGTTCTTCCGACAGCTGATTAAAGTTAATAATCGCGTCGAATCTATTTAAGAATTCCGGTTTGAAATAATCACTTAAGTTTTCAAGTGTCGTAACCGATTCATGCTGGTCTGCATTAAAGCCGACGCTCGTATTGTTATCACCTGTACCGGCATTGCTTGTCATAATGAAAACTGTTTCTTTAAAGCTGACTGTTCTGCCGTGTGAATCCGTTAATTGCCCGTCTTCCATAATTTGCAGGAACATATTCTGCACGTCAGGGTGCGCTTTTTCAATTTCATCTAAAAGAATAATTGAATAAGGATTATGGCGTACTTTTTCTGTCAGCTGTCCAGCTTCTTCGTGACCGACGTAACCTGGAGGTGAACCGATAATTTTAGATACGGCATGTTTCTCCATGTACTCGCTCATGTCGAGTCTGATCATTGAATCTCTTGAACCGAATAACTCTGCAGCAAGTGCTTTTGTTAATTCTGTTTTACCAACACCTGTCGGTCCGACGAACATAAATGACCCGATTGGACGGTATTTAGATTTAAGTCCGGCACGGCTTCTTCTGACAGCTTTCGCTACCTTGTCGACAGCTTCATTCTGTCCGATAACTTTAGCATTCAGGTTAGGACCGAGCTCTCTCATTTGCATCTGTTCTTCAGACTGCAGTTTCGTTACAGGAATACCTGTTTTCTCTTCAACAATCAGCTGAATATCAGATATATCGACATCCATTACCTGCTTGTCATCTGCTGCAGCTTCCAGCTGTTTCTCAAGCTGCAGTTCCTGATACTTAAGACGTGCTGCAGTTTCATAGTCTTCCTGCTCTGCCGCTGCGTCTTTTTCTTCAGCTATCTTTTCTAACTTCTGCTTGATTGATTCTGTATCGTTTTCAGCATTTGCCAGGTTTAATCGTGAACCGACTTCATCCATTAAATCGATTGCCTTATCCGGTAAGAAACGGTCCTGAATATATCTGTCGGATAAATTCACAAACGCTTCAACAACTTCGTCTGAATAGCTGACTTCATGGAATTTTTCATAGCGGTCTTTAATTCCGTTAAGAATTAATACAGACTCTGCCAATGTCGGTTCTTTAACCATAATCGGCTGCAGACGGCGTTCCAGTGCAGCGTCTTTTTCAATTTGGCGATATTCTTTCAATGTTGTCGCACCGATAATTTGCAGCTCGCCGCGTGCAAGTGCGGGTTTAAGAATGTTGCCGGCGTCCATCTGTGAACTTTCCGCAGAACCTGCACCAACAATCTGGTGAATCTCATCGATAAAGAGAATAACATCCTCACGTTCTTTAAGTTCGGCAATCAGCTGTTTCATACGCTCTTCAAACTGACCGCGCATTGAAGTGTTCGCTACTAATGATGCCACATCAAGCACGTAAATTTCTTTATCCATCAGCTTAGTTGGCACATTGCCTTCCACTATTTTTAATGCTAATCCTTCAGCGATTGCTGTTTTACCGACACCAGGTTCACCGATTAAGACCGGGTTGTTTTTGTTACGTCTGTTCAGCGTTTCAACAACCCGCTTAATTTCTTTGTCGCGTCCGATAACCGGGTCAATATTACCCGCTCTCGCTTCGTCTGAAATATTGTTGCCGAGCTGATCTAAAAGCCCGTCACGCTTGTTTTTTTCGCGTTCTTTAGTTTTTGTGCCTGTATTTTTATTCTCTTGTCCGTTGAAATATTTATTGTTTTCGAAAGATGATCCTTTAAAGAAGTCATTTGAATTTATCATTTGACCTTGGATTTCCTGGAAACAGCTGTCACATAAATGAACCTGCATTTTTTGATTGTTAAAATTCATTGCTAGGTTTACATTCGATTCGTTAATTCCGCAATTTTGACATTTCATATGTGTTTCCTCCTATTAGTATATTCTATTCACAGTCTATTTGACTTTGACTATATTTGACTATGAATACAGTATAAAGGCCTCAAAAGATATTTTCAAATATGATGCTTACAATTATTTTTCTCACCTGACTATCTTTGACCTTATGTATTTATTATACATTGACCTTCTTTGACTTTCAAGTGTTTTAGCTTGGTGTTTAAATAGAAAAACCGGCTCTTCCTAAGTGGAAAAGCCAGTCGTAATTATTATTTCGTATTTGTGAATCCGCCGTCGATACGGATTTATCTCTATTTATAAATTCACTTAAAATAAATTAATCAGCACGACACCTGTGAGCATAATTATTAGACCGATAAACTGTACGGGTACAATAGTATGTTTTGCTGAACGGAATAAACCGAACTGCTGCACTAAAATGCTCCCTGTAATTTGTCCGAATAACACCAGTACGATCGTCGGTCCTGTACCGATTTCACCCACGAGAAATATGTTGATTAAAACATAAAATCCGCCGAATATTCCTCCGAGCCAAACCCAGAGCGGCGCCTTTTCTGTAATAGGGTATTTCACCGGTCTGAATGTTTTATCTCTTATTACAACGATGATAATTAACGTTGCCGCACCGATAAAGAACGAAATAAATGCAGCTGTAAATGGCGAGTTCACCGCACTGCCGAGTTCTCCATTAATCGCTGCCTGTATAGAAAGCAGTGCACCGCCGGTAAATCCTGCAGCTCGCCACGGCCATTTATTGATATCATTATTCAGAGATTCCAGCCTATGGTGGCGATGTTTCATGACATCCTGCAGTACAACCGCCAGAAAGACACCGGCAAAAATTAAGACGACACCAAGAAATCTGCTTATGCTAAAAGGCTGTACCATCGAATTAAACCAGCCAAAGTTATCGATAATCATACCTGTAATAATCATCCCGATAATCGGCATAATCGCAGTTTCTACGCTGCCTATTTTAGGAAAGATAAATATATTCGTTGTGAGTGCAATAACACCGCACACGCCGCCGAGCCATATCCATGCCGGCTGTTCAGTAAACACTGGCAGCTTAGGTGCAAGCGGCAAACCGTTGACCAGCACGATAATACTTAAAAATACGGTACCGATGACAAATGAAATCATCGATGCAATGAACGGGGAACGTACATAACTCCGCAACCCTGAATTAATAGCAGACTGCATCGACATTCCCGTTCCAATTGCAGCACCTAGTAATGCAGTAAACATCGTGCTCACTTCCTCTGTCTGTTTAAATATTATCGTATCACTTATCAATGCAAAAAGCTCTTTTGATATTTTATCAAAAGAGCTTCTTATTATTCTGCCGGTTCCATCTGTGCTTCAAATTCATCAAGCAGTCCCCGGACCTCATCTGTCGTATTTGTGCTCATCAGCTGGTGTCTTAACTCACCTGCGCCTTTGATACCTCTGACATAAATCTTAAAGAATCTGCGCAGCGGTTTAAACAGACGCGATTCTTCTTTTGAATATTTATCGAATAAATCGAGGTGCAGTCTTAATAAGCCAAGCAGTTCTTCACTCGTATGTTCTCTCGGGTCTTTTTCAAATGCAAACGGGTTAGTGAAAATCCCCCGTCCGATCATGACACCGTCGATACCGTACTTCTCTGCCAGTTCGAGTCCTGTTTTTCTATCCGGAATATCGCCGTTAATTGTTAGAAGTGTATCCGGTGCGATTTCATCGCGGAGCTTTTTAATTTCTCCGATTAAATCCCAGTGTGCGTCAACCTTACTCATTTCTCTGCGCGTGCGGAGATGAATCGACAGGTTCGCAATATCCTGTTTGAACACGTGAGTCAACCAGTCTCTCCACTCTTCAATTTCAGAGTAGCCGAGACGCGTTTTAACACTGACTGGAATACCGCCGGCTTTTGCCGCCTGAATAATTTCAGCAGCTGTTTCAGGACGCTGAATTAAACCTGCACCTTTACCTTTTGCAGCAACGTTCGGAACCGGACAGCCCATATTTAAATCAATACCTTTAAAGCCCATCTCAGCCATGCCGATACTCATTTCGCGGAAATGTTCAGGTTTGTCTCCCCATATATGAGCGACAATCGGCTGTTCATCTTCTGTAAACGTTAAGCGTCCGCGTACACTGTGTACGCCTTCCGGGTGGCAATAGCTTTCTGTATTCGTAAATTCAGTGAAAAATACGTCGGGTGTTCCTGCTTCACTGACAACGTGACGGAACACAACATCTGTAACATCTTCCATCGGAGCTAAAACAAAAAATGGACGCGGTAATTCACGCCAAAAGTTTTCTTTCATATATATTTAAACCTTCTTATCTATTAGTATCTCGAATTTTTATCCATGATGATATTACCACAAAAAGTCATTTTACACAAAAGTATTATGACCATTTAAAAGCCTGCAGAGACTAATCATCTGCAGGTGCATATCACTCGTTTTGCATTTTATATATGCCGGTGATCCAGCCTTCCCGCTTAAATACGCTGAACTTAAATACATCGTTATTTTTCATAATGATTTTAACGACGTTCGGGATTACGCCCAGACTGTTCTTCGTTTTGCTTTTCTTATATATTTTTAAAAGTATTATACTCCGCCTATTGCTATCACAATTGTGAATATTAGCAATCCAGCGATTACAACGATTAAGAATCCCATAAACCACTTATTCATAACTCCCGCTCCTTTATAAATCACCACATATACATTATACACGTAAAAAAATCACTTCATTTCGAAAATGAAGTGATTTCATAAATTATTCACTAATTCTTGTCTTTTTTAACCGGTGCAGTCACCAGATCTTCGAGCGGTTTCGCACGATAAACGAAGAATGACATTACTGCCGCAATCAACGCAATAATAAAGATAATGAAGTAAACAAACTCCACACCCGATACCATTGCCGCTGACACAGCCGCTGGCGACTCAGGATTTGCAGCACCTTCTAAATAGCTCTGCTGACGTGAGTTAAGCAGTCCGAGAAACACCGATACACCGATTGCTCCTGCCAATGGCTGAAGCGTTGATACCACTGCGGTACCGTGTGTATATAAATGTTTCGGCAGCTGGTTTAAACCGTTCGTCTCAGCCGGCATCATTGTTGCAGACACACTGAGCATAATCAGCATAAAGCCGACAATAATTACCCACTCAGGCGTTTCAGCACTCAGGTTGCTGAACATAAACATCGTTACAGCAAGAATAATCGTTGCTGGAATCATCATCACTTTCGGGCCGACTTTATCGAATAAAGCACCCATAAACGGACTCATTATTCCATTTAACAAGCTTCCCGGCAGCAGTAAAAGACCAGCCGCCGCTGCAGTAAGTCCCATCGGCCCCTGCATAAATACCGGCAGAATAAGTTCTGATGCAAACATCACCATAATAATAATAACGAACAATACTACGGCATGCGAGAACATTGGGAATTTAAATACGCGTAAATCCATTAGCGGTTCATCGAGTTTAAGCTGGCGGAAAACAAATAGTGAAATTGCAATCACACCGATAATAATGGGAATGAATACTGAAGGTGTCATAAATCCATTCGCACTTTCACCAGCGTGACTGAACCCGTAAATTGTTGAACCTAAACCAATCGTTGAAAATACGATAGAAATCCAGTCGATTTTCGGTTTGGTCATTTCAGTTATGTTGACCAGATACTTCAAGGCAAATAAAATTGAAAAAATCGTAAACGGCATAACGAAGATAAATAAGAATCTCCAGCCGAAGTATTCTACAATAATACCTGAAAGCGTCGGACCGATGGCCGGTGCAAACATAATAACAAGACCGACAATCCCCATAATTTTTCCTCGTTTATGAGGCGGATATATTAATAAGAATACATTAAACATAATCGGCATAATTAAACCTGTACCGATTGCCTGAATCATACGTCCGAGGAGCAGTACACCAAACGTCGGCGCAAGTGCCGCGACGACTGTACCGATAAAGAATGTAACCATCGTACCGATGAACAGCTGTCTGGTCGTAAACCATCCCATTAAGAGCGGTGACACAGGAATAACGATAGCCATTACAAGCATAAAGCCTGTCGCTACCCATTGAACTGTAGAGAGAGTAATATCGAACTCTGCCATCAGTGTCGTTAAAGCGATATTGAGCAATGTTTCATTTAAAATAGCGAAGAATGCACCGATAATTAACGCGACCATAATCGGCAGCGTTTTAGCATTTGGATCCTCCGATAAAAATTCGTACTTTATATTTTTTTCTGTTGTCATTCTGCACCTCTTATATTTTCTTCATCTTGAGAAGTGAGAGTTCTCAATACACATCAAAATGATGACCTAGTATAATATAAGGTATATGGTAACCATACAGTCAAGAGGTGAGCATTATGAAATCGGAAATATATTTTACGACAGGTGATTTCGCAAAACTGTGCGAAGTGACAAAGCAGACACTGTTTCATTACGATAACATCGGACTTCTTCGTCCTGCACATAAAGATAAGAAAGGATACCGCTATTACTCGTATACACAATTCGACACGATGTATGTCATTGAATCATTAAAAGAAATGGAAATGCCGCTTCGTGAAATCAAAGAATTTATCATTGTGACAACACCTGATACGATGATTAAATTGTTTAAAGAAAAATCACGGCAGATCTCCGACAAGATAAATAATCTTGCAAGCATTCAGAATACGATAGAAAAGAAAATATTAATTACTGAAGAAGCGAAGAAAACCGACTTCAGTAAAATCGTGCTGACTGAAGCACAAGAGGAATACTTTTATTTAAGTTCACCGCTCTTAAATATCAGTGAGGACGAAAATAAAGCGGCCATATCCGATTTTTATAAGATATGTATGCGTGAACTTCATGAAAAATACTCTATCGGTGTAATGATGAACATAGAAGATATCGCAAACGGCGACTTTGAAAACTTTGAACACCTGTTTGCGAAAACAGATTACACTGATGCACTCCCGCTGGTAAAAAAAGATAAAACGATGCGGATTACCGGCTATCATACCGGAGAGTACGAAAACGTTGCGGTAACATTTGACGCAATCTTTGATTTTATAGAAGAAAACCATCTTATCCCTGTTGATTACTTATATGCAGAACCTATACTCGACCGCATATCTGTAAATGACAGCGATAAATACGTGATGAAGATTACGATACCGGTAACTCGGGGTTAGATTGTCCACTTCATTGCGGAGCAAACGGCTTTACTCGGGGATGACAGAGTCTCATTGCGGAGCAAAACACTTTACTCGGTAACGACAGCGTCTCATTGCGGAGCAAAACACTTTACTCGGTAACGACAGCGTCTCATTGCGGAGCAAACCAGTATTTTTTTGCTATTCAGCTCACAATAGTATATATTCAAAGCAAAATAATCGATAACCACAATAAAGGAGCGATAATATGAGCAAATCCACTTCAGTCGTTAAAACCGGTGTCGGTTTCGGCACAGTTCTTGCTGTCACTATTTCATGGAGTCTCCATCAGTCCATCCTCTGGGCAATTATCCACGGAATCTTCAGCTGGCTCTATGTTATTTACTACGTCATCGTCAGATAAATAAAAGTGTCTGCCAAAAAACGGCAAACACTTTTTCAAGTAGTTTTTCATCATCGTTTCAGTGACTTCTTTATAAAGAAGCGGCCAATATTTAATAATTTTACTGAAGTTTAATTCTTCCGGAAAACTTTAATTCAAACATCATCAAATATTTTCACTCTAAATTGTAATACTCACGATAAAAATATACATTAATTGGGTATATAAAAGATAAATAATAACACGGAGTGTTTCGATGATAACTTTATTAAAGTTAATAATAATTGGATTCGTTGCCGGAGCGATACTTGCAGCAGTAGGGAAAATCATCCGGATTACTACAGGAAACAAAGCTGAAATCCTTTTATATAATATGGATTATATGCCAGTTATAAAAAGATGGAGCGATAAGTGGATTACAGGAATTATTTTTCATTACACAACCTGTATCGTCAGTGCGGTTGTTTTATTCTACATACTTATTCCTTTTAGCTGGGAATTGAACATCTGGCCGTATGTTCTCGTTTATACTGCAGGCAGCGCCGCACTTTATTTCCTCAGTCTGCTCACGGATAAACCGCCCGCTTCCGACAGCTTTTCTTCATGGTTTTACTGGACATTCAGTCACGCGATATTCGGTTTTGCAGTAGGGTTTTTAATTAAATTATGGATATAAAAAAAGACTTATGGAATTTTAATTCCATAAGTCTTTACTCATTATTACAGATGCATTGTCACATCTGCACTTTCTTTAAGGTCTGCAACTAATGCTTGTGCTGCTTCGCCTTCTTTTTGCATTACTACTTGTTCTTTAAGCTGCGGTTCAAGTTCTTCAAATGATGGCGGCTCTTCTTCAGTTTCCATTTGTTCCATTTGAGCGACCTGGGCATCGTAAATTTCCTGCATTTCTTCTTTCGACGGTTCAATGTCGCCAGCTTCTTCTGCGATCAGTTTATCCACTTTGACCTGCATATCTACCTGTGTCATTACTTCATCTTTAGGCATTCCCTGTTCTTCAAAAGCTGCGAACAGATCCTCCTGTGATTCCATGCCATTTTGTTCCACTAAGCTGTCAAGAACACCATTAGTATCTTCTTCAGTTACTTCAAGCTCACGGTTATCCGCTTCCTGAATTAATAACTCCTGTGATACCAGTCCGTCTGCGACTTGTTTTTTAAGATCGTCCTGGTTCACTTCTTCACCGGACATCTGAGACATCATCGCCATTTGCTGGAATTGCATATTATACGCTTCTTCAAATTCCGCTTTTTCAATTTTAGTATCATTTACTTCAGCAACAACATCAGGTACGCCTTCTAAATCTGGTTCAGGCATTTCCGGCTGTTCTGCCGCTGCGCCTTCTTCACCTTTTGATTGAGGTGCTTCTGCTTCCTCGGCACTACCAGTATCTTCTGCTGCTTCTTCATCGCCATTGCATGCTGTGAGCAACAGCAATGAACCAATTATTGTTAAACTCGATAACCATTTTTTCATTTTGGAATTCTCCTTTGATTACTTACTTGTCCGTCATTCTATCGCACATTCATTTCTGAGGCATGTAAAAAGCGGCTCACAAGAAAATTATTTTCACGATATATGATTAATTCGTGACATTGTGAATCGGCTCACTATAAATAAAACCCTGTACCAAATACAGTAATGTACCTGATACAGGGTCTTTAAAAGTTTTATTTTTCTTCTTTATTCCAGCGGAAAACAGGTTTACGTGAAGCTCTAGTTTCGTCTAAACGTTTAACCGGTGTTTTGTGTGGCGCTGAGTGAATAATGTCAGGGTTGCTTTCTGCTTCATCAGCAATTTGAAGCATTGTATCGATAAAGTGATCAAGAGTTTCTTTAGACTCTGTCTCAGTTGGCTCGATCATAAGTGCTTCGTCTACGATTAGCGGGAAGTAAACAGTTGGTGGGTGGATATCAAAGTCCATCAGGCGCTTAGCGATATCTGATGTTCTAACTCCCTGTGCTTTCTGTTTATTACCAGAGATAACGAATTCGTGTTTACAGTGCTGTGTAAATGGAAGTTCGTATTTCTCCTGCAGGCTGCGCATAATGTAGTTCGCATTAAGTACAGCAAGCTCACTTGCTTTTTTAAGTCCTTCAGCACCTAATGTACGGATGTACGTGTATGCACGGACGTTAATTCCAAAGTTACCGTAGAAGTTTTTAACCATACCGATTGATTGCGGACGGTCGTAATCTAAATCGTATACGCCGTTCTCTTCACGGACAACTGGTTTTGGAAGGTATGGCGCAAGCTCATCAGTTACACCGATTGGGCCTGATCCAGGTCCGCCACCGCCGTGCGGGCCAGTGAATGTTTTGTGTAAGTTAAGGTGAACTGCGTCAAAGCCCATGTCTCCAGGACGTGCGTAACCCATAATAGCGTTAAGGTTTGCACCGTCATAGTACATTTTACCGCCCGCTTCATGGATGATCTCTGACATTTCAAGAATTTGTGTTTCAAATAAACCTAATGTGTTCGGGTTTGTCAGCATAAGCGCTGCCGTGTTTTCGCTAACGACTTTCTTAAGGTCTTCAACGTCAACTAAACCTTTATCATTCGATTTAACCTCAACGATTTTGAATCCTGCAATTGCTGCAGACGCCGGGTTCGTACCGTGTGCTGAGTCAGGAACGATAACTTCATTACGGTGTGACTCTCCGTTAGCTTCGTGGAAAGCTTTAAATACCATAAGTGCAGTCCATTCACCCTGTGAACCGGCAGCCGGCTGTAAAGTGATTTCGTCCATTCCTGTAATTTCTTCAAGGTGTACTTGAAGATCGTACATTAACTCTAAAGCACCCTGGATAGTCCTAGTATCCTGATACGGATGAATGTGGCTGAATCCCGGTAATCTAACAACATCTTCGTTAATTACAGGGTTGTATTTCATCGTACATGATCCTAAAGGATAGAATCCTGTGTGGATACCGAAGTTACGGTTCGATAAGCCAGTGTAGTGACGCATTAATTCCAGTTCATCAACTTCCGGAAGATTTGCATCTACTTTACGAACGAAATCAGCACCAATTTCTTCTTCTAAATTAACTTCTGGTACATCAAGTGCAGGGAGGTTGTAACCTACTCTGCCTTCTTTACTGCGTTCAAAAATTAATGGAAAGTTTTCATTAGCCATTGTTGATATCCCCCAATTCTTTAACAAATGCATCGATTTCTTCTTTCGAACGAATTTCTGTCGTTGCAATCAGCATGTGGTTTTCGAACTCAGGGTAAATGATGCCAAGGTCAAATCCACCGACAATCCCTTTATCGAATAACTTCTCGTTAACCTCTTTAACAGGTTGTGAAAGCTTAACTACGAATTCGTTGAAGAATGATCCTTTGAATGCTGCTGGTAAACCAGCTTCTTCAAGCTGTTTCTGAGTATATCTTGCTTTTTGCATATTCAGTTTAGACATATCTTTAACACCGTTCTTGCCAAGTGCACTCATTGCAGCTGAACTAGCTACTGCGTTTAATGCCTGGTTAGATGTAATGTTTGATGTCGCTTTTTCACGTCTGATGTGCTGTTCTCTCGTTTGAAGTGCAAGAACGTATCCGCGCTGGCCGTCCTGGTCAACTGTTTCACCAACGAAACGTCCAGGTACTTTACGCATTAACTTATCAGTTGTAGCGAAGTAACCACAGTGCGGTCCGCCAAGCTGTGCAGGAATACCGAATACTTGTGTATCACCAACAACAATATCAGCGCCGAATTCTGAAGGCGGAGTTAAGTATCCTAATGCTAACGGATTACTTGAAACAACCATCATTGCTTTAGGCTGTGCTTTAATTAATTCATTTATTTTATCAAGTGGTTCAATCTGACCTAAGAAGTTAGGGTATTGAACGATAACTGAAGCTGTATCTTCATCAATTTCTTTTTCAAGTTGTGCTAAGTCAATTTTCCCGTCAGTTAAGCCAATTTCAACAATCTCAAGGCCTTTACCTTTTGATGCAGTTTTAACTAATTGACGGTACTCAGGGTGCAATGCTTCAGATACTAAGATTTTTTTCTTCTTAGTTTGAACGTTGCTTAAGTACATTGCTTCTACAACAGCAGTTCCGCCGTCATATAATGAAGAGTTTACGATAGGCATACCGGTAATTTCAGAAACCATAGTCTGGAACTCAAACATAGCTTGAAGTTCACCCTGTGTCATTTCCGGCTGGTAAGGCGTGTAAGAAGTATAAAATTCTTGTCTTGAAATAACGTGGTCAACTACTGACGGGATAAAGTGATCGTATACCCCAGCACCTAAAAATGAACTGTAGTCCTGCAGGTTGGCGTTTTTAGCAGCCAATGCAGTCATTTCTTTTTTAAGTTCGTACTCACTAGTTGGTTCTTTCAGATTTAATTTTCTGTCCAGTCTAACTTTTTCAGGAATATCTGAAAAAAGCTCGTCTGTGGATTTTGCACCGATCTTTTCTAACATCTGTGTTTTATCAGCTTCAGTAGCTGGTAAATAACGAAAATCCATTACAATTTCCTCCCTGTTCTTCACATTTATAATATAATAATTTGCTATTATTATTTTATTTCCACACTCTATACTACCATATCGAATTAAATAAATAATCAATTTAGCAGCAGAGCTTATATGGAAAACACTGAATATATACAGCGCTTCCAAAAATCATTATTGCTGTTTTCAGATTTTCTGATTATTTTTCCATACAACGTTTATTATAGTGGCTTTTTGGGTACAATGCCAGTCTGATGTTATATATAACGTTTTATTTTGTGCAAAAGTTATAAACAGTCTACATAATAATAAGGAAAAATAATGATAGTATATAAGAAGAACAGTAGAAAGGACTGCTTTTATGAATATTTTACTTTTAGGAATGACAGGCAGAGTCGGCAGTGAAATTGCAAAGCTGGCTTTGGAAGATAAACACCAGGTGACAGCACTTGTGCGCACGCCTGAAAAGATATCAATTAATGATGAAAATTTATCAATTATAAAAGGTGACGTTACGGTTAAAGAAGACGTTGAGCGTACCATGAAAGGTGCAGATGCTGTCATCAGCGCTTTAAATACAGACGGCGCCGATACGCTGACAAAAAGCATGCCGCTGATTATTGAAGCGATGACCGATGAAAGTATTAAGCGGATTGTCACGGTTGGTACTGCAGGAATACTGAACAGCAGAGCTGAACCCGACGTGCTGCGCTATCAATCCAGCGAGTCAAAACGGAAATTAACACGCGCAGCAGAAGAACATCATAAAACATATCTGCTGCTTGAAGACTCGAACCTCGACTGGACAGTCGTCTGCCCTACTTATTTACCGGACGGTGAAGCTGTTGGTGAACACCGTGAAGAACGTGACTTCCTGCCTGAAGACGGCAAGAAGATTACAGTTGGAGATACAGCAGAGTTTGTGTATAAGCAGCTTGAGAGTGATAAATATATTAAATCCCGTGTTGGGATAGCCTATTGAGAAAACTTGGGCTGGACACATATGAGCGGGCGTCATACCAGTCCGAAGATACTGGGACACATATGAGCGGGTGTCATACCAGTCCCAGGGCTTTGGAACACATATGAGCGAGTGTCATACCAGTCCCAGGGCTTTGGAACACATATGAGCGAGTGTCATACCAGTCCGAGGATACTGGAATACATATGAAGTCAGAGATGACGAAAAGTATCTACTATAAAATCTGATTTAATAAAACATCCCTTTGAACTATAAAGTTCAAAGGGATGACGTTTTAGATTCCTAAATATTACTTTATTCCACCGTAACCGACTTCGCCAGATTACGCGGTTTATCTACATCGTTTCCTCTGTGCAGTGCTGCATAGTATGAAATCAGCTGGTAGACTACAACTGAGACAAGCGGTGTCAGCATTTCATCCACTCTTGGAATGACGTATGTGTCACCTTCCTGCTCCAATCCTTCCATTGCAACGACACATACATTCGCACCTCTGGCTGCGACTTCCTGTGCGTTACTTCTAATATTTAAATCTACTTTTTCCTGCGTTGATAATGCGAATACCGGCGTACCTTCTTCGATCAAAGCAATCGCACCGTGCTTCAGTTCGCCGCCTGCGAATCCTTCTGCCTGGATATACGATATTTCTTTCAGCTTCAATGCGCCTTCAAGACCGACATAGTAATCCATTGCTCTGCCGATAAAGAACGCGTTTCTCGCTGTTTCCAAATAACTCTTAACAATTTTTTCAATTTTATCAGCGTCTTCAATAACCGTTGTAATTGCCGTCGTTACTTTCCCAAGTTCAGCCATTAAATTCATATCTGAAACTTTGTTCAGCTCTCTCGCTGTCACTGCTGCTGTAATCGCAAGGACTGCAATCTGCGCGACATAGGCTTTCGTCGATGCGACTGCAATTTCCGGTCCTGCATGCAGTATCAGCGTTTCATCCGCTTCACGTGACAGTGTCGATCCCGGTACATTCGTCATCGTTAATGATTTGTAGCCTTTACCTTTAATATCTACGAGGACTGCACGGCTGTCTGCAGTTTCTCCCGATTGTGATATAAAGATGAATAACGGCTTTTCTGATAATAATGGTGTGTTGTAGACAAACTCAGATGCGACGTGCACTTCTGTCGGTACACCTGCCCATTTTTCAAAATATTCTTTACCGATCAGTCCGGCGTGGTAGCTCGTACCTGCTGCGATGATATATAATCGGTCCGCTTCATTCAGCTGTTTGATTATATTTTTATCAATTTTAAGTTCGCCGCGCTCATCCTGATATTCTTTAATGATTTTACGCATCACCTGCGGCTGTTCATTGATTTCTTTAATCATGTAATGCGGATACGTGCCAAGCTCCGTGTCGCTCGCATCAATTTCCGCAATATAAGATTCACGTTCGATTTCCGCACCTTCGATATCTCTGATGATCATTTGGTGTTCCATCAGCTGAATGATTTCGCCGTCCATTAGTTCAACAAATTCATTCGTTAAATTAAGCATCGCCATTGCATCGGATGTAATGACATTGAAGCCGTCACCTTTACCTAAAAGTAGCGGTGATTTATTTTTAGCTGCATAGATAGTGTGGTCATCTTCATTATCCAAAAGACCAATCGCGTATGATCCGTGCAGTAATGATAAAGTTTTTTGAAATGCTTCAAGCGTCGATGAACCTTCAGCGGCAAACTTCGCAACAAGCTGCACGATAATTTCCGTATCAGTATCCGACACAAGTTTTGTATCATTTAAATATTCTTCTTTTAACTGCTTATAGTTCTCAATCACACCGTTATGCACCAGTGTAAATCTCTCATCTGTACTTTGGTGCGGATGAGAATTCGCTACACTCGGTTCACCGTGTGTTGCCCAGCGTGTATGGCCGATACCGATAGTTCCTTCGAAGTCTAAATCCACTTTTTTACGCAGCTCGGCGATTCTGCCTTTCTCTTTAAAAACTTTTGTTTCCTTATTATTTTTTACTGCAATACCCGCTGAATCATAACCGCGGTACTCCAGCTTTTCAAGCCCTTTTAATAATATTTCCTTCGTATCTGCCGTTCCAATATATCCAACAATTCCGCACATAAGATAAACTCCTTCTACGTTCGTTTAAGTTTTGTGGGGCATCTGCTTTGTCAGACCGGTCACCCGGTAATTTTCACAGATACACTTACGAATACTTCAGTATCCGGGACAGCATCCGCCGAAAGTTCGATCGCTGTCCTCCTCGTCAACAGTACATATCTACTGCTCAGGCGCTATTCCGATTAAGTTTACAAATTTCCCTCCTTTTTCGTCAGAATAAAAGTGTAATTTATTTTTTTCTTGATTACAAGAACTTTTTTACCTTTTAATGGTAAATGTTATAGTTAATTAATTATAATTCTTCTGAATTTGCGTTTGAGTGACTATGTCGAATTCACATTGTCCGACAAATCCAGTTATCGGACACTGTAGCCCTGCATTCCTCCCAGGCTTATCAAGAAATAAAAAAGCAGAAACGATAACTTATCACCCCTGCCACAATTATTATTCTATTATTTCTTTTACTCTGCCGACGATGCCGTCTTCGAGCTTAACTTTAATGCCGTGATGATGGTTAGCTGAGTTCGTTAATATTCTTGCCACAACGCCTTCAGTCAGTTCACCTGTTCTCTGATGGTTTTTCTGTACGACTTTCACTGTACTGCCTACTTTTATATCTGCTCTTTTTGTTCCGTCCATAATGATTCTCCTTTTGTTCGCATTCATATAATTTAATAATAACATTTTTACGTTTATTATATTGAAATGCTCAAAAACTTGATACTTAACATCTGCTTATAATTGTTCATAAAAAGTTATATTTATGTCTAAAAAGTGTTATAATATACAGGTCAGAGGAGGTCGCATCATGAAAGGTAAAACTCATATCATTGGTGGTGTCGCATCCAGTCTGGCAGTCGCTCATTTTACATACGCCGATCCTGTTCTATTAATTGGCGCCGGTATTGCCGGGTCTTTAATTCCCGATATATGCCACGGCGGCAGCAAGATTGGGAAGACATTTCCGGTACTTTCGAAATTAGTTAATTTCGTTTTCGGTCACCGCTCATTTACACACAGCCTGCTGTTTATCGTGCTGATTGCTTTTCTTGTCGATTACTTTTTTCCAAATGATGCGATAAAACTCGGTTTAATTACGGGCATGATCAGTCATTACATATTGGATATGGCAACTAAAAGCGGCATACAGCTGTTTTTTCCGATAAGCTTTAAAGTCAAATTTCCGATTACAACACGGACAGGCAGTTTTACAGAGAATATTATTTTCGGCCTGCTGTGTCTCGTTTCGCTATATTTTGGATTTCAGGTATTAGGTGTATACATATTTACGTTTATAAACGATTTTAATATGGGAGAGCTGCTGGCTAATCCAGCATATTAGTCTCATACATAAAAAAGCGAAGCCATAAATGCGGCTTCGCTTTTTAAATTTCTTCTTTATTTATCCAGACCCATTTCAGCTTCTACTACTTTCGCAATTTCCGCACTGTAGTTCGCTGCCAGTTCTTCAGTTTCAGCTTCTACCATAACGCGTACAAGCGGTTCTGTTCCTGAAGCACGGACGAGTATACGTCCATTACCAGCCATGCGCTGTTCTACATCAGTCATAATTGCTTTGACCGCTTCATTATTCGTAACATTGTGCTTATCGCTCACACGTACGTTTACGAGCTCCTGAGGGAACGTTTCAACCATTGCTGCAAGTTCACTCATCTTTTTGCCTGATTCTTTAACGATTGCCGCTAAATGAATACCTGTTAACAGACCGTCGCCCGTCGTATTGTAATCCATCATTACGATATGGCCTGATTGTTCTCCGCCTAATGAATAGCCGCCTTTACGCATTTCAGCTACAACATATCTGTCGCCGACCTGTGTTTTATCAGATTTCATACCGTGTGCTTCAATTGCTTTATAGAACCCAAGGTTACTCATTACTGTGGAAACGACTGTGTCGTCTTTCAGTTCACCTTTTTCTTTTAGTGCATGCGCAATGATAAACATGATCTTATCGCCATCGACGATCTCACCTTTTTCATCCACTGCAATAATTCTGTCCCCGTCTCCGTCAAATGCAAGACCGAAGTCACATTTCTCTTCTTTAACGAGCTCCTGAAGTTTTTCAGGATGCGTTGAACCCACACCTGCATTTATGTTCGTGCCGTCGGGATTGCTGCCGACTGTAGCTGTATCTGCTTCAAGGTCACCAAATAAATAAGGTCCTAAGTGATACGTCGAACCATGAGCGCCGTCAAGGCCGATTTTCAGTCCTTCAAAGTCAGTATCAATTGTTGATTTTAAGTAGCTTAAGTATTTCTGACCGCCTTCAAAGTAGTCTGAAATTGTACCTACAGAAACACCTGTCGGTCGTGGCAGATTATCTTCATTGCTGTCGAGCAGTGCTTCAATTTCAGCTTCCTGTTCATCAGTCAGTTTAAAACCGTCCGGCCCGAAAAATTTAATCCCGTTGTCTTCAACCGGGTTGTGTGATGCAGAAATCATAACACCTGCATTTGCTTCCATGTCTTTAGTCAGATAAGCAACACCTGGTGTAGAAATAACTCCGAGGCGCATCACTTCAGCACCGATTGATAATAGTCCTGCAACGAGCGCAGACTCCAGCATTTCTCCTGAAATACGTGTATCTCTTCCAACTAGAACGCGTGGATGTTCTTCGCCTTTTTCAAGCAGTGTGTATCCGCCAAAACGGCCTAATTTAAAAGCCAGTTCCGGTGTTAAACCTTCGTTTGCAATACCTCTAACTCCATCTGTACCAAAATACTTTCCCATAGTAATCTCCTTTTTATGCAGCAATTATTCGTCTTTTTCTATCGTGACATCCGCTTCAAGTACAGCAGGTTCACTTTTTGTAACATTTTCAGGTAACTCAAGCCGGACATCTTTTGTGCCCGATGATGACATTCCCCCGATATCGACTTCTGCTTTTACAGATGATATCGAATTTAATGTTTCACTGTCACCATATATTTCAATTGTATCATGATTTAATTCCACTTCCGATAGTGTACTGCCGTCAGCAGCATCACCTGTCGTTTCAAGATTGACTGGCACTTCCTTGCTAAGCTCATCAACATTAATTTCAATTCTTACTGTAGAAGGTTCAATACTGACATCAAGTTTATTATACTGTGCATCGAAAGCACTCACTTCAGCTTCTTCAACACGTTCTTCAGTAATACTCGACGTATCGGACATCATCGCCCGGACGTATTGTATACGGTTCATCGTGCTTTCGCCGCCGCGTACAGTTACTGTTGACGGTTCAACACTGACCGAGCCGAGCTGATAGCTTGAGCCGATTCTTCCTTCACTTACTTCAGCCTGGACTTCAAAAGTTTGCGATACAAGATTCTGTATCGTCACATTAGCTGTTTCCGGCTGAACTGTCCCTGCCACATTTTCCGGCAGACCGCTCACCGTGAAGAACACTTCATGTTCCCCGGGTTCACGATTTCTAAGATCTAAAATCACTTCAAAATTACGCGTCGCCTGAAGACGCTTCACATTCGAATTCGTTCCGCCGAGTTCCACAGTGACTTCCTGCGGTACACCCGATACGTAATATGATTCTTCATCATACAGTACTACAACAGGAACGCCTTCAACAAATTGCGTCTCGTCTTCTGTTGCGCTGTCATCGGTAAACAGATTCATATCTTCAAAGACATTATTTGCGTTCACAAACATAAACAGTGCGAGTAGCAATGCAACGATGCTCAGTCCTAATTTACTTTCGAGCAAACAAACCGCCTCCTTCTTTAGCACCGGAAGCAACCAGCCAGTGTTTCTGGAGGAGTTCTTCCAGTTTCTCCAGAGTAATTTCCTTAGACATCTTACTGTCGTATGTAACTGAGACGTTACCTGTTTCTTCCGATACGATTATCGTAAATGCATCGGTTACTTCTGAAATACCGACAGCAGCCCTGTGACGTGTACCTAAGTCTTTTGCGATCTTATTGCTTTCAGACAGCGGCAAGTAACTGCCGGCTGTCGCAATTTTATCGCCCTGGATTATCATCGCCCCGTCATGCAGCGGCGTATTCGGAATAAAAATATTGATTAAGAGCTGCGACGTAATTTCCGCATTTAACGGCACACCCGTCTCAATATAATCCTTCAGTCCGGTTTCTTTTTCCAGAACAATCAATGCACCGATACGGCGCTTTGCCATATAGCGGACTGCAGTTACCATATCCTGCCGCATCTTTTCATGCTGCGATACATCATTGCCGCCGCTCGACCTGAACAAACTGCCGCGCCCGAGCTGTTCAAGCGCCCGTCTTAATTCCGGCTGGAATATAACGATAACGGCGAGGAAACCCCATTGCAGGACCATATCGAACAATTGTGTTGTCGTTGTTAAATCTAAAAAATTACTTAATGCCCGTCCAATAATTATGAAGAATATCCCTTTGATTAACTGTACAGCTTTCGTCCCTTTAATGACCGTCAGTATTAAATAAAAAACGTACCATATAATCAGGATGTCAATGATGCTCGTTATTACAAAAGATGTAGAGATATTATCAAAAAAGTTGGCTGTTTCCATAATGATTTTCCTTTCTATTATGTTATAAGCCACCTAATCTCCCGGTAAGTTCTTTATACAGATTACCTATTTGCGGTATGCTGGAAATTTCCTTGTTAGGCGCTGGTGTCGCTTTTAATAATTGATCAGCTTCTTTGACTTTGTCCAGCTGCCACAGACTGTAAGCCTTCATAATACTGATATCTGTTTCACTGCTGTCACCTGCAAGCAGGAGGGCAGCCTCGTACCTTTCAAGTTTAACCAGAAGCAGCATTTCAAATTTCTTCAGGTCTTCTTTTTTATAAGTAATACTTAATCTGGAAGAAATCTGGTTAATATCTTCTACCAGCCTGTGCGCAGTATAATACTGTTTAAATATAATATAACATTTTACAAGCGCAAATCGTAATTTAATATCGGAAATATTCAATTCATCAAACTTAGTTAACAGATACACCGTTTCCTCCAGTATATCTATTGCTTCATCAACCGCACCATCTTCAATTAGCAGTTCTGATTTTAAGAGCACAGCATTGACGTAATGCTGATTAACAGCAATCGTCGACAGTTTCTGCAGTGCTTTATCAGTATGCATTCTCGTACGCTTTAAATCCCCTTTGAAATTAAAATAGCGTGCATAAATTAAATGTATTCTGCCGCTGTCAGGCAAAGGCACATCTTCAATCTGCTCATATTCTTTATCGATAAAATGTTTTACAATCTCGTAATCTTCATTGTCGACTTTTAATTCGTAGTGTCCGATCTCCCGCAGAATTTCAAAATTGTTATATTTAAAATGCGAAACCTCTGCCATAAAATCATTTACCGTACAATTTAAACGTTTGCTCAGTTTCACTAAAACATTGGTAGATGGCTGGACAGTCCCTTTTTCTATCAAACTTAAATAAGTTCGGGAGATGATCCCGTCAGCCAGTTCTTCCTGGGTTAAATTATTATTATTACGTATCTCTTTAATTCTTTGACCTATCATACTCATCCCCCTAAGTACTTAACATTTTAATAATACCAAATTCACAATTGTGTAACAAATATTCTCATTTATTTAAATACTGTTTAATTGACTGTACTTACATTTTACATGATAATTGAAGAAAATGTATATGGAGGACACTGATGGAAAAATTGCTCATCATTACTGAACTGGACCAGCTAAAATCAATCAGCGACCCTTTTAGACTGCAGCTTTTGTCCATGATAGCAGAAGAAGCTAAAACAGGACAAATGCTTGCTGATGAACTCGAAATGCCGAGAGCGAAAGTACATTACCATTTAAACCAGCTGCTGTCCCATAATATCATTACTGTAGCCTATACTATGGAGAAAAACAGTATTATCCAGAAGTTTTACCGCCCGGCGGCAGAAAAAATTGTGCCGTCCATCAATATTTTTAATTTTAATAAAGAGAATGATGCTGAATCACTTGAAGCATATGAAATCCTGATGAATGATACAGAACAGAGGAAACTAACTGATGAATTAAGCCGTCTTCAGAAGCGAAAAAAAGCGAAAAAAGAAACAGCTACTGCTAATGAGTATGCTGTTTACGTGATGAAAAATATGAGAGAAGCCTGACGGCTTCTTTTTTTATATTTGGCTCTGACCGAATATGTACTCTGCAATAGTTACAGCTTTTTCTGCTGTTTCATTACCGTTATCAAGAAGTGGATTAACTTCCACCAGATCTGCAGAGATAAGCAGCTCTGTTCTGCTCAGTATATTTAAGCCCAGCAGCATTTCCGATAAGAAAATACCCCCGTTAACTTTAGTTCCTGTCCCTTGAATTTCAAGAGGATCCAGACTGTCCACATCGAGCGATAAGTGTATACCGTCGCATTCCTGCAAGTGTTTCAGCGACTTGGTTATTACAACATCGAGCCCGAGTCTCCTGACGTCGCTCATCGTATAGCATTTAATTCCGTGCTTTTTAATATAAGCTTTCTCACCGGTGTCAAGATCTCTGACACCGACCAGCACGATATTTTCATGACTCAGTTTAGCCCCTTCATGGTGTATATTAACAAGTGACTCACTGCCTTCGCCCAACAGAACACCTAAAGGCATACCGTGTATATTGCCGCTCGGTGACGTCTCGCTGTTATTAATGTCCCCATGAGCATCGATCCACAGTACACCGAGATTTTTACATTTCTTAGTCACACCGCTGATAGAACCAATTGACAGACTGTGGTCACCGCCAACGATAAATGGAAAGCGATTATTATCGAGTGACTCTTCCACAGTAGCTGCAAGCTGTTCACTGAAATCTTTAACCTGTTCAAAATTCATTAATCCTTCGCCGTTTCTCACGTTGTGATTACCGTATTCAGCATGGTAATTTCCATATACATTTCCTTTATCAGCCACATCGTGGCCAAGGTTAGATAAATGTTTTTCTAAACCGCAAAAACGCACCGCATCCGGGCCCAAAGATACCCCTAACTTTGGCTGTCCAAATGCCGTAGGTGCGCCTATAATATCTATTTTAACCACTGACATCCCCCCACTAAAATACTCCTTTGTCTAGTTACAATATACTAAAGAAAGCGCTTTTATACAAGTGTTTATAAATATAAATAATTCATAAATTTATGCATAAAAAAAGAACACCTACGTTTGTAAGTGTTCTACGATGAGCCATGCAGGATTCGAACCTGCGACCCTCTGATTAAAAGTCAGATGCTCTACCAACTGAGCTAATGGCTCTAAATATTAAATTAAACTGGGCTGGAAGGATTCGAACCTTCGCGTCACGAGACCAAAACCCGTTGCCTTACCGCTTGGCTACAGCCCAAAATCTATGGTGGAAGGGGGCAGATTCGAACTGCCGAACCCGAAGGAGCGGATTTACAGTCCGCCGCGTTTAGCCACTTCGCTACCCTTCCAGACAAAAAATGGAGAATGACGGGCTCGAACCGCCGACCCTCTGCTTGTAAGGCAGATGCTCTCCCAGCTGAGCTAATTCTCCATATTGAACTATATAATTAAAATGGTGACCCGTACGGGACTCGAACCCGTGTTACCGCCGTGAAAGGGCGGTGTCTTAACCGCTTGACCAACGGGCCAGAACAAAAAAATGGCTCCACAGGTAGGACTCGAACCTACGACCGATCGGTTAACAGCCGATAGCTCTACCACTGAGCTACTGTGGAATAATCATATATAAAAATATTAGCCTGGCAGCGTCCTACTCTTGCGGGACGTCAGTCCAACTACCATCGGCGCTGGAGAGCTTAACTGCTGTGTTCGACATGGGAACAGGTGTGGCCTCTCCGCCATCGCCGCCAGACTATTAGTGAATGTATATACATTCAAAACCGGATAGAAGTATCGAGAAGAGTGAACGCACTCTTTTAATTTCTGATGTTACATTTGAATAAGTCATCGATGGATTAGTATTTGTCCGCTGAATGTGTTGCCACACTTACACGCCAAACCTATCAACCTCATAGTCTCTGAGGCATCTATTGGGGAAATCTCATCTTGAGGGGGGCTTCATGCTTAGATGCTTTCAGC
>NZ_AUEF01000009.1 GCF_000425845.1 Jeotgalicoccus psychrophilus DSM 19085
CTCGGGAATGACAGCCGCTCATTGCGGAGCAAACGACTTTCCCGGCAAAACCTACGACAGCGCCGTACGGATACCAAACAGAATGATGATAATTCCGGCACCTTTTGCAAGGGCACTCTGGAAGCCCGGTTTATGCAGCCAGCGTTTCATATAGCTGACGGTTTCAACGACAAGCAGGAACCAGGTCATCGATATAACCAGCATAATGAGAGCTAAAATAATCAACTGTATTACTCCGGATATTTCCGCATCCTGCATGACGAACTGCGGCAGAATCGTAATATAGAATATGAGTACTTTAGGGTTCAGTATATTGCTTATAAAGCCGTTCATATAAGATGAGCGCAGACCGTTCGATTTCGGATTTTTATCTTCCGCATGATCGAGCGATGACGCCGATACAAGAGTCGTCGCCATAAAGCTTTTCACACCGATATAGATTAAATACGCCGCACCCATATATTTAATAATATTAAATAAGGCCGGAGAATTCGTAATAATAACGGCAAGACCAAGAATCGACACGACAATCCACAAAAAGTGGCCAGCCAGTATGCCAAGCACTGTCATACGCCCCGCAGATTTTTGATACATCATCGTATTCTTCATTACAATCATCGAATCAGCACCTGGCATTATCGTCAGCACTGTTACGACCAGTATGTATGACACTATTTCATTCATGCTTCAGCCCTCAATTCAACGACAACAACTTCCGGATGATTAAACACTCTGAACGGAAAACGGCTGTTGCCGAGACCGCGGCTTACCACCATCGTTGTGCCGTTCTGTTCATGCATACCTTGTGTATACTTAGGATTCACACCCTGATGCGGCGCATACAAACCCTTCACTACCGGCAGACGAATCTGCCCGCCATGTGCGTGACCACAAAAAACAATATCTACATTGTTTTTACTGTATATCGACAACAGCTCCGGCCGGTGCGCAAGCAGCACTGTAAAACCGTGAGGCAGTCCGCTCACTTTATCTCGAAGCTCATTTTGGAAATTACGGTACGTTTTAGGATTTCCTTCATCACCAAAAAACCAGACGTCATTAATACCGGCAATATTAATCTTCTCGCCGTTACGCTCGAGCTCAGCACTGTATTTCGTAATATTACGGACCTCAGACCTGCCGATTACATCATAGAGCTTATTAAAATGCTTATAATGCGCTTCATGATTGCCCGTCACATAAAATGTCTGTCCAATTCCAGTAATTTTTTCGATTAAAACCGCTGCACGTTTTAAATTCGGCGTCCGGCGGTCCACAATATCACCCGTGATAACAATCGCATCAGGTTTCGCTTCTTCGACCGCTTTCAGCAGATTTTTCGAACGGCGTCCCAAATAAGCATTGTGAAAATCCGACACCTGGACGATTTTATAACCATCAAAACTCTTCGGAAGCTTTTTTGAACGGTACGTATAATGCGTCGTTACGATATGTTTATCTTCGGTCCATAAAAAACGGGCCGAGGCGATTATGAAACTAGGAATAACATGGCTCACCTTTAACTTATTTAATATTTTCATCGTTCACGCCTCATTTTCCCTGCATCAGCTCAGCATCTAATTTTGTAATTTTTACGAGACGGATCATATTATCTTCCATCTCCATTATTTTGAATTCCAGATTATCGAGATGCGTAATATCGTTTTCTGCCGGAACTTCCTCAAACACAGACAGCAGGAATCCTGACAGCGTATCCTCTTCTTGCGGAATCTCCGTTTCAAACAGCTGATTCAGACGGTGCAGCGTAATTTTCCCGTCGCAGAGAATTTTATCGTCGCTGAATGCACGGACTACTGAATCATTTTTAAGATCTGTTTCATCTTCGATTTCAAAACCAAGCATCGTTTCAATAATATCTTCATGCGTCAGAATTCCTTCTGTCCCGCCGTACTCGTCGAGTACGATGGCCATGTGGCGGCGCTGCTTGCTCATTCGGCGCAGCACATCCTCAACATTCTGGAACTCTCTTATCGTAAATGGATCGTCGTCGCAGAAATTCATCAGAGGCTGTTGTGGATCGAGCGACCACTGCAACAAATATTTTGAGTGGAACATACCTACGATATTATCCAGATCTTCATCGTATACCGGATATCTCGTATGCATTTCGTCGATAATTCTGTCTCTCACCATTTCAAAACTGTCGTCAACATGTATCGCGACCATTTCTGTACGCGGTGTTGTCATAACGTCTTTTACGTTTAAATCCCTAAAATCCAAAATCCCTCTCAGACGTTGAGATTCTGCACCTTCGAGGGCACCTTCACTATTCGCAATCTGCACGAGATTAACAATTTCTTCGCGTGACACTGTCCAACTAGGCTGAGCTCCTTTTGATAAGAAACGCGTTATCACGTCCGTCAATGAGTTAAGCAGGAATGTCAGCGGATAGAGTACGACATTCAAAAAAGATATAACCGGTCTGACCAAATGCGATATACGTTCTGGAAATGCAGCAGCAATTGATTTTGGAATAACCTCTGCGAAAATAATAATCGTCACCGTCAGTACAACTGATGCGATTGTCACACTCCAGCCGTACTGAATTGCCATCGACGTCACAAGTACCGGTACGATTAAGTTCGCAATATTATTACCAATCAGTATCGTTGTAATGAACTGACTTGGTTTGCTGACCAAATCATACAGCTTTTGGGCTTTCTGATCGCCCCCTGCCGCTTTCGATTGTAATTTAAGCTTGTTCACTGCAGTTAATGCAGTTTCACTGCCTGAAAAGAACAGTGACATGAACAGTAAAAATATAACCACAAATATCAAGCGTGGTATCCCCCTTATATTTTTTATAATCTTATAGAACATTCTATCATTATCTGATTTAAATTTACATAAACAAAGAATCATCCGCTGATTTACGCGGATGATTCCTATGATTAAAACTACCTTTGTTCTGCTATTTTACATCGTAACCCTGATCTTCAATTGCTTCAGTCATTTTTCCGCGGTCGACAATTGTATCATTGTATTCCACAGTGACATTGTTCTCTTCTAAATTAACGGCTGCTGTAGAAACACCGTCCAGATTGTGAAGCGCCCCTTCTACTGATGATTTGCAGTGTCCGCAAGTCATGCCTTCTACATCGATTACTGTTTTAGCCATAATATTCATCCTCCGTTATAATTTTATTTATACTCTTATATACCTATATTTTAACACGTTTTAAACGTAATGCGTTTGCTACAACACTCACAGAACTAAACGCCATCGCAGCGCCCGCTACCCATGGTGCTAAAAATCCGAGTGCAGCAATTGGAATCCCGAGCGTGTTGTACAGAAATGCCCAGAACAAGTTCTGCTTAATATTTTTAATTGTTTTGTGGCTTAAGTTAATTGCTCTTGGTATCAGCGTTAAATCTTCACCTAAAATAGTCAGGTCAGCCGCTTCAATCGCTACTTCAGTTCCTGTTCCCATTGCGATACCAACATCTGCAAGTGCCAGTGCCGGTGCATCATTGACGCCGTCTCCGACCATTGCAACAACTTTTCCTGTCTCCTGAATCTTACGGATTTCTTCCGCCTTTTGTTCGGGCAGTACTTCTGCAATGACTTGATCAATGCCGACTTCACGCCCAATTGCTTCTGCTGTTCTCACGTTATCACCTGTCAGCATAATTACTTCAAGTCCCTGCTCGTGCATTTCTTTAACAGCCTGTTTCGCTGTCTTTTTAACTGTATCAAGGACTGCAACAGTTCCGCGCAGTTTACCGTCAGCAGCGACAATCATTGCTGTCTTGCCTTCATATTCAAACTGCTTCATATCTTCTTCTATTGAAGAAATATCTATATTTTCATCCTTCATCAGCTTCCGTGTACCGACCAGCACCTCATGTCCGTCAATAACCGCACGGATACCATGTCCGGGTATAGCTGAAAAATCGGCCGCTTCAGCAAGTTCAATATTATTCTCAGCTGCATAAGCCGTAATCGCTGATGCCAGCGGGTGCTCTGATCCTTTTTCTGCACTCGCGAGAAGACGCAGTGCCTCGTCATCACCTGAGAAATCCGTTACCTCCGGTGTTCCGTTCGTAATTGTCCCGGTTTTATCGAGTACAACAACGTCGACTTTATGTGTTTTCTCTAAATGCTCGCCGCCTTTATAAAGAATACCGTTTTCAGCACCTTTACCTGTACCGACCATAATCGATGTCGGGGTTGCAAGACCAAGCGCACATGGACACGCGATAACGAGCACTGAAATCGCTGCAACGAGAGCAGGTTCGAGATTACCCGGTGAGGCGAAGAAATACCACACGATAAATGTCATCAGGGCTATAACAATAACTATCGGCACAAAGTAGCCTGAAATAATATCAGCCATCCGCTGAATCGGCGCCTTATTCCCCTGTGCCTCTTCAACAACTTTGATAATACCCGCAAGGGCAGTATCTTTCCCTGTTTTTGTTACTTTTAAATTCACTGTACCGTTCTGGTTCATCGTCGCGCCGATTACCGAATCACCTATTTCTTTTTCTACCGGAATTGATTCGCCCGTCAGCATTGATTCATCAACTGACGTCCGTCCGCGGACCAGCTCGCCGTCCAGCGGGAATTTCTCACCCGGCTTAACGATAAGCACATCGTTTACTTTAACGTCTTCAACCGGAACCATAGACTCTATTCCGTCACGCACAACACGCGCTTCTTTCGCCTGCATATCGAGCAGTTTTGAAATCGCGCCGGTCGTTTGGGATTTCGCTCTTGTTTCTAAATATTTACCGAATAAAATCAGTGTAATAATAATGGCACTGGTTTCAAAGTACAGATGCGGATGTTCGACTGCACCTGTCATCCATAAATACGTCTGATATAAACTGAAACCGTATGCTGCTGTTGTCCCCATAACAACGAGTACATCCATATTCGCTGTAAAGTTTTTTAAATTTTTATATGCCCCGACATAGAACTGCCAGCCGAGTATAAACTGGACCGGTGTCGCGAAGGCCAGCTGGAACCAGGGGTTCATAAAGATTGCCGGCAGGCTCATACCGAATAAATGATCGAGCATTGTAACTAAGAGAGGCAGTGATAATAATGATGCTATAATCACTTTCCACTTCATCTTTTTAAGTTCTGAATCCTTATGTGAAATTTTATCTTCAGCTGATTTTTTCGGTTCTGCACCGTAGCCGAGATTGCCGATACGGCCGATAATTTCACGCTCGTCAATGACTCCGGGATTATATTCAATCGTCGCATTTTCCGTCGTTAAGTTAACTGTAGCTGATTTTACACCATCTGTTTTATTGAGCACTTTCTCTATTCTGTTTGAACACGCAGCACATGTCATGCCTGTAATGTCCAAATCACTTTTCTCGTACAGTACACCGTAGCCGATATCTTCGATGCGTTTCGTGATATCTTCAACTGAAGCTTTGTCTTTTTCGTAATCGACACTTGCTTTTTCAGTCGTTAAATTCACGCTCGCATCGACACCGTCCATTTTGTTCAGTATTTTTTCTATTCTGTTTGAACACGCTGCACATGTCATGCCGCTGATATTTAAATTAACACGTTCTTTTTCTGTCATGGATAAATCCCCCTTTCCCTATTTAGAAAATTGTTTGAGCACAGCCATTAATTCTTCAATTGAGGCTTCTCCGTCACCTGAATTTATCGCATCGGTCACACAATGCTTCATGTGGCGTTCTGTTATCGTAATTCCCGTATTTTTTAAGGCACTTTGAATTGCGCTGATCTGTACTAAAATATCAATGCAGTAACGATCTTCCTCGACCATCGTCTGAATGCCGCGCACCTGTCCTTCCACGCGTTTAAGACGATTTAAGATTTTCTGCTTCTCATCATCCGGACGCGGTCTCGACATATGTTTTACGTCTTCCATCATTTACACCCACTCTCATTTTTATCTTTCATTACTTTTATTATATACCCCCATAGGGTATTAGTCAAGTGTTGAAAAAACCGGCTGTCTGTTATCTGGACAGCCGGCTGAAGTTATTGCTTCTATTGACCTAATCCGAGTGCAACATTGACATGTGCACGGACCCCGTCGATAAATGCGTCTTCATCAATTGCAAATTTAGGGTGGTGATGCGGGTAGATATAATCTTTCTCTTCATTATAAGTTCCGAGAAGAATATATACCCCCGGCAGGTTCTCAGTGAATGCGCCGAAGTCTTCGCCGCCCATCATCATTTCCTGTTCAATGACTCTGTCGTCACCGAATACTTCATTTAATGTCTGTCTGACTCGTGCAGTTTCAGCTTCGTCATTCATTACTGCTGCATAGCCGTACTCGTAGTTCAGATCGTACGTCGCACCGTAAATTTCACAGTTCGCTTTTATTACCGCTTCAATTTTCTCTTTGGCAAGTGCTCTGATTTCAGCACTTGCTGAACGGACACTCGCGCTAAGTTTCGCAGTATGCGGAATAACGTTTTTAGCACCAGTTCCAGCATTAAAGTTCGTCACAGAAATCACTAAATTATCCATCGGTCCGGCTAAACGAGATACGATATCCTGCAGCTGTGTAACGATACGGGAACCGATTAAGAGCGGATCAACTGAGTTTTCCGGCTGTGACGCATGCCCGCCCTGACCATTGATCGTTACTTCAAACTGGTCAGAGTTCGCAGTCACTGCACCGGATTTAATATGAATTTCACCAAGCGGTTTGGACGTCATAATATGCTGTGCAAACACAACATCCAGATCATCGAACAGACCCGTTGCGACCATTTCCTGTGCTCCACCCGGCGGCAGTTCTTCCGCGTGCTGGAATATAAGATAAATTTCGCCGTGAATTTTATCTTTATTATCGGCCAGCACCTGTGCCGCACCGAGCAGCATTGCAGCATGTGAATCATGCCCGCATGCGTGCATTACGCCGTCAATTTCAGAGACGAAATCCAGGTCGTCGCGGTCTTCCTGAATCGGCAGCGCATCAATGTCCCCGCGCAGACCCACTTTACGTCCCGGATGATCACCTTTAATAATACCCAGCACGCTCGTTTCTGTCGGCCGGCTTATTTCAATACCGTTCATTCCTTTTAAAGCCGTTTCAATATATTCGCTTGTCCAGTACTCTTCAAATGAAAGTTCAGGATGTCTGTGCATCGCACGTCGCCATTCAATTACTTTCGGTTCAACTTTTTTAATTGCATCATCTATCATAAAATCATTCATCTCCCTGTTTTAAAATCAAAGACCCCGATATTTATCGAAGTCTTCTGATAATTTAAATATAGTATATCATTATTTTACTATGGCAGGTAAATTGGACCATTTGGACCGACAGGCAGGCCGATCAGGTACCAGATAATAATAAATGCTGACCAAGTAATCAGAAGCGCAATTGAATACGGCAGTAAGTTCGCAATCACTGTACCGAGCTTAATGTCTTTCTGATAACGCTGTGCGTACATAATAATCAGCGGCAGGAACGGCATCATCGGCGCAATCGGGTTCGTTACCGAGTCACCGACTCTGTAAAGCATCTGCGTAAATGCCGGGTCATAGCCGAGGAACATAAACATCGGTATAAATACCGGTGCAAGAATCGCCCACTTGGCACTGGCCGAACCAATCAGCAGGTTAATGAGCGCAACGACAAGAATAAAGCCGATAAACAGCGGAATACCTGTCAGGTTAATTGTCTCCAGTAAATCTGAACCGGATACAGCTAAAATTGGGCCCAGATTACTCCAGTCGAAATATGCCAGCATTTGGGCGGCAAAGAACACGAGTACTATGTACTGTCCCATTGACCCCATTGAATCGCCGAGCATTTTTGCAAAACCTTTAGTGCCGTCAATATTTTTCATTAACATACCAAATACTAAACCTGGTACAAAGAATAATATTGTAATCAGAAGTACTGCCGAGTCCATCAGCGGTGATTCCCGAAGTATTGAACCTGTCTCAGCATTACGGAGTATTCCGTCAGGCAGCAGTGTTGCCACCGCAATGATAGCTACGGTAATAAGTGCTGATATATTAGCCCACAGTAATGATGATTTTTCTTTTTTAGATAAAGGCTCCTCATCAACAGGAGGACCATCGTATTTTCCTAAACGGGGAATTGAAATTTTCTTCGCTACAAAGTAAATAATCATCATTAAAAATATTGCTGATACAGCAATAAAGTAATAGTTCATTGCAATATTTCCGGTATAATCCGGATTGACTAACTGTGCTGCCGGTTCAGTAAATGCTACTGCCAATGCATCTGTCATACCCAATATAAAGTTTGCAGCAAATGCACCGTTCGTCGCTGCATATGCCATGAATATTCCGCCGATCGGATTTAATCCGAGACGTATAAATATCATTGCTGCGATTGGCGGCAGAATTACCGGCCCCGCATCACCAGCAACGTTACTGATAATCCCTACAAAAATTACCATCGGAATAATTAAAAACGTCGGTGTGATTTCCAATGAACGTTTCATCAGTGCTTCAAAGTATCCTGTTTTCTCAGCGATACCGATACCGATCATAACGACAAGCACCATCGCAAGCGGCGGGAACGCGCCGAAATTACTTATCGCTTCAGTAAGTATCATTACTAGGCCTTCGCCGGATAATAAGTTTACAGCTTCAATCGTTTCCCCATCAGCAGGATTTTTAACGGATACACCGAGCATGCCGGCAATCCATGAAGCGACAAGTATTAATGCTGCGATAAGCATGAATAATACTATCGGATCCGGGAGTTTATTACCCAGTTTTTCAATAATGTCCAAAAAGGACTGTCCTATTCCTTTTTTCTTTTTTTCATTTTCCAAAAGATGACATCCCCTTTTATGTATTTTTGTCAGTAAGCCTTTTCACAAAGACTTATAAAAACGATTTTACTATACTTCTGTCTAAATAAAAACAAACCTTTGCAGAAATACTGCAAAGGTTTGTGAATTATCTGATAAAATTTTATATATTTATTTTTCTTTTAAAAACCCGAGAATATTCCACAGCGGTGCGGGGATTGTCAGTTTTTCATCGTCGCCTTCAGCTAACAGTGACTTGGGTAATTCATTATTTTTTAAATGGTCAACAAAGTCCGGGTTAATTAAATGGGCTTTGCCGACACTCATTAAATCAAAGCCGCTGCCAATTGCTTCCTCTGCATCTTCGACAGATTTTATCCCCCCCGCACCCATTATAGGAATTTCTTTCAGCTTATCACCAGCATTATCCAGATATTTTTCTAAAAGCAGCTGCTCGTCTTCCGTGTCGATAATTGATGTCCGCTGCCAGTTATTTATACTGAAATGGAAATAATCTATCGTGTAGTCCGCCAGATGATTTAACAGATACATCGTATCTTCAAAATTAATACCCGGTTCTTCCAGTTCCTCAGGAGAGAAACGGTAGCCGATTATAAAGTCCGGTTTATTTAATTTCACTGCAGTTTCGCGCACTTTTTCAGTAACTCTTCTCGGAAAGCGCAGTCTGTTCTCTCTGGATCCGCCCCACTCATCATCGCGTCTGTTTGAATGCGGTGAGTAAAACTGCTGCAGCAGATATGTATTCGCACCGTGCAGTTCCACACCGTCGAAGCCCGCTTCAATCGCACGGCGTGAGGCATCAGCAAACAGCTGAATCAGCTCTTCAATTTCTTCCACTTCAAGCGTGCGGGGTTCTGCAGCATTATCACGCAGCGCTGCAATATTGCTCGCTGAAATCGGCTGACGGCCTTTATTCAGTTCAGGTGTGCCCATGCGCCCTGCATGATAAAGCTGAATAATCGCTTTCGACCCTTTATTTTTAATGCCTGCTGCGAGCTTTTTCAGACCTGGGATTTTATCGTCTGTATCAGCACCAAGTGCGCCTTCGAATGCACGCCCGTAATTGTCGATAAAAGTACTTTCTACGATAACTGCTGCCGGCCCGCCTGCGCGGAGTGAATAATATTGAACCAGCTCATCGGTAACCGAACCGTCATGATAAGAGCACTGCGTTGTCATCGGCGCCATGACCAGTCGGTTTTCAAATGTCTGTCCGGATGATAATTGAACTTTATCGAATATATTTTTAGTCATTATAAATTCTCCTATCTTCTGCTGATAAAACATATTTTATATATACTCATTCTACATGTTATCCTACTAAAATAACATATTACTTTAGTATGAATTGTAAGTTTAAATTAAATTCTAAATTATCTGATAATATATTGCCTTTTTATTTCCCAGCTGATACAATGATAACAATTTTCAAATTTGATAGAGACAATTTAGGGGGACCCAATGTATGACACAGCAACTTCAAATAACTAAAGCACGAAATTTAAAAGAAAAACCTGAAGTGGCGGGTATTCCTTTCGGAAGTTACTTTACAGACCACATGTTTTCAATGGACTACTCGGCAGAACTTGGATGGCATGATGCGTCTATTATTCCATACGCGCCTATCGAAGTATCACCCAGCGCACAGGCGCTGCATTACGGACAAACCGTATTTGAGGGACTAAAAGCATATAATGTAGATGGTGATGTCACTTTATTCAGACCGGATGAAAACTTTAAACGGCTAAACCGTTCGCTTGAACGTCTGTCTATGCCGAGAATCGATGAAGAATTTGCACTCCTTGCCTTAACCGAACTTCTGAAACTGGAACAAGATTGGGTACCGGGTGGCGAAGGCCAGGCTTTATATGTACGCCCGTTTGTATTCGCCAACGAACCTTATCTCGGTGTACGTCCGGCTAAAAATTATAAGATGCTGATTGTACTGTCACCGGTGGCGGGATATTACGGCGCGCAGCTTAATCCGACAAGTATTTTCGTTGAAGACAGCTACGTGCGTGCAGTACGTGGCGGTGTCGGTGAAGTGAAATTCGGCGGTAACTACGCTGCCAGCCTTCACGCTCAGCAAAAAGCGGCTGACCTCGGCTACGAGCAGGTATTATGGCTTGACGGTGTGCATCAGGAATATGTGGAAGAAGTCGGCAGCATGAATATTTTCTTCGTAAGAAACGGAGAATTACTGACACCTGAATTAAACGGCTCAATCTTACCGGGTATTACTAGAAAATCTCTGATTGAACTCGCAAGCGGTATGGGCTATACAGTAAATGAAGAACGCATTCATATTAAAGATATAGAAGAAGGAATCAAAGATGGCTCTGTCACTGAGGTATTCGGTGCAGGCACTGCTGCTGTAATCGCTCCCGTCGGCATTATGAATATCCACGGCACGGACTACAGAATTAACGGCAATGAAATCGGTGAAGTGACACAGAAACTCTACGATAACCTGACAGGCATTCAGACATGTGAACTTGAAGACAAGTACGGCTGGGTGCATCAGGTAACATCGACGGTGAAATAATATAATTTAAATAACGGATCGGCTCTTTGAGCCGGTCCGTTTTAACTCAGTAGCTCCAGGAGCTGCACAAGCAAATGCATGGCTAGCTTCAGATTTATTAACTTACTTGACCGGAACAGTTTTAAACGTAAACGGCGGTTATACTTCAATGTAATAGTGGTTTTATCTGCACAGAAATCTTAGTTTTTGTGCTTTTTTTGTTTTCTTCGGTTATTGATTAGTAAGCTGCTGGTGTGGACTGGCGTGATTGGGTCTCATGTGTATCCCAGACTTCCAGAACTGGCGTGATCGGGTCTCATGTGTATCCCAGACTCCCAGAACTGGCGTGATTGGGTCTCATGTGTATCCTAGAACTCTATTTTAAACTTCTTCTAAAAATCCATCCAGAATTCCGACAATCTCATCTGCACTCTTCCCGCCTATTCCGACCAGCACTGTATCATTAAAGTTTTCTTCCAATGAATATGCAGACATACAAATAATTTTATGTTTTTCTGCCTCACTCCGCAGATCAGCTCCGGGTACCTTAAGGACAAAGTGCATGCCCGTATGTTCTCCGCTGATTTCAATGTCTGGATAACGGCTCCCCAATTCTGCAACGATTTTCTCCATCTTATCTCCGTAAAATTTCCGGACCCGGTTTATATGCCTGACTAAATAACCATCATCAATAAATCGCGCGACGATATGCTGCATCTGTCTTGAAACGTTGCATGACAAGCCGCTCTCATAATATTTCTCAGCCAGTTCCGGCGGCAGTATCATCACAGCAACTCTCAATGATGGATATATTGATTTCGAAAATGTATTCATATATATTGTTCGGTCATTATGATCCAGACCCTGCAGAGAGGACAACGGACGTCCTGTATAACGGAATTCACTGTCGTAATCGTCTTCTATTAAATAACCGTTCCGCTCACTCATCGCATTTAACAATCTGATTCGTTTGTTCAAAGACATTACCGCGCCGCTCGGGAACTGATGTGACGGTGTAATGTGCGTCAACTTATTATTCAGCTGTTTTACTGTTTCAATATTAATTCCATCAAACTCCACTGGTGCCGTGTCATAAGGTATTTTTAATCTCTCCAGCACATTCTTGACCGTTGGATAACCCGGATCTTCCAATGTCACTTTCGGATAATCCAGCAGATAAAATACCTGTTCAAGCAAATGCTCTGTTGAAGGCCCGATAAATATCTGTTCCGCGCTGCATTGCACACCCCGGTTTACATATAAATATTCACGAATGGCTTCTTTCAGTTCAGCTTCACCGCTTTTATTTCCGCTATTTAACAATGATATATCCGAAAACACTGCAGCACTCAGCTGTCTGATGACATCGTTCTGGACAATCGACGTATCCACTTTTCCGAGCGGCAGTACAGATTCACTTAATTTAGGCAAACGAATGGCCGAAAGTTTTTTATCCTGCGTACGGAGGGTTTCTGTCGGCACAACAAAGTGACCACTTTTTTCTTTCGTATAAATCATATTTTCATCAACCAGCAGATTGTACGCCCGCTCAATCGTTGTCATGCTGATTGCAAGATCCGCACTCAGCTGTCTTTTACTCGGCAATTTCGTCTCTCCAGCCAGGTGTCCGTTTAAAATCTTCTTCTTAATATCCTGGTACAGCTGTTCATATAACGGTATAGTGTTTTCTTTATCGAGATTGATAAACATAATCTGACCCCTAATTTTTTATGTATTCTGACACTTATAGAATATCACATTATATTTTAAACTGATATTAAATTAAGAAGGAAGAGGGATAAATATGGGATTGGCAGAAGAATTAAAAGGCGGCGTCATAATGGACGTTGTTAACGCGGAGCAAGCAAAAATCGCGGAGGCAGCAGGGGCAGTTGCAGTAATGGCCTTGGAACGTGTACCATCGGACATTCGTGCAGAAGGCGGCGTAGCCCGTGCGTGTGATCCGACAATTATTGAAGAAGTAATTAATGCAGTATCAATACCGGTTATGGCGAAATGCCGTATCGGACACATCGTTGAAGCGCGCGTCTTGGAATCAATGGGTGTCGACTACATAGATGAGTCGGAAGTGCTGACACCGGCTGATGAAGAATACCATCTTAAAAAAGATGACTACAAAGCACCCTTCGTCTGCGGCTGTAAAGATTTAGGGGAAGCTGCAAGACGTATCGGTGAAGGTGCATCAATGCTGCGTACAAAAGGCGAACCTGGTACAGGAAATATCGTTGAAGCAGTCCGTCACATTCGTTTAGTCAATCAGCAGGTCAAACAAATCAGCGTGATGAGTGATGATGAATTAATGACTGCAGCGAAAGATTTAGGCGCTCCGTACGATGTTCTTAAACAGATTAAAGCAGAAGGCAAACTGCCTGTAACGAATTTCGCAGCAGGCGGCGTTGCAACACCTCAGGATGCAGCATTAATGATGGAACTCGGTGCAGACGGCGTCTTCGTCGGCTCAGGTATTTTCAAATCGGAAAACCCTGAAAAATTCGCAAAAGCAATCGTTAAAGCAACAGAAAACTATACAGATTATAAATTAATCGGTGAACTGTCTAAGGAACTCGGCAGTGCGATGAGAGGCCTTGATGTTCACGGTCTATCACTTGAAGAGCGCATGGCAGAACGCGGCTGGTAACGTGAATCGGTCAAAAATAAGCTCCCCAAAGGGAAGCTTATTTTTTTATTTCTATTTCAACACTGCCGAATCCTTCAAAAATACCTTCATACTTTCCAACTTCCAGTTTCACCGGCAGAATGAATGTACCTGACGAAACAAATTGTCCCACCTCAAGCTGTTTGCCCTGGCTGCCCAGTTTTTCAATCAGCCATTTCATTGCGTTTACAGGATGTCCCATCACTTCGCCCGACTGTCCGCTTTTAAGTTCTTCCCCGTTGAAATTAAGTGTTCCGGTAATATTATCTAGCTCATCATAGCTCGCTGATTTAGCTTCCCCGATGACAATTGCACCGGCAACGGCACAGTCTGCAACGACTTCGTATTTTGAAATATTCGGAAACCAGTCATCATATCTGCCGTCCGGCAGTTCAAGTGCCGGTGCCACTGTACATTTCGATAATATATTTTCAGCGTCATCTTCTAAACTCAGCGTTTCATTCACATAAAACACAAGCTCGAGCTCTGCCAAAGGAATATTATAATCTGCTAAACTCATTTCAGAAATAATCTGGCTTTCAGTAAATGGACCAAAGACCGGTTCACTGCTGTCAAACAGTCTTTGAGTCTCAGGACTCGTCATACTGATTTTATAGCCTGCTGCAGATTCATTCTGCATATTTAAAATTTCATCTTGAATTTCATATGCCGCTTCAACAGTATCAGTTGTGATATCCTGTCCCGGCCTTAAATTAGTTCTTTTTAATCTTGCATCATATAATTTCTGTGCATCATTCATGCTACCCCTCCTGAATATTACAATACAATAAATATATCATAATATTCACTCAATTCTAAAATATAATTGCGACTATTTTAAGCGGTGTATCTTCAGTGTTTACTAAACCGTGCGACTGACCTGAAGTAATGATGCAGCAATCACCTTTCGTTACAGATTTAAATGTACCATCCGAATCCTGGAATTCACCTTTTCCTTCTATTATATGATAGATTTCGCCCTCATCTATATGCTGGTGATAGCCGATTGATGCATGCGGTTCAAGTTCAATTTCCAGCACTTTGCGAATACCTTCAAAATCCCCTTCTTTAATATAAGATGTCGAAAAAATGCTGCCCCTGCCGTCAAATCTGTTTTTTAATTCAATAGTCTCTTGTGGATTGATAATCATTTAATCCGCTCCTTTATTTAAGTAAGTTTGGCAGGAATGTTGAGATTGACGGCACGAATATAATCAGTACCACCATAATCGCTACAATAAATAACACGTGCAGGATGTACGGGAGTGTTTCTTCGATTCCCATCTTTTTATCGGTTACAGATGCCCCGGCAATCAATGACAGTCCAACCGGCGGTGTAATGTTCGCTAGTGCAAAGTTCATAATCATAACCATGCCGAAGTGAATCGGATCAATACCGAATTCCATCGCAATTGGCATAAAGATCGGTGTTAACAGAACAATCAGTGATGTCACCTCTGTCAGCATTCCTAATATTAATAGTATCAGAGATACGGCTAATAGGAATACAAGCGGTGAATCCGCGAAGTTCAGGAAGAATCCTGATACTGCATCGGGAATATGATTCACAGTCAGTACGTATGTAAAGACGTTCGCCATCGAAATAATAATTAGAATCGTTGCAGATGTTACCGCAGAACCTGACATAATATCTTTAACTTTAGCCCAGTTCAGTTCTCTGTAAAACAGCGATAAAATAAAGCCATACACCACTGCGATTACAGCCGCTTCAGTTGCTGTTGCATAGCCTGAAAAGATGCTGCCTAAAATAAATATCGGTGTTAAAAGCGGGAAGAATGCGGATTTCGTAACTTTCCATAATTCTTTCCCTGTAATTTTTTCTGTCCGTATATCACCGAATCCTTTTTTCTTACTCATATACCAGACGTAAATACATAGTGCGAGCGCCAGCAGCACCCCCGGTATAATACCTGCGAAGAATAGATCGCCGATTGAAATATTTGCTGTAATACCTAAAATAACCATCGTAATACTCGGCGGGATAATCAGCCCAAGTACCCCCGCTGGTCCAATAATGCTCGCGATAAACGAATTAGAGTATTTCTCTTCTTTCAATCTCGGCACCAGTACGGAACCAACTGCGTAAGTCGTTGCGACTGTGGAGCCCGAAACCGCTCCGAACAGCGCTGAGGTCACAACAGTCGTAATTGCCGTCCCGCCTGACAGCTTGCCGACGAAAGCATTCGCAAATGCCATTAAGCGTTTCGTGAGGCCGCCTTTTCCCATAATGTCCCCTGCCAGTATAAATAACGGAATCGCTAAATATGAAAAGTTATTAACACCGGCAAAGCTCCGCTGAATAATAATTTCGAGCGGCACGCCGCCAGCGAGCAGCATGACAAGTCCGACAATCCCGATAACAAATGCGATTGGCATTCCTAAGAACAGGAGCAGAAAGAATAATATAAGCATACTGATTGCGAGCATTAAACCGCCTCACTTTCTTCTTGAGGTTTCCAGGCATTTAATATTAAGAAGTAAAGCGATAGTAAACTGCTGACCGGTATCGCGAGATAAAATACAGTCATCGGCAATTGCAGCGTCGACGATGTAAAATCAAGCGACTGATAAGAGAATACAAAACCGTATACTGTCAGGACCAGGAAAAACAGTCCGAGCAGCATATTGACCATTAAGTATAAATAAGGACGCACCTTATCACTCGCACGTTTAACAAAAAAGTTAACCGCGAGGTGTCCCCGTTCATAAACAGCAACGCTCATTCCGAGGAACGTCATCCAGACAACTAACAAACGGGAAAGCTCTTCAGTCCCTGGCATTGAATAATCAAAAAATCTCGATATGACCTGCGTCAGAACAATTAATGTGAGCAGAGCAATAACAACTGCACACGCAATATATAAAACCTTTACTAATGCTTTCGTCATATTACTCATCATCCTCCCATCCGGAATTCCTGCGGTACATATTCATCATTTCTTCACCGAACACGTCCTCTTCCCACTGCTCGTAAACAGGCAGCATCGCTTCTCTGAATGCTTCTTTATTCACATCATCGTTAACTTCCATACCGTTCTCAGTAAGGTATTTTATATGCTCCGATTCTGTATCATCGTTTGCATCCTGAATTTCTTTAGAAATTTTATCGATTTCATCGGTAATTATCTGCTGATCCTCGGGATTGATTTTCTCCCACGTTTCACCGTCGAACACAACCATCACAGTGTTATAGAAATGTCCGGTCAATGATAGATAATCCTGCACTTCATTAAAACGAGGTGCAACGATGTTCGCGAGCGGGTTTTCCTGTGCATCGAGCGCGCCCTGCTGCAGCGCACCGTACACTTCACTGAACGCCATTACTGTAGGGAGCGCACCGACCTGTTCAAACGTATCGACACGAAGTGCAGTTTCAGCAACCCTGATATTCATCCCCTGTAAATCTTCCGGTTCGACGACCGGTCCTTCATTATTCGTCACGTGACGGAAGCCCCATTCCAAATATCCCGCCGTGTGCATGCCGTACTCCCCTGCAATATCTGCTATGTAATCTCCAAATTCACCATCATATGCATCACGTGCCGCATGTTCGTCCGGCCACATATAAGGCAGGTCTTCAATCGCGAGCCTCATATCCATCGTCTGCATCGAACCGACCATCACTGCAAGTCCGTGCATTGCACCGACATCAACCTGCTGCAGCATTTCAGTTTCACTGCCGAGCTGTGAGTTCGGGTAAATTTCAAATTTCACTCTGCCGTCGGTCTCCCTTTCAACAGCTTCGGCCATTTCATTAATTTTAATTGCCTGATTTGTATCCGGCGGCAAGGCGTGTCCAAGTTGCAAGGTCACACTTTCATCTTCATTGCTGCATGCACTGAGTAATAATAAAAACGATAAAATACCGATTAATAATATATGTTTTTTCAAACCCACATCAGCTCCCCTTTGTTATTTTCCTTATAATTATAAGTTAAAATGCAATATTATACAAATATGAATTCAATTTGCTTTTTATTAACTGAAAATTCTATAATAGAAAGAATAGTTCATTATAGGAGTGAAATAAATGCCAGAATTAAATCCGCGTGCAACAGCATTATCCATCCCCGGTATCAGAGTATTTTCAAATCAGGTTCAGCTGTTTGAAGACGGTGTCAATTTAACAATCGGACAGCCTGACTTCCCGACACCCGACAGCGTAAAGAATGCGGCAATCACAGCAATCAATAATAATAAAACCGGCTATTCATTAAACGCAGGTATCGTTGAACTTCGCCAGGCCGCTGCAGAATTTTTTGCAGATAAGTATAACGCTCACTACACTGCCGACGAAGTGGTTATTACGAACGGCGCAAGTGAGGCATTGGACTCAGTACTCCGTACGATATTAACAGATGGTGATGAAGTGATTATTACGGCACCTGCCTATCCTGCATATGAATCGCTGATTAAACTGAACGGCGGTGTTGTTAAATACCTTGATGTCAGCGATACAGAATTTGTTCCGAATATTGAGAAATTAGATGCTCTAGTTACTAATAGCACTAAAGCTGTGCTCTTAAACTACCCATCGAACCCGACGGGCGCATCTTTATCGGAAAAAGATGTGAAGGATATCGCCAATTACATAAGCACTAAGGACTTATTCCTTATCAGCGATGAAATATACAGCGAAAATGTTTATGAAAATAAACATATTTCGTTTGGCAGCATGGAAAATATACGCGATAAAACAATACTGATTCACGGCGTATCTAAATCACATTCGATGACAGGCTGGAGAGTCGGCTATACATTATCACCCAGACACTTAAGCGATGAAATATTAAAAGTACATTTAAATAACTCAATCTGTGCAGCAGTACCAAGCCAGTACGCGGCACTTGAAGCGTTAACGAATGCCAAAGACTTCCCTAAAGTAATGAATGAAGCATACTTAAAACGCCGGGACTACGTTTACGAACGACTCATTAAGATGGGGTGTACCGTAGAAAAACCGGGCGGCGCATTTTATATATTTCCGAATATCGCATTTACGGGAATGGACGACTGGGACTTCGCTACAGCATTATTAAAAGAAAAACATATGGCAGTCGTCCCGGGATCTTCGTTTTCAGAGCACGGTGCCGGCCACATCCGAATATCTTTCGCGAGCACGATTGAAACATTGGAAGAAGGCATGAACAGACTGGAAGCATTTGTGAAAGACTTGAGTTAATAAACAGAAAAAGGTTCGCCGGAAAATTTCCGGCGAACCTTTTTTGATGGGTATTTGGGATTATATCTGAGGAGCGTGCCACCGTCAGTTCTCGGTGGCACAGAATCATACTTTGCGCGCCGCCGTGGGATTTCAGCCACCTAATAAAAACAGGACAGATTCCCATTAAGGAGTCTGCCCTGCCTCATTTCTTATGCTTTTCTCTTCCTGTAAACAATTACGGCAATAACCGCAGCAAGGATAATCCCTGCTCCAATTGCTATTTTAATTATCTTATCCTGCAGTTCCTGTTTTCTAGCTTCTTCAGCAGCTTTTTCACGTTCTGCCGCTTCAAGCGCTGCCTGTTCTTCAGCGGCTATTCTTTCTTCTTCAGCTTTTCTCTCTGCTTCTTCACGGGCTTCCTGTTCTTCACGCAGGCGCTGTTCTTCCGCTTCACGCTGCGCCGTTTCATCGGCTTCCCATTTCTCTTCCAGATTGCTGTTTAAATTATCGACTTCAGCCTGCTTCAGGTTTTCATCGCTGGCGATATAACTTTTCGAGTTGGCCAGTGCACGGGTTAATGTTTCTCCCATTTCACGGTCAGTATACGCTGCTTCCACTTCTGCAATTGTCGCTTCAAGTGCCGATGTATCGGCATCCGGTATACTGCCTGTCAGCGCTGAACGTGTATATGATTTATACAGTTCTTCGCCGCTGGCGTTTTTCGCTACAATATGAAAGTCATAAGTCGTATCTGTATTTAATCCTTCTATTATGAAACTGCTGCCTGCTGTTGTTCCGACAGATTCACCGTTACGGAACATTTCGTATTCCACTGCATCTTCGTGCGCATCCCAATACATCGTCGCAGTGTTTCCTGTAACTTCTCCGGTTGATAAAATCCGGTGGTTAAAGTCATCGAAGAATGCATGAGTTCTCGGCGCTTTCTCCGCCAATTCTGCACGCGATTCCGCTGTGTAGTAATACATCGCGAATGTTTCACCGAAATATTCGCCGACCATATCGTAATACTCACGCTGCGAATTGCTGTTCATCAGCTGATCCACCTCAGCAGCATGAATTGCTCTGAACTCCTCAGTCTCACTGACCTGCACACCGACCGTAAATGAATCGACGACATGTCCGTATTCATGGAGTTCCAGATTAATCGTCGAATGTCCTCTGCCGTATTCACTGTAGCCGATCCGTGCCATCGACACATGACCGCCTGCCCCAGGTATGTCATCCCAGGAGTTTGTATGGCCTCTCGGTACTACTCCTTTTAAATGTGCAAATTCCGGCTGTTCAGTAATCGGTGTATCCGCAAGAATAAATACAGCACCGTTGTTATTAGTCTGATATAAAATTTGGTTTTCTACATTATTCATACGGCTAATCATCCGCTGTGCTTCTTGCCAGCTTTCGTCAGATGATGCACGAACATCAACCATATTTTGCAAATACGGGTTGATTGCTTCCTGTGCATTAGCATTTGGTACCCAAAACAATAATATTACCAGTGTAAATAACGTAACTCTCCTAGCTGCCCTCATCACTATCACTCCGAACTTTTAGAACTCGTAATTCGTTTCCATATCCCATTCCTGAATTTTATAATCTCTCGCACCCAGCGAAATGTAGGGATCCTGCTCTGCGAGTGAAACCGCTGACGCCTCATCTTCAGCACGGTAAATAATAAGACCGCCTGAACCATCGGTGAAGCGCCCGTTCATCAGCACCGTGCCCGCATCTCTTTGACGTGTCAGAAAGTCCAGATGCTCCGGTCTATGTACACGTGATAATTCTTCATCTTTCATCGATAATAATACTGCGAAATACTTCATCACTTCATCTCCTTACCAGTAATATACACTAAATGAAAACAGACTGGAAACTCCAGCCTATTTCAGTGACTCTATACGCTCTGTTAAGATTTTGCTGATTTCTTCTTTACTCTGCTCTGCCGGTTTATAAGCAGTCAGGTGCTCGCCATTTATAAATACTGTCGGAACAATCTTCAGTCCGCGTTCATTAAAATCTTCGAGCACTGCCGCACCGCGTTCATACGCCGCAGTTTTTTCAGGTAGCCCCAATGTATCTTCACACATTTCGAGTGTTTTTCTGAAACTCTTCACCCAAGATTCCTGGGTCTGGAATAATTTCTTCATTGCGGCAAAACCTTCTACTGGATCATCGTGGTCGACATAGTTATTAGCAACAGTTCCGCGGAGCAGCTGCTCCTTCGTCCGGTCTACATGCTTAACTACAAATTTCACGTGACCGCTGTCTGTATACGGTTTAATCACTTCAGATGCAATTTCAAAAAACTTCGCACTGTACGGACACCCAAGATTCACAAAAGCTTCCACTTCAATCGATGCGTTCTCGAGCCCCACTGTTAAGTATTCTATATCAGCAGTATATCTGTTCTTCACAAAAACTCCCCCAATTTTTATTTCGCTTAGTACTAAACATACCCAAATTCACTGCTGCGCAATCTCATTAATAAAAGAGAACAGACACTTTCCCGGGCGGAAAGTGCCTGTTAAGGGGTTATATATTTTAAAACAGCTAAGCAAATTTAATTATCTTCTAAAATATCATTACTTCATTATCAATGTCAATATGTTTTCAGAAAATTCAGCATTTTTAATTTGCATCTAAATAATCATAAGCAAACTGGGTGAGTATCGCCGCCCCGTAATGCAGCGCATCTTCATCTACATTGAATTTCGGGTGGTGGTTCGGATACGCGGTATCTTCACCGCCATTTGTCCCCAGTCTGAAGAATACGCCGGGGACTTCACGTGCAAAGAAAGAGAAATCTTCGCCGCCCATGCTCGGATTAACATCGAGCAGCTGTCCTTCTCCGAGTATTTTATCGACTGTTGTTCTGAGTGTCGGAATTAAGGCCGGATCATTAAATACTGACGGATAGCCGTATGTGTATTCCAGCTCATATGACGCCCCCATCCCGCTCGTGATACCGTTTAAGTATTCATGCATTGTTTCTTTCACCTTCGGACGGAGTTCAGGATTTAACAAGCGGACTGTTCCTTCCAGTGTGACTTCAGGCGCAATGACATTTCTTGCAAAGCCCCCTTCAATTTTCCCTATCGTAAGCACAATATTTTCAAGCGGATCAATATTTCTGCTGACAATCTGCTGCAGAGACGCAATGACTGTTGAGGATATCGCTATCGGATCAATTGATAAATGAGGGTGCGCCGCGTGCCCGCCTTTACCGATAATTTTAATATCGAAAGAATCTGTACATGCTGTCGCAAATCCTTCTGTAATTGAAGTTTCCCCGCTTTTAATCGTCGGATGGACATGCAGTCCCGCTACAGCATCCACATCGGGATTTTTCAAAGCGCCTTCCTGCACCATAACATCAGCTCCGCCGTACCCTTCTTCCGCCGGCTGAAACAAGAGCTTGATGTTACCGCGTTCCGGCGGATTTTCACTGATGATATGAGCAGCTCCGAGCAGTATCGCTGTGTGAGCATCATGACCACAGAGATGACCCACACCGTCCACGGTTGATTTATATTCTGTCTCGCCTTCTTCCTGAATCGGCAGAGCATCCATATCGGCACGCAGAGCCACCGTCGGCCCTTCCGTTTTTCCTTTTAACGTCGCAACCAATCCTGTTTTCGCTACCGGGTACTCAATTTCAAAATTGAGTTTCTCCAGTTTTTCTTTTACAAATTCCGCTGTTTTGTATTCTTCAAATGATAATTCCGGGTGCCTATGCAAATGTCTGCGCCATTCGATGATTTTATCTTTTAATTCTTCTGCGTAAGGTAAACTAGTATGATTACTCAAATACTGCATCCCCTTTAATATTAATTTGATTTAAACCTACCTTAGGCGAATAATCATGTCAATCAATAGTCTGAATAATCTATTAAAAAGAACAGTTAGATTTACGCCTATACACCAATTCCAAGAACGAAGAGCCAGACTGGCAGAGCTATCAGGCTTAACAGCGTGGTGATAAAAGCCCCAAGGGAGACGGTGTCCGGTTTCGTATTATATGCCGCAGCAATCATCGTTGCATTCGCTGCGACCGGCATCGCGTTCAGTATGATAAAGACCAGTTTAAACGTATCGTCAATCGGCATGAATAAAGTCAGTACCATTGCAATGACGGGCGACACAACCATACGCATTGTCACAAGCCCTGTAACTTCAGTGATTCTACTGTGACCCATTTTCATTTCAGCGAGCTGCATACCTAATATCAGCATGACGATTGGAATCGATGCCGCACCGAGCATTTCAATAATTTCCATAAATGCCGGCGGGATTTCGAAGTTTATCAGCTGCAGTACAATCGCAATGACTACTGCATATATTACGGGTACACGCATAACGCTCCTTAGACCTTCACGCACGGTAATTGCTGCACCGTTGCCGTACGATGCTATAAAGATTCCAACCGTGCTGATAATAAATGTATGAATAACTGTCAGCATAATTGCATAATCAAATGCCGCGGCATTTATCGCAAACAGGACGACCGGTGCACCGTAGTTTCCGCTGTTTGGAAACAGCACGCCAAGCAGCATCGCACCGATTTCCGCTCTGCCGTATTTTAGAAATCTCGCAATCACTATAGTAATTGCTGTTAAAATCAGCATTAAAATTACCGAGAACAGCAGCGCATATAAAAATTCCCCGTCCAGCGGATTCGTATAAAATGTCGTAAAGGCCAGTGCGGGAAATAATATGTAAAGCGAGACGGATGACACAGATTTAATGTCCATTTTCAAAAGTTTTTGTGCGGTAAAGCCAATCACAAAACCAGGAATACAGGCACGACAATCATTAATAATGACAGCATTGGCATTCCCCTTCTATATACTATGTTTTATTTTATTCTATCATCACTGTCAAAATCAGCTGAAATTATAATAGAAATAATTTTATATTTATTTTAAATTTACACTATAAAATTTCATTGTAAGTTTTCACAATACATTACAGAACATGTGTAAAATCAAATTTTTCATATGTGAAAAACCGAGGGCAAACTGAAATATATTAATCGTTATGTTATAGTTATAAAGTATAAATTTGCTCAACTTTATAAAGTAAAGGAGACAACTATGTTAAGTATAAAGAATTTAACTAAGATTTACGGCGGCAATAAGACAGCCGTTAACGACATTTCTCTCGATATCGATGAAGGTGAATTTATCGCGTTTATCGGTACAAGCGGCAGCGGTAAAACGACTGCGCTTCGCATGATTAACCGGATGATTGAAGCGACTTCCGGCACGATTACAATAAACGGTGAAGATATTACAAAGAAAAATCCCGTGGAACTCCGCCGCAGCATCGGCTATGTAATTCAGCAGATTGGCCTCTTACCGCATATGACGATTAAAGAGAATATCACTTTAGTCCCGCGACTTTTAAAATGGTCCGACGAAGATAAAGATAAAAAAGCAAAAGAATTAATTAAGCTCGTCGATCTGCCGGAAGAATTTTTAGACCGCTATCCTTCTGAACTTTCAGGCGGACAGCAGCAGCGTATCGGTGTTGTCAGAGCACTCGCAGCCGAACAGGACATTATACTTATGGACGAACCTTTCGGGGCACTTGATCCAATTACACGCGATACATTACAGGACCTGGTTAAAGAACTTCAGCAGAAACTGGGCAAAACATTTATTTTTGTTACTCACGATATGGATGAAGCGATAAAACTCGCAGACAGAATTTGTATTATGAGCCACGGCGACATTATTCAGTTTGACACACCTGACGAAATTCTGCGCAATCCGGCAAATGACTTCGTCCGCGATTTTATCGGTGAAGGCCGCCTGATCCAAGACAGACCGAATATGCGTACTGTTGCAGATGCAATGATTACGCCCGTCAGCATTACTATCGACAAGTCTATTAACGATTGTATTGCACTGATGCGCGAAAAACGCATCGATACAATTCTTATTACCGACAGTCATAAAAAGCTGCTCGGCTTTATCGATATTGAAGACATTAACGATGGCTACCGTAAAGGTATGGATATCGTTGACTTAATGGGTCGCGATATTTACAAAATCGGCATCGATTCAAAACTCCAGGATTCTGTCCGCACGATTTTAAAACGTAACGTCAGAAACATTCCTGTAGTCGATGATAATAATACATTAATCGGCTTAATCACGCGCTCTAACTTAGTAGATATCGTGTACGACACAATCTGGGGCGAGGAGACGGCTGCTCCGGTTACGTCAGGAGCTGATGAAGTATGATGGAATTTTTAAGTGTAAACGGCTCAGAACTGCTCGTTAAAACCTGGGAACACTTTTACCTGTCAATTATTTCATTAATTATTGGTGTTCTGATCGCTGTGCCTTTAGGCATGTCGATTGCCAATACTAAAAAATTAAGTAACTATGTCCTAACTACTGCAGGCGTGCTGCAGACTGTACCGACACTCGCAGTGCTCGCGCTGATGATTCCGCTCTTTGGAGTCGGACGCGTACCGGCGATTATCGCGCTTAGCGCCTATATCCTCCTGCCAATTTTAAATAATACGATTATCGGTGTTAAAAACATTGATCCAAACGTCAGAGAAGCAGCGAAAAGTATGGGCATGACACGTATGCAGCTAATATGGAATGTCGAACTGCCGATCGCCATACCGCTGATTTTAAGCGGTATCAGATTATCATCGGTCTATGTCATTTCATGGGCAACACTGGCCAGCTACATCGGTGCCGGCGGTCTTGGAGACTTTGTTTTCAACGGATTGAACTCGTACCAGCCTGAACTGATTATCAGTGCTGCCGTTATGGTTACCCTGCTCGCACTCATTGCAGATTTTATTTTATCGCTGACAGAAAAATGGGCGACGCCAAAAGGTTTAAAAGTATCCCGATAGGAGGAGTATCATGAGACAAATGAAAAAATTATTAGCCGTCGTACTGGTATCTCTGACTGTCTTATCCGGGTGCAGCCTGCCCGGTCTCAGCAGCAGTTCCAGTGATGGTATTGCAATCACATCAATGACAACAACAGAATCACAGATTGTCTCTCACATGTCTCGCTTAATGATTGAACATTACAGCGACGGAGAAATCGAACCGACGATGATTAACAACCTCGGTTCATCAACAATTCAGCACAATGCACTGCTCTCAGGAGATGCACAGGTATCCGGTGTACGCTATACCGGCACTGAGCTTACCGGCGTGTTAGACAAAGACCCCGAAAGCGATCCTGATGTTGCACTGGAACAGACACAGAAAGCTTTTGATGAAGATTTCGATATGAAATTTTACGACTCTTACGGTTTCGATAACACGTATGCCTTTATGGTAACGCGTGAAACTGCTGAAGAATACGATCTTGAAACGACATCAGATTTAGCCGACTACACGGATGAATTCGCAGTCGGCGTTGATACTTCATGGTTCAATCGCCCAGGTGACGGTTATCCTGCATTCCAGGAAGCATACGGCTTCGAGTTCGACAATATCCGTGCGATGCAGATCAGTCTTGTATATGAAGCATTAAACACTGGCAGTCTGGACCTTGCACTCGGCTATACTACTGACGGCCGTATCCCCGCATATGATTTAGTTGTCCTGGAAGATGATTTACAGTTCTTCCCGCCGTATGATGCGTCACCATTTGCGACACATGAAATAATTGAAGAATATCCGGAAATTGACGATGCGCTATCTCGTCTGGTCGGCACAGTTTCAACAGAGACAATGCAGAATTTAAACTACCGTTCCGATGAAGAAGGCATTGAGCCTGCGCTCGTTGCGGAAGAATTTTTAGAAGAACACAACTACTTTGAAGAGGAAGGTGAATAATATGACAGGTAATTTATTAACAGATTTATATAATTATTTCGTCAACAACTTCGCCTACCTGCTGAGCCTGTTTACAGACCACCTGCTGATGAGTATTTACGGCGTGCTTTTTGCAGCAATCGTCGGTATTCCGATTGGGATTTTTATCGCGCGTTATGCGAAACTCTCAGGTGTTGTGATTACACTTGCGAATATTATCCAGACGATTCCCGCCCTCGCGATGCTGTCGATTTTAATGCTCGTTATGGGACTTGGTACAAATACGGTTATTCTGACGGTATTTCTGTACGCACTCCTGCCGATTATTAAAAATACTTACTCAGGTATTACAGGTGTCGATAAAAATATTACCGACGCCGGGAAAAGTATGGGCATGACGCGCAACCAGGTACTGCGCATGATCGAGCTGCCGCTTGCACTGTCAGTGATTATCGGCGGACTCCGTATCGCTCTAGTCGTTGCCATCGGTATTGTTGCTATCGGTTCATTCATTGGTGCCCCGACGCTGTCTGATTTAATTATCCGCGGTACGAATGCAACTGACGGCACGGTATATATTTTGGCCGGTGCAATTCCAATCGCATTAATCGCGATTATGATCGACTTTGCGCTCCGCTTTCTGGAACGCAAACTCGATCCGACTTATAACCCGGACGATAAAACACCGAAAGCCCAAACGGTTAACGATTAACATCTTTTCAGTCCTGCCGTTTTGGCGGGGCTGTTTTTTATTAACTTATAAAAGGAGATTATCAGATGGCTTTAATGCGAATTAATTTTTTCTCGGAAGCACTCGGTAAACATCATCACTTTAATTTAATACTGCCGGAGCAGCAAGAACATTATGATATTAGTGAGGTACCTTCCCACTTGCCGTCAGTGATGATACTTCACGGTTTATCGAGCGATAACAATTCATATTTACGGTTTACGAATGTTGAACGCTACGCAAATGAACACAATATCGCAGTCATTTTACCGGATGGCGACCACAGTTTCTATGCTAATATGCTGTACGGTCACAGCTATGCCGATCATATTATGGAAGTGTGGCGCTACGCCCACCAGGTATTCCCCTTGTCAAAAGAGCGGAAAGATAACTTTTTAGCCGGTCATTCCATGGGCGGTTTCGGAGTCATTAAAACAGCATTTGAGCAAGCTGAGCTCTTCGGGAAAGCATGCTTTATGTCCAGTGCGACTGACATCGAACGGCTGTTAAACTACGACTGGCCGGATTTTAAAATGTACGGTATCATCGGTGACGTTACAACAACAGCCGGCACTTCTCTAGATATTAAAAAGATTGTTAAAAATGGAATTGATGCAGCTGGAATTAAGGAACTTCCTGAGTTATACATGATGTGCGGCACTGAAGATTTCATATATAGCGATAACGTGGAGTTCAAAAAGTTTCTTGACTCTAAAGGTATTTCATTTAAATACGAGGAAGGTCCCGGGGAACACGACTACGCATACTGGGATCAAGGTATCCTGAAAGCGATACAGTGGATGACGAAAAATGAGCAAGGCTGAAATCAGCCTTGCTCATTTTTTTATTATACGTTGGGTCCGTAGAGTCGTTTTGAGTCATCTATCTGTTCTCCGGCAAGCAGTTTATCGAGTGTTGATTTCCAGCTTGGCGGCGTATATTCAGAATCCCGCAGATTCTCCATCAGACCAATATTTCCACGATTATGGTACAGAACTTCGTTCATCCGGGCAATCGTCCATTCCGGACATGGTCGTTCGATCAATTTAAATGTATCGCCGGCTTGGATATTACCTTCTTTAAGCACACGGAAATACCAGCCGGTACGGCCTGTATCTTCAATTTTCTTCGCTAAATCGATATCCTGATGACGGCGTGCCGGTTTCCAGCACGGCCGGCGCGGCTGCGATACTTGAATTACTGCTTCACCAAGTTCGTATATATCGCCGATGTGCACAGTCGTTTCATCCATATGCATGACCGCAATATTTTCACCGTTGCCTCCGGCTTTAATATCCGGATTGCCGAGCTCGCGCTGCCATTTATCGTAATGAGCCAGACTGTACGCAAATAATGCTTTTTCAGCGCCGCCGTGATTTTTCTTATCTGCACATTCATCGCCTTTCAGCCCTTCTTCAGATAAAAATATAGGCTCATCTGTCTCACTTTTAAACGCGCCGGTTTTCCACTGCTGATCCATTTTACTCTTTGCTTCAGGATTTCCAATAGTCTTTACTCTGCCTTTGTAAAGTGTATGAATTTTTCCGTAGATCGACATCACGCATCATTCCTTTTCGAATCGATTAGTCAGACGGCCGAGCGATTCAATTTCAACCGTAACTGTGTCACCGTCTTTAATCCATGGTTTATCAGCGGTTTTATAACCTGACGCCACGCCTTCAGGTGTCCCTGTTAAAATAATATCACCAGGTTTCAAGGTCATATATTGCGAAATATGACTGACCAGCCCCCTGCTCTTAAACACCATATCATTCGTATTCGAATCCTGGCGCAGCTCGTCATTTACATACGTCTTTATACGTAATTTGTGCGGCTCACCGATTTCTCCTAATGTCGCGATATATGGACCAACCGGACAGAAACCATCATATGTTTTCCCCGCCAGCCACTGGCTCGTCTCAAATTGTGAGCTTCTTTCGGATACATCATTCGCATTCGCATAGCCGAATATGTAATCCATCGCATCTTCCCGGTTAATATTGCGGCCTTCTTTACCGATAATAATCGCGAGCTCGCCCTCGTAATCAATCATATATTTATCCTGCGGTATTTTTATCGTACTGTTATGCGCAGCCAACGTATTATTAAACTTTGAAAAAATAATTGGCGTTTCCGGAATTTCTATTTTCATTTCTTCCGCATGGCGCTTATAATTCACTCCGATACAAATAATCTTTTCCGGATTCGGCACGACCGGTCCAAGCTCGAGTTCGTCGATACGCTTCAGTTCGATATACTCCGCTTCCAGATAAAATTCAATCAAAGCCTCTGCCTTTTCTTTGTTCGCCATGACATCCTGCAGCGTTTCAAAATCCTCGGAAATATCCAGTACACCTTTAGATGTCAGCACACCAAGATGATATTTTCCGGTTGTTTCATCTACAAAAGTCAGTAATTTCATGTCAATTTCGCCCCATTTCTGATTGCCTTATCTATCTATCATACCCTTTTAACCAAAAACGATAAACTCCTTTGAAATATTGCAGATAGAGAATGATATAATTACGTTAAGTTATCTTTAGGAGGAAATTTCATGAGCGCTTATGTAGCAGAAAAAGAAATACAAATATTATATGCCGATACCGACATGATGGGAGTTATTTATCACGGCAACTATATAAAATGGCTGGAACTCGGACGCATGCAGCTGATTGAAGATATCGGCTATGATTATTTAAAATTGGAACGTGAAGGATATCTAGCCCCTGTCCATAACGTCAACATTACATACGCGAAATCTCTTAAGTACGGAGATCGCGCATTCGTCCGCACATGGGTGGAAGAAAATACAGGTGTCCGTACAGTCTACGGCTTTGAAATCGTCAACGGAGACGGCGAAGTCTGCACACACGGTACAACAACACTGATTGTTGTTAAAAAAGTAGACGGCGAATTCCAGCCCGTCATTTTCAAGCGCGTTTTTCCGGAATGGTACGCCAAATACGAAGAAATCAAAGTTAAAAAATAATATTTATTTGGGAACGCGCCTGGCGGCGCGTTTTTTTGTTTGGATTAGGTCGGATGTTTATCATAATCGTGCTCGGTGGCGCGCAATCCTTTGTTCTGTGCCACTGTAGTTTCTCGGTGGCGCGCAATCCCTTGTTCTGTGCCACCGTCGTTTTTCGGTGGCGCGCAATCCCTTGTTCTGTGCCACCGTCGTTTTTCGGTGGCGCGCAATCCCCTGTTCTGTGTCACCGTCGTTTTTCGGTGGCGCGCAATCTAAATTTTAGTCAGATGATTCTTGTATCTTCTAATATATTCCTGGTTTCCAACCACATCTTCATAAGTACCGTAATTAAATTCATAATAGCTCGCCGTACTCATCTCGAAACGAGTACAATATTTACCCAGCATTCTCACAACCGTGCGCGGGCTTAGTCTATAATCGATAAACTCCAAAAATCGTTTCCTTGTCAGTTTTTCATTCATAAACAAAACAGTATAATCACTCAATGCCCGAATGATGTGATATTCTTTCGTTTCTTTAGACCCGCATGAAGTACAAAAGAAGTGATATGATAATTTCTCAACCTCAAAACTCCCGCAGTTTCCGCAATATAATCCTTTACGCACCGCTTCAAAATCCGCACTTTTATCAAAATATGGATTATCGATAATATGTGCCGAAATCGCGTCCACAATACCTTCTGCGTATCGTCCTGCATAATCATTTTTAAACTGCTTTAAATAATCCCGCAGCTCCGACCGCATCACCAGCTTTTTCCGCACTTCCTGATTATCGCAGTTCAATCGGAAATCAATATGCGGAAACACAACTTTCCCTGATATCTCGAAATTCAGCCGGTGAATGTACTGAAGCCTGAGCAGTTTGTTCATCGCACGCTTCAGCTGAGACGGCGGATCATCAGGCACTTCAAAATTCCCGGCAAACCATTTTTCCTTTTCCACACGATAAAAACCCGAGTAGTTTTTAATCTCATTAACTGTAATCCCCGCATCGCTCACGATTAACGCATCGTACTGTGCAAAACTATCTTCAATCCCTAAATAAATATCGCGGAACACAAAAACAGAACCGTGCCCAACATCATCAAATACTTCATCGTAAATACCTTCGCCAGCAAACCCGCGTTCCAGCACCGATAATTTTTTCGCATCTTCACCGTTCAGCTGGCACCGAAAACTTAATGCTCTGTAATACGCGAGTTCTTTACTGATTTTCCGTTCCGATATAATCATGAGTTCCTCCTTATAAAAAAGTCCCTTCATACTATATATACGGAAAATCAGCGATTTATTTTTATTTCGTACAGGTTAATTTATAAACCTGTAAATACTGAAATAATTCCCGCCAAAATGGAAAAAACCGCCCGAAGGCGGTCCATGATCATTAAATCTCTATAATCTGCAGCGCATCGCGCATTTCATGCACGATATCTTTCGTCCGCCACTCGCGTTTATAGCCGAGACATGCACAGAGATAATCCGTGCCGCCTTCACTGACCTGATGTCTAAAATGAATATGTCCCATAATGCTGTAGCGGATATCGTAGTCTTCGTAAAACTGATCGAAGTCCGATGTGCCGATGAAGGCGTTATAATAATCGAAAAGACGGTTCGGCATGGGCACCCGGAACGTTTTGTGCGTGACAACGTGCGTCATTAGAATAATCTTCTTATCCCGCACTGCTTCCAAATCGGCCGCGGCGCGTGCCGCCATCAACTTAGATACTTCCGGATCCGTCATACCCCAATTTATTTTTACTTTATCCTGCCACGTGCCGCCGTAAAATTCCCGCTGACTTAAACGTTCCTGAGAAAAACGGTCGCTCGCATACGTATAATCGTACCAGGCCGGATTCATTACAAGTGCCCAGTCATCACCGAGATCAATCGGCGAACCTTCTTTAAAGTACTTCGTATCCTTAAAGTATTCATATATTTCCCGGGTACTTTTCTGATCCCCGCTGAAGTTCCAAAAATCGTGATTGCCGGGCACGAAATAAATCGTCACACCGGTCATCTGCTCGAGTTCCTGCATAAAGCGGTACGAACGGACATGGTCGTTTGAAATATCGCCGGCAATCAGCAGCATGTCGAGCGCCGCTCTCGACACTTCATTTGCAAGCGTGAGAGAAAAGTCTTTCTGCTTCAAAGTCTCGCTGTTGTAGCGATCGATATGCAAATCTGAAATAACTCCAATTTTCATTACTCATTCGCTCCCGCATCAATTTATTTATTCAATGCTACCACAACTTTTATCCTTCATAAAAAGTTCCGCTTCACGCTACTTATCTTTCACACTGACTTTTGGAATGACAACCATTGCGAAGACAAATGCCGCTATTAAGAGAACAACGTTAACGATAAACGCCGCGCTCCCCGCTGCTGCGACTGAAACTGTGTTCGACAGTGCCGAGTAAACTGCGACGATAATCGCAATACCGAATGCCCCGCCGAGCGTCGATGCCATTTTGAAAATCGCAGACGCAACGCCGACTTTATTTTTCGGCGTCGTTGACACGGCCGTATCGAGCGCTGGTGTCGCAAACAGACCAATACCGATACCGAAAAATCCGAATCCAATCAGGCTTGAAACAATATATGCAGTACTGCCTAAGAATGTTAGAGACAGCATAATTAACCCGGCACCTAAGAGTAACGGTGCAGACACAAGCGCAGGTTTCGGCCCGAGTTTAGCGATGCTTTTCTCTCCGATTTTAATGGCAATGAGCATCGTTAAAATATAAGGAATCGTTATAAGCCCAGCTGAAAATGCAGTCATACCAAGTCCCTGCTGCGTATAAATATTGAATAATGCGAGCGAACCGACCGCTGTATTTAACAGGAAGTTCGTTACGACAGTGCCTAAAAATGCTTTATTCGAAAACAGAGTTAAATCGAGAAACGGCGCATGTTTTCGCTGTTCTACAATAACAAAAACAATCAGTCCGATAACGAACACCGCTATCAGCAGAATCGATGTAAGACTGCCCCACCCGAGCACCTCTCCCTGCGTAATAAAAATACTGATTGCACCGATCATCACAACGAAAATAGATAAGCCTGCAAAGTCGAATTCAATCGGCCCGCGGTTTTTATCTTGTACGTCTTTAATGTTTTCAAGTAAAAATAAAGCGATAACCGACAATACAATCGACACGATAAAAATCCACTGCCATGCAACGAATGTTGCCATCGTTCCTGCGAAAAGTGATGCAAGACCGGTACCGCCGAATGCACCGAGCGACCAGTAACTGAGCGCTTTGCGGCGCTGCTCGCCTTCAAATATGTTATTAAAAATTGAAATAGTTGCCGGCATAATCATTGCTGCCGAGAAGCCCTAAACAATACGTCCGATAATTAAAAATGATGTATGGAATGGCAGAATAATAATGATTGACCCGATAATACTTAAGAAAATACCGATATAAGTAATCTTCGTATAGCCAATCTTATCTGCGATGTTTCCTGCTGCGACCATGAAAATCCCGGTAATCAGCGATGTTAAACTGACAGACAGGTTAATAATACTGCGGCTCGTCGTGCTGTAAGTTGCTTGAACTTCAGGTGCAATGTTTAAAAATGCTTGGGCAAACAGCCCGTAAGTCAGGATGGATAAAATAACACCCAGTATTACCTTATTAGGGGTTTGCGCTTTCATAATTGTCTGAGACAAAATTCTCATCTCTGTTTTTGTTAGCTTCCCGTCCATTATAAATGAAAACGCTTAAAATTATTTGCTGGAACATTGAAAGTCACAAAAAAGTCATTCTGATTAAAAAAATGCCGCCGAACCCGGCAGCACCTAATCAATTATTAATCATCATCTTCAATTTCGCTGTCTTCTTCATCATCGTCGTCGGAATCGTCGAGCATATCGTCTTCCATATCAGACTCTTCGACGCCCGTTTCTTCAACGCCTGTGTCTTCATCTTCTGTATCCTCGCCGCATGCCGCAAGTGCGAGTACTGCGAGCATTGTTGAAACAACTGCGAATTTCTTCATAAGTCCGATCACTCCTAATTTCTGAATTAATATGTATATACCCATGATTTGATGATTTAACACCGCAGAACTATAAGAAATTGCCGCAGGTTAAACACCCGCGGCAATATAATATTCATTTTTATTTAAGCGCCATCGTCTTCAGTTTCTGTACTTTCTGTATCTGTTTCAGTCTCTGTACCTTCCGTGCCTGTTTCTTCAGTTTCTGTTTCAGTACCTTCTTCTTCTGTTCCTCCTCCGCATGCTGCAAGTGCTAATACGCCTACAAGTGATCCGACAGTTAAAAGTTTCTTCATCTAAAGTTCCAGCTCCTTAAAAAGTATAGTAGATTCCAGACTGATCATTGATGTTACTGTCACCATACCTCAGATAAAACATCTATATGCATAATTTACCGAGCCTTAACAATTTCGAAAACTTATGCAAAATCATAACCAGTCATCACTTAAACTGAATTGGCCACTCTTCTTTTGTCTCACACATATCCCAAAACATGTACTCATACAGACTTGTTTTCACGACGATTTCTTCAAGCTGGATTAATTCGCGCTCCGGTTTCCCATCAGCCAGTTCGTTCAGCAGCGTCATCGCGGTACCGTTTAACTCGCTGAAATCCTCTCCCGAATATGTTTCAACCCACTGCTTATAAGGATTATTCTCCTGTTTCGGATATTTATCCGCCAAAGCCCTGCCAATATAATTGTAGCTCCACGCGCAGGCCAGAAGGCACGCAGCCACAGACGCCGCATCACCCCGCTGTGCATGATTCAGCATATAGCTCGTGTAAGCCGTGTTTACAGCAGAAGATTCCGTCCTAAGCAATTCGCTCTCTTCAATACCGAACTCCGCAGCATATTTTCGGTGCAATTGCATCTCGCCAAACAGCGTCCCGTGCAGCATTTCAGAAAACATATTCATCGTTTGTAAATCCGGCGCCTTCTCGGCACCAATGGCCATCAATCTTGAATACTCGATTAAATACACATAATCCTGCTTCAGCCAATGCTGAAACTTTTCGAGCTCGAGCGTCCCGTCACCAAGCCCTGTAACAAACGGATGACGAAGATAGCCATTCCAAATATCTTCCACACTGTTCCATAGTCTGTCAGTAAACTTCATTATATTATCCCCTTTTCTTTTCAGCTGAAGACGATAAAAACCCGAACCTCATGAGAAGGTCCGGGCTGAAATTTTATACATATATCAGCTCAGACTTCCCTGCGCAGGTACTAACCTACAGGTTCGAAGGGTCGATATTATCTCTCAGCACTTTCAGTGCGCCCCCAGCCGTTTATATTTTTTTTACACTTCTACTGTACTACAGTTTAAAAGCTTTTACTCAGGGAATTAATAAATTGTATATAATTTTAAGGAGGAATAATGAATGGCTCACGAACAGCATCAGCAATTACTTAAAACACTGCACGAATGTATGGAAGCGTGCAATCGTTGTTTCGACGCGTGCCTAAAAGAAACGGACGTAAAAATGATGGCAGACTGTATCAGACTTGACCGTGAATGTGCAGACATGTGCGCACATTTAGAACAGGCAATTACGAGAAATTCAGCGTTTGTTAAAGAACTTGCAGGTGTATGTGCGACGATTTGTGAAGCTTGCGGCACTGAGTGTGAGAAACACGACCACGATCACTGCCAGCAATGTGCGAAAGCATGTTTTGAATGTGCAGAAGCATGTAAAGCAGCAGCGTAAAATAAGAAAAAAGACAGGCATAAAATTTCTGCCTGTCTTTTTTTATGTACGGACGGTCCTAAAGGCAAAACTTTCCGTCCTGAAGTTTTTGGGAAATCCCCGTCGAAATCAGATCATCAGCACGATTGTATTTCGTGTCCAGCATCCGGATTCTTAAAACGTAATCAGATAAATAAACCGTAAATTGTAATCCATCAAATTATCATATAAGAAAGGGACCTGATTTCTGCCAAAATTTTTACATCGATTTGAGATTCACTTCAATCGTTTCCGTACTGTTGAACTTATCAATAAGCATCGACTTTCGGTTTACTTTTACTTCAAGTTTCTCAATATATTCAAGCACTTCTTTCTCATTAATAATACCCTCTTCAACAATACCGACGCCGGATACAGTTTTAATACGCTCACGATGATAGCCGAAAGCCGTATTATTCTGCAGATTATTGACGATATCCCTTTCCAGTTTCAATGATTCCAGCACTTCAGATGCTGTATATTCTGCGTCATCAATTGTAAGTACTCCCGTCGTATTCTTATGATGAACAGCTGCTTTAAGCGTGATAATATCGTGTTTCAGCTGTTCAATCTTTTTAAGGGAATCTTTCACATCCGCCGCCTTGCCCTCATTCACGATATTCTCGTTATTCACGGCAACCGGCACGCGGTATTCAGTATCAAATTTTGCGTATTCCTTATTAAGCTGAGTACGGAGATTGCTGACTGTAAAAATTGCTTCCTGCAAAGTAAATTCTGTCATAAGTGCCTCCCGATTTTTTTAATTTAACTCATATACTTCTTAAATACTTTACCCATTTCATTCAGGAAATATTTGCCTTCCTGATTGGACGGCCAGTTATCTGAGAACACTGAGAAAATCAGCTGCTTGCCGTTAAGCTGAATCATGCCGAATTCATGCTCGAGCGCTGTCACAGACCCTGTTTTCGACGCGATAAATTCCGCTTCATGGTCTTCATCAATATTAAAAAATCCGCCGACTCTGTCGTTAATCTGCTGTTTTTTCATGACTTCAAAGAAGGTCTGTCTGAGTTCTTCAGGGAGTACATCATTTTCTTTAATGACATACTGCATCGACGTGAACATATCAGCGGCAGATGTTGCGTTGCGTTTGCCTTCATTAATCCCTGTCGTGTCGTAGTAATTCCGTGCGAGTGTTGTATCGTGGAGACCAAGTGCCGTAAATCCTTCGTTGATCCGCTCGATGCCGATATTATCAATCAGCATGTTCGACGCAGTATTATCAGACACGATAATCGACAGGACAATTGTATCCCATAACGTCAGGCGTTTAACGCTCTGAAGCGTATGAAGTACGCCGCAGCCCCCGACCTTTTTTCCGACCGTAAGTGAAATATCTTCATAGTTATGAAAATGCTGCTGCAGATTAATTAAGCTGATCGGCACCTTTATCGTGCTGGAAGAAGGATATACCTGGTGTTCATTATGTACGTACACCTTATTATCAAACTGGATCTTGTAAGAAATATCTTTCGTTGGCTGGCTTTCAATCAATGCGTTGATTTCATCTATAAACATCTAGTCATCTCCTCTATTGCTGTTTAAATAAAGAGTATCACAACAGAGTCTCCGTTTGCACTTAGTCCATACGGGGAATAAAACAGTAATTACTAATTTACATGGAGGTTTGACATTATGGGGCAAATTGAATTGATTGCGAATGAACATCACTTAAAGGAAAGATTGCAGCATTACAGAGATTTAAAAGTACCCGAGAAAAAATTAACCGTGGTGTCGACACGTGGCTATGAGGATTTCCTCTTAGATTATCCGGGAGTGAACGAACGTATGACTGCCGGTAACACTCTGGAAGAACTACTTATACAGCTTGACGGCAGCCAGCGTCTCACGATGACGAATCAGGAACGTGAAAACTACTCAAACGCTCTGAATAATGGAGAACTTCTGTTATACATTGATGATGTATCTGAACTGGATACACCTGAAGGCGAAGAAACATTTGAACTTCGTGAAGAACGGCTTGCAGTAAGTAAAGAAAAAGTCCAAACAGGAGAAGTCGTCGTTGAGAAATATACGGATTCAAAAGTTGAAGAATTTGATGTCCCTGTGAATATGGATAACGTCACGGTAGAACGCCGTGCAGTTGAAGGCGAGCCTTTGTTTGAAACCTATAATAATACAGAAGACTCGGATGACGACCTCGGGATTATTCGAATTCCGGTAACAAAAGAACGTATCAGAGTAATTAAGGAACATGTGGTAACAGAAGAAATTGTGATTACAAAAGAAGTCGTTGAGAAGATGGAGCATGTATCAGGCACTGTGAAGCATGATGATATCAGAGTCAATGAAGTGAAGAATGAAGACGTTAAGGTCAGAGAAGTAAAGAATATAGATATTGATAAATAATAAAAATCCGGACCTCTTTGAGGACCGGATTTTTCTCTATTTCTTCTTATTATTCTTATTTGTATAGTTGGAAATAATCGGCTTAACGTAATTCATCACTTTTTCTCTTTTAACAGGATCTTTCATTGTTTCCTTAATTACTCTAATAATTAAGTTCTTCATATATTAACCTACAATCTTCTATTTAAATTTTCTTAATCTTATCATGAAGAGGCATTAAAATAAAAGATTACTTATTCAGGACGCTGATTCTGTACTTTTAAATTCAGCCCGAAGACGATAAATGAAATAATCACAATGATTAATATTACTATCCGGTATACGTCAAATGAAGGATCTATTCTCATAATCATGAATAATTCAAAGAAACCCCAGCCGACTATCACAGTAATGAATGCAGCCTTAAAAGATTTTGCCAGCATCTTCTCTTTCACTTCTTTACTGAGTTCTGTATCTTTGAAAAACTTTACACTATTAACTATCGCATAAATTAAAACAATAAGGAGCACTGCACCTATCGTAATCATATTGAGTAATCTCCTTTTACTAAGCCGACAGCGAGAATCGAACTCGCATTGCAGCCTTACCATGGCTGTGTTCTGCCATTAAACTATGTCGGCATATTTTTAGTACCAGCTATTACTATAGTATAATTCTCATGTTTTATCTACCCCTCTGCCCTCGTCAGGTGCGGTATAATAAATGTAACAAACCTTTAAAGAACGGAGGGCGGAATATGAAGAAGGCATTGGTTATCATTAATAAGACTGCCGGTATGGGCAAAAAAGCACAGCTGGAAAATACGTTAATCCGTAATTTGAAGTCTCAAGATTATGAACCGGTGATCAGATACACTGAAGCAGCAGGGTTTAAACATATCATTCAGGAACACGCACCGGATACTGACCTCATTGTTGCTGCGGGCGGTGACGGGACAATCAGTGAGCTTGTCAGTATACTCGGTAAAGAAAATATTAATATCCCCATTGCGGTAATACCTGCAGGTACAGTAAATGACTTTGCCAGAGCTAACAACATTCTGCTTAATCCCATTACGGCAGCAAAAGATCTTGATATATCTGTAACCAAAACAATAGACACCATTAAAATCAATAATACATATGCCGGTTACATGGTCGCCTTCGGCAACTTTATGGCATCATTTGCGAAAGTGAACAGCTCGGTGAAAAACAAAGTGGGACGCGGTGCCTACCTCATTAGAGGAATCAGGACGCTGATAAAATTAAACCCTTACCGGATACACATCAAAATAGATAAGCTGGAGATGGAAGTCGACTCTGTGTTTACACTTGTCTCTAAAATCTCATCAGTCGGCAGTTTAGAAAAACTGCTTCCTGAAGCGAAACCTTATGACGGTCTGCTTCATATATTAAATATCGAACCGATTAATATTAAAGAGATTGTGCAGCTGATTTATCTGGCATTTACGGGAAACATTACGAAACATCCTAAAGTAATGTATTTAACTGCAGAACAGGCAGAAGTCCGGACGGAAAATTTAAAAGAAATGAATATCGACGGGAATTTATACGACTATAAAGATGTGACGGTATCGGTTGTTAAAGATGGACTGACGCTTACAGATAATCAAAAAAATTAGAAGCCGGTCTTTAAAAGACCAGCTTCTATTTATTTCCTTACGACTTTCGCCAGTATTGTTCCGATTAAAAGTGCCCAGACCGGTGCACTGATATAAAATATAGAAATTCCCGACACAGAAATAATATAGGTGAAAATGACTGACATTGTGTATTTGGAATTCCCAAAGCTTGTTCTCATCGTTGAAGCAAATACGCCTAGTAAAACAAACCCTGCCAGCATCGCCATCAATGCTTCCGGCAATTCAAACATCAGCGGCACCAGTGCCCATGCAAATAGTCCGAAGATGAGCATAATAATACTTGATATGACTGAAGCAACGTAACGTTTATCAATCTCACCTGACTCTTCATCAGAAGCGATTGTCGTCATCATTCCTGCAACGTTGGCCGACTGTCCACCAAAGAAACTTGTAAATATCGACAGAATCCCGCTCACCGTTAAAATATTATTTGTCGGTGCATGATAACCGCTGCGTTCAAGCGCACCGACAGCTGGTGTCGCATCATTGCTTAAAATCATCAGTGCCAGCGGAATTGAAATTGAGACTGCCCCCGCCAGTGAAAACTCCGGCATATGCACAATCGGCATTACAACTTCCGTGCCAAGTGCGGACATATCAAATTCATGAAATACGAAGAAAACAATCACACTTGTGAGCACTGATCCAAGCATCGGCGGAATTCTTAAATCCCACTTTGTTAATATAAAGTAGACGGCAATTGCGGTAACGCCGACAATCGGCAGCTCTTGTGCTGCTGGAATTAATCCGACTACGTAACTCGTTATAATACCGGCGAGCATGGCGGAAATAATCTCCCTTGGAATCCAGCTCATGACCTTTTTAAATATACCGGAAATACCAAACAGCATAATTATAATGGCGGTAATTATAAAACCGCCGACGAGTTCTGAATATGTAAAGTGCGGAGTAACGGTGACTAAAAATGCGACGCCGGTAATAGAATGAGCCCCGACAATCGGCATGCGGTAATAGAATGCCATAAGCAGGCCGAATAAAGCACCAAAGAACTGCACGGCGTAAAACCAGGAGATTGTCTCTATGTGAGAAAACCCGCCCGCTGCCGCCGCTTCAATGACGATAATCGGCGCACCTACGATGCCAAGTGTCCCTGTTATAATACCGGCAGAGATATTCTGTGTGTTTAGATCATTTATAAATCCTCTATTATTATAAGTGTTGTTCATATGGATATCTCCGTTAGCTCAAATACGTAATACTCTGATAATACAATTAGTTATTCTCATATAAGCTTAAACTATTAAAGAAAATAGCTCCTGAAGTACTTTCCATACTACAGGAGGCTAACTTATAAGTAATTCCTTATTGTTTCAAACTTTTAAAGACAGAGTAATCACTACTAGATTTTCGTACAAAACTCTCTATTATTTTTTTCTCACTTTGATAAGACCAAAATACTTTTAAATTTTTTCTAGCTCTTGTTATCGCAGTGTAAAAAATATCATGTGTTATTCTCTCGTCCACTTCATCAGATATAATAATTTTAACCTCATTATACTCTAATCCCTGTGCCTTATGAATAGACACCGCATAACTAACTTGAAAAGGAACTGTGTGTTCATCTAACGTATTATCTTCATCAGTGTCTGTTAATCCATAAACTTTAAATCTAATTATAGAGTTCGTAGAATTATAGTTTTCTATCATAACTAAATCATACCCGTCTATTTCCATCTCATTAAAGACTTTATCTACTTCTATATCAAATATGATATCTTTTTCATCAATCTCAATGCCCCTAATAACTCCTTTTAAATTATTGAATATTAAAGGTGAAAATCTTTGACTCTCATTAAAAAGGATTGGATCCCCAACTTTATATATATTATAACCCCATTCTACTTGTGGAGTTGGGTTACTAGATTGTAAATAGCTATTAACATTATTTATTCCATATAGCCCATCATAGTTTAAACATAATATAATTTGATCCTGACTATAGTCAGCCGATAATCTCTGAAAGATATTAGAGTCTAATTTGATAGAATAACTATTTCTTGCCATCAATTCCGATACACCATGTTTCATATTCTCAACTGTTTCCCATAATGTTATTAGATTATCATTTTGAGTTCTATAAGGGATATTCAGCTGGTGAATAACATCTTTTCGTTTCTCAAAATACTTTTTACAAAAACTGAACCAATTACCGAATGTAATCGATTCTATTTGATGGACATCACCGACTAAAAGCAATAGTTTAAAATTACTTCTTGTTAATATTCTTTTCATATCTCTATTTGAAATGGTACTACACTCATCAATAATCAATAAATCTGTTTCAATTTTTTTTTGAGAATTTAAGTATTTTGTTGTAGTCATAAACATATTTTCTTCACTTGGTATTCTACGTCTAAGATTATCAATTGCGGGGTTAGTATTTGCTAAATATAACTTATCAATATTTGAATAAAATTCAGAAATGTGCTCGATAACAGTAGACTTCCCTGTACCCGCTGCTCCATATACGAAAGAAACTTTCGTATTTACAAACATATCTTTTACAATCTCTTCTTTATTCTTATCATCAATTACATAGGAAGATTTCTTCAACCAATCAACTACTGAATCTTTATAGTTTGTAACGCCTGACAACGATAATTTTTCAATTTCGTTCAATATCACTTCTGTACTTTCCTTATACTCTTGTATATAATAATGACCGTTTCTCATCTCGATTTCTCTTGATGGCCTATGCCCACTATACAGTCTTTCATTATATTCTCTTTGTAAATCACCTATAGCATCAAATGTCTCCAACTCTCGAGGTGAAGTAAATATTTGATTATACTTCTCTGTATTTGTTTTTATAGTACGTGCTAGAAGTTCATTCTCTCTGTGACTTATATCTATACATTTAAAGAGATCAACTAATTTCGGATTATGCCGTATTAAAGACGATGAGAAAGGAGAATTATCGAAAGGTATAGCTCCAAAACTCAACCTTAAATAACTTAGTAAATAACAGCCTTCAGAATAATACTGTTTTTTTATGACCTTATTATTCATAGTATAAAGTAAATATCGTAAAATATTAGAACCGTTACGATCGTTAAGGACTATCTCTCTACATTCATCTAGAACTTTACTAAAATTATAGGTTTTTCCATTGTTAGAAATGAAGTCTATAAATTTATTATAATCATCATCATCTCGCAATATTATATCAACTAAAGTTTTTCTACTCTGAGTGAGATAAGTCATTAAATTCCTATACTCTTTATGATTACGATTCATTTCAAGATTAACTCTAAAAATTTTAGAAAAATTGTTAATCTCACAAGGTCTAATAGAAACTTCCCATTTATCTATAATTTTTATAGGCATTGTCATTCCATTAATATCAATAAATTCATTTCTATACTGTAAATTTACTGCATAGTTATCTTCAATTTCTAGATCTGTAAATGCTATTTGTCGATCAAACTTACTATTATTATCTATTGCAACTGAAAAGGTAATCTCATAGTATATTTTATCTTTTAAGTAAAACGGCCTTGTTCGGTGGATATAAAACCTACCGTTCTTTAGAGAATTATTAGTCTTACTGTTAATTTTATTAACTATAGGAGAATAATAATCTGATAATAATGGATTTTGATGTATCGGAAAATCATTTAAGTTATGTAGAATATTTATATCGAATTTATTATACATATATTCTTTAGTTTTAATTAAGTACGCTAAATATTTAATCATTAGCCTCTCTGCATTATCTTTATCTATAGCATAATGTGACCTCGCCGTTTGTATAAATAAATGGAAATCAATGAGAAACTGCATTTCTTTATTTCCATTTCCTTTAAGGTAATTTACTGCTACATCTATGTTGTCATACGTAACTTCTAAATCTTTTTTTAACAAATCTGAATGAATTTTTAGAAGGCAATGTTCTATAAAATTACGTAATTCAGATAAAATATGTTGGGATGATGATCCTATATCTATAACCTTCGTATTTGAAATACTTTCGCAAATTGTGTCATTTGTTTTTAATATTTCTTCTGTAATTCTATCCATTAAATCTCCCCCTCTTAACTTTTTAATCAAAAATTTATCATATGTAAATTCATTAATTAAAGTATTTCAAGATTTATAAATAAAGAATATTCAGTCATTAATTATCTTAAAAAGATTCTCTAGAGATTTATTAAAACCCCTATAGAATCACGGTTTTTTTCTTCTAATTTTCGCTTTATATCCCTGTATTATTATTTTATGTAGCTCATCTTTCGCCGGAGAATTAAGAACAGATAATACTTTTTCCCTGTCCACCACCTCAAAAATTTTATGATCTTCTTCATTTCTCGCACTTCTAACTACTCCAGCTATACTATTTGTTAACGCATACTGCTTTACTATCCAGTTAAAAACATTATCTACTTTATAATTTTCTACTAGATAAATATAGTTTTTTATTCGATTCATTTCTTCTTTAGCATCGTTGTACTTCATGAATTTTTTCATTTATCGATCTCCAGATATACTTCTTAAAAATCACCTAGTCATAGTATCTTTAATGATTAAATCAATAATCTCTTTCATCTCACGATTATATTTATAATATTCAAAAACATCATTTATATCTATTGCATATGCATAAATATAACCATATTCTGTTTCAAGACCTTTTACTGATGTTTTCCCAATGTATTCGAATGAGTTTGATACAATTTTAGGAAATATAAAAATATTATACGTCTTCTTATAATATTTTTTTAAAGACAAATTATAGTACAGCTGTTTTACAATACTTGGCCAACCAGGAAACTTCTTGACCTGTCCAGAGTCAATAGAATAATATTTAGCATCAATAATCACCAATGAATCATCCTTAGTAATCAATATGTCAGGGATTTGCTTCGTGTAATTTTTTATCCCATTTATTTCCCAATATGGTTTCGGTACAAGTCCTTGTAATTCTTCTTCATGATTAAATAATTTCCTAAGCATTAATTCCCACACATTATAGAAGTATGGGGTCGCTAAAGTAAAGGCTAATTTTCCTGAATGTTTTAATTCTAAATAGTTTATTAGTTGTTTTAACAGACTAATTTTACGGTCAGTATAAACTGTATTTAATTTTTTATGCAGAATTATTATTTGTTGATCTATACTATATGGTAATTCAATTTCTTCATGAACCTGTTTTAGGTTATATAATAGTCCGATTTCTCGTATACAATTTTGTATAACTTTTTTATGGATAAGCCGTATAATATCGTTAATATTTTGCTCGTTCCTCTTAGTATACATATCTAGATAAAGTACTTCATCGTTAATGATATAGGGCATCTTTTGTCTCAAAGTTTTATTCCAGAGTACTCTACCCTTACCATTCGTTTCAATTTTTGTTTCCTCATTTTGATAGTATCCATTTTCTTGATAATCGTTAATTAACCAGGTAACAGTTTTAACATAATTTTGATTTTTTATCTGCTTACCGTTCCATTCAACTTCTTCATCTGTAAGTGGATTACTTAAATTATGGTTTAATAGTATCTCATAAAGTAACTTAATACTTTTAATTTCTTGATTTTTTGGCAGATTGTTTAGGTCATATCCTTTTGGCATAAATACATATAGAATATTATTAAAATTAATGAGTCCACATACTTTAATAATTATATTGCCATTACCTTTACTCTCAACATAACCTGCTTTTAAAAATGATTCTGGGATTTTTTCAGAAGAGAGAACTGATCCTTCTACAAAAACTTTAAATATTTTATCCATCCTGATTACACCCTTTATTCAGAGATTTCATCAACTTCTGAAATATCCACACTTTTTATTCTTGAAGTGATTCCAGGCACAAAACAAGCTAAGCCTTTTGCTTTAAATAAAGTAATTAACTTTGCGAAAGAGTTCGACTCTACGAAAACTTGCTCTCTATTATATCGAACAACATCATCCCATAAATACATAAGCAATTTCGAACTAACTGTATCGATATTCTGCATTTCATACTTTGTCAGAAATCGTTGTCCAATCAACTTATCCTCATCAATTTTAAGTATTTCAGATAAATGATTATTTAGTTCTTCTCCTAAAACCTGCCAAGGAATATCAAATCCGGCTACTTCCACATCGCTTAACTCGTTATTAGCAAAGTTTATTGGTAAATATTCAAATTCCCATCTTCTTTTGAATGCACTATCCAATACATACACACCCTGATCTGCACTGTTCATCGTAGCAATAATACTCATATTAGAAGGAATTCTAATTTTGGTTATATCATATCCTGTTTTTTCAAAAATATATTTACTAATATCTTTATTTAGAATTGGATATATACTTAATCCTTTATCATCTCTATCTAACAACTGGAACACATCTCCAAATACAGCTGCTGTATTAGCTCTATTTAACTCTTCAATTATTAGCCCGTGTTTTTTTTCGGGTGATTTGAGCGCAGATATTAATGTATCTACAAACGTGCCAGGCGCAAAATTGTAATTTATACTTCCCGTATCATCATTTTGAATTGGTCTAAGTCCACCTATAAAATCAAAATACGTTATTTCTGGGTGGAATGTAATTCTATTATAATCAGAGAATTTTTCATTTACTTTATATGATTTCCCTGTACCTGGTGCCCCATAAAATATTTTATTTATGCCACCCTCTATACATGAATCATAATCAAATGATATATCTTGATGATCACTTTCCTCAGTTTTATCTTTTTTTGATTCTTCACTCAAATTACTTTCTAGTATAAAACCATAATATAGTGATGCAGCATTGTTTTGATCTAACAATAATAATAAACTTGATAAAACTTCATCTTTATAACCCACATTCAAATCTTTAATCTCATTTTTAAAGATATTTTTTAGTATATCTTTGTTTTGATATTCTTTAAATAAATCTGGGTTCCTAAAGAAATCTACTTGTTCATCACTATCACTATTATATTTTCTATTGACAAACTTCAAATATTGAACAATATCATTTACGTTTGCTACATTATTATTTTTCAACCACTCTGTGAATCGCCGTTCATTATTCATAAGATTCCTCCTTAAAATATTCAAATATACTCATTTTAGAATACAGAGCCTCTTTAAAGAGTTGTCTATCATATCTCTTAGTAATAATATTTTCATACTTATGAATTTTTTTCTTAATGTCTTCAACATATTCATCACGAATTTTTATACTATCGGAAGTAACTTCCAAACTTTTAATTTGATTGAACAATCCAAAAATCCTAACTTCGCTTACTTTCCCTCTTATTTTCTTAACTTCTTCTAAATGATTAATTCTAGATTTAACTATGTACTCAATACATTGATATACATCATCATAGTTGTGCGTCGAATAAACGAATGCATAGAATTCATCTTTTGAAATTGCAAACCTTTCTGTATATTCATATGCTAAGAGTAATACTTTATATAAAACAAATAATGGGTGTAATAAGACTTCAGACTCCTCACGTTTTCTATTTACAAACATTTTTTCTACTTGTTGTTCAAAAATGTCATAATACATTTCAACCTTTTCAAAATTACCATCACATCTTTTTTGTATCTCAAAAAATGGATCAGCTATTTCTCGTTCGAGATTTTTGCTATACACACCCTTTACCAATCCAATATAAACTGCATTTGGTACTATCCTGCTCGTCGCAGTCAATTTATGGCTATCTATCCCTTTTTGGAGTGTTTCACTTTGCTGTTTATAAAATTGAACCAATCCCACTTTTTCACCAATTTTATTATACTCTTTAAATTTCTCCAAAATAAAAGCACTGTAACATAAATCAATTATGGACCATTCATGTTTTGGGGTATACCAAGTGATTTCTTTAAGATTTTCATGTTCTAATAAATAATCAATACGATTTTTAAAGTTCATAAAACATCACCTTTATCTTTGATATTTTAAAATGACATTAGCTATTGCCTCAGCCAATAATGGCGGGACAGCATTACCTATTTGTTTCCCAATCGAACTTTTATTTCCATAGAATACAAAGTCATCATCAAACGACTGTATTCTTGCTGCTTCTCTAGGAGTTAGCGATCTATTGAGCTCTGGATGTATAACTCTTCCAGCAGATGGTGTATCAAATCTTGTTGTTATTGTTGGTGAACTTTTATTCCACTCTAATCTACCGTAAGACCCACTGTGAACTGACTTAATACTCTCATGATCTTTTAAATTACGATAATTTTCTCCTTGCTTAATTTCAGCAATCCTAGCAATTGTTTTTTCAGCATGTAGTGGAGCAACATGGTTATAAAGGTTTTCTGTCTTTGTTCTTCTAGCTATTTGATATTTTTTCAGTGTTGGAGATTTATATTCGCTAATAAATTCTCCGTCACCACTTTCTAAATAATTAAGGTCGCTGATAGCGTCTGATACGGTGACATCGTCAGGAATTTTTCTTGCCTCTGTAAATTCTTTCAAGTCAGCTAATATATCAATTTTGTGTGTTTTCGATCCTAATATTATTAATCTCTTTCGTTTTTGTGGAACTCCCGCAATGGTAGAATCTATAATTTTTGTTTCAATATTGTATCCATGCCCACTAAACTCCGAGGCATCAGAAAAAATCTTAGTAATTTCATTTAGGATATCACCATTTTTTAAATTCACTAAACCTGGTACATTTTCAAAAACAAAAAATTCCGGTTCGAATATCTGTAGAAGTTTAAAATAATATTTAAATAAAAAGTTTCGTGGATCTTCAATGAACTCATTAGTTTTTCTAATCCTAGCTCCTGCCATACTAAATCCTTGACAAGGAGGCCCTCCAATAATGACATCTATACTAGACAATTTACTGCGTATCTCATCTCTTCGCTCTGGATCATCTATAAGAGCTAAATTCTCTTCTATACATTCTTTAAAATTATCTGCTAGATATTTTATATCTCTGTTGATCATCAATGTTTCAGGGTGGTTCTTTCTATAAGATTCTGCTATCATAGGATCGATTTCGTTAGCCAAAATGATATCATATCCGGCTTTTTTAAATCCTGAACTCAATCCACCTACTCCTGAAAACAAGTCTATAACATTCATTTCATGGCCTCCGACTATTGTAATTCTCTAGCTCATCATTCATTCTATAACTTAAATTATACTGTCTTAGGTACTCTAGCTCTCTAGTAGTCAAATCAAATAAACTTCCTAATAATAGATTAATCTCATCAATAATCTCTTTAGATTTTTTATGCTTAAATGAATAATCCGCTTGTTTAGTACCAATGAATTCTTTGTTTCTCTCTATATCATCCTCTAGTAATTTTGTATATTTGTTAATTTTAATCTCTGATAACTCAGTCAATTTATTGAAATCAAATTTAAAGTATTTCAATTCTTTATTTGTAATATGCCATCCGTCTGAGATGCTTTCCCAATAAAAATAAAATATATCTGAATTTAGTAACAAATAAAATAAATTTCTTACCTTAATATCTTCAAAAAACAGCTTTTTATATTCTGATGATTCATTAATCACTGGAAATGCCTTCATCCAGAAAGTCATTCTAGTACTCATAGACAATGGATGTTGTCCTTTTGGACTCGTCATACTTAGTATATTCGTTTCGTTAGAAGTAACTTTCTTCAGTATCTCTTCTTCTATTTGATTTCCATATTTAAAAATAAATTCTGAGGTCTCAAAAATATTTCTTCTATATTTTATATTTTTAAATAAATTATCTCTTTCTTTTTCATACCAATGTATATAACTTGTAGTGTATATTTTAGGCACAACAGTCTGATTTTTCTTAGCAATTACAATTGATAATTTTTGGTGTACTCCGTTAAATAATGTGCCAGGTCTATCCGCAAAATTAGCAATAAAAATTTCATTCATATTTTTATATAAATACTCTCTTACGTAGGACATCCTCAATGTAGACACTAAAGAAATAGGAACAATCAAGCCCAGCACTCCATCTTCAGTGAGTAAGCTAATTGATTTTTCTATCATAAAAGCATATAGATTACCACTTTTTTTTGTTTCATAATTTTCCAACTCATAATTTTGAATTTTTGAATACTCTACGTATGGTGGGTTTCCAACAATACAATCAAACCTATCTGATTTATCCGAGATGATACTAGACCAATTATTATAAGTTAAAGAATTTTGCTCATAAAAATTTAGTTTAGGAATTTCTTTTAATTCCATATTATATTTCTGAAGTATTTGAATGCTTTTCAATATCACTCTGAATCTTGCAATATCCAATGCATCGGGCATAATATCTATACCATGTATTATTTTTTCCATAATATACATTAGGGTAGAATGAATATCTAACGTTTTTTCTATCGCTTTACAACATAAAACATATACTTCTGTCAGATATTCAATAGTAGCAACTAAAAACGCTCCTGTTCCAACTGAAATATCTGCAACCTTAAACTCTTTCAGAACATCTAATAACTCATATACTTCATGTTTTTCAGCAGATATTAATACTTTTTCAAATAATACTTTCTTTTCATTTGATTCATTCATAGAATCAGTAAAATTGCTCATAAACTCCACTTTAATTTTATTTTCAGCATTCAACTTATTTAAAAGTGCCCATAAAATTGAAGAATCTAGGATATATTGAATAGTGTCTTCATCTGTATAGTATGCACCATTCTCTCTCTGGTTAACATACTTCTCAAAGACTCTTCCAATAATATCTGGAGTAAGAGAATTCTTTTCTTCTTTAAGTGACCAAGAATATTTGTGAACAATGTTTTGTATATAGCTTAAAAAAAGATTATAATCCATGTCTGGTTTTTCAAAAGATAATAGTTTATATAATCCATTATTGCTGCTAATTTCTTCATGTTCTAAAAATTGGTTAACAATCTCATAGTTAATAATTTTCGCTATTTCTTTTCTACTTAAATCACTATTAATATAGATATATTCATTTATTTTTTTATAGTCTCTATAAAATTGGTTGATACGTTTATTTGTAGACTCCAACGGTAAATACTCCTCTTGATTATGCTGCTCTCTTTTAACATTTCTCTAATTTTATGAAAGAGCACTTTTATTATTAAGTATATCAATTACAGCAACTAAAATTTGCCTCCAAATTAGTATACTTACGCAAATTTCCACTAATTCATTCTAGAGTCTTTTTAGTTGCTTTACAATTTAAATAAAATTAAAAAAATACTCTGAACACTTTGTTCAGAGTTTCATTCTATTTAATTCATCCAAATATACAAACCTGAATAGTGAACATATGTTCTACTCCTATAATACTTAGTATATATTTTTAGATTTAATTTGTCTAATTACCAAAATATAGTGTTTTCGATCAATCTGACCAGCACTAAACCTAGTTTCATTTACATACTCATTTAATTTAAGTAATCAGCGTTGATACTGCTCGTACTAGTATCAACGAATACAAGACCTCCTTAATATTAAGGAGGTCTATAGATTCTTAATTTATCTAATTATTAAACTCTCTATATCCCTTGGATATTCCGTTATTAGAACTGTATCATCCTCTGTTAGTACTACTGTATCAGAATGCCTGAAACCACCTACACCAGGAATATATATACCCGGTTCAATACAAAACACCATTCCAGCTTCTAGTTCCAAATCATTATCGAATCTAAGTGATGGTTCTTCATGAACCCCTATACCTATGCCATGACCTGTTCTGTGAACAACATATTCTTTCAACCCCGCCTTGTCTATTACATCTAATGCTTGTTGATTCACTTCTTTTGCTGTAACTCCTACTTTAATATAATCCAATGCTGCTTGTTGAGATTCAACCATTACATTGAACACTTCTCGCTGTTTCTCAGTAGGTTCTCCAATAAACATTGTACGTTCGCATTCAGCTCGATATCCATTCAATCCAACTTGTCTACTGTGAATAATAATATCTTTTTCTTCCAGTTTTCTTGAATTTGAAAATACATGTGGCATATTTGTTCTTTCGATTCCAGATGGTGACATTACAAAATAATCAAACGTAGAGTCAGGATATTTTTTGGATACTTCTTTAAAGAGATATTCATTACCAAAATAGTCCATCTCCAATTCACTTATACCTTGCCTAGCATTTTCTACCGACTCCTTCAGTGCCTGACTTACTAATTGACCTGATTCTTTAATCATTTCAATTTCTTCATCACTTTTAACAGCACGCATTTCTGTAATATCTTTTTCGATATTTTCAATACTAGAACCAAACTCTTTCAGCATTAGAGTAATCTGTGTTGGTAAAGCATTATATTCTATACCTATTGTCATTTCTGAACTTAATGTGTTAAGCATCACCTGTACTTGTTCAAGATAAGAATATGCTCCCTCTTTGTCTTTTACCTCATGATAAATATATAAGTGGTCAACATCAGTTTTATCTTTAGCATGATTTTCTTCCAAAGTTGGTATAATTAAACTTGTTTCTTTATCAGTAACGAGTATAAGAATCGGTCTCGAATACGTAATTGCTTTTAAACCGCTAAAATAATACTGATTTTCAAAATTTGATATTAACACTGCATCTAATGACTTTTCTTTCATAATTGTTCTTAACTTTTTAATTCTTGACTTGAAGTCCATAACTATTCAATCTCCTTTTAAAATTAATTAATTTTAAAAACTGATTCTCCTCTAGCGAATACTCTTTGAACCGTATTTAAGTGTTCTAAGTTTTCCAGTGGATTATCTTTAAGAATAACTAAATCTGCTTCGTATCCCTCTAAAATTATTCCTTTTTCTCGTTTCAATATTTTCCCTGCTGTGACTGTCGCTGTTTTTAAAGTTTCCTTGTTATCTTGAATCGTTTCATTCATTGCATATATTTCATCTTTCAGTGCATGATGACTGACACCAGGAGAACCCGCATCAGATCCTGCCCCGATTAAAATATCTCTCTTATGATATTTTTTAAACGCGGCATCATGAATCTTCACAATATCTTTTGCTTTTTTTCGTGCATATTCGGGCACTCCCTGATGTTCTGCAACCTGTCTATAAACAAATAATGTCGGATTCCACGCAACTTTATGTTCTTCCATTAAATCCATCAGCTCATCATCCATATAATGTCCGTGTTCTATTGTATCTACACCAGCAAGTATTGAATTTTTTATACTTTCCCTGCCGATAGCATGAGACGCTACATCTAAACCAAACTTATGTGCTTCGTCACAAATAATAGTCATCTCTTCTAAACTGAGTTCTGATTGACCAGCTGATTCACCTTCACTCCGCCCATAAACTCCTCCTGATGCACTAATTTTTATAACTGTTGCACCTTTATAGATTTGCTCTCGCACACCTTTTAATGCAGCATCTTTACCGTCCACAAAATTTGCCCAAAACGGATCATGACCGCCGGTCATCGTTAACGTCTTTCCACTTGTAATTATTTCAGGGCCTTTAATTACTCCTCTTCTTATTGCCTTAGAAACATGAATTGAAATATCGTCAATTGATCCAATATCTCTTACCGTTGTAATACCATGTTCTAAGTAATGATGCCCATTACTTACTGCTCTCATAAGCATCTGTTCGTAACCTTCTTTTTCTGTCATACTGACCGGATCTTCTGAACCATCCCAAATTACATGAACATGTAAATCAATCAATCCAGGAATCAAATATCCATCTTGGCCATCAATTTCATAGTCGGATTTTTCTTTACTCATTGGAGCGATTTCACTTATTACTCCATTTTCAAACCATATTTCATGGTCTTCAATCAATTCAAGCTCTGCGCCATACAGTATATTTATATTTCTGATTACACTATTCATTTAATTGCCTCCAGATATACAGGAATCTATTCAGCTGGTTGTACTTCTCTATTTTGTTTTTGTGTTAGCAAACTCACGATAATTAACGAAGCTACTGATAATGGTAATGCGACAATCACACTGTTCCAATCATTAGGACGATTCAGTACCATCTCCCAAATAAGAGTAGATCCTCCACCTAGTAACATAGATGTTAATACACCTGCTGTTGTTGCTTTTTTCCACATTAATGCAGCAAGTATCGCGGGTGTAATTGACGCACCATACATCGTATATGAATACATTTGAATTTCTAATACTGTTGGGAAAAACCTTCCAAGAACATACGCAAGTATACCTAAAATCACGACTGTTCCTCTGCTAAACCACAGTGTTTGTTTTTTCGTTAATGGTTCTTTTTTTCCACGGATAAAATAAAATAAGTCATAGACGATATTTCCAGATGCTGATAAAAGATATGACGTCGCTGTTGTAATAATAAATGCGACCGCTGAACATAAAATAAGAACCCCAACGAATACAGGTAAGCCTTCTACAGCTAATGTGAGTATTGCTGCGTCCGCTTCAATTTCTGGAAATATAACAATTGCAGTAGTCGCAAGTATAATTGTTAACCCTATGACTAAAAAATTACCCGCTATAAATCCGAGTACTGAGTTTTTAGCTACTTTTGCACTTTTAGCAGCCGAGAATCTTTGATACATATTTTGATCACCTAGAACTAATAAGAACAAGGGGAGGAAAAAACCTAATAGTTGAATAAATGACAGACCGCCGTTCCAAGTCTTTGTATGCTCAGGTAATGAAAGTGATAATCCTTCAAGTCCACCAGCTGTATTTAGTGCAAATGGAACACCTATTATAAATCCTAGAATGATTAACACTGCACTCAATGCATCAGAATATGCTACTGAGAACAATCCTCCACTTATAGTTAAAAATATTACTAGTAAACCTATAACAATTGCGCCCCATTCAAGCGACATCCCTGTCGTTAATTGAAGGACATACGCCCCACCTGTAAACTGATATGCTGTTATACCAATAAATGCGAATAAAATTATAATTGATGCAATGAGTCTTGTGACGCGGCCAAATCTCTTCTCCATAAGTTGTGGCACGGTATAAGTTGCACTATTACGCACTTTATCAGCAATAAAGTAAAGTACTATAGCCCCAACGATACCGCCTGATAAATTAAATATAGCTGCAAAAGGACCGTACTGATAAATAAAACTGGCGCCCCCAACAACGGTTCCTGAGCCTACAAAAGTAGCTAAAAGAGTTCCTATTACAACAAATAAAGGAAGACTTCTCCCTGCTACCATGAAATCATCACTATCTTGAATTGAGTTTTTAGCAAAATAGACACCCATCCCAGCCATTATTAGCAAGTAAACAATTACTGCAATTAAATATATACTCATAACTTCATCCCCTTTTAAGTTATTACTATACAATCAGTCCATTTTTAAAGATTAGTTTTTCTCCTTTTAAAACTTCTAAGTTTTCTAATGGATTGCTATCAATTACAAGTAAATCTGCTTTTTTTCCATTTACTATCGCCCCAAGATCATCCCTGTCAATACAATCAGCAGCGACACTAGTAGATGCTTTAATTACTTCCATAGAATTCATTCCAGCATCCTTCATGATTAATATTTCATCATAATAATACTTAGGCGGAGTCATTGGCCCACCACAATCAGTACCTGTTGCAATTTTCACACCAATCTCGACAGCTTGCTTAAGCATTTCGAAATGAGGTTTTACTACCGCTTCTGCTTTTTTTAATGCCCATTCAGGAATATCGGGGCTACTAGTTAATTGTCTCATTACCTTCATAGTCGGTACTAAAAACGTTCCTTGATTTTTCATAATCTCTAATGCATTTCGGTCAGCGTATATTCCATGTTCAATTGTATCTATACCAACTTCTAAGCAATTCATAATACCTTCAATTCCATCCGCATGAGCAGCTACTTTTTTATTCTTTTTTAATGCTTCTTCTTTAGCTGCACTCAGCTCATCTAAATTTAACTGCACAGACCCTGGTTCTTCTCCTTCTGTATATATTCCACCGGTCGCCATAACTTTCACTAAGTCTGCTCCCTCTTTTAAGACGCGTCTGGTGTTTTTACGTACTTCACTGTCACCATCAGATTCATATCCTAAGTAATGGACATGTCCACCTGTCATTACTACTGGAGGTCCTGAACATATGATTGTCGGCCCAGGTAATTTGTTTGCATTAATTTTATTTCTTAAGTTCAGGACAGTTCCTCTAGGAGCTCCCAAGTCTCTCACCGTCGTTATACCTAACTTTAATGTCTCCATAGCATGTGCATAGGCATCTAATATGATACTTTCGTCTGGTTCATAATTAATTACTGCTTGCGGATTTGCACTTCCATCCCAGACAAGATGTACATGACAATCTATTAACCCCGGCAATATATACTTACCTGAACAATCATGAACTTCATATTTATCCAGATCCTTTGGAACCTCTTTGGTTACTTCGATAATCTTGTCGCCTTCTATCACTACATTAAAATTCTCCTTAATCTCGTCTGATAGCCCATCAATTAAGTTACCGTTCTTAAGTAAAACTTTCACCATACTATCCATCTCCTTTATATATTCTAAATATTATCAATATACTGTTAATTTTATATTGATTTTCTCCACAAAAAATTCAGTGTACCGTTGTACTACGTCAACAACACACTGAATCAATTTCATTTATTTTTTTCATACATCTTGAGCGCTAACACTACAAGTGCATAGTTAGAACTTTGATTTATATCTATATTTAATAAGCCATTAATTTGAGAAAGTCGATATCTCACTGTATTTGGATGAACAAACATCTCTTCTGCTATTGCCTTGATGTTAAAGAAATGTGATAAAGCACTTTTTAAAGTATTGATTAAATTTCCATCTTTCTTTTTATCATATTCTATTATTGGTAATAGTATCTCTTCATCTAAACACTTAAATAACGAAAGTTCATCGATATTATAGACTAATTTTTCAATTCCTATATTATTCCACTTAGAAAGCTGTATTCCATCTTTTTTAGAAGAAAGCATTGCTGTTCTAGCCTGCATATTCATTTTACTAATCTCATCTAATGAGGTTTCTACATGTTCCGCGCTTAACCCTATAGACTGATAAGAATACATTTCCAGTATTTCTATCAATTCATTTAATTCTTCATCATTTTCCAAATACGCGATAAGCGTCCTATTATAAATCCACGTTAATACGTTTGAATTCTTCTCCATGAATACTGTATTAACTGAGTTAAATGCTTCTTCAAGAATTCTCTTATCTTCAAATGATACTCTCATACAATAACTTAATTTAGAAATAGGTATATAAAAATCATTTTCTTTTAAACTATTACTTTCATTGTTAATAAGTATTTCGAACTTTTTTATATCTCTAAGTCTCAAGTGATTATTTCCAGAGGATTGTTTATACGAGGACATACTTATAGCTCTAATACCCATGCGAATTACTTCATCACTATAAAAATTTTCCGTCGCTGTTTTATTTATAATAAGATATCCTAGAAAACTTTTCTTCGAAACTACTGGGATAATATTAATCACTAGTTCTTTATTACTTTCACTATTTACAGTTAGCTGCGTTTCTCTTTTAAAAAAACGAGTTTTTAATAACTCCTCTTTATGTATAGAAGTAATTTCACTTGTCAGTCTGTCCATATAGGACTGGCTGTAAACAGGTTCTTTCCAAATAGATTTAACTTTCATATGTGAGTCTAGTAAGATAATATTTTCTTTAATATAATTTCCAATCAAATTTATAATGTATCCAGGATCTTTTTCTAAAAAGACAGATTCTAATATTTTTTCATTCATTTTGTATATTTCATAACTTTTTAGATTCAACTGTTCATTCTCTAGTTGGTTAAATATATCCAATATTTTATGATATGGTACATTTATAGGAATACTAAAAAGTGGCATACTTAACTTCTTACAATGTTGAATAACTTCTTTTGGCACTTCTTTATAATGTGCTTTATGGAAACCTATCCCTAAAATCCCTAGCGTTTTAAGCCATGTAATTTGCTCATTAATACTATCGATATTCTTAAATGCTTGAAAAGTACTCAATACCAATCCATTTTTTTTAAAGTTATAATTTTTCTCTGGTAATTCTAAAATTGTTATATAATCTATCCTCACATCGGCTTCAGCTATGTCTTCAATAAGTTTTATCTCAATTTTCTTAAACTCTTTACACAATCTACTTAATGTCACCATAGTTGTATCCCCTTTAAGTTTAAATAAAGAAATCAAAAAATTAATTAAAACTAATAGAAAATTGATAATTAAGCACTCAAAAAAAGAGAAAATAGAACTAAATTCATCCCAAAATATTGTTTTCTCTTACAGTACTCATTAATTTTTCTTCTCCATCTTCATCACATACTCATTATTCTCTTCATCAAACTCTCCATATTCAAAACCAAGCGACTCCAGTAGCCTGCCCATCACGTCATTGCCTTTAACATAATCCGCAATGAGCACATCAAACCTGCTGTCCGCTTCAAATTGCTCTATCACTTTCTCCACAATCGCTTTGCCGTATCCTTTACCCTGATAGTCCTTATCCACCATCATCCGCCAAATCATTAATTCTTTTTCTTCCTCGTCTTCATCCAGCAGTATAAATCCAACTACCTTATCCCCGTCCTGCACCGCATACGGAAACACGTCTCCTGCTTTTCTATAAAGATACGCATCCGCAATCGATCTCACATTCGGTGCTATAAATTTCGCTTGGTTCTGCTCGTCTGTCACTTTCAGCTTCAACACCGCTTCATAGTTCTCTTCATTTATCTCAACAAATTCAACCATCTCATCAGTCCCCTATTCCACCGCTTCACTCACCGCAAAGTAGTTTTCCTGTCCATCGTTAAAGTTAAATGTCTTCATCCCCGGTATCTCCACCAGTTCACCGACATCCACGCCTTTTTCTTTCAGCTCTTTATACACCGCTTCAACATTCTCCACTTCGAACATCAGCGACGGCGTTTCCCTGCTCACTTCCGGACTGTATTTCTCGATAAACTCAAGCGGAAACATGACTATCGTCGTTTCCGATTCAGCGTCCGGCGCCACTTCATATCCTTTATAGTTCTCCATCAGATCCAATTCTTCTTTCACCGTAAAGCCTAATTTAGTCGTCCAGAAGTCCACCGCCATATCGATATCTTTCACATACAGCATAACGTTCGCCAGTTTTTTAATCATTTATATCAGTCCTTCTTAAAAAGATTACACTCTCCGGTGTTTCTTCAGCCCTAAAATACTCAGCACCGTAAAGCCAATAATGAACAGTGCTAAAGCCAGCAGTTCATTCCAAATATACGACCAGCTGTTTCCTTTAATCATCACTTCCGTCAGCGCGTCTCCCGCATATCTCAGCGGAAATCCATAGCCGATGTTATTAAACCAGTCTCCTATATAATCAAAGGGAATTAATCCCGATAAAAATATCTGCGGCACAGTGACCAGCAGAATCAAGAGCATCAGCCGCCCTTCGCTTTTCGACAGCAGCGCGATCATCATACCCGCCGCAGCACCGCTGAACGCGAGCAGTATATAAATGACAAACACCCATATCATACTCCCGGCAATCGTTACATCCAGCAGGTAAATCGAATACAGCACCAGCAGGACTGTTTCCAGCAGGATAAACAGACCGAGTCCCGTTAAATAACCGAGAATCACCTCACTCCGTCTGATTGATGTAGCCAGCATCCGTTCCAGCGTGCCTGACCAGCGTTCCCGGAACAGTGTAAGGCAGGTAAATACCGTCACAAAGAAAAACAGCACCAGGCCTGTCAATATCGGGAACATTTTTTCAAAAAACGTACTTGCTGAATCACCGTATAGAAAAGATGTTTCAATTTCAATCTTCGGAATCTCGGCCTCTTCCGGCAGAGCTGCCATAATTCCCTTCAGTCTTTCATCCTCCACAGCACGGACACCTGTCTCAACCGCCTGTTCTGCAGCAGCTGTTTTCGGCGGGTCTTCATTTTTATAAGTGACATTAAGTCCCTTGTCTTCCATACTGACAAACGCGTCCAGTTCATGGGTATCAAGCAGTGTGTCAAGCACCGGTGTCAGTTCATAGGTCAGAACTTCCACATCATCCGGCAGTCCTTCTGTAAAGGTCGGGTCCATCGTATCCGGTACGCCTATACGTATATCCGTTTCATTTTTGACATCAAAAACCAGATACATCAGCGTAATGACAACGAGCGGCGCCAACAGAACCCACAGCAGCATTTTTACATTACGGAGCATACTCCTGAATGTCTGCACAGCAATGGTACCCATCCCCATCATGTAACCGCCTCCATTTTTATGAACACTTCTTCGATTGAAACTGCCTTATATTCATTCATCAATGCTTCCGGCGGTCCTTCTGCCACTATTCTGCCTTTATTAAGCAGTACTACTCTATCGTATTTTTCGACGCCGCTCATGCCCTGTGCTGCTGCGATAATGCCCGCACCTTCATCTGCAAGCGTCCTCAGATGATTCCAAACCGACAATCGCAGCTCTGGATTAATCCCTGCCCCGGGCTCATCCAGCACAATCAATTTAGGACTGCCAAGCAAAGCAATAGCCAGTGACAGTCTCCGCTTCATGTCCCCTGAAAACTTCGATACCTTGTTACTCCCAGTTTCATGCAGTCCAACCAGCTTGAGGTTTTTATCGATTTCGCTTTTAAGTTCTTGTCCTTTAAGGTTTTTCAGTTTGCCGAAAAACACCATATTCTCATGCGCTGTCATCGTTCCGTAAATTGCTGCTTCCTGGCCCATATAGCCAATCTTACTCAGCATTTTCCGCTTCGGCATCTGTTCATCCAGCACATGTGCTTTTCCGTCTGTTAAATCTTCCATACCAATCAGGCAGCGGATACACGTTGTCTTGCCGGATTCCTCCGGGCCGATCAGTCCAACTATTTCTCCGGCTTTAACAGTTAAATTAATATCAGTCAGCACCTGATTAAAGAAAAATTTTTTATCAGCATCCTGCAGTGAAGCAATTATTTTAGTCACAGTTATCACGACCTTTATGTATACAATTATACTGACAAATACCCTCTCTTACATTCACTTAAGCATATAACAAATATTGTAAATCTGACAAATAAAAAAAGCTGCACGATGTAAAAACATCGTACAGCTTTTATACAGTTAATGATTCCGAGTGGGATCGAACCACCGACCTCTTCGATGTCAACGAAGCGCTCTCCCGCTGAGCTACGGAATCGTATTATTGACTACTTATATACTTTAAGCCAGTTCTGAAAATAAATCAACTTATACTAAGCATTTTATATTGCCTGAATATTTTAATTTTTATATCAATGAATTTTAATATGTGCTAATCTATAACCAGACTTAAGGGAGGTTTACTATGGATAAAAAACTAAGAAGAAAAGTATTATCAGCAAGTTTGATTGGTTCATCAATAGAATGGTTCGACTTTTTCCTGTACGCTGCAGTCGCAAGTATTATTTTTAATACGCAGTTCTTCGTGACCGACGATGCATTCCTGTCGAATATTCTGGCCTATTTCGGGCTGGCACTGTCATTCTTTATACGTCCTTTAGGGGGAGTCATCTTTGCACATATTGGTGACAGAGTCGGACGTAAGAAAACATTAATTATTACATTAAGCTTAATGGGCTTCGCAACCGCAGGTATCGGTTTACTGCCTACATATGCACAAATTGGTGTTGCTGCACCGCTGCTGTTACTCTTATTCAGACTAATACAGGGTCTCGGCATCGGCGGAGAATGGGGCGGCGCCCTGCTCCTTGCTACTGAATATGCACCGAAGAAACAGCGCGGGCTGTTCGGAAGTTTCCCGCAGATGGGGATTCCTATCGGTCTCGTTCTTGCTTACGGTTCATTCTTCCTGCTCACATGGGCAATGCCTGAGGAGATGTTCCTCGCATGGGGCTGGAGAATTCCATTTATCTTCAGTCTGCTGCTCGTTATTATCGGGCTGTTAATTCGTAAAGGTCTCGATGAAACGCCGGCCTTCGTTCAGATGCAGAAAGAAGCAGCTGAGAAAAACGAAGTCAGACGCCTGCCGATTGTTGAGATTTTTAAGAAGCACCCGAAAGAAGTGCTCATTACGACAGGTGCTAAATTTGTTGAAACCGGGCCGTTCTATATCTTCACGACGTTCATCGTCGGTTACGGTGTATCGAGTCTCGACGTATCATTCGAATTTATGATGCTGTCGATTATGGCGGTATCTGTGCTCACGACGATTATGATTCCGGTTATGGGCAGTCTGTCCGACAGAGTCGGACGGAGAAAGATGTTCCTGATTGGGGCAACGGCGATGCTGATTTACGCCTTCCCGTATTTCTTTATCGTGAATACACATGAACCGATGCTCGTTATTTTAGCAACATTCATCGGACTGGTTGTAATCTGGCCGCCGATTACGGCAATACTCGGCACGATGTTCTCCGAATCATTCAGTAAAGAAGTACGTTATACTGGAGTTACGCTCGGCTATCAGATCGGTGCTGCAGTTGCCGGTGGTTCTGCACCGCTTATCGCTGAATTCCTGATGAACCAGTTTGACGGTTCAAGTATTCCGGTATCGCTGTACATTGTAATGACAGCAATTGTGTCATTGATTGCAGTATTCGCAATGCGCGGAGAATCCGCTCAGGATAAAGAAGACAGATTAATGAACGCCGAATAATACTAGATGGAGTGAATACATTGATTACATTGACAGATAAAGAAATAGAAGAAAAATATAAGATCAGTCATGCAATTAAAGATGTTAACGCAATTTTAAAAGATTACAATGAAGATAAGATCGTAGAATCAATCCGCACAGTGCTGCCTGCAGGGGAAGACAGCTCAATGCTGTACATGCCGTGCATCAGCTTAACGCAGCAGGTATCGATTATTAAAACGGTGTCGATTTTCCCGACGAATAAAAATCTGCCGACAACGCAGGGTAATATTTTAGTAACGGACCTGACCGACGGCGCCCATAAGGCGACGATGGATGCATCGTATTTAACTAGACTCCGTACAGGTGCGATGACTGCGATTGCGACCGATAAACTGGCACGTGACGATGCGAAATCACTCGGCGTTATCGGGACGGGCAATATGGCATTCGAGCAGGTTCTCGGTGTCGTTGAAGTCCGGGATATCCAGAGAATTTATCTGTATAACCGCACTGCGGAAAAAGCGGAAGCGTTTAAAAAACGTTTAGAAGACTTTGGAATCTGGGCAGACATCGAAGTGATTGCTGATGTCGATGAACTCGTTAAACAGAGTGATATTATTAACTGTGCAACGCAGAGCAAAACACCGGTTTATAACGGTGAACTGCTGAAACCGGGAACTCACGTTAACGGTGTCGGTTCATTTACACACGAAATGAAAGAAATGGACCGTACGGCGATTGAGCGTGCAGACCATATTTATGTCGATGACATGGACGGAGTAAAAGATGAGGCTGGTGAACTCATCGATGCAGTTGAAGCAGGAATTATCAGCTGGGATGATATCAGAGGCACACTCGCTGATATATACGATAAAGGATATTTACGTGAAAATAACACAGACATCACGATTTACAAATGCGTCGGCGCAGGCTACTTTGACTTAGCCGTCGCAGGCGGCGTAATGAAGATGTTTGCTTAATATTGAGTGAAGTGAAGAACAGGTGAATCCAAAAGGATTCACCTGTTCTTTGGTTTTTTCAGTCTGTTTGATACGAATTCCCGCATGGCATTTCTTCTATTTTTTGTTCCATTTGTATCCCACTCCCCATACTGTATGAAAGTATTCGTCTATCGGAAATCCCAATTCCCGTATTTTTTCACGCATATTCCTCACATGGGAGTCCACCGTACGTCCTTCAGTCTCAGAATGAAAACCCCAGACCATCTCAATTAAATGCTCTCTCGAAAATACTCTTCCTGGATTTTTCATCAGTAATCCGATAATCGAAAATTCTTTTGGGGTCAATTTTACGTATTGATGCCTATACGATAATTCAAATTGGTCTTCGTCCCATAACAACCCATCCAGTTCAATCTGGTTAACAGGTTTTGTTCTTCGCAGTAATGCATCTATTCTTGCAACTAACTCTTCTTCATCAAAAGGTTTCGTTATATAGTCATCTGCACCCAGTTTGAGTCCTTTCACTATATCTTCTTTTTGTTCCCGTGCGGTTACCATAATGATGGGGATATCTGAGTATTCACGAATTTTTTTACATACTTCCCAGCCATTCATTTCAGGCATCATAACATCCAGAAGTATAATATCGAACTTTTCTTCTTTGATATATTCGAGACCTTCATTCGCACCTAAAGCCTTACGGCAAATATAACTATATGGTTTCAAATATAGTTCGAGGAGTTCCAGCATTCTCTCTTCATCATCAATCAGCAATACTTTTTTCATCTAAACCCTCCGTCGTCAAAGATATGATAAAAGCAGTTCCTTTGCCCGGTGTGCTTTCCACCCAAATAGCTCCATCATGCAATTCCACAATTTCTTTAGCGATGGCCAGACCAAGTCCAGATCCCCCGCTTGCCCTGGATCTTGATTTTTCAGCACGATACAGGCGTTCGAATATAAACGGTATATCTTTTTCAGAAATACCCTCTCCTGTATCTGAAATAGCCGTAAAAATTTTGTTTTTGTTTTGGCTCACTTCTATTGTGATTTGTTTGCCTTCAGGCGTATATTTTATTGCATTATCCAGAATATTCAATAGAACCTGCTGCATTCTCTCTGAATCTGCCATAAGAATGAAATTATCCGGACAGTTAAAAATAAGTTCTATATTTTTTTCTTCAAGTGCCGGACGAATGCGCGCTATAACAATTTTTATTAAATCAGCATACTTTATTCTCTCTTTTTTGATGTCAAATTCATTATGATCTATTCGTGCTAACTCAAACAGGTTTTTAATTAAATATGTTAAATACTCTGTTTCTTCCTGGATAATTTTAATGTATTTATCTCTATCCGTCGCTGATATGTTGGTTCTGCTGATGATATCCGTATATCCTTTCATATAGGTTAAAGGCGTCCGCAGTTCATGAGATATACTCCCTAAAAATTCATTTCTCTCAATTTTTAAGCGTTCCAGGTCTTCTGATAACCTATTAATTGAAGTCGCCAAATCTCCGAGTTCATCTTTTCGCTGTGCAGATAATTCCACATGATGATTTCCATTACTTAATTGCTCGGCCGCTTTTTTCATCTGTAATATCGGCCGGGTAATAACTCTGGAAAGAATAAATACTGTGATCACAGTCAGAAACAAACTCAACAAACCGACTAATAAAAACTTATGGCTGAGATGGTCAATAATTCGCTCGATGCTGTCACTTCCGGCAAACATGAAGACATGTCCGCTATGCGTTTCATTAAAGGTAATCGGACTATCTGTGGATACATATTTTTCTTCTGACCAATTAGATTTCAGGATAGCCCCTGCCCGGGGTATTTCACCATAATCTGTATGTTCGATGACTGAAACCATTTCGGGTGCAACCGGATCAGAACTCGTGATGACCTCTCCATTTTCATCTGTTATCACTACAATAAAATCTGATTCTGACTCCATAATAGAAACATGATTCATTGTCGATTCTGTAAAATTTTCTTCCAATACATCTCTATGAGTATTTCCCCGTGCCAGCAAATCTCCCATTACTTCTTCCACGCGATCAGTGACCAAGTTTGTATACAGTATGTAAAATAATATTATTTCAACAGTAAGAATCACCAGAAAAAACAATAACCCTATTTTCAAAGCTAATTTATTGAACATAAGAACCTCCCCGCACTCTGACATATTTTTATATCACATAAACTATTATAAATGATTCGTTGTTTAGATTATTATTGGTATATTCAGTAACCTACCTCATAGTGAATAATACGCTATTCTATATATTTTATGATTAAAATATCGATTTTTGATGCAGATTTCTTGAAGATATAATTTCATATATTTAGTTAAATACATTCTTTTCCCTTGAATCTGCATATAAAATGCAAATATTATGGGTAAGTTTTTGAATAGAATTAATCAAATGGAGGTTATATTTATGTTGAAAAACAAAATGTTATTGGCGTTCCTTTCCGTATTCGCCGTATTTTTACTGACTGCATGCGGTAATAGTGAAAATGAAGAGGGGCACGAAGACGAGATGGAGATGGAATCCGATTCCGGAGGCCACATGGAGCATTCTGCTGAAGAGATGTCCAGCTCTGGTGAAGTACCTGAAGATTTGGAAGAAGCAGATAATCCAACTTATGAAGTTGGGAGCCAGGCAATGATTGAAGCTGAACACATGCCAGGAATGGACGGTGCTGAAGCAACAATTTCAGGTGCTTTTGATACAACTATCTATACTGTCTCGTACACACCGGCAAATGGTGGAGATCCAGTAGAAGATCATAAATGGGTCGTCCATGAAGAATTTGAAAACCCTGGAGAGACGCCAATGGAACCAGGTGATGAATCAACAATGAACGCATCACATATGGAGGGAATGGAAGGTGCAACGGCTACGATTGATTCCGCCGAAGAAACGACTGTCTATATGGTGGATTTCGTTACAACTGATACTGAAGAAGAAGTTCAGAATCATAAATGGGTCACGGAAAGTGAATTGGCACCTGCAGAATAAAATTTCGAACTGATTGTCCATTGAGAAAAAATATAAATGCCGGCAAAAATTCAATTAGAATCTGCCGGCATTTATTCTATATTTTCCGAATTAAACTATTGTCTATTTTTAAAATTCATTAATTTTGTTTAATGCTGATTAACAATTACATTGACCTGGAACACAATTACACGTCACTTCGTCAACTGCATCCTCTTTTTTCATTTCTAATACTTTCTCCAATTCTTCTATATCTTTAAAGCTTAATGTTGATTTTGAAATTAAATCTGCAATAATTTTTCCAACATCCTTATTACATATATTATCGAAAGTTTGATCAAGTGTACTTTTGAGAAAATCACTTTCCTTTAAATTAGTTGAATAAATATATTTGTTGCCGTCCTTTTCTGTGTTTAATACACCTTTATCAACAAGTCTTCCAATAAGTGTTTTGGTCGTGGCCGGTTTCCAATTCTTTTTATTTTCTATAATATCTCTAATATCTTTACTCGTCGTTTTGTTTTGTGCCCAAACGACCCGCATTACTTCCCATTCAGAATCTGTGATATTTGAATCCATTGTTTTGGTCATACTCTCACCTCTGGTTTATTTCTCTTTTTACATCTGTGATCTATTTACTTCAAATCTTTTTATGTTATTCTACTTCAAATCTGTGAAGCAGCTGTGCATTGATTGCCACAATAATTGTACTGAGACTCATCAGGATTGCTCCTACAGCCGGACTGAGTATTATACCCCAGGGCGCAAGCACTCCTGCCGCCAGCGGGAGAACAATCACGTTATATCCGGTTGCCCAGATCAGATTCTGTACCAGTTTATTATACGTTCTTTTAGACAAGCTGAATATTGCAAGAATGTCTTTCGGATTACTGTCTACGAGAACGATGTCTGCACTATCCATAGCAATATCCGTACCTGCCCCAACAGCAATACCAACATCCGCTTTAGTTAATGCAGGCGCGTCATTGATGCCGTCACCCGTCATTGCAACAATTAACCCGCGTTCCTGAATTTCTGTCACTTTTTCCGCTTTCTCATTGGGCATTACTTCAGCATAAACTTCATCAATCCCAATTTGTTCTGCGACGTAATTTGCCACTTTCTGATTGTCTCCGGTTAACATTATAGCTTTAATATTTCTCTTATGCAGCTGGTCAATTGTTTCCTTGGAACTTTCCTTAATTTTATCTGCGAGTGCAACAGCACCTGCCAGTTCTTCATCTACCAGAAGAAAAACGACTGTTTTACCTTGTTGTGACCATTTTTCGAAATTCTTATCATCAAAATCGATATTTTGTTTACGTACATATCCCGGACTTACTACTTTGACTTGTTTATCATCAATTGTACCTTCAATTCCAACACCAGTAATTGAATTGAAATTTGTCATTTCAAGTAATTCAAGATCTTTTGCTTTAGCTTCATTGAGTATACCTGTCGCAATAGGATGTTCAGAGTCATTTTCCACAGTTGCTGCATAACTTAAAAGCGTATTTTCATTCATATTATTGAAAGTCTGTATATCTGTAACGCCAAATTTCCCTTCAGTCAACGTACCGGTTTTATCGAATATCACAGCATTAATTTTCCGCGCATTTTCAAACTGTGGACGTTTGCGGATTAACAATCCGTGCTTTGCAGCAAGTGATGTAGACACTGAGATTACCAGCGGTGCCGCCAGACCTAAAGCATGAGGACAAGCGATAACTAAAACAGTGACCAATCTCATGATTGCAGTATCTACAGTAGCTCCAATAACTATCCATACGATGAATGTGATAATCCCGGCAGCTAAAGCGATATAGAATAACCATTTGGCTGCTTTGTTAGTTACATCCTGTGTTTTAGATTTAGTACGTTGAGATTCTCTGACCATGTCTATAACTTGTGTCAGGTAAGATTCGTTCATAAGCTTCTCTACTTCAATAGTGAGCGAACCCTCTCTGTTAATTGAACCGCCAATGACCTCGTCATCAATGGACTTTTCGACAGGGACGGACTCACCTGTCAGCATAGATTCATCAACTTGAGATTTCCCTTTCACAATTTTTCCATCCAGCGGCATCTTTTCTCCGGGTTTGACCAGCAGTAAATCTCCTGCTTCAATATCATCAATCTGCACTTCTTCTGTTTCACCATTTTCAGTGAGACGATTTGCCGTATCCGGCATTAATGATGCGAGAGATTCCAGAGCCTTGGAAGCATTGTTAATAGAGCGCATTTCAATCCAGTGCCCAAGAAGCATGATTAGTACAAGAGTTGCCAGCTCCCAGAAGATTTCTTCCCCATTGAATCCAAAAACAACCGCCATGCTATAAAAATAAGCAACGGAAATCGCCATTCCTATTAATGTCATCATACCCGGCTCTTTGTTTTTCAGTTCATCGTAAGCACCTTTGATGAAAGGCCATCCTCCATAGAAGTAAACGAATGTAGCCAATGCTGCCACAATATAAATATCTCCGCTAAATTGCCAATCCACACCTAAGAAGTTTTGAATCATTGGAGATAGCAGTACTATTGGAATTGTGAATATCATAATGATAAAAAACTTATTCCGAAACTCTGTTACCATGTGTCCGTGGTGGTCGTGTCCGCCATGCTCATGATTACTATAATCATGAGACTCGTTACTTTCTCCATGATTATGATGATTGTGTTGAGAATGTTCATTTGGTTGTTTCATGCTATTCCTCCTAAATTATTAAATTTGACCGTTTACAACTGTAGTCGTTTAATCAGTTTAAGTTTACATCCGTAATCGTTCATTGTCAAGTATCTATATAAATTATTATAAAAAATGCATGTGCAGAAACTATCCATTAAAAATGCAGATATTATAACACTGAATAGCGTTATAATATCTGCATTTAATCAAATTTATTTAAGTTGTAAATCTGTCAGACAGGTACTGTCATTTTCAAAAGTTGAGAAATCAGATTCAACTTTTTTTCCATCATAATTAATTTCTAAAGTATAATTTCTATCTCTCGGCAGCCAAAAGTCCAAGAATCCATTCTCAAGTGTTGTAAGTCTTTCGTCAACGTGAACTTCTCCATCTTCATCTATAATTTTTACATCCATCTCTTCATTTACCATCTCTCCCTGACAACCAGTTAAGCTATGAAATTCACATGGGTGTGTATAAGAGATATAAGGTGCAATGGACACAAAGAACTCATCTTCCGGCAAGTTATAGACATTCTCATCTCCATCATCTTCAACAATAAGTGTTTCATCATTAATAGATGCTGATTCTACAATATTACTAGCACTTAATTCTGTAACCATTTCTTTAATATTTGATTCGTTTGATACTGAGTCATCGCTACAACCTGCTAACATAAATATTACACCTAGAAAAATTGGCATTATATACTTTTTCATCTACATTTCTCCCTGATATTTAATTTTATCAATATTTTTATATACTCATTATTAGAAACCCTGAAAATCTCCAAAGTACGGCTGCAGCCAAATGATAATCTGAGTCAATCCATCAAAATAAAGAAGAATACCCATTAATATCATTGTGATTCCACCAATTTTCATGATGATATTAGAGTATTTCAACATCCAGCGTGTACGAGATACGAAGAAACTTAAAATAAAGAATGGAATAGCAAAACCCAGACAATAGACAATCATTAACATTAAAGCATTGTTTGGCGCACTCGCACTCATTGCAAAAATAGCGCCAATAATTGGGCCATTGCACGGTGTCCATCCGGCACCGAATGCCATACCTATTAAAGTCGAACCAAAAAAACCGGAAGGCCTGTTCTTAAATTGTATTTTCCTCTCCTTCATAAGGAAATTAAAATTAAGAACACCTGTAATGATGAGTCCGAATATAATAATCAGGATTGAGCCCAGTTGTCTAATCAAATTCGCATGTTCAATAAGTAATCCACCCAAAAAAGACGTTCCAAAACCCAATGCTATATAAAACAGACTGAACCCTATAAGAAAGAATAGTGTATGTAATATTGCCCATGCATTAAATTTTTGATTTTCTACTTCATTATAACTCATTCCTGTTATGTAAGAGATGAAGGCAGGAAATACCGGAAGTACACAAGGTGAAACAAAACTTAAAAATCCAGCTCCAAATGCCAGGAAGAAAGTCATTTCACTACCCAAAAAAACACTCCATTCGTATTAAAATTTTTAAATAAATCAGGATAATTCCTAAACTATTTCATCCTATTCAGAAGTTGATTGTTCCACAAAGCTGTAAATATCATCTACGGTTAACTGATATTCTTTCTTATCCACAATTACGCCATTCTTGTTGATTGCTATTGTCGTCGGCAACGGACCAACTTGATACGCTTTAGTTACATCTCGGTTACGATCCAGTGCAACTGGAAAACTAAGTTTTTCATCTAAACTCAATAAGAACTGATTAATCTGCTGCTCATCCTCAGAAACGTTTATGGCAATGATTTCATAGTCTTCATGTCCTTCATTGTAAATCCGGTTCATATCAGGCATTTCTTCACGGCAAGGTTTACACCACGTCCCCCAGAAGTTCAAAATAACACCCTTCTCTGAATTCACATCCGACAATTGTATTTGATTACCATTCAACGTCTCCAGCTGGAAATCTATTGCCTTATCTCCTGCTTGTACAGTTTCTATATCAGAAGTGAAATTGAACCACAAGGTGACTCCTAATAAAATAATGACACTCATTATAATACTGATTCTAAGAATATTCCTTGTCTTTTTCTTCATAATCTCACATCCTTTTACAGTGTTATCTTTTCAGATTATTATCTTCAATATTTTATTTATTTTATATTTCCACCCTTAATTATTTAGCCTAAATTAAATTTTTAAAGAAACTGTGCAGTTTATTAGTATTTAATGTGACATTTCATGACCTCAATAAAATATATTTGAACGAGTAAATCTGTTTGGAGTTAAAATGAAGAAATCATCATATCTCCTCCTCTAGTTAACTCATTACAATATTTACTGTATAATTTAAATTAAGATAATACGTTTACAGATTCACCTGCACACGATACTAAAAATAAGGATGTGTTCATAATTCGTTTACTACTATTATCGTTTTTCATTTTATTACTTACTGCCTGCAGTAATGCTCAACCTATTGATGAACCTGAAGCAGAGACAGATCAGGGAGAAACTGCCGAAGAAGAAACGGATGAGGAAGAATCTGCTGAAAACGATGAAGCTTCAGAGGAAGAGCCTGCTGAAGAATCCGAACTTGAACCGGCTTACGACAGCACCGGAAATGTCGATATTCTTTCTCCCAATTTTCACAAAGATTATTTAAATAATTATTATTATCACAGTTACGGCGGCATTGAACGCGGCATGACAGAAGATGAAGTGACCGCTGTTTTAGGAGAGCCGTCAGATGAAGATGATATTCCCGTCGACGATGTGTTTAACGACATTGGCGTCAGATACACTCTCCATGACGAATCTGTGGAACAAGTGTTAATCACTCCCGTGGAGGATATTTCTTTAGATGAAATCATCGAATCTTTCGGTGAACCGACGCAGGATTTATCGCCTGAAGATACCGGTGCGTCTGTGCGCATTTTAACCTACCAGCCGGCTGCTGATTCCAACTTCTACATCGCAGTTGAAGGTGATGAAGATGATAACGTCAGCCTGATTTATCCCGCGCAGACAAGCAATGTTGAAGTCGTAGACGAAGATAATGTCATGAATTTCATTTCAGCTTATTACGACATAAACGTACTCGATATGTCACTTATCAATTTTGAAGATCCTGTCCTAAACACGGAGGAAGGTTACTTTGAAGTTCCTTTCGAGAATATTCATCACGGCTTAACGAGCTATTTCAGAGTATGGCCATACGGTCAGGTTGAATATATAAACGAGGACGGTGCATATGCATACGGCGAGTTCATTCCTTATGCCGACGGTGAAATCAAATAAGATTTTTTAGGAGGTCTACTATGTGGCTGCTCATTATTATCCTTGCTGGTATCACTTCCAGCATCATTAGTAACTATCTTTCCCACAGAAGAAGTATGGAAAAGATTAAATTACAGTATATCGATAAAGAAATCGAACTCCAGCGGCTGAAACAGGAAAATTATCTTCTCGAGAATGAAGAAATGAAAACTGTACTCGACCGTATTAAAGAAGATAACAGACGGCTGGAAACGGAAAAAGACAGCCCGTGGTTAATTCAGGAAACGCGTGAACGCCAGCTTGAGAAAAGAGAAGAATAACACCATTTGAAATTGAATTTATTTATATGAAGAAAGCGTGAAACTCATGATTGAATTTTTACAGCGCCAGTCACGTCATTTATATCCAGGCTACTTTGCCATGGTAATGGCGACTGGTGCTTTATCATTATCCTTATGGTATTTAGATATTCCCACAGCAGCAGAAATACTGCTGTATTTTAACGTGTGTCTATTTGTGCTGCTGCTCGTATTGAACGGGTTAAGATTACTGTTTAATACAGCTGATTTTTTGAATGATTTAAACGATAACGGCAAAGGTCCGGGTTTCTTTACATTGATTGCCGCTTCAGGTGTCTTAGGCAGCCAGTTCGTTATTATTGAAAATATGGCTGAAATCGGATTTGTCTTTTGGGTTGCCGCGTTAATCATCTGGCTTCTTTTGATGTATACATTTTTTACTCTTATAATTATTAAAAAAGCTAAGCCGTTAGTCGATGAATCGGTAAACGGCGGATGGCTGCTCGTTGTTGTATCTACACAGTCACTTGCAGTACTCGGCACTTTGATTGCCGGCAATACTGAATTCACAGAAGTAATGTTATTTATTTCGTTATGTCTGTTTCTGTTAGGCTGTGCGTTATATTTAAATATTATTGCGTTTATATTTTACCGTCTGATGTTTTTAAAAATCGAAGCAATGGCTTTAACACCGCCCTACTGGATCAGCATGGGGGCGCTCGCGATTACGACGCTTGCGGGTTCCGTGCTTATATTGAACAGCTCAGGAATTGCTGCTGAACTTGAAATTTTCATTAAAGGATTCACGCTGTTCTTCTGGGCTCTTGGCACATGGTGGATTCCATTGTTAATCACGCTCGGCGTATGGCGCCATATTGTAAATCATTATCCGCTGTCTTATACACCTGATATGTGGGGCATGGCCTTCCCGATTGCAATGTATACAGTCGGTACGGCTAATCTGTCGATGGCACTGGAGCTGGAATTTCTGATGATTATTCCGAAGGTGACTATTTTTGCAGCAATTATCGTCTGGCTGCTGATTATGGCAGGTCTGTTTATTCATCACGGGAAACAGCTGAAAATTTAATGATTCCATTCAGTTTTTATCGGGTATATCTTGGTATAAACATTGAATAGGAGTGTTTCTGATGAAATTATCCGATTATAAAATACCAAGTACAAAAAACATAAAATTAAAAGACTATAAATGTTCCGAAGGTAAAAAAGGAGATAACAATTATATTGAACAGAATATTATTCCGGCGCTTGTTGAGAAGCTGAAAGAACTCCATCTAAAATTACACGCCGAAGGTAAAAATGGCATTATGGTCGTGCTTCAAGCGATTGATGCCGCTGGTAAAGATGAAGCAATTTCTTATATTTTTTCGAATTTGAATGCCCAAGGATTGAAAGTCACGACTTACGGCAAGCCCAGTGAGACTGAGCAGAAGCATGATTATTTATGGCGCCTTCACGACGGTGAACCTGAACGTGGTCAGATTGCGATTTTAAACCGCTCGCATTATGAAGATGTGATTGCGACACGCATTCATGATTTACTCGAAGATAGTGATGCTGAAATTGAAAAACGTTACCGTCAGATTAATAATTATGAGCAGTATTTATCAGAGAACGGTTTCTCTGTCGTAAAATTCTTTTTTAACATGTCGAAAGATGAACAGAAAGAACGCTTTTTAAAACGGATGAAAGATCCCAATAAACAGTGGGAATTCTCATTTTCAGATGTTGAAGAACGAAAAAAATGGGATGACTATCAGAAAGTATTTGAAGATATGCTTAATAATACCTCGACCGGGCACAGCCCCTGGTACATTCTTCCTGCGGATGATGAATGGCATACGCGCCGCATTATAACAGAAGCGATGATTCATGTGCTGGAAGGCATTAATCCTGAATTTCCGGAAATTTCCGGTGAAGATAAGAAAAAACTCGATAAATATATTAAAGATCTGGAAAACGAATAAGAAAAAGTGCTGAATCCATTGCGGATTCAGCACTTTTTTGAGTTTAGAGAAGCACGGTGGCGCGCAATCACGCTTTCCGTGCCACCGTGAACTCAAATTTACGGTTTCATCACTACTTTAATACATCCGTCTGCACGATCGTTAAACATTTTATACATTTTTTCTGCCTGCTTTAAAGGCACCTGATGCGTAATAATATCTGTTGGATTAATTTTACCCTGTTCCACCATATTATACAGTTCCGGCATATAATGAATTACCGGTGCCTGTCCTGCCTTGACTGTGACGTTGCGTGTAAATATTTTGTGGATTGGATAACCGGTGGCAGGTGTACCGTATATACCTGTCAGCTGAATAGTACGAAATTTCTTAACCATATCTGTTGCCATAATAATCGGATCAATTGTACCAACCTGGCCGCCGAGTGTTTTGATGCGGTCTTTACTTGTAATTTCCCCGTCCATGCCGACGCAGTCGATAACAACTTCCGCGCCGCCTTTCGTAATTTCATGTATGTGCTTGCCGAGGTTATCAAATTGCTTGTAGTTATATACCTCTACATTGTTTGTCTGCTTGGCGTGTGCGAGTCTCATATCATTATTATCGACAGCTATAACGCGATTTGCCTCTTTCGAGGAATCATTTCATAAAAATTAAATTATTATCCTAACTTATTCAGCACAACTTCTGCCATAGCTTTCGCCGAAATCAGCAGTGATTTTTCATTAACTTCGAATTTAGGATGGTGGTTCGGATATGCAGTTTCGACACCGTCGGGTTTCGCGCCGACGAAGAAGAATGCACCTGGTGTTTTCTCCAGATAATATGCGAAGTCTTCAGATGCTGCCTGAGGTTTATCGCGGTATACTTTTTCAAAATAAGTGCCTGCACTCTCCGTGAGCAATGTTTCGATTTCACCGATTTTTTCAACTGTATTATACAATACCGGATAGTCATATACATAGTCCAGCGTACATTCAACGCCGTATGTCACTTCCAGCCCTTTAACGAGCTGAGCCATTTCTTCATACACTTTTTCTTTATTATCCATCGATAAATAACGCACAGTACCGCGCAGTGTTACGCTGTCCTGGATGACGTTATAGCCGCCCGGCGCATCGAATGCTGTAATGGATACAACAACCGAATCGTTCGGGTCCATGCGTCGTGACACGATTGTCTGAGCCGTCGTGACGAAGTATCCGCCTGCAACAAGCGCATCGTTCGTCGTATGCGGCATTGCGCCGTGACCGCCTGAACCCTGAATTTTAAGGTCGAAGTTCGAACGTCCCGTCATTGCTTCACCCGGACATACTGTAATATCTCCAAGGTCCAGCGTCGGAAACAGATGAATACCATACACTTCGTCCAGGTCATCCAAAATACCCGATTCTACGATACTCTTCGCACCGCCCGGCGGAATTTCCTCAGCGTGCTGGTGAATGAGTTTAATTTTACCTTTCCATTCATCTTTTAAGTCGATTAATGCCTCACCTAAAATTAGCATGTATGCCGTGTGCCCATCGTGGCCGCAGGCATGCATTACACCCTCATTTTTAGATTTAAATTCAACATCTGCTTCTTCCTGGATCGGCAGTGCATCAAAATCCGCACGGAGTCCAAGTGTCGGACCGTCGCCTGCACCGCCTTCTATTTCAACGATAATACCGTAGCCGTTACCGACATTCGCTGTCAGCTTCACGTCTTTATCTTTATAAAATTCTTCGATAAACTGAGCGGTCTTTTCCTCTTTAAATGACAACTCAGGATTTTCATGTAAATGACGTCTGATTTCAATCATACGTTTTTCATTTCCTTCAAGCTGTTTAAATAACTTCTCTTTTAATGACATGTCCATTACCCCTTTTTAGAATTAATTAAAAATCTCTTCTGTAAAGAAGTGAAACAAAACGAGCGGCAATATTGCAGTGTGAGGTAAGTATGGCATTACGATGCCTGTAGCAAGGAATGTATCCCAATTACCCTCTTCTTCTGTAAATAAAACTTCACCGCGTTTCAGCTTGTCTTTAAAACGTGTCAGTTCTTCATCTTCAAACATCTTAAGTTTTTCTTCAATATACGATTTATGCACGAGCCGCTTCGATATTGCATTGATAAGCTGAGCACGTGTTTGATACTCTTCCAAATCCAAATCCAGATTCTCCGCCACTAAATTCATATGATCTTCAGTTAAGAGCAAATCGTAGAATTCTATAATTGGATAGTCCAGCAGATTTACTGTGGTTGTGTACTCTGCATTATTTAAAATAACATTAGATACACTGATTCCTTCCGGCAGCGGTGCTAAATGAATCACCGAACCAAAGTTTCTTAAAATACCGTCGATGACTTCCTCATGCATGACAGCCATGCCGTCTCCAATGTAAAGCAGATGGTGATTATATATTAAAAATGGATTCTCTTCGGGGTTAAACGGCATTGTAATAATGTTATCCCCTGTCAATGCATTAGAATAGCGCTTAATCAATTCAATTTCTTCCATCTTCAAACTGTCTCCGAGGAGCGTTAAATAATCATCCGAACGCGCTTCCTCTATTTTATCTTCTATAATTTTGTCCAGCTGGGATAAAGATTCACCTGTTTTATCCAGATGCAAGTAAGTTAAATATGTTTTGTAGAAGGTTTGTAAATCCATCATTATCCTCCTTAAGTGATTGGATTGCCTCTGTTGAACAGCCGCGCGAGTTTTTTGTTCGTCGCACTGACCGGATAACGCTCCCGGTAATTTTTCGTGCGTGCATTCGCATACGTATGCACATAGTCCGGGTGGTTTTTATCTTGTAAAATATTCAAAGTTTCGATGAGTTTATCGACACCGCCGATATTTTCAATCGGCACTTCCCCGCCGTAGCTCACGACTTCAGGAATCGGCTTCAGAATATTCGTCACTGAATCAAGTGTAATATCAACAACATAATCATCGTCTGAGTCATATAAGTATTGAATGTATTCATTCGTTAAATACACGTCGACCATAAGTGCGTTCTTGTTTACACCCTCTTCATTCGCGATTAATTCTTTGTCCGTCATGAATTCTCCACTGCCGATATTATTCCAGCCGAATGCTTCACAGATAATAATTTCAAGCTCTAAAAAGTTCATGCGTGCAGGAATCGATATTGTGCGGGTAATATCTTCACAGCCATTAATCGTACACGTAATACGGTATGCGTTGTAATTCTCCGGCGTTTCCGGATGATCTTCATTTCCGCTCTTTTTGAAATCTACTTTTTTTAAGGCGGCGAGTACATCGCGGTGCATCACCAGATAATCCTGATGGACCTTAACCAGCAGACCGGTCTCCAATGCCGTCTGCCAGCGCGGATGATTCTCATAGACTGAATAATCTTTGTGAACATTATCTTTAATTTGAGCGTACGACACTTCATCCAGCTGACTTAATGCGACCGGCAGATATTCCGGTGCTGTTAAATGCCCGATGACTTCATTTAAATAATCATCCTTGTACTGCCCGACTGATTTAATATTCAGCCTCGCCATCGTCTGTCTCAGTTCAATAAACGTTAAATTATTGTAGAGCCAGTATATCGGTCCGTTATATATTTTCTCCAGCCTCGACACATCCTGAGGTTCAATCGTCTCACTGTCCGGAATCGACATCGGTGTATAAGGGAAAATACCCGTCTGCTGGAGCGCGCTGTTCAGCACATTGACCACTTCAGAGTGAATCACACCTTCAGTCCCGTTATCCTCCAAAATATACTGGTAGTCGATAAGCGTCGGGTACTTCGCCGGCAAATATGACACTCTGTGCACATCGTCGTACGATTCCTCAGTCGATAAACGCCGTAACAGCTTCGCTTCCGACATCGATAAATGCTCGAACATTTCATTCAAAGCAGACTGTGACTCAAGTTCTTCCATTTTATATTTTATTAGTGCTTCATTAGTTGTAAAGTTTCCCGCATTAAACAAACTCGCCCGAATGAGTTCATGTTCGCCTAAATACGTTTGATAAAAAGTCTGTATATCCATGCTGCTTGCCTCCCGCCATATTCATTATATCCATTACTCTTATTTTACACGTAAACCGGACGGAAATGCATCCCGTGATGCTTATTGGCTGATTAAAACCGCCTCAATTTCCTGAGTCGTTGGAAGCTCATCCGGTTGAAAGCAAGTATTCGCCCCAATGTGAGGAGCTCATCCGGTTGAAAACAGGTATTCGACCCAATGTGGGGAGCTCATCCGGTTGAATACACATTTCCATCCGGATGAAAGTTCTCTGATCAGACTCATGTATACGCATTACTTTATACATAGTCATGACGGAGTCTCATACATACGATTCATCCGAATCAGAGGCATGAATACGTCTCATGACTACGTATTGTCATTTGCATATACATGAGCGCAAAAATCCCACGTATTTCAATAATCATATATGTAAGTAATTACAATTAATGGTACATTTGTATTAACAACAAGTTTAAGGGGGGCATCTATGAACAAAATTTTACTGACAGTATTAAGTGTTATTCTTTTGGCAGTGGCAGGATGCGACAGTGAAGAGTCCGAACTCAAAGGTAAAACGCTGGGTTTGTCTTTACACAATCCGACTGTTTCTAAGGAAGAAGCTGAGAATGCAGAAATTAAGTTCACATCCAACACACCGGTACTCGATTTTGAATCAGCAAACGATGTGACATTAACACTTAACGGAAATACCTATTCAGGGGAGTATTCTTTAGAAGAAAATAATTTATCAATTACTGTTGAAGATGGGGATGCTTCGATGACAATTGATTTTACTGAATTCGAAGAAAGTGAAGATGAATACTTTTCTTACAGCGGCACAGTTTCTGAAGGTGAATTAAACGAAGGTGACGAGACAACTCAACTGACGAATGTTTATAAAAATTTTGGACTCGGGGAGTACTATCTCTTTTTAGAAGAATAAATTAAAATCTCCCGTGACTCCTCGGGGAAAAGCATCTGCTGAAGACTACAGGCTTCAGCGATGCCCCGGGAAAGCACGGGAGATTTTTATCTAACTAAATAACTAAACACTAATATTAACTTATTCCGGCAGTTTTGATACGCCGATGTTTGTCATTTCAAATGCATTCAGCACATGATTAAGCTGTGCTTCTGTAAGAACTTCATACTTCGAGCACAGCTGGCGGACCGGAGCGCCTGTCTGGATTGCTTCAACTGCAATCGCTGATGCTTTTTTGTAACCGATGTGAGGTACAAGCGCTGTAATTACACCGATGCTGTTCTCAACATAGGATTTCATCTGTTCTTCGTTTGCTGTAATGCCTGCGATACATCTTTCCGTGAACACTTTAAAACCATTGTTCATAATGTCGATTGACTGGATCAGGTTAAATGCCAGTACAGGCTCCATTACGTTCAGTTCAAACTGCCCAGCTTCTGATGCAAGACTGATTGTATTATCATTCCCGATCACCTGGAATGCAATCTGGTTCAACACTTCAGCCATAACCGGGTTAACTTTACCCGGCATGATTGATGATCCCGGCTGACGCGCCGGCAGGTTAATTTCGTACAGTCCTGCTTTCGGTCCTGATGCCATCAGACGGAAGTCGTTCGCAACTTTTGACATGTTAATCATACAAATCTTCAGCGCTGAAGAGATTTCTGTATACGCATCTGTATTCTGCGTTCCATCAACTAAATTTTCAGCAGATTTTAACTTATATCCCGATATCTTGCTCAGCTCTTCAACTACAGTATCGATATATTTCTGATCGGCGTTTAATCCTGTCCCTACTGCTGTTGCACCGATATTAATTTCATAAAGGTTTTCAAGTGAATTCGATACGCGGCGGATATCTCTCGATAACACTTTCGCATATGCACTGAATTCCTGGCCAAGACGAATCGGTACTGCGTCCTGCAGGTGCGTGCGTCCCATTTTAATGACGTGATCAAACTCAACAGCTTTTGCTTCAAATGCCTGACGCATCGTATTCATCGTCTCAAGCAGACTTTCTGCATGGATTAAAAGACCAACGTGCAGTGATGTCGGGAATGCGTCGTTTGTCGACTGTGACATGTTCACGTGGTTATTTGGACTGATAAAGTCATAGTCACCTTTCTCGCGACCCATAATCTCAAGCGCACGGTTTGCAATGACTTCGTTAGCGTTCATATTCGTTGAAGTACCTGCACCGCCCTGAATCGGATCGACGATAAAGTCTTCATGCAGTTTTCCGGCAATAATTTCTTCACTCGCCTGGACAATCGCATCTTTTTTATCTTCTTCAAGCACGCCGTTCGCGTAGTTTCCAAGTGCCGCTGCTTTTTTAACCATCCCTAAAGCACGGATTAAATCTGTATTTAAACGGTAGCCTGTAATCGGGAAGTTCTCAAGAGCACGAAGGCTCTGGACACCATAGTAAGCATTATTATCAATTTCTTTTTCTCCGAGGAAATCCGATTCAATTCTAGTCGTGTTTGCCATAATCACATGCAGCTCCTAAATTAAATTATTTAATGATCATCGATTCAAAATCTTTTGGAAAACTATTAAAATTATACGTTGTATCTTCATCAATATACAGCATATCTTCGATGCGGACACCGCCGATTTCAGGAATGTAAATCCCAGGTTCAATCGTAATGACGTGACCCGCTTCAAGATTGTCTGTGTTACCGCCGTGAATTGATGGTGACTCATGTACATCAAGACCGAGGCCGTGCCCGATACGGTGCATGAAATACTCACCGTAGCCCGCGTCGTCGATGACCTTGCGTGATGCACGGTCGATATCACCCATGACCGTACCTTTTTGTGAGGCTTTAATACCGGCAAGATTTGAGCGCAGCACAGTTTTATAAATCTCTTCCTGTTTCTCTGTCGCTTCCCCGACGATAAACGTGCGCGTCATATCCGATACATAGCCTGTATCCGACACTACACCAAAGTCGATTAAGAGGAAATCCCCGCGCTGAATTACATCTGTCCCTGTATCACCATGCGGCATTGCCGATTTTTTACCCGCCAGTACACTTGGTCCGAAGCTCGGTCCGACAGCTCCATATGACTTAAACTGCTTTACCAGGAAATCCGAAATTTCCATCTCAGTTTTCCCTTCTACAGTAATCGTCTTTAAATCTTCCAGCGCTTTTTCAGTCATCTCGACTGCACGCTTGATTTCGGCTTTATCGTGTTCATTCTTTTTACCGCGGAGATAATTCACTTCACCATCCAGCGTCTCGATATTTTCAGGCGCGTATTTTTCGATTAAGCGTAAATATCTGGAATAAATTAAATGCTCACCTTCAACTGCGACTGTTTTATCAGCAGCGATTGTATCGAACACATACTGGAATGCATCATCCTTGTCATCGTGCGGCAGATACGTTGTAAGCTCAGTATTCGCTTTAACCGTTTCGCCGTCCAGCGCTGGAAAAATCATCGCTGTATCGAGTGTCTTATTGTCGACCAACAGGAGCAATAATCTTTCATGAGGATTTAAGTGCACCCCGGTAAAATAAAATATATTCATCGGGTCGGAAATAATTGAGTAGTCTGCTTTCACGCTTTGTGCCAGCGCTTCGATTTTACCTGTCATATAAATCTTCCTCCAATTAATTATGTGTTAAATACTGCTCGAACCAGCGTGCGATATGAGCTAAACGCTGTATTCTCAAACTCGGTTTGCCCGAGCGTGATAAGTCATGTGAAGATTCCGGGAAACGGACAAATTCAGTTTCCTTCCCTCTCGACTTCAGTTCGATAAACAGCTGCTCTCCCTGTTCAATCGGGCAGCGGATATCCTGTTCACCGTGCAGAATTAATAACGGTGTCTCAACGTTTTTAGCATATTTCAGCGGTGAATGATGCCACAATTTATCCAGGTCATCAAGCCCGGCTAAAATCTGCCAGTCCGTAAAGTAATAGCCGATATCCGATACGCCTCTAAAACTGATCCAGTTACTGATTGAACGCTGTGTCACAGCTGCTTTAAAACGGTTCGTATGGCCGACAATCCAGTTCGTCATAAAGCCGCCGTAAGAGCCGCCGGTAACACCGAGGTTCTCAGTATCAATCCAGTCGTATTTACCTGTGATGTAATCGACCGCGCTCATAATATCTTTATAGTCGCCGTTGCCGTAGTCACCGCGCACTGCATCAACAAATTCCTGAGAGTAGCTGTGCGAGCCGCGCGGGTTGATGAATAATACTGCATAACCTTTTGCGGCGAGCATCTGCATTTCATGGAAGTACGTGTTCGCATATAAGGCGTGCGGTCCCCCGTGAATGTTCGTGACCATCGGATAATTTTTCCCCGCTTCATATCCTGCCGGCTTCATAAACCAGCCGTGAACTGCCGTGTCATCGAAACTTGTAAACTCGACCGCTTCCGGTTTAACAAGTTCTGTATTTGTGACATAGTCATAATTAACTTCTGTCAGCTGCGTCAGTGCTTCGGTTTTAAAATCATATTTATATAATTCACTTGGTGATACGTGCGTAGAAATTGTTAAATACGCAGCATCCGCATCGGCATCCATACCGAAAATATTATGCTCACCGCGCAAGAGCGGACGGATATTTCCTTCGACATCACCTTTATATAAGTTCACGCTGCCGAATTCCGACACGAGAAATACGTAGTCAGTATCTGATATCCATTCCGCTGTATTGCCTTCAGCATTTTGCTGTGTATCCTGCGCAACCAGTCCGCCGACCGGCTTATCCAGTTTTGTTGTGACATCAATGCTGTCGTTATTTTTTACATCGTAAACTTCGATATGCGGATGCGTCGCATTTTCAAAACTGCGCGTCATTACCGTCATTAAAATATGCTTCTGGTCCGCTGAAATTTCCGCCTTCATAAAGCTGGCATCGTCGCGGATTAAAGTATCTTCTTTATTTTTACGGAGATAAAGTTTTTGTGCGAAATTGAAATCGGGATTGTCGCTGACGTCAGTTGCGTATATAAAACCGCCTTCAAAAACATCGTAAAGCGTGAAGTTTTCTTCGCCCGACAAGACAGTCTCTGTTTGACCGGATTTAATATCGATCGATTTTACCGCTGTGTATTTTTCTTTTAATACACCGTACGGTCCAGGACCCCCGTCGCTTTTATATTTCATGCGGGTAATCACTGCAGCTTCAGGTTTTTTATCTTTATCGTCTTTGTCTTTAGCCTCTTCTTTATTCTTCTCACTTGAAACGTGATAAAACACCGAATTTCCATCATGTGAAAACTGTGCGCCGAATACCCCATCGTCTTCGTGCGTCAGCTGTTCACGTTCACCGCCGGCATGTCTCAGTATAAATACCTGCGGTTTCTTATCATCATCCGGTGCTGTAAATAATGTCAGCGCCCCGTCATGTGAATGAGTCACATTCGTTATCGTTTCGTTTTTATATGTAAGCTGGATATTGCCCCTGCCGTCAAAATTGTGCAGATATGAATAGTAAGTATCCTTATCCTCATCAGTATTCGTCACAAGATAAGTCACTCTGTCAGACTGCGGTACAACTTTCGGTGAAGACACCGACTTAATTTTGAAAATATCATCAATAGAAACCTTACTCATTGAATTTCCCCCTTTTTTATAAATATAACATTCTTTAACGTCCGTTTACTAATTAATCCATAATATTCTGACAGAAAGACTGCCGGGACTTTTCGTTACCGCGGATTCACAAGAATGCGTTTATACAGAAGAAATATGAACAGCGGCACTGCTGACAGCATGACCATTACACCGGTCGGAATCTGCAGCGGAGCGATTAATGTACGGCCCAGCGTATCGATAATCAGCACGTAAAGGCCGCCGAGTAAAATTGACCGTTTTAGCAGCGGCCGGAATGCCATCGGTTTAATATATAAAATAATCTGCGGAATAATGATGCCGACGAGCGCAATAATTCCGGTATAGCTGATCGCAACGAGCGGCGGCACTGCTGCTGTGATTAACAGTGCCGGACGGATGACGCTGACGTTGACACCGAGCGCGTGTGCCCTAATATCACCGAGTTTCAATAGATCAAGCACATGCCCGTATCGTTCCAAAATAATAAATGACACTGCTGTCAGTATTAATAAGACCGAAACTTTAGTGAAATCCGCACCGCCAAGTGATCCGAACATATAGCGTGCGATATTCGCGGTATCTTCCGGAAATAACAGAATAATAATATAGAGCACGCCGGATAACATTGCCCCGAGCAGAATGCCTGTAATAATTAACGTTTCCGGACGGTAAGTTAAATCGAGTTTTCGTGCGATTACAAGCACGAGCAGCAGGCTGAGCAGTCCGAGAATAATACTGATCACAGGTGCGAATACTGCCGGGATAATCGTTACGACGGTAAGTGCTGCACCGAGCACTGCACCATTCGCCATGCCGAGTGTGAAACTGTCAGCCATCGGGTTTTTCAGGATAATCTGAAATACCGCCCCGCTCATCGCGAGTGCGGCTCCGACTAGTATAGCCATAAGTGCACGCGGCAGCCGCACGTCAAGCATAATGGTGAATGCCTGTATATTGTTTATATCTCCGATATTTACCGAACCGATAAAAATGCTCAGCACCACACTGATAATCAGTAGAAATACGAGAATACAGTTGGTTTTATTCATACACACACTCTGCAATCGCAGTCAGTCCTTCTGTAAATCTCGGCCCGGGTCTTGAAATCAGGTTTGGATCCGGTGTACATTGATTTTCTTCTTCGGTTATTGCTGCGCCTTCCAGGCCGGAAATATCATCAAGCGCATGAGTGAGTTCTTCATTGCTGATACCAAGTGTTGAAAGTACAATTTCCGGTTCGCGCGCAATCACATCTTCTGATGTCACCGCAGGGTAACCGGCCACATCTTCAAAAGCATTGCCGATATTTAATGTATCCAGAAAATCATCGATGAAAGTATCCTCCCCCGCTGTGTATATATCCGGCGCCGTTGAAATCAGAATAAACACTTTATCATCGGCCTTCTCTCCGCTGTACTGATTATGGATTTCTTCAACCTCCTGCTGCAGTAATGTATTTAATTCTTCTGCTTCACCTTCTTTGCTGATAAAGGTTCCAACATCAGTGATTGTGTCGTAAATTTTATCAATTTCCTGTGCATCATCAACAACGAGTACCTCTGCCCCGGTACTTTCTGCTGTCCTCGTGATTATATCCGCATTCGCATCGTGGTTTGAGGCGTGTGAAATAATATGTGTCGGATCGAGTGCCGTCATTGCTTCCTCATCGAGTGCAAAAGTATCGAGGCGTGTCAGATTTTCTTTCAGGTCTTCAGGATAATCGTCGGCTGTTGTAATACCGACGAGATTGTCCGTTGCCCCGAGTTCGGTAATAATTTCAGTATTGCTCGGCATCAGTGAGATGATGCGCATGTCTTCATTATTTGTATTTGTCATTTGTTTCTCGTTATCACTGCCGTTATTACATGCAGCGAGTAAAAGTATGCTGAGCAGCGCTAGATAAAGGTATATATTTTTCAATTTTATAATTCTCCTTTCATTGAGGAAAGATTCGTTGCCGTCGTTCTTTTCAACGACAACATTTAACAGCACACTACCTTTATTATATTAAAGTTCCGCCCCTTTATACAGAGAGAAGTCCCTAATACAAAAAGCCCGAACTTTACAGTTCAGGCTTCCACTTATTACTTTTACATTTTTTCAGGTGCTGATACGTCGATCAGACGGAGTGCGTTTTCAAGTGTCTGGCGTACAGCTTCGATCATTAAAATATAAGCGCGTGTTTTATCGGCATTTTCACCGAGTACTTTTTCCGCGTTATAGAATTTATGAAAGCTTGCTGCAAGGTCGTGGATATAGTTCGGAATACGCTGTGTTGCGCGTGCTTCCGCTGCACCTTTAACGATGTTCGGGAATTCCAGTAATTTTTTAAGCAGTTCAAGTGCCTGTTCGTTTTCAATAATATCAACAGGATTTTCCGTGTCGATTTCAAAACCTTGTTCTTTAGCCTGGCGTAAAATACTGCAGATTCTCGCATGCGCGTACTGTGCATAGTACACAGGATTGTCGCTTGATTCACTGCGTGCAAGGTCTAAGTCAAAGTCGAAGTGAGTATCCGTCGAACGCATAATCATGAAGTAACGCGCTGCGTCCACGCCAATCATATCGATCAGGTCGCGCAGTGTAACTGCCTTGCCTGTACGCTTACTCATCTTCACTTCTTCACCGTTTTCAATTAAACGGACCAGCTGCATAATCTGAATTTCCAGTTTGTCAGGATTTTCACCTAAAGCGCCTAAAGATGCTTTCAGACGGTTAATATAACCATGGTGATCCGCACCGAATAAGTTAATCAGCTTGTCAAAGCCGCGTTCAACTTTATCGTAATGGTACGCAATATCCGGCATTAAGTAAGTCAGCGTGCCGTCGCTTTTTACGAGTACGCGGTCTTTATCGTCTTTAAAATCTGTCGTGCGTAACCACGTCGCGTCGTCCGCTTCAAATACATAACCGTTATCTTTCATCTTCGTCATCGCTTCATCGATTTCGCCGCTTTCATACAGCGCTGTTTCACTGAACCAGCTGTCGAAATTGATGCGAAATTCTGCGAGGTCTGCTTTCAGTTTACGCATCTCATATTCAACACCAAGGTCGCGGAATTTAGAAATACGTTCTGCTTGTTCAAGGTCTTTATATTCAGGGTGCTCCGATGCCAATTTCTCGCCGATTACTTTAATATCTTTACCGTTGTAGCCGTCTTCAGGCATCTTCAGCGCTTCACCGAGCGCTTCAAAATAACGTGCTTCAATCGATTTCGCAAGGTTGTTAATCTGATTGCCGGCATCATTAATATAATATTCACGCGTTACATCGTAGCCCGCAAAGTCCAAAATGTTCGACAGCGTTGCACCGACAGATGCATTTCTCGCATGCCCGATGTGCAGATCGCCCGTCGGATTTGCACTCACGAATTCAATCAGAACTTTTTCAGCCGTTTCACGCTCTGTACGTCCGTAATCTTCTTTCTTATCAAGGACAGTATAAATCACGTTAGCGAGTTCTGCTGTCTTCATTTTAAAGTTGATAAAACCCGGTCCCGCGATGCTGATTTCCTGAATGCTTGCTGACTCTTTATCGATGTTATCGATAATCGCCTGTGCGATGTCGCGAGGATTTTTACGTGCAAGCTTTGTCAGTGTCATTGCTGCATTCGTTGAGAAATCTCCGTTATTTTTGTCTTTCGGCACTTCAACTTTAACTTCAGGAATTTCTTCTGCTATGTCCGCTTTTTTAATCGCGGCTTCAATTGCTTCTTTTAACTGCTGTTTTAAGTTCATAATTAAATCCTCTCCAACGTATATTTATATTTGCCGAGCAACGTGCCGCTTTCAAATAAATCATATTTAATATTCAGTGTACCGTCACCGGTTGTAAGTTCGTGTGTCACTATTTCAAAGTGATGCCTGCCTGCCGGAGAGTCGTAAAACGTATCCGTCTTCACACCTTCTTCAAAATGGAAATTCATATTGATAATGCCGCGCCGCTGGAGTTTAACGAAGTTGTCTCCGAGCCGCACAGTTACTTTTAATTCATAGTCATCGAGCGCTTCAGTATAGCGCAAATAAGTATCCCCTTTTTTCAGTTCGGATACTTGCAGTTTCTGTTCGTATTTTGTCTCTTCACCGTGCATGAATACCAGTTGAGTTAAGTTACATTCATGTGTTATAGTTCCGGTCATTTTTATCACCTTCAGTATCGTAAATTATATCATAACAGGCGCATCATTGGTTTGATGAAAAATAAAAAAAGGCAGGGCAATATGCCCCGCCTTTATGTCCTAGTTATATGTCTATAACTACTCTTTATTTTATCCATAGATTGGCTATTGTGCAATGTCTAATCCAAAAGACACAAAAAAGACATATATTCTAAAGCTGTTAATTATACTTATCTACAGCTAATATTGCCTCGGCGACTTGTTCCGGTGTAATTTCCGGATCTAAGTTCTTCAATGTTTCACCGTCTCCTGTAGCCAGTTTGCCGACTTCAACTAAATCTTCAAAGGAGACATCGGTTAAATGCATTGCAGCTAATGTCGTTGGCATTTCCAGCGCTTCGTAAAAATCTACATACTCAGCTATTTCATTTCCCGGACGACCTTCCAGTACTAATTGTACAAGCGTACCGTATGCCACTTTCTCACCATGAGTTAAGTTGTGAATATCACCGTGTAATGCAGTGAAACCATTGTGTATAGCATGTGCTCCTGCAAGTCCGCCATTTTCAAATCCTAAACCTGACAGCAGTGTATTCGCTTCTATTACTTTTTCAACTGCCGGAGTAACAAGGCCGTCTTTAGCCGCTTCATAAGCTTCGATACCGTACAGGAATAAAGTTTCTTCAGCTTTTTCAGCAATTGCCTGTGATGCTAAAGTCGGTTTCCCTCCAGCCATCGTATCTCCATTGCGTCTGACTGTTGCACTCGCTTCGACTAATGTCGCCATTGCATCTGCAATGCCTGAAGCAAAGAATTTTGGCGGTGCGCCGATAACAATTTTACTGTCTACCAGCACAAGATCCGGATTTTTATCATAAAATTTATATCCTTCAAAGACACCTTCATCTGAATAAATTACAGATAATGCACTTGTTGGAGCATCCGTAGATGCGGTAGTCGGCACTATTACAGTTGGTGCACTAAGCTTATCCGCAACTGCTTTAGCTGTGTCGAGTGTTTTACCGCCCCCGAGACCAATCACAACATCGCTGCCGAAACTTTTCCCTTCATCAGTCAGACGCTCGATTTCCTTGTCCGAAGCTTCGCCTGAAAACTGTATATGATTATATTTAACATCTACATTCTCGAAACTTTCTTCCACTGATTTCCCAGCAATATCCCAGACAACTTCATCTGCAATCAGTAAGATATTTTTACCAATTTTTGCTGTTTCCTGACCTAATTCACTAATGACACCCGTACCTTGTACATAACGGCTTGGAGATTGAAATACTAATTTTGCCATGTTTAAATCCTCCTAAAATATTATGTTTAAAATTCATTTTAACAATGATCTTTTTATATTTCTAATTATTGAATGCTTCCTGCATTTCTTGTGAAATATTCCACATTTCTTCGTTGTGGTTCATCATAAACTGCTTAAGCGTTTCTTTTGAGCGTTCATCCAGTACATCGAGCTTAATGCGGCCCTTCATTGCGTCGTCTAAACTGTTGACATGTTCGTGCATCATTTTGTAACCGCGGCGTTTTTCTTTGTTCACCATTAAATAACATGCTGCGACGCCGTTATAAACCGCTCCTGCTTCCGCACGTTCCACAGCGATCCAGACGAGGAAATATTCTTTAGCATCTGGGCCCATCGCTTCTTCTTTATCTTTAATCCATTTTACACGTTTTTCAACTTCAGCTTTGCCGTGGAGTCCGCCGATATCAAGCTTCGCTTCCTGCGTTTCGATATTAATGTAGACCGGTGCGATATTTTCAAGGCTTATCGAGCCGAAGTTTTGTCCTCTGTGACCGTCGAGCGGATCGTTTTTAATAATATTAAACTGGAATCCCGGTTTCTTTTTTGGTTGTTCTTCAGACAATGTTATACCTCCTAATCGAGTTCATTCAGTAAATTAATAATCTCTGCTTTGACGTTTAAATCTTTAATCGCCAATATTTTTTCTTTCGGATAATACAATCTTGAACCTAAACGGTGAATGCCGGTAATTGAATTAATAATTGCCGACTGGGAGCTTATTTCCCTAATGTCACCGTTTGGACGCAGCAAGTGAATTGGTCTGCGGTTTCTGTTCTGTCCCGGCCTGTCGTAATCGTACGGCAGATCTGAATAACTGTCGCTGAAGACGTAATAGTCCGGATCTATGCCCGCTTTTCTGTATAATTCGTTCAGTTCTGTAATCGTAATAATAGAACCGTCAAACGGTAAATATTTAAACAGGTCTCTGTTTACGAAACGGCCGGCAAGGTCACTTAATATCTCATCTTCTTCATGTACCCATTCCTGCAGATAAAAATTCACGACCATTTCGTCCAGCCGGAGATAGTCATGAACGGTGACATCTTCATTAAAAAATGGTATGAAATATGTCGGCTTCTGTTTAAAGCTGTACTCCGATTTATACAGTGCTTTTGCCCGCTGCATCACCAGGTTCAGCATAACTTCCCCACCGCGCGATACCGGGTGGAAATAGACCTGCCAGTACATCTGATAGCGGCTCATTAAATAATCTTCCACTGCGTGCATGCCGCTTTCTTTAATCAGCACTTCATCTTTTGACGGACGCATCACGCGGAGTATGCGTTCCATATCGAAGTTACCGTAGCTGACACCGGTATAAAAAGAATCCCGCTGCAGATAATCCATACGGTCCGCATCAATCTGGCTTGAAATCATACTGATAACCAGTTTATTCGGATGTGTCTTGTTGATGACTTCCGCAACTTCACGCGGAAAGTCCGGTGACACTCTTGATAATACTTCGTTCACTTCAGTGTCTTCCAGTATAATTTTTTTCGTATATTCTTCATGATCTGTATGGAATATATCTTCAAATGTATGAGAAAACGGCCCGTGCCCAAGGTCGTGCAGCAATGCCGCCGACAAGGCTAACAGACGGTCACCTGAGTCCCATTCAGGATATTCTTCAAAATTCTCAATCATCCGGCGGACAATTTCATACACCCCGAGCGAATGGTTAAAGCGTGAATGCTCTGCACTGTGAAATGCCAAATACAAAGTGCCGAGCTGTTTTATTCTGCGGAGCCGCTGAAATTCTTTCGTTTTCACCAGATCCCAGATGACCTGATCGCGGACATGAACGTACCGGTGGACCGGATCTTTAAAGACTTTTTCTTCCTGTAATTGTTTCCTGCTGTAGTCACTCATCATCACGCTGTTACGCCTCCCTTAACACCCCAATAATATCATAAAACGGCCGGGTAAGCCGACCGTTTCAACCTGTTTAACTGTATGAACCGGTGCCGCGTTTTCCAACCATCAGGAAGTAAACGAAACCTGCGGCAAGTATCGGTACAATTAATAGTAAATACATTCCGCTGTAGCCGGCAAATGGTACGAGCAGTCCTAAAAATACAGGACCGAAGCCGAGACCAATTTCTAAAATAATAAAATACGTCGATGTGGCGAGGCCGACATTTTCTTTCGGCGCCATGTTCACGCAGATAATCTGAGCGGCTGACTGGAAATTGCCGAAACCGAGGCCGATAAGAAAACCGGCAACGAGGACAATAAGTCCCGTCGAACCGTAGCCGAGCAGCAGAAATCCTGCTGCCATTAATATAAACGTCGGGTAAATAACAATATTAGGACCTTTTCGGTCAATCAGTCTGCCCGTAAACGGCCGGGTTGCAAGTACAGCCGCCGCATAGACGATAAAGAAGAAACTCGCCGCTCTAACGACATCGATTTCTATTGCATAAGTATTGAGGAAGGACAGCACACTTGAATAAGCGAGCCCCATTAAAAATATCGACATGAGCATTCTGAGCGAGTTTTTCTCAATCAGCACAAATTTTTCCGGCTTGACTGCTGTGTCTTTCGTAACGTTATTTGTTTTAATCAGCGGGATCATCAGCACAACAACGAGCATTAAAATACCCACGTAAATTAACATCGTTTCAAATGAAATCTGTTCGAGAAGCAGAAATGCTAAAAACGGTCCGACGGCACTCGCCACCACCATACTCAAACTGAAGTAGCTGATTCCTTCACCGCGGCGTTCTTCCGGTACGGATATCGTCGCCAGCGTGTTAAGCGCTGTACTGATCATCCCTGTTGCAATACCATTTAACAGCCGTGTCACAATTAAAAAAGTTAATCCGAAATCAAAAAAATATAAAATATAAGTTAAAAAGTAAATCACTGTGCCGCCCAGCATAATTTTACGGGCGCCGAGGTGGTTTATCTGGTAGCCTGTCACACCCCGTCCGACCAGTACACCAACGATAAAAATACTTGCTGCAAAGCCGGCAATACTCGGATTGACACCGTATTTTTCAATTGCGTAGTTTCCGACTGTTACTAATGTTGAATACATTGCCCCCATTAAAATAAAATGGAATGCAAAAATTGCTGTAAATTCTTTTGTCCATATTCTCGGTGCATAAGCACTTGTCGACATGTTATTCCTTCTTTCATAAAAATTAAAAAACCAGTATAAAATATACTGGTCAGTCAAAAGATACGTATTTTTTATTACGTTCTTTAATGTTTCTGAGGAGCTGTTCGTACTGAGCCTGCTGCTCATCGTTCAGCACCGGATAGTCCGTTATTTCTGCACCCATATCACGGAGTACATTTAAGGCGCGTTCCTCCACGTCCTGAATCGAGAACTCTGTATTCAGCAGTTCATTTAACGATGCCATATGATTTGGATTAATTACCGGATATGTAAATTTCGCACTCTCTTCTGCACGTGCATCACGATAAAAATCCTGCATCATTAATGCACGTTTTGAACCGCTGCCTGTAACAGATAAGTATATCTGTACCGCAACACCATCTTTAATGCGGCGCTGGGAAATACCTGCGAATTTTTTGCCGCCGATACTTAAATCATAAGTGCCGGGACAGTAGCTGGCTGAAATTTCATACGCTTCGATTTTTCCTTCCGGAAACATTTTTGTCACTAACTCTGTCATTATATCATAGCCTTTTTCTATGTAAGGAAAATCTGCTTTAGGTAAAATTAAAGAGATATTCAGTACACCTTCGTCCAGCACAACACCTAAACCTCCGCTGTTGCGCACGATGTAATCGAAGCCTGCATCCGAAATATAGTCGAGTCCGTAAGACAGTTTCGGCAGTCTCGCATCCTGAAGCCCTAATATAATATAAGGCGAATGCACCCAAAAACGTACTTTAGGCACATCGTCTTCACTGATCTGATGCTGCAGGAAATCATCAAACGCAAACGATTCAAAAGGATGTTCCGTTCGCATTTTATCAATGACCTCCACCGGTCCGTTAAAAAATTCAGCTGTCATGACGATTCGCCATCACCTGTGTTGCTGTAAATAATGCCAGGTTATATACTTCTTCTGTCGTCGTACCGCGTGACAGATCATTAACCGGCTTGTTCAGGCCCTGCAGAATAGGTCCGTAAGCTTCAAATCCGCCCAAACGCTGAGCAATTTTATATCCGATATTACCCGCTTCAAGAGATGGGAAGATAAAGACATTCGCATTCCCTTCGAGCGGTGAATTTGGAGATTTCTTCTCTGCTACACTGGGAACAAATGCCGCATCGAACTGCAGCTCGCCGTCGATTAGTGTATCTGGAAGTTTATCCTGTGCGTATTCAGTTGCTAAACGGACTTTCTCCGCTTCTTCTGTTTTCGCAGATCCTTTTGAAGAAAAGCTTAAGAGCGCAACACGCGGTGTAATACCAAAGCTCATCGTCGTCTTCGCTGTTTCAACCGCAACTTCCGCAAGCTCTTCAGCAGTCAGTGTCGGGTTAATTGCACAATCTCCCATTACGTACAATTCATCGCCGCGGCGCATAAAGAATATCCCGCTCGTTTTCGACACGCCTTCTTTTGTTTTTATAATCTGCAGTGCAGGACGGACTGTATCCGGCGTCGAATGTATTGCACCTGACACCAATCCGTCAGCATAGCCTGTATGCACAAGCATCGTTCCGAAGTAGTTTATATTTTGGATAATATCTTCAGCCTGTTCAAGCGTCACTTTGCCCTGTCTGACTTCACAAAATTTCCCGGCAAGCCGTGGGCTTAACTCGGACGTTTTCGGATTTAAAATTTCTAAACCTTCTATATTAATGTTTTCCTCTGCGGCAATTTGCTTAAGCTCGTCAGCATCACCGAGAACAATCGGATGCACGTAGCTGTTTGATAAATGTCCTGCTGCTGCAGTCAGAATTCTTTTATCTGTACCTTCTGGAAATACAATTCTGATGTTTTCACCATTTAAATTATTTTTAAGATCTTTAATGAATTTACTCATTATATCCTCCTTGGCTACTATACTCTAAGTATATTATACGTGTTTTGTCACATCTTTTAAACAGAATCTCTTGTTAAAACGTTTTCCATTGGTCTAGAATAGAAGTAATGACTTAATAAGGAGAGACTAAGATGAGTGAACCGGTAAGTACAATAGATGGCTGGTACAGCTTGCACCTGCTTTACAGCGTGGACTGGGCAGGTTTACGTGTGCTGGACAAAGATGAAAGAAATTCGCTGACAGATGAATTGCAGGCATTTTTAAACAGACAGGAAGAAGTGCATGAAAAACACGAAGGTGACTATGCATTCTACAATATTATGGGACATAAAGCAGACGTTATCGTCTGGCTGCTGCGCCCGACAGCAGACGAGCTGATTAAGCTTGAGCTTGAAATTAACAAACTCGCGATTGCGGACTACTTAATTCCAACTTACTCATACGTATCTATAATCGAGATGAGCAGCTATTTAGGAGGAAACAAAACTCCTGAAGAGATGATGGAAATTCCTCACATTCAGCAGAGATTATATCCTTCACTGGAAAAATCTAAGTTCATCTGTTTCTACCCGATGGATAAAAAACGCGACCTTGATGACAACTGGTACATGCTGCCGATGGAAGAGCGCAAACAGTTAATGCGCGACCACGGCATGATCGGCCGCAAATATGCCGGTAAAATCAAGCAGTACATTACAGGCTCACAAGGCTTAGACAAATACGAGTGGGCAGTTACACTATTATCGGATGACATGCTCGAATTCAAAAAGATTATTTACGAAATGAGATTCGATGAAACAAGCGCACGCTACGGCGTCTTCGGCGACTTCTACGTCGGCGGACATATTCCGAACGATGCGATTGCTGATTACTTCGGATAACTTATATTTACGATTGGCTGGCGATTCCCTCAAGGGAGTCGTCTTTTTTGTCTGGTTACAACAGCTTCCGTCTATTCAGCACGTTTTTCTACCTGCCTTGTTTTATTCTGTGAGATAATGGTTATATATAAGTATCTATTATTTAGGAGGTAAACTTATGGGACGTTTACTCAAACGTGCGGCAATTTTTATCGCACCAATTATTATAAATAAAATCGTTCAAAAATTTCTTAACAAAGACGGGAGCTCTTCGTCAAAAAAGAAGAAGAGAAAATAATACAAGATAAAAACCACCTAACTCATGTTAAGTGGTTTTCTGTCTATATAAAGGATGATTATTATGCTCACCCAAATATCACCGCACGTTTACATACTGCCGTTCGACAGTCAGCGTGACCGTCCGAATCTCGGCTACATACACGGCGAAAAGTTCAGTATCCTCGTCGATGCAGGCAATTCCAGAGCACATTTGAACGCAATGCTTGAAGCGGTTGATGAAGCGGGGCTGCCGAAACCTGAAATTGCACTGATTACCCACTGGCACTGGGATCACACTTTCGGCATGCACGCCTTTTCCGGCACGACGATGACTCAGACGAAAACCAATGAAATTCTCAGCATTCTTACAAAATGGGAATGGAAGCCGGAAGCCATGGATGAGCGACTTAAGACCGGTGAGGAATGCGAATTCTGCGACACCCATATGAAAATTGAATACGATGATATCACCGACATTAAAGTCGTTCGTGCAGACATTGAGTTCGACGGGAACTTAACACTGAACTTAGGCAGCGTTACAGTCGAAGTCACACCGATTGCTAACCCCCATTCCGATGACGGCGCAGTCGTTTTCGTTCAGGAAGATAAAGTGCTATTCGCCGGCGATGCCGACACGGGCGATTTTTACAAACTGGACGGCGGATACGATGCGGACAAATTTTATGACTACATTACAACCGTCGACAAAATCCCCTACGCCACTTATATCCATGGCCACCTTGCCCCGATGACGCGCACAGAAGTTTCGGCGCTCCGAAAAGAAATCGGGGAGACAGACTTATAACATTACTAAAAAACGCCCCGGACTTTTATCCAGGGCGTTTCATGTTGTTTAAAATCCTTATTCCGCTTTTTTTCTTCTCTGATTTTCGTATAGGTTTTTGTCAGCAGGAAAGTGTCTTACATCAGCCTGTCGATGCGAAATATCACGTCATCGTTTACAAGCTCTTTTCTTTGAAAATCTTGTTCTTCAATAAAGACATACGTCTGAACAATCTGTGCTTTCATATAACCTAAAATCGGTTTTAACTGATTTTCTACAATTAAATAATGTTTTGGTGACCCCGCAGTAACAACGATACCTGCAACTTTATGCTGCAGTCCATTGACCGGCAGCAAATCAAAAATATTTTTAAAATAAATCATCCGTTCGTTATCTTTCCTCAGGTCTCGCGTGAGCCTGTAGTCTTACACTGATGCTATTCCCCCTGGAGTATAACGGACGGATTTTGTCTACCCTATATAATTCATTTTATTTTCTCATGGCTTTTGTGCCATCCCCTTATATTGTTGCTTTATTAAACGTCATTATCGACAATAATAATATGAGTACTGAAGCTGCAACAGTAATCAGCACTGCCGGTAAGACATTGCTCAGTCCCGATTCGCCCGTTAGCAATTCTACATTGGAAGTAATTAAAGACTGCGGAAGATATTCCGCTGCTGCCGGATGAATGCTCAGAATAATCATGATGATAACCACCCCAAGCAGTGTAAATAATACTCCGAGAAAACTCGTTCTGAAAATCGCTGATGCCAGCATAATTACACTAATCAGAAAAACACCGTAAAGCCATGTCAAAGCGAATGCCCCCCATATATTTTCAAGCTGGTTGTCCCAGTAATACATTGTATATAAGTATGCAGTGACAGCACTTAATACGTAAACAAACGTCCACATCAATGCAGTATATAAAAACTTCACGATTATTACATTGTGCCGCTTCAGCCCTTTAGTTAAGAAGTTTACAAGTGTATTTCTCGTAAATTCATTCGTCAGTATACTGCCCGTAACAACGACTAATATGGGCAATCCCAGCTGGTTCATGTTACCGAAAAATTGAACATATGAATCCATACCTGTAACGGCGGGAAGGTCAAATGAAATACCGGCGTCTTCCATCACCATTGCCATAATATCCGGCATCAGGAGTGCGGTTAGCGGGCTGATAATACCGATAATGATAAACACCGCTAAGAGAACAAACAGTTTGAAATTTCTTACAGACTCCATTATTTCTTTTTTAAACAGCGCGGAAACCTGGTTCATGACGTCACCTCCATATATACATCTTCAAGAGACCTTCTCTCTCTGACTATACTGTCCGGATAAATCTCTTTGTCCTGAAGTATTTTGTATATATTTTTAAGCGGCTGACTCTTCACACGGTATTTAGACTCGCTGACATGCTTAATTTCCATCTCCGCACTGAGCGTCTTAAATTCTTCCCCGGACAACTCAAGCATAATTCCTTTATCCCCGAGACTCTTATCCAGATTAATTTCTTCTACAACGTTGCCGTTATATAGAATCCCTGCCATATCGCAGATTCGTTCCACGTCCGTTAAGATATGGGTCGAGAAAATAACCGTCGTTTCCGCCGTAATACGCTTTAGAATATTAAGTATTTCACTGCGACCTTTCGGATCCAGAGCACTCGTCGGCTCATCACAAATCAGGAGCTTCGGTTTGTTAATCAGTGCCTGAGCAATGCCGAGACGCTGCTTCATTCCTCTTGAGTACGTATTAATTGTAGATGATTCGTTATCCATTCCAACCAGTTCAAGCAGCTCCCTTATTCTCGGCTGACGTTCTGCTTTACTGATATTAGTAATTTCCGCACATAATTTTAAATACTCTTCAGCTCTCATATAACCGTAAAATTCAGGCACATCCGGCAGGTAGCCAATATAGCTGTTTGTATCTGTTTTGCCGAAGACAACTTTCTCTCCGCACACTTCAATCTCCCCTGAATCAGGTTTCAACAGCCCCAGTATCATTTTCATTGTTGTCGTTTTACCTGTGCCGTTGTTGCCTATAAATCCGTATATCGTATGTTCTTTAACAACTAAACTCAAATCGTCAATGACTATTTTTCCATTAAACGATTTACTCAGATTATCTATCTTCAATATATTCATATTATCGCCGCTCCAGTACAAAATATAATACCGGACCGATTAAATTCAGAAATACGGCAATAAGTATCCAGCCCGGTTTATTTAAATATTTAAACTCCTGCTGTCTGATAATCATGACCAGCGCTGTAATCATCAGTACAGACTGCAGAATTACTAATGGTATTAGAAACGGTAACAATTCAGTTATATCTGTGTTCATATCAGTCTGCCTCCAGGTACAGCTTTAAACTGTGCAATATATTTTTAAATGTAATATCATCTTTATAATCTTTAAATGACTCATTATGTTCTACAGCAGCAATCAGCTGTTCTTTCGCTATTGTTTTATTTACCGGAACTTCTTTCCCTAATTCAAAATCCTCAATCCAGTCATCAATTTCCGAGAAGAAATCATCACCATGCAGATAGTAATCTGCAGACAGATTCTTCACGCTGATTAAAAACTCTTTTAAATAAAACATACTTTTTTCTTTAACATCAGATGTCTTCATTGCTGCAGTAAGATAAAAATTTAATGCTGTGTTTGGATGGAGTTTCTTTAAGTTAAATGCGTGGTCAATTGCTGTTCCTTTACTGATTACTGACTCAATATCATCCTCCATGCCAAAATACATCAGCATCGTTAAGTCACCCATCATAAAAATAACGCTCTCGTAAATTTCAATATGCAGCGCCGACTTCGCCTTTTCCGCTTCACCATTCATTAAATAGGACTGGGCCAGCACTGTTCTTACCGGCAGTTTTGGCAACGTCGATTCCTTCAGCAGTTCAATGACTTCCTTGTGGCTATTCTCTTTTATAAGTAATAACGCTTTGAAAAATATCATCTGTTCTTTTAGATGCAGTGAGTCGGAATTCGATAAAATCCGCTCTATCAGTTCGCCTATACAAGCAATTGTTTCTTCTTTATCCTCAGTCAGACTGAGGTGGTTAACCAGCAACCCGGCCAATGATGTTAAAAATGGATAACAGCTGTAATAACGCTTGGCATAATCTTTAACTTCTTTTAAAACAGCATCGTAATTTTCCGCGCTGAATTTCGCAGCCAAATCAGTATAGATTATTCTAATCTGCTGCTTTGTCAGCCAGGGAGAAAAACCGACCAGCTCATCGATTGAAATATCGAACAGTATCCCGAGCTCTCCTAGATAATTTACTTCCGGCAAAGCATTGCCCCGTTCCCATTTAGACACTGCAGACTTGGAAATATTTAAAAAATCTGCAAGGTCCTGCTGAGTATAACCGATACGTTTTCTATGCCTAAAAATATTTTCACTAATATTTAACTTGTTCATTTTCATCACCCTGATTCCATTGTATAGTGCTACGTAAATATTATGTATTTCTTATTTATATACTATTATCGCCTAAGTCAACCAATGGTTGACTCATTTTCAATTAAAAGAGCAGAAATCCTTTCGAATTTCCGCTTCATTACATTTTTATTTATTTTCGCTCCAGCACAAAATACAGGACAGGTCCGACAATATTAAAAACAACAACAATAATTACCCATGCTGCTCTGTTTAAATATTTAAAACGCCTCTGTTTGACAATCATTGTCAGGGCGGAGATCATTAAAAGCAGCTGGAATATTATTAACGGAATTAGAAATGGCAGCAGTTCCCTAACATTTATAATCATGTTAATCCCCCATTACCGTTATTTAATTATGTAAAATACATTATACATATTTATTACCCGTTATTGGAAATATCATACATAAAACAGCAAAAGGTACAGGAAGCCCTAAGGATTTCTGTACCTCTTTTTTTATTTCTTCCACTTCAATTCAACGAGCGGCCGCGTCAGTGCCACCACTGGTCTGCTTGAGAGCAGAATAACTATTAATGCAGACAGCAGTACAAACCAGAATGTTTCATACCAATGGTTATACCACAGTATTTCAAACTCTCTGAACGGCTGAATTATAAAACCGTGCAGCAGATAAACATATAAGGTCTTCTCGCCGATTTTCGTCAGCCAGCCGAAGTCTCCCGACGGTATCAATGCAATCATGCTGATAATTAAGAGTGCCGCCAGAATATAAATAATGAGACGCATCAACCCGCCGCTCATTTCCGCTTCCAGACGCTGATAAGCGACTGCCCCGGACAGCCAGTCCGTATCGAGCGTGACATCCACGTTGATAAAGAGATAAATAAATGCAAACAGCGCTATCATAAAAATAATTCCTGCGATACTCAGGCCTTTGGTTTTTATCAGCTGAACGTGCTCTTTCGTCATAAAGTAGCCCGCTAAAAAGAACGGGAAGAACACTAATGTCCGCGAAAGACTGAGGCCGTACGCTGACAGATCGACGTAGCCTACTGCAATACCGATAAAGACCGCAAGAAGAATACTTGCCACTGCCGGCATTCTTTTAAATAAGACGAGCAGAATGTGCCAGCAGAACAGGCTGATTAAAAACCACATCGCCCATTGCGGGTGCAGTATGCCTTTGTACCATTCCTCGCGCCCGAGCAGAAAATATAATAACGTGTACAGTCCCTGAAACATTAAATAAGGAAGCAGCAGTTTTTTTGCGAGATTTAAAATGTATTTCGGTTTGCCGATTCCCTTGGCGAAGAAGCCTGCCAGCATGATGAACATCGGCATATGGAAAATATATATAAATGCATAAATCGAGTTGATCAGCTGTGAATCTGTCGCAAACGGCTGAATCATATGACCAAACACTACGAGAAAAATTAAAATTAATCTCGCATTATCAAAAAACGGCATGCGGTTCATGATTAGCTTCCTTTCACTTTTTTTACTTTCTTCATTGCGTAATATGTTATAAAATATTTTATCAGAATGAAAGTAATAACTTGTTTTTCCAGTCAGTCGAATAAAAAAAGAACCTCAAATTATGAGATTCTTTAACATATACTATGGTGCTGCCGGTTTTTCACCAGCTTCAAGTGTTTCTTCTATATCTGTGTCTGCCGTCGGTTTTGCGGTTTCAATAACCTCTTCCGCAAGTGCTTTTCTTTGCCCTGACCAGTGAATTAAATGATGCTGATATTTCTTCATCATAAAGCCGGTAATTTTGCCGATAAAGTACGCAGCAATCAATGTACCGACACCAATCGATCCTAAAGACTGGATGAAAACAATACATATTAAACCTGCTGCAAGAACGTTTAGTAAGTCACTGGTGATTTTAGCTTTGCTGAACTGCATATTGAATTTCTCACTGATAACATGTGTGAGCTCATCGTAAGGCATCAGCGGGAATTTCGCGCTGAAATAACCAAGCAGTCCAAGAGAGACTACAAATAAACTTGTAACTAAAAATACTCCGCGCATTACCCATGTTTCAGGAGCCGGAAACACTTGTAAAAGTGCTAACGTAATATCCATCATAAAACCGAATAAGAACGCAATTAAGAGCTGCACGCTCGCTTCTCTTACATTAAATTTTTTGCTTAAAATTATTTGAATGATAATAAATAAAACGTTCGCGGCTACCGTCATAATTCCGATAGAAATTCCTGTGGAAAGTGTAAATGCATAAGCTAGTGAAGATACGGGCGAAACGCCCAGATTAGCCTGAATAGAAAAACTGACACCCAGAGAAAGAAAAAACAAACCAAAAATGTATAAACATAAACGTTTAGCAGTGATATTTATGTGGTCTATGAGTATCCTTCCCTTCAAAAATTCTCTATTTTTAATTATACGCCTCTTGCCAATATATTTGTTGAACAGTGCTTTTCATATAAAAAACGGAACCTCGACTGAGTGAGATTCCGCTTATAGACGTTAGCCGAATTTTATCGGTATATTTTTAATGACTCTGTAGCTAATCCAGCTGTACAGGAAGATTAGAGCAATCAGCAAGGCGAAACCGATATAGACAGTCATGCTGCCTAAGGAGCCGAAGAAATTCAGCAGCTGTTCGTTAAATATCAGAATTACCAAGGCCACAATTCCAGATAGTATTGACAGCATACCTGCCCAGAATCCTCTGTAAAATGCAGCGGCAATCAATACGCCGAGGGCCCAGAACAGCAGCCCGCTGATGAAGTGGAAGATCAGGTATTCAAATTCTGTTAAAAACCTGAGATCTTCGACAAGAAGATAATCTCCCGCAAACGGTGTGAATGATAGGACGAATGTGATAATTCCAACTACTGCTGTGACAAACACCGCCGTAATCAGTCCTGTAATCATCAGCGATTTATAAAAAGTCTTTCTCGATATCCCCATATTTAAGGCCCATTCTGTAAACATCAATACTGAAAGAATTGCCAGCACAAACAGATATGTCCGGTTAGCCGTCATCCCGAAACCGAAAAATGATGAAAGTCCTTCGCTCGTAAAGATATTCGAGATGATATATACAATCAGCAGAATCCCAATATACCAAAATGACCATACCGGAAATATACTTATAAATATTTTCGTTGTCTCTTTTAATTTAGTTGTCATCGTCTCACTCCTTATCTTTCTTTTTATCCGTCAGGCTGATAAACATCTCTTGCAATTTCAAGGGAGAGATATCCAAATGCTCATCTTCTGCGATTTCCAATTCTTCCGGTGTCAGTGTTCCGAGCACAGTATCAATCTGCAGTGCGCCGAGGAATTTCACGTTAATCACTTGTTTATTTTCCGTGAATTCTCTTACTCGTTCTGCTTTCCCGGCAACAGTATAGCCTTTCTCCAGCAGTTCATGTGTCGGTTCCTGCAGCAGAACCTTTCCCTTATGAATCATAATAATTTCATCGAATAAGTGCTCCATCTCTGAAATGATATGCGTCGACAGAATAATAATACGTCCCTCCCGGTTTGCCGCTTCAAGTACTTCGCTGTAGAATAATTCACGTGTCGGTGCATCCATACCGTTCGTCACCTCATCAAAGATCGTTACTTTTGCTAGCGATGCAAGTCCAAGCGTAGCTGTAACTGCCGCTTGCTGTCCCTGAGATAATGCGCTGTACGCTTTGTCTGTATCAATATCGAATTTTTCAAGCAGCCGGTAAGCGTACTCTTTATCGAAATCGCTGCGGAAAATGGAGCCGGATTCGATATATTCCGTAATTTTATCGTTGTCGGCACCGGTTTCTTTCGGGTTATACAGGAAATTAATGTGCTGCATTACTTCATCATTCTCGTAAACTTTCTTGCCGTCCAATGTGATACTGCCATTCGTTACTTTTCTGTAAGAAGCTATCAGCGACAGCAATGAAGTCTTCCCTGCACCGTTCCTTCCAAGCAGCCCGTAAACTTTACCAGGAATCAGTTCTAAGTTTATATCCGTTAGTATCGTCTCTTTTTTAATTGTTAAAGCTGTGTTTTCTATTTTTAATGTCATTTTTTGTCCCTCCTGTTTACATCGATCATTGTTTGTATATCCTCTTCCGTTAAATCAAGCTTTTTCGCCTCTTCAAGCATCGGTTTTAAATATTCTTCTACGAATCCATCACGTCTTGCTTCCAGCAGTTTGTCCCGTGCACCTTCTGCTACGAACATACCTACACCTCTTTTTTTGTATAATACGCCGTTTTCCACAAGTTCAGTGACACCTTTTGAAACAGTTATATGATTCACTTTGAAAAACGTAACAATCTCATTGGTCGACGGTACTTTATCGTCTTCAACGAGCGTTTCGTCAATAATCTGATCAGCCAGCCAGTCTCTAATCTGTTCATAAATCGGCTTCTTTTCATTCAGCAGGTTAGACACATCGCAGCCCTCCTTCTATTTCTGTATTCTATTTTATATTTCATTTTTAGTAATCTGGTTATATATCTATGTATATAACTATATAACCCTTAGCGTAATTTGTAAACATTTTGTTTGAAATATTTTATCGAAGCCGGTATTTACGGCGATAAAGAATTCGGATTCCTATGAAACCTCTTGATAGATTTTCTAAACTCTGCGGATTCCTATGAAACCTCTTCATCGATCTTCCAAACCCCACGGATTCCTATGAAACTTCTTCATAGATTTTCTAAACTCTACGGATTCCTATGCAATCTCTTCATCGATCTTCCAAACCCCACGGATTCCTATGAAACCTCTTCATCGATCTTCCAAACCCCACGGATTCCTATGAAACCTCTTCATCGATCTTCCAAACCCTACGGATTCCTATGAAACTTCTTCATCGATTTTCTAAACTTTACGGATTCCTATGAAACTTCTTCATCGATTTTCTAAACTTTACGGATTCCTATGAAATCTCTTCATAGATTTTCTAAACTTTACGGATTCCTATGAAATCTCTTCATAGATTTTCCGATCACAGACTTCACTCCAAACAAAAAAGCCGGGACAATTTGTCCCGGCTTCACGAATAAATACTATAATTTTGCGATTCCGATAATAACAAGTGCCCAGCTGATCAGGAACATTACTCCGCCAATCGGTGTTACTGCACCGAGAATTGAGATGCCTGAGAATGCCAGCACCATAAGTGATCCCGTAAAGAAGACAATCCCTGCTGTCATGAACCATCCGGCTGCAACTAGGAACTGTGCGCCTGTGACCTGAATTAAAATGCCAATCGCGATGAGTCCAAGTGCATGATAAAACTGATACTTCACTGCAGTTTCCCAAACACCAAGGTAGTGTTCACTCAGTTTGCCTTCCAGTAAATGCGCACCGAATGCGCCGCATGCGACTGCGATAAATGCATTGACTGCGCCTAATATAATAAATAATTTCATGTGATTAATTTACCCCGCTTTACTCTCTGTTTTTAATAAAAATAAGATACAGCGAACTTGAATACAGTATAAGACTGAAAATAAACAACCATCCGCCGAACTTTAAGATTTGCACTTCGGGCACATACAAAAGCCCTGCAATAATTAGCGCCAGTGAAGTATACCTCATATATTTCAACGCTTTATTCCACGTTTTTATATGCTCTTCCCGCAGTTTTTTTCTATAAATGCCGAACACAAAAGAAAGAACGAAAAACACTGTACCAACGATGATGAATAATAACATTAGGTGAGACGACCTCCATTAAAAATCAAAAATATCTTTGCCGTTACCGCCATCATCCTCGTCTGCCGCAGTTTTTGCAATAGGCGTACGGTGTATTGTCACATTTCCTTCTAATTTAGCCGCCTCAGGCACCGAGTCTTCATTCTGTGAATCTGACAGCAGCTCAAGCAGCCTCTGCATCGCATATGCATGCTTTTCCACATCGATGCCCGCTTCTATAAAGCTCAGTTCGTTTTTTAATTCCGCAGCAATCCGCTTATTCATGCTGTTCGCTCCAATCTATCGCTCCGCGTCCGACCGATTCCAAATAGTCATTTGTCTGGCTGAACGGTTTTGATCCAAAAAAGCCTCTGTAAGATGATAAAGGACTCGGATGCACCGACGTAATAATTTTATGTTTATCTGTATCGATTAATTTAATTTTCTGCTGTGCCGGTTTTCCCCACAGGATAAACACCACATGCTCGTGATTCTCTGAAATCGTACGGATAATATCATCCGTAAACTGCTCCCAGCCAAGTCCGCGGTGCGAGTTTGCATCGCCTGCATCAACTGTCAGCACTGTGTTTAATAATAAGACGCCTTCACGCGCCCAGTCCGATAAATTGCCCGTCGTTCTGACAACGCCGAGGTCACTTTCAAGTTCCTTATATATATTTCTTAGTGACGGCGGAATTTTAATCCCTTCATTCACTGAAAATGCGAGCCCGTGTGACTGGCCTTTCCCGTGATACGGATCCTGTCCTAAAATAACAACTTTAATACCGTTAAACGGCGTTAATTCAAATGCAGTATAGACCTGTTCCTCAGGCGGATACACTTCACCGCTTCTGTAACGTTCATTTAACGTCTGTCTCATCGTTGTAAAATTGTGATTATTTGTAATGTCCCGGAAGATTTCTTCCCAGTTTAAATGAGCCATTTTTTCAAGCACCTCCATACTGAAATTTCATTATATCATCGTTGTAAGCAATGCTCTAGAATTACACGGCTGATTATAGTAAAATGACAATATCTATCAGTAGAATTAGGGGGCAATATTATGACACTTGCAAGAACATTAACTATAGCCGGTACAGATGTGAGCGGAGGCGCTGGAATCGCAGCAGATTTAAAGGCTTTCCAGGAGCACGAAACATACGGCTTCAGTGTATTAACAACTGTAGTATCAATGGAACCGTCAACTTGGTCTCACCGCGTGAGCCCGATTCCAATAGAAGATGTTAAAAACCAGATTGAAACAGCACTAACTTTAAATCCCGATGTGATTAAAACGGGAATGCTGCCTTCAGAAGAAGTTGTAGAACTTTCGAAGGACGCGTTTTTAAACTCAAATGCGAAACATTTCGTCGTTGACCCGGTCATGGTCTGTAAAGGTGACGATGAAGTTTTAAACCCGGGACTTGTTGAATCAATGATTGAAAATCTGATTCCTCATGCGACTGTTGTTACGCCGAACTTAGTTGAAGCAGGACACCTTGCCGGTATTAAAACACCGCGCACTCTTGATGAAATTAAAGAAGCAGCTAAATTAATACACGCTAAAGGTGCAAACTACGTTGTCGTTAAAGGCGGCACGGGCATCGAAGGCGATTCGGCTATCGACGTTTTTTACGATGGCAGTGAACTTCATCTTCTTGAATCTAAGAAATTTGATACTGCATTTAACCACGGTGCAGGATGTACATTCGCTGCGTCAATCGCAGCTAACCTCGCAAATGGCAAAGAGCCGCTTGAGGCTGTTCAGCTTGCGAAAGCTTTCGTTACCAGCGCAATTAAAAATGGCTGGCAGATGAACGAGCATGTTGGAGTTGTCAGACATGGTGCGTATAATTCAGTCGAAAAAATCGAAGTTGTTGATAAAGTATTGAACTAAGAGATAGCTTGCTATCTCTTTTAATGTGTGACCGATATTATGATTATAGGAGTTTTCTATTCATGGAAATGAAGAAAATAGTAAAGCAGGATGTCCAAAAAGTCTTAACAGCGTACGAAAATACACCCGTCTACCTGCACGTTGAAATTACAAGCGGTATGTATGCTAGTCATTTGGATGATAATGTCTTTAATGCCGGTACATTCCTCCGCAATATTCAGGTGGAATTCATTCAGGCAACAATCCGCGGCGGTAACCGCTCAAAAGAGCACCGCGTCGGATTAAAGCTCGCCAATGGCGGCTGGGTTTACGTTCTCGGTTTAACGCATTATATTGAAGGCGAAAGCGGAGAATTTATCATGCACGGCTTTAATGCAGAGGGCAAGCTCGCTTCAGCACTTGAAATTTCAACACAACCATTCTTTAAGTAGGAGGAAATCACATGGATTTTTCACAGGAAAATCACGTTCTTGTTGTTTTCCCTCACCCCGACGATGAAGCATTCGGTGTCAGCGGAACAATAATGAAATACAGAGAGAAACAAGTGCCTGTCACGTATGCATGTCTGACATTTGGCGATATGGGCCGTAACCTTGGTTACCCGCCGTTTGCAACACGCGAGTCGCTGCACTCAATCCGTAAAGCCGAAGTCGAAGAGTCAGCTCGCATTATGGGTATTGACGATCTCCGCCTGCTCGGATTCAGAGATAAAACACTCGAATTCGAAGAACATGGTAAACTTAAAGGCGTTATTACCGATTTAATCGATGAACTTCAGCCAACGCGTATTATTACGTTCTACCCCGGCTACTCAGTGCACCCCGATCACGAGGCCACTGCAGATGCTGTTATAGAATCACTGGCTGATATGCCTAAAGATAAACGTCCGGCACTTCAACTCGTGGCGTTTGATAATCGTACTTTCGATGATCTCGGTGAACCGGATATTGTCATCGATATTGACGGCTTTACAGAACGGAAACTGGATGTCATGGCAGCCCATCGTTCACAAACCGGAAAATTGCTCGAAGACCTTGCGGCAGATACACAGCAGGGCGACGATGCACGGAACCGATGGATGAGATACGAGAACTTTTACAGTTACGAAATTGACTAAGGAGCATTATAAATGGAAGAATTTGACTTGACGACGCGAGAAGGTCGTTTTAAACATTTTGGTTCAGTTGATCCTGTTGAAGGCACTAAGCCAAAAAATAAAGAAGATATGGCAGATTTACAAAACTCACGTAAAGACTTCCTTTTTGAAGTCGACTCTGTCGGCATTAACAATTTAACTTACCCTGTAGTTATAGGTGATTTTCAGTCAGTCGGGAATTTCGAGCTGGCGACCAGCCTCGAAAAAGATGAAAAAGGCATCAACATGAGCCGTTTAATCGAATCATTGGAAAGTGTAAATAACGGCGGTGTACCGCTCGACTTCGGTACACTAAAAGAACTCCTGTCGAAACTCCGTGACCGCATGAAACAAAACTCAGCAGAATTGACTGTCGACGGCAAATGGTTCTTTAACAAACCATCACCAGGTACAGGTCTGAACGCTGTAGCCAACGCAGATGTTATTTACTCAGCAGCATTTGACGGCGAATCATTTACACGCAAACAATTCGGCATGACAGCACAAGTTACTACACTCTGCCCATGCTCAAAAGAAATCAGTGAATACAGCGCACACAACCAGCGCGGCAACGTTAAAGTTTTAATCGATATTGATGACAGTGTTGAACTTCCTGCAACGTATAAAGAAGACCTATACGAAGTACTCGAAATCAATGCATCAAGTCAGCTCTATCCGATTTTAAAACGCACAGACGAGAAAATGGTTACAGAACGCGCATATGAAAACCCGCGCTTCGTCGAAGATCTGATCCGTCTAGTTGCATACGACTTAGTCGAACTCGATTGGGTTAAAGGCTTCGAACTCGAATGCCGCAACGAAGAAAGTATCCACCAGCACGACGCATTCAGCCGTTTGAAATATCAGAAATAACTATTGGAGACCGAAACCTTTGAGTTTCGGTTTTTTTGTTGGGGTTAGCCGAATTCCTATGACAGATATTCATTGAATTCCTAAACGCTGCGGGTTTCTATGACAGACATTCATCGAATTCCTAAACGCTGCGG
>NZ_AUEF01000010.1 GCF_000425845.1 Jeotgalicoccus psychrophilus DSM 19085
CGTGTCTGGATGCCTTCACGGATTTGGTGACGGGTTCCGCGCGACTCCGAATCCCTTCATGATTCACGTGAAGGAACTCGGAATATAAAACTAACTACCTGTCATTACAATATAGTTAAATTAGGAGACCGGCAATGTCAGTCAGTGATCAGATTATGAAAGGTTTGCTGGACGGAGCGATATTGGGGCTCATTTCTCAAGAAGAGACGTACGCTTATGAAATTACAAAGAAATTGGAAGGTCATGATTTTCCGAATATAAGTGAAAAATACATAAATACGAGAATGGTGAAGTCTGACAGCGGTGGACCGAAGCGAAAAATTAATAATTGACTTTTTACCATAAAAGTTGTAATATATATCGTGCACATACACACATTATAAAACACACGTTTAGTAAATAACTAAGTTATGGATTACAATATTCGATCCACACAGTCGAATATACTAATCTGTAGAGGAGGGCTTACTATGGCAGGTCCAAGAAGAGGCGGTCGTCGTCGTAAAAAAGTTTGTTATTTCACAGCAAACGGCATTACGCACATCGACTACAAAGAAGTAGAACTTCTTAAAAAGTTCATTTCTGAACGTGGGAAAATTCTTCCTAGACGTGTAACAGGTACTTCAGCGAAGTATCAGCGTCAGTTAACTGGTGCTATCAAACGTTCACGTCACATGGCATTATTACCATACGTTAAAGAAGAACAGTAAGAAATTACTGAACCCCTGATATCTTAGATATCGGGGGTTTTTCTTTATTCAATATTATGCTGTCAGCTCAAAGCTTTCTGCAATTAAATCTTTAATTTTATTAATACTCGTTATTTCATTCAGGTTAATCGTTACCCAGTTTGATTTATCCATATGATATGCTTCGTATATACCTTTTTGTTTTCTAAGCGGTCCGATAAATTCCTCCCGTGCTTTTAAATTAAGGACATCAATTTCGTCTTCGTTATCCAGTCCGATTTTATCTCCTGTAATGTTCATTATTAAAGCAAACCATTTTTCATTGTCATGATGTCTTAAAGTCGCATAGTCATTATATTTTTCCCAGGGATAATCTGGTTTAATATCGTATCTCTCACTAACGAAATCGAAAATATCATCTCTTTTAAGCATGATTTCCCCTCTCTTTATACAAATTTACCCTTTAAAGTTTTAATTTAATCATAACTTCTGTTAACCCGGTTAGTTACTGTAGACTGTTTCAAACATTACTAAAGTATCTAACGGTCTGTTTTCTTCTGTTCTATTTCTAAAATTGAATATACCTTAATGAACGCTAAGAATAATATGAAGCAATGGGAGTAGGTCTGGTCATTAATTGCCATTTTGAGAACTCCTCTGTGATATTTGATTTATATACACTATCACTAAGACTTTCAGAATTATATATCACCGTAAATAATTTAATGACTGAATATTCTTTCATTTTTTATAAATAAATGCTACTATCTGGGAAACATTACCTCACAGTTTTACGAAAAATATAAAAAGGGGCGTATTGGTATGTATGATGTAATTGTTGCTGGTGGCGGTTCGATGGGTATTGCAGCTGCTTATTTCAGAGCGAAACAGGGTGCGAGCGTACTGGTACTGGATAAGTATGAAATTCCGAATCAGATGGCGAGTCATCATGGTGTGACGAGGATGCTCAGATTGAGTTACGGGCACGGCAGCAGTTACGTGCCACTTGCGTTGGAGTCTCTGAAGTTATGGGCCGAACTTGAGACCTCTGTGGGGAAAGAGCTGTACAGGAAGACTGGTGCGATTACTATCGGATATCCGGATTCTGAGTTTGTTGAAATGGCCATTGAAAGTGCGATTTCCAATAATATTCCATACAAAGTAATGACTGCGGATGAATTGACGGATAAATGGCGCGGTCTAGATATTCCGGATGATTATATCGGCTGTTTTGACCCGAGTGCCGGATTTTTATTCAGTGAGGATTGCTTGACGGCTTATAAGGATGAAGCGCTTAAGTACGGTGCTGAGATTCACGAGAATGAAGCGGTTGTGTCTGTTGAACAGGAAGAGAATTTTATCACTGTTAAAACTGATAAAGATACTTACCACGGAGCAAAAGTTATTGTCACTGCAGGAGCCTGGCTGCCGAAATTACTGCCTGAACTTGATTTAAAAATTCAGCCGGTACGTAAAACAATCAGCTGGTTTAAACCGCATGAAGACAATCTTTACGGCAATGATTTCCCGTGTTACATATTCGATACGAAAGATCATGGTCTCTATTACGGTTTCCCCGATTTCGATGATTACGGTGTGAAGCTAGGCAGTATGGACAACGATATCAATTGTGAACCTGATGAACTGAATCGTGAATATGGTGCATACGAGCAGGATGAGAATGATGATCGAGCGTTCCTTGAGCGTTATATGCCGCAGGCTGCGGGCGAACTGATCGATGGGAAAGTCTGTATGTTCTCCCGGACGCCGGATGATGATTTCATTATCGATGTGCATCCTGAAAACCCCAATATTATTTTGGCCGGCGGTTTTTCAGGACATGGATTTAAGTTCGCCAGTGCCATTGGTTCGATTCTGTCTGATTTATCAGTTGACGGTACAACAACGCACGATATTTCTACATTTAAGCTCAGTCGTTTTTCAAAACCGGATGAAACCCTTCTGTCATAATATTATTGATTTCATTGTAATTGAGTTATAATTTGCATGATTAATGCATTCAATTCAAAGGAGATGGCAGTGTGAAATATCAAAAAGTTGTTCCGCATTTATGGTTTGATACAGAAGCAGAAGAAGCAGTCCAATGGTACACTTCAATCTTTCCGGATTCTGAAATTATTGCGAAAGATACGTTAGCGGATACGCCCTCAGGTGATGCGACGCAGATGGTATTCAAATTGATGGGCTATGAGTTTATGGCAATCAGTGCCGGACCGTATGCTGTAAAGAACCCGTCAATCTCTTTTATCGTGCAGGTAGATAAAGAAAATGAAGAACTGATAGATAAACTGTACAAAGAACTTAAGAAAGACGGGCAGGTTTTAATGCCGCTGGATAAGTATCCGTTCAACGACAAGTATGCCTGGGTGCAGGATAAGTACGGGACATCGTGGCAGTTGTGGCTGCGTGAGCATCGCAGCGGTAAAAACAATATTGTCCCGTCTTTAATGTTTGCGAATGGCAACAAGGGCAAAGCGAAAGAAGCGATGAAGCTTTATGTCGATACATTTAAGAAGAGTGAGCATCTTGCATCATTAAACTTCCCGCCGGGTATGGAACCTGATACTGATGACATGATTATGCATGCTGAAGCGAGACTCGGCAAGAAACGTTTTGCGTTTAAAGACAGCGGACATAAGCATGATTTTAATTTCTCAGAAGGTATTTCACTGCTTGTTAAGTGTGACGATCAGAAAGAAATTGATAAGTACTGGGAAAAGTTATCGGCAGTGCCGGAGGCGGAAGAGTGCGGCTGGTTGAAAGATAAGTTCGGTGTATCGTGGCAGATTGTCCCGAAAGTGATGGACGATATGTTTGAACATGGAACATCTGAGCAGCTTGCACGTGTAACACAGGCATTTCTTAAAATGAAAAAATTTGATATTGAGCAGCTTGAAGAAGCGTATAACAAAAAATAACCTCCAACTCGGAGGTTATTTTACCTTTCTGCACTTAATTAACAGAAACGGAGGAAAGGTCTGCAGCTTATGAATTCTTTCGTCTGAATAGTAATCAAATACTTCAGCTGCATCACCTAAATCTTTTACTGCTTCTATCTGGAAACCATTTTGAATAAGGCTGTTTAAGATTGTATCTATTCTATGATGATATTTTTTAATAATAATGCCGTTACTCCAGTGAGAATCACGAATACTTTCTTTAAAATAATGGTCGACCCGTGCATAAATACCCTGTTCATCTTTCATAACAAGGTCTTTTTCTACTGTTGCGGTCTGGATTGGGTGTTCAATCGTAAACAGCAGCTGTCCGCCGCCGCTCAAAAGTTCGTATAACTTCTTCGAAAGTAAATCAAAATCTTCAATGTAATGAAATACTAGCGAGGATATTATGAAATCATATTGATCAGATGATGATAACGACAAAATATCTTCTTGAATGAACATGGCATCTCTTAAATCGGCATCGGCACGACAATGGCTAATCATTTTTTCTGACTGATCGATGCCTGTTATTGATGCGGGTTCAAATATCTTCATATACTTTAAAAGATGGCCGAAACCACAGCCGATATCCAGTACATGTTTGCTATTCAAATCAGGCATGTATCGTTTAATTTCCGGAAACTCAACAATTTCATTGTAGCTTAACGGTGAATGACGTATTTCTTTATACATATTAAAGAAAGTATCTTCATCGTACTGATTCTGCATGCTGATGCCCCCTGACAAAAGAATCTCCTATAAAAATTTTATAGGAGATTGATATATTACGATTTTATTTACCCTCTTTTGTATCCGAAAGTTCTTCTTTCATATTCACAATCGTAAATGATTTACCATCGAGTTCAACGGTACGTCTGCTGCCGTCTTCGTGGATAATCTCTGCAGCATCCATATAGCTGTCGTGTTTTTTCTTAGCTGTCGTTTTAGTTTCCTCTGTATCTTTTTCAATCTGAAGCGGCTGCTCCGACTGCAGTCCGTATGCTTTCAATGCCTGTTCCTGTGTTGCAGGCTCGCCTGCTGCAGCTTCGTCCTGTTTCACTTTTTCTTCTTCAGTACGTACAAGCAGCAAAATATTCCCGCTGTCGATTGCTTCTCTGAACGTCGCGTGGTCTTCACCTGTTAAATTTAATTGGGAAGCAACGCGTTCTTCCCTGTTTTCATCTAAAAACTTCGCAGCAACTTTATCCCACATCGTACCGTCCGCTTTTTTAAAAGGGACGCGTGTGTATCTTAAAAACGTCGCTTTAAAACGGTCTTTGGCAACGACTGTCATATTGGAATCTTTCACGCCTTCTGCACGCAGTTCGTAAATTTTATCACTGAGTTCACTGGTATTTGAATAAATTTCAATTGTTGTCATACTCAATCCTCCATCACGTTCTTTTATTAGAATTATACCCTAAATGATTTTTGTGAAACTCTAAATAATGTTCCTTATTGACAGATATTTCTAATTTCCTATATATTGTAAATAAGGGGGAAAGCTATGCAGATAAACAACTCAGCAATTATATCTCGCCGTAAGGAATACGGGGTGTCTCAAAAATCATTGTCACTGAAAACAGGGGTTTCGGTGTCGACAATCAGCCGATTGGAAAAAGGGGAGAATGTTCGTTTTATTTATGTTGTAAAAGTAATGACAGTGCTGGATTTAACACTTGAAGATGTAGTGATCAGACTGACTCCGGCAGTGGATATGAAAATAACGGAAGAGCTCGATTTAATCAGAGAACATTCCAAATTGGAGTTAATAGAAGGTGTGCTGAATAAATTAACAGTGCATGAATGGCGGAGCAACAATAAACTGTCTGTGTATTACGACTGGCACCGGGCGATTTTATTTAAGCAGCAGAATAATTTTGATGAGGCGCTTAAGTCTCTCGACAAAGCGATTAAGCGTATTGAAGATAAAAGTTCATTGGAATATTTAAAAGCAGGCTTGTATATGGCAAAAGGCAATGTACTTTACGGTGATGGGAGCGGCGGTCTGAATTATTATATTAAAGCTGTACAGATTTACAGCAAAAATACTGATAAAGTGTATTATCGGACAGCTGTGAAGCTCTACATTAATCTTATGAGAGGGTATGCCAGTACAAAAGAGTACAGTAAAATACTTCCTTACGCAGAAAGAGCAAAATGTTTGTTGAGACGGAATGAATCGACATTTCTGCTCGAAAAAATTGAACGTATAGAAAAAAGAGCACGTGATGAACTAAAATAAATTAAAGTTGTTTGAAAAGAACAAACAATTTATCATATATGGGAAATGACGATGATTTAGTTAGTTATCTAACAAGTAGATTTATTATAATTAAAATACTCTGATACATAAAAATTAACACAGAGAAAATTATAAAAAGTAGGTTATGACACATGAAAAGTATATTTAAAAAGTTCCTCATGTCTCTCGGTTTAATCGCGCTTTTATTTTTTTCAAATACGGCAGCCGATGCTGAAGGTTTTCCTCAGCATAATAAACACGACTGTCTATTAGTTGTATTTTAAATGAGCAGCATCATGCCATCTGACAGCCTGGATTTTATCAGTACAGCAGGGAAAATTCAGCTGATCAGTTCATTGGAAAGTATGCAGCAAAGAAGTACGGATAATGATTACATCGATTACTGCCATTACTGTTTGGATATTGTAAGACAGGGGATTGAGCTGAATTATTATGAAGTGCTGGATTTTATCGGAGTAACGGGCGAGACGGTGCCGGCTGAGGTTTCGATTGAAGTCTTGTTTTTAATGGAAATGTTCGATCATATTTCTATTTCACTGTCGGTATTGCCGGAAGCTGAGGCAAATGCTGCAGCTTTGGAATACTACACGAAGTTTTGCGGTTTTGAGGCATCATTATCTGCGCATTTGTCTTATTACATATTTTTGGTAAGAACAAATAAATACCGTGTACCGATTTTTAAAGAGGGGCTGCCCTTAACTTTAAGTCATTATCGTGAAATGATGCTGACGTACGAGCGGTATAAAAGAAATTTATATTTGACGAAAGATATGATAAGGGATATTTGTATCCGTCGCGAGCAGCAGATTAAATTTTTATTATAAGAAAAAACCGGGGATAATTAGAAATTATCGCCCGGTCCTTTTTCTATTTCGGATTCAACACTGTTGCGGTTCACTTCACGGTTTAATGATGTATCGTCAAAAGCCAGCAGAAACATTCCATCCTCCAGCGTCTTCAAATGTGTTCTGACAAGGTCAGGGTTGAGACCTGAACCATGCAGGAAATCTTCCGCTTTTACATTCTGTGTGAAAAAATCTTTAAAAGACATGCTGTTTGAATGAGGATTATACGTACAGCCCATGTAGTCGATCCAGTCGGGTTCAAGATCTGCAAGACCTAAAATATTAAAATCTTCTTCATAGTAGTTTTCTTCCTGTTTTAATAAGTCAATTCTTTCTAAAATTTCATCCAATGAAGTATACTTTTCAATGTATTGCATTACGTTCACCTCTAAATAAATATTTGTTATTTATCTATTCCCTCCGGGATAATTTCTCAAACTTTCGCAGCCGCATTGAATTCATAAAATTCCGAACATTAAGAGCGCCTTTCATATCTTTCGATAGTGTTTTATAATAAGACATATTTATTAAGTTCGCTTTATTGTTTGACAGTTCGTATTTTGTTATAATAGGGAAATTAATATTTTATACCAGATGCAGTATACGACAAATTATTATAATCAGGAGGCAGTTTTTTATGTGGGAAGATAAGTTTAAAAAAGAAGGACTTACATTTGATGATGTATTACTTCTGCCGGCTCATTCAGCAGTATTACCTAAAGAGGTTGATTTAAGTGTCGAACTGGCACCGAATCTGAAATTAAACGTTCCTTTAATCAGTGCGGGAATGGATACAGTAACTGAATCACAAATGGCGATTGCAGTAGCACGTCAGGGCGGCCTTGGAGTTATTCATAAGAACATGTCTATCGAACGTCAGCGTGATGAAGTAGAGAAAGTTAAACGTTCGGAAAATGGTGTTATTAAAGACCCATTCTTCCTGACAAAAGAAGAGCAGGTATTTGCAGCAGAACATCTGATGAGCAAATACAGAATTTCCGGCGTACCTATCGTTAATAATCCGGAAGAAAAAAAATTAATCGGTATTATTACAAACAGAGATATGCGCTTTATCGAAAACTTCTCAATGACAATCGACGAGGTTATGACAAAAGATAATCTGATTACTGCACCTGTCGGTACAAAATTAGAAGATGCTGGACGTATTTTACAAAAGCACCGCATTGAAAAACTGCCGTTAGTTGATGATAATAACGTGCTTCAAGGGTTAATTACGATTAAAGATATTGAAAAAGTTATCGAATTCCCAAATGCTGCAAAAGATGATCAAGGAAGACTTCTTGTTGCAGCGGCAATTGGTATTGCGAAAGAAACAGAAAAACGTGCAGAAGAATTAATCGCAGGCGGTGCAGATGCGCTGGTTATCGATACTGCACACGGTCACTCACAAGGAGTCCTCGATGCAATTAAAGATATCCGCAGCAAGTTCCCGGATACGACTTTAATCGCAGGTAACGTGGCTACAGCTGAAGGTACACGCGCACTGATTGAAGCGGGCGTCGATGTCGTTAAAGTCGGTATCGGTCCAGGTTCAATCTGTACAACACGTGTGGTTACAGGTGTTGGTGTGCCGCAGGTTACGGCAGTATATGATGCAGCAACGGAAGCGCGCAAACACGGCAAATCGATTATCGCAGACGGCGGAATTAAACTGTCAGGAGATATCGTGAAAGCATTAGCTGCAGGCGGACATGCTGTAATGCTCGGCAGTCTGTTAGCAGGTACTGAAGAATCTCCGGGAGAAACTGAAATGTTCCAGGGACGCCGCTACAAAACATATCGCGGTATGGGTTCACTTGGTGCAATGGAGCAGGGCTCTAAAGACCGTTACTTCCAGGAAGACACTGAAGCGAAGAAATTCGTTCCGGAAGGTATTGAAGGACGTACGGAATATAAAGGACCTTTATCAGAAACAATTTACCAGCTCTTAGGCGGACTGCGTTCAGGTATGGGTTATACAGGAAGCCAGGACCTTAAAGCATTAAGAGAAGATGCACAGTTCGTTAAAATTACAGGTGCAGGTCTGATTGAAAGTCACCCGCACAACGTTCAAGTTACAAAAGAAGCACCAAACTACAGTATATAAGGAGTAATTCTTTCATGGAAATGGCTAAAGAGCAGGAACTTATTTTAGTAATTGATTACGGCAGTCAGTATAACCAGTTAATTACACGCCGTATTCGTGAACTTGGCGTTTACAGTGAGCTGCATAATCCGAGTATCACGATTGAAGAAATTAAAGAACTCGAACCAAAAGGAATTATTCTGTCAGGCGGACCGCGTTCTGTATATGCAGACGATGCATTTACAGTAGACCCTGCTGTATTTGACCTCGGTGTTCCTGTACTTGGTATCTGCTACGGCATGCAGCTGATGATGCAGCTGAACGGCGGAGAAGTGGTAAACTCGGATCAAAAAGAATCCGGTGTGACTGAAATGAATCTTAACAATGAAGTCGATATTTTTGCCGGCTGGAATAAGATTGAATCAGTACTAATGAGCCACGGTGACAAAGTTACGAAACTGGGTGAAGGATTCTCAGTAATTGCTGAAACAGCATTATGCTCAAATGCAGCAGTTAAACACGATGAAAAACCATTTTACGGTGTACAGTTCCATCCGGAATCAAGAGACACTGCAAACGGCAGACAATTCCTAAAGACATTTATTAGAGATATTTGCGACTGTACCGGCGAATGGACGATGGAGAACTTTATCGACATAGAAATCGATAAAATCCGTGAACAAGTCGGCGATAAAAAAGTATTATGTGCGATGAGCGGCGGGGTAGACTCATCTGTAACAGCTGTACTTCTGCATAAGGCAATCGGCGATCAGCTGACTTGTATTTTTGTAGATCACGGTCTCCTTCGTAAGGGAGAAGGCGATATGGTGATGGAGCAGTTTGGTGAAGGCTTCAATATGAATATCATTAAAGTAGATGCGAAAGATCGTTTTATGTCCAAACTTAAAGGTGTATCGGATCCGGAACAAAAACGTAAAATCATCGGTAACGAATTTATTTACGTATTCGATGACGAAGCATCTAAACTGACAGACGTGGATTACCTTGCACAAGGTACGCTGTATACTGACATTATTGAATCAGGTACGGAAACAGCAACGACAATTAAATCTCACCACAACGTGGGCGGACTGCCAGAAGATATGCAGTTTGAACTGATTGAACCGCTGAATACACTGTTCAAAGATGAGGTCCGTGAACTTGGTGTTGAACTGGGTATTCCTGAACACCTTGTATGGAGACAGCCGTTCCCGGGTCCGGGACTTGGTATCCGTGTACTAGGTGAAATTACTGAAGAGAAATTAGAAATTGTTAGAGAAAGCGATTGGATTTTAAGAGATGAAATCGCGAAAGCCGGACTTGAAAGAGATATCTGGCAATACTTCACAGTACTGCCTAATATTCGCTCAGTCGGAGTTACAGGCGATTACAGAACGTATGATTATACAATCGGTATCAGAGCTGTAACAAGTGTGGACGGAATGACCAGTAACTTCGCAAGAATTGACTGGGATGTTATGGAGAAAATCTCTAAACGCCTTGTCAATGAAACGAAACACATCAACCGTGTAGTATATGATGTGACGAGCAAGCCACCAGCGACAATTGAGTGGGAATAATTTTACGAGAGCTAAAAGCCTTGATACAAGGTTTTTGGCTCTATTTATTTCATTTAATAGTTAACAGGGTATATTACTATCAAACATAAAGATGACGCGCAAGTTAATAAAAAATATTGGAGGTCGTCAGAATGGATTTAACAAGTATACCCAGAAGGAAATATACTTATGGTGCGACACCGATTGAATATTTAAAAAACCTTTCTAAACTTTTAAATGGTCCTGATATTTTTATAAAAAGGGATGATCATCTCGGGCTGGCCGGTGGCGGTAATAAAACGAGGAAATTGGAATTTTTAGTTGCTGATGCATTAAAGAATAATGCCGACACTTTGATAACTTGTGGAGCGGTACAGTCCAATCATTGCAGATTAACTTTATCAGCAGCGAAGAAAGAACAATTAGACTGTCATCTCGTGCTGGAAGAAAGAGTGCCTAATAGTTACAATCCAAAAGCTAACGGTAATAATTTTCTGTATAACCTACTGAATGCAGCTAGTAAAACTGTAGTTCCAGGTGGTTCCGATATGGTTAGAGAAATGGAGAAGCTGGCAAAAAAAGTAGAAGCAGAAGGGAAAAAACCTTATATTATTCCAATGGGCGGTTCAAATGAAATAGGGGCAATTGGATACGTGGCCTGCGCAGAAGAAATAAATTCACAGCTGCGCGAAAGTTCTATAGATATTGATTACATTATAACGCCGACCGGCAGCGCTGGGACACATGCAGGTCTGCTCACGGGAATGGCAGAAAGTAGTCACAACATCCCGATTGTAGGTATCAGTGTGAATAATGAAAAGAGTGTCCAGGAAGAAAATGTGTATAGGTTAGTTGAAAAAACATCTGACTATTTAAATATAAAAAATAGAATTGAGAAAAGTTCGGTTAAAATTTTTGATGATTACATCGGTCCCGGGTACTCCTTATCTACCGATGGTATGATAGAGGCCGTTAAGCTCTTATCTCAAAGAGAAGGTATTTTATTGGACCCTGTATACACAGGTAAAACTATGGCGGGGTTAATTGATTTAATTCGGCAGGGTTATTTTAAAAAAGGGGAAAAAGTTTTATTTATGCATACCGGAGGTTCTCCGGCATTATTTAACTATTCTTCATTATTTCAGTAAAAATGATAAAACCTTGGGCAATCAGCCCAAGGTTTTTATGTTGTTACAGGTTTCTTCTGCTCTTCAGGATAGTGTTCTGCAAGGTATGCATCGCGTTCTGCTGATGTTAGTTTAGCAATACCAAATCCTGTCGCTGCTAATATCAATGCAATAACAGGTACAGTAAAGTTCAGAATTGCAAATGGTGCGTATTCTAAGGCGGACACGCCGAGTGTACCGTAAATGAAGACGCCGCAGGTGTTCCATGGAACAAATACGGAAGTCAGTGTGCCACCGTCTTCAAGTGAACGGGATAAGTTTTTAGAGTGCAGATTATTTTCAATTATACATAAAGAAAGCGTTTTCTAAAATTGTTTTATGAGCGCAAAACAATATTATCTGAAAATTCATTGGCTTTAGTCTTTTCATTTATGTATAGTAAAAATTAACTAAATTGCATAAAGATAAAGGAGAGAGGGCCAGATATGTATAAAGATGATGTAAATTCACAAGCAAACTCAGCGCCTCATTCAAAGGGAATTCCATGGAAATTCATCATTCCTTCTTTAATTGGAGTATTGTTATTTTTAATACCATTTCCATACGGTGATCAATGGCTTGTAGGGATTGGCGTAATGGCTGAATTTATTCAAAATACAGCAGCACCATTTTTAGTTGAATTACTGGTAATCGTGCTGGCAATTTCAGCAATTCTGTCTACATATGCAACACTCGCTAAACCCGATTGGATTACAGAAAAACCAAGATTCAAAGAATTGGTTGTCGTTCATCCGTTCTGGTTAATCGTCAGAATTCTCGGCGGAATATTTGCAGTGATGGTCTACTTTCAGGTAGGTCCCGGCTGGCTGATTAGTGACGCTTCCGGCGGGGAAGTACTAAACGGACTCTTACCGATTCTCGCTATATGGACGCTCGTGATGGGCATGCTGCTGCCGCTGCTCGTAGATTTCGGTTTGATGGAGTGGCTCGGTACAATGGCGCAAAAAATTATGAGACCGCTATTTAAGCTGCCGGGACGTTCAGCAGTCGATGGACTTGCATCATGGATGGGGAACAACATGGTCAGCATATTGATTACGATAAACCAATATGAAGATGGATATTACTCAAAACGTGAATCGGCGGTAATTGTCACGAGCTTTACGATTACTTCTATCGCTTTTGCACTAATCATTGCAACCATTCTCGATTTGGCTCATATGTTTATACCATTTTATTTGACGGTAACAGTGGGTGTGTTAGCGGCGGCATTAATATGTCCGAGAATTCCGCCTTTATCGCGTATCAGCGAGGATTATTACGAGGGTGCCGATAAAAAAATCGAAGAAGACGTGCCAACTGGTTATACAACATTGCAGTGGGCATATACTAAAGCGGTCAATAAATCAGAAAAAGCAGACTCAGTAGGTCAGCTCGTAAACCGCAGTGTATACAGTGCATTAGACATATGGCTCGGAATGCTGCCGGTCATTATGAGTATCGGTACGATTGCTATGGTTATTGCTGAATTTACAATGCTTTTTGATATTATTTCATATCCATTAATCCCGGTATTAGAGTGGATGCAAATTCCGGAAGCAGCTCAGGCGGCACCGGCATTACTCGTTGGTTTCGCAGATATGTTTTTACCGGCACTCCTGGCAAGCGGAATTGAAAGTGAACTCACGAGATTTGTAGTTGGTGCAGTATCTTTAACACAGCTTATCTACTTATCTGAAATTGGCGTTATGCTGATACGCTCAAAAATTCCTATTAACTTTTGGCAGCTGCTCGCACTCTTTTTAATCAGAACAATCATCACGCTGCCAATCGTAGTAGTTATAGCGCATTTTATTATCTTTTAAAAATGTATGTTGAATATTCAAATTTTTATGCGTAATACTAGTTACTATCTGTTAAATGTTTGTTAAACTGAGATATATTAATTAAGCTTGAAAAGCAGTTTACAAGATTTGCATTCAGAATAATAAGTGAGGTTTTTACAGATGGATTTAGTTTACAAAGGCAAAACTAAAGATGTATACCAGGATGAAAACGGACAGACTGTACTTTATTTTAAAGACGATATGACAGGTAAAGACGGTGTATTTGATCCGGGTGAAAACCAGGTTGGATTAAAAGTAGAAGGATCTGGTAAAGCAGGACTTCAAATGACGAGCTTTTTCTTTGAAAAGTTAAACGCAGCAAACATTCCGACACACTTTGTTGATTCGGATGTAGAGAAACGTGAAATGCGTGTTAAGAAAATTTCTATATTTGGTCAAGGGCTGGAAGTTATCTGCAGATTTAAAGCGGTGGGCAGCTTTATTCGCCGTTACGGAGATTATATTGAAGAAGGCGCAGAACTGCCGGCATATGTTGAAGTCACTTTAAAAGACGATGAAAGACAGGATCCGTTTATTAATGAAGCGGCACTGGAAGCACTGAATATTTTAAATGCAGACGAGTACAAAGAAATCGTGGACTTAACAGTTAAAATCAGTGAAGTCATTAAAGATGAACTGGCACAAAAAGGCTTGGACTTATACGACATCAAACTGGAATTCGGACGTGATCAGAAAACAGGAGAAGTCCTCCTGATTGATGAAGTTTCAGGCGGCAACATGCGTGTATATAAAGACGGAGAATATATTGAACCGTTGAAATTAAATGGATATATGTTCGATAATTAATATATAAAATTAAAGAGCCACACCTACAGTACATAACTGCAGATGTGGCTCTTTTGGTGATAAGTCATCATTTTATGCAATACTTATCACCAAACTGGAATATTAAATACAAAATCCTCCGGCATGCACTTTAAGTGACTGCCAGAGGATTATTTTTATTTATCCAGATTTAATTTTTTCAGTTGTTCTGCCAAAGCATTATTAATCGGTTCTTCTTTTTGATTAATGTATTTGTTAACAGTCTTTTTATCCACACGGCCTTTATTTTCTTTTTTCTTCCGTGCTTCAAAGCTGGACATTTTTTCGCGGTGACCGCATGTACATCTGAATATTTGTCCGTCGCCTGATCCGCTCAGTGTCATTTTCTTCTTACATTTCGGACATCTTGCGTTCGTGATTTTTTCAACGTTGCGTTTATATCCGCATTCTCTGTCCTGGCAGACATGAATCTTCCCTTTTTTACCTTTAACTTCGAGCAGCGGCTTGCCGCATTCCGGGCATTCTCTGCCTGTCAGATTATCGTGTTTAAATGTCTTATCGCTGTTTTTAATTTCTGCGACAATGTCTTTAGTATGTTCTTTCATATCTTCGATAAATTTCTTTCTGTTCATCTTGCCTGTTTCGATTTGCTCAAGCTGTTTTTCCCACAGTGCAGTAGTGACAGGGGATTTTAAAATCTCCGGCGCCAGATCTAAAAGCTGTTTGCCTTTTGAAGTGAGTTTAATTGCCTGTCCGTTCTTTTCTAAGTAAAACGTATTGAACAGCTTATCGATAATATCTGCTCGTGTTGCGACAGTGCCGAGTCCTCCGGATTCAACCAGTGTTTTCTTATGTTCCTGATCCATCTGGAAGTATTTCGCCGGATTTTCCATGGCCTGCAGCAATGATGCTTCTGTGAAACGTGCAGGTGGTGATGTTTCTCCCGTCGTTTTCTTAACATTTTTCACATTCAGTGTATCGCCTTTATTCACATCCGCCGTAATATCAGATGATTCTTCTTTATAGACGATTTTAAAGCCCTGATTTAACACTCTGTTGTATTTCGCATCAAGCTGTTCGTCGTTAATTTCCGCAGTAACTGTTGTCACTTCATATTCGTACGGCGGAAGCAGCACGCTCATAAATCTCTGCACAACAAGTTCATAGATACGTTTTTCACGTTCTGTGAAATCAGCCAGGAAGACTGTGCTTTCCGTCGGAATAATCGCATGGTGATCGCTCACTTTATTGTCGTTTACAAAGGAGCTGTTTGTTTTAATTGGTGCTTTTAAAATACGTGCTGCAACTTTGCTGAACTGTCCGATACCGCTCACTTCGACTCTTTCTTTTAGAGTGTCCACAATATCTTCCGAGATAAACTTAGAATCTGTTCTCGGATAAGTCAGTACTTTATGGCGTTCATATAATACCTGCATCGTCTGCAGTGTTTCTTTTGCCGACATACCGAAAATTTTGTTGGCGTCTCTTTGCAGCTCAGTTAAGTCATACAGACCCGGAGAGAATTGTTTCTTCTGCTTCTTCTGAACGTCTTTAACCGTTAATGAATCAGCGTTTAGTTTTTTGCTGATATTATCGATTTTAGCTTCATCAAAAGTAGAGTAGCTATTACCCTCTGTCCATTTGAACGTCAGTTTGTCAGTAATGACGTCCAGACCGTAAAATGTTTTCGGTTTAAAGTTTTTAATGACTTCTTCACGTGCCTGGATAATTGAGAGTGTTGGTGTCTGTACACGGCCGCAGTTCAGCTGGGCATTGTGCTTTGTCGTCAATGCACGCGTCGCATTTAAACCGACATACCAGTCAGCTTCACTTCTTGCAGCGGCGGCCTGATAAAGGTTGATGTATTTATTTCCAGGCTGAAGATTTTTAAAGCCGTTCGCAATCGCTTTATCAGTGACTGAAGATATCCAGAGACGTTTTACCGGCTTATTTACTTTCGCATAATCGAGAATCCAGCGGGCAACGAGTTCACCCTCGCGTCCGGCATCTGTTGCGATAATAATCTCATCGACATCCTGACGCTTCAGCTGCGACTGCACAGCTTTGAACTGCTTCGTCGTTTTTGGAATATGAGTCAATTTTAATGGAGCCGGCATCATCGGAAGGTCATTTAAATCCCACTTTTGATATTTTGTATCATATTTCTCAGGATCCTGAAGTGTGACTAAATGTCCAAGTGCCCACGTTACAATATATTTATTTCCTTCTAAATAACCATTACCTTTTTTACTGCAATCCAGCACACGTGCAATATCACGTGCAACTGAAGGTTTTTCAGCAAGTACAAGACTTTTTGCCAAAAATATTCATCCTCTCGTTCATATAATCTATTTGTTAATTATACTGGTTTTACAGAAAAAAACATACCGCAGGCATAGCCCACGGTATGTTTCATTCTTAAATTATCTGAAGTTATTTTTCTACATATGACCATTCCCACATTTCGCCATTTGAAGCGAAGTGATAAACATATTTGTCATCTGAAATCTTAAAGTCATAAGCGCCGTCTTTAACCGGTTTTTCGTCTAAAACTTCAGGGTTGTTATGCACTAAATCAATTAATTCTTTGTCAGTATAATCATTTTCTATTTCGTCATATCCCCATGTCCATGCGTTGCCGTCATAAGTGAAGTTGAACTCATGGCTGTCACGGACAAAGTGATAATCGTAAGGTTCGTTTTTAAGCGGTGTATAATTTAATGTTTTCGGAGCGTGTTGTGCCAATGTTATAAGGCTGTCTTCATCCGTTTTTAACCGATCGTAGTTATTGCCAGATCCGTTAAGAAGTGCGTACTCTTCATCAAAAACTTGTGCGATTATTTCATTAGCTTCCGCTTGAGTTATTTCTCCAGCTTGCTGTTTATCGTGTTGTTCTATAATTCTGTCCTGCTGTTCCTGAGGCATCCAATCGTAAGAGTATCCGCCGTCTGCCCATCCGTCTCCGTCAATGTCAAAGTGTTGCTCAACTACTTCTGCGGATACCGTTTTCGCACCATCTATTTCAATTTCGTCCGCTTGTGCTGTGCCATTTACTCCTGTAAACGCTACTGCTCCTGCGACTAATAATGAACTCAATAAAGTTACTTTCTTCATGAAAATCCCCTTCCTGAATATCTAACTTTATTTCTTATGGTCAAATTAACACTATTAATGAACTATTGAAATTATGTTACATATATTTCTTAAATATTACTGATAAATATATTTACATTATAGATTTTCACTTTCGTAATAATTTTGACAACTTTGTGAATGAGTATTAAACTCGGTGTAAGCACGATTATATTATTTAATCACAGTAAAGAGGGGGATGGCTTGTATGGTTAAAGAAGAATCAGGTAACAATACCAGCAAAGAAAAAGTGTTTTCGCGTCGTGATTTCCTCAAAACGACCGGTGTTGCAGCAGGAGGAATTGCCGGCGGTGCGCTGCTCGGCGGTTTAACAGGTTTCCAGTTCGGTTCAGATCAGAATCCGGAGTCAGCTGAAACAGACACGGGAGGAGAAACTGCAGGTGGTGAAGCCGGCGCTGAAACTCCTGAGTTTGCAGCACGCACTTTCTTCAGCAGACAGGAAGATTTCGCAGCACTCGCAGCAGCGACAGAAAGAATTTATCCTGAAGACGATAATGGACCAGGTGCAATTGAACTCGGTGTGCCGTATTTTATCGATAAACAGCTTTACGGTACCTGGGGTACAAATGGTACAGATTACCGCATGGGCCCTTTCCAGCCTATGGCTTCGGATACGCACGGGCGTCAGGAGAAATTAGATCGCGGTGCAATGTTCATTCTCGGTATCCGCCGTTTAAGAGAGTACGCTCTTGAGGAACATGATGAAGAGTTTGTAAAACTGGATGGAGATACTCAGGATGAAGTGTTGAAAGCATTTGAATCCGGAGATGTGGATGTACCGGGCATGCGCGCAGAAGCATTCTTCTCACTGCTTCGCAATACGACAATCGAAGGTGTTTATGCCGACCCGGTTTACGGCGGCAATAAAAACATGGAAGGCTGGAAGATGATTCAATATCCGGGACCGCGTATGGGCTGGATGAATGAAATTACTTCCGAAGAATTCGTTGAGATGGAACCAGAAAGTCTGAGAGCATACCAAGGGGGCGGAATGTAATGGCTGAAGTACTCGAGAAAGTTGATGCTGTTGTTGTCGGTATGGGCTGGGCTGGCGGTATCGTCAGTGCAGAGCTTGCCAAAGCAGGTAAAAACGTTGTGGGTCTTGAAAAAGGTGGTCACGCGACGAGAAGTGACTATATCGGAGTAAAAGATGAGCTCCGTTTTGATAATCGCTACGAAATTATGCAGAGTTTAAAAGGAGATACTGTAACTTCGAGAAACGAAATTGAAGATACAGCATTGCCGGTTAGAACGATGGCGGATAACCAGATGGGGACAGATCTTGGCGGTGCGAGTGTCCACTGGGCAGGAGCATCTTACAGATACTGGCCGTATGAATTTGAAATCCGCAGTCAGACGATTGAAAAATACGGAGAAGACAAGATTCCGGATGATATGAGCCTTCAAGACTGGGGGATTACATATGAGGAACTGGAACCTTATTATGAGAAGTGGGAAGACACAGCGGGTATTTCAGGAGAGCAGGATCCACTGGCACCTGAGCGTAATAAACCTTGGCCGAACCCGCCGTTAAACGAAACGCCATCATTAAAAATGTTTAAAGACGCAGCGACGAACTTAGGCTTGCATCCATTCCAAATTGCAGCAGGAAACATGTCGCAGAACTACGAAAACCCGGATGGGGAAAAGCTGAATGCATGTATGTACTGTTCGTTCTGTACGAGAGCAGGGTGTGACTTTGATGCTAAATCAGATCCGCTGGCAACAGTAATTCCGACAGCAATGAGACACGATAACTTCGAACTCCGTACACGTGCAAACGTCCGCCGTGTCCTTTACGATGAAGACAGCAATGAAGCGACAGGTGTAATGTACGTGGATGAAACAACAGGTGAAGAGTACGAGCAGCCAGCTGATGTGGTCGTACTTGCTGCCTTCGCATTTACTAATAACAGACTGTTAATGCTGTCGGATATCGGGGAACAGTATGACCCTGAAACGAGAGAGGGACTGATTGGGCGTAACTTTAACGGTCAGTACAACTCAGCATTCCACGGTGTCAGAGGATTTTTTGAAAATGAGAAATTCAATCTGTACATGGGAGCCGGCGCACTTGGTGCTGCAGTAAACGATTATGCTGCAGATAACTTCGATCATACAGATCTGGACTTTATCGGCGGGGGCGCGATTGAACTGAGACAGTACGGGTTCGGAGCGATTTCAAGCAGCAGCAACTATACGAGAGAAGTATCAAACTGGGGTGCGGACTATAAAGCTGAATCGCTGAAATACGCGTACAGCGCACTCCGCATCTGGTATTCGAGCATTGCGATGTCATACTGGCATAACTATGTGGATCTGGATCCGACGTACAAAGATGAGTACGGCGATCCATTACTCCGCATTACGTATAAATTCGGTGCAAATGAAAAGCCGATAGCTCAATTCGGGATCGACAGATGTCATGAAATCATGGAAGAAATGGGCGCAGACATTATTGAAGATGATGAAGTGGCCGAAGAATTTAACCATGTATTTTCCGGCGGACATTACACAGGCGGTGTAGTGATGGGAGACGATCCAGAAACATCAGCAGTCAACAACTACATGCAGATGTGGGATGTCGATAACTTGTTCGTTGTCGGCGGATCTGCATTCCCGCAGTTCGGCAGCCACCACCCGACACCGACAATCGGTGCACTTGCCTACAGAGCAGCTGAAGGTGTTGAACGATTCCTCGATGAAGGCGGTCAGCTCGCAACAGCGATAAGTAAAACAATGAAAGCATAAAATAATATAAATCCTCTTCCGTATTTAACCGGGGGAGGTATTTTTTTGCATATTATTAGAGAAGCGTTTTAATTTTAATCAAGTTTTAATTTTCTGATAACTAACACTTAACTATCCGAGGGCATGATAGGGGTAACACAAACGAAGGGGGAGAAAAATCATGAACTATTTCGAAGAAATTGAACCGGCAGTATCAAATGATTTCTCATCGGATTCACATTCAAGTGCATCAAGTGAATCTGCAAGCAGCGTTTCATCTGACTAACGAGAGGAATACAATCAAGTATTCTGAAAGATGTTAAAAGCGAAAGGGGGGAGAAAAATCATGAACTATTTCGAAGAAATTGAACCGGCAGTATCAAATGATTTCTCAACAGATTCACATTCAAGTACATCAAGCGAATCTGCAAGCAGCGTTTCATCTGACTAAGATTCATAGTATACGCGGGAAGACATTTCAATAAAAATTTGAAACAGGCGGCCCGTGCTCGACATGGACCGCCTGCCTGCGTTTTGAAAGGGTGAATAACAAGTGCAAAGGACAAGCAGGTATAAAAAGAAAGAGTCATTAATTAAAAAGATAAACCGGTTTTTCACTATGGAGGAGACTAAAGGGAACATTATCGGTAAAGCACCTCCAGTTCCGGTGAAAGAAATTTTCAGCCGATTTTGGCCATATACTAAAAACTACCGCAAATGGATATTTGTCGGGCTGATCTTTATAGCCTTACAGCCTATGGCTTTGGCAGGTACAGTATGGCTGCTTCAAATATTTATAGACAACGTACTCGATGCGAGAAATCTAAGTCCGCTGTACTGGATTGTACTTCTGTATTTTGGATTCAGTCTTGCCGCTGGAATATTTTCATTCAGCGGAACATTCACGACAAACTGGGCAGGTCAAAAATTCATTCTCGCTCTTAGAAAACATTTATATGAACACTTACAGAGTTTATCACTTCACTTTTTTGAAGGGCGCAAACTCGGAGATATTATTGCGAGACTGACAAGTGACATTGCTTCGATTGAAAGACTGATTGTCACAGGAGCAACTTCTGCTTTGTCATATGTATTCCAGCTTCTCGTTTTTATTGGCATGTTATTTTTTATGGAATGGAAGCTCGCACTGACATCGATGATTGTAGTCCCATTGTTTTACATTATTACGAGATATTTTTCAGTCCGTATGAAAATGGCTTCCCGTGAACGTTCAAGGCGTATGGGCGCGATAAATTCTCTGACAGAAGAGAGTTTTTCAAATATTTCGCTGATGCAGGCATTTAATCAGGAAGAAAATGAATCGAAAAAATTTCATAACCAGAACCTGGCTGCATTTACCGCAAAAATGTATAAAGTACGGTTAAAATCAACATTTACTCCCGCAGTGTCTTTAATTGAAACAATGGGAACTCTTATTGTTATGATATTCGGTGCCTTTCTTCTTATGCAGGGAGAGGTAACGATTGGTATTCTCGTAGCATTCTTAACACTGCTTAGAAGACTGTACAGCCCGGTGCGCGGTCTCAGCCGTCTCCTGAACACAATTTATTCGGCGTCGGCAAGTGCTGAACGTGTAATTGAATTTATGGAACAAAAACCGGCAGTCAGTTCTGATTCCAGTATTAAAATCGAGAAAGATGAACCAGGAATTATATTTGAGAATGTGTCATTTGCGTATCCGCATAAAAAAAACAATGTGTTATCGAATATCTCTTTCATTGTAGATTCTGGAGAGACAGTCGCACTGGTAGGCGCGAGTGGAGTGGGGAAATCAACAATTCTTAAAATGCTTCTGCGATTTTATGAACCGACCGAAGGTAAAATTTACCTTAATAATTACGCGGTTGATGAAGTAGATCTGCAGTCACTGCGTGAAAGAATTTCAGTCGTATTTCAGGAAGCGCTGATATTTGACGGTTCTGTCCGGGAAAATATTTCCTATGGTAAACCGGATGCAACAGATGAAGAAATTATAAATGCAGCGAAAAAAGCAGAGGCACATGAATTTATCGAGAAAATGTCTGAGGGTTACGATACGAACGTTGGTCAGAAGGGCCGGAATCTTTCAGGAGGCCAGCAGCAGAGACTTGCGATTGCGAGAGCAATTATAAAGGATACATCGGTATTGATTCTGGATGAACCGGCAGACGGTCTGGATGGTTCTACTGAAAAGCGCGTGATGAAAGATTTGATGAGAGATACAGCGACGCTGATTATTACTCATAATTTAAAAACAGCGCGTGAAGCAGATAAAATTCTTTATATTTATGAAGGAGAAATCAATGAAATCGGTACGCACGACGAGCTGATGGCTTTAAATGGAAATTATAAAAAATTATATAACGATCAGCAGGGTGAAGACAGTCATGAGGATGTAATGATACCGAGGCTGGCTGTTAAATAATACAGGGGGTAAAATAATGAAGACTGAAGAAGAAACATTAATAGAGCCGCTGAAAAAAGGCGAGACTCTTGTTGCAGATTATAAAGTTGTAACTCATATGAGACGTGGAAAAGATTGTGATTTGTACCATTTGTGGAGTGAGGAGAGAATGTGCAGTACCATTGGGAAAACTGTGCAGCCAAATGTCTTATCTAAAGAAAAAGCTGTGGATAGACTGATTCGTGAAGGTGAACTGATTACAAGCTTATCTCATCCTAATTTAATCAGAGGGTATGAACTTCTTTTGGAACCTGAACCTGTTATTATTCAGGAAACTCTGACCGGTGAAACTATATCCCATCTGGTACGGCAGGTATATAAAAAAGAAGAAGAACTGCCGTTAATACAAATTGCGCACTTCGGTAAGCAAATCGCATCGGTCGTAAATTATCTGCACCGAAATAACATACTTCATCTGGATATTAAGCCGTCGAATATTATTTCACAGCCGCCTTTGGCCAAATTATTTGATCTCAATCTTGCAGCGACACCTGGAAGTGTCAAAAAAGGTACGGGGACGAGACCTTACATGTCTCCTGAACAGGCTTTGGGAGAACCGTTAACTTCTGCAGCAGATGTATGGGGCATCGGAGTAGTGCTATTTTTTATGATGACCGGTGAACGGCCTTTCAAAAGCTTTGATGATCGTTATGAACAGCTGGAACGGAACGCAGTACCGGTATCCAGTCTCAGACAGACTGAAGGATACAATCAGCTTGCTGTTATGATTGATCGTTGTCTCGATCCGGCTGCGGAAAACCGTCCGGGGGCGGATGAAGTATTTAAAATCTGTGAAGATTATATTGCTCAGCAGTCGCAATAAATGATTCAAACTCTCTGACCGTCGTTCAGAGAGTTTTTTTATTGTATAATACAACTAAAAGGAGCGGATATAATATGGCAAAGCTGATTCATACTGACAATGAACTTATTAAAAAAGAAAAATCAATTAAGAAGATATTTGGCAGTGAGCGGTCGAATATCGTTAATATTCAGCTTAAAACAGGTGAAGGGATTCCTGAGCATGATTCTAAAGATCCGATTTTTATAATCGTCAGAAGCGGGACCGTTAAGTTTATATGTTCTGATGAGGAATATACTCTTCAAAACAGCGATATTCTGTTTATGGAAGCAGAGGAGCTGCACAGTGTTGAGGCGGTAACTGATACTGACTTTTTAGTAGTATTTTTAAAATAGATCAGAATGATTATAATATTGTATTAGTAATTAATAATAGGAGAGTTAATGATATATAGAGAGACAATCAAAACAATGAGTACCAGTGCACGGAATAAGTTGAATTTTTACGAGGATTCACACATGAAATTTTTTGTCTCGTCGATGCTTGCAGGGGCGTATATCGGCGTAGGCTGTATCGTATTATTTTTTATGGGCGGGCCGTTATTTGCGGTGGATTCTCCATTTGTTAACTTGATTACAGGTATTACGTTCGGTGTCGCACTGGCAATTGTCATTTGGGCCGGATCGGATTTATTTACAGGCAACGTCATGACATTTGCGTTCGGTGCACTGACCAAAACAATCACATGGAAACAAACAACGATTTTACTTATATGGTGCTATATCGGAAACTTAGTCGGTGCTCTGGCATTTTCATATTTCGTCTATTTAAGCGGGATTTTCCCGGAAATAAATATCGACAGCTACACGGTTTATACGGCTGCCGGGAAAATGAGTGACGGTTTTATCCCGCTTCTTTTCCAGGGGATTATGTGTAACTGGCTGGTGTGTCTGGCAGTCTGGACATCAACGCATGCAGAGAATGAAATGGCAAAACTTGCACTGATTTTCGTCCTGATATTTGCATTCGTGGCAGTCGGCTTTGAACACAGTATTGCCAACATGGCAATTATGGCAATCGCTCTCTTGCACAGCAGTGTGGACACAGTGACAGTCGGCGGTTTTATCTACAATTTAATTCCGGTAACGATCGGTAATATTATCGGCGGCGGATTTTTCGTGGCATGTATTTACTATTATTTAAATGGCGAGTATAAAGAAAAGATTTAGTGTATAGTTTACACAAAGACTTAAGTTAAAACAAAAGGGGAGCTGAAGTAATGTTTAAGAGAGACGGCACGATTTCGTTTTTAACAAAGTTGTTATCAATTAACAGTCCGACAGGCTACACGAATAATGCGGTGAGTTTTTTACGGGAAACAATTGAAGATATCGGTTATGAAACGATGACGACACCGAAGGGGAACCTGATTGTTCAGGTAGACGGTGAAAATGCTGCAGTCACGAGAGGACTAAGTGCCCACGTGGATACTTTAGGCCTGATGGTCCGTTCAATTAACTCGGACGGTACATTATCACTGACTAAACTCGGCGGTCCTTTAACACCGACGCTTGATGGAGAATACTGTGATATTATTACGCGAGATGACAAAGTATATACGGGGACTATTTTGTCTAAATCACCATCGATTCACGTATTCAAAGACGCATCGACAAAAGAACGCGACATCGATAACCTGATTGTAAAACTCGATGAACGTGTGGAAAGTAAAGAAGACGTGGAGAATATCGGCATTCAGAACGGTGATATTGTCGCGTATGATCCGAAAGTAGTCATTACAGACTCAGGCTTTATAAAATCAAGATTCTTAGACGATAAAGCCTCAGTCGCTGTCCTTGTCAGCATTTTAAAAATGATGAAACAGGAAGATGTGACACCAGCAACGAATCTGAAATTTATCTTCTCAACGTATGAAGAAGTCGGTCACGGTGCAGCCTGGATTCCGGAAGATATTACAGAACTCTTAGCTGTCGATATGGGATGTATCGGGCTTGATCTTGACTGTACAGAATACGATGTATCGATCTGTGCCAAAGACTCGTCAGGACCGTATGACTACGATATGACGACAAGACTGATGAACTTTGCGAAAGACAAAGCACTGAACTACGCAGTGGACATTTATCCGATGTACGGCAGTGACGCATCAGCAGCAATGAGCGGCGGTGCGAACATTAGAGCAGCGCTTATCGGACCAGGAGTCTCAAGCAGCCATGGTATGGAACGCACGCATATCGATGCTCTGGAAAACACGTTTGAATTGGTCTCGGAGTACATTCAGAATTAACAATATTACTTCATTAAGGTGTTGTTATTGTGCTTAAAAACATATTTTTAATGGGTTCAGTGTATATCTCATTTATTATATGGATTATTACTGATTTCTTTACTGGAATTCCCTGGTATGTCCAATATGGTCCAATCATTCTATTTGGTGGTATTGCCGTAATTGTGGCTATATTGGAAATGGATGATGACGAAGACGACAAAGAGCAAAAAGAAACTGGTAAAGGGACGAAATTGGGTTCTCTTTTCCGTTTATCTCTTATATTATTCATTTGGCTTTTGATTGCAGCTATGAATATCTTTGTTGGAAAACCACGAACAGATGCATTTAATATATATGATTTAAGCTTTTGGGTGTTTCTTGTTGCTATACCGACTCTGAACAAAATCCATATTAAGATTATAGAGAACCGCGAAAAAACATAGTGTTACTTTCATTCACAACAGGGGGCTTGCCCTTTAAATATAAAATAGGGTGTTGTTATCGTGTCGAAGAGTAAATTTCTATTATTTTTATTTATTTTCTCACTCTTAATTTTTATTATTGCGGACTTTTTTCCAGGAATTGACTGGTATATCCAGATAGGTCCGATGATACTGACCGTAATAATTTTATTTCTTTTGGCTATCTTTGAGAAAAAAGAAGCTGAACCGAAGGAAGTAAAAACTGCTGATGAGAGGAAGAAACACAAAAAGTACTGGCTTGCTCTCATTGTTTTTACCTGGCTCGTAATTATAGCGATGAATATCTTCGTTGGAGAGCCGGAAGGTAATGTATTTAATATCAGAAAGCTTGAGTTCTGGATTTTAATTATCGTCTTACCGTTGCTTTCTCAGTTTAATTATAAGAAAAGAACAGACGGAACTTAATACAATCAGCATGATTTTAAGAGGACCATAGCGCTTAATGTGTTATGGTCTTTTATTATGAGGGTATAAATGAATATATGAATAGCGAGGAAGAAAAATGAAGTTAAAACCGTTGAAAATACCAGCCGGATTAGAAGTTGTTTCATATGAATCAATTGTTGATGATGAAGATCAGATATTTGATGGCATTGAAATTAACGACGCTGAGTTTCTTGATACTGACCTTAGAAGATTAATCTCATATAACTCTGTAATTAAGAACAGTAATTTATCGAATAATGAATTTGATAATGCAGATTTAACAGACACACGATTTGTTAACTGCGACTTTTCAAATACAGTGTTTTTGGGTGCATCCGTGCATAATGTTGAATTTGTTAACTGCAAAATGATTGGTGTCAGTTTTGATGAATCCAGAATTAAAAATGTTAAGTTTTTTGAGTCACTGTTAAATTTATCGGGAATAAGTGAATCGAAGCTCGAGAATGTGCTGTTTGAAAATACAAGAATGGTGACAGCGGATTTCTTTAATAATAAATTTAAGAATATCGGCTTCGAAAATTGTGATCTGACGGAAGCCAGATTTGTCGATACACCGCTTAAAGGCATTGATATCAGCTCATCGCATTTTGAGTCTTTAAGCATTAAGCGTGAAGATTTGGAAGGCTGTATTGTTTCCAGTGCGCAGGCAATTCAGATGGCAGCATTGATGGGACTGGTAGTGAAGGATGATTAAATAGAACTTGCAGCAGGTGCAGGGGGGAAGTTATGTCTTATATATTAATGGGGATATTGACTGTAACGCTGTTAATTACGGTATCAGTATTAAAAGATAAATATGAAATCACAAAAATTATTGGTGCACTGTCCTGGATTGCATTAAGTTTGTATTTTATCGTTGAATTTTTGGTCATCAAAGCAAGTACTGCATCGTATAATTTCTTAAAACAGCCGATGAGTGATTTAGGTGTGACTATATGTGGAATAGATACATATGAGCTCGCTGCTTATGAAATTTGTTCACCAGCTCATCTGGCAATGAACTGGACGTTTACTCTAACCGGAATAGCAGTTTTTACCGGTGCAATTTTTCTTCATAAATTTTGGCCGGATAACAAGAAAACCAAAACAGCGACTGTGCTGCTCGTTATTTTCGGACTCAGCTACAGTATTTCAGGAATATTCCCGGCTGATATAAACTTTTTAGTACACACATTTGCTTCATTGCCGGGAATGTTTGTCCAAATACCTGCTTTAATTATTATTGGACGGGCAATTAAAAGTACCATGCCGAAATTATCAAAATGGACTTATTTCTGCCTGTCGCTTAATTTACTGAGTCTGCTGTTTATATTTTTACAGCCTGTGTTTCCCGAGCTGCCGGGGGGCTTAATTCAGAGGGCACTTTATGCTTCAATCTGGCTGTGGATGGCTGTTACAGGCGTTGTGCTGCTAAACAAATCAGTTAAGCGTAAATAGGTTTTATGTGAGATTAAATAAGGAGGACTATTAATGACTTCAATTTATTTTACTTCAGGATCTAAAATTTTCAGTGTTTCAGGGATGGAACAGGACTGGTCAACTAAAGAAATAGAGACGGGTTATGATGATGTGCGTGCAGTGGCAGCTGATGAACTGTCAGAAACAATTTACGTCGGTACTTTTGATGACGGGCTGTTCATAAGCCGTGATAATGGTGAGAGTTTTGAAGCGGTTGGCGCAGATGTGTTGCCGAAAAGAATCATGTCGCTTCACATCAGTCCTGTGTCTAAACGTTTATATGTTGGAACAGAACCGAGTGAACTCCATTATTCAGATGATGAAGGTGAAACGTGGACAGAAATGACTGCGCTGCAGGATTTGCCGTCGAAATCAGAGTGGAGTTTCCCGCCGCGTCCTGATACACATCATGTTAAAGATATAGCGAGCGGCACTCAGGATGAATCATTTGTCCTTGCGGGTATTGAGCTCGGCGGTATTATGCGTTCCATTGATAATGGTGAATCATTTGAGGATCGTAAAGACGGCTCCCAGTTTGATGTTCATAATGTGATTGTTCACCCTGACGATGATAATCTGCTTTATGAAGCAGGCGGGGGTGGCTATGCATGGAGTGATGACAAAGGTGAGTCGTGGCAGATTGATAACGAAGGTCTTGGCGACTTTACGTATTTAGTTCATGTCGCAGTGGATCCGGGTGATAAAGACACAGTCCTTGTTTCCGGGGCACGGGGGCCGGCATCAGCGTATATGCCTGAAAGAGAGAAGACAGAAATGAAAGTATTCCGCAAACAGGGTGATGAGCCGTGGCAGGAAGTCACAGAAGGACTGCCTGACGGCAAAGGTACGATTGTGACTCATCTGCTAACATCATCAGATGAACCGAGTGTATTTTACGGTGTGAACAACAAAGGTGTCTATCATTCAGTCGACCGCGGTAAAAGCTGGATGAAAGTACCTGTCGATTTCCCGGAAGAAGTGACGAAAAATAAAATTAACTCAGCCTGCCTCACTAATTAAATTGAACAGAAAAATCCGTCTCATAATTATATGAGTCGGATTTTTTAATTGAATGGAGCCAAGGGGGCTCGAACCCCTGACCTTTGCACTGCCAGCGCAACGCTCTCCCAGCTGAGCTATGGCCCCGTATGAATTATTCTCATTGTAGAACATTCCCAGTCTTTACTCAATAGCGGTAAGATTTTAAATACTGTATTCTTAATATAAGAGTAGTTATTCAAGTTAAGGAGGTGCATCGATGATTACAGGGGAACGTACGACGATTGGAATTTTAGCCCACGTAGATGCAGGGAAAACAACATTGACCGAAGCACTGCTTTATCATGCAGGAGCGATTTCAAAACGGGGCCGGGTTGATCACGGCGATACATATTTTGATTTTGAGTCTATTGAAAGAACTCGTGGAATTACAGTGTCTTCGAAACAGGCAGACTTTGAAATCGGCGACCGTAAATTTACTTTAATCGATACACCGGGACATGCTGATTTGTCTGCAGAAATGGAACGGTCACTGCAGATCTTGGATCTGGCAATTATAGTGGTCAGTGCGGTCGACGGGGTGCAGTCGCACACGGCAACCATATTTCAGCTGCTGGAAAAATACGGTGTGCCGGCGATTATTTACATTAATAAAAATGATCGGGCCAATGTCGATAAAGATAAAACTATGGATAGCCTGCAGGAGCTGGATGAACGCTGTGCATTATTTTCAGCTGCGGATTCAGAGTTAAGCGAATCATTTATCGAACAGCTGGCAATGCTGGACGAAGAGCTGCTGAATACGTTTATGGAAGGTAAAGAAGATCAGCCATTCTGGTTAAATACTGCAAAAAAAGCAGTGATGAACAGATCTGTATTTCCATGTGTCTGGGGTTCAGCACTAAACGGTGATGGTATCGGTGAAGTCATCAATATAATGGAAAATTTAACAGAACCAAAAGTATATATAGAAGCTGCCGGTGCACGGGTATATAAAATTATGCACGACAGCAAAGGACAGAGACTGACATTATTTAAAGTATTAGGCGGCACTTTGAAGGTTAAAGACATGGTCTATTACAACGGTTCAGATGGAGAAAAAATCAATCAGCTAATGCGGCTGAACGGCGGGAAATTTGAAGCAGTCAGTGAAGCCTGGGCGGGTGATGTCTGCACGGCAATCGGCATTCATAAGGCAGAAATCGGCGATATTATTACGGCTGACTCTGAAAATATTGAACTGTTTCCTGTCTCAAAGATGCCCGAACTGCAGCCGGTAATGGAAGCATCACTCGTGCTCCCACAAGATATTGATGTATTTACAGCGATGAAGACACTCAGACAGCTTGAAGCGGAAGAGCCGGAAATTGGTCTCAGAACTTCTGAAACGACAGGCGATATCCATATGCGTGTGATGGGGACCATTCATATCGAAGTGCTGACAGAATCTATCCGTGACAAATACGGAATGGATATTGCATTCGGTCCGCCGGTAATTTTATACAGGGAAACGATTGAAGAAAGTATCGTTGGATACGGTCACTTTGAACCGCTTGGCCATTACGCTGAAGTACAGCTGCGTCTTGAACCAGGACCATCGGGACAAGGTATTCTCTCAAAAAACGAAGCGAATACTGATGATTTAAAAATACAATTTCAAAAATTGATTACGGGTCATATTAAAGAAAAAGAACACTTGGGCGTACTTACCGGCGCACCGCTGACTGATGTCACGATTACTTTAATGGCGGCGAGAACAGCGTTAAGAGAAACTCAGGGCGGCGATTTGCGACAGGCAACGTACCGCGCGGTCAGGCAGGGATTAATGAAAGCCACATCAGTACTTTTGGAACCCTGGTATTCATTTGAAATTACGCTGCCTGCAGATTTGGCAGGACGTGCAATGGCAGATGTTCAGAGACTTCACGGTGTATCAGGTGATATGGAGCAACTCGGGGATAATAAAGTATCATTAAAAGGCGAAGTGCCGGTTGCGACATTTGTAGATTATCCGATTGAACTCGCATCCTATACTAAAGGTGAAGGAACTGTCTCGCTGCAGTCGGCAGGTTATCGTCCGTGTCATAATCCAAAAGAAGTGATTGAACAGGCGGATTATAATCCGGAGAGAGACCTCGACAACACACCAAACTCCATTTACTTTAAAAAAGGTGCAGGCTATGAAGTGAAGTGGTACGACATCGATGAAGTCCGTCATATTAAATGAACTTTAAATAATAAAAGCAGGAACAGAATCTTAATTTGATTCTGTTCCTGCTTTTTTAGTTTCCCATTCTTCTTTTAAAATACCCATACGAATTGAGTCGTAATATTCGCCTTCGTAATAACGGACTTTTCGTATTCTGCCTTCAAGTTGCATGCCGAGTTTTTCTCCGACACATAACATCCGTTTATTGCCGGACCATGTTGTGAGCCCGACTCTTACTGTCGGTACTGTATTGAAGACATGACTAATCCATAGTTTTAAAGCCCGTGTACCAAGGCCTTTGCCCCAGTTCTGACATTCATGAATAACAATGCCGATTTCCAGCCATTTCTTCATGTCATCTTCAAAATAAAATGTTACAACGCCGCATATCTCATTATTTACAGTGATTACCCACAGGCTCTCGGAGTTAATGAATAAATCGCCTTTCTCCAAAAACTTTTCATAAGGAACTGTATGGTGTCGGAAGTAAGGTGCATCCCACTGTTTCCATTCCGGATTTTCATCTTTATATATTAATTCCCACAACTTGAATAAATCTTCATCTTTAATCGGACGAATGCCGAGATCTTTATCAGTGTACATAAATGCCTCCTTGTTTGTTTCTATAGTATCATTATAAATACTAATATATTTTTAATATTAAGACTTTTAATATAAAGTATAATTAAAGAACAATGTTTCCCGGGAAATAACGCAGATAATTTAATATTTTAATGTAAATAAGGGGAGTTTTGCAGATGGAACAACAGGGGTATTTATGGGAATCGTCAAAACAGCTGGAAGATTTACTTGCAGAATTAGTCGGCTGGAATAGTTTATCGGGAACACAGGGGGAAATTGATTTCCCGCATAAACTGATAGTGAAATTTAAAGAGCTGGATTACTTTAAATCTAATCCGGATAGAATTAAATTATTTGACGCAGGAAAAAACAGGAATGCATTTACAGCATTATATAAAACTGATAAAAGCTCGGACACAGTCGTATTGATTAGTCATTTTGATACGGTTGGGACAGAGGAATACGGCCAGCTGCAGGACTTAGCCTTTAATCCGGAAAAGCTGACACAGGCATTTCGGGACAACCCGGATTTCTTAACGCCGGCTGCAAAAGCAGATTTATATACAGATCAGTATATATTTGGGCGGGGCACGATGGATATGAAAATGGGGGTCGCACTGCATATGCATTTAATTGAACAGGCAGTGCGTGAAGAATGGCCGGTAAATTTACTGCTGGTGACAGTGCCTGACGAAGAAGTCAGTTCTCGGGGCATGCTTGCTGCAGTACCGGGAATTCTCGAAATTTCTAAAACAAATAACTTAAATATAAAACTGTTCTTAAATGGGGAACCGTCATTTACACAGCAGCCGCTGGACGAGAATCACTACATATATTCAGGCTCAATCGGTAAAATACTGCCGGCGGCATTGTTTTACGGTGTGCCGACTCATGCAGGAGAACCGCTGAGCGGGATTACATCTCATTTTATCGGCTCGTATTTAACTAAAAAAATGGAATACACAGACCGCTTTTTAGAAACTTACGATGGGGAAACGACACCGCTACCCGTTTGCCTGCAGGCGAACGACTTAAAAGACAATTATGACGTGCAGACTTCACATCACAGCTATGCATTGTACAATGTGTTCACTTTGTCGCAGACAGCAAAAGACGTCATGATAACATTTAAGGAAATTGCCGAAGACGCAATGCACGAATGCCGGACGGATTATGAAGAAATTTGTAAAGCCCATCAAATACCAGCACTGAACTGCATCAGGGTGATGGAGTACCACGAGGTGCTTGAGTACTTTATCGATAAATACAGTAAAGAAGAAGCAGATGAATTAATCAGGGCAGTTATTGAACAAAATGGGACAGACGAGCGGAAGATGACGTTGCTGATTGCCGACAAGTTGATGGAATACTGTCAGGAATTGGCGCCGGCGACAGTGCTGATGTTTGCACCGCCGTATATGCCGGCCGTGAATTCGTCTGATGATGAACTGGTGAGAAAGCTGATTGAAGCGACTAAAAGTGAGATGCATAAAAAATATAATTACGACGTGACAAATAAGCATTATTTCAACGGTATATCGGATTTAAGTTATGTGAACTATAACCCGACAGATGACGGCTGGCAGTCGTTTAAAAACAATGCGCCGTTATGGGGAGAAACATATACAATACCCTTTGAAGAAATGCAGCAGTTGAGTGCGCCGGTGATAAACATTGGACCGTACGGCAAAGATGCACATAAAATGACCGAACGGCTGCATAAGAAAAATGCATTTGAAATGATGCCGGCAGTGCTACGAAAATTGATAGCTGAATTCTTTTAATATACCTGGCAGGGTATTTGACTAATGACATATTTTACACTATAATATACGTACTTAAGAACAGTGGAAAGAGGAATGTATATGACTGTTGAAGATCAAACGTATGTATACGACAAAGCAATTATCAACCGTATAAACAGACTGCAGGGACAGATTAACGGTGCTAAAAAGATGATTGAAGAAGGAGAAAACTGCCGTGATGTAGTCACACAGCTGAGTGCCGCGAAGAGCGCACTTAACCGTACAATGAACGTAATTATTAGTGAAAACCTGGTCGAATGTGTTAAGGAAGCAATGATTCATCCAGAGCAGAATGCAGATGATTTAATTAAAGAAGCCGTGGAATTATTAAACAAGAGCAGATAAGTTATCTGTTCTTTTTTTATTTTAAATTATACCCCCATAGGTATTTGACAGATAGAATTATACTTGTTAATATACCCCTACAGGTATTAAAAAGAAAAGGAGTTTTTAAAATGAATAGAAATAATTATCACATGAATGATGCAGATGAGTTGCTTAACAGAGGAGAGTATCTGCTTGACGTCAGAGAAACATTTGAATATGAACTTGGCCACGTTAAAACAGCGAAACACATTTCTTTAACAGAACTGGAGCAGCGTGCGACTGAACTGCCGAAAGATAAAAAAATATACACATACTGCAAGAGTGGCAGGCGCAGTCAAACAGCCGCAGATTTATTGAGTGCCAAAGGTTTTGATGCAATCAGCCTGGAAGGCGGGTTTTCATCTTATACAGGAAAGTTCAGCAGTACTGATACTGAAGAAGTTATTGCTCCGGTGGAGACGCATTCAAATATTGCCGAAGATCGTATTAAAATCGCAGCACACGGTCTGCAGTGTCCGGGACCTCTGTTAAAAGTAAATGAAGTGATGAGCGGTCTCGACACAGGCAAACAGATGGAAATCACTGTAACGGATCACGGCTTTTGTACAGATGTTGAAGCATGGGCTAAAAAGCATGGACATGTCGTACTTAAAAATGAAGTATCCGGTGAAAATGTGACTGTTGTGCTTGAAAAGAAAGCACCGGCAGCAGCTGAAGGACACAAGATGGTTGAAACGAAAGACGGCGCGACGATTGTTGTCTTCAGCGGTGATATGGACAAGGCGCTTGCTTCATTCATTATTGCATCCGGTGCAAAGAGTATGGGCAAAGAAGTAACGATGTTCTTTACTTTCTGGGGCCTGAATATTATTAAAGACCCGAATGCACCGAAAAAAAATAAAAAAGGTCTCGATAAAATGTTCAGCATGATGATGCCGAAGTCAGCTTCAAAACTGCCGATTTCAAAAATGAATATGCTCGGCATGGGTTCTAAAATGATTCAGCATGTGATGAAGAAAAAGAAAGTGGATGCATTATCGGAAATGATTGAAAAAGCCGACAAACTCGGCGTTAAAATGATTGCCTGTACGATGAGTATGGATATTATGGCAGTCGATAAAGAGGAACTTCTATCGAATGTTCAGTTCGGTGGGGTCGGCACATATCTCGGAGATGCAGAAAACGGGAATCTTAACTTATTTATATAGACTAAATTATAAAAAACTGGAGAGTGTATTAAATGTATTTCAAACAATTTTATGATCAGAAACTTTCGCAAACTTCTTATATGGTAGCGTGTCAGAAGACAAAAGAAGCTATTATTATCGACCCGAAACGTGTACTGGATGAATACGCAGAAACAGCAAATGCTGAAGGTTTTAAAATAACACAAGCGACAGAAACGCATATTCATGCTGACTTCGCTTCAGGTCTTCGTGATACAGCACGTAAATTTGGAGCGAAACTGTTCGTGTCGGATGAAGGCGACGAACACTGGAAGTATCAGGACGTTCCGGAAGATACGGTATACCTTAAAGAAGGCGACGTTATCAATGTCGGCAATGTTGAATTAAAAGTCATTCATACACCGGGACATACCCCTGAGAGTATATCATTCGTACTGACAGACCTTGGTGGTGGAAGTACTGAGCCAATGGGAATATTTACAGGTGACTTTATGTTTGTCGGTGATATCGGGCGTCCGGATTTACTTGAAGAAGCAGCAAATATGAAAGGCACGACAGAAGAAGGTGCCAATTCTATGTTCAGTTCATTGCAGAAGATGGCGGATTACCCGGACTTCATGCAGGTATGGCCGGGACACGGTGCCGGAAGTGCATGCGGCAAGTCACTTGGTGCGGTGCCGTTATCAACGCTTGGTTACGAGCGCCAGAATAACTGGGTGTTCAAATATGATGATAAAGAGGCATTCATTACCGAGCTGACAAGTGATCAGCCGGAGCCTCCGAATTACTTTGCACATATGAAAAAAGTGAACAAAGAAGGACTGCCGGAATTCAATGTGAGAGAAGTTGAAGTCGCAACGCCGGAAACTCTCCCGGGGCAGGTATTCGACTTAAGAAGCAAAGAAATATTCAAACAAGGCTTTATGAAAGGTTCAATCAACTTACCTTATAACGGGAAATTCCTTCAGTTCGCAGGCTGGTATATCAATTATACTGAGCCGATGACGGTAATCGCCAATCCTGAAGATAGTCAATCAATTCAGGAAGATTTGGCATCAATCGGCTTTGATAATCTGCAGTTAATTGTACCTGCGGACCAGGCAGATAAGTATTTTAATGACTCATACGAAAATATTTCCCCGGAAATACTTGTTCAGAATATAGATGGCATAAACATCTTGGACGTCCGTTCAAGTTCGGAATATAATGCCGGAAATATTGAAAGTGCGTCACATATTCATTTTGGTAAACTGCAAAATGCAGAAATTCCATTCAGCAAAGAAGATAAAATTTACGTACACTGTCAGTCAGGTGTCCGTTCAGCAATCGCAATGAGTGTTTTAAAAGCCCGCGGATTCGATGATTTAATCAACGTCGAAAGAGGGTATATGGGCATTAAAGCAGTGATGAACTAATGGATATATCATTTATAACGGTTATATTCTTTATCGGTTTTCTGGGTTCTTACATTTCCGGCATGGTGGGAATAGGCGGTTCGATTATAAAGTACCCGATGCTGCTTTATATTCCGGCTATGCTGGGATTCACTTCTTTTACAGCACATGAAGTTGCCGGCATCAGTGCAGTACAGGTGTTTTTTGCAACGATTGGAGGTGTCTGGGCGTACAGAAACAGTGGATATCTTAATCTTCGCCTGATTATCTATATGGGCGGAGCGATCCTTTTTGGAAGTCTGCTTGGCGGATACGGCTCCGGATATCTTTCGGAACCTCAGGTGAATATTGTTTACGCGGTACTTGCAACTATTGCAGTAGTCATGATGTTTATGCCTAAAAAAGAAGTACCCTACTCGCCGGGAGATTCACTGGACTATAATAAATATCTTGCAGCGGGGCTGGCCTTTATTACAGGTACAGCTTCCGGTATTGTTGGTGCAGCGGGTGCATTTATCTTAGTGCCGATTATGCTAGTCGTTCTTAAAATACCTACACGGGTAACAATTGCGACGAGCCTTGCTGTGACATTTATATCTTCAATTGGGACAACGGCAGGTAAAATTTTAACAGATCAGGTACTGTACGGTCCTGCGCTGATTATGATTATTGCTAGTCTGATAGCAGCGCCTCTCGGTGCACAACTTGGCCAGAAGATGAATACAAAAATATTGCAGTGGATGCTTGCGGTTTTAATTTTAGCAACAGCAATTAAAATATGGATTGAAATCTTACTATAGGGCAGGGATAATTATGGCTCATTTAAAAACAGTTTGGAACGGAAGTACGAAAGGAACAGGTACAATTACAGCAGATAAAATGGATACTCAGATTGCGATTCCGACCGTTTCCGGAGGCAGCGGCGACGGTGCGAACCCTACAGATCTGCTCGCAGCATCGGCAGCATCCTGTTATGCGATGACACTGATTGCACTGACCGCTGCGAGAAAATTGCCGGTAATAGGTCTCGCGATGACAACAGATGCAGTGAATTCGAAAGATAAAGGATTAAAAATCGTTCACTATCCTGAAGTCAGTCTTCCTGAGAGTGCAACTGAAGAAGAGATTAAATTTGTGGAACGTGCATTTAATACTGCAGATATGGGTTGTCATATCGGCAATCTGCTTAAAAGAGCAGATGCAGAAATTAAGATAGAAGGAAAAATTACACTGATATAACAAAAATGCTGTTTTAATGAGGAGTGTTTGAATGTCGAATCAATTAAGACCTTTATTTCATGAACCAGAAACTGAAGACTATTTAAATGCTGCAAAAGAAGCGGCAAAAATGCTTAAAAATACTGCAATTGAAACACCGGAAGGTATGTACTGGGAAGAAGAACCATTTTCTCCGGCTGAACCTCATGAAAACACATTTATGGGACAGTTTTCTTTATACAGCGGTTCACCGGGTGTGATTTATTTTCTGACTCAGCTGGCACGAGCGGCTGATGATAACAGTTATTTAGACGATGCTGTTAAAGCTGGGAAGTATATTATCAGCAACTGGGACTGTGAAGTGAGAATGCAGCAGTACGGCGGTAATATCGAGCATTCAGAGTGGGGTGTGCTGAACGGTGTGACAGGGATTGCGTATGTATTTGGTGAGCTGGCAGAAGTTTCAGGGATGGCTGAATTTGATGAATTTGCAATTCAGCTGATTGAAGAAACGGCTGATGCGGCACGTCAGACAGATAAAGGAATTGTCTGGACAGGTGAACCTGCGATTTTCTTTGACTCCGGTATTATATTATTTTTAATTAAAGCAGCAGAAAAATATAAGAGAACAGACTGGCATGAACTTGCTTTAAAAGCAGGCGGGAAAATTCTGAATGAGGGACAGGAAAAAGAAGGTCAGATGACATGGCCGACAATCAATCCGGCTTATTTCGGAATTCCTGAAGACAGTGTAATGCCGAACTATTTTTACGGTACAGCAGGCGTTGCATATGCGATGGCATCTTTATATGAAGAAAATAAAGATGAAAGATATCTTGCAGCAGCTGAAAAAGGTGTAAAATATATTCAAGCGATTGCGACTGTTGAAGGAGACAATATTTTATTTCCGCACAGCTTTCCCTATTTAAAAGATGTGCATTATCTTGGGCTGTGTCACGGTGCAGCAGGAACTATCCGCTTGTTTTACAAACTGTATAAAGTGACTGGTGAAACGGAATATAAAGAGTGTACAGAAAATATCGTCAATGGAATTTTAAATACAGGCGCACCGGAACTTCATTCAGACGGCTACTGGAACGTCGCATCACAGTGCTGCGGTTCTGCAGGCATGAGCAGCGTGTTTCTTGGTCTGTGGGCAGAGACCGGTGAAGATAAGTATTTAAATTATGCGAAACGCGTTGGCAAGCAGCTGCTGAGCGAAAGCGTCTATGAAGAAAATACTGGAGCATGCTGGTATCATGCGTTCGACAGAACGAATCCTGAACATGTGACTGCGAAAATCGGTTATCTTGACGGATCTTCAGGCATCGCAGCTGAGTTGGTTCAGCTTTACCAGGCGGTGACGAATGATTTCGATATACTGAGACTGCCGGATGACCCGTATCCGAAAACAAAAACTCCCTCAGCAAAATAGCTGAAGGAGTTTTTAAATTGCTTAATTATTCATTTTTTAAATTAACAATCGTACGGCCTCTGACCTTGCCGTCGATTATATCATGAAGAACTTGCGGAAGCTCTTCGAGAGTGACTTCATTAACGACATCTTTGTCGAGAATTTCAGGTTTTAAATCCTTCGCCAGTCTATCCCAAACTTTTATACGCTGTTCCATGGGATAGAATACAGAATCAACACCGAGCCAGTGAATACCGCGTCCGATAAACGGCAATACAGTCGTATGGACTTGAATACCTCCAACCAGTCCGAATGTAGCAAGTGCACCTTCGGGTTTAAGCGTTTTAATAATATACTCTGTCGTTTTCCCGCCGACTGGATCAATTGCCGCTTGATACTGAGGTTTATGAACGGGCTTTTTATCATCATTAACTACATCATCACGGTGAATGATTTTCTTCGCACCAAGTGATGTTAAATAATCTTCTTCATCCATGCTGCCTGTACTTGCAACGACGTCGTAACCTAAAGCAGCGAGCATGCTAATCGATAAACTCCCGGCACCGCCAGAAGCACCGGCAACGAGCACTTCACCGTTATCCGGTGTAACGCCTGCCCGTTCAAGTTTTGAAATAGAAATACCTGCAGTAAAACCGGCTGTCCCAAGTTCCATCGACTCTTTTAATGTCAGTCCGTCAGGTAACAAAACGACATATTCAGCAGGAATACGTGCGACTTCAGAAAAGCCGCCTGAAATACCTGTCCCAATTTTATAACTCGTCGCGATGACTGAATCACCCTTTTTAAACTTGTCATCAGTGGATTCAATTACTACTCCAGCAAGATCAATCCCCGGAATAATCGGGAAGTCTTCAGCAATCTGACCTTCCGCCGCGACCATGCCATCTTTATAATTCACACTGGAATAGTGAACGTCAATCAGCACATCACCTTCGGATAAATCATCTACATTTAAATTTTTAATACTCATCTCTGTGCCTTCGTCTGTCTTATCAGCAACTAAAGCTTTGAAAGAATTCATTATGAGCCTCCTAAAATTATTATTGTTTATATCTTCCCTGGGGCAGGAGGAGATAATCGTTAAATAAAGATTATGAGTACTTTCTTATTTATCACACTTTATTTGTATCCGCTTTCATATAATTGCTTGTAATATTCAGATAATAATAATATACTCAAGTTGTATTCATTATTCTCTAGGAGGAATTACATGTCAAAACAAATTTTTGAGATTGATTTAACCAAGAAAATGCATGAGCAAAAGCACCCCGGTCACAATCGCTGGCATCCTGACATCCCCGCAGCCTTCTCCGTAAATCCAGGCGAATCATTTAAACTTGAGTGCCTCGACTGGACAGACGGTCAGATTTCAAATAATGACGATCCTTCAGATATTGCAGATGTAAACTTAAAACGCGTTCACGTATTGAGCGGGCCTGTCCATATTAATGGTGTAGAACCTGGTGACTTACTCGTTGTTGATATTTTAGATATTGGCACATTCAGTGCACATGAGTGGGGTTTTAATGGCATTTTTGCTAAAGAGAATGGCGGTAGTTTCCTGGTAGATCATTATCCCAATGCTGCAAAATCAATTTGGGATTTTGAAGGGATTTACGCAACGAGCAGACATGTCCCTAACGTTAAATTTGCAGGTATTATCCATCCTGGTTTAATCGGTGTTGCACCGTCTCAGGAGTTACTGGATAAATGGAATAAAAGAGAGAAAGCTTTAGTTGATACTAATCCCGCGCGTGTACCGGCATTAGCAGAACTGCCAGATGAAGATTCTGTTGTCTTAGGAACATTAAAAGGAGAAGCTTTTGACCGTGTTGCACGCGAAGGAGCAAGAACTGTTCCTCCTAGAGAAAACGGTGGTAACTGTGATATTAAAAATTTATCCAAAGGATCGAGAATCTATTTCCCTGTATTTGTTGAAGGTGCTAAATTATCTGCTGGTGACCTTCACTTTTCGCAAGGTGACGGAGAAATTACATTCTGCGGCGGAATAGAAATGCCGGGATGGATTGAGCTTAAAGTAGATGTAATTAAAGGCGGTATGAAGAAGCATAAGATTGAACATAATCCTGCTTTCCAGCCGGGACCTGTAATGCCTCACTACAATGAATATCTGGTTTTCCAAGGTATTTCAGTTAATGAGTTTTCGGGTGATCAGACTTATCTGGATGCAAATACTGCATACAGAAACGCATGTCTAAACGCTATCGAATACTTAAAAACGCGCGGCTTCACCGGAGAGCAGGCATATATGCTGTTAGGATCAGCACCTGTACAGGGGAATATTGCAGGGATAGTGGATATACCTAATGCATGCTGTACATTATCACTTCCTAAAGAAATTTTTGACGAAAATATCATTCCGGAGCTGGAGAAATAAATGCCGAGATATACTTTTTTATGTGAAGCATGCGGAGAGCATGATGCATGGAAATCAATGTCCTCTGATGTTACTAATGATGTCTGTCCGGATTGTAGCAAAGAAACAAAACGTGTGTACAATGGATTTCAGGTAAGCAAAATGGATGCTAAGCTGAAAAGTCATATTGAACAAGGTATGACACCTAAAGTAGTAACTAAAAATAATCTGCCCCAAAGTAATATGAAACAGCAAAACAGAAACCCAAGACCCTGGATGATGTAATATAAGAAACTGTAAAGGTGACTGCTGTCTGCTTTTACAGTTTCTTTAATATTTGAGGTTAATTAAGGGGAGATTTACATGAAAATGATCGTGGGTATGGATTCATTTAAAGGGAGCCTGTCTTCTGCTGATGCAAATATGGCAGTTGAAAATGGTATAAAACAGGTGTTTTCGGATGCGCTGGTAAAATCATTTACCATGGCTGACGGTGGTGAAGGTACCGCCCAAACACTCGTTGACGGTATGAACGGCAGTACGGTTGAGATAACAGTAACAGGTCCGCTCGGCACACCGGTTCAAGCTTCATACGGTTTAATTAAAGAGGAAAATCTTGCAATTATAGAAGTTGCATCAGCATGCGGGTTAACATTGTTGTCTAAAGATCAGCTGAATCCGCTTATAACCACAACTTACGGTGTCGGTGAATTAATTAATCATGCTTTTAAGAATGGTGCGAGAAAATTCATCATCGGTCTAGGCGGCAGTTCAACGAATGACGGCGGTGTCGGTATGCTGCAGGCGATGGGCTACGAGTTTATGGATGTTCTTGGTGTTGAATCAGAAATGGAAGTCGCAGATTTGGTCATTACGGGTGAAGGCAGAATTGATGCACAGACATCGATGGGGAAAGTACCTGCAGGCATGGCGAATATGGCTGGAAAGTTTAACATTCCTGTTATTGCTGTCGGCGGGAGCCTGACTGAAGATGCTTACAATCTTAATCATCATGGAATAAATGCGGTATTTTCAATTCAGAATGAACCAGTGTCTGTTGAACAGGCGATGGAAAGTGAACGGACACAAAAGAATATTGAAAAAACTGTTGAACAGATAATGCGGGTGCTGAATATTAGTTCGTAATTTTAAATGAAAACGGCCGGAGAATCCTAATGATGGATTTTCCGGCCGTTATTTAGTTAAAAAATGATGGGACTGGTATGAAATGCTTTCATGTGTATCCACAACTCGTGGGATTGGTAAGAGATGTTTTCATGCGTATCCACAACTCACGGGACTGGTATGAAAGACTTTCATGTGTATCCCAGCCCTATAGATTCAAATTATTCAGTTTCCTGTCCTTCGTGGTAAATCTTTTCCAATGCTTCCTGGAATAATTCAACGGGCTGTGCACCTGAGATTGAATATTTATCATTAACGAGGAAGAATGGTACTCCCTGAATACCAAGGCTTGATGCTTGTGAGATATCCACATTAACATCCTGGTTGTACTGATCGCTATTTACGATTTCACGTACAGCAGCACCGTCTAAACCAACTGATTCTGACAGACGTGCTAGTGTATCTTCATCGTTCAGCACTTCGCCGTTTGTAAAGTGTGCATCGTATAGTGCTTTAAAGAATTCTGTGCCTTTACCTTGTTCTTTCGCATACTGGAATACGCGGTGAGCGTCCAGTGTGTTTGTTAATTTAGCAGTCTCATAATTAATTTCCACACCTGCCTGTTCAGCAGTTTCTGTTACTTGTCCAAACATGCCTTTAGCACGTTCTTCTGGAATACCTTTCATTTTAGCGAAAGTTTCCGCATACGTTTCACCTGGAGTATATTCAGCATCCGGCATCAGCTGGAAACTCTTGTACTCAATTTCAACTTCGTCTTTATGTTCGAATGTTTTAAGCGCGTTGTCTAAGTTTGCCTGTCCAATAAAGCAGAACGGACAGACGAAATCTGACCATATTGTAATTTTCATTATTTTTTATCCTCTTTCTCTTCGTTGATTGGACCGCAAATACCGGTCTCGAAGTCACATACCATACCTGAAGTACCAAGATCTAAAGTTTCAATCCCTTTAATTTCTTTAGGTTCTTCTTTTGAAGTAATATTTTCATTTTCTTTTACACTCACAATTAAAACTCCTTTCGTGTAAAGTAGAACTGTAACTGTCTATAATTTTAACAGGCAGGAAGGAATTGCACGATAAAACTGCTTGCTACTCGTGCACTGCTGCGATAACTTTATCAGGATTAAAACCTGAAATAATCTGGCCATTAATAATTGTCTGGGGCACTGTGAATTTTCTCGTGCTGCCGATTAGTTTAACGATGGAAATCGGATTAATATCCACGTTAACCTCTTTATATGAAACATCCATAGAATCCAGCAAATCTTTTGCCATACCGCATACCGGACATGTTGCTGATGTAAAGATTTTTACCTGTTCACTCATAAAGTTTCCTCTTTCATTCCTATTAGTTACTTAATTTTAACAGGATAATTGTTCAATAACGAAAAAACTGCCTGCAGCTCAATGAGCTGCGGGCAGTTTAATATAATTTATCTTGCCCACACTCTGTGGGCTTTAACATCATTTAGGAAGCCATCGAAGTCCTGTTCGATATCAGTAACACCTGCGTCATCTTTAGTGAATGACAACGAGTCGAATATATTTACTGAGTCGGTGCCGAAACCAATTGCTTTTTTGTGCTTATAAGCAATTTCAAGGTTTTCAATTGCCGGTGCAGGGAGCGGTTGTTCTCCGCTGATTACAATTAGTGAGTCAAACAGCACGGCATGTACTGTATCGAATGTCGCATCTAATGTCATATCTCCGATATGATATATTTTATCCGAAATAAACATAGGCTGAAGCCCCTGTTTTTCAAGTTTCTCTTTCGTTTCTTTCAGAGTTTTCTCTGCAACATCAGGCATAATAATTACACCAACTGTACGTGTATTAAGTGAGAAGTTTGTATTCATCATACTTAAAGCAGGTGAACTTTTGTCGTAAGTTGATTCATTATTTTCAGCAGGTACCGCAGCACCAACCTGATCTGCAACGTATTCCGTTAAATCACGGTCGATATTGTTAAAGAGCTTCGTAAGGGCAAGTTCTCTGATTTCCATATCACATTTTCCAAGTTCAAAACTTACTGCATCGTATAAATGCTGTTTCTCATGTTTTGATAGTGAGTTTAAGAACATTTTTGCCTGGCTGAAGTGATCTTTAAAGCTGTCGCTTCTTGCCTGAACTTTACGTCCTTCCACTTTTTCCTGGTAATGTTCATAGCCGCCTTCTTCAGGACTTAAAGGTTCAGGCTGATTATTATTCATATGGTTAATATGATGTGCAGTCTGCCCTTTGTGAATCGACATCTGTCCATAGCCGTCACGCTGATTATTAGCAAATGGACACATCGGACGGTTAATCGGCAGCTGGTGGAAGTTTGGTCCGCCAAGGCGAATTAACTGGGTGTCTGTGTACGAGAATAGACGTCCCTGCAAGAGAGGGTCATTTGAAAAATCAATGCCGGGTACAACGCTGCCCGGGTGAAATGCAACCTGCTCAGTTTCTGCAAAGTAGTTGTCCACGTTCTGGTTCAGCGACATCTTGCCGACGATTTGTACAGGCACATCTTCTTCCGGACATAATTTAGTCGGATCCAGAATATCAAAGTCCATTTTGAATTCATCTTCTTCATCGATGATCTGCAGGCCGAGCTCAAATTCTGCAGGAATTCCTTTTTCAATATTCTCCCATAAAGTCTGACGGTTGAAATCAATGTTTTTACCATTAATCATCTGAGCTTCATCCCATAACACTGAATGCATGCCGTCTTTTGGTTTCCAGTGGAATTTAACAAAGTGGCTTTTACCTTCAGCATTAACGAGTCTGAATGTATGCACACCGAAACCTTCCATCATGCTGAGGCTCTTAGGAATCGCACGGTCACTCATCAGCCACATTACCATATGCGCACTTTCTGTATTCATCGAGACATAATCCCAGAAAGTATTATGTGCAGAAGCAGCCTGAGGCATTTCATTATGCGGTTCTGGTTTAACTGCGTGGACAAAGTCCGGGAATTTAATTGCATCCTGCATAAAGAAGACCGGCATGTTATTACCTACCAAGTCAAAGTTCCCTTCATCTGTATAAAATTTAGTCGCAAAACCGCGTACATCACGCGGAATATCCATTGAACCGCGGCTTCCGGCAACTGTAGAAAATCTTGTAAAAACAGGAGTTTTCTTACCGGGTTCTGTTAGGAATTTAGCTTTTGTATATTTTTCCAATGATTCGTAAACTTCGAATTCACCATGAACACCAAAACCGCGGGCGTGAACAACACGTTCCGGAATTCTTTCATGGTCAAAATGGGTCATTTTTTCGCGGAAATGGAAGTCTTCCATTAAAGTTGGACCGCGTTCACCAGCTTTTAATGAAAATTCGTCTTCACTGACAGGCAGTCCCTGATTCGTCGTAAGCGGTGCATTTTTCGTGTTATCGATCGTATCACGCTGATTCAGCTCGTCTTTCTTTCTAGACATTAAAGATCCCCTCCTGAAATAAAATACATATTATAAATACCCTTCTACAATTCGGTTAATAAAATTTTAAATAATTTTAATCATTTATATATGATAGTATAGTAATATCTTTTTCTAATTTTAGAATATTCGGATAAAATAAGGGGGCGTAGATTTATGAATAAAGATTTAAAAAAGAAAAAGTGGGAATTCCCGGATACTTATGTCATCGTTTTTGCGGTGCTTCTGCTGGCAGTAGCAGCAACATACATAGTGCCTGCCGGAACTTTTGACAGAATCGAAAACGATGGAATTACAACTATCGTTTCAGGTACATATGAAAATGTGGAATCTGCACCAGCTGGTTTTATGGATATATTTATGTCAGTTCAAACGGGAATGGTTGAAAGTGCGGGATTAATCTTCTTAGTATTATTTGCCGGCGGGATGTTTGAGATTATTAATAAATCAGGTGCGATACATACAGGGATTTATTCGGCAATTGATAGAATGAGAGGGAAAGAATTCCTGCTGATTGCAACAATAATTATACTGTTTGCTCTCGGCGGAGCTGTCGGTGCACTTGCGAACTCAGTAATTCCGTTCGTCGCAATAGGGGTACTCCTTGTAAAAGCTTTAAAACTCGATGCGATTGTCGCAGTGGCAATTACGTTCAATGCAGCATTTATCGGTTTTTCTGCAGGGTTTCTTAATCCATACACAGTAGGAGTTGCACATAACATCTCAGAACTTCCGTTATTTTCCGGTATGACGTTCAGACTGATTGCATTCGTTCTGCTTGTCGGAGTGACGATTTGGTATACATGGCGCTACTGCAGAAAAATATTAAATGACCCTTCAAGAAGCCTGATTGGTATCGAAGCAGGTGGTGAAGACAAACTGAATTTTGATGAGACATTTACAAGTCGTCATAAAATTATTTTACTGTGGACGGCAGCGGCATTAATATTCTTCGTTTTTGCAGTAGTTAAATTTCAATGGACCACAGATCATATGGCAGCATTTTTTGTTATTATTGGTTTAGTTGCGGGATTAATAGCAGGAATGAACTACAATACAATCGCAATTACATTCTTGGAAGGGTGTAAGAATCTCGTATACGGTGCATTAATTATCGGACTTGCGAGAGCGGTGCTTGTGATTATGGAAAACGGTCAGATTCTGGATACACTTGTTAATGCGCTGTCACAGCCATTATCTGCTTTACCGCCTGTGGCAACAGCAATCGGTATGTTTGTAATGAACTCTGTATTTAATTTCTTTGTACCTTCAGGGAGCGGGCAGGCAGCAATTATGATGCCGATACAGACACCGCTTGCGGATATGATTGGTATTACGAGACAGGTCAGCGTACTGGCATTTCAGTTCGGTGACGGTTTTTCTAACGTACTGTTTCCAACTTCGGGTCCGTTGATGGCAAGTCTTGCGGTCGCAGGTGTGTCATGGATTAAATGGGCTAAGTGGTTTTTCCCGCTGTTTTTAATATGGACAGGCATAGCGTTTGTTCTTTTAACAGTCGCAGTGCTCATTAATCTTGGGCCATTTTAGGAGAGAAATTACCTCCATCAAACTAGTTATAATGTAGTATAAACACAAAGGGGAGTTATTACATATGGAAATATACAACTATCATAACGACAAACTGGCAGCATCACCTAGAGAGATTTTTTCGGTGATAAATGATGATGAACAATTAAAAAAGATCTTTAGTATTCTGAAAGATATAGAATATAATACAAAAGGCAAACGTTCAAAAGGGACGAAATTCAGAATAACGCTGGGCGTTAGAAATAAAACATACCGTTTCAGAAATGAAATCACTGAATACGTTGAAAACAACAGAATTGTTATGAAAACTAAGCTTAAACAGGGCGTTATAACAACGTTATTTAATGTTGAACCGGCTGGTGATTACTCAGAACTAACTGTGAAGTCTACGATAGAAAGCAGCATGGGCGTCAGGGTGTTTGCAATGACAGCAAAACCTGTCGTTAAATCAGTGATGAACAAAGAAATGAAGAAACTGGAAGAAGCAGTAACCAGAGAAAATTAATCTTATGTATTTCTAAAAAGTGCAAGCTGCCTGTCGAATTTCGACAGGCAGCTTTTTATATGAATATTTTACTGTAATTAAGGAATATACAAAGTACAATAGAGTAATCGCTTAGTATCGTGAAAAGCTTAGAAATAAGAAAGAGTAGAGGGATTTCAGAATGAAAAAGAGACCAAAAGCTAGACCAAATGCCAAAGCAAAAGCAAAACCAAAAGCTAACCAAAATGCACCGCGTCACGAAGAGTGGACAGTAAAAGAACATACAGAGGTACTTGAATTTTTATTCAAAGTAATGCCGTCAAAAAGCCGTAATGCTGTTAAAGGTATTTTGAAACGCGGGCAGATCGTAGTCAATGACAAACCGACAACGCAGTTCGACCAAGTATTAAAACCGAGGGATCATGTTCAAATACGCGCACGTGTGGCTTCAACAAGTGCGAAATTAAAAGGTGTGAGTATACTCCACGAAGATGATGATTTGATTGTCATTGATAAGGAAAGCGGCATTTTATCTATGGGCTCAAAGCAGGAGCGTCAAATGACTGCTTACAAACAGCTGATGGAATATGTACAGAGCATTCACGCGAATAACCGGGTATTTATCGTGCATCGTCTGGACCGTGACACTTCCGGTGTAATGATATTTGCGCGCAGTAAAATGGTTCAGCAGCGCCTGCAAAAGGCATGGACTGAAACTGTGCAGGAACGTTCATATGTAGCACTTGTAGAAGGTATCGTAAAAAAAGATGGAACAATTACATCATGGCTTACAGAGGACAAGACATTTATGATGCACTCAAGTCCGAAACCAAATCATGGTCAAAAAGCGATTACACATTATAAAGTGCTGAAAACGAATCGCAGATTCTCATTATTGAAAGTGAACTTGGAAACAGGGCGTAAAAATCAGATTCGTGTACACATGCAGGAGCTCGGACATCCAATTGTCGGCGATAAAAAATACGGTTCTGAGATTAATGCGATTAACAGACTTGGGCTTCATGCGAATGTAATTAAATTTACTCATCCGACTAGTGGTAAAGTCATGCGCTTTGAATCTGAAACACCAGCATCATTTACTAGAGGATTTTAAGTAGAAAACGGGGTGGAGTATGCAAATCTTCAGAGTGCACGAAAATCATAAGATAAGTGCGCAATTTTTAGATAATCGACGGCTGTCTAAACAGGTGCTGGAAATGTATCAAATTATCCGGGTCTGTCTTGGAGAAATGAAAATTATTGAAACGAATACCCGTTATCTTACTCATCCGATTGTGAAGTCTATTTATAATGAAGGATACCCTTATATACTTGATGCACATGCTTTGCTTAGAGAGCTGGATGAGGAGCATCAACGGCGTGGAGGGAAGCGCTCAATTGAATTCAGGAAGGATTTGTCTGCACTCAGTGAGATTGTTGAGGCGCACAAGTCTAAGTTTAATCCTGAGCAAATTCCGCCTTTCTTCGTTTACGGTGATGAAAAGTTATACGGTGAAGCAGTTTACGGACGTTATGAACAATTATTATTTGATAAATGGCGGCTGGATAAAATATCACCGCGCTGCAATATAAAATGAAATCAGGCTCAGACTTTTTAAAAAAGTCTGAGCCTGATTATTTTTATCTGAAATATTTTTTATCAGCGCGGGATTTGAATGCTGTATTTCAGTCATGTTGGCAATATAAGTTTATAGTAGACAAAAACAGGGAATTATTTATGTAAAAATACACTAATGAAGGAGTTAAAACGCATTCATGTCCTGGAGATGTTTAATTTTACCATTATCCATGTTATCATTATTAGTTGTTTAGAGCATATTTAACTATGCATCCCTTTGTCGTGCGATTCTATTCGCAATGCATTATTGTCTTGAAGTATTACTCAGACATTATTTAACGTCACCGCTTTTATTTCATTTTTTCTGGAGTGCACATGCATTTTCCATCTTTTTTCTCAAAAAAAGTAAAGTGATACAGAATCACTGATTATCTTATATAGAGACCTCTCTTTTTTAGTATGTCTTTATATGAGACATCATAATTTAATAAGGAGGATATTTCATGAGAAACAGAAAATCAACAGTAACCCCTGTATTCTATATTTCACTTGCTGTCGCATTTGTATTTATTTTATGGGGCGCGTTTTTCCCGGCGAATCTGGAAACTATTTTAGGTTATATTAACAATTTTATTTCTAATGAACTCGGCTGGGTATATATGCTCGCAATGACGGGCTTTGTAATTTTTGCACTTTATCTTGTTATCAGTCCTTACGGTAAGATTCGTTTAGGTAAACAGGATGAAAAACCTCAGTACAGCTATTTCACATGGTTCTCGTTCCTGTTCACAGCAGGTATGGGTGTCGGACTTGTATTTTACGGTGTAAATGAACCGCTGACACATTTCCACAACCCGCCGATTACAGAAGGCGGCACGGCACTTGCTCAGCAGGAAGCACTACAATATACATTATTTCACTGGGGACTTCACCCATGGGCAGTATATGCAGTAGTTGGACTGGCACTGGCATATTTCAACTTCAGACACAACGCACCGCTGCTAATGAGTTCAGCACTGTCACCTTTAATTGGTGAAAGATCAAAAGGCTGGATGGGTACAACAGTTGACGTTATAGCAGTATTCGGTACAATTTTCGGTATTGCAACGTCGCTTGGTCTCGGGGCAACTCAGATTACAGCAGGCTTAAGCTACAGCTTTGATGCGATAGAAAATAATCTGCTGACACAGATGATAGTAGTTATTATTATTACAATTGCCTTTATCGCATCAGCAGTGACAGGGCTTAACAAAGGTATTCGTTATTTAAGTATGGGTAACGTTGTTATTGCAATTGCATTAATGATTTTCGTATTTGTATTTGGCTCCTCAGTATTAATGATTGAATCATTTATGACGAATACCGGAAACTATCTGCAGAACTTAGTGAGTATGACATTTAACATGAACTCATTTGTTGGTGACAGAGGGTTCCTCGACAGCTGGACATTATTCTACTGGGCTTGGTGGATTGGCTGGGCTGCATTCGTCGGAAGCTTTATCGCACGTGTTTCACGAGGCAGAACAATCCGTGAATTCATCATTGGTGTAATGGGTGTTCCGGTACTCTTCAGTGCACTATGGTTCGCAATTTTCGGTGTTGCAGGTATTGAAACAGATAACATTCTTGGCGGCGGACTTTACAGTCTGATAGAGACGCAGGGTAACGAAGTAGCACTATTCGCATTCCTTGAAAACTATCCGGCGGCACCGCTCATTATGGGTATTGCGATATTGCTGATTGCGTCATTCTTCGTCACTTCAGCAGACAGCGGTACGTTCGTTCTCAGTATGCTGACAACTGGCGGTTCATTGAACCCGCCGCTTAAAGTTAAATTAATCTGGGGCGGTATCTTAGCTGCTACAGCAATGGTATTACTTGCTTCCGGTGGTTTGAATGCTCTCCAGATGGCGATGTTAATTGCGGCATTCCCATTCACGTTTATCGTGATTATGCTGGCAATATCACTATACAAAGCATTGCGCAGTGAGCATGGCATTATCCAGCTGGAGAAACAGCAGCTGATTTTTGAATCAAGTTACAGAGAAGATACACAAAAAGAACTGGAAGAAAAACGCGAGGCGTTTGAAGAAACACTTCCGGATGAACAGCCGCCTGAAGTTGAAGCGGAAACGAAAGAAGATAAATAGAATAACTTCAAAAAGGATGCCGGACTCACCGGCATCCTTTTTTTAATGATTACAATTCGATGAAAACGGGCAAATATATGTATATGAAATTTTAGGAGGACGTAGTTTTGAGAAAAGCAGCAGAAATTGAAATCACACCTCTGAAGCATCCTGATGACGGGATGATACCGAATCATCCATTTTATCCCTTGCTGCATTATAAAAACGTTATAGAAGAAAACGATGATACAGAAAAAATATTAAGTGATAACAATTGGCGCGGTATATGGAAAGGCGGCGTAGCGCCTTATCATCACTACCACAGCATAACGCATGAGGTGATTGTTGTAGACAGCGGTACAGCAAGGCTGCATCTCGGCGGTGAAGAGGGTACAAAAGTTAAAGTCGAAGCAGGAGATGTTGCGGTTATCCCGGCAGGATTCGGTCATAAGAATATTGACAGCAGTCCGGACTTTGCAGTGTACGGCGCATATCCTGACGGCAAAGAATATGACTTCTGCTATGGTAAAAAAGAAGAACGCGAAGAAAAACTTAAAAATATAAGAAATGTGCCTATACCTGATAATGATCCGGTATTTGGTGCGGATGGTCCTTTATTTAAATATTGGAAAGACGAATAGACTATCCGAAATATACAGAGGAGTGTAATAATATGGGGATATTTGATTTTCTGAAACAAAGTGACGATAAAGGTGATGCAGAACAGAAAACGCAAGAGGCTTATTCCGAGCTTTCAACCGGTCTCGATGACTACCAAAATCCGACATGGTCACAAGTTGAAAGTGCGCTAAAAGATATCATAGATGAGGAAGACAGTTTTGCGACGCTGTCGTTCCACAACTGGGGGTTGGAAGTTGACACGCTGCAGTGTATTAAAGATGAAAAGGGTTATACTATCGAAGCACTGCCGGCAATGGAGACAGAAAACTTCGGCAAGATTTACCACCTCGACGGATTGAGTTATGAAGATACTGTAAAACGTTTTGAAGAATTTTACGAAAAGCAAAAAGTTACAGGGTATAAAGAATTCTCACAAGACAGTTTTGAATAAAAAAAGACGGAAGCAGTTCTTTGCTTCCGTTTTTCTATGTAGAATTTATACAATCCCTTGCATTCTTAAAATTATTTCTGCAATAACCGCTGAACCCAGATACGTTCCTAATAAGACCAGCATTCCGATAATAATAGTTTTCCAGCCCATCTTTGCAAAGTCGGCCCAGGAATTACCTATTGAAATACCAGCATATGCAAGAATTGGTGTGGTCAGCGACAGCAGGTTAACTTCGGATGTCCATTCAGATATTTTTTCTGCACCCGGTACTCCGGGAATAGTTAGGACAAAAGCGAGAATCCCGATATACGCTATGGCGGGCAGCTTGAAAGGAAGAATTTCATGAATGACCATGCCGATTAAAACGATGACCATTAAACTGATAATACCAGGTAAAGCTGCCAGCGGCATCACTTCATAGCCGATAAAGTTGCCGAGCAGTGTCATTGCAGCCACAAGGGAAAGTGTTAAGGTCCAATCTGTTAATTTCTCTAACATTATCTCATCCTCTTCTCTTCGATTTTAATTTAGTTACTAAGCTGTAATATTTTTCTGCCAGCGGTAAACCGATAAATATACTCATATACAATCCGGTCACCGAAGTAAGAAGATTACTAGCCCCTGAATAAGCCGTAATTAATTCACTTTGTTCAGGGTACATTGCTACCAGAGGACCTAGAGAGGCGGCAGTCATACTTCCGCTGCCAATTCCTGTTGCCATGGCGAAGGATAATGGGCTGATTGGCAGAATGGATGCAAATAACCCGGAGGTTAGGCCAAGAAATATCGCCCCGAATATTGTACCGAATATATACATCGATACAACACCGCGTCCTTCAGGAGAAGAGATCCCGTATTTCTCTGAGATTAATGCAAGATTCGCCTCTCTGCCGATAGAGTGAGTCATACCTATAGTTTCACGCTTTAAGCCCAGCATGACTGCAAGAGGGAGTGCTACTAAAATTGTTGCCAGATTCCCAAATTCTTGCAATATTAATGCTGGTCCTGCCTGAATTAATTCTGGCAGAGCTGGTCCCGCCTGAACGCCGAATTTTGCAATTAGCAATGTCACTGACATAAATACCAGGCTTTCAGCTTTCTTCGATTGTTTTTTATTTATGAGAGGTGTAAAGAATGTTGCAAGACCGATAATAACTGCATAGAGCATAGGCAACAGCAGTATCGCCCCTGGCCCAACAGGTATTTCATGAGTACCGATGAGTTCTGTAATGATAACTATACCGACTACTACCAGATGCAAACGCCAGTCTTTCCATAAATGTGTCGTAGTATTGTCCATAAGCTGCTCCCTTGTGGTTACTTATTTTTTGACATATATTCCATTGTTGATTTTGCTAGTATTTTAGATGCAACAACTAATGACTTTTCATCAATATCAAACTTTGGATGATGATGAGGATATGGATCTTCAACGCCTTCAGGCTGTGCTCCGGTAAAGAAATAAGTCCCTTTTACTTCTTGCAGGTAATAAGAATAATCTTCTCCACCCATAATCGGTTCAGTTTCTTTAATTTCTTTAACTTCCGGCACAGTTTCTGCAACATTCATAACAAATTCAGTTTCTTCTTTATGATTAATGAGAACAGGGTAACCGCGCTCATATTTAAATTCAAAATCAGCGCCGCTTAGATGACATGTACCTTCAATGACGCGTTTCATTTCTTTTTCCATCAATTCTCTAGTCTGTTCATTCAGGGTTCTTACAGTCCCTTTAATTTTTGCCGTGTTGGCAATAACGTTGTAAGGACCAATTGCCTCAAATGAACATACCGATAAAACAGCTGATTGAAGCGGATTTACACGTCTACTGACAATCTGCTGAAAGTTATCGACAAGCTGTGATGCAATTAAAATACTGTCTTTTGTATCTTGAGGCATCGCACCATGCCCGCCTTTACCAAGAATCGTTACTTCAAAAGAATCTGAAGAAGCTTGGAGTTCATCGGTTCTGTAATTAATTTCGTATAAAGGCATCTGGGCTTGCAGGTGGGTACCGAAGATTACATCGACGCCTTCAAGTGCGCCGTCTTCAATCATCGGTTTGGCTCCGCCCGGCGGCAATTCTTCAGCATGTTGATGTATAAACACAACATTTCCATGAAGTTCTTCTTTATGTTTATTTAAAGCTTTGGCAACACCAAGCAGTGTTGCTGTATGTCCATCATGTCCGCATGCGTGCATGACGCCATCATTTACAGACTGGAATTCCAAATCTGTTTCTTCATGTATCGGCAGAGCATCGAAGTCTGCACGAAGTGCCACAGTCGGTCCATCGTGAGATCCTTTTAAATATGCAAGAACACCATTGCCGCCAACTCCAGTTTTAACTGTATGTCCTAATTTCTCATGAAATTCAGCAATGTATGCCGGTGTTTCTACTTCTTCAAACGATAATTCCGGATACTTGTGTAAATGTCTTCGGATCGATATAATTTCCTCATTCAAACTGTCTAACGTCTTAAATAAACTATCCATTTTCCCATCCCCTTTGTTTTATATAAATATTGGATAATGACAAATTATATGCTTAATTATTTAACAAGTCAAAATAATCTAAAATTATTATAAATTGAATAAAATGCATAAAAAAAGACGGAAGCAGAGAACTGCTTTCGTCTAAATAAATGTCTAAATATAACTTTAGTATTTGTAAGATTGTCCGCCGTCAACGTTAATTACTGCACCGTTGATGAATCCTGCTTCTGATCACAGGAATGCAACAAGACCCGATACTTCTTCAGGTTTACCGAAACGTTTCAACGGGTTAACTGAAACGAATTGTTTACCCGCTTCTTCCCAGTTGTCCGGATCCATTTGTTTCAACGAACCTTCAACCATTGCCGTCATAATCGCACCAGGTGCAATTGCGTTAATCGTTACACCGAACTGACCGTATTCGACAGCAGAGTTGCGTGTCAGACCAACTACACCGTGTTTTGTTGCCGAGTAACCGGACTGGTTGCCAACACTGCGGATGCCGCCGACTGATGTTGTGTTAACGATTGAACCGCAGCCTTGTTCTTTCATCACTTTAAGCACGTGTTTCATACCGAAGAACACACCGTTCAGGTTAATGTTCACAGCTTTTTGGAACTCATCTGAACCGTAATCTTCTGTCAGATTCTATTTGCCTTCGATACCTGCTTTAATCGACAGAACTTCAGCATTGCTGTTTTCTGTTTTAATTAACTCTGCTGTTTCTTTCAGAGCCTCTTCATTTAAATCTGCAAGCACTAATTTAGCACCTTCAGAGGCGACTTTTACTGCTGCATCTTACCCGAGGCCGGAAGCGGCACCTGTCATAAGGATTACTTTGTCTTTAAAACGTTTTGCCATAAATAAAACAGTCCTTAAATTGTTTTCTCTTCTATTTAAAAAACATATAACGCACATGTTAAGACAGTAAAAAGGTTCCAATTTTAACTAACCGTCATTCAGAGCCTTTACCAATTTTACTGAAGAATGTTCGCTGCCGATAATATACCGGATGATGAATTGTGCTGCCAGAGTAATATGTTCCTCACTGTAAGGCAGATCTTTTGAATGTTCGAGCAGCTGATCATACAGCTCATTAATCGTGAATTGTTTCATGAGTAACAAATTGCGGTATTTCTCGACAGTGTAGTTATCGATATTAAAGAACAAATCATATTGCACAGCTGCTTCTTCCTGTATATATCTGCGGATAGACTGCAGAATAATCAGCATGGTGAATTGATTTAGGTGGTACAGGCTTTTATGGATATCATTCAATTCAGTACTGTAGTATTCCGACAGCAGATGATGACATTTCACTGCCTCGTATTTATTTGGTTTGTTAATGCTATCAGTAATTTTACGTTCATGCAGTGCAATAATAATTTCAGACACATTCAGGTCAGGGTGATCAGTGTAGTAAGAATACGCTTCGTGAATACTGATTGGCCCATGCAGACTAATATAATTGATAAAAACAGTGTCGTGCAAAAACGTGGAAAGTGAATCATCGACGACGTATACGCCGTTGATATCGAGCGCTGTTATATCGATAAATTCCCGATGCTCTTTTACACGAGCGATTAAATCTTTTTTGGTCCCCGAGACTTTAATGCCTGAGTTTTTAAGCAAGTCCTTTATAATAGGAACTGTAAACTTAGTCAGTGTGACGGATAAATCGTATGATTGATAAACAGCGCCTGTATTAATCAGCTGATTTAAAAGGTGCTGTGGCTCGCGGTTGTATTCATTTAGCCAGAATTCATACTGGAGAGCTTCCTCTTCAGTTTTACCATTCACATAATGTAAAAAAAGCACTTCAACAGCATCTAATTTCATATATATCACACCCTGTACAAACGTATGTTCGTATATTATTATAAATGAATCAATGAACTATGTCAGTTAATTACTATTTTAAAGAGGTGGAGAACTATGGCAGAACATAAAATTTATAAAATGAGCTTCAGCAGTGTGTATCCTCACTATATTACCAAGGCAGAACGTAAAGAGAGAACGAAAGAAGAAGTTGATGAAATTATTCTTTGGCTGACTGGTTATTCTGAGGAAGAGCTAAAAAAACAAATTAACAAAGAAGTAAACTTTGAAGAATTCTTTGAGCAGGCACCGGCAATGAATCCGGCGAGAAAAGAAGTTAAAGGTGTGATTTGCGGGGTCAGAGTGGAAGAGATAGAAGAACCGCTGATGCAGGAAATCCGTTACATGGATAAAATGATTGATGAGCTGGCAAAGGGCAAAAAGATGGAGAAAATATTACGCTAGAACGATTTTATTGAGGCTTTGGGAGGCATATGTTATATTGTAAAGCGTAATAATTTCGATTTATATAGAAGGAGAGCTGATATGGCTAAAAAATCAAAAGTAGCAAAAGAATTAAAGCGTCAGGAAATGGTAGAACGATACAAAGATCTGAGAGCGGAAATGAAAGCGAACGGTGATTACGAAGGATTGCAGAAATTACCGAGAGACTCATCACCGGCCAGATTAACAAATAGATGCCAGATTACCGGACGCCCGAGAGGTGTCATCAGAGACTTTGGGCTGTCACGTATTAAGTTCAGAGAACTCGCACACAAAGGCCAGATCCCAGGAGTGAAAAAGGCCAGCTGGTAAAATTTTAAATACTGCATGAACCGAATTATATTTGGTTTGTGCAGTTTTTTTATCCATTTTTTTCACACAGAGTGAAAAAATATTTGATTTTTATTAGATATAATATTAGAATTGTCGTAAGAATCAAACTATTTAAAGGGGGATAATTTTCATATGGCAATTGAAACATTGAAGTCGCGCGTTCAGGAATTCTTAGACGGAGACAAAGGATTGTATATTAACGGCAGTTATATACCGGCAAAAAACGGGAAAACATTCGATGTATTAAATCCGGCAACAGAAGAACTTATAGCTAAAGTTTCAGAAGCTGATGAATCTGATATCGATAAGGCTGTACAAGCTGCAAGGGAAGCATTTGATAATGGTGAGTGGACAAAGATGGAAGCGGCAGAACGTTCACATATTATTTACAAATTTGCAGACTTACTGGAGGAGCATCGTGAAGAACTGGCACAGCTCGAAGCATTGGATAACGGCAAACCTTATATGCAGGCATTGGAAGATGATATTGATGGAACAATTCAGCATTTCAGGTATTACTCAGGTTGGGCGACTAAAATTTCGGGACAGACTACAAATGTATTGAATGGTTATTTAACATATACAGTGCATGAACCCGTAGGTGTTGTCGGTCAGATTATACCGTGGAACTACCCGCTGGCAATGGCAGGTTGGAAAATGGGAGCAGCACTTGCTGCGGGCTGTACGATAGTAATTAAACCGGCTTCAGAAACACCACTTTCATTACTATATGCAGCAAAATTATTTAAAGAAGCAGGGTTTCCGGATGGTGTTGTCAATGTCGTTCCAGGATCAGGAAGTGTTGCGGGAAATGCGTTGGTTACTCATAAGGATGTCGACAAAGTTGCCTTTACTGGATCAACTAAAACCGGCAGTTCAATTATGAAAAATGCTGCAGATGATATTAAAAGTATTACTTTAGAACTTGGTGGAAAGTCACCGGCAGTAGTTTTAGAAGATGCGGATCTTGATACAGCACTCGATGGTATTTTTGATGGAACTATGTATAACTCAGGTCAAAACTGCAGTGCTACAACACGTATTTACGTGCAGCGCAAAATTTACGACGATGTTCTTGAAGCTTTAAAAGTAAAAGCTGGTAAGGCGGTTGTTGGACCAGGACTCGATAATAACACTGAATATGGTCCGTTAGTTTCTGAAAAACAGTTAAATACGGTCCTTGGTTATATTGAGAAAGGTAAAGAAGAAGGCGCAAGATTACTTGTGGGTGGTTCACGTAAAGGGGACAAAGGTTATTTTGTAGAACCAACAATTTTTGCTGATGTAAAAGACGACATGACGATAGCGAGAGAAGAGATTTTCGGACCTGTAATGTCAGTATTTGTTTTTGACGAAGTAGAAGAAGTTATCAAACGTGCAAACGACAGTGAGTATGGACTAGCTGCAAGTGTATGGACAGAAAGTATCAGGAAAGGCCATCATATAGCGAGTAAATTACAAGCTGGGACTGTCTGGGTAAATGACTTTGGTCTTGAACTGGAAACAATGCCATTCGGCGGTTATAAAAAATCAGGTATAGGCAGAGAAATGGGCGGCGAATATGGCATTTCCAATTACGTTGAAGTGAAAAGTGTATTTGTTAACCACAAAGTAGATTAGAAAACGAGAGGATAGAGTTAAGATATGAACGATTCATTTGGCATTGAACTGAGAAAAGTTAGAAAAAGTAAAAAGATGACGCTTCAAGAACTCAGTGACCGGAGTGATTTGTCGATTAGTTTTCTATCACAAATCGAGAGAGGCCTACGCACATTAACATTCACATCTTTAAATAAAATAGCTGATGCTTTAGAAGTCGATGTCAATTTTTTCTTCGGAAACAGTAATTCGAATGTTAAGAAACAGTTAATTCAGGAAGGAATCAACAGTGAAGTATTTTCATATACAAGTCTTGCTGGACAAATATCACATCCTGATTTCATACCGGCAATCATTGAATTAAAATCTAATGAATCTCAGCAAGTGCCATACCAGCACGCCGGACAGGAATTTGTGTATGTACTGACTGGTCAGCTGGAAGTTGAACTGGATGGCAGAAAAGACACACTCTATGAAAATGAATCTATTCATATCGACTCATCAATTGCACATCACTGGTACAACGGCACCAATGAAGTGACAAAAATATTATTAGTATCATCATCAAAAAAATAACTTTATAAGCATTCTTTTAATCAATATTATAAGAATGCTTATTCTATAAATTAAAATTTCACACACAGTAAAAACAAAAGGGGAAAATTATTATGACTAAAACATTTGAAGGCGCATTTCCAGTATTAATCACACCAATGAACGAGGATTATTCAGTAAATTATGATGGCATGAAAGAAAATGTGCAGTACTATTTGGATCTGAAAGTACCAGGCATTATTATTGTTGGTAGTACAGGAGAATTTGCTTCATTAGACGATGATGAAAAACAGAAAATCGTTGAGCTTGTGGGTGAAATGGTGAAAGACTCAGAGACTCAACTACTGGTAGGTATTGCAGATGAAAGAACGAGTAAAGTACTAGAGTACGCAAAAATTGCAGAAGATAATAATGCGGATGGTTTGCTGTTGATTAATTCTTACTACCAGACACCGACTGAAGAAGAAGCATTTGAACAGTTTAAAGATGTCAATGACAGCGTTTCATTACCAATTATGATGTACAACAACCCATTTACAGCCAATGTGAATTTAGAGAATGAAACTATTTATAAAATCGATAAAGAACTGGATAAAGTCCAATACATTAAAGAATCGAGCGGTGATATTCGTAAAGTAAGAGCAATTATTAATAATACTGATTTTGTATTCTTCTGTGGTTCTGATGATCTAGCATATGAATCATTTGTGCAGGGAGCAACTGGATGGGTTTCGGTTGCAGCGAATATTGCACCAAAGAGTGCACAGAAACTATATGAATATGTTAAAGCGGGAGAATATGAAGCGGCCAGAAAATTAAATAAAGACTTACTGCCTCTTTGTGAATTCCTTGAGGACTCAGGTAAATACGTACAAATCGTTAAGAAGGCTATGGATTTAAAAGGATTAAATGGAGGGCCATCACGTAAACCGAGATTAGGTTTAACGGATGACGAAGTGAATAATTTGAAAAAATTAATGGAAAAACTAGATTAATTTATAAAGAAGCATAAAATCTTTAAGATTTTATGCTTCTTTTTTATTTATATTAAATTTTTCCAAGCAATTGATTTTTATATTTATTGACGGTACGTCTGGAGATTGAAATTCCTTGTTCATTCAACATTGCTGAAATCTTGTTGTCGGGTATATTTTCGAAGTCATCTAAATTTTTAATGAGGTACATTACATAACTGACTGAAGTGTTTTTATAACATTTTTTTGACAATAAAGATTTAATTGGATAAATGCCTCTTGGGGTCGCGATAAATTTGTTATGCAGCAATCGGCTTATTGTAGCAGGACTGAGTGATGTATACTCTGCCAGCATATTTTGATCTAAAGTATTTAAGAACGATGTATTCCCCATCAGATAATCAGTTTGTATATTTGCGATAATTGTTAGTATATCTGCCAGATAGACTTTTCGAGCATTTAATATCGATACTAGTTCTTCATAGTCGTTTTTATAGCTTTCCATTTTACGAGTGAATGAATTCTCAGCTGTAGTTAGGTTAATGGGCTCAAACGTCACGGATTCTAATAAATAATCATGAACCTGAATAACAAAGTGATTATTATCATCTAATAAAATCGATGCTTCTGGAGTTAGATATGACGTATCTTCACCATTAACTGGAAATAATTCGCAGTAATTTTTAATTAAATCCACATATGATAAAAAATCTGTTTCGTTTACATCAATAGATTTCAAAAATGAATAATTCTGTTTTTGAATGTCATCCATATGAGATATAAAAATTGAAAATAAATAATCGTTATAAATTTTTTTATGTTTTAACTGGAAAAATAAGAAGTTAATGATATTTCTGCATCCTATACCTCTATTCTCATAATTTTGGAGAAGATTAATCAAATGTTCGACGTTATTTTCGGTAGTATGCATTATTGAACAAATTTCTTTTGTATCCGCTTCCAGAAATCCCTTGGAGTTTAACGAATATATTATATATTTCATCGTTAATTGATCTTTCTCTAAAAGAAAGCAATTAAAATGTTGCAGTATTTCTGATAGAATATCATCGGATTTAATTTCGTTTCTGTATGATAAAACAGTAAGAGGAATTTTATCCTCATCGATATAGATTAATGGATTGTCACGGCATTTATTTATAATATAGTCATTTAATTCGTCTGAACTATATTTAAATAAACTGATAGAATTATATAAAAAACTATTTAAAGTGATATTTAGGTCGTTGGTAATAATGTTTTCCAGCTTAATCATTATATCAATCCTCTAATATTTTACTTACAGCTATACTACCATACGGATTATATATATTAATAAATTATATAATTCTTTACAAAAAGTAAAATTCAAAATAAAGAAGTTCACTCCAGATGGAATGAACTTCTCTATTATTGTGATTGCCACATATTCTCAAGTATTTCACGTCCGGCTATCAAATCCGCATGGAATTTTACTTTTGCGTTTTTTCTTTCATCATTAATGTGTCGTAATGTATCAGACAATCTTCCTTTATATCCTAATATGTTAAAAGCAGCAGCTCTTCCTTGAAGCATCGCGATTTTTGCATTTTCAATACCTGTAACGTTACCTGCCACATATAAGTTTGGTAATTCTGTCTGCATGTTTTTACTATGGAGCGGCACATAGCCGCCTAACGACTCCATATAGACATGTTTTAAATTCAACAGAGAAGCAATTTCACTGAGTGGTGCGAGTCCATCTGAAATACAGACGAAATCACAATCTATATCATATTTAGTCTTTGGAATAGGAGTACCTTCTGAATCAGTTTTTTGAACTGTAACAGATTCAACTTTCTCAGTTCCATTAATACTAACAACCTGTTCTTTAATTGAAATAGGTAAACCTAATGCTTTGATTCCTGAAGAAGGAAATAATTTTAATGCAGTTTGGTGTAAAGGTTTCACTTTATCAGCGACTGCTACTCCTGCAGAAATAAATTTCGATGGGGCAGAGCTGCCTAATGAAAGCAGTGTTTCAAATGCATCTTTTGGTGATTTTGTATTTATAATATTTCTTTGCGGCATACAGATTTTAGCAACCTCAATATACGCATATCCAAGTTCCATTGCAATGACCATAGATAATGGATTAATGCCGATTATAACTCCTTTATTTCCGGGTTTTACCCGATTAAAGTTCGTTAGTATCTGAGCAGCGCCTACTGTCATAACTCCGGGAAGATCCCAGCCTGGTAAAGGTGTAGATTTTTCTCTGGCACCAGTTGCAATAATTAAGTGAGAGGCTTCAAACACCCCTGCAGTAGTATGTACAGTATAGTTATCATTGTATTCTACATCGTATACAGAAGTATTGATTAGAATCTCACTTTTCTTTTCAGTTTCCAAAATTAATTCTTTTGCAATTTTTAATCCGTTCCACCATTTCTCTTTTTTCTCTTCGTAGAGCTGTCCAAGCAGCCGGCCGCCGGCATGGTAATATTCATCAATTACCAGTACTCTTTGATTGTCCTGGAGCACTTTAGCAGCAGATAATCCAGCTGGGCCGGCGCCAATAATAATCGTATCAAACATAAGGGCTTCCCTCCTTAACGACATAAGGGATTTCAAATTGTTGTTCTATTACCATATCTTGTACTAAAGGTGTGAGGCATGCCCTCTTATTTCTTTTACCATTTACGGTAACCCGGCATTCTGAACAATGTCCGATATTACAATACATACCGCGAGGTTGGCCGTCTTTTTCATGCTCTCGTATTTTTCTAATATTGTTAGCGAGAAGAGCAGCAGTGACGCTTTCCCCTTCATTGCCATAGAGCGTATGATTATTCCAAGTAAAAGGCACAATATTTAATTCCAGATCATCTAAAATTTTATGCTTTGTAATTCTTTCAGTCATTATTATTCCCCCTTGCCAGATTGAGCAGAGAAATTGTTCGGATTGGCGGCTGTGATTTTAAATGAACATAGTGAGGAGAGTCATTATTTTTATCATCAGTCATTGACTCGAGAAGGGGTCCGCATGTTCTGGAGTTACAAAAGCCCATGCCAGCCCGTGATTTTAATTTTAATTCTCTCGAATTACTGGCACCATCCTCCATAATTTCAATAAGTTCTGAGTAATATACATTTTCGCATCTGCATACTACGAAGTCTTCTTCTTTTCTCATATTAAGCACCTCTTTTAACTATTAAAGGTTATAAGAAAAAACCATGCCACTATTACTTTATAAGCCAAACTTTTTAACTTTTGCATAAAGTGTAGGTCTGCTGATTCCAAGGATTTCACTGGATTTCTCAATATTATTATTATTTTCAACGAGAATATATTTAATATAATCTGCTTCAATTTTTTCAACGTAATCTTTTAATTCAATTGTTTCATCGGTAATTATATTTTTTGAAATAGAATTGTCTTCCCCAACTTCGGTTAAATACTGATGGAAAATTTCATTATTTAACGTTTCTTCATTAGAGAAAATCACCAGACGTTCTATGACGTTCATCAGTTCTCTGACGTTGCCCGGCCAAGGGTACTTTTTAAGTTCACTGATTAGTTTCTTATTGGCATATTTTATGGACATATCATATTTCTCACTCATACTGTATAAATAATAATAAAATAATGCCTCTATGTCCTCTGGGCGCTCACGAAGCGGTGGAATGTGAATGTTCACAACGTTGACTCTGTAAAGTAAATCTGATCTGAATTCTTCTGAGGATAGTAAGTCTGAAATCTTTTTATTCGTTGCTGAAACCAATCTGAAATTTGTATTCATTTCTTTGTTGCCACCCAGTTTAAAATACTGTTTTTCTTGGAGTACTCGTAAGAACTTAACCTGCATATCAATAGGCATTTCACCGATTTCATCAAGGAACAGTGTGCCATTTTCTGCGAGTTCGACTTTACCTTTGTTTCCTGCTCTGTTAGCACCTGTGAAGGCTCCTTTTTCATAACCGAATAGTTCTGATTCAAATAAATGGCTGGGTATTGCTCCGCAATTAATAGGTACCATATCACCCTTTACTTTACTTGTACTGTGAATCGCCTGCGCAAATAATTCTTTACCTACGCCTGTTTCACCAGTAATCAGGATGTTCGCATTTGTTTCTGCTGCACGTTCTATCTGGCTTTTGACACGCTCCATTACAGAACTTCTGTAAATGATATTTTTAAAATTCGAATTATTGAGCTGCTGCATGCTATCTGAGAGAGAACTTACTTTATTTTTCAGTATTTCAATTTGTTCTTCACGCTGTATCTTCTCCGTTACATTCACTTCTGAGACAATCGCACCTTCTACTTTTCCATCGATGCAAATAGGTACAGATTTAATATCTACATACACATCTTCAGTTGCTCTGTGCTGCTGTTTTTCAATTATTTTATTTTCGCGCAAAGACTTAACCATAATTAATTTATCTTCTGCAAAAATATCTGTGATTTTTTTACCTATTACGTAATCGTTATCCATATTAAAAATTTTTGCAGCTCTGTCACTCCAGTAAATTACGTTTTCTTCTTTATCAATAATTGTGAAAGAGTAATTATGAAAATTAATTAATATATTTATAATTTCTTTGTCCAACATACTTCCAACCCCTAATAGTTAAATTATTCATAATAATTATATAATTCTTTACTAATTCAAGCAAAATTAACGACATTCTATTTTAAATAGCTGGCACGTTATTTTCTTATGTATTATTAACAAGCTTATTAATTAGGCAGGAGTGGAATAATGGATAACAAAATTTATGATGTATTAATTATTGGCGGCGGTATTATCGGTGCGAGTATCGCTTACTATACCGCTAAAACCGGATTATCAGTTGCTCTACTTGAAAGTAATACGGTTGCTTCGGGTACGAGTTCTAAATGTGATGGTAATGTATTGCTTATCGATAAAGAGCCTGGATTTGACAGCAGAATGGCAATTAAAAGTCAGGCTTTGATTAAACAATTGTCGACAGAACTTGAAATGGAATTCGAATTCAGGCATCCGGGAAGTATTTTCTTATGTGCAAATGAAGATGAAATCGAGCAGGGTTATAACTGGGTGGATTATCACAATAAAGAAAACGGGAAAGATAAGTTTTTTAAGAAATTGACTAAAGAGGATTTGAAAAATGATTCCAAGTATTTCTCAGATCATCTTATTGGCGGAATAGAATGCACAAATGATTCTACTATAAATCCTTATATGCTTGCATTCTCATTAATTAACCAGGCAAAAAAATATGATTTCTCATTATTTGAAATGACACCAGTAACTGATATTCAGCATATTCAGGATGGTGAATTTAAAGTAATGTCTCATGAAAAAGTATTCAAAGCTAATAAGGTGATTAATGCAGCAGGGATTTATTCACCGCATGTAGGAAAATTATTGGATATCGAAGTTCCAGTTGTACCTAGAAAAGGTCATATTTTAGTATCATCCAGAGCTGAATTATTGGGTTCAAGAAAAATTCAGGAATTTGGTTATTTAATGACTAAATTTGGTAAAGAAAGACAAGCTTCTAAAGAGATGAATGATTATGGTGTTGCGCTTGTTCATGAAGCAACACAGAGTCAGAATTTTTTAATTGGAAGCAGTAGAGAATTTGTTGGTTACAACACTAATGTTAATCATAAGGTCATCAGACTTATCGCGGAGCGCGCCATTGAATATTTTCCACCAATGAAGGATATGAGCTTTATTCGAAGCTACGCCGGATTGAGACCATGGACCCCTGACAACTTGCCGATTATTTCTGATACTGTTGTTCCGGGATTTTATATTGCGGCGGGTCACGAGGGAGATGGTATCGGTTTATCAGCAATTACAGGGTTATGGATGTCACAAATGATGACAAACACTTTGAAGGATGATATTAGTCCATTAAGTATTAATCGATTTAAGGAGGTTAAGGTATGAATTTAAATAGTAAGCAATTTATAACAGTCGATACACATACAGGCGGAAACCCTACAAGGACAGTTTTAGCGGGCATGCCTCGTCTGAAGGGAGATACCATACAGAAGCAGATGCTGGATATGAAAGAAAACTATGACTATATCCGGAAGTTTCTTGTTAATCCACCAAGAGGGCATGATGTCATGAGTGGAACAATACTGTTGCCTCCAATAGATAAACAAGCAGATTTCAGTGTAATTTTTGTAGAAACTGGTGGATATTTGCCAATGTGCGGTCATGACACAATCGGCACGTGTACAGCACTTGTAGAGCTTGGTTATGTTGAAAGGAAAGAACCAATTACATCAGTAGTACTGGATACACCTGCCGGAATAGTAGAAGCAAAATGTAAGGTGGCTGATGGAAAAGTAACAGAAGTAACATTTAACAGTACTGCTTCATTTCATCTAAAAACTGTAGAGGTGAATTATCTTAATAAAATAGTTCATTGCGATATTGCATATGGCGGCAACTTTTACGGCATTATAAAAGCTTCTGATTTAGAAGTGACATTGGACGTTTCACGTTCGGAAGAAATTGTAGCGAAAGCGATGGAAGTGAGGGACATTATAAATTGCGAACATGAAATTGAACATCCAGAATATGAATTTATCAATAAACTGACACATATGGAACTGTATGAAGAAGGCGAAGTGACTAAAAATACAGTAATTGTTCCACCAGGAGGTATAGATCGTTCACCTTGCGGAACAGGTACATGTGCCAAAGTAGCTACATTATTTAAAAAAGACAGGATGGGCATAAATGATACTTTTATACATGAAAGTATCACAGGATCGCAATTTAAAGCGCAGCTTCTTGATGCAAAAGAAAAGGACGGTATTATTTATAATCAAGTTTCAATTACGGGATCGGCGTGGCTGATGGCGAGACATGATTTTTACATGCATGAATCTGATTCAATGAATGAAGGCTACTTATTGATTCCTGAAATATAGGGGGCAGGCAGATGATTACAAAAATAATTAACAGTTATGATATTCAGATTAACGGGCAGTTGCTGAGAGTAGTAGAAGCTGGAGAGTTTACAGGCAGCGCAGCCCCATTTAACAGTAAAACATTGTTGATAAATGAACCAAGAGGAAACAAATACATCAATTTAATTACTTACAGAGAAAATCCTGAGAATGATATTTTAGAAATAACACTGGATAGCTCGGACATAATTGATAATAGAGAGCTATTACTTAAATCATTTGTTAAATCATTAGTAGATCGAAAGAGAATTAAAGAAAGAGAGAAATATTCACTACTGCTGGATGGCGACGGACTGGCATATAGTAATGAGGAACTGTGTTCTTCAATTATATATGAGGTAAATAAAAACAATGATAGCTATTCAATAAATGGTAAAACGTTGAAAATTGTAGAAACTGAACTGCAAATAGAAGTGAATAATCTCACTGACATCAAAGCTTTAATTGCAGAAATTGAACATGATTTTGATTTTTTAGTTTTATATAATAAAGGCAAATTTATATCAGTAAACAAAAATGGAAGAATTATTCCATATCCGGTTATAGAAGTGATTTCATTGTTGACTGGAAAATACCAAGGAGCGCAATTAACAGCATTAACGGGAGACAATGTTGAAATTAAAAATAATAAAGTTAATTATAAATATTATTTGGTGTCCAATTCACAATTTTACATCGATGATACAGATATTTATAAAGAAGGATTTATTATTAAATAAAACTAGGGGGAAATATTTATGGCAAAAGAACCAAGATTACCGAGCCTGGCGATACTACTTACAATACTGGGGTTATTTGTAGTAATTATGTTCGGGTTTATCGTAATACTGGAATTACCTATTCAATTGGCATTGCTCGTCGTCTGGTTTATGATTATGGGGTTTGGTCTTTACCTCGGACACGGATACTTAAAGATGGAGAAAGGATTGCTTAAAGGGATATACGAAGGTATGGGCGCAATATTAATACTGATAGCAGTAGGTGCGTTAATCGGTTCATGGATAGCTGGCGGGGTTGTCCCAACGATGATTTACTATGGATTAAGTATTATCAGTCCAAGTATTTTCCTGATGGCGGCAATGATTATTTGTGCAATTACCGCTATTGCTACTGGGACGTCATTCGGATCTGCAGGAACAGCAGGCATCGCAATGATGGGGATCGGAGAAAGTTTTGGACTGCCAATTTACCTAGTTGCCGGTGCAGTAATCTCTGGTTGTTATGTGGGTGATAAAATGTCTCCTTTATCAGATACAACTGTCATGACAGCTACACTATCTAAAGTAGATTTATTCAGACATATTCGTTCCATGGCTTATGTATCGGTTCCTGCTTTTATAATTGCAGCGATAGCATACTGGATTACCGGTGCAGTAATATCTGAAGGGAACGGTGATTTAACTATTGCTAAAGATACAATGGCTGGACTGCAGGAATCATTTGAAATTTCATGGATCATGTTAATACCAGCTTTAGTTGTTGTAATTATGCTTCTTTTCAAACTGCCTTCTGTGCCAGTAATACTTTTTGGAGCATTGATTGGAAGTTTCTGGGCAGCGATATTCCAAGGGTATGGTTTCATAGAAGCAATACAAACATTGTATTCCGGAAGTACACAGTCGACGGGAATTGTATTTATAGACAGCTTACTTAATCGTGGAGGCATTACCTTCATGTTGGAAGTAATACTATTAATCATTCTCGCATTGGGTGTCGGCGGATTGCTACAAACAATTGGTGCTTTTAAAGTTATAGGGGATATTTTTGCCAAATGGGCAACTAATACAGGAAATTTAACATTAACAACAATGATAGCTTCCTTTTTCGGGGTATTTTTTGGCGGTGCGGCGTACGTATCCCTATTAACAGGAACTAAGATTACTGAAGAAAACTATAACAGAAAAAATGTGTCGAGAACACTGCTCTCGAGAAACGTTGAAGCCGGAGGTACAGTAACTACTCCGATGGTACCGTGGTCAGATGGTGGAGTGTTTATGGCGGCGACTCTCGGTGTCGCAACACTAGCATACATCCCCTTTTTCTGGTATGGATTCCTAGTTATTATAATTACATTAATATATAGTTACTTTGGATTGTTCATTCTGGATAAAGATGACTATGAAAAAGAACAAGATGCTGAAAGTACAGAAGATAAAGTTAAAACGTCATATTAAATGTAAATTATGATATTCTTTTAGTAAAAGAATAGAGGTAATCATGTGAAAATTTATTTAGGCAGTCCATTTTTTAATGACGAACAGGTTGAAAGAGTAAAGAGAGTAGAAAAAGCTTTAGCAGCTAATCCGACAGTGACGGAAGTATTTTCACCGCGTCTGCAGCAGGATGAGCATCTCGAACATGGTTCTGATGAGTGGCGTGATTTTGTTTACGCGAATGACATTAAACACGTTGAGTGGTGCGATGCTGTTGTCGCTGTTCATGATTATGAAGGTGAACATGTAGACCCAGGTACAGCGTTTGAAATCGGCTACGGTAAGGCATTGAATAAATTTATTCTTTTATATCAGGAAAAAGATCCTGTAACAGAAGCGCCGGTAAACTTAATGCTGACGGATTCACTTGATGTATATCTGCAGGACATTGATGAACTTGCTAAATACGACTTCAATGAAAAGAAGAAAATCAGATTCAAAAATTATCATCATGCACCGGTTGCAAAAGAAAAATAAAAATTTTTACAGCATATTTTCAGAATATGCTGTTTTTTTATTATATTTGTATGTTATAGCATACAAATATATGCTATAGTGATTTAAATTAAATAATCAGGAGTGCTTTATATGACAGAAAATGTAGCTTTTATCGGCAGTAATCTGCAAAGTATCCGTAAAGAACGAGGGTTGAGCCTGGACAAAACTTCCGTGCTTACAGGTGTCAGCAAAGCAATGCTGGCTCAAATTGAGAGAGGGGACTCAACGCCGACAGTGACCACATTGTGGAAAATAGCAGATGGTTTCAAAGTGTCTTTTTCTTCACTGATTACCCGCCCGCAGAAAGCAATCCAAGTGATTAGAAAAAAAGATACACAGCTGGTTACAGAAAATAACGAACAGTATCGCGTCTACAATGTTGTGCCGTTTTCACCGGAAAAATTATTTGAAGTTTACAACCTTGAAATCGATCCGGATAGTGCGCATCATTCGGAACCTCATACTGCTGGTGTGGAAGAACATATATTTATTAATAAGGGCAGACTGACTATGGATATTAACGGAACACAGACACATCTATGTGAAGATGAGGCGATGATTTTTGACGGCAGTCAGCCGCACATTTATAAAAATGATGGAGACGTCATGGTGAAAATGACGATGGTGATGTACTACAGTAAATAAAATATAAATAAAGCAGGTGGCAGAAATGTCTTTTGATAACCATGTCTCAACATTGAAATACGCTTTTCCGAAAACCATACCGATACTGGCCGGATTTTCATTTTTAGGAATTGCCTATGGTATTTATATGAACTCGCTTGGCTTTGGGCCATGGTATGCAATTTTGATGAGTGTATTTATTTTTGCAGGCTCGATGGAATTTGTTGCCGGCAGTATGCTGCTCGGTGCTTTTAATCCGTTAAGTGCTTTTCTTTTAACGTTGATGATTAATGCGAGGCATTTGTTTTACGGTATTTCCATGCTGGATAAATTCAAGGGGACCGGGAAGAAAAAATATTACTTAATATATGGCATGTGTGATGAAACATTTGTCATTAACAGCACTGAAAAGGCGCCGGCGCATATTAACTCAGGCTGGTTCATGTTTTATGTAACGGTGCTGAATCAGATTTACTGGGTCGGCGGCACGACCATCGGCAGTCTGTTCGGTTCAGCAGTGACCTTTAATACAGAAGGACTGGAATTTGTTATGACGGCACTGTTTGTCGTTATATTTTTAGATCAGTGGATGAAGGAACGCTACCATATCAGTTCGATTATCGGTATCGGAGCTTCTGTCTTCTGCCTGGTGATATTTGGACCTGAGAACTTTATCATCCCGGCGATGGTATTGATTTTAATTGCGCTGACACTGATTAGAAAAGCAATGGCTAAAAGAGAGGTGATTTCGTAATGACATTAACACAGCAAATCATCATTATTGCGTGTGTCGTACTTGGAACACTGACGACGAGATTTTTGCCTTTTATAATATTCAGCAGCGATAAAGAAACGCCTTTATACATAAAATATCTCGGCTATATGTTGCCGCCTGCCGTATTCGGCCTGCTGGTCGTCTATGCATTACGCGAAGTCGAGATTACGTCAGTCAGCGGATTTTTACCTGAAATACTCGCGGTCGGGCTGATAATTATTCTGCACTACTGGAAAAAGAGCATGCTGCTGTCGATAGCAGGCGGCACTATTTTTTATATGATATTAGTGCAGATGGTGTTTTAGCAAATTGAAAAATATCCGGCATTCTAAAAATAGAATGCCGGATATTTTTATAAATTCTTATACAAATCTTTACGTCTGCTTTCAAAAATAGGAATATCTGAACGGACCTGATCGATATAATCTAAATCGAGCTCTGCAGTGACTGTTTCTTCAGTATCTTTATCTGCTTGTGCAAGAATTTCACCGAATGGATTAATAATCATTGAACGGCCTGCGAATTCAGTGCCGTTCGTTTGTGTGCCGATAGTGTTGCTGGCAACGATGTAACACTGATTTTCTATTGCTCTTGCTTTTAAGAGGGTAATCCAGTGCTCTGTCCGTTCAATCGGCCATTCTGCAACGACGAATATAATTTTAGCGCCTGACAGTGATAAGTCTCTGAACAGCTCAGGGAATCGAAGGTCATAGCATATTACCAGACCGCATGTTTCACCGTTAATCTCAAAAACTTCAGCAGACTTATCTCCACTTTCAAGGTATTCAGGTTCATTTAACATCGGGACTAAATGCATTTTTGAATACTCCCGAATCAGTTCACCATGGCGATCCACTGTGAAAGCTGTGTTGTAAACGCCGCTGTTTTCATATTTATTTGGAATTGAACCGGCAACAACTGTGACCTTATTATCCTGGGCCAGCTTAGTAATAATGGATTTTACAGGTTCCAGATTATTTGCTGCATGGTCATCAATGTTTTCAAGATCGTAGCCCGAAGTCCACATTTCTGGCAGGACAACGACATCAGTATTACTTAAATCAGTTTCGGCAAACAGGCTGTCCACCTTATTCAAATTTGCTTCTGTATCGCTGTCTATGACTTGAAATTGAAAAATTTTAATTTTCATATAGGCGCTCCTTTAGCTGAGTCGTCATTTACCTCTACAGTATACGTAGAAAAAACTTATGTAAAGAAAAGCAATTCATTCCTTGCAAATAACATACTAAGATAGTATGATTTTAAATATATTTATAAATCAGAAAATTCAACCAATATGATGGAGGATTACTATGACTAATGAAAATTGGAATTTAGAAACTTTAACGATACATGCAGGCCAGACAATCGATGATTCAAAATCACGTGCGGTGCCTATTACACAGACGACTAGTTATGTGTTCGACGACACGCAGCACGCACAGGATTTATTCTCTTTAGCGAAGCCCGGTAACATTTATACGCGTATTATGAACCCGACACAGAATGTTTTTGAAGAGCGAATTACTGCACTTGAAGGTGGAGTCGGCGCACTCGCGACATCTTCAGGGCAGGCAGCGATTCATCTGTCATTACTTAATATTGTAGAAACTGGTGATGAGATTGTCGCATCTGCGAATCTTTACGGCGGTACATACAACCTTTTAAATGTAACGTTTAAGAAAATGGGAATTAAAACTCATTTCGTTGATCCATCAGACCCTGCAAACTTTAGAGCAGCAATTAACGATAAAACACGCGCTGTATTTGCTGAAACCATTGGTAACCCGCGTATTGATGTTTTAGATATTGAAGCAGTGGCTGAAGTTGCTCACAGTAACGATCTTCCATTAATTGTCGACAGTACGTTCGCAACGCCGTACTTACTGCGTCCGTTTGAACATGGTGCAGATATTATCGTTCATTCAGCGACGAAGTTTATCGGCGGACACGGAACTTCAATCGGCGGTATTATCGTAGATAGCGGCAAGTTCAATTGGGATAACGGTAAATTCCCAGGGTTAGTTGAACCGGATGAAAGCTACCACGGTGTATCTTATGCGAAGGATATTGGACCGGCGGCATATATTACTAAAGCCCGTGTTCAATTATTACGTGACTTGGGATCTGCAGTATCACCATTTAATGTGCAGCAGTTCCTTTTAGGACTTGAAACATTGCACCTCCGCATGGAGCGTCATTCAGAAAACGCACAAAAAGTAGCGGAGTTTTTAGAACAGCACCCTAAAGTGAAATGGGTAAATTATCCGGGACTTGAAAGTAATAAATATCATGACCTCGGTAAAAAATATCTGCCTAAAGGACAGGGAGCAATACTGACATTCGGTATCGACGGCTCAGTAGATGAAATTGCGAAATTCGTCGACGGACTTGGGCTGTTCTCGTTAGTCGCAAACGTTGGGGATTCAAAATCATTAGTCATTCACCCGGCATCAACAACTCACCAGCAGTTATCTGAAGAGGAACAAATCGCTTCAGGAGTATTGCCGGAATTAGTACGTCTGTCTATTGGAACAGAAAACATTGATGATATTATCAGTGATCTGGAACAGGGACTGAAAGAAGTATAATAAGATGAAGCCGCGAGAAGGATATCTCGCGGTATTTTTATTTAAATAATAAGGAAAATGCGGGAATTCCCGGTCTGATTTCAAAAACAGGGTATAGAGGCTGTGAGTATAAATTTTGGAGGTATGGTGAATGAGTATAAACAGCTGGTCGAAAAACCTTGTGATGGAACATTGGCCAAAACGCGATTCTAATTCTCACAAAAGCAGTCACGGCAAAGTCGGGATTATTGCAGGCAGTGATTTAATGCCGGGAGCTGCAGCGCTTTCTGCGGGTGCGGCTGTGGAAAGCGGTGCGGGTTTAACGACTGTTAATACTGTCAGGTCTGTGATTCCGATTGTTGCATCACATGTTCCTGAAGCGACATTTTACCACCGGCATGATGAGCTGAATGGTTTTCTTGAGGGTAAAGATGCAGTCGCAGCGGGGCCTGGTCTTGGACGTTTATCGGATGATATTATCGAAGATTTAATTACTAACTTTAACGGGCCGTTAGTTATTGATGCGGATGGGTTATATGAGCTGAACAGCCACGAGATGCTGATCAGAAAACGTGACAGCCCGTTAATCATTACACCCCATGTGGGAGAGATGGCACGGATTATTAATAAAGATATTGATTATGTTAATGATAATCGCTATGAAGCGGCGAAGAATCTGGCGATGGATTACGGTATATATGTTGTGCTGAAAGGTCCAAAGACGATAGTTGCAGAACCGGACGGTATATTATGGGTAAATCAGACGGGTAATTCAGGGCTTGCCAAAGGCGGAACAGGTGATGTTTTAACCGGCATGATTCTTGCTTTTATCGGCCAGAGTATAGACATTCAACCCGCAGTTTCAAATGCGGTGTACATGCATGGTTATGCTGCTGATTATTTAATTGAACACGGTGAAGCGATTGAAGCAGTAACAGCTTCAAAAGTAACTAACGCTTTAAGTACATCATTTCAATCGATAATAAGTTAGAATAATCTAACTATTATAAAAATTGAATTGAAATAAGGCATTAATTACATTTATAATACAGTTGTATCCAGAATAAATACAAAGGGGATTTATATATGAAGGAAAATATTTATGGCAACGTACCATGCTTTTTAGGTGCAGAAAATCTCGTTAAAAAAGGAACTTATGATACAGATGTAATTTTCTACGGCGCGCCTTTTGAAGGTGAAAGTACGTGGGGGGACTATACCGGTGTTGAACTTGGACCGAAACAGATTCGTTCTTCTTCAGCCCGTTACAGCGGTTACTTACCGGAACTCGATCATGTTGATGTAAATGAACATCTGACTTTCGGGGATGCCGGGGATATCCCGTTTGTAGCACATGATAACGAACAGTCTTACCAGAACATCGAAGATTTTTCTGCTGAACTATGGAAAACAGGTAAATTTCTCGTTGGTTTCGGCGGAGAACACGGTGTGACTTATCCGATATTGAAATCACTTGCTGACAGCGGCAAAAAAGTTGGGATTATTCATTTAGATGCACATTACGATAATATGCCGGATTATGAAGGTGAGATTTACGCCCGCAACACACCGTTTATGCGTTTGTATGAAACAGAAGGCGTCCGCAACGAGTCGATTATTCACACGGGAATTCACGGGCCGCGCAACAAACCTGAAACAGGGCGTTATGCACAGGAGAACCGTGCGGTCACACTGACAATTAATGATATAAGAGAAGCAAAAGATTTACGTGCGTACGCAAAAGAGATCTATGATATGGCTGCGAAAGATGTCGATGTAGTTTACTTATCAATTTGCAGTGACGTGCTGGATTTCGCATATAATCCAGGCGGTCCTGTAGATGGCAACGGTTTAACATCTTATGAGTTACTCACATTAATACACGAATTTGGCAAGCAGGGGCTCGTCGGTATGGATTACGTTGAAGTATACCCGATGATGGATGCTAACCAGCACTCGGCTCATTTTGTCAGCTATGCAGTACTTTACGTTCTGGCAGGGCATTTAAAGCACATAGGAAAAATCTGACTAAACAAGGGATGGGATCTTGATGAACAGATTTAAAGAAATATTAAAAGCTTTAGGGCCCGGAATGGTTATTACAGCTTCTTTTATCGGTCCGGGAACAGTGACAACAATGACGCGTGCCGGAGCCGGATTTGGCTACAGTATATTATGGGCGGTTATATTTTCAGTGATTGCCACAATCGTGCTGCAGGAAATGATTATCCGACTGGCTCTCGTTACAAGACGCGGTCTAGGGGAAGCAATTTACGATTTATTTAATAATACACTAGGGAAATTTCTTGTCGTGTGGATTTCTATGATTGCAGTTGCAATCGGCTGTGCGGCATACATGAGCGGGGATTTACTTGGGACATCACTTGGTCTTGGTTATCTGCTCGGTATCCCTACAAATATACTTGCACCGATTGTCGGTGTAATAATATTAACAATTGGTTTACTCGGAAGTTACAAAGTTATTGAAAAAATTATGCTCGGTTTAATGATAATTATGGGAGCGACATTTATTACGACTATGTTCCTCGTTAAACCGGACTGGAGTGAAGTGTTCGGCGGTGCATTCATTCCGTCTATTCCGGACGGTTCGATTATTATGGTAATTGCGTTAATCGGTACGACGGTTGTTCCGTATAACTTCTTCCTGCATGCAACGGCTGTGCACGAACGTTTTGACGGATTAAAAGATTTAACTCTGGCACGCTGGGATACAATTATCTCGATTACTATCGGAGGTATTATTTCAGGTGCGATTCTAATTTCTGCAGGAACGTTAATTTACGGCCAGGAAGTTGATAATGTCGTTGCACTTGCAGGACCGCTTGTCCCAATACTTGGCGATGTATGGGCGCCAATATTTATTAGTATTGGTTTGTTTGCTGCAGGTTTCTCATCTGCACTGGCCTCACCGATGGGTGCGGCAGCAACAGTCAGCTCTTTCTTTAAATGGGAAGGCGGCATGAAGAATAAGAAATTTAAAATGATCTTCGGTCTGGTTATTTTGATTGGTGTAGTTACATCAGCAATCGGTTTTGAGCCGCTTGAAGTCATTCTGCTCGCTCAGGCATTAAACGGTGTTATTCTGCCGCTGATTGCGATTCTGATTTATATTATCGTTAATAAAAAAGGACTTATGGGCAAACATAAAAACGGTCCTATTTTTAACGTTATCGGATTTCTTGTTGTCGCAGTCGTCTCATTCTTAGGAATTTACAGTATGGTTGACGCAGTCACAGCCTTTTTCGGATAAATAAATTATCAATGACTCCGGTGACGGGGTCATTTTTTATAAAATTGCTTTCATTAAGTATCCTGTTTAAAATGGATAGAATTATACATATAAATAAGGAGAGAGACAGATATGAATATTGGGTTAGTAGGTTCAGGTACAATAGGACAATATTTGTTAAAAAACATTAATAAAAACAGCAATGGTGATTTAAATATAACGAGCGTATTCGTAAGAAATTACGATAAATATAAACACCTTGAGGAACAATATAATGTAGAACTATTCACAGATTTAAGTGAATTTCTTGCAGCAGACATGGATATTGTTGTTGAAGCGGCTAACGTTGAGACAAGTAAAGAACTGCTGCCTGACATTATCAAAATAAAAGACACGATGCTCATTAGTATCGGTGCACTTGCTGATGAAGCTTTACTTAAAACAGTATCAGCAAAAGACAGCAAAACACTGCATCTGCCCTCAGGCGGGATTGGCGGCCTTGATCTAGTTCAAAATGCGAGAGCGCTCGGCAATCTGGACAAAGTCACTTTAACGACGCGTAAGCCGGCAGCTTCACTTATTGATGAAGCGGTTGCTGTTGAAACAGTAGTCTTTGAAGGAAAAGCTGGAGATGCAATCGATAAATTTCCGAAGAACATGAATATCTCGATTATTTTATCACTGGCAGGATTAGGTATTGATAAGACAAACGTCGTGCTGATTGCAGACCCAGCAGCTGATAAAAATACGCATACTATTAATATATCAGGCGGATTTGGTGATGCAGAGCTGACAATCAGCAACAATCCGCTGCCGGAAAATCCGAAAACAAGTGCTCTGGCAGCGTTGAGTGTCTACGCCACACTTGAAAGAATGTCTGGAAACGTTAAAATCGGCAATTAACATGACAAATGTCATGTTAATTTACTGACAGTTTAGTCTATATCCAAAAGTCTTTATCGCTCATAATATTAAGTGAATAGATAGGGAAAAGAGGAATGCATATGACTAAAGAAAAACAGGCGGCACTGAGAAAAAGTGTAATGCCCTATGCAAAATCACAAACTAAGACGAGTGTCATACAGCTGCTGAACACGATATTGCCATTCTTTATACTATGGTTTTTAGCTTATCAGTCACTAAGTGTTTCATTCTGGCTGAGCTTACCATTTTCAATCCTGGCAGCAGGATTTATGATTCGTTCATTTATTATTTTCCACGACTGCACGCACGGATCATTCTTTAAAAACAAAAAATTAAATAATTTCTTCGGAAATGTAACCGGAGTTATTACACATTTCGCTTATGAAAAATGGAAAAAAGAACATGCGATTCACCACGCAACAAGCGGTAACTTAGATAAACGCGGTGTTGGTGATATTTGGGTTATGACAGTAAAAGAATATGAAGAAGCAAGCAAATGGGAAAGATTCCAATACCGTTTATACCGTAATCCGGTTGTTTTATTCGGTTTCGGCCCGCTTTACTTATTCTTAATTGCAAATCGTGTTAACCGTAAAGCAGCGAAACGCCAGGAACGTATTAACACACACGTTCTTACATTAATTATTGTTTCGATTTACTTACTTATCGGATTTACTTTAGGCTGGCACGTATTGCTTATGGTGCAGCTGCCGATTATTTACATCGCAGGTATGGCAGGGATCTGGTTATTCTACGTTCAGCATCAGTTTGAAGATTCATATTTTGAAAATGAATCAGAATGGGATTTCGTAAAAGCTGCGGTAGACGGCAGTTCTTATTACAAACTTCCAGCATGGCTTGAATGGATGACAGGCAGTATCGGTTACCATCACGTGCATCACTTAGCGCCGCGTGTACCGAACTATCATTTAGAAGAAGCACATGAAAACACGCCGCCTCTTCACCAAGCGACGACAATTACATTAAAAACAAGTTTAGAATCGATAAAGTTCCGTCTTTACGACGAAGAGAGCAATACGTTCATTACGTTTAAAAAGATGAAGGAACGTCTGGCAGTTAAGACTGCAGAGAACACTACTGCATAATAAGAAATATCAGCATCCTCCTATGTATAATAGGGGGATGTTTCATCTCTAGAGACCGTATTTGATATAATGGGCTGAACAGCAGAGTGAAGGGGCGAATGAAGATGAAAGATTGGTATCATATTTTCCCGTCAAATACGGGGTTAAGTCTTTATATATGGATTATTTTTTGTGTGCTGCCATTTTATTTTATCTTTCGTGCGACCTCGCTCAGTGAAATAATAACCGGTATTGTAACGACATTAATATTCTTTGCGGTATATTGGCTGACATTTAATTCAAAAGGTGCACTAGTATATATCGGTGTCAGTATCCAAATTATTATTAATATAATAATGACGATATTATTCAGCTACGTGTATTTTGCATTGTTCATTGCAATTTATATCGGCAATATTAGAAATAAAGCGGGCTTCATTACGATGTATGTACTGTTACTGGTCACAACAGTTTTGGCGATAGTATACGCATCGTTCTTTAACTATATGATTTTATTAACCCATCTTCCTTTTCTGATTATGACTATACTTGGAATTATACTGATTCCTCTGAATAAGCGCAGCCGGATAAAGCAGGATGAACTGGAAAATCAGCTGGAAGATGCTAATCAGCAAATAGCAGAACTTGCAATTAAAGAGGAACGTCACCGTATTGCAAGGGATCTGCATGATACTCTAGGTCAGAGGCTGTCGATGATTGGTCTTAAAAGTGACCTGTCACGCAAGCTTATCGATAAAAATCCTGAGCAGGCGAAAAAAGAACTGCAGGATATTCAGGATACTGCACGTCATGCGTTGAAAGAAGTTCGTGAAATGATCAGTGATATGAAACGGGTCAGTTTTACGGAAGAGCTGAAACATACGCAGCTGATTTTGGACACAGTTGAAATTAAGCATGCAGAAACGATAGAAGCAGACTTTAAAAATATACCTGTATTAATAGAAAACGTCCTCAGCATGTGTTTAAAAGAATCGGTGACAAATATTTTAAAACACAGTAATGCAACAGAATGCATGATTATTCTGACAGAATCTGAAAAAGATATATTTTTAAAAATATCCGATAATGGAACCGGCACAGCCGGTTTTAATTACGGCAACGGTCTGCAGGGCATGAAAGAACGTCTGGAGTTTGTTAACGGCGAGTCTCATATCCACAACTCGGATAGCGGGTTTGAAGTAAATATGACAGTGCCGAAAGTGCTAAGACAAATAGAGGAGGGATAGGATGATTAGAATTGTGCTGGCTGAAGATCAAAATTTATTATTAAGTGCGCTCAGCTCGCTGCTTAATCTGGAAGAAGATATTTCAGTGGTAGGTATGGCAGGGAATGGCAGAGATGCACTTAAACTTGTTGAAGAAGAGCAGCCTGATATTTGTTTAATGGATATTGAAATGCCGGTAATGACAGGACTGGACGCGGCAGAAGAGCTGACAGAGACAGACTGCAAAGTGATTATACTGACAACCTATGCGAGACCGGGATATTTTGAGCGTGCCAAAAAAGCACAGGTCAGCGGCTATCTGCTGAAAGATACGCCGAGTGAGACATTGGCAGAGTCCATCAGACAGATTATGACCGGGAAACGTATTTACTCTCCTGAACTCATCGACATCGCTTTTGAAACCGAAAATCCTTTATCATCGAGAGAGATTGAAATTGTCCAGCTGCTTGCGGATGGAAAAACGACGAAATCCATTGCAGAAGAACTGCATTTATCGAATGGTACGATCAGGAATTACGTATCAATTGTACTGGATAAGCTGCATGTAACGAACAGAATTGAAGCCATCAGGAAAGCGCTGGATAAAGGCTGGTTAAAATGAAAAGCAGTCTCTCTGATTAAATTTCAGGAGACTGCTTTTCATCTGGTATAAATACTTCTGCCTCACTGTATTCGGGGTAATAATAGCCTTCCGGCAATGTCTGCAGTTCGATTAAACTGCCCCATGGAGTCTTAAAGTAAACTGTGCCGTTACCCTCTGTATCCTCATAGCGGGTATTTGCGTGAATATTCGACAGCGGCTGGCCGCCAGCTTCCTTCATTTGCTCATATGATTTTTTAATATCATCTGTGTAAAAGGAAAGATGTGTATAGCCGTAATCTTCCAAGCTTAACGGTGTTCTTGAGCTCACATTAAAGAACTGGAACATTTCTATGTTCGGACCCTTGCCGATAGTCAGCATTCTCTTTTTGACTATATATGACTCTTCGGGAATACCGAGCAGCTTTTCAACTAAAGGTCCGCCTCTCGGGCGGTCTTTAAGTGTTTGTGAATCATAAGCAATTTTTGCACCAAGTCCTTTTTTAAAAAACTCAGTTGCTGTTTCAATATCGGGAACAGTCATTCCAATATGATTCATACCTCGTATTAAACCCACGCTCATCACTCCTTCATCGAAAAATGTCTTACTTATGTATTCCCTTCTTTGACAAGCTTTTAAACCTGTATGAGGCACATATCTTGCCAGTCACCGGTTATGATAATATAATACATCTACATTTGTCTGTATGCTGCAGACAGAAAAACTTAAGGGAGGTGATTATACGTGGCACAATTTCAAGAACATAAAGGTTTCAAACGAATGTTTAAAGAAGACAAGCTGACACTGGGTTTAGGTTTTCCTCTGGAAGCTTACAAAGGCAGTTTTCCGAAGATGAATCTCGAGGAGCAGATGATGCTTGCAAAGCAGGCTGAAGATTACGGTTTTGCTGCTTTAACGGTTCGGGATGCACCGCTGTATGATCCGAACTTCGGTGATGTCGGCGGGCTTTATGACCCGTTTATGTTTTTAACATATGCAGCAGCACATACTAAAAGTATCGCGCTGACGACCGGCAGCATAGTAACTACATTGAGGCATCCTTTTCATACGGCAAAATCTGCTGCAACGCTTGACAGTATTTCAGGGCAGCGCTTTGTAATGGGCGTAGCAACAGGTGACCGGCAGATAGAATTTCCGGTATTCAAAGTAGACCGTGAAAATAAAGGTGAGCTGTTCAGAGAGTCCATTACTGTAATGAAACAGCTGTGGCAGGAAGAATTCCCGAGCATACAAACAGAACGTACAAACTTAACTGAAGGCGATGTTGTTCCTAAACCTGAAATGGGGAGTATTCCTGTATTCGGTACAGGTTACAGCAGCCAGACGATAGAGTGGCTTGCGGAACATACAGACGGCTGGATGTTTTATCCGCAGGAGTTAAAAAAACAAAAAGCACTAATAAATAAATGGCGCGGTTTAACTGAAGAATTTAAACCATTTACCCAGCCTCTGATGATTGATTTGTCTGAGCGTGCAAATGAAGCGCCGAAAACGTTGGAAACAGGATTCAGAGCGGGACGAAATTTTTTAATAGATTATTTAAACGCATATCAGGAAGCGGGCGTTAATCATATGACTGTCGCGCTTAAAGACAGCAGTCGTCCGGCGGCAGAAGTAATTCAGGAACTTGGAGAATTTGTTGTACCGAAGTTTCCTGTTAACAGAGAACAGAAATTTACATTTTTTAATCAATAAAAGAAAGCAGGATCAAATATGATTGCAGGATTAGATAGAATAAATGAATTAGCAAAAATACAAAAAACGGTGGGTCTGACTGAAGAAGAAAAGCGGGAGCAGAAAGTCTTAAGAGAAGATTACCTTCGTCAAATCAGAGGACAGGTACTGGATTCCTTTTCAGGACTGACAGTTGTGGATCCGCTTGGAAATGATGTTACACCAGAAAAATTAAAAGAAGAACAAGCTAAAAAAAGACAAGATAAATAAAAAGCAGCGGATCTCCGCTGCTTTTTTTGTTATACATTCCCGGAAATCTGTTTATTTTTACCGGATGCGATACCCATAATAAGCATCAGTACTGAGACGCAGGCAAGCAGTATCAGCGGGAGTGTCCAGCTTCCCGTCATATCCTGAAGACCTCCGACCATCACCGGTCCGAGTGCTGCCAGCAGGTAACCGAACGATTGAGCCATACCCGAGAGTTCAGCGGCTTCGTAGCCATCTTTTGTTCTCAGTGTAAAAAACATCATGGACAGTGAAAATGCGCTGCCGTTGCCGATACCGAGCATTATTATCCAGAGGATTGAGAGTTCTGAAAATCCTGCGAGAAGACCGGCAATTCCTGTGAGTATCAATCCACTGCTGATCAATGCAATCATCACCTGATTTTTCATCTTGTCTGCGATAACCGGAATGATAAATGTAAATGGAATACTTGCGAACTGGAATATAAATACACCCCAGCCGGCGAGATGAATATCGTAGCCGTTAGCCATTAATATAGTCGGCAGCCAAGTAATCAGCGTATAGAAGATTAAAGACTGAGCACCCATAAATACGGTGATTTTCCATGCGAGCGGAGAACGCAATAATCCGCCAATCTGCTGATTGTTAATTTTCTTTTTAGCACCATACTTTTTCGCTAGCTGCGGCAGCCAGATTATCAGTGTGATAAACGCAAGTCCGCCCCAGATAACGAGTGAGCCGCGCCAGCCTAAATTTCCGGACGTTGCAATCGGTATACTTAAACCTGAACCGAGTGCGCCGAATACGTTCATAACAATCGCATAGAGGCCGGTCATTAAGCCGATTTTATAGGGGAAATTCATTTTAATAATGCCGGGTATGAGCACGTTGCCGACGGCAATTGCTAAACCAACCAGCAATGTTCCGGTAAATAACAGACCGATGCCGCTTGCAGATCTGATTAAAATACCTGCAATCAGCAGAATAAGTGAAATAGCAATCGTCCGTTCCATGCCGATTTTGTTTGCAATTTTCGGTGCAAACGGTGACAACAGTGCGAATGCAATGAGCGGAAGCGTAGTAATAACACCTGCAAGCGCGTTGCTGATGCCAAAATCATCTCTGATAAATGATACGAGAGCACCTGCAGAAGTCAGTGGCACCCTTAAGTTTGCACCGACTAAAATAACGCCGATAATCAGCAGCCAGCTTAAATTTTTATTGCTGAAAAAAGGTTGATCTATTTGGTTGCTCAATAACTTTCTCCTCCATTATTCTAACGATAAAATCCTCTCCGCTATAATATCTGTCTGTTCATCATCTCCCATAAAAAAGGAATGAGAACCGGTTTTTTTAAAGCCCTGCTTTTTATAAAAGCCAATCGCATTCTCATTTTTCTCCCAGACACCAAGCCAGATTTTATTTTTATTGAGTTTGCGTGCAATATCATAGGAAAGATTCAGCAGTTCTTTACCGAATCCCTGTTTGTGATATTTATGGAGAATATAAATTCTTTGCACTTCAAGAGAACTATGTCCCATCGGTTCGGATTGAGCTGAATCGACATTCACTTTTAAGTATCCTGCAGGTTCATCATTGCTGTATATAAAATAAAACTGTGAATCAGGATTATTAAGTTCATCCCTGATTTTTTCAGCTGTGAAAGCATCATTAGAATAAGCTTTCATGTTCTCTTTAGTGTTTTGAGCCTCGAAAGCTTCATAAAAAGTATCATAGCTCAATTTTAACAGCGCCTCAGTATCATTTATAGTGCACCGTGTGATGTATGAAGTCATGAAATCACCTCTGTATTAATTTATTTACCTACTATACATGAAATTTAAGATTTAATCACAGATAGAATATTAATTAGAAAAAGAGTGCATCCGGCTACAGCCAGTTACACTCCCATTTTCCATCAGTTAACTTATAAAGGAGACGGGCATATCCGCCTTCATTTAACGCCTGATAAAATTCAACTTCCAAAGGCACAGTTTTATATGCATTTAAATCACGCACTGCTGCATCTAAATTATCTGCAATATGTGAAATGTCCGTTGTCAGCTCAGCAGTACCTTTGAGGCGGACCTGTCTGCCTTGTTCACGCCAGTAAAAGTTTAAAGCAACGCTGCTGTTATGTGTAAGCTGGATAACTTTTTCACGAAATCTTCCCGTCTCAAAATAAAGGGCCTCATCATCCATCGCTTTTAACAGGACAACACGCGAGTCCGGTGTATTGTTCTGAGTGATAGTGCTGAGCACCATACTGTTGGGCTCGGCTGTTCCATTCTTCAGTGCATGTACGTACCACTGGGAGAAGTGGCTGAAAGGATTGTTGTGCTCTTTTTTATCCAGTTCAGGAAACGGTCCTGTCATAATTTCTGTAGCTTTTAAAACTTCGTTAATATCCATATGTACACCCCGGTATTTAATGATTAAATGAATTTTATCATACATATCAGAGAACGGCAGCTTAAGCATTGGCAGTATAGTCATTTTATTAATATACTTAAATCAGCAAATTTTCTTAGAGGACAGTGATGAAGCGATGAAAGCTAAAAGAATAGCAATTGCAGGTGCCGGAGTGGCCGGTATTTCAATCGTTAAGTTTTTTGTAAACGATGAAAGATTCAATGAAAATTTAAATATCGATATATATGATGCACCTGAAACCCTGGGACGAGGTTATGCTTACCAGGGTGACAATGAAAATTTAATTATTAATCTGCCGGCAGAAGAGATGTCTCTGACTGCTGACTCTGAAGATTTTATGAAGTGGCTGGAAAACTCAGAACATGAGGCTTTGAGTTTTCCGAGCCGCAGAGTTTATGGGGAGTATATGCACAGCTCATTAATGTCGTTTGCAGATGCACATTCCAATATTAATATTATAAAAAAATATGCAGACAATATTATATTTAATGAAGATAAAAACACATATACTCTGTGTGCAGGCGGAAATGAACAAGATTACGATGCGGTATATTTAACGACAGGTGAATTGTCATACAGTGACCCTTATGAGCTAAAGGGCGTCAGCAATTATTTTTATAATCCGTACCCGATAGAGGAGAAGTTAAATAAGCTGGAAGGCAAAATTGGAATTATCGGGAGCGGCTTGTCTGCCATCGACAGTTTCAGATATTTACTCCTGAACGGCCATGAAAAAGTGTATGTTCTATCGAGAAGCGGAGAGATGCCTGCTGTCAGAGGGACAAATTTTCATTTCAAACCAGAGCATTTCACTTTGGATGCAGCACTTCAATACGAAAAAAACGGTCTGATTCCACTCGATAAATTACTCGAGCTGTTTAAAAAGGAAATGGAAGCACAGCAGGTGGATGGTTCACTGTTTAAGCGTAAGACAGATCGTCCTGAAATTGATTTGAAATACGATCTTGAGCATAAGGACAATGTCGGCCGGCTGCAGTATTTAATAGTGCATTTGGAGGCTACTTTTAAAATATTATTTAAATATTTATCGCGAAGTGATAAACGGACGTTTTTAGAAAAATATCATCCTTATGTCGACGGTAATCATTCACCGATGCCGCCTTATGGGGCAGAACAGATTCTTAAATGGATTGATGAAGGCAAGCTTGTCTTTATGCACGGCATGGAATCCGCAGTAGTAGACAAGGGATTTACTGTAACTTTTGAAGACGGTGAGACAGAACATTTTGATATATTGATCAATGCTACAGGGCCGGTTAAAAATATTGAAAAAGATAATACGGAATTACTGCAGAATATGTTTGATGCATTGTTACTTGAAGCGGACGAATTCGGCGGTGTGCTGCTGAGTAAAAATCATGAGATTATCAGCCCAAGATTCGGTACTATGAATAATTTCTACACGATTGGAGCACTGTCAGCAGGTTCGGATTATTTAATAAGAGGTGTCGGTATGCTGTCGACGGAAACTGAAGATCTGGTGAATCATTTCTTTGAGACAAATGAATGTTAAAAACAGTTTTACCTTTTTTATACACTTCGTCTATAGACAAGGTCTGTTATTTAATGGAAAATAGAGAGATTCAATAAATTACTAAGGAAGTGCAATTATATTGTCGGAAGTATATAAAGACAGATTGTGGACGAAAGATTTTATCAATACATCAATTGTGAACTTTGCGCTGATGATGTCGCAATATCTCCTCCTAGTGACAATGGCGTTGTACGCGACAGAGGAATACGGCGCTTCGGTCGGTATGGCAGGACTTGTATCCAGTTCATTTATTATCGGCTCGCTGATTGGAAGGGTGTTCGGCGGCAAGCATATTACTGCGATGGGTGGTAAAAAGATGCTGATGATCGGTTCGGCACTCATCGTGGTGCTGACGGCATCTTATTTAATCCCAATGAGTATATACCCTCTTATTATACTGCGTATTTTACACGGTATAGCCATGGGTTACGCAATGACGGCAACAGGTACAATCATTGCACAGATTATACCGCCGAGCAGAAACGGCGAAGGCATCGGCTACTTCAGTATGTCAGTAGTATTGGCGACGGCTGTCGGTCCATTGATAGGTGTTGCTTTAATCGCAGCATACGGATTTACCAGTATTTTTATCTTTTCATTTACGATGGCAGTAATCAGTCTGATTATCGGACTGACAGTTAAAGCGTCGCCTATGAGACCGATTAAAGCAACAGCCGGCGGGAAATTTAAGATTATGGATTTCTTCGAAAAACGGGCAATACCGATTTCAGCCGTGATGTTTGTAATGGCATTCGCGTATTCGGGAATTTTATCGTACGTTACGGCTTATGCAGAAAGCATCAGTCTGATACAGGCGGGCAGTCTGTACTTTACGGTGTACGGTGTGACAGTGCTGCTGTCGCGTCCGATTACAGGGCCGCTCCTTGACCGTAAAGGCGCGAACATTGTAATGTATCCCGCAATTATTATGTTTGCACTGGGTCTGGCGCTAATCAGCCAGGCGACAGCGACGATGGCATTTCTGATTGCAGCAGTGCTGATCGGTTTCGGCTACGGCAATGTGCAGTCGATTACACAGGCACTGTCCATTAAAGTGACACCGAGAGAACGTCTAGGTCTTGCGAATACCACATACTTTATTGCGCTGGATTTAGGACTTGGCTTTGGGCCGTTTCTTTTAGGGCCAATTGCAGCATCATTCGGCTATGGCGGAATGTATTTAACGCTCGCTTTCGTAGTACTGTCGGGAATCGCAGTGTATTATTTCCTGCATGGCAGACGGGATAAAGAACTAATGAATAACAGCGGAGTATAGAAATATCACCTGTCATTATTTTGGCAGGTGATATTTTTGTTTTGAGGGAAATTTATAAGGGTAATGTATTGGAATTATGTAATTCTGAAAGGGGAGTAAGATAAGAATGTCATTAGCAAAGATTATTGAGGAAATCAAAGGGAAACATGATAATACCGGTGTACTGACAATTCACTTAAACACAGATGCCAGCGCAGGGAATCTTTCAAACGGAGAATGGAAGATACACTTAAAAAACGGTTTGAAAGAACTTAAAGAAGAAGTGAAAGCAAAAGATAATCAAGCAGAGCTGAAAGCCTTGAAAAAACTGCAGGATAAAGTCGAGAAAGAAATTGCGGTGCATCAGCGTGAAATGCGTAAAGGATTTATATTAGTCGCATCGGCTGATGGTGAGCTCTGGAGAGCAAGAGTACTGCAGGTTCCGGTAACAACATCATTCCATTGGGGTGAGACTGCTGAAACCCGGCAGATTGAAGAACTAGAACAGCGTTTCCCTGAAACAGCATTGGTAGTAGTGCAGCAGGCTGATGTAACATTTATCGAAACATCACTTGGGATTATTAGAGACACGAAGAAATACAGCTGGGATGTCGACAGTGAAAACTGGGTCGACTATGAAGAGGCGGCTCAGCCGTTAGCAAGAGGGGGCGGGAAAGATGAATTCCAGCACCGCTTTGAAGAAAATCAGCATCGCTGGTATAAGAGTTTAGCTGTCCAGCTTGAAAAAGAAATTAAAGAACGCGGTCTGGAAGGCGCATACCTTGTCGGCAGTAAAGAATCGGTAGCTGAAATCGAAGCGAACATGAGCCCGAAAAACGTTAAAGGCATCGTTACAAAAAATCTCGGTTCAAAACCGGATCATGAAATTTTAAATGAAGTGTTCGACACATTAATATAGTTATGAAAAAAGAGAAGCTGAGGCTTCTCTTTTTTTTGTTAAATTAAATTTTTCCTTTGAGATAATAATCTTTATAAACATCCTCAGGAACCATATCACCGCCCGTACTCCATGCAATATGCGTACCTTTAGAGTTTGCTGCAGCAGGACCCATGACACCTGCAAGTGCCGAGGGTTCCAGTTTAATATTTTCTTCGTCTTGCATTATAGCGAGCATTTTAAATAAGTTTTCATCACTGACAGTATATGAACCGCTGATGAGCTTAGCCAGCAACTGACCGACAAAGCCGGAAGCTCTGCCGACAGCGAGTCCATCCGCAGCAGTGACGTTATCGATACCGAAATCCTGTACGGAAATTTTATCGTGATAATCAGTCATCATGCCGAGAGTCATACACGGTGAGTGCGTGGGTTCTGCAAAGTAACAGTTTACGTTATCACCGAAAACAACTTTAAGCCCGAATGCAATGCCGCCGGGACCGCCGCCGACACCGCACGGCAGGTAGACATTCAGCGGATGATTTTTATCCACATCTATATTCTGCTCCTGCAGCTGTGCTTTTAACCGGATAGCAGCGACCGCATATCCTAAAAACAGTGTTTTCGAGTTTTCATCATCGATAAAATAACTCTTAGCATCCTTAAGGCTGTCTGCGCGCCCTTGTTCGACTGCTTTCGAGTAATCATCGCTGTGCTCAACGACTGTAACGCCTTTAGAACGGAGCATATCTTTCTTCCACTGCCTCGCATCGTCAGACATATGAATAATAACTTTAAAGCCAAGCTCGGCTCCAATAATACCGATACTGAGTCCAAGGTTACCAGTGGAACCGCAGACCAGCGAGTATTGCGAGAAGTGATTTTTTAAATCCGGACCGGCGAATTTTTTATAATCATCATCTTCAGTAATAAGCCCGGCTGCGAGTGCAAGCGACTCTGCAAAAGCAAGGACTTCATAAATGCCGCCGCGCGCTTTAACAGAACCGGAAATCGGCAGTTTGTTATCTTCTTTTAAATAAAAAGAACCGTTGATTTTTTTGCCGACTATCTCTTTAAAACTTTCCTGAATGCGTGTCAGTTCAGTCAAAGGAGATTCTATAATTCCTGCGCTATCAGCAGTTTCAGGAAAAACATGTGCAATGTAAGGTGCAAAACGTTTCAGGCGTGCTTCTGCACTTAAAATATCATCTTCACTAAGTATCAACTCCGGCAGGACACTGTCTGCAGCAGCCTGATTGTCATTCAGCCAAAGGATTTCACGATATTCCATCATATCCCCGAGCTGTGGAAATTCATTCTGCCATTGTTCAATTGTTTTATTAAGTATCACAGCACCATCTCCTTACATATAAATTTTATTATAAAAAATAAGCAGGTCCAGATTGGAACCTGCTGGTGAATATTATAATCTTGTACCGTCATCATTCACTTTGTTCATATCGACGACTTCAGTATCATTATCATATGGCATATCTTTCAGCTCAGCTTTGTAAACACCATCTGCATCCGGATGATTGATATACAAAATAAACTGATGATGTTCAAGTGCGTAATGATAAGCCTCCTCCTGCTCATGTGTGAGATTGAGATTATCAATACGGCGGTCTTCAGGATCGCCTGCAGAGAAATATGTGACAATCTTATCACCGGCAGTGCCGTCAATTGTCTTCGTTTCAATATCTTCATTCAGCTCTACACTTTCAAAAGATGCATTTGAAAAAATAGTCAGCTGATTGTTCCTTACGTTCTTTTCTCTACGTAAAAAATGAATGCGGTTCAATAAATCATCTTCGTTAAGATATGTTTCTAATCTGGCCAAAATTATCCCCTCCTGCAGAGATTCATATATATAAAATATTTACCCTGTCTGTTTGGAATGAAACAAAACTTTGTCCACTTTAAATTTAATTTTTAAAATAATTTTTCATTAGGCGTTTATACAGCTGATCTTCAAAATAATTACGATTTGCCTGGATGTAAGCTTCTACCAGCAGATAAGCGAAGAATGAATAATAAGCGCCGCCTAAAATTACCCATGTGTTACCTGAAGAAAAATATAAAATCATACTTAAACCAAGTACTGCAAACAACAGTCCGATAATTGCAACGAAACGGTAAAGATTGGATTGGCGCAGCTGATCGCGAACCTGGGTATTAATGTCATCCATAAAGTTATTGTAAGCAGTATCGTTCCGAGCTGCTAAAGTGCCGGTAATATCTCTAGAGAGGAAATCTGTCACTTTAATATCTCCGCTGTAACGTTCTTCTCTGTACTTCACATCAACATTTGGATTGTGCCTAAATAACTATCTGCAGATGTGGGATGAAGATAATGTATTTGTTATCGGAGGTTCAAACTTCCCGCATAATGGAGGTTATAATCCGACTGGTACAGTTGGTGCTTTTGCTTATCGCGCGGCAGAAGGTATTGAAATGTATTTAGAAGATAATAGACAATTAGCTGAAGCAGGAGAAGTAGCCGGCGCTAACTAATATAAACAAAGACTGTCTCTTTTGAGGCAGTCTTTTTTTGTCGAGATTACATATTTACAATAGCAGATTAAGTAACCGTTTTCATATCATGTGATTTCGTTAACTTATTCAAGAATTTACATTAAATTAACAGACTAATCTTAATTTTGCTGTAATAAATTCTAATTGTTAAAAATATGTGGATTAATGTTTCTTATGTTAATTAATGTAATCAAAGTGTAAATCGTCTGTGAGACCGCCGTTTAATTTGGTATAACACTACGTGGAGGGATTTTCACATGACTGAAAAAATAACAATGAACAACATCGTCAAACGATACGATAAAGAAGTTACTGTACTGGACGATATAGATTTAACAATAAATGAAGGTGAATTCTTTGTAATGGTCGGCCCGTCGGGTTCTGGTAAAAGTACTCTCTTAAGGATGATTGCGGGACTGGAGGATATTACTGACGGTGTGATGAAGATAGATGACAATGTCATTAATCATCTGCCTCCGAAAAAACGGAATCTTTCTATGGTGTTTCAAAGCTACGCTTTATATCCCCACATGACTGTGAGGGATAATATATTATTCGGTTTGAAAGCGCGTAAAGTAAATAAAGAAGAGCAGCAGAAAAGGCTGCATGAAACGGCGGAGATGATCGGTTTAAGTGATTATCTTGACCGTAAACCAAGACAGCTTTCCGGAGGGCAGAGACAGCGTGTTGCGCTTGCCAGAGCAATTGTCAGCCAGGCACCGATTTGTTTAATGGATGAACCGCTGTCGAACCTCGATGCGAAGCTCCGTGCCAATATGAGAATTGAAATCCGACGTCTGCAAAGACAGTTTGGTCTGACGATGGTCTATGTTACACATGATCAAGTCGAAGCGATGACGATGGGTGACCGTATTATGGTACTGGACAGCGGTAAGATTCAGCAGGTCGGACGCCCGATTGATTTATACAACGAACCGGCAAACCTATTTGTAGCATCATTTATCGGATCGCCAAAAATGAATATTGGAACGGTACAAAAAGATATTGGCAGTAAAAAATTTATTATTGAAGGTGAACTCGCTGTAGACGTTCCGGACAGAGTAATTGAAAGTTTGAAAGATATACCGAATATCACGGTCGGAATTCGTGCCGAACATATTACCCCGCCTGAAGAGGGCAAAGAAATACATACACTGGAAGTCATGAATGTCGAAAACTTGGGCAATGAAACTTCCATAGCGTTCGATGTTGGCAAAGAAATCTGGACGGCAAAATGGCCGGGGCAGTGGGATATCAAAGTAGGAGAAGCTCTCCCGGTTAATATTTCGCATGAAGATTTTGCATATTTTGATTCAGATACTACTCAATTAATCCGCTCTTCGAGAAGTGCTTTGAAAGAAGGAGATGAAATTGATGCAGTCCAGCAGAAGTGAATTACAAGATGTGTTTATGAAACAGAAAAGAAAGACACGGCGTAAAAATTTCATTAAAGGTATTATGTTTCTGCTGCCGTCGATTATTTTATTTTCACTCTTTCTATTCTATCCAATGATAAAAACATTGTACTTAAGCTTCTTTCTGACTGATATGGCCGGGACACCAACTGTATTTGTTGGTCTGGATAACTATATTCAGCTGTATACATCAGATATATTCAGGAAAAGTTTTATCTCTACATTTCTTTTCGTTCTTTATATCGTGCCGACATCTATAATTATTGCGCTGTTTTTAGCAGTGCTTGCCAATGAAAAGCTGAAAGGTGTCGGCTTATTCAGAACGATGTACTCATCAACAATGGGAATATCAGTCGCTGCAGGCTCAATATTCTGGATGTATTTATTCAATCCTTCGATGGGTCTTCTGAATGAAGCACTCGGAGTTATTGGTATCGACAGTATCGGATGGCTGACTGATCCGGATTGGGCATTGATTGCTATTTCCTTAACGACAATCTGGATGAATATTGGTTTTACATTTTTAATACTGCTCGGCGGATTACAGTCTATCGATCAGAGTCTGTACGAAAATGCGAATATTGAAGGCGCCGGCTATTTCAGGAAACTGTTTCAGATTACTGTACCGATGCTTTCACCAACACTGTTTTTCGTACTTGTTGTAACGATTATTAATGCCTTCCAGACGTTCGGACAAATTGATATTTTAACGAAAGGCGGTCCGCAGTACGAGACTAACCTGATTGTTTATTCAATTTACAGAGAAGCTTTCGTCAACAGACAGTTCGGTCCGGCCAGTGCTCAGGCAGTCGTATTATTCGTCATTATATTAATTATGACTGTAGTTCAGTTCAAGTTTGCTGAAAGGAAGGTGCACTATCAATGAGTATACCGCTGCCTCAGAAAATTATATTATACGTTCTTCTTATCGTCACATCACTCATGGTGTTTCTGCCTACAGCATTAGCTTTTATCATGAGTTTTATGACCAATCAGGACATTCTGGCAGGAAATCTGCCGCAGAGTTTTACACTGGATAATTATAAGTATGTATTTGAAAATTTTCCGATGCTTCAATATCTGATTAACAGTTTTGTTGTGTCAATTGTAATTATGATTGGCCAGCTTTTGCTGTCGAGTCTGGCAGCATATGCATTTGTGTTTTTGGAATTTAAAGGACGAGATATTATATTCTATATTTTTATCGCGACGATGATGATTCCATTTGAAGCTTCTGTCATTCCGAACTTCCAGACAATTAGAGATCTTGGCTGGCTGGATACATACCAGGGATTAACGTTTCCATTTTTTGCGATGGCATTCGGAACATTCCTGTTGAGACAGAACTTTAAAATGATTCCGAAGGAATTACGCGAGGCGAGTCTGATTGAGGGGATTGGTGATTTCAAATTCTATCTGACAGTCGTGCTGCCTGTGGCAAAGACGAGTTTAATTACTCTCGGAGTCTACGGCTTCCTCACCTCATGGAATATGTATCTGTGGCCGCTCCTCGCAACAACAAACGATAAAGTGAGAACGGTGCAGATTGGACTGAAGCAGATGAGCAGCCAGGAACAATTAAACCAGTGGGGTGTACTGATGGCAGGTTCGGTCATCGTTGTTATCCCAACGTTGCTGCTGCTGTTCTTTGGACAGAAACATTTACAAAAAGGTTTAACAGATGGTGCAGTTAAATAAAGCTTCAATATTTTAAAATATAGATTAGGAGTGTTCTTAAATGAAGAAAAACAGCATATTATTGTACATGGCTTTAGCGGTTACACTAATTCTCGCAGCATGTGGAGGTTCACAAGAAGGTAATGAAGCGGAAGCTGAAGGTGAGGCGGCATCCGAGGGGAAACAGACAGTAACATTCTGGCATGCAATGGGCGGCCAGGCTCAGACAGCTTTGGATGATATCGTTGCAGGTTACAATGAATCTCAAGATAAAGTTGAAGTCGTTGCTGAATATCAGGGCTCTTACGACGAAGCATTAACAATGTTTAACTCGGTTGCAGGCACTGACAGCGCACCAACAATGATGCAGGTATTTGAAATTGGAACACAGACGATGATTGACGGCGGACAGATTACACCAATTCAGGAGTTTATCGATGCTGAAGATTACGATATGAGCAATCTGGAAGAAAACATTACTACATACTATTCAGAGGATGACATGTTTTACTCTATGCCATTCAACAGTTCAACACCGGTAATGTACTATAACAAAGATGCATTTGAAGAAGCAGGACTGGATGCAGAAACTCCGCCAGAAACTTATGAAGCAGTAGAAGAAGCGGGCAGAGCAATTACTGAAAGCAATCCGGATATGAAAGGTTTCTCATTACAGGCATACGGCTGGTTATGGGAGCAGCTTTTAGCAAATCAGGGCGCACAGTTATTAAATAATGAAAATGGACGTGAATCAGCAGCGACTGAAATTGGCTGGTCTGACGAACAGGGTCTGTCAATTTTACAGTGGGTTGAAAACATGGTTAACGACGGTACATTTGCGAACTACGGAACTAACGGCGATAACATGGCAGCTGGATTCTTAGCTGGTGATGTTGCAATGTACATGCAGTCTTCTGCAAGTGTAAGAGAAGTAGTGGACAATGCGGACTTCGAAGTAGGTGTTGCATTTATTCCTCATCCGGAAGGCACGAAACGTGAAGGTGTTGTTATCGGCGGAGCGAGCCTTTGGATGATGAACGGCGCACCAGAAGAAGAACAGCAGGCAGCATGGGAGTTCATGAAGTATCTGCAGCAGCCGGAAGTGCAGGCTGAATGGCATGTAAACACAGGATATTTTGCAATTAACCCGGCAGCATACGAAGAAGAAATTGCGGTTCAGGCACATGAAGAAACACCGCAGCTTCAAGTAACGATTGATCAGTTGCAATCTACAACACCATCAAATGCAACACAGGGTGCATTAGGAAACTTCCTTCCTGAAGGACGTCAGGTCGTTGAATCAGGGCTTGAATCAGTCTATAACGGTGAAGATATTGAAGCAGCACATGAAACGATTGTAGAAAATTACAATCAGGTCATCGAACAATCTAACGCAGCTCAAGGGAATTAAAATAAAAAGATGTCTGCCTCATTTACTGAGGCAGACATCTTTTTATGATTTTGGTCCGGTAGGACGGCTTTCATACAGTTCAATCCACTTATCCACAGTCATTTTCTCAGCGAGTTCCGCGAGCAGTTCATAAGGAATCTTTTTCGGATTGGTAAATCGGATACAGCTCTTGCCCATGTTTAACTTAGTTGTCATGTGCTTCGGATATTCCTCTGTAAACCAGTTGTAGATTTTGGGTTCACGGTACATTCCCATATGATATACAGCGAGGTGTTTTTTCTGAACGGCAATACCGATAAACGGCAGCGGCTCATTATCGACGTGATACCCTTCCGGGTATTGTTCAAGAGGGACTTCAAAACCCGGCATGCCATGTGAAATACCGACTTCAAAACCCTGTGGCAGATGCGTTTCAATTGTTGCCCATGTTTTTAAAAAAGATGCTTTCCATTTCTCATCAATATTTTGAACGTACTCATCAAAAGTCATCATTATCCCCGCCTTTTATTAATTACTTCTATTATAGTCACTAAAGTTCAAATGAAACATAAAAATACCCGGGATATTTCCCGGGCATTATCATTATTTAGTGCTTATTTTCTGTAATCGTTCTCGTCTACATCTAACTCTTCACGGCGAACTTCTTCAGATACATGTTCAACGTCTTCGTGTTTTTCTTTTCTAATTCTAACTTCTTCATTTACTACATTCTCTTTTTCAACGTTGACGCGTTCTTCGTTAACCGGGATACGGACTTCGTCCACATCATCAGCGTCATTAAAGCCGCCTCTAGCCGGTACATCGTCAACTGGATTCCGTTCAATAACAACTTCTTCGCGTTCTACAGGGATATCAAATTCCTGTCGGTCTGTTTCGACATGTTTGTCGACTTTCACTTCACCAGTCTGAACGTTTTCTTTATCAACGTTTACACGTTCTTCACGCAGCTGAATTCTTTCTTCTTCAGTAAGACCATTGTCACGGTCAACTGCACGTGCATCGAGTTCAGGATCCGCATTATAGTTATTGTTTACAGCACCGCCTGCGAGGCCGGCACCTGTAGCATTAGCTTTGTTATCATAATCGTAAGTGTCACGTGTTTCCCCGTAATTCATAGCGCTGTCTGAGCTATTATCCGGTGAATCAACGTAAACTAATACTTCGCCCGCATTTAATGAATTTCTATACTGGACCTGTTCTGACTGACTTAATCCTAAATCATTTAATACTTTCTCTTCAGGATTATCAGGTGAGAAGAATGAAACAAACTTATCCCATGCTGAACCTTCTGCATCTTGGAAGTTAACTTCGGTATTTCCAAAAGCTTCTTTGTTAATCGGCTGCTGTGATAAAACCGTAATGTTATTGTCTGCAACACCTTCTGCTCTTAATTCTTCAACGCGTGTTAAGGCATCATTTTCTGTAACATAATTTTCAATTCTACTCATAAATATTCCCCTCCATAGAGATAATTATTTTTTGATTTTAATTTTGAAATCAGTTTTCTCTGTCACAGTATGTAATTTACCCAGCTTACTTGTTCTAAAACATAAATGAAATATTTTTCCCGATAAAATTTTAAAAGGTCGGCAGAATAATTCCGAATAAGTATAGATATAAATAAGTAGTTTATCGACTGCATTATAAGGTATGTATAATAGTAAAGAATTAAAAAGGGGAAGATTATTATGAGAAAGGCATGGGCGTTATTCTTATTTGCAGCCGTGATGATTGTTTTAACTGCATGCGGCAATAATGAAGAAACAAGGACCTTTGAGTTAAGCGACCAGGGTGTCCAGAGTACGCTGGTTTATACCCATAGCGATGACGAGGTTATCAGCCAGTCGACGGAGAACATCATTAATTATGAAGAGCTTGGTATTGATAAAGCGCAGGCTGAAGAAATTTTTGCCGGCTATTCAGATCAGTATCAGGATTTAGCGGGAGTGGAACACAGCTTTGAGTTTGGCGATGATGAAGCTACAGAAAACATTTCCATCGTTTATGAGGAAATCGATGCTGAACAGCTTGAAGGTGTGGAAGGTATAGAGTTTGAAGGGGACCCGTCTGAAGGTATCAGCATGGAACGTTCTGCGGAAATGCTGATTGATCAAGGTTATACTGAAGTTGAAGAGTAAAGTGATTTCCCGGGACAATTTATCGGTTCTTATACACCTGTAAATATCCTGGGATTTTTAGTGCTGTAAACGATAGTTTCCGGTTATACTAGTAAAGAATATATTGTTGGGAGTGACGGCTGTGCAAAAAGTTCTTTCATTAAATAATATTATTTGGCGTCGTAATGGCGAAACGATATTGAACGATATATCATTTGAAGTAAACGACGGTGAACAGTGGGCGGTTCTTGGATTGAACGGGGCAGGAAAAACTTCAATACTCGATATCATTATGGGATATAATTATCCTACAGACGGCAGCGCAGAAGTTATCGGTACAGAGTTCGGCAAAGCGAGTCTGCCTGAGATGCGGAAGAGAATCGGATTTGTCAGTTCAAGTCTCGATAAATTTCATGAAACATTGAACAGAGAGACAGGTCTCAATATAGTACTGAGTGGTAAATTCTCATCATTCGGTATTTATCAGGATATCGATAGAGTATCCGGGGAGAGAGCGGCAAGTATACTGAAAGAATTGAACCTGGAGCATTTGTCAGACAGAACGTATAACACCTTTTCACAGGGGGAACGGCGCAGAATATTAATCGGACGTGCGCTGATGGGGGAACCGGAACTGTTAATACTCGACGAACCGTGCAGCGGCCTCGATATCCGGGCAAGGGAAGATGTTCTTAAAATAGTAAATCGTATTTCGCTTGAAGCGCGCCATCTTTTATACGTTACGCATCATATAGAAGAGCTGACAAGTGCTATTACTCACGTCCTGTTAATTAAAGACGGCGGGATTGTGGCTGCAGGACCGAAAAAAGAAGTGCTGACCAGTGAACTCCTGAGTGACACTTATAAAACGCCTGTTAAAGTTTATTTTGAAAATGAAAGACCATGGCTTGTTATTGATAATATGGAGGGTGACAATGATTAAGAAATACATAGTGACATTAATTGCAGTCTTACTAATATTTGCCCCTGCCCGGGCATTTGCAGTTGAGCAGGATAATACTGTTGATGACGGAACAGGTACATATTATGGAGAACCTTGGCAGGAAGAAGCACCGTATGATAATTCGTATGAAGAACCAGTCTATGGAGAGAATTATCAAAATAACGGTACAGTAGAAGAAGGTGCGTGGAACGACGGTTACAATAGTGCGGAAGACAACACTTATAACGATCAGTATACAGAGCCTGAAGTATATGAGGAACCATACACAGAACCCGAAACAGAAACGTATGAAGAGCCGTATACAGAACCTGAAGTTTACACAGAACCCGAAACTTATGAAGAACCATATACTGAGCCAGAAGTTTACACAGAACCTGAAGTATATGAAGAACCTTATACGGAACCTGTGGCTGAACCGGAGCCTGAAGAAGAACTTTCTATTAATACAGTTAAGGGAGAAGGCTATACTGTCAGCGGTGTGGTGACAGGAGATAATCAGCCGGCTGAAAACGTCAAACTCTTACTATCAACAGAGAATGATTCAATAGAAACGGTATCTAATGATAACGGTGAGTTTACTTTTGAAGATGTAGCGAACGGTATTTATACATTGAGTGCGGCTGACAGCGAGACTTATGAAGCTTCAGCAGAGCCTGTGGAAGTTACAGTCGAGAACCGTAATAAGCTCGGTTATGACATTGCAGTGACACCAATTGAAACGGAAATAGAGGAAGCTCCTGAAGAAACAGAAGAAACAAACGAACCGGAAGAAGAACTGCCGGTTGAAGAAGCGGAAACTGATCAGCAGTCCTCTGATGCATCAGATGGTATGTCTCCTTTTGAATTGATACTTATTGCAGGCGGGACAATACTGCTCCTTGCTACAATCGGAATTGCTTTATTCAGGAAAATATCAGCCAGATAAAAGAATTCTTGCATCACGAGAGCTAGTTTGTTATTATAAAACATACCGTGCTAAGCGGGGAGGTAGCGGTGCCCTGTACTTGCAATCCGCTCTAGCAAGGCTGAATTCCACTTTTGAGGGTTTGAAGTGTGAGGACTGCCTCGGAAGCTCCAGTGTTGAGATCGCGGTCCTATGCAATAGAACGTCACGAATCATGTCAGGTCCGGAAGGAAGCAGCATTAAGTGGCCCATTCTATGTGCCGTAGGGTTGCCGTGGTTGAGCTGGACTCCCGAGTAACGCTTGTTCATCATACTCGACAAAGTGGTGCACGGTTTTTATTTTGACTTCATAATGATGAGGTCTTTTTTTATGCCTAAAAACAGGAGTATAAGAATCCTGTATGTTATAATTATAGCTAGAATTTATGAAGAGTTGAGGTGCCATACTAATGGAGTACCAGGCGTTATACAGAGCTTTTCGGCCTCAAAAGTTCAGCGATGTAGTTGGCCAGCATCACGTCACAAAAACTTTGCAAAATGCTATTATGCGTAATAAGGAATCCCATGCTTATTTATTCAGCGGGCCGCGCGGCACCGGAAAAACGAGTATTGCCAAGGTCTTCGCTAAAGCATTGAACTGTCAGTATGAGACGGGCGGGGAACCTTGTAATGAATGCGAGTTGTGCATGTCTATTACAGATGGCAGTGCCAATGATGTAATTGAAATTGATGCTGCGAGTAATAATGGTGTTGATGAAATACGTAATATAAGAGATAAAGTAAAATATGCTCCGGCAGAAGCGGAGTTTAAAGTATATATAATAGATGAAGTGCACATGTTAACAACGGGTGCGTTTAACGCCTTGTTAAAAACATTGGAAGAGCCGCCGGCTCATGCTATTTTCATCCTGGCTACAACAGAGCCGCATAAAATACCTGCAACAATTATTTCCCGCACTCAGCGCTTTGATTTTAAATCTCTTGATATAGAAGAAATTACTGAGAGGCTTGAATTTGTTGCAGAAAAGGAAAACACTGCTTACGATAAAGACGCATTGTCGTATATCGCACGTATCGCAGAAGGCGGTATGCGTGATGCGTTATCGATAATGGATCAGGTCATTGCGTTCAGCGGTGATGAAATTACGATGCAGGATGCCGTGATGATTACGGGCGGTATCGAAAGAGATGAATTGAACGAGTGGATGAAGTTTATCGAACAGAAAGATTCTGAAGCGGCGTTTAAGAAGTTTCATCAGCTGATTGATGAAGGAAAAGATCCGACGCGTCTCGTACATGAACTGGTTTACTTTATAAGAGATATTATACTAATGAAGCATTCAGGAGAAATTCTGGAAGAGACTGCGTTTGTTCATGTTGAAGATGAACTTCTGTATAAGATGGTCGACGTATTGAACGATGCGATGGTCAGTATGCGTTTTTCTGTGAACGTCAGCGTTCATTTGGAAATTGTTATCGTTAAACTTATCCGTGTGCTGGATGCACCCGTACCTGCAGCAGCTGGGGGCGGTGCATCATCGGAAGAAATTGCAGAATTGAAAGCGCAGCTTAAACATCTCGAGCAGAAAATTGCTGCGGGTGCAGCCGTAAAAGAAAAAATGAAAAGACCGGCACCCTCAAGAAGCAGACAAGGTTTTTCTGTAGAAAAAATAGAACGTGTACTGAATACTGCTAACAAGGAAGATTTGGTTAAGCTTAAAGACGGCTGGCCTGGAGTGTATCAGTATATAGAAGAAAAAGGTCTTCAGTCTCTCCGCGCGTTAATCAAAGACTCGGTGCCGGTCGCAGCAAGTGATACTCATGTGCTGATTAAATTTGATAACGATGTGCATTCTGAGCTGATAAATCAAAATGCCGAGAAGAAAGAAGAACTCGAAAATCTAATTCCTACTATTATTGGTAAAAAAGTGCAAGTTGTCGGAGTACCTGATTCAAGCTGGCAGCAAGTCCGTCAAAATTATATCGACAGCCATCGTAATGATATGCAGCAAAAGCAGCCGACAGAGAAATCTTCGGATGTGGCAAAGAAGATGTTCGGGGATATCGTCGAAGTTAATGATTGATAGTTTGTAAAACGAGTGTAATCATATATAATATATAAGTGATAAAATAATGTATCGGAGGATGAAAACATGCGCGGTGGTATGAATAATATGCAAGGCATGATGAAACAGATGCAGAAAATGCAAAAGGAAATGGAAAAAGAGCAGGAAAAACTGAAAGAAGAAAAAATTGAAGGTACAGCTGGCGGCGGTATGGTCACAGTAGTAGTATCCGGTCATAAAGTAGTATTAGATGTCATCGTAAAAGAAGAAGTTGTAGACCCGGAAGATGTTGAAATGCTGCAGGACTTAATAGTTGCTGCGACGAATGAAGCTTTAAATAAAGCAGACGAATTGTCGAGCGACCGTTTAGGCAAGCACACTAAAGGCTTAAATATCCCAGGGATGATGTAAATGCATTACCCTGAACCGATATCGAAGCTGATAGACAGCTTCATGAAATTGCCGGGTATTGGGCCGAAGACAGCCCAGCGCCTGGCATTTTATGTACTTAATATGAAAGAAGACGATGTGGTCGACTTTTCGAAAAGTTTAATGCAGGTGAAGCGGGAGCTGACATTCTGCAGTATATGCGGGCACATTACCGATGTGGATCCATGTTATATCTGTGAGGATAAAAACAGAGACCGCACAACAATTTGTGTCGTGCAGGATGCGAAGGATGTTATCGCTATGGAAAAAATGCGCGAATACAACGGACTCTATCATGTACTGCAAGGTGCGATCAGTCCGATGGACGGCATAGGCCCTGAAGATATAAATATCCCTTCATTATTGGAACGCTTAAAAGATGAGGAAGTAAAAGAACTGATTCTGGCAACGAACCCTAATATAGAAGGAGAAAGTACCGCGATGTATTTAACGCGTCTGATAAAACCGATTGGAATCAAGACGACGAGGCTTGCGCACGGCCTTCCTATAGGCGGCGACCTTGAGTATGCAGACGAAGTAACACTCTCTAAAGCAATTGAATATAGAACGGAAATATAAGAGCCGAAAGGCTCTTATAATCTTTTTAAAAGAATTTTAAATAAAGGGTTGCACTAGCTGGCATTGTCCTGTATAGTTATCTCTTGTCAGGTTCGAAACAAGTACACAACAAAACACAACAAACTAATTAACAAAAAGAAACAAATTAGTGCTTGCAATTGAAAACCTCACATGCTATACTAATTAAGCAGTCAACAAGAGCTTAACAAAACAAACACACAAAGAAAACAAAACTTTACAAGAGAACATTGAAAACTGAATGACAATATGTCAACGTTTTAATTCCGAATGAAAAAGTCTTCTATTATATAGAAGCACACATTGAGGCGAACAATTCAAACGCAAACGAGATACTGTCAGCAGTATCACAAAGAGCTTAAGTTTAAGTTCTCCAATCATGGAGAGTTTGATCCTGGCTCAGGATGAACGCTGGCGGCGTGCCTAATACATGCAAGTCGAGCGCAAAGATCAGGAGCTTGCTCCTGTGATTTGAGCGGCGGACGGGTGAGTAACACGTAGGCAACCTACCCTTGAGATTGGGATAACTACCGGAAACGGTAGCTAATACCGGATACGACCTT
>NZ_AUEF01000011.1 GCF_000425845.1 Jeotgalicoccus psychrophilus DSM 19085
GAAGACTTTTTCATTCGGAATTAAAACGTTGACATATTGTCATTCAGTTTTCAATGTTCTCTTGTAAAGTTTTGTGTGGTGCTTGCAATCTCGTTGACTGCTTAGTTATCTTAACATGTCTGTTTTACAGATGCAACAGCTTTTATTAAGTTTTTGTTAAGATTATAAAGTTTTGATTACATCGTGTTTGACACGACTTTTATATCTTAGCACATCCGATTATCAGATGCAACACTTAATTTCAAGCGTTTGTTAAGTGATGTTGTGTCGCCTTTGGACGACTTACATATCATAACACGTCTGTTTTACAGACGCAACAGATTATTAGTATTTTTTAACATCTTATTAAAGTCTGTTAAGTTTTTGTTGCGTCGTCTTTTGACAACTTCTATATCTTACCAAGCTCATAGTTAAACGTCAATGCTTTTATTCATTTATCTAGAATTATTTTATATAAAAAGGCGCAGAACGTTGGTCCTGCGCCTTTTCTGTTCATTTTATTATTTTCACTTCTGCAGGTTAATTCAGTTTTTCTTATTCTTATCCTGCTTCACTGCTTGTCTCGTCTTGTTTTTGTATCCCATTTTCTCACGCGCTTTAATCTGACTTTCTTCTTTTGCACGTTTTTCTTCTGCTTCTTTTTTGAACTCAGCTCGTTTCTGATCGTTAATATCACTTCTTGTGACACGGCCTCTTTGTTCTTTTTCTTTTTTAGAGTCTTCTATATACTTCGGCAATCTGATCAGCTGGTATGCATTCGTCAGTATTACTGTAAATACAGAACGGTAAATCCACGAAGTGTCTTCTACTGATATAAATGGAATCAGTGTCAGTGAAGTCATAAAAATCATAAAGAACAATGAAGATATGAAAACATTCGCTGCTGTAATTTTATTCTTGTAATAAGCAAAGCCGACTCCGGCCAGTACTATTATAATAGGAATCCATATAAACGACCATGTGGAACCGTGGTCAATGCCTACCTGTCTAAAGCGCAGATAGAATAAATCAAAAACTGCATACATTATTAGAAGGAGCTGGACATACGGCCATGCTTTTCTAAATATCCCCATGCCTAATGGATGGATGAATAAGTATATGTAGAAAACGACCTGGCTGACGGTTGCTATTAATAGTCCGTAACCGACCAGAAATACAAATCCAGCAAAGAAGTCACCGAACTGTCCCTGGAATAAATACTTTGTAACAGTATCGTATTCTGTTACCAGACTGATTGCGGTAGTAATAACCGCACCAATCATTAAGGTAACAAAATAGAACTTAACTAAATACTTCGACGTCATTCAGCGGTGCCTCCGATCACTTTCTTCGCCATTTCAGTATACACATCACTAATTTCATCATTTTCGTATACTGACGGTGCGAAGTCTTCTTCGTTCCATTTAGGCTGACCGAGCGGAAGCTGGCCTAGTAATGGTGCATTTAATTCTTCGGCAAGTTTCTGACCGCCGCCTTTACCGAAGATATATTCTCTGTTGCCTGTTTCTTTACTTTCAAAATAACTCATGTTTTCGACCACACCAATAATCTCGTGATCTGTATGCTGCGCCATCGCTCCAGCTCTTGCTGCAACAAAGGCAGCTGTCGGGTGCGGTGTTGTAACGATAATTTCTTTACTGTGCGGCAGCATCTGATGAATATCGAGCGCTACATCACCAGTTCCCGGCGGAAGGTCAAGAAGCAGATAATCAAGGTCTCCCCACTTCACTTCTTCAAAGAAACTTGTCAGCATCTGACCGAGCATCGGTCCTCTCCATATAACAGGTGTATTTTCTTCAACGAAGAAAGCCATTGAAATGACTTCAACACCAAATCTTTTAACGGGAATAATTGTTTCACCGTCGAGTTCCGGACGTTCTGTAATACCCATCATGTCCGGCACACTGAAACCGTATATGTCAGCATCAATTAAGCCGACTTTTTTACCTTCTCGTGCAAGGGCAACCGCAAGGTTAACTGCGACTGTTGATTTACCCACTCCGCCTTTACCTGAAGCTACAGAAATAAATTCTGTTTTACCGAGTGTAAAGCCGCGCTCCATCGCGCTGCCGCGTGATGATCTGAATTTTTCAATCGTCTCGTCCGGCAGTTCTTCAAAACGAAGACCGACACTGTCTGCGCCTTCTTCTTTCAACAGTCCAACAATTTTCATCTGCAGTTCGAGCTGTTCCTGACCGCCTTCGCGGCCGATTGCTATTTTAACACTGACGTGTTTTTTCTCTTCTTTAATACTGACTTCTATAATCCCCTCAGTCTCACTGATCGGGACATTTAAAATCGGGTCTTCCAAATTTCCAACTAGTTCTCTTACCTGGCTTTCAGTAATCATGTATATGCTCCTTCATTCGACTTGATTCCATTACTGTTAATAATAACACAACATCATAGTCACTAATATATTCGAAAAGTGAATTTCCGGTTACATTTCAAAAACGATTTCCCCGTCGATAACAGTTTTCAATACTTTTGTTTCTTTGACTTCATCCGGACTGACCGTCATAACATCTCTGTCCAGCACGATAAAGTCCGCGAAATAGCCTTCTGCTATTTTTCCCTGCACCTGTTCTCTGTAGACAATTTTAGCCGCTTCAACCGTATACATTTTAAATGCATCAAATCGTGAAATAATTTGTTCCGGATTATATACCGCTCCCTTATCTTCACGCGTCATCAGTGCATGAATGCCGAGAAAGGGATTTACTTTCTCAATCGGCGCATCTGATGAACCGCCCATAATCACGCCTTTATCTAGAAGTGTTTTAAACGGATATAAATACTGCGCACGGTCACTGCCTATATATTCTTCTACCCACGGCATATCTGAAGTCAGGAATGTCGGCTGAATATCGCAAATCACCGGTAATTTTGCTATACGCTCAATTAAATCCGGACGGAGGAGACTGATATGAATCAGACGGTCATGCTTACCTTTTACAACAGGATATTTCTCAATAGCATCGAGAACCATTTCAATCGCGCGGTCACCGATCATATGAACAGCAACAGCATCATCGTTACGACGTGCAGTCTGAACCAGCTGCTCCAGTTTTTCAACCGTGTGGATTTGCAGGCCTTTATCCGCGGAGTCTTCATACGGTTCACTGACAAGTGCAGTTTTCGCACCAAATGCACCGTCTGCAAATATTTTCATTGCGTCACGTTCAACGAAGTTTTCTTTGTATGTTTTTTCCGCCTGTACAACATCTTCATAAACCTGTTCATGTGTCAGCAGATTTACTCTGAATTTCAATTTATCTTTACCGAGTGTATTTAAGTACGCATCCAGCGGCACATTAAAATCTCCGTAATACGCAAGATCTTCCGTGTGAGCATTCGCAATACCAAGTGACTGCAAATATTTAACACCGCGTGCAATATCTTCACCTAAAGATTCAGTCGTATCTTCAACCGTTGCTGCACGCATTTCCTCAAAGGCTTTATCGTAAACCCATCCTGTCAGCTCCCCCTGATCATCTCGTTCAAAATATCCGCCTTCAGGATTTTCAGTATCTTTAGTAATATTCAGCGCATCAAAGGCAGCTGAGTTTACGACACCGGCATGAGCACAAATACGTGTTATTAAAGTCGGTTTGTCCGTCAGCTCATCGAGCTCTTTAATATTAATCTTGTATTGATTTTCGAAATTATTTTCATCGTAGCCGAGAATGTTATTCCAAGTCCGGTTTGTCTTAAACGCTTTAACCTGTTTCTTCATCTCTCCAATATCTGTTACATCATCCAGCGCCAGTAATTCCAGTTTTTTGCCGATCATGACCAGATGCTGGTGTACATCTGTCAGTGCTGGCATCATCGTTTTACCGTTTAAATCGACAAACTCATCTGCTGCAGCTTTTAATTCTTCATAGCTGCCTGTCTTTTCGACCGTTCCGTTATGTATTAAAACAGCTTCCACCGTATCCATCGGTGCCGCCATCGTATAAATTGTTCCATTATAATATAAAGTCGACATTAGCCTCATACCTTTCATTCATAAAAAAATACTTTCATATATTATTATATATGAAAGTATTCTCAGATTCATTTATCGTTCACTTAATTTTATACTGCGGTCTCTCGCACTGCCTAGAGTTTCAAAAATTATTTCCTGTAATTTGGATTCGCTGAGCGTATCTAGCCCCGCTTCAGTCGTTCCTGCTTTAGATGTAATATCTTTACGCAGCTTTTCAAAAGATTCAGGACGTTCCGATAAAGTTTTTCCTGTACCAATAACAAGATTTCTTGTCAGCTTATCAGCATCCTCTTTTGAGAAACCGAGTTCTTCAAGACTTTTCGCATACTGTTCGTATATATAGTAGAGAAATGCCGGACCGGAACCCGTTGCCGCTGTAATATTATCCATACCATCTTCATCAACGACAACATTTTTACCAAAACTCGCCATTAAGTCGATCAGCTCGTCCCTATTATCGAAGTCATCCGAAAATGCAATACCGTTAACTGAGTATTGCACCATCGCATTCGTATTCGGCATAATTCTCGCGACCGCGTTCTCCATACCTGCTTCTTCTTGAATCGTTGAGATATGAATACCCGCCATTACTGAAATCAGTTTTGTTTTCTTTTCCAGATACGGTCGAATACGTTTCGCAACATCGCTGAAGTTCTGCGGCTTGCTTGCGAGCACAATATAATCTGCGTCTTTACAGAGCTCTTCATCTTCATACGACACATTAACACCGAGCTCTTCTTTAAACTCCATCGCTGCAACACGATTTGATTTGCTCGTAATATAAATATCCTCTGGTTTGACAATGCCTTTTTCAATCATTCCTGTAAATATTGCACTGGCCATATTGCCGGCGCCAAAAAATACAATTTTCATAACTACCACCCCGGTCAGTTTATTATACGTAAGTTGTTTATATTACCATACTCTTCTCTTGAGCTGTCATCAGATATAAAAAACAATCGCTGTATAGTGGCAAACCGCTGCAATAATAATGAAGAAATGCCAGATCATATGGAAATACTTGCGTGTCTTCTGTGCGTAAAACCATGCACCTCCAGTATAGGCAAGTCCTCCGAGTATAATCAGACCGATAAATACCCACGATGTCTCACTTACTATAGAAGGAATAAATGCTACAGCAGACCATCCCATAATTAAATATATTGCCAAACTGACTTTTTCATTGACGACAGGTGCCAGCACCTTATACAGAATCCCCAGTATTGTCGCAGTCCACAACACTATCAGGATGACGATTCCAAACGTTCCGCCGACGACAGAAAGTGCAATCGGCGTATATGTTCCTGCAATCGCTACGTAAATAAAACTGTGATCCAAAAGGCGCATGACGTATTTATGTTTCGTGTTGTGTTCCATTGAGTGATACAGCGTCGAAGTCAAAAACATTAACAGCATGCTGATAACAAATACCGATCCTCCAAATGCGTGCATCGAGCCGCCCCCCGCGTACATATAAACAGCGGTAAACGGGAGCAGAAAAATAAAGATTATCGCAGCAACACCGTGGCTGACCGCATTGCCGACTTCTTCGCCGAATGACAGCGGAACAACATTTTTTAATGTGCGTTCTATTCTCGTAGTGACTTCTTCTTTACCATACTTGCTGTACTCTGATTTTGACTCTTCAGTCATTAGATCAGTCCTTCTTCAGTTAAATCTTTAAATGCAGTTTCTATACTGTCATTCCCCGCTTTATTTTTGAGCGGTGAAAATTCACCTGTTCTGCCGACCTGAAGCGTATTGTGCTTAGCTGCATATTTAAATGCATCGAAGTAAAACTTCTCAAATTTTAATACTTCTTCCTTAACAATATTTAAGTCGTCGTCAAGATGTTCGAGTTTTTTCAATGCCAGGTGATAAGGCATTTCGCCGGCAGCTGCTTTATTTAAAAAGTCCATGCTGTACATGTGTATGCCGATATTGGCATTCGTAAATTTATCTTCGCTGCCTGCAGGCAGTTCCATATATTCGACGACACCTTTGTTACCGTTCATTACCGCAAGACGGCCTACTGACTCACCCGATTTTGGAGTAATTGATTTCGATGTAATATCATTGTTTTCACTAACGTGAAGACCGACTAATGCCGGGTCCAGCACTTTAACGACAACATTGTCGACGTTATTCATAAATACATGTTTCACACCCTGAGCTTCCATCTGTTCTATCATTCCGCTGTTCTTTAATGAACTGAAAATACCGCCGTTGCCGTTAGGCGTCAGCATAATATCATTTTTAGCAGTCAGCATCAGTTTGCCTTCTTTAGTTAACGGCGGGAAGTGCTCCTGCTTAAAGAAATGAATGTTTTCAACCGGCACTGCAAAGTAATTGTGCTCTTTAAAGAATACAAGCGTTTCTTCATGATTAATATCACTCGTCATAATATACCAGTGAACTTTCAGTTCATCCTGTGCATTTTTAAAGCTCAGAATCTGTCTTGCCTGCAGTTCAAATAATGATACGCCGTCAAAAGAAAATGTTCCTTTGGGGCCCGGATGTTCAAGCCTCGTGCCCTGACCGCCGGCCATCAGCACAACTGCAACTTCGCCGCTTTGCACTGCATTGTTTGCCGCTTCACTCACTGCTTCAATATCAAGTTCTGATTTAAGGATATAAGGAGCTTCTTCAACTGAAGATAAGTCCACTTCTGCTTTATTAATATATGTTTCAGAGTAAACACGTTCGATTGTTGTAATATCGAGTGCTTCAAATTGTTCTTTTACTTTTGTTTGATCGTTTTGTTCTAGCTGACTGTATTGAGGAATCCATTTTTTTATCATTTTTCTCTCCTAACTTAGGCAGTAATAATACGTTTGATCAGTTTAGTCTGTTTCTGTTTATTACCTAAATGGTAGCTCGAGATTATTTTCTCAACTACGCTGTCCACTTCTTCAGTGTTTGCAGCAATTTTAGCAAGTACATCGCCCTTGTTTACGTAATCGCCGACTTTCATCTCAAGTACAACGCCTACAGCAAGATCGATTTCATCTTCTTTAGTCTGACGGCCTGCACCGAGGATTGACGCTGCAACACCAATGTTTTCAGCATCGATCACTTCAACGTATCCTTCTTCTTCAGAAATAACATCGTACTGATATTCTGCCTGTGGAAGATTTTCAGGATGATCAACAAGTGACCCGTCGCCGCCCTGGTTATTAACGAATACTTTAAATTTCTCTAAAGCACTGCCGTCTTTAATCACAGCTTCAAGCATCCGGCGCGCTTCTTCAAGGTCATCGGCTTTACCGCCAACTACTGCCATCTGTGCAGCTAACGTTAATGATAATTCTGTTAAATCAGCCGGTCCTTCGCCTTTTAGCGTATCGATTGCTTCTTTCACTTCGTTTGCATTACCTACAGCGTAGCCCAGCGGTTCTTCCATACTCGAGATAATCGCCATCGTACGGCGGCCCACATTATTACCGATGCGCACCATCGTTTCAGCTAGCGCCACAGCATCTTCTTCTGTTTTCATAAATGCACCATCGCCGACTTTAACGTCTAAGACAATTGCATCTGCACCGGCAGCAATTTTTTTACTCATAATAGAGCTTGCGATTAATGGAATTGAGTTTACCGTTCCTGTAACATCGCGCAGTGCGTAAATTAATTTATCAGCAGGTGTCAGATTACCGGATTGTCCAATAACTGCAACCTTGTCTTTGTTAACCAGATTCACGAAATCATCCTGTGTCAGTTCAACGTGGAAACCTTTCAATGCTTCAAGCTTATCAATGGTTCCGCCCGTGTGACCGAGACCGCGTCCGCTCATTTTTGCAACAGGAACATCGAGAGCTGCAACTAAAGGTGCAAGTACTAATGTTGTCGTATCGCCAACACCGCCTGTAGAGTGTTTATCAACTTTAATGCCGTCAATTGCCGACAGATCAATTTGATCGCCTGAATTTACCATAGCCATTGTCAGGTTAGCCGATTCTTCAGGTGTCATATCGTTGAAGAAAATTGCCATCAATAAAGCTGATGCCTGATAGTCAGGAATCTCTTTGTTTGTATATCCATTAATGAAGAATTCGATTTCCTCTTTAGTCAGTTCTTTGTTGTCACGTTTGTTAGCGATAATGTCTACCATTCTCATTTGTAAAGTACTCCTTTTATTTAGACGTTGCCGTCCATTCCTTTTTGTTTTTGTAGCGTTTCGTATGCGCATAAATATTCTCAGCCGCATAATCTTCATTAGTATACACTGTTATGTCGAAATATGTGCCATTTTCACTGTGTTTTTCGTCAGTATAAGTATCCTTCAAATGCACAAACAAATTCTTCATTGCTGTCTGATTAAGGCTCGGGTATTCACGTAAAACTCTCTTTTGCAGCTGTCCCTTATTCTCCAGCACTTCCTGCACGACGATGACAAAAGATTCATCGTCTTTAATTACATCATCAAAAATATTAGTCTGTCCGCGTTCAGCCATAGTAAATCCCCCTCTCTGTTAACAGGCATATCCATTTCATCTTTTTAATATCTTCATTATACTTAAAATAAGACACAATTCATAACATGAACTTAAAAAGTGGAGGGACTAATATGCAAGATTTACACGGAAAAACTGCTTTGATAACAGGAGGTTCCAAAGGAATCGGTTTAAAAACAGCTCAGGCACTGGCTGACAACGGGGTAAACGTTGCAATAGTCGGACGTAATAACGAGACTTTAAAAGATGCATTGTTAACGTTAGAGAAAAAAGAAGTAAAAGCTATTGCCATCAGCGGTGATGTTTCTATTAAAGAAGATGTACAGAATATCGTTGATGAAGTGTTAAAAGATTTCGGCAGAATCGACATTCTGATTAACAATGCCGGCGTTATGGGCGGCGGCAGCTTTTTCGAAGACAATGAAGAGATGTTCCGCCAGATGATGGACGTCAATGTATTCGGTATGTACTATATGATGAAAGCAGTACTCCCCGGCATGCAGCAGCAAAAATCAGGCGATGTGATTAATATCGCTTCAGTATCAGGACTGCGTTCTTCAGCAGGCAGTGCACTTTACGCCGCGTCGAAACATGCTGTTATCGGTTTAACAGAAGGCGTAATGCAGGAAGTCAGAAAAGACAGCATACGCGTGCAGTATTTAACACCGTCAGCAGTATTGACTGATTTAATAGGCAAACCTTCACTTGATCCGGAAACGATGACACATCCGGAAGATATCGCTGATATTATCGTCAATCAGCTGAAAATTCACCCGCGTACATTCGTTAAGAACAGCGAGATGTGGGCAACTAATCCGCAAAGTGCGGAATAATAATTAAATACTTTTAAAAGCGTCAGAGAACCTTTGTTCTCTGACGCTTTTTTATGTCCGCTCACATAGTTCGGTTTGACTAAAATAAAAGTTTAGGGTAGCCTAATATTATTAGATTATATGAAGGAGTCACCTGATGAAAAAAACACTTTCAATCATCTTCACAATACTTTTACTTACCGCGCTTGCAGCATGCAGTGATAGTGCTGAAACTGAAAATGATAAACCAAACCTTGTTGTTACGACGACATTTATCAATGATATGGTTGCTGTTTTGGAAAAAGATGTTCAGGGCTTTAATACAGAAATGATTATTCCGGCAGGCGAAGACCCTCACGTTTATGAACCAAAGGCCAGTAATTTACGCGCTCTCGGTAATGCTGACATTACGCTTTATCACGGTTTAAATTTTGAAGGACGCATGGCTGATATTTTGACCGACGGTATTTCTATTACAACAGATTTCAATCATGAAAACTTGGAAGAAATAAAAGAAGAAGACGGCATTGTTGCCGATCCGCACTTCTGGTTTGATATTGAGTTATACAAACAGGCGTTCACTGCGGTTAAAGATACGCTGCTTGAATTCAATCCTGATGATGCAAACCGTTATGAAGAGAATTACGCAAATTATATTCGTGAGCTGGATGAGCTGAATCAATTTGTAATAGAGCGAATCAATGAAATCCCGGAAGACTCACGGATGCTGATTACACCGCACGATGCTTTCGGCTATCTGGAGAGCAGTTACGATATCGAAGTTCATGCACCTCAAGGATTTTCAACGGACAGCGAAGTATCCAACAATCAAATACAAAAAACAGCTGATTTGATTACGGACAATAATATTAAAGCGATATTTGTCGAAACGACAACCAATCCCGACCGCATGTCGCGGCTTCAGGAAATCGTCGCTGCTGGGGGCGGCGAAGTCGAGGTCATCAGCGGCAGCGGCACGGAGTTATTATCTGACTCACTTGCAGCAGCAGGCAATCCCGGCGATACCTATTTAACGATGTACCGTCACAACATTAATATTATTGTGGATCATTTAAAATAAGGGGGATTAGCGATGAGTGAATATGCAGTCAGTACAAAAAATTTAAGTGTGGCTTACAGTGATAAGCCCGTTATTTGGAAATTAAATATCAATGTTGAAAAAGGAAGCCGCACAGCGATTGTCGGCCCAAACGGCGCCGGCAAATCCACTTTGATTAAAGCGGTTATGAAATTAATCAAACCCGTCTCAGGCAAATCTTTTATTGATGGCAGTACACATAAATCAGCTCTGAAACAAGTGGCTTACGTACCGCAAAAAGGCGAGGTCAACTGGGACTTTCCCGCAACGGTTTTTGATGTTGTATTAATGGGACGCTACGTGCATAAAGGACTATTTAAACGTCCTGATAAAAAAGATAAAGATATTGCTTCGGCAGCACTCGAAACAATGAAGATGACAAAATATAAAAACCGTCAGATCTCTGAGTTATCCGGCGGACAGCGTCAGCGTGTTTTTTTAGCCCGTGCAATTGCACATGATGCCAGTATTTATATTATGGATGAACCGCTTCAGGGTATCGATATTACGACTGAAAAGTTAATTATCAGCACGATGAAAAAGCTCCAGGCTGAAGGCAAAACATTTCTAGTCGTACATCATAATTTGAATACAGTGCCCGATTACTTTAACCGGGTCATTATATTAAATAAGGAAATTATCGCTTCGGGTCCTGTAGAAGAAGTTTGGACAAAAGAGAATATTAACGCCGCATATTATGAAAAGAGTGATGAACCATGGACATCCTGACGAGTTACTCCTTTATTATCGTTGCGCTCGGCACCGTTATTTTATCTGCCGTCGCAGGTGTTATCGGTTCAATCAGCGTGATAAAAGGACAGAGCTTAATTGGTGATGCTATCGGACATGCGACATTTCCCGGCGTCGTGCTCGCATTTATGCTTTTTAACGTTATGGAAACATCAGTTCTTGTAGTCGGTGCTGTAATTTTGGGCATCATTGCTTTTCAGCTGATTCATATGATTACCGGATCATCTAAAATATCACTCGACAGTGCACTTGCCTTAGTACTCTCCAGTTTTTTCGGTCTTGGCATGGCACTTAAAAGTTACGTTCAGGGCAATCCAAATTTCAGCGGCACACAGGGTATCGATGATTTCATTTTCGGCCAGGCGGCATATATGCTGAAGAGCGATGTATATTTAATTATTGCGGCTTCTGCCGTTAGTCTGATACTGTTCTTTTTATATTATCAGCAGCTTAGAATTTATACTTTTGATCCTGTTTATGCGCGTACTGTCGGCATCAGCATTAAATTTATGAATATACTCGTTCTTGCCATGACAATTATGATTATTGCAGTCGGTCTGAAAGCAGTCGGTGCCGTACTGATTGTTAATATTTTAATCGCGCCTGCTGTTACCGGTACGCTATGGTCGAATAAGTTTATTACTGTCCTCAGGGTTGCTGCTGCCACCGGCGGTTTATCGGCTTTTATCGGTACGTATATCTCAACAACATTTACTGGTATTGCGACGGGCCCGGCAATTATTCTCGCACTCAGTGCATGCGTGATAATCTCGATGCTGATTGCGCCTAAAGGAATTCTTGTTAAAAGACAGCGTTTAAGAAAGCTGGGTGAAGCCGCATGATAGAAGTGTTTGCAGTGCTTTTAGTTACCGCTCTTGCCTCCAGTCTGCTCGGTGTCTTCCTCGTCTTAAAAGGCCAGGCTATGACCACCGATGCCATCAGCCATACGATACTGCTCGGTATCGTTATCGCATTTTTCATTACCAATGATCTGCGCTCACCGCTGCTAATTATCGGAGCTGCAGTGATTGGCCTGATTACTGTCTATTTAATAGAACTGGTTACCGCGTCCGGATTGATGAAACAGGACGCTGCAATCGGCATCGTCTTTACCGCCTTATTTGCAGCAGCAGTTATTTTAGTCTCTCGCTACGCTGATAACGTCCATCTTGATATTGATATTGTGCTGATGGGCCAGGTGCTGTTTGCGCCGTTAAACAGAATTGAACTGCTCGGCATCAGTCTGCCATATGCGCTTGTACAGCTGACAATTGTTTTTATTATCAATATATTATTCGTCCTTATATTCTATAAGGAATTAAAAGTAACCAGTTTTGATCCGGTCTATGCAGCGGCAGCCGGTATCAGCACGACGTTTATCTACTATATTTTAATGACGCTTGTCTCCGTTACAGCAGTGACAGCATTCGATGCAGTCGGCTCGATACTCGTTATCAGCTTTTTCGTTACACCTGCAATTACCGCTTATCTGGTTACGAAACGGCTGTCTCATATGATCTGGCTGACATTAATTACAGCAGCCTTCAACAGTCTTTTAGGATGTTCATTCGGATACTTTACCGATATTTCAATATCCGGCAGCGTTGCTTCTGTATCTCTTGTAACCTTTTTAGCAGTCTTCTTTTTCAATAAAAATGGCTGGATTCGTAAAACTTTAAAAACCCGCCGTATGCTCAGAAAAATTTAATTTGCCTGTTCCGATAAAGTTCTTCATAATTAGAGATGAATTTTGTGAATGGAGGGTTATAATGAGCCCAACAAAAGAGGATTATTTAAAGGTGCTGTTTGAACTTGGAGCGTGGAAAATCCAAGTGCCGAATAAAGAAATTGCCGAACGCCTGAATATATCTCCGCCGACGGTAACTGAAATGATGAACAGTCTTGTTAAAGCAGGTTGGGTGGAATACACACCATATAAAGGAAGCATGCTGTCAGAAGCAGGTGCTGAATATGCGAAAAGACTCATTCGAAAACACCGTTTGTGGGAAGTTTTTCTCGTTAAAAATCTCGATTTTAATATCGATGAAGTCCATAACGAAGCTGAAGTTTTAGAACACTCGACGAGTGATATATTAGCCGATCAGCTTGAAAAATACTTAGGCTATCCCGAGCACTGCCCTCACGGCGGTGCGATACCATTAGAATTAATGGATACGCAGGAAAAAGTATCCATCCGTTTATCAGATATTAAAAACGATGACATTGTCAGCGTATCGAGAATGTTGAATGAAGAAAAACTAGTCCAGCACTTTAAACGCGCCAATTTGAACATCAAAGACGACATTCAAATTACTGACCGCGATAAAGCTCTCGATCTGCTGTACATTACTAACCATACTACCGGTGAAAACATTGAATTAAGCCGGACGATTGCTCAATATTTGTTCGTGGTGGATAAATCTGAGTGATTGATAAATTAAGTGGAGGCTGGATTCCAATGACACCACTTAATAGAAATCCAGCAATACACAAAAAAATCCGACGCCCAAAGGGGAATCGGATTTTTTCTTACCATATTATATTATTTAATATCTTCGCCTAAATAAGATTTAAGCATCCAGTTATTTTTCTCAATATCCTGTGCCATTGCGATGAACATATCTGCTGTGCGGTCGTCCCCTGCATCTTCTGCTGTTTTAACGCCCTGGTTCAGTTCTGCTGACAGTACGTCGAAGTCTTCAGTTAACTGCTTAACCATTTGTTTAGCATCCAGACCGTATTCGCCTTCTTCAATACTTGATTCTTCAAGTACTTCTGTCAGTTTAGCAATCGGTTCGCCTCCGATTGTTAAAATTCTTTCTGCAAGGTCATCAACGTACACTGCTGTTGCATCGTATAACTCTTCAAATTTAGCGTGTAATGAGAAGAAGTTAGGTCCTTTAACATACCAATGGAAGTTATGAAGTTTAGTCCATAGTACCGTGTTGTTCGATAACTGCTTGTTAAGTACCTCAATTACTTGTGTTTTTTCTTTTACTTGTGCCATTAAAATCACCTTTCTTTTATATAAATTGAATTTTCGTCTAAGCTCATTATTTAGAATAATTCTTATCTGTATTTTTATTATACCACGATCAAATGAGATTTCAACTCTTATTTATAATCATTATAATTAAGAGTTTATCTAATTTTATCTACTTTTAGCTATACCCCGGCATACTTTTTATAAACATAAAAAAGACTGGATTATAATAATCCAGTCCTTTTGAGCCCGTCATGGAGGCCATCCTCATCAACGTGTCCCGTTACGTATTTACTGACTGCTTTCGCTTCTGAAACACCGTTGCCCATTGCAACACTATTCTCAATTAGCTCGAGCATCTCTACGTCGTTCGGCCCGTCGCCAAATGCATACACATCTTTAATATCAATATTCATTTTATCAAGCAGAGTCTTAATACCCTCAGCTTTCGAACCGCCAGTGGGAATAACGTCCGTACAAAATTCATGCCATCTTAAAAAGTAAACATCTTCATAAGATGATTTATACTCTGCTTCTTCCTCTTGTGTACAAAACAGGAGCGCCTGATAAATATCATTACCCTCGAAATACGCTTTGTCTTCTGATACTTCAAAGTCCAGTTTCAAAGATCCGATACCAGCTTTAACATGTTCGTGCTCTTTCGTACTGACTCTTAAATCCTTCTCATCACAAAAGGCGACCGGGTGATTATTGCTGTGCGCCTTGGCACTGAGTTTTTCAAGCGTGCTGTTCTCGATCGGATTATCGTAAATGACTTCACCTTCAAAAACAATGTACTGCCCGTTGTAGCTGATGTAGGTTTCAATGCCCAGTTCAGCTCTCAGTTTTTCATACATAAAAGGTCCGCGACCTGTCGCTATTGCGACAATATGTCCGTCATTTTTTAACTGGCGGACAGCGTTCTTCGCACTTTCAGGCACCTGTTTATCAGAGTTGTATAACGTTCCATCGATATCAAAAAATATTAACTTGCTATTCGACATAATGCACCTCTTCTAATTTTAATTACAGTATATAAGTATTCGTTAAAATAATTAAGCCGATAATTAAGCCGGCCCAGATTACTGTCATTGCCAGATTCGACTTATCGTGAAAGGCAGTGTACAGCTTGAAGTCTGTAACGATATTGAGTACGAGCTGCAGTATAATTACGCCGATTAACAGCCAGATGCCGAGCGTGATACTTCCTGTGAAAAATATTAGAGCTCCAGTGATAAATACCGCGGTCATAACGAAGAAAAATACTCGTTCAATATTAACCAGCTTCAGTCTCATTATTTTAGCAATTGCTTTCTCATCGCTAAAGTATCTGCGTTCATCAAATGAAAAGTGAATTCTCTCGTCATTTAAAAATGTGGTCATTGCAAATTTAATTAATAGTCCCGCCACCAGGACAAATAATAATATGTACATATAGGAAATCCTTCCTGCTAGTTATTCACTGCCCGTTTCGCCAATTCATCCGCCATCTCATTAAAACGAACGCCGGTATGTGCAGCGACTTTATAAAAATGTATATTAATATGTTCTTTATATTCGTGCATTTTTGCAACGTACTGCTGCGTCACAGCATTCTTCGCCTGCCATTCTTTAGTGTACCACTTTTCAAGTCCTGCGTAATCATAGTGCACATGGATGTCCTGATAGCCGTTGTCAATTGCCCATTTCACAGCATACAGAATACCGCCAATTTCAGCTGATACATTCCACAGGTTATTATCCGGATCCACCGGCGTACTTTCAGCTGCTGTATGAATCACTTCATCATTAATGATAAACACTGCACCGAATCCTGCTTTATTCACCCTTTTATCGTAGCTTCCGTCCACGTAGCTGACGAGTTCGCCTTCAGGTATTTTTTTATTTTCATCTTTAAGATTATTCATAAAGTTTTCCGCTTCAGCTTTTGTTTTAAATGATTTAAACTCAGCCCCGCTGAATCCTTTAGCTGCTTTTTCGCAGGCTGCCCATGTATTATATATGCCCGGGCGATGGCCTTTTCTTACCGCATAAAATTTCGCCATATGTATCCTCCTGTAAATTTCTGCACTTAAAATCACTCATAATTGTATCACGAGCTGACCATCCGTATACAGCCCAAAAATTTTCAATACACTGATATTTCATGTGAAAACACTTTCTTGAGCAAGCCTTCTGGACATTGAATTTAATGTGTATTAACATCTCCTATGTGCTATAAAAAGAAAACTTGAAAGGGAGGCGCGTATGTTTAAAAATCCTTCAAGAAATACAACTATTACCGTCTTTATGATTGGGGCTTTTGCAGTCGGGATGACAGAGTATGTCGTTACCGGATTGCTCACTCAATTTGCCGCCGATTTAAATGTTGCAGTTTCCACGACAGGACTGCTGCTGAGCGTATACGCGCTGAGTGTCGCTCTGTTTGGACCGGTTATCCGGCTGTTAACTTTAAAGTTCTCTCCGAAATTATTACTACTCATTTTAATATCGATTTTTATCATCAGTAATATTATTGCAGCCACTGCACCGAATTTTGAAGTGCTGCTCTTATCACGTCTCTTATCCGCATCGATGCATGCACCGTTTTTCGGTGTCATGATGAGTCTCGCTATGGCAATTTCACCACCTCATAAAAAAACAAGTGCGATTGCACTCGTTAACGGCGGTCTCGTTATTGCGGTAATGCTTGGTGTACCGTTCGGTTCTTATATTGGTGCCGTACTCGACTGGCGTGTTGTGTTCTGGATTATCGTGGCACTTGGTGTCGTTAATCTGATCGGTCTGATTTTTGTCACACCGAACTACAGAACAGGCGAGGTTCCAAAAATTTCTTCCGAACTGTCTGCCTTAAAAGATAAAAACGTCATTATGCTTATCATCACGATAGTCTTCGGTTATTCAGGAGTTTTTACAGCTTATACTTTCCTCGAACCGATGCTGCGTGAAATCGCAAATATGGGAGATCTTGGCGTCACCTTCAGTATGCTGATGTTCGGAACCTTTGCCGTTATCGGCAATTTCTCATCCGGCAGTATCCAGCCTGGTAAACTGACTGGTGCTGTGACTCTGGTTATTTTATTTGTGGCCATTGTTCTCTTGGGCTTTACGTTTATGCTGCAGGTACCATATCTCGCTTATATTGCAGCCGGTCTGTTCGGCCTCGGCACTTTCGGTATTTCACCGATGCTTAACGCCAAAATCATCTTTGCTGCAGTTACGGCACCGGCACTTGCAGGCACGCTCGCCGCTTCAGTGTTCAACCTTGCGAATGCAGTCGGTGCATCGCTTGGTTCTGTCCTTCTGTCAAATGACTTCAGCTATCAGCAGATTACATTTATTGCAGGTGGTATGCTGATATTCGGTGCATTATGCATGGTAGCCACGCATTTCATTGAAGATAAAAACCTCTTTACAGCTGACTGATATAAGCAGTTTAAAAACCCTCCGGAGAATCTAAAATAAGATTCTCCGGAGGGTTTTTATATTATTGCTGTTTTAAAATGCAGTCTGCAAGCAGACGGTAGCTGTTCAATTTATCTTCTATATTATGAGTAATTGTGACAATCATAAATTCATCTGCCTGATACGCTTCACTAAGTTCAGTCAGTTCTTCCTTAACCTTGTCAGGTGTACCGGTGATTAAGTTCGATAATATATTGTCAGTTTCCTCTTTCTCTTCTGCCGTCAGCTCAATATCTGCCATTTCTTCATCGCTTGGCACGCCTTTAAAAGCACGCCCGTTTGATTTCAATGCCTGATTGACCGCGTAGCTGTATGCCAGCTGGCGGGCTGTCTTATCATCTTCGTGACAAAACACATTTACAGTAATAATCACTTCGCCTCCGGCACTGTGTTCACGATATGTACTCAGCACATTCAGAGGGTCACTGCCGCTCATAAATTTACCGAAACAGTAATTCATATTATTATCCCGCGCAAACATCGCACTTTTCTCGCTGGTACCGAGCATCCATAATTGCGGCGGACTGTCCGGTACAGGTTTTGGCTCGAGACTTTCATCATCGTTATTTATAAAAACTTTTAACTCCGATACGAGTTCGGGCATTTTAAAAACATGCTGCAGGTAATTATCACTGAGCGCTTCGGATGCTTTATTATCCCCGCCCGGCGCCCGGCCGATACCAATATCAATCCGGTCGCCGTAAAGCGTTGCAAGCGTATTGAACACTTCCGCTACTTTATATGGTTTGTAGTACGGCAGTAATGTCGCACCGCTGCCTAAGCGGATATTTTCCGTCAGCATACCAATACCGCCAAGTGTCACCTCAGGTGCACTGGAAGATAAGCCGGCCATGCCGTGATGTTCTGCCAGCCAAAACCTCGTATATCCCAGTTCATCACCAAGTACAGCCAGTTTTACACTGTTATGAAGCGCTTCACTAACAGACATATTTGCAGAAACAGGTGCCTGATCAAGAATGCTTAATTTCATAATCTTATTTTTCCTCTTTCAGAGTAATACGGTATTCTCCTACATTATCTTCTTCATATAAGTTATCTAATGATGTTGAATAATTTATAATTCTCGCTCTGAATTCTTCATTGTTATTACCGGGGAGTCGTACAAGAAATTCTTCCTTGTACAGATGCTCGGATAAGTTGTGGTAATCTTCACTCGCCACATCAAATGCAATGCGCACTGTTCCCTCTTCTTCATCTCTTTTTAACTCTTTTACATCCAGAGTTATATCGTCTAAAACTATAATGTCATTCGTCATTACTTTTCATCCCTTTCAATTCGCTAATGAGAATATTAACACTCGTAATATTCTATTGCTAATAACTTGATTACCCTTTTTTAATTTTTGTAACCTTAGGGGGAGAAAGATTTTGGCGTTTCCGATAATATTAAACATGCTGCTTTTTTCACATATGATTAGACATGGGCAGTTTTATTACGTACATTATAGAAATACAAATTGATTGGAGACTTAAAAAATGTTCAGTGATATTAAACAGTTACTCAAAAATCCATTTTTAATTATTTCTCTGCTGGCAATTGCAACGATTCCGGCACTCTACACTGCAATTTTTCTCGGATCCATGTGGGACCCCTATAATCAGCTCGATGAAATACAAATAAGCGTCGTCAATGAAGACGAAGGTTCAGAGCTGAACGGCGAACCGCTTAACGTAGGTGAAAGAATTGAAAACGAGCTCGCTGAAAACAATGAGTTTGACTGGCAGTTCACAGACCAAGAGACTGCGACAGACAACTTGGAAAACGGTTCGTCTTACGCAATTATACATATCGCAGGTAATGTATCCGAACAGGCTACAACGCTGCTCGATAAAGACCCTGAGTTAATTTCAATCGACGTTACTACTAACCCCGGCTTTAACTTTGTCGGCAGTATGATGGGCACACAGGGCGGTTCAGGTGTTGCATATGCTATCGCTAAAACCGTTGGTGAAACGTACACTGCAACTTTAATGGACTCCCTCGCTGAAGTCGCAGCATCTACGGACGATATTGAGACTGCCTTATCAGATATGGAGGACGGCGCAGGTCAACTTCGTGTAAGCAACGAAGAACTGCAGGCCGGACTTGATCAGGCTGCACCGGCACTTGGTGCGGCAGGCAGCCAGCTGACACAGGGCAATGCTGAAATTACAGCTGGTTTAGAGTCACTGGAAGAAAACCTTGCGGCACTAGAACAGGAAGTTGCAGAGGGCTCAGCACCGATGGATGACTACTCATTTACTGAACACAATGCTGAATCAATCATCAGCCCTGTCGAAGTTACAGAAAGTGAAATTACTAATATGAGTAACTACGGGCAGAGCTTTGCTCCGTTTATTATCGCTGTCAGCTTATTTGTCGGAGCCGTCGCATTCAGTGTGATATTCCCTATTAACCGGAGCTCTAAAAACTATTCGAGCGCACTTTTAATGTCAGTAAGCAAACTGGTTATTATCTCAGCACAGGCAATAATATCAACTGCTGTGGTTGCGGCAGTTATACAATTTATGTTTGACTTCCCGATAGAACAGCCGCTTAAATTTTACGGCATAATGATTCTGTGGGCATTCGCTTCACTGCTGCTCGTCTCGCTGCTGGTGTCGCTGTTAGGAAATATCGGTAAATTCATCACGATAGTTTTCTTAATTATTCAGCTCTCGGCGAGTGCAGGAACATTCCCGATTGAAACTGCCGGGACGATATACCAGGCCGTTCACCCTATTCTGCCGATGAGTTATGTTATCGCGGCAATGCGTGAATCGATATTCAGTTTTGAAGGCAGTTTATCGTATGGTGATGCACTTATTTACACCATTGCGATTACGGCCGGCAGCATAATAATACTGCAGCTGATAAACTTCCTGAAGTTCAAATTTACTTCATTCGAAAACCTGATCAGAAAACTGAGCAGAATTCAGTATTAATTTAAAAAGCACTGTACCCCGGCGGTACAGTGCTTTTTTCTCATCTTTTTATAATAGACTGTCGTCCTCATCTTCCTCTGTCCGGTCTTCCACCGGATAATCGAGCTCTCTTAATCTATTAACAAACTGCTCATGGTTCAGATAAATATGATTCAGTTCTTTTAGTATTTCTTCCCCGTTATAAAAACGGATGACCGTCTGAATATCACGTTCAATTGTAATATTGGTAATATCTTTTTTAGGCAGTACTGTCTGCCCGCGGCGAAATTTAATAATCATGCCCGACGGTGCAATATGCAGCTCATAGTATTTATCACCTTTATCGGATTTAAAAATAAAACCGAGTACAATCCCAACTATAATTATTAATGCGACTATATATGCACGGTTAAATGCACTTTCTTCAGTATTATTAAAAGTCATATAGGACATGTCAAAAATAATAAATAATAAGTACGCGCCCATCACTGTGAGTCCGAAAAGCTTTGTATTAAATCCTTTCGGATCATAGTTTTTAGGCACATCTTTTCTTTCTAAATAAATTACGCGGTCGTCAGCCAACTTAACACCTCTTCTTATCTTTATTCAGCGCCAAAATTTTGTATGCTCTTTTTTATCTTTAATATTAAATTCTATAATTTCTTTCAGCAGACTGTAATCTACTTCGTCGCTGTATTCAATCTTATACGTCATCTTTTCATGTGTATATCCTGCATTTTTAATTTTATCGCTGAAAACATCAATTCCTTTAGCTTCAGGATTAATTGAAAAATGGTTTTTAGCAGGTTTGACACCGATGATAAAGGTCCCGTGATGAGAATATAAAGGTGTGCTCCATTTTACCTCAGGCTCCAGTTTTGGAAATTCCTCTTCAATCCATTCATATACCCTACGAACTTTTGTGCTGTTTTTTTCGCCTTCAATTTTTTCAAGATAAGGCTGAAATAAGTCAGTCTTCATTTACATCCACCCTTTATATTTGAAAAACATAAGCATGCCGATGCTGATAAGAACCATAACACCCAAGGTTACAAAGTACGCCGGACCCCAGCTGAGTTCAGGCATATTTTCAAAGTTCATGCCATATATACCGGTAATCAAAGTCAGTGGTAAAAAGATGGCTGAAATTATTGTGAGGACATTAATTATTTTATTCATGCGATACGTATTGTATGAAATGTAGTTCTCTTTCATTTCATCAATCATCTCTTCCGAGAATTGAATAATCAGCTTCTGTCTGTCGATTTTCGAATCAATTTTGCTTAGTATTTTCTCGCTCTGGCTGCTGTTAAATATATCATCCTGTTCTTTAAACTTCTCGACTAATTCTTCCATCGGAATAATCACACGCTTCACACGGAATATTTCTTTTCTGACATCGAACATTTTAACAGTGATGTTCTCATCTTTGCGCTCATTTCCGTGTTTTTCTTCAAACGATATAACATCATCTTCAATTTCATGCACAATATCAAAATACTGATCGACCGTCGCATGCAGAATGTGAAGTGCGATATCAATTTCTAAATCTTCGTGCTTATTTTTAATAATTTCTGCAATATCGATAAAATCATTCAGCACGCCGTTATGATACGTAATAATTACGTCTTTCATTACGCAAATGTTAATTGCATGGGCTTCCAGTGTTTCTCTGTCGATAACATGGCAGATTAACAGCTGGTAATCATTAAAGTTATAATACTGCGGGCGGTATTTTTTTGTGTTTTCATCTTCAAAATTATCATCGCTGAAATTAAAATCTGACAGCAGTTCCTCTTTGTCATCAAAATTATTGTAGTCGTACCATGTAAAAGTCACATCGTACGGCACTGAATCCCGTCCATCCGCTGCTGTTTCTATTTTATTATTTTTCGATATGTACTGAATTTCAAGACTCATGCGCTCACCCTCCCTAAATTCTAATACCCGATTGGCTGATGAATAACGCAAAAGAGCAGTGAAATCCTCTGATTTCACTGCTCTTTTAATCTTATATTATTTTGCCTCTTCTTCAAAAATTGTATCTTTCTTGAATCTCGAGCCTTTGAACATTATCTTACTGATAATTGGATACACAATACCTGCAACAATAAATCCGATTATCCATGCCAGATCAACGAATGTGAATGCTGCTGCTGCACCGATAGCAAGTGCCAGTAAAGCTGCGTAGTTCATGCCGTCAAAGTGACCGCCTTTTTTATACAATTCTTTAATATCTATTTTCTGTTTTCTCATAATGTAGAATTCCACAATGAGAATCGCAATTAATGGTCCTAAGAATGCTGAGTAAACATGAACAAAAGTATCAAGTCCTTTTGCATTGTCATCCTGTACTAATAACCATGGGAATGAGCCCATCGCAAGAAGTCCTGTAATTGTTACTGCAACTTTGTAGTTCAGTTTAGTAAACAGCTGAATAACATAAGTCGGCGTTACAATATTCGCTACCATGTTTACTGCGATTGCACCAAACACGATAAATACAGAGATGAATAACTGCATGTAAACATTATCGAATAATGCCGGAAGTCCAAGTGCCGGGTTTGTGAAGCCTGTTGCACTTGCAAGCATTGCACCAACAACGATTACCGAACCGTAAGCAACGATAATCGGCAAGAAGTAAAGCATACCTCTTTTGCCATCGCTGTAACCTGTTTTAAGTTCACGTGAGTAATCTGCTGCACTTAAGAAAATTGCTGCGTAGTTGCCAAGGAATACCATGATGTATGCAAAGAACGGAACTCCCCACGTACCTTCTGTGTTAATCCATGTATCAGTAATTGCTGCGCTGTGGTCTTTAATAAGAATTACAAAAACTGTAATAACGATACCCATCAGAACGACAGATGCTACTGACTCAACCGCTTTAATACTCTTGAAACCTTTCATAGAAAGGAGAATCTGTATAACTAATAGAATAATAAATCCAAGGAATACATTATCAAGCGCTCCGCCTGATAGTATTTTGAACACTTCATTTAACGCGGTACCACCGATCCAGCTTTGAATACCGTACCAGATGACTGCCGGCACTGCACGGAGCAGTGAAGAAATAAGTGTCCCTTTCTCACCAAACGATGCTTTTAGATGTGCCACATACGGAATACCGTATTTATAACCGGCTCTGTCGTTTAATGCGAAAAGGATAGAAATAATCCCGATTGCGATTAATGCCGCTGCAATTGTCTGCCAAATGTTTAAGATGGCCATACCCGCAACTACAACACTCGCACCGAGTGTCATATTACCCATGTTTACACCGTCACCGACCCACAGGGACATGTATCCGGCTGCACCGAGCGTTCTGTCTTTTGGACCGTTTGGCTTAAGAGAATCCGTCTGAGCTGCTGCGTCTAAGTTCTCTCCGGAAAGATTAGTGTGTTCTTCTGACATATTTACACCTCTTATTATATTTTGTATTTCATATACTTTGTTATCAGTGTCTTGCACCATTATTTATTATATATGCCTAACCGTCCGTTGTCTTTATCCAATGTAGATAATTTTTCTAAGATTTATCTCTTTAATTATCTATATATTACATAGTTACTCCTTTCTCATTATTTCCAGTATCTTCAGACCGACCTGGACTGACAGCATTTCATTCGCATCTTCGTAATCCATCTGCGTAATTTCCTTAATCTTATCAAGACGATATGAGACAGTTTTATAATGTACATACAATCTGTCGGCCGAACGCGATACATTTTGCTGGCACATGAGGAACATTTCCAATGTTTCAATTAATTGTTCCCTGTTTGACTTATTGTAATCAATCAGCCTCTGCAGACTTTGAGGAATGAATTCTTTCAATCTGTTATTATCGTTCCTGAATTGATACAAGAGACGATAAATACCAAGCTCTTCAAAACTGAGCACAGGTTCATGCTGATAGGACATTTCATTTACGTCGAGCACTTCCTGGGCTTCTTTGTGACTTTTTGGGAGGTCGTGTACGGTATCTGCTATCGTACCGATACCCGTATATACTCTCGCATCGCTGACGGCACTTTCAAATTTATTAATTACAAAGCCGAGGGACCGTTTGATGCTGTTCATTTCTTTTTTCTTATTGCTCTGACCGGAATGTATCGGCCAGATAACAATCACCTGATTAAACCGTTCACGCACAATCGCATTTTTTAAATAATAGTCGATATTACTAATTAAAATATTGTAATACCGTTCCCTCGCGACACTCGTTACTTTTTTATCGTTAAACTTCAGCGTAAATACAACCACTGCAGACCGGCTGTTTAAATCAAACTTAATATTATCCGCACGCTCGGCAATATCATCTTCGTCCTTAATGTCACCTGACAGGAGGTCATCGATAATTTCATTTTTATATTTCTTTTCCACTTCAGAAATCGCAATTTTCTTAGCGAGATTTAAAGATAACGCTGTCGCTGCATTTTCAATAGCGATAAAATCAAAATCATTGAAACCTGAATGTATTGCACTGATAACGAGCATAACTTTCGTCTGGTTCACTGTCGTTATCGGAATCATAATCTGTTCACACTCGCGGTCCTGCAGTTTCGGATAGATAACGAATCTGCGGTAAATCGGGAAGATCGTGTTCTTAATGTTTTCTTCCACCTGAAACTTATCCGATTCGTAAAACAGTTCTACTTCACTGTCCGTTGTCGCGATTACTTTAAAAAGCTCGTTATAAATGGTCACGGGATTGCCGATCAGCGACTCCAGCGTTTCGATAATCACTTCATCGCTGACATTTTGAATCGACAGCTCGGTAAAACGGAGATGAATCTCTCTGAAGTACTCGAGCTTTTCAACATCCTGATTAAAAATTTTGCGCGTCACTTTATAAATAATATCGATAAACGGAACAGCTGTCGGCAGCGATATAATCGGAATATTTCTCTCTTTGCACACTTCCATTACAGGAGCCGGGATGCTGTCAAACTCTTCTCGGAGCTTTACAATCAGAGCGCTGATTTTTTTATCAGCAAGCTTGTGCATCCAATCCTTCATCTCTTCGTCGTTTAGATCTTTTACCGGGAAGAAACTTGTGAGTATCGTCTCTCCTCCCTTTAGCCATAATGAAATATCTGGTGAATCTATTACTGTAATGCCTTTTATATTCTTCGAGAGACTTTGTTTTGTGCCGATATATTCTGCATCCTGCAATTCTTCAAGCGTCAGTAACTCTTTAACTGTATATTGCATAAGCCAAACCTCATTTTTAAAATCGTTTTATCGTAAGTCGATAAACACTTTAATATCTTCTACCATATACTATAACAGCATTTGTACCCTATATACCCTATAATTTGCTCATCGGAAACTCACTTATTCTTATCGATGTTGGATAGACCTTTTTACACTAATAGATTCTCACTAATACTATTCTATTCAATTTAAAATGCTATGATTAAATTATTACTATTAGGAGGTTGTTTTATGAGCAGAAAAGCATTCAACACAAAAACAGTGAGCAGCTCCGGACCGTATTCACACGTTACAGACGCCGGAGACTTTCTCTACTTCTCGGGACAGACAGCAAAAAACAGACTGGATGTTACAGAAGATTTAACTGGAGATATTGCGAAACAGACTGAAGTTGCATTCAATAATCTATTCGATGTAATGGAAGATATGGGTGTTACAGAAGAACAGGTTGTTAAAGTTAACGTATACCTGACAACGATGAAGAACTTCGATGCGATGAACGAAGTGTATAAAGAGAAATTCAGCGCACCATACCCGTCACGCACATGTGTCGCAGTATTGGAACTTCCGCTTGGTGCAGAAGTTGAAATTGAAATGATCGTTAAGAAATAATAATTGAGAAAAAAGCAGAATCCGATTGCCGGGTTCTGCTTTTTTGCTTTATTTGTGCTTTCTGATAGCTGGGATACACATGAGTCTTAATCATGCCAGTCCCGGGAGTTCCGGATACATATGAGACCCGATCATGCCAGTCCTGGAAGTCTGGGATACACATGAGACTCGACCATGCCAGTCCTGAGAGTTCCGGATACACATGAGTCTTAATCATGCCAGTCCCGGGAGTTCCGGATACATATGAGACCCGATCATGCCAACTCTGAGAGTCCCGGATACACATGAGCCTCTGTCATGCCAGTCCCAGAACTGATATGATAAAATACAATTGAGGAGGCGTTACTATGAAAGTGTTGATTTTTGACGGCGAATGCAACTTTTGCAGTTTCTTCGTGCGTTTCACTGTAGACATTAACGAAAATCCCGAACTCCGTATTACCGATTTTAATACTGAATGGACAAAAGAAAACTATACGCCTGACAACGATATAGACAGCGTTATTTATATTGCTGAAGGCAGAACTTATATACACTCGGATGCAGTACTGCACATGCTTGCAGATGCTAATCGATTATTTAAACCCGTTATACTGCTTAAACTTGTTCCTAAGTTTATAAGAGATACGATTTATAAACTCATCGCGAAATACCGCAAAAATATACCTGTAAAAAATGTATGTGAACGTCCGAATCAAAAGTTTCTTGATATGTATTTAAAATAGCTGCTGCACATCATTGATGTGCAGCAGCTTCTTTTTTATAGAAAAACATACCAGTCGGTTCAATAATTATCCCGGTGTATACAGGGTAAATAATACTAACTATTTAAATTTACAGGAGGTTTTATCATTGCTTGAATTCGACAAACTAATATTTGATGGACCGGATGTCATATTAAGAACCGTGCTGATTGGTTTAATGGCATATACTTCTGTTATCGTTATCATCCGGCCAGCGGAAAAAGATCACTTTCGCAGCTGAACGCCTTTGATTTTGTTGTAGCAGTAGCGATTGGTTCAATACTCGCAAGTATTCTTATCAACCGTAATGTAACTATCACTCAAGGTATTACAGCTTTTTTAGTCCTGATGATTATGCAGTATATTATTACCAAACTCTCAGTTCACAGCAGTCTGGTAAGTAAATATATAAAAGCTTCTCCTTCCCTGCTCTTTCACAATGGAGAATTCCATTATAAAAACATGAAGAAAGAACGCATTGTGGAAACCGAGATAAAACAGGCTATTCGTTCAAACGGCAGCGGCGATATGTCTGACGTAAAGGCTGTCATAATCGAAACAGATGGCAGTCTTTCTATTATCAATAAAAAATCAGGCGAGGAGAATATAGACTTGGATTCTCCACTATTCAGCGAAGTAAAAAAATAAGCGTGCCACCGTCGTTTCACGGTGGCGCGCAATTACTGTTTCTGTGCCACCGTCAGTTCACGGCGGCGCACTCACAGTTATTCTTATCTAAAAAATATTCAGTGCCGTATATATTACAAGCGGCAGCGTAATTGCACTCAATAATGTACTCATCATCACGATTTCTGCTGCATATTCCGGATCATCGCTGTATTGCTGGGCAATGACAGAACTGTTTACTGAAGCGGGCATTGCAGTTGTAATCAATATCGCCTGCGCAACGACGCCGTCCACGTTAAATAAGAACAGTAACGGCAGTGCCATCGCCGGGATGATTAACAATTTTACCGCTGTGGCAATAAAAGCGCTGAATCGCAGATGTCTGAACCTGATTCCCGCAATTTGCGTACCAAGTATAAATAGCACCATACCAATCATCGCATCTCTTATGTAATCTAGTGATGACAGAACAGGTGTAGGCAGACTGATATTAAAGTAATTAAATAACAGCCCTAAAAATAATCCGTAAAAAATCGGCATTTTAAAGTAACCGAGAAGTGCTTTAAATTTCCCCACATTTTCTGCACTCAACACAAATATACCGTATGAGTACGCGATAATATTTTGGAACACGACCATCATAACCTGAACACTCATGGCAAACGGGTCACTTTTAAATACAAGGTCATTGACCGGCACACCATAATTTCCAGCGTTATAAAAAAGACTTGAGTTTGTAAATAGCACGGTGTGCTGCCCTTTCACTCCTGATATTGCTGCTATAACTCTCGATACAAGGTAAGAAATAAGCGCAAATATAAATAAAAACATCATTATGTATAACAGCAGGCTAAAGTCTATGTCCGAGCTGTACAGGTTCATAAATATGAATCCCGGGATAATATAATTCACCATCAGCTTGCCGAGTGTCGGTCTGTCTAAGTTTAATTTCAGCTGCGAAAAGTAACCGATAAAGACGATTATCGCTATAGGCAGCATAACGTTGCTTAAGATAAAAAGGAATTCCGTCATATAATGCCTCTTTCCTAAAAATTATAAAAGCTTAAAAATATTTAATAAATAAGAGCTGTCATTATCCTTTTTATAATTTGCTGAACTGAAGTGAAGCCATCACTTTAACTTTATTACTGACTAGCATACCGCCATTTGTTAATGATTTGTTCCATGTTAATCCATAATCACTGCGTTTCAGTTCAAATTCCCCTTCAAATCCATATACTTCAGTTCCCCACGGATTTGTCCGGACACCTTTGTTATAAAGAATTATCATAATATTTTCAGTGTGGTTCATTATCGTTAAATCCCCAAATACTTTTACAGTCTGCCCGGCTTTTCTCACTTCTGTTGATTCGAATGTAACTTTAGAATATTTTTCGGCATTGAAAAATTCCTCTGAACGTAAATGTTCATCTCTTTCCTTTACGTTGGTATCAATCGACATAACATCCGCTTCTCCGTATATTTTTGCACCGGTCAGATTAATCAGATCATTCGCCTCAATCGAAATCTTAAAATCATTAAATGTTCCTGTAATTTTGGTCATCATCATATATGTAACTTCAAAGCTCACTTGAGAATTCAGTGTATCAATAATATATTTATCCATAGTATCCTCCTATATTTATAATTGATATTCATTCTGTACGAATTTATTTGTTAAGTGCATCTATAAATAAATCAGTAAACTTTTGTTTATCATCCTGAGACAGTGCTTTCGGTCCTTTTGTCCGTCCGCCGCCTCTTCTGATTACACTGCTCATATGACGTGTTTCAAGCATATGATCCATATTCATTTTATTATACTCAAATCCTGTGTGATGCAGTACTGTACAGCCCTTTGGCAAGAGCAGTGATGCCAGGCCGTAATCCTGCGTGACGATAATGTCCCCCGCTTCAGCCAGCTGGACAATTTTATAATCCGCTGCATCCGGTCCTGCGTCGACGTAAACAGCTTTGACATGCGAATCCAGTTCTCTTGAACTGAAATGCGACAGGCTTGATACAAGTACGACGTCTATATTTTTTTCTCTAGTTTCTTTCGTTACGATATCCTTCACCGGACAGGCGTCCGCATCGATAATTACTTTCATATCCCACACCTCTTAAGTTCAGTATAGCAGTTTTATAAATAGAAAAAGCTCACAATATCTCCTAAAAGATATTATGAGCCTGAATATTAATAATTTAATTTTCGTTTCCAATTCAGCGAGAACAGACTTGATGAAATCGTCCCAACAAAGAGTATAATTACGATAATAAACACTATATAGTATGAACCGCTCGCATCGTATAAATAACTGAACAATGTCGTTCCGACTGCGACACCCAGTGTTGATGCCGACATAATCGTCGTATAAATTGACGCATAATCCCGTCCGCCAAATACTTCACGAATAACTACAGGCGGTAATAATGTAGACCCTGAGAACCCTATGCCGAACAGCAGTGCACCAAGGTACAGCATACCTATGCCGAATGAATCAGAAATCATTAATGCAACAACACCAATCATTCCGCCGCCGATACCGACAAACAGCGCAGATTTAACTCCGAATTTATCATTGATTGCTCCGAGCATAAATTCCCCCCCCCCCCCCGTCTGACCGATTGTTACACATGTCACACCTGTTGCCGCCATTGCAGCTGTAAAGCCGATCGATTCAACAAAGTTCGGCACATGGAAACTGACCGTTGAAGCGAGTCCAAACAGACCGGTAAATAATAACACCAGATAAAACGCCGGTGATTTTAATGCAGTTCGTTTCTCAACACCTGTTGCCGGTGTTTTATCGACTTTAGTATTTTCAACATCCACTTCATCTTCACCGTAAGCTTTCATATTCAGCTGTTCCGGTTTAGAACGAATAACAAAAATAGTAAATGGCAGAATTAACAGTGCCACAATTACACCAAGTGCCATATATGTCTGGCGCCAGCCGATTGATTCGATTAAAATACCTGTCACCTGAGCGAAAATTGCACCGCCGACTCCCATAAATGCCATAGCGAAGCCTAAAGACGTACCTGCTTTTGCTTTAAACCAGTTGTTCATAATTAAAGGAATTGAACCGTAAATTAAAAATGTACTCCCTATCCCTAAAGCCACACCTGAAATATAAAAAGGTATAACCGAGTTATAAGTACCCATTAAACCAAATGCCACCGCATTAATAATCCCTGCGATTGTTAAAATATAACGTATATCGAATCGATTAATATTCTTCCTGCAAAAGGCAGTAAAATTGTAACGACTATATACATAATAGAGGTATATAAACTGATTTCAGATACCCCAACATTTAAATCCTGTGCGACAGCGCGATATAAAATCGGTGCACAGCTGACAATAATACCAACACTTGCTGCGTAAATCGCAGCACTCGCTATCATTATCCACCATGCGTAATGAAATTCACCTTGTTTTTTCATATGTCCTCCCATGAAAATAGAGAAGCAATTAAACTTGCTTCCCTAATAATCTTTTTTAAAATAATTATTATTGGATTGTAAATCCACCGTCGATTGGTACAATTGCGCCGTTCATAAATTTAGCTTCATCAGATGCTAAGAATACTGCTAAGTCAGTAACCTGATCTACCTGAACGAAGTTGCGTGTCGGTACCGCTTCTTTTGAAATTCCAGCAGGTGCCCCTGTCTCAGGAAAATCTTCATCAGTTTATTGAAAATGGAAAGTATGATTTATGTATTACGACAGAACGTATTGAACATAATAATATAGAGTGGCTGCCACTCTATACTGAAGATATATATCTAACCGTACCAAAATATTTTAGCGAAGCCAAAAAGGATTCTGTGAACCTGACAGAACTGGATGAAAACATCCCTTTTATCGGGCTGACTAATCAATACAGTTTCCGCCAGCTGACAGACAACATTTTACAAGCCACTGGGTTTTCTCCGTATTATCAGGTGGAAGTTGAAGAAGCAACAGCTATACTCCAGCTTGTTAAAAAAGGTCATGGTGTCGCCTTCACACCCGAGACATCGATGAATATTTATGATCATCAGGTCAAACATTTAAAGATTGAAAATAAAGATTTCACACGCACTATCGGCTTACTGAAACATAAGTATATGTATCCGACGAAAATATCACAGGCATTCATTAAAAAATCACAGGCATATTTTGATAACTTATGATAAAAAATATTTTAATTTTAGCTATTATAGACAATGATTTTTAACATATCTTTCTATATTATAGGGTAGGTTATTATAAATTATAATTAAATAGGAAACGGTGTGATATAAGACATGATGAAACATTTTAAAAATGTCGATAACTGGCTTGGCGGACTTCAATGGTTAATGTATATATTTATTAATACAGTCGTTGTACCGATTACGATGGGGGCAGCTTTTAATCTGTCACAGGCAGAAATCGTCAGTACAATGCAGTTTTCATTTATTCTCGGCGGAATCGCTTGTTTGATGCAGGTATTTATCGGACACAGAAGACCGATTATGGACGGACCTTCCGGCCTTTGGTGGGGAGTGCTGCTCGCATTATCTTCACTTGCTGCAGCACAGGGTATGCCCATTGCAGAAGTTGGCGGCAGCATCGCAACAGGATTAATTATTACAGGAATTCTTACTGTAATTATCGGTTTAACAGGTGTTGGTTACTACCTGGAGAAATTATTTAACCCGAGTGTTATGGGTGTATTCATGCTTTTATTCGGTGTATCTCTTTGTATCAGTTTCTTTAAAGGCATGGTCGGCCTGCCATTTGGCGGCGGAGAAGGCCCGACTGAAATTCAAGTTGGACCGGCAATTCTGTCATTCGTAATTGTTACCCTTGTACTGATTTTAACAATTCGCGGTTCAAATAAATTATCGCAGTATGCAATGCTTATCGGTATTATTATCGGCTGGCCGGCGTACTTATTACTATTCGGTCAGGACACTCAGCTTGCAGGCGGTGCAGCAAGCTCCCTGGAAATTTTCTGGTTCCCGCTGGGTTCACCTGCGTGGAATATCGGAATTATACTTACAGTAGTGATTACAGGTATGCTTAACTTATCTAAACAGTACGGCTCAATTAAAGGAACAGATCCAATCTATCCGGATTCACCTTCAACGAGCAAAGATTACAGAAACTCATTTACGATTACTGGTGTTATGACAATTATTCCAGGATTCTTAGGACTGGTACCATACTCACCTTTCGTATCATCAATCGGTTTTATTCAGCAGACTAAAATTTACGAACGTATGCCGTTTATCTTCGGTGCGGCAATGTTCTTCGTTATGGGTGCTATTCCTCAAATCGGTTCATTCTTTACGATGATTCCGTTAAGTGTCGGGTGTGCGGTCTTATTCGTATCATACGTACAACTTTTCGGTTCAGCGTGGGACTGGTTCAAACTTGTGGAATTCAACAGCCTCAATATTTACCGTGCAGCGATTCCTATGTTCTTAGGACTTGTCCTTATGGCAGTACCCGCTTCAGCATTCGCAAGCCTGCCAGGCTACGTGCAGCCGTTATTATCAAGCGGCCTGTTAATGGGTACGATAATTTCCATCGCAATGGAAAACTTCATGAACTGGGATAAAGTCGGTGCGACAATCTCCAACAACATTGGTAAGAATATTGAAAAAGAAGAACCTGTTAATAAATTATAAGTAACGTAAAAAAGCTCTGTCCAAACGGACAGGGCTTTTCTTTATGCCCCTGTCACAATGTATATTTTTATCATTATGGTAAAGTAGAATCATAAAATGAATAAAGTGAGGGGTTTGAACATGGACGTAAAATTTCCTATTGGTCAATTGCAAGTACCTGAAAACATAGCTTTATCGGATATCGAAAAATGGTTGGAAGACACCGCTACTTACACAGAGCGCTTACGTGTGGAGGTTGATTCTTTGTCTGACGAAGAGCTGAACAAAACATACCGCGAAGGCAGCTGGAACGTTCGTCAACTTGTACATCATATCGCTGATTCACAGCTGAATATGTATCAGCGTCTGAAACTCGCCTTAACTGATAATAATCCTAAAGTGCCGGAATTCATTCAGAATGAATGGGCAGTCTTACCGGACAGTAATCTCCCGGTAGAGAGTTCTATTAAAATGCTTGAAGGTATAAATGAGCGTGTGGTCGCGCTTGGCAGCAGCTTAACTGAAGATCAGTTAAAGCGCGTGTTCACACATGAGGTTAATGGTGAAATCTCTGTCGGAACAAAAGTTGCGAAATTATCATGGCATGAAGAACATCATTTAGCACATATTAAAATCGCATTATCAAAATAAATACTAAAATCTCCCTCTGAAAACATTTCAAAGGGAGATTTTTTATTCGAGCTCAATAATATTTAAATCGAGCAGATGATCCTCATGGAAACTGATGTTAATATAGTTCGCACCTTTAACTTCAGGGAGATATGCTGGCACTGCTGTAATCTCAACAGTTTCTATAAATCTGCGCCCAGAGTAATAACTAATATAAGCAGGTGCTGTAATGATATAGTCCTCGGAAGGTGTATATGCCAGAGCACCTGTTACGTAATAGCTTTCATCATCAACAAAATGACCTTCATCATCAATCCGTTCGCCGGTAAACACATCATCACCTGTCAGGAAATCCTGACCGAACATAATCGTGCCTGTCATTCCCTCTTCAACCGGCTGCCCCCGTCCAATGAGCTCATCAGGTGTCGTATTTACTTCATTACCTGCTGACGCATCTTCCAATGCTTCATTAATCAGCTGGACCGTATCTTTTTCCGGTTCACTAAAGCTCACTATTAAACGATCCGCTTCAGGCACACTTTCTATAATGTGCGGGCCGTCATGTCCATAGTTATTTGTTTTTATAAATTCATCGCCGTAAAAATACGAAACATAAGAAGCCGTTGTTACAGTATAATCCTGTCCCGAATTATACTCTATCGGGTTTGTACGTGTCATATGACCACGTGCATCGTCTTCACCTCTGTAATTAATCCAGTAGCCTGCTAAAACTTCAATACCGTCCATTACATTAACGGGTTCTGCAGGCTCTTCAACTGATTCGGTCTCTCTATTTTCACCGCCGTCATCATTAGATATTTCCTCGGATTCAGTACTTTCCTCTTCCTCTACTGCTTTTGTCGCTTCTGTCTCTGTCTCAGTGCTTTCAGGCTCATCAATCGGCACTTCGTCAGTATCTCCGCACCCCGCCAATATAAATGCCCCTGCCAGCATAAGTATTAACAACCTCATAGCCTCTCCCCCTGTTTGTGTTCCCCTTTTGATCTACTACAACTGTATGTAACATTACTAACCTATACCCATATTTTCTAGAAAATAATAAAACACTGCCTGATTTTTATCAGACAGCGCTTTAGAAATTTATTTACTTATGGATTATTTGACCATAGCCCAGCGTGTTTCAGTACAACACGTTTGTTTAATTTAAGCTGTGCGACAATCAGTTCTGCCAGATCTTCCGGCTGCATTACTTTCTCAGGATTGCCGTCAGTTAAGTTAAGTTCAACAGCCATATCAGTTGCGACTGTACTTGGAGTTAATGTTGTCACGCGGATGTTATGCTTACGAACTTCCATCATCAGTGATTCACTTAAGCCGATTACTGCTGCTTTCGACGCAGAGTATGCACTTGTGATTGCTCCGCCTTTTTGACCTGCAGTTGATGAAATATTAATAATATCCCCTGTATTGCGTTCAATCATTTCAGGAAGTACAGCACGAGTTGTGTAGTATACGCCGTTCACGTTAACATTAAGAATGTTTGTCCATTCTTTTGGAGTCAGCTCCATAAAGCTGCCGAATTTCGAAATACCTGCGTTGTTTAACAGAATATCAATTGGACCAAGTTCTCCGCGGATTGCTTCCACCGCTGAAGTAATTGCATCTATATCAGATACATCGGCTGCTGCTACTGCTGTTTTAACATCGTAGTTTTTAAGCTCTTCCTGTACTTGTTTCAGGTTTTCAATCGAACGGCCAACCAGTCCGATATTTACACCCTCTGCTGCAAGAGCAAGTGCTGTCGCACGGCCGATGCCGCGTCCTGCACCTGTAATTAGTGCTGTTTTACCGCTTATATTTTGCATGTTGAAATCTCCTTTAACTCTTTACTTTCATTAGTAATTTTAGCATGTTCCTTACTTTTTTCATAACTTATGAGTTTAAAATACCGGGCAATTCATGGAGATCTTTAATCTCATAATCAGCACTTATTTTAGATAAATTCTCCAAGCTGTAAGGATTGTACAAGACTGCATCGATACCCGCCGCGCGGGCTCCGGCAATGTCAGAAACTAAACTGTCACCAACCATCAGTATTTCAGACGCTTTTAACTTTGCCCTGTCCATACTCTCTATGAAGAAGTTTATATTTGGTTTTGCATATCCGATGTCATCAGAGACATATAAGTCAGTAAAATATTTCTTCAGTTCTGACAGCTGCAGTCTATTCTCCTGCATTGTTAAAACACCGTTCGAAGCCGCGTATATTTTATAATCTGCTGAGAGCTCTTTTAACACTTCTTCAATACCAGGTTCCATAATGTACTGTTCGCCGAGTAATTTCCCAAAATGTTCTTTAGCAAGATTGCTGTCATAATTCAAGCCAAGTGTTTCCGACAGCTCAGCGAATCTTATATCCAGTACTTCTGCCACAGTCAGCAGTTCTTCTTTCTGCTGTTTCCATAAACGTTGATCAATCGCAGAAAACGATTCAAATACATTTTTGTTATATTCGAGATTGAGCGTTGAAAAAGTTTCTTTCAATGCACTCTCACTGCATTTTTTAAAGTTAAATACTGTATCATCAATATCCAGAAAAATTACTTTATACATAGCTGTTCTCCCAACATTTATGTCATTATAACCTTAATGAGACTATATCAATAAAAATAATGATACTCAACAGTTTCATTTTCACATTGATTTATTATATTCTTAAGTCAGAATCTAAATAAATGAGGTGCAATGATGAATATTATCGTTACCAGCCTATTCGTGGATGATCAGGATAAAGCATTAAAATTCTATACGGATGTTCTCGGTTTTGTAAAAAAACATGACGTCCCTGCAGGTAATTTCAGATGGATTACTGTTGTCTCGAAGGACGATGAAAACGGTACGGAACTTGTCCTTGAACCTAATGACAATATCGCTGCCCAGGATTATCAGAACAGCTTGATGCAGCAGGGCATCCCTGCAACAATGTTCGGTGTTAATGATATAGACAAAGAATATGAACGGCTAGAAACACTCGGCGTTGAATTTACGATGGAACCGACGGCAGCCGGCGATATGAAACTCGCAGTGTTTAACGATACGTGCGGTAATTTGATTCAGCTTATAGAACAGTAAAAAAAGAACACTTTCCGCTATGGGAGGTGTTCTTCAACTTTCAGACTAAGATGATTTATTTAAAAACTTTAGAATCTCTTTATTGACCATATCCACTTCTTCCTGATTCACCCAGTGAGTCGCATCCTTAATCCAGGTTACCGATGCCGCATTTATAAACTTAAGACTTTCCTCTGCCAAGCGCTTTGACAGAAAGCGGTCTTGCTCTCCCCATATAATTTTTACAGGAACTTCAATTTTCTCTTTACTGATATGCTTCATGCTGGAAGAGATAGCACGGTACCAGTTCAGCATGCTGGACAAAGCACCAAGTTTACTCCATGCCTGCTTATACTCCTTAATATCATTCTCTGTAAAAGTACCATCACGGCTGCTCCCTTTTAATACCTGTGCTGCATTTTTAAAATCTCTTCCGCTCAGTACTTTTTCAGGCAGTATCGGGATTTGAAAAAATACCATGTACAGACTTCTAATTAACTGTGATGGTGTTTTAAGCAAAGCTTTTGGGAAGACACCCATATGAGGTATATTAATCGCGATAAACTTCTGTACGAACTCCGGATGCGTACTCACCAAATGCCATCCGACAGCACCGCCCCAGTCGTGACCGATAATTACTGCATCTTTTCTTTTGAAATGTTTAATCAGACCGATAACATCCTGTTTAAGCTCGTTAATGACATACGCTTTTTTCCCTTTCGGTTTATCACTCTTATTATAGCCGCGCTGATCGGGCACAGCGACTCTGTAACCTGCTTCAGTGAGCATCTCAATCTGCTTTCTCCAGCCGTACCAGAAGTCCGGAAAACCGTGAAGAAGAATAACCAGTTCACCGTCTTTGGGACCTGTGACTGCAACGTGAAGCGTTATACCGTTCGTTTCAATATATTCAAATTCAATATTACTGTCCATAAGACTTCCTCCAGTCAGCCATATTTCTTTTGATGTGCTTTCTTCAATTTCAAATACTCCTCATCTTCACGTACTTTAACCCATTTCTTTTCAAAAATAGCAGCTGATTCTGCTTTTTCAGGATCAATATCTCTTTCGTTCACTTCACCATCTTTGTTGTATTTCCTGCCGCCTTTATAATTCGCATAACGCCGTGCTCTTGTATAACCCATCTGCAGAAATTTCCTTGCCATATCCATACCGATAAAATCGTTTTTGTCTTTATAATCCAAATACATCTGATAAATTTTATCAGAAGATTCTTTGGCAATATCAGGTGTTTTAAAGCGCCAGTACTGAAGTATTTCACCTTTATAAGGTTCTACAAGCAGCACACCCTGCTCTCCTCTGCCTACCCTGTACAGTTCAGGCTGCTCACGAAAATTTATATTATCAAAATCCAAATCATAATCAAACGCCATAATAACTGCCTCCTCTTATAATTTATAATACCCAACTTGTTAACTTATAAAAGTTTAGATCAAAACAAAAAGCACTCCCCATTGCTGGGAAGTGCTTTGCAACATTATTATTTATCATCTGTAACTTCGAAAGTGTATGCATTAGTAAAGTCATTATGAATGACCAGTGAATAACTATGACCATTATCCAGCGCCTGTGTTGTCAGATTATCAATTTCCTGCCAATTAAAATATGACTCAATTAGTCCAAATGCCAATACCCCGATGGCACCTCCCCCGACGATTACTGCCCCTGTACGAAAGTATATATTCTTCATAAATTTAAAAATAAAATTCTCCCCCAATGTTTTTTATATGTATCTGAACAATTAATATACATGTTATCATACGTAACTCTACTTTGAAATATTCGTATATAAGCAAAAAGCACTCCCCATTGCTGGGAAGTGCTCTAAATCTATTTACTTAACTGTTTGATTAAATCAACAAATGCATCTACTGCTGACTGTAAGAACTCTACAGTGCCTTCGTTATTAATTTTTCCGTCATCATCAATTAAATCAAAGGAATTGGCGATATACACCTCTGGCTGCTGCAACGGGTGCATATTTAAAAATACCAATGACTGGCGTAAGTGATGATTCGCACCAAATCCGCTTAAATTGGATGGGGACTGACTCATGACCAATGCAGGTTTGCTATCCCACTTACTCTGGCCGTATGGGCGGGAACCTACATCTAATGCGTTCTTCATTGCACCTGACATCGATCGGTTATACTCAGGTGTTGCGAATAATACCGCATCCACTTCATTTAATTTACTGCGGAACTCATCGTATTCTTGTGGTGCACCTGCTTCTGTATCAATATCTTCGTTATATAAAGGTAGATTTCCAATATCGATAAACTCTGTTTCATATTCGGACGGGAATAATTCAGCGACGTTTTCGGCAATCTTTCTAGTAACAGATTCTTTTCTAAGACTTCCAACTATAATACCAACTTTTGTCATATTTCATCATCCTTCCTATAATATTTAACACATTTAAAGTATAGAGGATGAAACCGCTCTAGACAAAAAAAGCACTCCCCATTGCTGGGGAGTGCTTTTTCAATATATAAATATATATTAACGTTTTGAGAATTGTGGAGAACGACGGGCTTTTTTAAGTCCGTATTTGTAACGTTCTTTCATACGTGGGTCACGTGTTAAGAGTCCAGCTCTTTTCAGCGCGCCGCGGTGTTCCGGATCTGCTTCAAGTAAAGCTCTTGCAATACCGTGACGGATTGCTTGTGCCTGACCTGTGAAGCCACCACCGTGAACATTTACCAATACATCGTAGTTACCTTCTGTTTCTGTAACTGAGAATGGCTGGTTTAAATCTAAAATTAAGCTTTCAAATGGAAGATAGTCTCTCATATCGCGTCCGTTAACTGTTACTTTACCTTCACCTGGTACTAAACGTACACGTGCAACTGAGTGCTTACGACGTCCAGTTCCTTGATATTCTACTTTAGCCAAATGTTTTCCCTCCTAGTCCTTAACCACGTAACTCGTAGTTTACAGGTTGTTGTGCAACGTGTGGATGATTTTCTCCACCGTATACAAATAATTTTTTGCCTTGTTTACGTCCTAATGGATTCTTAGGTAACATTCCTTTGATAGAAGTTTCTAATAATCTCATTGGGTTTTTCTCTCTTAATTCACCAGCTGATACTGATTTGATTCCACCAACATGACCTGTGTGTCTGTAGTAGATTTTTTGTGAATCTTTTTTACCTGTTAATACGATCTCACTAGCGTTGATTACGATAACGTAATCACCTGAATCTACGTGAGGTGTAAAAGTTGGTTTGTGTTTCCCGCGTAATATTGTTGCTACTTCTGTAGATAAGCGACCTAATGTTTTACCCGCTGCATCTACAACAAACCATTTACGTTCGATAGTTGACTCATTAGCCATAAACGTTTGATCCATAGTAATTTCCTCCTAAATCTCGTTCTATATTGTCGTTTTAAATTAGTCGTTTTTGTCTTTTTATATTCATTATCCTAATAAGTTTCCGGGGCCTATTAATCATGGATGGATATAAAAATGTACCGTTAATTATTATATAATCGAACCGTCATAAAGTCAATGTTTTCATGACAACTTTTACATCTTTTTATACCATACTTTTTCCAGATAAAGACCTTCGGCCGGTGCTGTTTTAGGAATAACTGTTCTGTCTTTAGCTGCAATCATATTCAGCGTGTCCGGCGTTCTGATACCTCTCCCGCATTCCAGAACGTATGCTGCAATGACGCGCACCATGTTATACAGAAAGCCCGTACCGGTAATAACAAATTCAAAGCCGTCGTTTGTTTCAAGCACTTTAAATTCTTTAATTGTCCGCACTTTATTTTTAATTTCTCCCTTGGCACTGGAGAACGTCGTAAAGTCATGTGTGCCGATAAACGGGTGCATTGCCTCTTTCATCGCTGCGATATCCAGCGCATATGGGTAATGCGTCTTCAATCCGTCGTAAAACGGGTTTTTAGTACCCGTGTAGACCTTATAGCGGTAGGTCTTCCCAGCTGCATCAAACCGGGAATGAAAGTCGTCAGCGGCAATTTGCACGTCATTAATCATTATATCATCCGGCATCGCTCTGTTTAAAATAAATTTCCATTTTTCAGGCGGTATGTCTAGGGGAGTGTCGAAATGAAAATATTGCTCCACAGCATGTACGCCTGCGTCTGTTCGTGATGATGCAATAATACGTGTAAATTCTTTGTGCATCCGTTTCAGCTGTTTTTCTATCGTGCCCTGCACAGTCCGGAAGTCATGCTGATACTGAAATCCGCTGAAGTTCCGTCCGTTATATGAAATGTTTACTGCCACTCTCATTTAGTTCACTGCCTTACAAATATTAATAATGCGCCGAATAACACAAGCACGAGGAGCGCAATTGTATCCCGTGTTTCCCAGGACAGAAGACGGTAGTGCGTTCTGCCTTCTTCACCCTGATAGCCTCTGACTTCCATAGCAATCGCCATTTCTTCAGCACGCTTAAACGCAGACATAAAGAGCGGAATGAATATCGGCACCAGTGCATTAATGCGCTGTTTTAAATTCCCTGTCATAAATGTCGAGCCGCGTGCACTCTGTGCTTTAATTATTTTCTCCGTTTCGTCCATCAGCGTTGGAATAAATCTCAATGAGATCGACATCATCATCGCAATTTCATGCACAGGAACTTTTAAAGCTTTAAGCGGTCTGCACAGTTTTTCAATCGCATCCGTCAGTTCAATCGGACTTGTTGTCAGCGTCATCAGCGTCGTAATCACAACGAGAAGAATCAGCCGGATTGTAATATAAATACCGGTAACAAGTCCTTCTGATTCGATTGTGAAGAACCCGCCGTCAATTAGTACCGTTCCGCCTTTAGTTAAGAACAGATGCATCAGAAATGTAAATATTAACAGGATAAAAATAAGCTTTAAACCGTTAAACAGAAATCTGATTGATAAGCCTGCCAGTTTAGTCATCGCCAGGACAAACAGTATTAACAAACCATAGCCGAGCCAGTGATTTGCAAAGAACACAATAATCATAAATAGAATAACAGTTAGGATTTTCGCTCTCGGGTCCAGGCTGTGAATCATACTATTTCCCGGGATATATCTCCCGAGCAGCATCGAACTAAGCATTATTCTGCCTCCATTCCTTATACAGCTCAATAAATTCAGCTGTATTTTTTGGAGTGCCGTTTAATACTATGCCTTTTTCGTATAAATCCTGAACAAGCTGAATCACGCGGGGAACTTCCAGGTTATAATGTTTCATAAAATGACTGTCGGTTAATATATCAGCAGTCCCGCCTTCTCCTGCAAGCTGTCCTTCAGCCATGACTTTCACTTCATCTGTAAACTCTAAAACATCATTCATATCATGTGTAATTAAAATTACTGTAATACCCATTTTTTTATACACATCGTAAAACAGCTGCATTGTTTCATCATGACTTAGCGGGTCAAGACCCGCTGTCGGTTCGTCCAGTATTAAAATACTCGGCTCCATCGCTAAAATTCCTGCGATTGCAACTTTTCTCATCTGCCCGCCCGAAAGTTCAAAAGGACTTTTCTCAAGTAGTGATTCATGAACATTAAGAAGGTCCAGATAGTAGCACGCTTTTTCTTTGGCAGCTTCTTCACTGACTCCCATATTCATCGGTCCGAACATTACATCTTTCAATACTGTACTTTCAAACAGCTGGTGCTCCGGAAACTGAAACACCATGCCGACTTTAGCTTTTGCCTGATGGATAACCTTTTGCTTTGTTTTCTTCTGCAGTACAACACCGTCTGTTTCAACTGTACCCGAGCTCGGCAGAATCAAGCCGTTCATCGTCTGAATCAGCGTAGACTTACCGCTCCCTGTATGACCGATTAATCCATAAAACTTCCCCGATTCAAATGTCGTATTTATATTTTTTAACGCCAGATATTCGAATGGAGACTTACGGTTATAAAACACATTTACATCCGCAAACTTTATCGTCATAATCGCACCACCAGTTCTTCATGTGTCATATAAGAGCCGTCGAGCAGTGCATCTGAAATTTCTACCGTATACGGTACTTTTAAATTACTCTCCTGCAGCAGTTTCTTATCCCTGTACACTTCTTCCACTGAACCCTGACCGACAATTGCCCCGCCGTTCATCACGATGACTCTGTCGCTCCGTTCAATTTCAGTTAAGTCATGAGTAATATAAAGAATCGTTGTATCCAGTTGTTCATGCAGTCTGCATAAGATAGACAGCACTTCTGTTCGTCCTTTAGGATCCAGCATTGATGTCGCTTCATCGAGAATAAGTACTTCCGGCTGCATCGCAAGTGCACCTGCGATTGCGACTCTCTGTTTCTGCCCGCCTGACAGACGGTGGGGTTCATGTGTACGGAATTCGAGCATATTAACGAGACTGAGAGCATACTCTGTACGTTCGATCATTTCTTCCCGTTCGAGACCCAGATTCTCAAGGCCGAATGCAACATCATCTTCAACAGTTGCTCCGACAAACTGGTTATCCGGATTCTGGAAGACAATCGCAAACTTACGTCTTAGCAGCTGCTTGTTCTCATCGGTTAAAAGTTCACCGCCAACGTAAATTTCACCTTCGTATTCTTCAATAATACCCATGATAATTTTTACCAATGTACTTTTCCCTGAGCCGTTATGCCCGATTATCGAAGTCCATTCCCCCGCATTGAAAGGGATGGAGATATGATCCAGGGCATATGATTCTTCCGCCCGGTATTTAAATGCAATATCTTTTAATGAAATCATATTTCCACCCCTTTAAAATTTTATGTAAAAAAAGCGCGTACCCTGCAATAAGAGTCGCGCACTGATTGTTATATTGCAGGATACGTCGAGCTAGACGAATGAGCCCTTACGGGCTCACCATCATAACACTCACTCTGCTTTTAAAAGTTTACGCTTCTTCAGTTGTAACTGAAGCGCCTTCTACGAATTCGATAATTACAAGTTCAGCTCCGTCACCACGACGAGTTCCAAGCTTCTTGATGCTTGTGTAACCGCCTTGACGATCTGCGAAACGTGGAGCGATGTCTTCAAATAATTTTTGAAGTGCATAACTTGTTGAACCATCTTCATTGATGATTTCTACGTTACGTACAGTTTGACCAGCACGTCTTTTCGCTGCTAAGTCACCGCGTTTACCTAGTGTAACTAAACGGTCTGCAAGTTTACGTAATTCTTTAGCACGGTCTTCAGTAGTAGTGATGCGCTCACTTACGATTAATGAAGTTGCTAAGTCGCGTAACATCGCTTTTCTTTGGTCTGATGTACGTCCAAGTTTTCTGTAACCCATTATTTCTCCTCCTTTATGACTAGTCTTCTTTACGTAGACCTAAATCAAGGTCTTCAAGTTTAAATTTAACTTCTTCCAGTGACTTGCGTCCCAGATTACGCACTTTCATCATATCAGCTTCTGATTTATCAGTAAGTTCCTGAACAGAGTTAATACCAGCGCGTTTCAGACAGTTATAAGAACGTACTGATAAGTCAAGTTCTTCAATAGACATTTCAAGTACTTTCTCTTTCTGATCTTCTTCTTTCTCGATCATGATTTCCGCATTTTGTGCTTCATCAGTAAGACCGACAAAAATGTTTAAGTGTTCAGTGAGAATTTTAGCACCCAATGATACTGCTTCCTGAGGAGTAAGTGAACCATCAGTCCATACATCAAGAGTAAGCTTATCGAAGTTTGTACTTTGTCCTACACGTGTATTTTCAACAGTATAATTCGCACGTTCTATCGGTGTATAGATAGAGTCGATTGGAATTACACCAATTGGCATATCAGCTTTATTATTACCGTCTGCAAGAGTATATCCTCGACCACGATCTGCTGTCATGCGTAATTTCAAGCTTCCGCCTTTAGATACTGTTGCAATCTTAAGGTCTCTGTTTAAAATTTCCACATCACTGTCGTGAGTAATATCAGCTGCAGTCACTACACCTTCACCGCTAAAATCAATTTCCAAAGTTTTTTCTTCTTCAGAATAGATTTTTAAAGCAAGGCTCTTGAGGTTAGTAATAATTGTAGTCACGTCTTCAACAACATTGTCTATTGTCGAAAACTCATGAAGTACATTTTCTATTTCAATCGTCTTAACTGCCGCACCTGGTAATGATGATAAAAGAATGCGACGCAAGGAGTTCCCAAGTGTTGTCCCATAACCTCTTTCTAAAGGTTCTACGACAAACTTACCAAACTTAGAATCTTCCGATACCTCTACTGTCTCAATTCTAGGTTTCTCGATTTCGATCATGTGTAACATATCCTCCCTTTAAACGCCGAAAATATTAGAAAATAATATTGTTCCCAACTACTTAAGCGATTTTATATTTCTTATACACGACGACGTTTAGGTGGACGACAGCCATTGTGTGGAACTGGAGTTACATCTCTGATAGCTGTAATTTCAAGTCCGGCTGACTGAAGTGCACGGATAGCTGCTTCACGACCGGCACCAGGACCTTTAACTGTAACTTCTACAGTTTTAAGACCGTGTTCCATCGCTGCTTTAGAAGCAGTTTCAGAAGCCATTTGTGCTGCGAAAGGAGTAGATTTCTTAGAACCTCTAAACCCTAATGCACCGGCAGATGACCATGAAAGAGCATTACCGAACTCGTCAGTAATTGTAACAATTGTATTGTTAAAAGTTGAGCGGATGTGTGCTACACCTGCTTCTATATTCTTTTTCACTTTACGTTTACGTGATTGTTGTTTGCGAGCCATTTTTTATCCTCCTTTACTTTAGTAACTATTTATTTCTTCTTGTTCGCTACTGTTTTAATTGGACCTTTACGAGTTCTTGCGTTGTTCTTAGTGTGTTGACCATTAACTGGTAAACCACGACGGTGACGCATTCCCTTGTAAGAACCGATTTCCATAAGACGTTTAACGTTTAAGTTAGTTTCACGGCGTAAGTCACCTTCGACTTTATACGCGTCTACTACTTCACGAATTTTGTTTAACTCATCTTCTGTAAGATCTTTAACTCTAGTATTTTGATCAACTGATGCTTTAGCTAAAATTTCGCTAGCGCGTGTTGGTCCAATACCGAAAACATATGTTAAAGAAATTACAACACGTTTGTCACGTGGTACGTCAACTCCTGCAATACGAGCCATATCTTTGCACCTCCAAATTAAATATTAACCTTGTTTTTGTTTGTGTTTAGGGTTTTCACAAATTACCATTACTTTTCCTTTTCTGCGGATAACTTTACATTTTTCACAGATAGGTTTTACTGATGGTCTTACTTTCATGTTTTTTACCTCCTTAGAATATGGAGTCTCTTATTTAAAACGATAAGTGATTCTGCCACGTGTTAAGTCATATGGTGACATCTCAACTGTTACTTTATCACCAGGAAGTATGCGTATATAGTTCATACGAATTTTACCTGATACATGAGCTAATATCTCATGACCATTTTCTAATTCTACTTTGAACATTGCATTTGGTAAAGTATCAAGCACTGTACCTTCCAGTTCAATTACATCTTGTTTACTCACTTCTTTTCCTCCTTATACAGCATTTCAATTCCTATTATAGAAATTTGCTCTAGGTGACGATTCACTTCGTCTAATAACGACTCTCTCGTATACATATAGACATAGCAACATTCACCTAAATTGCTGCAAGGTGAACATTTCTATAAGCCATTAAGAATTTCATCGACTTCTTCGAAAACTTCTTCTATATCTTTTGAGCCATCTACTGTAGCTAGAACTCCAAGACCTTTATAGAAATCTAGAAGTGGTGCTGTCTGTTTAATATTGACTTCCAGACGGTTTTGTACTGTTTCCGGATTGTCATCTTCGCGCTGGTATAATTTACCGCCGTCTAAGTCACAAATACCCTCTGTCTTAGGCGGGTTAAACACTAGATGATAAGTCGCACCGCAAGTTTCACACATGCGTCGGCCAGTCAGTCTGTTCATCAGTTCCTCTTCAGGCACTTCAACATATATAGTCTGATCGATCTTAGAGTCAAGCTCTGTCATGATGTTATTCAATGCTTCTGCCTGTTCGACAGTTCTAGGGAAACCATCCAGTAAAAATCCATTTTTTACATCACTTTGAGAAAGACGCTCTTTCACGATACCAACCGTTACTTCGTCAGGAACAAGTTCTCCCTGGTCCATAAATGCCTTGGCCTGTCTTCCTAAATCCGTCTCGTTTTTAATCGCGAGACGGAACATATCTCCTGTAGAGATATGAGGAATCGAGTATTTTTTGATTATTTTCGCAGCTTGAGTACCTTTACCTGCACCAGGCAAGCCCATAATAATAATGTTCATTATTCTGTTTCCTCCTACTTATCTACGCTTTCTAAATCCGCGGTATTCTCTTTGGTTAGCCTGAGCTTCCAATTGTTTCATCGTTTCAAGAGCAACCCCGATAACAATCAGCAAGCTCGTCCCCCCAATTTGAATTGCCTGCGGCAAGTCCATAAACTTCGTAATTAAGAGTGGTAAAATTGCAATACCTGCAAGGAACACAGAGCCTACAAATACTAGTCTGTATAAAACAGAAGTAATATAATCCTGTGTGTTTTTACCTGGGCGGATACCCGGAATATAACTGCCCTGTTTTTTCAGGTTGTCAGCCATCTTCTCAGGATTCACCTGTACAAATGAATAGAAGTAAGCAAATGCGATAATCAGGACAACATAGACAATCATTCCAATCCAGTCAGACGGGTCAGCAAAACGGGCTACCGTTTGTGCCCAGTTTGCATCCGGGAAAAATAATGTCAGTGTTTGAGGCATCATCAGAAATGCCATTGCAAAGATTACCGGGATAACCCCTGCCGGGTTAACTTTTAACGGTAAGAATGTTGATTGCGGTGCCAATTGTGACCCGGGTGTACTCTGTCCTTTTGCATATTGCACTGGAATCTTACGAATCGCCTGTAAGATAAACACTGCAAACGCAGTAAGAAGAATAAGGAATATTACAATACCAGCAATTTGCAGTACTGCCATTGTTACATCCGCCGAACCTGTGAATCTTGACTGATAAAGCTGAATTAATGCACTTGGAAGTGCACCTAAGATACCTGCAAAGATAATGATTGAAATACCATTACCGACACCATGTGTAGTGATTTGCTCACCAAGCCACATAAGGAAAGCAGTACCTGTAGTTAAAATTAAAGCGATAAGCAGATAAGATCCAACATTATTGTCATCAATCAGGTTACCGCCGAACATTTGGTTAAATGCAAATGACATACCGATAGCCTGGATAAAGGCTAAAACGATCGTGAAATACCTAGTGAATTGAGCCAGTTTCCGTCTTCCGACTTCACCTTGTCTTGCCCATTCAGCAAACTTTGGAACTACGTCCATTTGAAGCAGCTGCGTCACGATTGAAGCCGTAATGTACGGCATTATCCCCATCGCTAAGATAGAGAAGTTCATGAGCGCTCCACCGCCAAATGTATTCATTAAATCTAAAACTCCGCTCCCGGATGCGCCAGTGTCAAAAACACTTGGATCTACGCCGGGAACTGGAATGTAAGTACCGATTTTGAAAATAACTAGCATTACCAAAGTAAACAGTATCTTATTACGTATTTCTTTAATTTTAAAGAAATTCGATATCGTTCCGATCATTAGATCACCTCATGAGTTCCGCCCTGTTGCTCAATCGCTTCTACAGCTGAACTAGAAAATTTGTGCGCTTTAATCGTCAACTTCTTCTCTAAGTTACCGTTGCCTAAAATCTTAATTCCAGATTTTTCGTTTTTAACAATTCCTGATTCGATTAAAAGTTCAGGAGTTACTTCTGTACCATTGTCAAAACGGTTTAACGCAGTAATATTTACAATTGCGTAATCTTTACGGTTGATGTTTGTGAATCCGCGTTTTGGAATACTACGGAAAAGTGGTAATTGTCCACCTTCGAAAGTAAGACCAACTTTACCGCCAGAACGAGATTTCTGCCCGTTATGACCGCGACCGGATGTTTTACCGTTACCTGATGACATACCGCGTCCAACTCTGTTACGTTTGTTACGCGCGCCTTCAACTGGTTTAAGTTCGTGTAATTTCATCTTCGCACCTCCTACTTTATTTTATCATTATTTCTCTTCTACTGTAACTAAATGACCGACTTTAGCAATCTGTCCTCTTAACTGAGGAGTATCTTCATGCTCAACAGTCTGGTGCATTTTTCTAAGTCCTAATGCTGTAACTGTTTCTCTTTGTGTCTGCGGTTTACCGATAACACTCTTAGTGAGGGTAACTTTCACTTTTGCCATTGACTATTCCCTCCTTAGTTTAGAATCTCTTCTACAGTTTTATCTCTAAGTTTTGCAACTTCTTTAACATCTTTAAGTTCAGTTAAGCCTTTAACAGTAGCGCGAACTACGTTAATTGGTGTGTTAGCACCAAGTGACTTACTTAAGATATCAGTAACACCAGCTAATTCTAATACGGCACGAACCGGTCCGCCCGCGATAACCCCTGTACCAGGAGCAGCAGGTTTCATGAGTACGTTACCTGATGAGAATCGTCCGATTACTTCATGAGGTACAGTACCATTAACGATAGGTACTTCAACTAGATTTTTCTTAGCAGCTTCGATTGCTTTTTTAATTGCTTCAGGAACTTCCTGAGCTTTACCAGTACCGAAACCTACACGTCCTTTTCTATCCCCAACTACTACTAAAGCTGAGAAACGGAAACGACGACCACCTTTAACTACTTTAGCGATACGGTTGATCGTTACAACGCGCTCTTCAAATTCTTGTACTTCTCTTTCTCTTCTTTGAGCCATGAAATATGTCCCTCCTTTTTTTTAGAAATCCAGTCCGTTTTCACGTGCTGCATCAGCTAACGCTTTAACACGTCCATGATATAAATATCCACCACGGTCAAATACTACTTTAACGATGTCTTTGTCTTTTGCACGGTTGGCAATTAGAGCTCCGACTTCTTTAGCTGCTTCTACGTTAGATCCTGATTCGCCTTTGAATTCAGTGTCTTTAGTAGACGCGCTTGCAAGTGTAATTTGCGCAGTGTCATCAATTAATTGAGCATAGATATGCTTGTTTGAACGGTAAACATTTAAACGTGGTCTTTCAGACGTACCTGAAAGTAAGTTACGCACGCGACCATGTCTTTTTTGACGTACTTTGTTCTTGTCAATTTTCGCGATCATTGATGTTCACTCCTCACTTATTATTATTTACCAGTTTTACCTTCTTTACGGCGAACGTTTTCACCTTTATAGCGAATACCTTTACCTTTGTATGGTTCTGGTGGGCGTACTTTACGGATGTTAGATGCAAGAGCACCAACAGCCTCTTTATTAATACCTTCAATTTTAATGTTAGTATTGCCGTCAACTGTAATCGCAAGATCATCAGTTGCTTCGAATTCTACCGGGTGTGATAAACCAACGCTTAGCGCTAATTTTTTACCTTGCATTTGAGCACGGTAACCAACTCCGATAAGTTCAAGTTCTTTAACAAAACCTTTTGATACACCTTCAACCATGTTGTTGATAAGTGCACGAGTTGTTCCGTGAACTGTACGGTGTTCTTTAGATTCACTTGGGCGAACTACTTCTAGAGTAGTATCTTCAAGATTGTATGTCATTGCTTCATTAAATGAGTTAACTAATTCACCTTTAGGACCTTTTACTGTAATAGTATTGTCCTTAATGTCAATTGTTACGTCACTTGGAATGTCAATAAGACGTTTACCTACACGACTCATTACTTTGCACCTCCTGTTTTATTAAATTACCAAACGTATGCGAGAACTTCCCCGCCAAGATTTCTTTTACGAGCTTCTTTATCTGTAAGCACGCCTTCTGATGTTGAAATAAGAGCAATTCCAAGACCGTTAAGTACTCTTGGTAATTCTTCTCTTTTAGCATAAACACGTAGTCCAGGTTTAGAAATACGTTTCAAACCAGTAATAACGCGTTCGTTTTCGTTGCTGTATTTCATGAATACACGAATCATACCTTGTTTATCGTCCTCGATGTATTCTACATTTTTAACAAAACCTTCTGTTTTCAAAATAGCAGCGATTTCCTTTTTCATGTTTGAACCAGGAATCTCTAAAGTTTCATGTCTAACAATGTTCGCATTTCTAATGCGTGTTAGCATATCTGCAATTGGATCTGACACTGTCATTTAAGTTGCCTCCTTTCGAATAATAAATCTTACCAGCTTGCTTTTCTTACACCAGGAATTTGCCCTTTGTAAGCAAGTTCACGGAAACAGATACGGCAAAGCTTGAATTTACGTAGTACTGAATGTGGTCTACCACATCTTTCGCAGCGTGTATATTCTCTAACTTTGAATTTTTGTTCTTTTTGCTGTTTAGCAATCATTGATTTTTTAGCCACTATATTGCCTCCTTATTACTTACTTTTGGAACGGCATACCGAATTGTGTAAGCAATTCACGAGCTTCTTCGTCCGTGTTTGCTGTTGTAACAATAACGATATCCATACCGCGAACTTTTGATACTTTATCGTAATCAATTTCCGGGAAGATTAATTGTTCTTTAACACCTAATGTGTAGTTACCGCGTCCATCGAATGCTTTCTTAGAAATACCTCTGAAGTCTCTTACACGTGGTAATGACACTGAGATAAGTTTGTCTAGGAATTCATACATTCTTTCTCCACGAAGTGTAACTTTAGCACCAATTGGCATACCTTCACGTAAACGGAATGTAGCGATTGATTTCTTAGCTTTAGTGATAACTGGTTTTTGACCTGTAATTGCACTTAATTCCTCAACTGCTGTGTCGAGTACTTTTGCGTTTTGTACAGCGTCACCAATACCCATGTTTACTACGATTTTATCAATCTGTGGTGCCTGCATTACTGAAGAGTAGTTAAATTTGTTTACTAGTTCTTGTTTGATTGTTTCATTGTATTTTTCTTTTAAGCGAGCCATTAATGGGACCTCCTTCCGTTTGAATCTTATTTGATCTCTTTACCTGATTTAACAGCGATTTTCACTTTTTTACCATCTTTAATTTCATGACGGATACGAGTGCGTTCACCTGATTCAGGGTCTACATGCATGACGTTGGAAACATGAATCGGAGCTTCTACCTCTAGAATCCCGCCTTCTGGGTTCATTTGAGATGGCTTCTGATGTTTCTTGATTACGTTGACATTTTCAATAACGACACGGTTGTCTGCAGGAATTGCTTTTAGTACAGTTCCTTTCTTACCTTTGTCCTTACCGCTGATTACAACGACCTGGTCACCTGTTTTTACGTGCATAGTTGTCGCACCTCCTTCGGATTTGGATTATAGTACTTCTGGTGCTAATGAGATAATCTTCATGAAGTTGCCTTCGCGAAGTTCACGAGCAACTGGTCCGAAAATACGAGTACCTCTTGGACCTTTATCATCACGGATGATTACGCATGCGTTCTCATCGAATTTAATATATGAACCATCTTCACGACGGACACCTGTTTTTGTTCTAACGATGACGGCTCTAACAACCTCACCTTTTTTGACAACCCCACCGGGTGTTGCATTCTTAACACTTGCAACGATTACATCTCCGATATTTGCAGTTTTACGGCCTGTTCCGCCCAAAACTTTAATAGTTAGCACTTCACGTGCTCCTGAGTTGTCAGCTACCTTCAAGCGGCTCTCTGACTGAATCATGCGCGATTCCCTCCTTCTGTTTCAAATATTTTTATACTATTACAGATTCTTTAACGATTTCAACTAGACGGAATCGTTTAGTCGCAGATAATGGACGTGTTTCTTGGATTCTAACGATATCGCCCATTTTCGCAGTATTGTTTTCATCATGTGCTTTATATTTTTTAGAATATTTAACACGTTTTCCGATGATCGGGTGCTTTGTGTAAGTTTCAACAAGTACCGTTACAGTCTTATCCATCTTGTCGGATACGACGCGGCCCTGGTAAACTTTGCGTTCGTTTTTTCTTTCCACGATTTGAACCTCCTCTAATTATTGATTCGCTTGTGCTTCTTCAATCTCTCTTTGGCGAACCGTCGTTTTCATTCTAGCGATAGTCTTTCTAACTTCTTTGATACGAGCAGTGTTTTCTAGCTGACCTGTAGCTAGCTGAAAGCGCAGATTGAAAAGTTCTTCTTTCAATTCTTTAACATTAGATTCAATTTCGGAATTCGTTAAATCACGGATTTCTTTAGCTTTCATTCGTATCACCACCTAATTCTTCACGTTTTACTATTTTCGTTTTTAATGGAAGTTTATGACTTGCAAGACGAAGTGCCTCTTTAGCTACTTCCTCTTCTACACCCGCAACTTCAAACATAACGCGGCCTGGTTTAACTACTGCAATCCAACCTTCAATTGCACCTTTACCAGAACCCATACGTACTTCTAATGGTTTCTTTGTATATGGCGTGTGCGGGAAGATGTTGATCCATACTTTACCGCCACGTTTCATGTAACGTGTCATTGCAATACGCGCTGCTTCGATTTGTCTTGCAGTAATCCAAGATGTTGTCATAGCTTGTAGCCCGTATTCACCAAAGCTTACTTGATTTCCGCCTTTAGAACGTCCTTTTGTATTCGGACGGTGCTGACGACGGTATTTTACTCTTTTTGGTAATAACATTCCAAATTTCCTCCTTACTTATTTATTATTCTTTGTAGGAAGAACTTCTCCACGGTAGATCCATACCTTGACACCTAACTTACCGTAAGTTGTGTCTGCTTCTTCATGAGCATAATCGATGTCTGCACGAAGTGTATGAAGTGGAACTGTTCCTTCACTGTAACCTTCAGCACGAGCGATGTCGGCGCCGCCTAAACGTCCTGAAACTTGTGTTTTAATACCTTTAGCGCCTGATTTAATAGCTCTTTGAAGCGCTTGTTTTTGTGCTCTACGGAAAGATACACGGTTTTCTAATTGACGCGCAATATTTTCTGCTACAAGTTTAGCATCCATATCTACTTTCTTAATTTCAATAACGTTGATATGAACCTTCTTGCCAGTTAAGTTAGTCAGTGCAGTACGTAGTTTGTTAATTTCACTACCGCCTTTACCGATTACCATACCTGGTTTACCTGTGTGCAAAGCAATATTCACTCGGTTTGCTGCACGTTCGATTTCCACTTTGGAAATTGATGCATCTTTAAGATTAGTCTCGATATATTTACGAACTTTTAAGTCTTCGTGTAACAGGCTTGCAAAGTTTTTGTCTGCATACCATTTTGCTTCCCAGTCACGAATGACACCTACACGAAACCCAATTGGATTTATCTTTTGGCCCAAGTTAATTCCCTCCTTATATAATTAAGCGTTTTCTGTCTCTTTATTTTCTTCAGTTTCAACTTCTGCTTCGTTTGCGTACTCTTTAACAACTACAGTGATATGGCTAGTACGTTTGTTGATTTTCGTAGCACGGCCTTGAGCACGTGGACGGAATCTTTTCATCGTAGGACCTTCATCTGCAAATATTTCAGAAATATACAGGTTATCGATATCCATATCGTAGTTGTGTTCTGCGTTAGCAACTGCAGATTTAACTAGTTTCTCCACTACTGGTGAAGATCTCTTGTTTGTAAGTTTTAGAATTGATATCGCTTCTCCAACTTCTTTACCTCTCACAAGGTCAAGAATAAGGCGTACTTTACGCGGAGCGATTCTCACAGTTTTAGCAATAGCTTTCGATTGCATGAGTTTTTCCTCCTTTATCGCATATGGTTAGTTATTTATCTTTTTGTTTTTTGATCGTTTCCGTGACCTTTGAAAGTTCTTGTAGGTGCAAATTCACCTAGTTTGTGTCCAACCATATCTTCTGTGATGTACACAGGTACATGTTTACGTCCGTCGTATACAGCGATTGTATGTCCGATGAAATTCGGGAAAACCGTTGAACGGCGTGACCATGTTTTAATTACACTTTTTTTACTACCTTCGTTCTGAGCCTCTACTTTTTTCATGAGGTGATCGTCGACGAAAGGTCCTTTTTTAAGACTGCGTGCCATGTAGGCGCCTCCTTCCAATAATGCGTGCGGATTTTATCCGCACACTCACATTACTTATTTCTTACGTCCTCTTACTATGAACTTAGTTGAACGGTTTTTACCTCTACGAGTTTTCTTACCAAGAGTTGGTTTACCCCAAGGAGAAACTGGTGATGGACGTCCGATAGGAGCTTTACCTTCACCACCACCGTGCGGGTGGTCGTTAGGGTTCATTACTGAACCACGTACTGTAGGGCGTTTACCTTTCCATCTAGAACGTCCGGCTTTACCAATGTTGATAAGTTCGTGCTGTTCGTTACCAACTTGTCCGATTGTCGCTCTACATGTAAGAAGTACCATACGTACTTCACCGGAAGCTAATCTTACCAGTGCGTATTTACCTTCTTTACCTAACAGCTGTGCGCTTGTACCTGCTGAACGTGACATCTGTCCGCCGGCACCTGGTTTTAATTCGATGTTGTGGATTGTAGTACCAACCGGGATGTCTGCTAATGTTAATGCGTTACCTGGTTTGATATCTGCTTCAGGTCCACTCATGATTACTGTTCCAACTGTCATGCCTTTAGGTGCTAAGATATATTTCTTTTCACCATCTGCATATGATACTAACGCGATGTTAGCTGAACGGTTTGGATCGTACTCAATAGTTTTAACTGTTGCAGGAATTCCATCTTTATTACGTTTGAAGTCAATAATTCTATATTGACGTTTATGTCCACCTGCTTGGTGACGTACAGTAATTTTACCTTGGTTATTACGTCCCGCTTTTTTCGGCAGCGGCGCTAGTAATGAACGTTCCGGAGTTGTTGAAGTGATTTCAGCAAAATCCGAACCAGTCATATTACGACGACCATTCGTGGTAGGCTTATATTTCTTAATTGCCATCCTCGTTATACCTCCTTATTGGTATCTTTATATAATTTAGAAGATTTCGATTGAACCTTCTTTAAGTTTTACAATCGCTTTTCTTCTTCTGTTTGTATAGCCTTCGTAACGACCCATGCGTTTTTTCTTAGGCTTAACATTCATAATGTTTACTTTTTCAACTTTAACGTCGAAGATTTCTTCAACTGCGTGTTTGACTTGTGTTTTGTTCGCTCTTACATCTACATCAAATGTGTATTTGTCTTCTGACATTAAGTCAGCAGAACGCTCAGTAACTACTGGGCGCTTGATAATGTCGCGTGCATCCATTATACAAGTACCTCCTCTGCTATTTTGATTGCTCCCTCAGTGAAGATCACATGGTTAGCAGAAAGGATATCTAGTACGTTAAGACCAGCTGGAGTTAACACTGTAACACCTGGGATGTTACGTGCTGATTTCTCAACAACTTCGTCTTTATTTTCAAGTACGAGAAGTACTTTCTTAGCTGCACCAAGATTTTCAAGTACTGTTAAGAACTCTTTAGTTTTTGGCGCTTCCATTTCAAGGTGGTCAATCACTTGTAATACTTCTTCATTTACTTTCGCTGAAAGTGCTGAACGAAGTGCAAGCTTTCTCATTTTCTTCGGCATGCTGTAGCTGTATGATCTTTGAGTCGGTCCGAATACGACGCCGCCTCCACGGAATTGCGGTGCACGGATTGTACCTTGACGTGCGTTACCTGTTCCTTTTTGTTTAAACGGCTTTCTTCCGCCGCCGCGTACAGCTGAGCGGTTTTTCACTGCGTGTGTCCCTTGTCTAAGAGATGCACGTTGTAAGTGAACTGCTTCAAATAGTACGTGCTGGTTTGGTTCGATTCCGAATACAGCCTGGTTTAATTCGATAGAACTTACTTTAGTTCCTTCTTTTGATAAAACATCGATTGCCATGTGTTTATCCTCCCTTCCTTATTACTTGTTACCTTTTTTAATTGATGATGAAATTTTTACAAAACCTTTTCTAGGTCCTGGCACGTTGCCTTTAATAAGAACAACATTTTTCTCTGCATCTACACGTACGATTTCTAAGTTTTGCATAGTAATCGTTTTACCACCCATTTGTCCAGGTAATTTTTTACCTTTAAAAACTTTTGACGGGCTGGCAGCCATAGCCATGGCACCTGATCCTCTGTGGTAACGTGAACCGTGACTCATTGGTCCGCGGCTGAAATTGTGACGTTTGATAGAACCCTGGAAACCTTTACCTTTTGAAGTTCCTGTTACGTCTACAAAATCACCTGCAGCAAATGTATCTACAGGGACTTCTTGACCTACGTCAAATTCCTCTGCGTTCAAGTTCTTGAATTCGCGTATGAAGCGCTTAGGAGCAGTGCCAGATGCTTTAGCATGGCCTGCCTCTGCTTTGTTGGCATATTTGTTGCTTCTGCCTTTTGCGTTATAATCGCGTTTGTCATCAAATCCGATTTGAATCGCGTTATATCCGTCTGTTTCGTCAGTTTTCTTTTGAACTACTACGTTTCCTGCAGCTTCAACTACTGTTACAGGGATTAATTCTCCGTTTTCACCGAAAACTTGAGTCATCCCAATTTTTCTACCTAAGATTCCTTTGGTCATCGAAAGTCGCACCTCCTATAATTTATAACTTGATTTCGATGTCTACGCCTGATGGTAAGTTTAAGCCCATTAGAGCGTCAACTGTTTTAGGTGTAGGGTTTAAAATGTCGATAAGACGTTTGTGTGTACGCTGTTCAAACTGTTCACGTGAATCTTTGTATTTGTGCACCGCACGAATAACTGTGTAAATAGTTTTCTCAGTCGGTAACGGAATCGGTCCTGATACATCTGCACCTGAACGTTTTGCCGTCTCAACGATTTTTTCTGCTGATTGATCCAGCACTCTGTGGTCGTACGCTTTTAAACGAATACGAATTTTTTGCTTTGCCATTATTTATACCTCCTTATGGTCGTCATCCTATTAATGGTAGACTATCTCAGCGAAAATTTTCTTGTCACATCTGCCATGGCAATGCGGCCGGGTGTGTCAGTAACCTCTCGCTTCATCGATGTGTGATGTGCATAGGAACAGCACTTCACGTATTCAGGACACAACTGTGTCCGCTTAAGTCCAACGTTAGATATGATACAGTAAAAGAGTGAGGAAATCAATAGGTATCTAGAGATTTCTTCACTCTTTTTTAATTTTCTTCGGGTTTTTATTATATATACATCACTTTGAATATTAATTAATGAATACGAAGTATAAAATGAACACTACGAATAGTCCATACATTATTGGATTAATTTCTTTTCTCTTGCCTGCCATGATCATTGTAATTGGATAGAAGATAAATCCAATAGCAATACCGGTCGCGATACTGTACGTGAGCGGCATCATAAATACTGTCAGGAATGCAGGTACTGCAACTTCAAATCTGCCCCAGCTTATCTTCGATAAATTAGATGCCATTAAAATCCCCACTATAATAAGTGCAGGTGCTGTGACTTCCGATGTAAATGTCACAATCAGCGGCGAGAAGAATATCGCAGCTAAGAATAACACACCGGTAACAACTGAAGCAAATCCGCTCCGTGCCCCGGCTGCGACACCGGCTGTAGATTCTACATATGATGTTGTTGTAGATGTTCCGAAGATTGCGCCTGTAATCGTCGCAAATGCATCTGCAAGGAGCGCCTTGCTTGCACGCGGGAGCTTGTTATCTTTAATAAGGTTAGCTTGTGACGCTACGCCTACGAGTGTACCTGCAGTATCAAAAAAGTCTACGAACAGGAAAGTCAGCACAACAATCAAGAACTGCACGTTAAAAATTGTATCAAAGTCCATCAGCCCTTCAAATGCTGCGCCGAATGTAGGTGCAACGCTCGGCACTGAACCGACGATTGCCGACGGCATCGGAACGATTCCAGTGACTATACCCAGTAGTGCAGTAATAATCATTCCGAAAAATATTGCTGCCGGAACTTTTTTAGTCATTAATATAACGGTAATCACAAGTCCTGCAAAAGTCAGCAGCACGCCGCCGCTGTGTACGTCGCCGAGACTGATTAATGTCGCGTCATCCCCGGCGATAATTCCCGAAGACTGAAGTCCTACGAAAGTGATGAAGAATCCGATACCGGCGCTGACCGCCATTTTCATCTCCATCGGTATGGCATTAATTATGTATTCACGTAAACCTGTTAATGTAAGGATTACAAAAATCACACCGGAGAACAGTACGCCTGTTAGTGCAGTCTGCCAGGGAATTCCCATCGTCAGAACTACTGTAAAAGCGAAAAACGCGTTCAGTCCCATACCGGGCGCGAGTGCGATTGGATATTTCGCAATAATTCCCATAAACAGACAGCCGACAAATGCCGCTAAACACGTTGCAACGAAGACAGCGTTAATATCCATCTTCATTTCATCCGGAACACCCTCTATTCCCTGCAGTGATAAAATCGAAGGGTTAACAGCGAGAATATAAGCCATCGACAGGAATGTTGTCAGACCCCCTACTATTTCTTTTCTAAAATTAGTATCAAGTTCCTCAAAACCAAAAAACTTTTTCATAGTAAACTCCAATCATTATATGATTATTTAAATTGTATAATCCTCGGGTCATCGTATCCTATAAAGCGAATCAGCAGCTCTCTCGTATAAGGAAAGAACATTTCTATTATCTTGCCGTAAAACAGAACAATTAATATCGTCCCGATAAATACCGGTCCCCCGAGTATAATTCCAAACACTGTAACAATTAGTTCCATTAAAAACCGAGCTCTCGCCATTCTTAAATTGAACTTCATTACCAATACCATCATTAAAGAGTCTCTCGGTCCAGCGCCAAGGTTCGGTGTCATATAAAATGCAGAACCGAATGCTGCGATAAACACACCCGCTGTAAAGTAGACCGCTTGTGCAGGCCAGCTCTCCACATCCGGCAGCACCCAGACAAAGAAGTCGATAAATGCGCCGATCGTTAACAAGTTGACGTACACTCCGCCTTTAGGCAGAGCTTTTAAGATGAGCGAGGTTGCTATTACAATACCGATGCCGATAATGACTGCCCAGCTTCCGAATGTCAGTCCGACAGACTGCCACAGGCCGAAATGCAGTACATCCCAAGGTGACAGACCCATAACAAAGCCTTTAACCTGCATCGCAACGCCGATTGATAATATGATTAAACCTACAAAGTAAAACAGGCAGCGTTTAACAAAGCTACTAGGCACCCTATCACTCCTATATAATATGTATAAAGCTTTACCAGTTGGTTTTAATCTCAAATACAAGTATATTATACACCTAATTCGACATAAATACATGCTAAATCCGTACATTTCTCTTTTTTTTAACGTAAATGTTTGTCTAAAAATTATTGCTTTCTCTTCACATTTAAAATTGCTCATTTATGATATGATATTAGTTAAGTTTAGGTGGTGGTTAAAATGGATTTGGAAAGCCAATTACAGGAATTAAAATACGAATATGTGCACCTTCAAGGTGATTTGGAAAAAATCGAGTCCACTGGTCATCCGACATCAAAAATGACGGATCGTCTTCACGAACTTGAAACTCAGATTAAAGAAGTACGCCAGGCACTAAAAAATAAATAATTTCAGGACGTGGATATAATGAAACGAATGATTACCCTGATTATGATCATTCAATTTTTAATATATTTCGGGTTCAGTATGATTATTCCAGTCATTCCCGAACTCATTAATCAGCTCGGTGTCAATACGATACATATGGGCTTACTGCTCGCGGTCTATTCACTCGCGAGCTTTCTTTCCGCTCCGTTCTTCGGACGGTTATCCGACAAAATCGGCAGACGTCCGCTTCTTCTCGGCGGGTTAGCAGCATTTGCATTCAGTTTTTTAATATTTGGTGTGTTCATAGATAACCTGACTATACTTTATCTAAGCAGAGTTATCGGGGGGGCCGCTTCAGGCGCTCTTTACACTGCAACGACGAGTATGGTTGCAGATATTACAACGCGGGAAGAACGTACGAAATACATGGGTCTTGTCGGCATGTGTGTCGGTCTCGGTTTTATTTTTGGACCGGGTGTCGGCGGTATATTGGCAGGCATCTCATTGAGCTTCGCCTACTATATGACGACAATCGTTATTACCGGTGCATTGATCTTCAGCTTCTTGAAAGTTCCGGAAACGTACAGTCAAAAAACACAGCAGACACCAAAGAAAATTACACTGGCTGTCGATTACTTTACTCAGCCCGTCGGTATTCTGATGGTCGGTACATTTTTTGTAATGTTTTTCATGAGCGGAATGGAAAGTACTTTCCAGCTGCTCGGTCAGGACCGTATTAATATTACCCCGACTGAAATGGGAGTATTGTTTTTCATCGGAGGAATATTTAACGCACTGACTCAAGGTGTATATATAAGGAAGCTGAAAGACGGTCAGGAGAAAAAAGCAATGGTCATTGGTCAGATTATGGCCGTGATTGCATTTATTATGCTGCCGTTCATGACAGGTCTCGTTTATGCCGGAATCTGTATTGTTCTCCTGATGACGGGGAATGCTCTGGCAAAAACTTTAATGACATCACAAATTACGAAAGAAGCATCCGCTCAAGATATGGGACGTGTTACTGCAACGACATATTCACTCGACAGTCTCGGAAGAATATGCGGACCGCTCATATTTAACGCACTGTTCCTGATCACTGCGGGACTGCCGTTTTATTTTGGCGCACTGATGACTATCTTATCGACACATTTTATTTTCCAATACTATAGAAAACGAGGGAGAGTCGCATGACATTATTAACACTCCTCATGCTTTTAATTTATATCGTCATTAGTGCCGCTACCATTTTGAATTTCAGGTCGCGCGCTTTTGACATCGCACGCTACATTTCCGGCGCTGCATTTTTACTGATGATGATTACCTTCAGTCTGTCGCTCGGCGGTACGGATATTTTTATCGTGCTGCTGCTTTCACTGTGCATTGTTATGTCAGTTGAAATTACATCATTTAAAGAATACAAAGGCGACCGTGCAAACTTATTTTTAGTGCACGCGTTTACGCTGACGATGGCACTTGTACTTATTATAATTCTGATCACTCTGTAAGGAGATGTGTATATGAGACGTGTCATTTTAATACTGCTGATGTTAATTCAAATACTGTTCTTTATAAATTACTCGATTAACGACGGCATTATTTTTTATAACATCTATATATGGTTCACTCTCGCAGCGCTCGCTATTATTACCGGCATCCGGGCATTCCGCTCCGAGCCGCATTTAAATGAGAGCCGTCATATGCATTCTTATTTTTCACTTGCACTGATTATCGTCTCTTGTTCATCTGTGCTGTTTATATTATATATCGCAATTATGCAGCCGTATTATTTATAAAACATATAAAAACCATACGTCAAATTCCTTGTGAAATGACGTATGGTTTTTTTATGCTGAGTTTTGGCGTTCGGGTTCCGGATTCATGTCTATGAAAAGTAGACTGCGTGATCATGAGGGTTGATTACAGTACTCTCATCAGGTCGAAAAACGATATTCAATCACATGTAATCATCGCACTGGGCGTGAACCCTCCCCCCAAAAAAACAGCAAAAACCCGCCAATGATTCGGCAGGTTTTCTCAGTTATCTTCTTTTAATTATTTTATTCAGCTTCATTTTACTCTTCTGAAACAGCGGGAACATTACTTCCGCCGCCATATAAAGCGGGCGATTCGTTACATAATCGAATTCTCCGATTTTATCCGATACCTCTGTACCCCACACTTTTTTAAACTGCCATAGCCCGAAGTGTTCGTCATCCCTATCAGGTTCTACTGATACACCACCGAAGTCATATGTCTTTGCACCGTGTTCACGTGCATACTGCATCATATGCCACTGCATGTGATGATTCGGGAGGAATTCTCTAAAGTCGTTTGAAGATGCGCCGTACAGGTAATAGGACTTATGTCCTGACTGCGCGTACAGTGCGCCTGACAAGAGTACTCCTTGTGGTTGTTTCCGTTTAAGTTCATTCATGTCGTCTAGCTGCGACTGAACTTTCGTCATACGATTATTTAAATTCTTCAGCTGATTTTGTTTTTTCAGCTCATCTTTAATTTTCTCTGCTTTACGGATATCTTTCGTTACTTTTTCGATATCGTTCTGAAGCGACTGCACAGCGCTATCCGGTAATAGTTTAACCATAAACAGGTCCATATGCCCTTCGGGATTCAAGTTATCGTACAGCGACTCAAAATATGTAATGTCTCTCGTTAAGAAGCCGTCGCGCTCGCCTGTTTCTTTCATCAATTTAACGAAGTCCGAAAGTTCTTCCCTGTCTGCTTTATAAACCGTTGTACCGGCACGCAGTGAATTTCTTACTTTTGTTCGGTTGTTCCGTTCAAAGCTCTGCAGCAGCGCTTTGTCGTCAACGCTAATATTTGTCACCATCGTTGTACGCGGCTGAATAACATCTTTACTCATGCCGTCCGTCAGACCGTGATGCTTAAAACCGAGCTGTTTTAAATATTCGATTGTATCTTCGTTGCCTGAAGCCGGAATGTCCGGGTCTATTTTAATCGTATAAGATTTTTCATCTGCTGCGATTTTCTTCGCTGCTCCGAGCAGTGTGTTCACGACTTCCCTGTCTTCGTAATTACAGACAAAACCGCGTGACGCATAACACATCGTAAAGAATGTTTTCGGCACTTTTTTAAACAGTAACAATGCGACGCCTTCTACTTCACCATTACGTCCAACAGCAATGCGTCTCGAGTACCATCCCGTCAGTTCTTTTGAGCCGGCCCATGATGTCAGCTGAAGCAGATCACCTGCAGGATGTGACATAACAAATTCATCGTGCATTTCATCTGTAATATTTAATAGTTCAACCATAATTTCTCACCAATCATTTCTCTATTATTTCTGATATAATATACCCCCAAAGGGAGCGTGCAAAAATGAAACAGATTATTTTAATTTTATTAGCCGCATTTAACATTTACAGCTTTATTAATATTTCAATATCATACCAGCATGACGAGCTTATTGCTCTGCTCAGTACGAGAATTATTCTCATGGCAATTTCCATAATACTGTCGGTCTTGTTCTTAATCGCCGGTGCGTCTAAAAGCATTAAAATCTTAACTGCGGTAACAATTCTGACAGGATTGCTGCATTTCATTTCTATCCTGTTAACTTACATTTAATTTCTTCAATATTGTAGCACATTTTAATATACAGTTCTTTTGAAATCATTTGTCTTAGGAGTAGATAAACATGAGAGATCTCGGAATTTATTTTGGTACTTTCGCCCCGTGTCACGTTGGCCATTTTGAACAAATCGTCAGGGCCAAAAGAGAGAACAGGCATGCTGTGGTTATTATTAGCGGATACACAGGCGACCGGGGAGACAATATCGGCATGAATCTTGAACACCGCGCCCGGGCGATGCGTCAGCTTTTAAAGAACGACAGCAACGTTTCCATTCTGCAGCTCGATGAATCAGAAATCCCACGCTATCCTGCAGGCTGGGAGCCGTGGCTCGAGATGCTTGAGAGTTTAATCCGCCAGAGCAAAGATGCCCTGGATTTCGATGTACAGAGTCCAACGTTTTATATGGGCGAAAGCGACTATAAAGAACCACTTGAAAGTTATTTCTCTAAAAAGTGGCAGCACATTGATATTCATATGACTATGGTGGACAGAAAGATTCTCGGTATCAGCGGAACTGAGATCAGGGAGACACCCATTTTAAACTGGGATTACGTCACACGCCCGTTTCGACGCTTCTTTGTTCAGAACGTTTTAGTCACCGGTGCACCAAACAGCGGGAAATCGATGATTATTGAAGATCTGGCACGAAGATATTCGACGAGCTATTCCATTGAATACGCAGCAAGTTATTTCGACGAGCATCAGCTGAAATCGCCTGATCTTGATGCAAAAGATTTTCATGCAATCGGCATCGGCCAGTTTGAACTGAACAGGCGTCATATTCATTCCAATGCAACACGTAAAATCTTTTTCGCAGACACAGATGTACTGTACTCAAAAGTGCATAATATGCTCGCTGATCACGATCAGCAGGAATACGTAAATCAAATTTTCGACCATTATATTAAGCTTCAGACATGGAGTCTGATTTTAATCATGCCTCCGGCGGAAGATTCTTCTGATTACGACCAAAAATTTTATACACTGCTTTTAGAACAGCTGGACCATTATAATTTAATGAATAATACAGTTATTTTAGATGATACATATCTGAATAATTATCTGCGCGCCCATGCTTTAATCGATAAAATACTGGAAGAACGGAAAAATAACTGAATTTAATGATATTTCTGTTATAATGAAATTTACAATTTATTTATACAGGAGGAATCGCTATGCAAGAAGAGTTATTGCTTACACCTGGACCAACACCCGTTGCCCGACGTACATATCAAGCAATGTCCCAAGGTATTTTCGGTCACAGAACTAGCCGATTCAAAGAAATGTCTGCTGATATCCAAGCCAGACTACAGCCTATATTCGGCACCGATAATCCAGTCGCTGTACTGACTTCATCAGGCACCAGCGCTCTTGAAGCAGCAATGGTCAACCTTGTTGATGAGGGAGATACGGTTGTCTTAATCGTCAGCGGCGTATTCGGCGGAAAGTTCGCAGATATCGCCGGACGCTACAACTTCAATGTACATATTTACGATGTGACATGGGCAGAAGCTGCTGATCCACAGGCTTTTGAAGAGTACCTGAACGGGCTCGATAATGTAACTGCAGTATTTAGTCAGGCATGCGAGACCTCAACATCTGTACTTCACCCGCTCACTGAGCTTGCTGCAGTCGTGCATAATTATAATGAAGAAACGCTGTTTATCGTCGATGCAGTTAGTGCACTTGGCGGCGCTGATATGCACATGCAGCGCGATAACATTGACTGTATAGTTTCAGGCAGTCAAAAAGCAATGATGCTGCCCCCGGGTCTTGCATTCGTTGCTCTTAATGATAGAGCGCTCAGCAAAGTGAACAGCTCACGCCACGGACGCTATTATCTCGATTTAAAAATGTACTTTAAGTCTCTGGAAGTAGATTATACTCCTCAGACACCAGCTGTAACTTTGTATCAGGGACTGGATGACGTGCTAGATATGATCCATGAAGAAACAATCGAAGAAGTATTTCTTCGTCATAAAAAAATGCAGAAAATGCTGCGCCGCGGTATTGAAGCACTGGAACTTGAGCTTTTTGTAAAAGAAGCGTCCGCTTCACCTACAGTGACAGCAGTCACTTCGACGCCTGAAGAAATTGCACACATTAAAGATGAACTGGATAAAAATTATAATATTTCTGTAGCCGGCGGACAGAAAGATCTCGCTGGAAAAATTATCCGAATCGGCCACATGGGCTTTATGTTCCCGAAAGATATGCTGGCTATATTAAGTGCTCTGGAAGATATTTTAAGCAAGCTGCGCAAGAAAAATTACTACGGCAAAGCATTAACTGCCGCTCAGGAGAGTTTATATGACGAAGCATAACGTAATTGTATTGGACCCCGTGAGCCAGGACGGTATACAGGCACTTATTGATAATGATAATTTTAACGTTACACGCCAGGAAGGTTTATCGGAATCGCAGATTGTCGATATCATTCATGATTTCGATGCTGTAATTGTCCGCAGCCAGACGAAAATTACAGAACGCATTATTCAGCACGCTAAAAAACTTAAGATGATTGCACGTGCCGGTGTAGGCGTCGACAACATCGACATCGATGCAGCAACAAAACATGGTGTTATCGTCGTCAACGCTCCTGAAGGAAATACCATTTCCGCTACGGAGCATACAATGGCAATGATGCTGTCAATGGCTCGCGATATACCTGAAGCATATAAGGAACTTACTGAAGGCGAATGGAACCGCGGCGCTCATAAAGGTGTGGAGCTTTACGGCAAAACGCTTGGTATTATCGGTGCAGGGAAAATCGGTTTCGGTGTAGCCAGACGCGCTAAAAGTTTCGGCATGAAGATTGTCGCATTTGACCCGTACTTATCCGACGACAAAGCCCGCGACAATGAGATTGTTAAAATGGAAGTTGATGAAGTGGCAGCTGCAGCAGATTTTATTACCGTCCATACTCCTCTGACTCCCCAGACAAAAGGAATAATCGGTGCTGACTTCTTTAGTAAATGTAAAAAAGAGGGTGTTTACCTGATCAACGTCGCACGCGGCGGCATTATCGACGAAGACGAGTTACTCACAGCACTCGATTCAGGTATCGTAAAAGGTGCCGCACTCGATGTATTCGTGACAGAGCCTCCGGAAAACACTGCACTCCTGACACATCGCCGCACTGTTGTGACACCGCACCTCGGCGCTTCAACAGCAGAAGCACAGGAAAAAGTTGCAGTGAGTGTATCTAAAGAAATTATCGAGTATTTTGAAGACAAGCAGATTACTCATGCGGTTAACGCGCCGCGTGTCAGTCATTCTGTCGCAGAAGAATTAAAACCGTATATGTCTATCGTGAAACATTTAGGACAGTTCGGCATTCAGCTGCTCGATAAACCGCCCGAGGAAGTGAAAATTAAATATCACGGAGATATCGCTGTCGATGACACGAGTATTTTAACGCGCACGTTCGTTAGTAATATGCTGAAACCCCACTTCGGTGATGAAGTGAATATTATTAACGCACTGTACTACTTAAATGAACGCGACGTGACTTACAAAGTTGAAAAGAAAGCTAAAGCTGACGGCTATACCAACTATCTGGAAGTTGAACTGATTAATGATAATGAGCACGTTACCCTCGGTGCTTCAACTATTCCAGGATATGGAGAGCGTCTCGTAAAAATTAACGAGTACCCTATCGACTTCAAGCCGGAAGAAAATATACTCATAATCGAGCATACAGACCGCCCTGGCATTATTGGCGAGCTCGGTGTCCTGCTCGGTGAAGATGAAGTAAACATCGCTTCAATGCAGCTTGCACGCCTGTCTAAAGAAGGTGACGCAATGGTTCTCTTCACACTGGATAATCAGGTCAACGAAGAAACATATGAAAAAATAAAAAATGTCTCAAACATTCATAAAGTGCACACGATTAAACTGGGATAAAAATTAAAATATTCCACAGGATTATTTCCGCATATATCTTCCTTAAATATAAAAGAACACCGCCTTGAATCTTAAGATTCAAGGCGGTGTTCTTTTAAGTATCTATTTTATTTAACAAGCGTCTCAACAAGTTCAGGTACTCCAAGTACATTTTTCAGCATCTGTTCTTTTGGTACATTCAGCTCATCGAATGTGCTGATAATATCATCACCTGTCAGCCCTGTCAGCGTCGCAATAAATACTGCGCCGATTTTATCTGCACAGTAAAAGTCCGCAACAGAGTCACCGACGATAAAGATTTGTTCATCACTTTCGTTTCTGCCGTCAACAGCCGCTTCAAACAATGCTTCATTCTGTACATACAGGCTCCATAAATAACTGAACGGATGCGGCTTAGTGAGGGCATAAGCTGCAGTACTTCTATCCTCTGCATCCATTACCTCGCTCGCAGTTGAAACACGGCGTTCTTCAAATACATCCATGAGTCCAACTTCGTAAAACGGCAGCAGCGTTTCCTGTCTCGGCCTTCCTGTTGCCACACCTACGATGTATCCTTGTGCTTTCAGTCCCTGAAGCATTTCTTTAATTGCTTCAGGTTCTACAATCCATTCTTCATCGTAAATAAAACCTGTCTTCTGAAGTTCTTCAGCCGGCTTACCGGTATCTGCTTCAACAAGTTCACTGCCTAAATACCATTCCTGATATTTAAAGTGACCCTGATTCCAAATCGGTCCGTACATTTTGAAGACATCCGGATCCTCTAAATTCTGAAGTGTTCCGGCATATTCGATTAATGCTCTGTATATTTCATCTTTAGTGAAGTTTTCCCGGGAAATAAATTCTACTACCGCTTCCGGATCCACAGTCACTTCACCAAGCATATCCCCGACCGCGTTTAAATCTGTCACGTCGACACCAGCCAGATTTAAATTTTCCTGTTTTAGTATATCTATATACATCAGTGCAAACGTAATAAACAGCATGTCCCAGTTTGAATTCAGCCCCGCTTCTTTAAAGCGTTTAAGTACACGGTCATCGGCAAAAATTGTACTGCGGATGCCGCTGATTTCTTCATTTGTATAATCTGTTCTGAACTTACTGCCATCCAGGTTTAAATAGCGCGGGCTGTACAGTAATTCCTCTACTGTCAGCGCAGATACATCAAAACATCTTTCTTCGCTTAAAAACACACCGTCAACATCAAACAGTATCGTCGTCATGAAAACACCCCAGTATTTTTTATATATTGCCAGTTTCTCACACCACTTTAGTCTTGTCGACTATTTATACAAATTTTCAGGCAACTTGAGCTTTTACGCCATAAATTAATTTTATGTTTTAAAATATGCTGATTTGTAATATGATAAACAGTAGATTGTAAATTTATCGCATAGTTCTTTAAGCATAGGTAAAGTTTGTAAATTAAATATTATATGGAGGACTCTTTATGTCTCTTAGTCCAATGGAAGTTATCTTCATGTTCGTCGGAGGACTTGGTATCTTCCTGTACGGTATTAAACAGATGGGTGACGGCCTGCAGGCAGCTGCCGGTGACCGTTTGCGAGATATTTTAAACCGCATGACATCCAATCCTGTCAGAGGTGTTATTGCCGGTATTCTAGTTACAGTTTTAATCCAGAGCAGCTCCGGTGCCACGGCAATTACTATTGGCTTAGTGAGTGCAGGTTTTCTAACACTTAGACAAGCTATTGGTGTTATTTTAGGTGCCAATATTGGTACGACGGTTACAGCATTTATTATTGGGCTTGATATTGGTGCATATTCTTTGCCGATTCTCGCTATAGGTTCATTTATGCTATTCTTCTTTAAATCAAATCAGATTACTAATGTAGGTAGAGTTCTCTTCGGTTTCGGGGCATTATTTTACGGTCTCGAATTAATGGGAGACGGTGTCGGTCCGCTGGCTGATCTCGAATACTTCCAAAATCTGATGCTGGCAATGAGTGATAATTCATTCCTTGGTCTTGCTGTCGGTGTAATCCTGACAGTTATTGTTCAAAGTTCAAGTGCGACCATTGCCATCCTGCAGAATTTCTATGACAACGGCATGATTGATCTGCAGGCAGCATTGCCGATTCTGCTCGGCGACAATATCGGTACAACGATCACTGCGATATTAGCAGCGCTTGCCGGTTCAATTGCCGCTAAACGTGCAGCCTTGGTACACGTTACATTTAACATCATTGGGGCAACAATATTTATGATACTGATGCCGCTGTTTGTAATATACGTCGGCTATCTTGAAGATATTCTCAGTCTGAATAAACCAATGACTATCGCGTTCGCTCATGGTTCATACAATATTATCAATACATTGATACATCTGCCATTTGTCGGTGCTCTTGCGTGGCTAGTCGTTAAAATAGTTCCGGGACGTGATTTTTCTGAAGATTTCACGCCTAAACATTTAGACCCGCTCTTATTAAAACAGTCACCGAGTATTGCAATTCAGGGCGCACAGAGTGAAGTTAAAAATCTGGGTGAATTAGTTCTCAGTACTTTACAGGATGCACGTCAGTACAGCGATAAGCAGGACGACAAACTCTTCAAGCAGATTGAAGATAAAGTTAACGTTGTCTCAACGCTGCAGGATGCTATACGCGGTTACCTGCTTGATGCGTCGAAATACGAAATTTCCCAGGATGATACTGAACGTGTCAGCACACTGCTGGAAGTATCACGGATTCTGCTTAAAGTAAGCTCACAGGCTAAAAATATGGCTGATCAGTACCATCATAAGTATGAAAATAATATTAATCTGTCTGACGAAGCTAAAGAAGGTCTGGAAGATCTGTACAGCCACGTATACGAATCGTTTACAATGTCGCTCGAGTCACTTGACGTTTATAATCCTCAAGCGCTCGAACAGGTTATCAGATTAAGCCAGAAATCACACAGAATTGAAAACAAACTTCGTAAAGAACATATCAAGCGTCTTTCAAGAGGCGAATGTTCAACGGATAGCGGTACACTTTATGTTGAATTAATCAGCAATCTTGAGCGTATCGGTTATAACGCAAGAAACATTACAGAGACAAACTTAAATAACGTAACAGAAGAATTCATGAACGATGACTTTACTGTTTACGATTGATATTAAAAAAGGAACCGGAGATTAATTCCCGGTTCCTTTTTTTGTTTTAGTATTTTTCTAGGTAAGATTTAAGTTCCCATTCCGATACAGTTGCACGGTAATCTTCCCATTCCAGCATCTTGTGTTCATAAAACGCCTTGTAAATATGACTGCCGAGCGCTTCTTTTGAAAGTTCACTGTCACGCATCACTTTTAATGCATTGTACAGTGTCGACGGTAAATCTTCGACACCTTTCTCACGTCGCTCTTCTCTTGTCAGCTCGTAAAGATTTAAATCTATGGATTCACGAAGTTCCATTTTATTTTTAATGCCATCCAGACCGGCTTTTAAAATGACTGCCAGTGCCAAATACGGATTCGCTGATGGATCGACAGAACGTACTTCCACACGCGTAGATAATCCGCGTGAAGAAGGGATTCTCATCAATGGCGAGCGATTCTTCTTACTCCATGCGATGTAACTCGGCGCTTCGTAACCGGGCACCAGACGTTTGTACGAGTTAACAAGCGGGTTCGTTACCGCCGTGAAGCCGCGTACGTGTTTCAGTACACCTGCCATAAAGTATTTCATATCTTCGCTTAAGCCATCTTCTGCAGACTCATCAAAGAATGCATTTTCTTTTCCTTTAAAGAGTGACACGTTAAAGTGCATACCATTGCCGTTAATACCAATCAGCGGTTTCGGCATAAATGTCGCATGCAGATTATGTTTTCTCGCGACGGTCTTAACAACGAGTTTAAATGTCTGAATACTGTCACACGCTGTAACGGCATCTGCATACTTAAAGTCAATTTCATGCTGTCCTTCAGCAACTTCATGGTGTGAAGCTTCAATATCAAAGCCCATATCCTCAAGTTCAATAACGATATCACGACGGCAATTTTCACCTGAGTCCGTAGGCGCTAAATCAAAATACCCGCCATGATCATTTAACTCGGTCGTCGGTTTACCGCGATCATCCAGTTTAAAGAGGAAAAATTCCGGTTCCGGTCCTAAGTTGAATGATGTATAGCCGAGCGCTTCCATTTCCTTCAGAACATTTTTTAAGTTAGTACGGGGGTCACCTTCAAAAGGCGTGCCGTCAACCTTATGAACGTCACAGATCAGACGCGCAACTTTTTCACCGCGTGATGTTGTCCACGGAAATACTGTCCACGTATTTAAATCCGGAACCAGATACATATCCGATTCTTCGATACGGGTAAACCCTTCAATTGAAGAACCGTCAAACATCATTTGTCCTTCGAGCGCTTTATCCAGCTGGCTGAACGGCACTTCCACATTTTTTATCGTTCCGAGAATATCGGAAAATTGCAGACGGATAAATCTTACATTTTCTTCTTGTGCAATAGTGATGATTTTTTCTCTGGTTAAACTTTCCATACCTCACGCCCTTAATCTGATTTTGATGTCAATCATGCTGAAAACTCATGAGAAAATATTACCATACTCATATTTCATGCGCAATCGTGAATTTTTATAAAATTTAAAAAATGCAGATCCCCCACTTGGATCTGCACCTTTCAGTTACTTAAATGAAGCTGATTATATTCATAATAAAGACAAAGATTATTATTGCAGGTAAAATAAATCTGAGCAGGAATAACCAGCCTTTAAATACAATAAAAGATTTGCTGTCTTTCGTTACATTCAGTTGTTCCATCGTAATGCGCTTGTCTAAAATATAACCGACAAAGATTGAGGAGAACAAGGCTCCTGCAGGTAAAAGTATATTTGATACGAGGAAATCCACATTATCGAATATCGTACCTGCGAAGAACTGAACATCATTCAGTACACCTTCTGATAAAGCAGACGGAATACCGATAGCGAAAACGATAATTGCATAAATGTAAGTTACCTTTTTACGTTTCGACTGGTCGCCTTTAACAGTGTTGGCAACGTTAATTTCAATCATCGAGAACGCGGATGTCAATGTCGCAAATAAGAATGCAGTGAGGAACATCAGATAAAAAATAATTCCGAACGGAATCGCATTAAATATTTCAGGCAGAACGATAAAGACAAGTCCCGGGCCTTCAACACTTTGCATGCCGAATGAAGCAATTGCAGGGAAAATCGCAAGTCCGACCATAACGGAAACCGCGATATTCAAAAGAACGATATACGATGCAGATCTCGTCAGATTCTGATCCGCTTTTAAGTATGACGCGTACGTCATCATCTGAGTAATTCCGACACTGAGCGCAAAGAACGACTGGCCAAGCGCGAACATTATCCCATTTGCACTGAGCTCGCTGAAGTCAGGTGTCAGGAAATACTTAACTCCTTCAAATGCATTAGGCAGCGTAAGTGAACGGATAATAATAACTAAAAACAGAATGAACAGCACCGGCATCATAATTTTAGATGCCCTTTCCAATCCTTTTTGAATACCCTGGGCAACAACAACTGCTGTAATAAAAATGAATATACCCTGAGCGGCAATTACATATACCGGGTTCGTAATAATATCCCCGAGCATTGCCGTATAGTCGTTAACAGTATAAAGATTAAACAGGTCTAAGAGAGCAATCAGCAGATAAATTAATATCCAGCCACCGATTACACTATAGAACGACAAGAGCAGCATCGTTCCGAAGTGCCCGATCCACCCGAAAATCCTCAAGCTCTTTTTACCACTTAAATATTCGAAACCGTCAATCGGATTTCTTCCCGACGCACGGCCGATGACAAATTCACTAATTAAAAGAGGCAGACCAATAAGAATAGTAAATAGCAGGAAAACGAATAAAAACGCACCGCCGCCATGTTCAGCAGTCATATAAGGGAAACGCCATACTGCACCGAGGCCAATTGCAGAACCTGCTGCAGCCAATATAAAACCTAATTTTGAGTTCCAATTATTTTCGGACAAAATATTACCTCTTTTCAATTATCAATGTTGGTAGTTTACCACACTAAAGAGAGTTTTTATATACAAAAAGCCGGGAGAACCATCTCTCCCGGCTTTCTGCTATATTACCCTCTACAAACTAGTTAGGGTTATCTTCTAATTCAGGTATTGATTTTTCTAAATACTGACGGTCTTTATTCGCATTAAAGTGATCAGCTTTTTCCATCTTAACGTCAGTAACATAGTCAGGCATTTCTACGAAGTTTTCATAAATACCTTTCTCTACAAGGAAGTTTCCTTCAGGGAACTGAACGCCGATGTTGCCGTCTTTAATTGCTGCATATTTAACGAAGCCCTGGAACACGCCGTTCTTGTTATAAAGAACAACCGCTTCCCCGTCTTCAAGACCTTCTTTTCTAGCATCATTTTCACTCACGAGCACGTCGTAACGGCCCATGTTGTTAAACGCATCGCGATCTCCGTATATCATCGCGTTAAACTGCTTACCGCGTCTCATCAGAAGTTTAAATTCTCCGGCTTTCTTATTGTTATCCGGAATATCCATCGTAATCAGGTTTCCACGGCCGTCCGGTGTCGGACAAACGCCGCCTTCACATAACCATGCTCCGCCGTACTGATAAACGTCTCCTGCTTTTTTCAGATGCTGAACACCGTCATACTGAGGATTCGCTTTAGCAATTTCGTCACGGATTTCCTGACCTGACTGGAAGTCTATTAAATGAGACTCTTCAGGTTTTACGCGTTTTGCAAGATCAACGTAAATCTGCCACTCACTGCGCGCTTCAGCAATACGGTTACGGTTTCCTTCGATCTCAGGTGAGAAGTAAACCATTCTTTCAGTAGATGTTGAAAGTCCGCCGCCGTCCTGCTCGTAACGAGTTTTCGCAGGAAGTACAACAACTGTTTCTTTGGCATCAAGCAATGTTGACGTATTTAAAATAATATCCTGATGAACACGGATATCGAGATTTTGCAGTGCATCTCTTACGAAGTTCGGATCCGGCATCGTTTCAAGGAAGTTACCGCCCGACATGTAGTAAAGCTTAAGCTTTCTTTCATTGTCTTCCGGCAGCATTGCGTTCTCAATAGTTACACCAACTGTATCACCCGGCCACTGCGGAAGTTTAAAGTTCCACAGATCTTCAACGCGGGGACGGTTTTCATCGTTGTAATCCCCACCAGGCAGTGAAAACGGATCTGCTCCCATTTCTCCTGAACCCTGTACTGAAGAGTGTCCGCGTAATGGCATAAGACCTTTATTTTTACCGCCTAACCAGCCGCGTAATAACGCGAGGTTAGATACTTGTGAAATATTATCTGTTGCGTGTTTATGCATTGTTAAACCGAGAGCCCAGACCATAACGCCTGTTTTCGCTTTAGCAAGGCTGTTTGATAGTTCGATAATACTTTCTTTCTCCACTCCTGAAGACTGAACAATTTCGTCCCAAGTCTGTGACTGTACGTTCTCTTTAAGATCTTCGTAGTTGTTAACGTGTTCGTTGACGAACTCGTGGTTAACTGCAGATCCTTCATTTTGCTCTTCAAGATCGAACCAGTGTTTCATAACACCGTGCATTAATGCAATGTCTCCGCCGATGTTTACTTCATAGAATTCGTCTGCAATTTCTGTACCGAATAGTGCAGATTCTACTACTGAAGGTACCCAGTAATTTTCCATTGAAGGTTCTCTGTAAGGGTTAATAACGATAATTTTCGTACCGCGTTTTTTAGCTTCCATCATATATTTAGTAGACACCGGTGATGCGTTTGATGCAACACTTCCCCAGAATACTAATACGTCTGTGCCTAACCAGTCCTGGTAGTTACAAGTTGAAGCTCCGACACCTACTGAGCGTTTCATCGCTGATTTACTCGGCGAGTGACAGATACGTGATGCGTTATCGATATGGTTTGTTTCTAAGTAGCGTGCAACTTTTGCTGCAACGTAATACGATTCGTTCGTAATACCGCGGCTTGTTAAGTAAAATGCGTACTGCTTTGGATCGAGAACTTTCATCTTGTCCGCAATAGTATTCATCGCTTCATCCCACGATACTCTAATGAATTTACGATCATCTTTGCGACGGATCATCGGATATGGAATACGTCCAAGTTCGCGCAGCTCAGTACTGTCCATTTTACGTAATTCATCAATATCCTGATGTAAAATCTCAGGTTTGATCGGTGGTGCTGTGTTTAATCTCAGCACGTTAAAACGTGTTGTACACATGTGGGGACCATTTAAAGTCTGATCCTGAAGGCCTGATACGCCGAGCGCACAGCCGTCACATACACCTTTTAATATAATATTTTTCGCGTAATTTAAATTGTCTCTGTTTTTCCAAACGATTTTAGCCGTATCTCTCATATGATGCGGTTTTACTTTAGTTAAACCGAATGGCACAGGACTTACCCATAATTTCGGATCCCACTTTTTCGTCTTATTAATTGGACCCGGATGCAGAGTTTTACCCATGTAGACACTCCCTCTATATTATAATAATTCTATTGTACACTATTTTGCGGAAGCGCTGACAGCATCCAGCTCATTTTTTTCTTTAAGTTTTTTAATATCTGCTCTGATAAATATCGAGATTACCAGTGCGACAAAGAACAGCCCTGCAAAAATATAAAGTGACCAGGCGTAACTTTGAGTCGATTCGTAAATCCTCGCAACAATGAACGGACCTGCAAGCCCGGCTGCTGCCCATGCTGTTAAAATATAGCCATGAATAGCACCAAGCTGCTTCGTTCCAAAGATGTCTCCAATGTACGCTGGAATTGCAGAGAATCCGCCGCCGTAACATGAAATCATAACGAACAGCAGTAATTGGAACAGCAATGCGTTTGTCGTGAACGGCAGTACTGCAAAGATCCCTATCTGTAATATAAAGAACAGCGTATAAAGATTTGTTCTGCCGATGTAGTCTGAAATAGATGCCCAAATTAATCGTCCTGCACCGTTAAATACTCCCATAATCCCTACCATAAATGCTGCTGCACCTGCAGATAATCCTGCAATTTCAACACCCATCGGACTTGCTACTGCAAGAATCGCAATACCGCATGTTACATTGATAAAGAGCATCAGCCACATGAAGTAAAAACGTTTCGTCTTAATTGCTTCATTAGCTGTCAGCTGTGCAAGATCTTTCGACACAGTTGCAGCACTTTCATCGATAACCACACCTTTTGGATGATACCCTTCAGGCGGTCTTTCAAGATATAAACTCGATACGAGCATTACTGTAAAGTAAATCGCACCAAGAATAAAGAATGTGTTAGGAATTCCTACTGACTCAATCAGCGTACGCATTAACGGACTCGCGATCATCGCGGCAAAACCGAACCCCATAATTGCAAGTCCTGTCGCCATTCCGCGTCTGTCCGGGAACCATTTAACCAATGTAGAAACCGGTGTGATATATCCTATTCCAAGACCGATTCCTCCGAGCACTCCGTAACCTACATATAATAACCACAGCATTTCAAGCTGTATACCGAATCCTGCGGTAATCATACCCGCTGCAAAAAATATCGTTGAAACCAATCCCGACTTTCTCGGTCCTTTAGCTTCTACAAAATGCCCCATAAATGCTGCAGACAACCCTAAAAATAAAATAGCAATACTAAACGTAATTGACACCTGACTCAGTGACCATCCAATTGATTCCTGAAGCGGTGTCGTAAATACACTCCATGCGTATACTGAACCGATTGATATATGTATACCAACCCCTGCAAGAGCAATCAGCCAGCGATTTTTTTTCGTTTGCATGTAAATCCCCCTAGTTGTTTTGACGGAATTCCTAAAATTGTAATTTCGTCTTAAATGTGATTATATAAAGAAAAAAGAACCTTTACAATAAGATTCGGAGTAGGAGAGGTATAAATTATGGAAATTGTTACTAAAAATACTATTCGCCGGTACACCGACGGAAAATTCATTGAAACTGATGATATAATTGCTGAGGAATTTCCACTGACTATATATTTAAATGATGTAGAATTTGCAACTTTAGTCTGCTCGCCGGACGACTTGGAAGAACTCGTTATCGGCTTTTTAGCATCCGAAGGTGCTCTGCGTTCATTTAAAGAAATCATATCTATGAACATCGATGAAAGAGGCGGGTTCTGCCACGTTACCGTTTCACGCGAACTGCCTAAAGACTACGGTACATTTTCAAAACGCGTACTCGGTTCATGCTGCGGTAAGAGTCGTCAGTTCTATTTTCAGTCAGATGTTGATACAGCGAAATTTTCGCTGTCGGACACGAAACTTACACCTGAACAGTGCATCAGCCTGATGAAAGAAATGCAGGAAGAAAGTACAATTTTTAAAGATACAGGCGGTATCCACAATGCGAGTATCGCATCACCCGATGGTACTATTGTCCATAAAGGTGACATCGGCCGTCATAACGCACTCGACAAACTTTACGGACACTGTTTGCAGAATAATATTTCCGTTAAAGATAAAGTTATCGTGTTCAGCGGACGTATCTCGTCTGAAGTACTGACAAAAGCTTCAAAAATCGGTGTCGGCATCGTCCTCAGTAAATCTGCCCCAACCGACCTTGCGATTAAGCTGGCTCATGATTTAAATATTACAGCTGCAGGTTTTATTCGCGGCAGCTCGTTTAATATATACAGCCATCCGTGGCGCATTATCGGCGCAGATGATCTTGAAAGTAAATAAGAAAAATACAACCAGTTTCGTAAATATTTCCGTAACTGATTGTATTTTTTTACTCTTCATTATAATTTTCTGTCTGCAGTTCGTCATATTCCAAACCCAGAGAATTGTAATAACCACTCATTATGCTCGCAATTTTTTCTGCCCATTCTATATCGGTTGCATAGAGATGGGTGCCCGGATTCTCCGGATTCCAGCGCATGCGGTATAAAGTATTCTGGCTATTATCCAGATAGTTTGCTCTGACAAATTCAGCACCGCCGATAATCGCAGCTTCCGGCGATGACCAGCCTGCTTTCTGTGCATAACTCGAACCTTCAGCAACCGCAGCATGATCAAATGCTCCAATCCCGAAAAAGTTATAGTATGTTGTCCCGTCAACTTCGATACCGGAAGCAAGTTCCGATTGTCCATGTCCCGTTTCAAGAAGTGCGTGGCTAATCAGATACAGCGCATTTACGTTATGTGTCTGTTCTGCTTCGATAAAAGCAGCACCCTTACCTTCCAATATCCCTTTGCCTTCAAGCAGCTCATTCAATTGATCTTCGCTCGCTTCTGTCATCGAATCAAGGGGCAGAAATTGAAAATCATTACTGCTGTTAATTGTCATTGCTTCTTTAATATCATTTTCGTCTGCATATTCTGTTGCACTGTCAGTCAGTTTGACGTCCCCCGTATTATTATTAACCTGCATGCTGACGGCTTCTTCAAAAGTATACGTGGAAATCCCCTCCGTCTTAAAAAATGATGTTTCTGAAACAAAGAATGCCAGCATAAATAATGCCATTACGACAATCAGCAATATAAACGGAATATTTTCTTTTATCTTATCCATAGGCATCCTCCGAAAAAATAAATGAGACTGACAATGTCAGTCTCATATTTATGTTTAATATATTTAACGCGGTTTCTCCGCTAGTCAAATAGAACTGCTTCTAATTCTTTCAACATTTCCTGGCTTTTTTCGTCCAGTGATTCCACAGTTATTCGCTGTTCAAGCAAATCCGTAGCTTCTTCAAAAGAAATACCAATCGCTTCACTGATTTGATATGCAGTTAAATTGCCTTTTAAAATGTTTAAATCTGTCTCCATAAAATCACCTGTTCGAAAGTAATAGATTATCGAGAGCTTATACAATTCATCTTACGCAGATAAATTCGTTAAATGATTAAATACGAAGCTCAGGACAAATTCGCTGCTTAATTAGTGAATTTTTTTACTTAGTAGATTAATTAAACTACATTATCCGGAAAATTTCAAGCTGGCAGTTTTGTTTTTATCATTTAGTTACATTATACATTTCTATAATACCATGCCTGCAATGAAACCTGTAATGATTACAGGAATATTTAAAAAGATAAATGTCGGCACACATGTATCCCATATATGATCGTGCTGCCCGTCCACGTTGAGTCCCGCTGTCGGCCCTAGTGTGGAATCTGATGCTGGAGAGCCTGCATCACCAAGCACGCCTGCAGTACCGACAATCGCAATAATTGCTGCCATCGATAAACCGAGTTCTGCGCCCATTGGAACGAAGATTGCCCCGATAATCGGCAGCGTCGCGAATGATGAGCCGATTCCCATCGTTACAACCAAACCGACAACCAGCATTCCCATCACGATAAATGCTTTATTATTACCGAGAGTATCTGAAATACTATTTACGAGTGGCAGGACATCTTCCGTCGCTGTAATCACTCCGGCAAAGCCGTTCGCTGCCAGCATTACCATACCAATATAGGCCATAATTTTAATACCATTAACCAGTTCACGGTCAAGATCAGCCCATTTAAACTGCAGTGACAAGAAGAAAACCATAATCCCGCCGAGTGCACCGAAGATCATCGAGTCCGTAAAGAACTGGACAGTGAAAGTAACGATAATCGCAAGCGTCGCTGTAATTAGTGTTTTAGCACTGACAGTTACCCGTTCAGCGGACATTTCACTTTCTTTATTAAGGTATTTCCTCGGTTTTCTGAAGTAGAAAAATGCGATTATAAGCCCGGCGACAAACCCGAGAGCCGGAATTATCATGCTTGGTGCGACATCATTAAATTCAATCGTTGCCCCGGCATTGGCAAAGCTTGTCACGATTGTATTTTGGAATATTTGCCCGTAGCCGAACGGCAGTATTGCATAAGTAAATGTAAGACCAAAAGTCATGACTATCGCAAGGAGTCTGCGGTCCAGCTGCAGCTCGTTAAACAGACTGATCAGCGGCGGAATAAGTATAGGAATAAATGCAATATGCACAGGAATTAAATTTTGACTGATCATAGAAATAACGAGCAGCGTTACTATTAATGAAACCTTCGCAATCACACGTGCTTTCGTTGTTTTACTTGCATTCAGCAAGCCCAGAATCTTATCTACTATAACGTCGGTTATACCGCTGTATGCGATTAATGCAGCAAACCCTCCGAGCAGTGCATAGCTGAGTGCAATTTCTGCACCATTGACGATTCCCCCAGTAAATACACCGATTACTTCATCGATGCCCATGCCTGAAATCAGGCCGCCGGTCAGCGCTCCGATAAATAATGCTAATATAACGTTAAGCCGGCACAAACTTAAAACGACCATAACGAGAATCGCTATTAAAACTGAATTCATTATCTTTCCTCCAAAATTTTAAGTAATTATAATCTTTTCGACTTTTTAGATAATTTTGATATTGACTGTAATTCGTTTTCACTGTTACATTATATAGTACTACTATTTTTTATTTAAGGACGTGAACGCATGCCAATTAAAATCATCGAAGGTCTGCCTGTTCGAACGAAACTGCAGCAAGAACAAGTATATACCATAGAAGCTTCCCGCGCGATAACACAGGACATTCGTCCATTAAAAATTCTTATTTTAAACCTTATGCCGCTAAAAGAAACGACCGAACTGCAGCTCTTAAGACTGCTGGGCAACTCACCTCTTCAAATCGATGTCGAATTCTTACATATGTCTTCCCATCAAAGTAAAAATACGCCGACCAGTCACTTGCAGAAATTTTATAAAACACATGACGAAGTTAAAGATGATTATTTTGACGGCATGATTGTTACCGGTGCTCCGGTTGAAAAATTTAATTTTGAACAGGTTGGATATATCGACGAACTTAAAAAAGTTACAGATTGGGCACAGACACATGTCTTTTCCCGCTTTTATATTTGCTGGGGAGCACAGTTTGCATTAAATCATTATTATAATATCGAAAAGTATACTTTATCAGAAAAATTGTTCGGTGTGTTCGATTATCAAAATATAAAACCCGAACATCCGTATATTCGCGGTTTTGATGATATATATCAGGTTCCCCAGTCCAGACATACTAAAATTGATTACGATGCATTAAACGATATCCCGGACTTGGAAGTACTGACCTCCAATAAAGAATACGGCCCGGATATCATTACATCTAAAAATCAGCGTGACTTATTCATTTTCGGCCACCTCGAATACGACAGAGAAACATTGAAAGCAGAATATGACCGTGATGCAGGACGCGGTATGGATAGTACAGTTCCATTCAATTATTATCCAGACGATAATCCGGCAGAAAAACCGAAATTTCAATGGCGCAGCCACGGGCACCTGCTGTTTAACAACTGGCTGAATGAAACTTACCAGAATACATTATACGATTTAACTAAATTACATGAACAGAAATAAAAAGGACGCCCGCCGGGCGCCCTTTTTATTTAGCATGTTTTTGTATGCTGTGTATGAAGACATTCCTGCTGTCTTCTTCTGGAGAGCTCCATGAGGTGTTTACTAAACTCCGAGATGTAAGTATCCAGCGTACGATCATTTAAATAGGATATATTTTTATTAATAACCATTTTCTCGCGCTGTGCGTCTAAAACCGGAACATTATTTCTGAGTTTATACTCAGCGATTTCCGTCGATACTTTCATTCTCTTTTCGAAAAGCTGAACGAGCTGACGGTCTATCTGATCTATTTCTTTACGTAACTCTTCATGTCTCCCCATGGTTAGCCTCCTATATTTTTTATGCTATAACGATATCGTTAATTTGTTTACCTTCGATTTCAAGAAGTACTTTAATCGTATCCATTAGTTCTTTGAACTCTGCAGGTGTCAGACACTGCTGACCATCACTCCATGCGTTCTCAGGATCTTCGTGAACTTCAATCTGTAAACCGTTTGCTCCTGCCATAACTGCAGCTTTAGCCATTGAAGGAATCAGGTATCTTACACCTGCTGCATGTGACGGGTCAACGATGATCGGCAAATGAGATTCTTTTTGTGCCACGGGAACTGCCTGTATATCTAATGTATTACGCGTTGCTGTTTCGAAAGTACGGATACCGCGCTCTACAAGAACAACGTTGCTGTTGCCGCCGGCCATGATGTACTCCGCCGACATTAACCATTCCTGAATTGTTGCAGACATTCCGCGTTTTAAGTAAATTGGTTTGTTTGTCTGGCCTAAAGCTTTAAGCAAATCGAAGTTCTGCATATTACGTGCTCCAATTTGAATAACGTCAACCATGTCGACAAATGTATCTAAATGATCTGTTCCCATCAGTTCGGAAACGATAGGCAGTCCTGTTTCTTTTTTAGCTTCATTTAAAATTTTAAGCCCTTCAACGCCAAGCCCCTGGAAGCTGTACGGTGATGTACGCGGTTTGAACGCTCCGCCTCGTAATGAGTTGGCACCCGCATCTTTTAATTTAATTGCTAATTCTACTGTGCTGTCTAAGTCTTCAACAGAACAAGGTCCTGCGCAGACCATGAAGTTTTCAGCACCGACTTTAACACCGTTGCCAACGTCAATAATACTGTCATCTTCCTGGAAACTTCTGTTCGCTTTCTTATATGGCTTTTGAATTCTGTACACCCCGTCTACGATACTGTATTTTTTGAAATCATTTTCGGAGACTTTCGATGTATCGCCGATCAGGCCGATTATTGTACGTCTTTCACCATCAGAACGATGAACTCTGAAACCTGCTTCCTCGATGTTTGAAACGAGTGTCTTAATATTACCTTCTGTTGCGTCGCGCTTTACATGAATAATCATATTTAACAGCCTCCTAAAATTTTTAAAAATAAAACTGCCACTTAACTTTAAAAAGTAAGTGGCAGTGAGTATAGAAAAATATGTAGAAGTCCCGACTCCTAGCCACTTATTTAAAGTAAATGGCTAGACATTACAAAATCTTCAGCCATCATTGATACAAACAGTTTGTTTTACGTTTGTACGAATGATGTGTACAAACGGTATCAAAAATAGCTAAAGTAAAGTCGGTTATTCAGTTGTGAAGTTGTATGGGTTAACATAAATAACCGCTCCTTTATAATGTGTTTGATTGTAATTATATGTCGGGTCATATTAGTTTGTCAATCTATTCGTTAGAATTAATTAAATCTTTACATAATTTAATTAATTAATGTATATTCATTCTTATAGTATAATCGTAAAAATACGGAGGCATTAAATATATGAATATAGCAATTATCGGTTTAGGAAACATTGGGGGATCGTTTGCCCTTTCTATTAAAGAGAATATCCCTGACGCTAATATATATGCAATAGACATTGATACTGCGGTCATTCAAAAAGCAAAAACTCAGCATATTATTAAAGACGGTTCAGATGATTTTAAAAACATCATTCCACATGCAGATTTAATTATTTTTGCAGTTTATCCAAAACTGCTTGTGCACCTGCTAAGAGATTATGTCCCTCATCTAAAAGAAGGCTGCATCATTACCGATGTCACCGGCGTGAAGACATCTATAATAGATGAAGTTGAACCGCTGCTACCGGAACATGCCGATTTCGTTTTTGGCCATCCGATGGCAGGGCGTGAAAATCGCGGCCTCGAGTTCAGCAGCAGAGAAGTATTTATCGGTGCCAACTATTTGATTACACCCACACCGCGTAACAAAAAAGAGAATATTGAGTTCCTGAAAAATTTCGTTAAGAAATTGGAATTCGGCAGTATTTCTGTAATTACTCCGGACTTTCACGATGAAGTCATCGGCTTCACGAGTCAGCTCGCCCATGTCATCGCAATTTCATTAATCAACAGCGATGATGCCGAGCGTAACACTAAAAAATTCACCGGTGACAGTTACCGCGACTTAACCCGCATTACGAATATTAACGAAAAATTATGGCCGGAACTGTTTATGATGAACAAAGATCACCTCGTCAAACACATTGAAAACTTCCAGATACAGCTCGATAAACTCAACACTGCAATACAAAGCGATGACGTTGAAACGATGGAAGAAATGATGCTCGAAAGTACGAAACGTTATAAAGACTTGCACGATATTGAATAGATTGATATAGTACACCGGATCTGTTAATGGATTCGGTGTTTTTTGTTAATTGGATAGGGAGATTCTCACCAATGAAACCCGCTCATGTCAGAGATAAACCATTACCTCACCAATGAAACCCGCTCATGTCAGAGATAAACCATTACCTCACCAATGAAACCCGCTCATGTCAGAGATAAACTCTGTTAAATAAAAAAGACCGCATCTGCGGCCTTTCAAGTAAAACTATTAATATACTTTATCGCCGTTAAAGATTGAGTTTTTAACAACTACATAATCTACTGTACGGATTGCATCTAATTCATTGCCGCCGGCATATGAGATAGATGACTGCAGGTCCTGCTGCATTTCAGTTAATGTTGCAGCTAAAGGTCCTTTGTATTCTACATACATTTTCTTGCCTTCTACGTTCTTGTGTTCACCTTTTTGGTATTCAGAAGCTGAACCGAAGTATTCTTTATACTTCTTGCCGTCTTCTTCATAAACAGTACCAGGTGATTCTTCGTGGCCTGCAAATAGTGATCCAATCATAACCATGGATGCACCGAATCTTACAGATTTAGCGATATCTCCGTGTGTCCGGATTCCGCCGTCTGCGATAATTGGCTTAGATGCTGCTTTTGCACATAACCGCAGTGCAGCAAGCTGCCACCCGCCTGTACCAAATCCTGTTTTAATTTTAGTGATACAAACTTTACCAGGTCCGATGCCAACTTTAGTTGCATCTGCTCCAGCGTGTTCTAATTCTCTCACTGCTTCAGGAGTTCCAACGTTACCTGCAATTAAAAATGTTTCAGGTATATGCTTTTTAATATGTTTAATCATATCCATTACTCTGTCTGAATGACCGTGAGCAATATCGATTGTTATATAGTCAGGTATCAAGTTCTGTTCTTTTAAGCTGAGTACAAAATCATATTCTTCCTGTTTAATTCCAACACTTATAGAAGAGATAAGTTTTCTGCCTCTCATTTTATTAATAAATTCACTGCGTGTTTCAGGGTTGAAACGGTGCATTATATAGAAATATCCGTTTTCCGCTAAATACGTAGCAATCTTCTCGTCAATAATTGTCTGCATGTTTGCAGGCACTACAGGCAGTTTGAATGTGTGCTTACCAAATTCTATTGAAGTATCACATTCTGAACGACTATCCACAATACATTTGTTCGGAATTAATTGTATATCTTCATAATCAAATACGCTATCCATGATAAAAACTCCTCTAATCCGTATATTATTTAACTGATGTTTCAATCTCGTTCGCCAATAGGGATTATAGTGGTTTTATTTTCACATGTCAATAAATCTGTTGAAAATAAAAAAAGAATCGAAATAAATTTCGATTCTAACCTTTGAACATGCTTGCCAGTTTCCCAAAGAAACCTTTTTTCGGTTCTTCAATCTGCTGTTGTGCAGTTTCGTCATTATTTAGTTCTTCTGAAGATACCGATACAGTCTCTTCAACTGTTTCTTCCTGTGTACTCAAGTCGATTGTTCCTGTATTTTCCTCTTTTTGTTCAACTGCTTCATCCTGATTTTCAATAGTTTCTGCTGTTGCAGGTTCTTCTAATGTTGACTCTTCAGGAACTTCCTCAGCACTTTCTTCAATTGTTTCTTCTATTGCAGGTTCTTCAGCCGGTGCTTCTACTGTAATTTCTTCCACTGATGTTTCTGGTGTTATAGCTTCTTCTTCAGTTTCTGTGATTTCTTCTTCCACTGTTCCTGTTTCAAATACAGCAGTGTCAGCTTCCCGTGACTCTTCTTCTGTAACCTGAAATGATTCTTCAGTTTCGTATGCTTCCTCAGCTAAAGAAGTTTCAACTTTTTCATCTGGATTATATTCCAGTGCTTTAAGATCATATTCTTCAAGTCTGTGTACGAGTGTACTTATATTTGATTTTAATTCTTTGTTTTCATTTTGGATTTCATCCAGTTTTTCAAGAACTAAAGCAAGCAATCTTGAAACGTCATTATCCGACATTTTAGAAACCTGATTCTCACTTGGCGTTTCTTCAAAGTCATCCTGATTTTCAATGATTTCATCTGCCGCAGAGTCCAGCGTGTTCCCTGGGGACTTGGCAATTTTAATCATTTCCTGTAAAGCACTCACATCTTTTTTAGAAAACAATCTTCTATTGTGTTCATCTTTAGCAACTTCATAATTTCTGTCTTCAAGTAATCTAACGTATTTTCTAACGTTCTGATCAGACAGTTCAACCATGTCCGTTACTTGAGCTGTTGTATAGTATATAACGTTCTGTGACTGACTCACTCGTATCACTCCTGTAATTTAATTAACCTTATTATAACGCTTATCGTTACTTTAATCTACCACTTTCTAGTACAGCGCAATGCCGTTACCCGCACTAAGTTATCACAATATTCTTTCTAAACCATTGACTTGTACCCGCTTAATTTATATATTTAACATATCTTTCAAAAATACATGGATGAAAAGGACGGTAAATATTGGACACTAAATTATCTCAAATCTCATTAAATCCTGATCATACAGGAGCAACAACAAGCCCTATATATTTATCAACTGCATTCGAGCATGAAGGCGTCGGGAAATCGACCGGATTTGATTACACCCGTACTAAAAATCCAACTCGTTCTCATTTTGAAGAAGCGTTCGCCGAACTTGAAGGCGGCACTCATTCATTTGCAACATCGAGCGGAATGGCAGCTGTGCAGCTGTGCTGTAATTTATTTAACAGCGGCGACGAAGTACTTGTAAGTTTCGATTTATACGGCGGGACGTTCCGTATTTTCGATTTTTATGAAACGAAGTATAACGTGAAGTTCCACTATGTAAATTTTAATAATCATGATGAAATAACTTCTCTAATCAATGAAAATACCCGTGCATTTTTTATAGAACCTATCACCAACCCTTCGATGGAAACAACTGAATTAGCTCCGTTGTTCAAAATCGCGCAGGATAAAAACATTTTAACTATTATCGACAATACATTTTTAACACCGTATTTATCACGTCCGCTCACTGAAGGTGCTGATATTGTTCTTCATTCTGCTACTAAATATATCGGCGGTCATAACGATGTACTGGCAGGTGTCGTTACTGTTAAAGATGAGACACTCGCTGAATCCCTCAGCTTATATCACAACATGATCGGCGCAACATTGTCTCCTTTTGACGGGTTCTTACTGCTTCGCGGTTTAAAAACACTGCACGTACGCATGGACCGTGCAATCGAAAATGCAAAAAAAGTGTCCGCTCACTTTGAAAATCATGATGCCGTCGATAAAGTGCTCTACGCCGGAACGACTGGTATGCTGAGCCTACGCTTTAAAAATACTCACAGTGTGAATACGTTTCTAGAGAATATTGAAGTCTGTACTTTCGCCGAGAGTCTCGGCGGCACAGAAACATTCATCACATTCCCATTTACACAGACACACGCTGAAATGCCGGATGATGAACGCATGAAACGCGGTATCGATGATTCATTAATCCGTCTGTCAATCGGCATTGAAAATGTGAATGACATAATCGAAGATATTGAACAGGCATTGAACAAGTCATTAAAATAAAAGCAGGCATCGCTTCCCTCACGGGATTCGGATGCCTGCTTTCATTATTTAGCTTAGTAACGCGCCTTCTTCATGACTTTTCAGTCTTAAAGTATCAGTTGTGCGCTCATTCATTTCCTTGAAAATCTCAGGATTATCAGATAAAGAAACACCATATGTTGGAATCATTTCTTTAATTTTATCCTGCCATGAACCGAATTCCTCGGGGAATGCACGGCTTAAAAGTTCAAGCATTGCATCCACACCTACAGAAGCACCTGGTGATGCACCTAAAAGTGAGGCCATTGAACCGTCTTCCGATACAACCGTCTCAGTACCGAACATTAATGTTCCTTTACCTTTATCCGTATCTTTAATCATCTGCACACGCTGGCCTGCAGTGATTGTTTTCCAGTCTTCTGAACGGGCTTCAGGAACAAATTCACGAAGTTCATCCATACGCTGTTCTTCTTTCAGCAGTACTTGCTGTACTAAGTACTTAGTCAGGCCAAGCTCTTTTGCTCCGGCAGACAGCATAGTCAATACATTGTATGGTTTAACCGATCCGAATAAATCCAGATACGACCCTGTTTTCAGAAACTTAGGAGAGAACCCTGCAAATGGTCCGAACAGCAACGATCTTTTCCCGTCAATATAACGTGTATCAAGATGCGGTACAGACATCGGCGGTGCACCGACTTTAGCTTTACCATACACTTTAGCCTCATGCTGGTTCACGACTTCTTCATCATCACAAACGAGGAATAGTCCGCTTACCGGGAATCCGCCGATATTTTTAGATTCAGGAATGTTTGTCTTCTGCAGAAGCGGCAGGCTTGCGCCGCCGGCACCGATAAAGACAAAGTCTGCTGTATGATATTCCAACTTGCTGTTGTTTAAGTTTTTAACTTTTATCTGCCATTTATCTTTTTGAGTGCGGCGAATGTCCTGAACAGCATGTTTGAAGTGCACTTCCACACCCTGCTCTTCAAGTCTCTTAAATAACTTTTTAGTCAGACTGCCGAAGTTAATATCCGTTCCTGAATCAATACGGGTTACACCGATTTCTTCATTCGGGTCACGCCCCTGCATCATCAGCGGCAGCCATTCTTTTAAAATACTGTGATCGTCGGTATATTCCATACCTTCAAACAGCGGACTTTCAGTCAGTTTTTCCACACGCTTCTTAAGGAACTCAACATTCTTTTCACCTTCCACATAACTCATGTGCGGCACTGTTCGAATGAAGTCCTCCGGAGTATCTAAATCTCCCTTTTCAATCAAATACGCCCAAAGCTGTTTTGAAATCTGGAACTGTTCGTTAATTTTAATTGCTTTTGAAGTTTCTATTGAGCCGTCTGCAAGCTCTGGTGTATAGTTCAGCTCACACAGCGCCGAATGCCCCGTGCCGGCGTTATTCCATGCGTTTGAGCTTTCGATTGCAACATCATCAAGTTTTTCAAAAACTTTAATGTTCCAGTCGGGTTTTAATTCTTTTAATAGTGTTCCAAGCGTGGCACTCATAATCCCGCCACCAATCAGAACCACATCCGTTTTGCTAATAGAAGTAGTCATACTTTAATTGATGCCCCTTATCCATGTTTATTATATTAATATTCAGTAACAGTATACTCTTTTTTATTGTTTTCTGAAAGCTATATCATGAAATGTGTCATACTAATCACCAACAGTGTCATACTAATTAAACTCAAAAAAGATGCACTGTCTCAGCACATCCTTAATCGTTCTATTTTTCACTTTTTTCGTTAACATATTCCGCAAATTCTTCAATGTTTCCAGCGGTTATATCGACCATTGCAATTTTCCCCATACCTTCCGGGAATTCGATAAACAGCACATTATCCTCTACGAAAGCACGGACGATATCAGCATAAGCAAACACTCTCGTGTATGCTTCGCCGTTCATATCGACATTCATAAACAGGCGTTCATTTGTGGTCATGTATGCTCCCGGGAAATGAGCCTGATCTCTTACTTTATATAATAATGTACCTTCAAGTGATGGCCCAAACTTCTCTGTCGGATAAAGATCCGCTTCAGTTAAATTAATTAAGTTCACAGTTTATCCTCCTAAAAATCATTTAATATTTTCCAGTTTTTATCCTGTGCTATTGATAATAAATCATTATCCGGTGATACTGCTACCGGCTTGCCGACAAGTTCCAGCATTTTTATATCCGTTATGCTGTCACTGTATGCCTGGCTGTTCGGCCAGTCAACTTCTTTGTTTTTAAAGTGATCTTTAATGATGTCAATCTTGCGTTCGGCAAACACGCGTTCAAATCGTGTTTTATAATCCAGAACATCACCATTATAATGAATTTTTGAACCGACGATATAATCGAAACCGACACCTTTAAACAATGCTTCCAATAAAGGAATAAATGCCCCTGAAATCAGCACTATATAATAGTTGTCCTGTTTCAGCTGCTGAATCTTTTCAAGCAGTGAGACTCTGAGCTCGGTGCTCATTGAATTCGCGACATCTTCAAAAAATCCATCTATTTCATTTTTGGAATAACCTTTGAATGAAAGTATATAAGATTCCAATGCTCTGTGCTGCATTTTAATTTTTGGCACCATTTTCATTTTATATCCAAAATAGGTCGGCGCAAAATAACGGACAAAATGCTTATAATTCTTTTTAAATTTCGGGTGATTTTTTAAATGTGCACGAAGCGTTTCAAACGTTTCATGCGGATATAATGTGCCGTCAAAATCAAATAATGCCACTTTCATGTCGGTCTATTCCTCTCCATGGATAATTAATCTACTTTAAATATTTTACCATAAATAGATTAGGGTATATACTAATATGCAATGACTATTAGGAGGTTGTTTCATGGATTTAACAGTATATTTAGCAGGCGAGATTCACAGCGACTGGAGAGACAAAATTCAGTCTCTGGCAACAGAGAAGGATTTACCGTTAACTTTTGTTTCACCTCAGACGAATCATGATTTATCGGATAACATTGGTGAAAATATTTTAGGCGAACAGCCAGGCAAGTATTACCGCGACGATGCAGCATCAAGCATTAACAATCTGCGTACGCAGGTTTTAATGAACAAAGCTGACGTCGTAATCGCTCTTTTCGGCGAAGAATACAAACAATGGAATACTGCAATGGATGCAACAACAGCAATTACTACCGGCAAGCCGTTAATTTTAGTGCGTCCTGAAAAATTAATTCATCCATTAAAAGAAATTTCCGAGAAAGCCAACGTCGTTACAAGCACAGTAGAACAAGCAATTGAAGTTTTAGAATATATTTATAAATAAAATAGAATCATTCAAAACCGCTCAGTAATAGGATTACCGGGCGGTTTTCGTCGTGAATTAACAGACAATTCCCCGAATCACGTTGTAATAGCACACAACTATCGTTATAATTGGCGCATGTGTAATTCTATTCTTTTGCTTTGAAAGAACAGGTTACTTCATGGTTTATGTAATTTACATAAACAGTTTTACTATATTACTCAAGGGGAGAGGTTTTTTGAATGATTCTTAATACAACAGCAGGATCTGCTTTCACCTTCACAGCTGGGTGGGAACAGTACGTAATGATGGCGGTTTATTTCATCGTCTTAATTGCGATTGGGGTTTATGCATACAATAAATCCACATCAAACCTGAACGAGTATATGCTCGGCGGCCGTAATATCGGCGCATGGGTTACTGCTTTATCTGCCGGAGCTTCTGATATGTCGGGCTGGATGCTGATGGGGCTTCCAGGAAGCATGTACAGTGTGGGGCTCTCAAGTATTTGGATTGCTGTCGGTTTAACAATCGGGGCATACGTGAACTACATAGTTGTCGCTCCGAAACTTCGTGTTTACTCGGAAGTTTCCAACGACTCAATTACGCTCCCGGACTTTTTTGAAAATCGCTTTAAAGACCGCAAGCATATGCTGCGTATTATCGCAGGCCTTGTTATTGTAATATTCTTCGCTGTCTACACAGCCAGCGGAATGGTATCAGGCGGTAAATTGTTCGAAAGTGCGTTTAACTTACCGTACCACTGGGGCTTATTTGTTACAGCCGGCGTAGTTGTAATCTACACATTCTTCGGCGGTTATCTGGCTGTAAGTCTTACAGACTTCTTCCAGGGAACAATAATGTTTATCGCGATTGTCATGATTCCAATCGCAACATGGATGACACTGACAGGAGACGGTATCGAACCATTTGTCAGAATTGAAGAGCTTGGTGCTTTAGCTGATATTAACTATCTGTCACTAATCAGCGGTGTCTCGATAATTACTATCATCAGTAACCTCGCATGGGGCTTTGGGTATTTTGGACAGCCTCATATTATCGTCCGCTTTATGTCTATTAAATCTCATAAGCTGATACCAAAAGCCCGCCGTATCGGTATTATCTGGATGGCTATTGCACTTATCGGTGCATGTCTGACTGGTTTGCTTGGTATCGCATTTACTGATGCGACTCGCCATAATGTAGGAGATCCGGAAACAATCCTGGTACTTATGAGTCAGGTACTCTTCCACCCGTTAGTCGGCGGATTTTTCCTTGCAGCTATTTTAGCAGCAATTATGAGTACAATTTCTTCACAGCTTTTAGTTACATCAAGTTCACTTGTGCAGGATTTCTACAAGATGATCCGTCTTAAAATGATTGGCGGTAAAGAAACTAAAACAGAAAAAGAACAGGACAAACTGTTCGTTCTTGTAGGTAGAATTTCTGTAATTCTTGTCGCTGTAGTTGCAATTCTTATTGCATGGGATGATGAATCAGTTATCCTTAACATCGTTGCTAACGCATGGGCAGGTTTTGGTGCCGCGTTTGGTCCTCTAATGGTCATGGCTCTCCACTGGAAAGGTATGACACGTTCAGGCGCAATCGCATCTATCATCGGTGGTGCCGGAACGGTTATTATATGGATCGCAGCGGGTACATTCGGTACGGGACTCTATGAAATTGTTCCTGGTGTTATTGTTGCAACACTTGCTGGTATTATCGTAAGTAAGATGACTCAGAACGAACTTAAACCTGAAATGGCTACAGAGTTCGAAGAAACTGAAAGAATTTTAAGAGAAGATAAGTAGTAAGCAGATAAAAAGCGCGAACCGGAAAATCCCGGTTCGCGCTTTTTTCTTTGTTCTATTAAGCTGTTACAGGTTCCTGTTTTTTCTTCTTATAAAGCTGGTAAGCAACCAGCAGAATGAAGAGACTAAAACCGATTGCATCTGTAACTAAATCACTCTGGATAAACAGCAGTGCCGTAATGACAGCAACTATTCTTTCAAAAATACTGTACTTCACAAACATAAAGTTTTGTATAAATGATGCGAATGTCGCCATACCGACCGCCGCTGTCAGAACTGCCCAGGCCATTTCAAGTGCACTGGCATCTGTAATCAGCAGTATCGTAGGGTTTATAGCAAACATGAACGGCAGCAGCAAGGCAGCTGAGTCATACTTAAAGCCCTGTACGCCGGTCCTTATCGGCCCTGCTTTCGCTATACCTGCGGTAGCGTACGCCGGCAGGTTGATTGGCGGTGTATCATCTGCAAGAACTCCGTAATACAATACAAACAGATGCGCTACAATTACAGGCAGCCCCATATTTGTCAGTACCGGTGCAATAACAGCGGCAAGTACTACATATGTCGCTGTAGTCGGCAGTCCCATACCTAAGAGCAGACATGCGAACACTGTCAGTACCAGTGCGATGTACAGCTGGGTATTATCGGTAATCATAAAGTTCGGCAGCCAGCCTTCAATTGTATCTGAAAAACTGATTACTATTCTTGTAAATTTTGTCGATAATCCGCTCGTTGTAATTACCCCAATCAGGATACCTGCTGTCGCACAGGCAACGATAATACTCAGGGCATTTCTTGAAGCTTTGTCAAAACCTTCAAGAAGCTGTGTAAATCCGTATTTTTGTGGTGTCACATCTCTTTTTGTCATCTTCATAAACATTGCAAAGAGCAGCGCAACAATAATTCCGCCAAGCACCATTGTAAATATTGGACTGCGCCAGCGGATAGTTTCTGTATTGAATAGACTTAAGCCGAGCGCATCATTAAATATTACGAGCCCCTGGTTCACAAATACGATTAAGTACTGCATCGAGAAAGTGATTGCCAGAAGAATTGCAGCAAATATTATCGTCCGTCCCATACTCGTTTTAAAACGGTATGCAAAGAATGCGATAACAATCATCGCGATAATCGAATAGAATGCCGAAGCGTTAACTGACGCTCTTTCCACTACTAGGAAGTAGAGTAATATTAATATTGGCACTATCAAGTAACCCTGACTGAGCAGCAGTTTTCTTGCCGACGTCATTTCGCTTCTGTCCATTCCGGAAATATTATGTTTATTGGCTTCGAAATGTACCATAAACAGTATACCTACATAAGCAAGCAGTGCAGGTATCAGTGCACTTTTAATAATTTCAAAATATGGAATCCCTGTAAACTCAACCATGATAAACGCAGCTGCACCCATAACCGGAGGCAGAAACTGCCCGCTGGATGAAGCAGCAACTTCAACACCGCCTGCAACATGAGGCGGGAATCCTACTTTTTTCATTAAGGGGATTGTAAACGTTCCGGTCGTTACCGCATTGGCAGTTGAACTCCCTGAAATACTTCCCATCATTCCACTTGCAACTACACTTGCTTTGGCCGGACCGCCTTTATATTTGCCGAATCCGCGTATGGCAAGATCGATAAACATTTTTCCGGCACCTGTCGATTCCAGAATTGCCCCAAACAGTATAAATATAAATACGAACTGTGCGGAAGCGTAGATCGGTGTTCCGAAAATACCGTTACTTCTGTATGTAATCTCATAGACGAATCTCGAGAAGTCGCCTCTATTGTGGTAAAACTGACCGGGCAAAAATTCTCCGGCAAAGAAATAACCGATAGCAATCAATGCAATGATTACAAGCGGCAGACCAACAACACGTCTCGTTGCTTCTATAACAATAACAATAAACAGTGCACCGATAATTAAATCCAGTTCTGTCGGGCGTGCAGACATTATTTCAGGTGCATCCTGCCTCTGTATTAAATAAATCCCTAATCCCAGTGATAATCCTGAAAGGATAAAATCGTATATGGGAATTGTTTTTTGTGACGTCCCTTTTCTAATTGGGAATATTAAAAACACCAGTACTATTGCAAGTGTCAGGTGAATAATCAGAAATGTTCTTGAACCGATGCCCGGCAAACCGAAGCCTGCAACGTAAAGGTGAAAAACGGCCAGCAGAATTGAAATAGAACTGACCAGTATGGTGAGTTTTTTTCCAAGATCTCTGTCGCTGCCCTCTAATTCCTGAATCATTTTCTGTTGTTCTTTAGCATCCATTGGTTAATCACCTCTAAAATAACTTTTAATTAATTTTACTTCTAAATTTTTTCCTTTATATGGCGCATTCGAAATAACTATATCTGTATCCCCGATAATAATATGATGCGGGAAAACCGATGATGGTCTGATACGCAGCGTCCCTCCGTGAACTTTACGGTTAATATTTTTGATGGTAAATTTTCCATCTTTCAGTTCGACATCTTCACCTGCATAAGGCATACCTGCCCCAAAAGATTCTGTATGACTTTCCATCGTATAAATACCGTCACCGCGCACTTCAAAAACTTCACTAACCGGAGAGCGTTCAACCGAATGAATGTAATTCACTTCAAAACGTTCGCCATATTCCACTTCCTGTACAAACAGCTCTTCTTCAGTACTCATATCCTCAATAATAATCTTTACCGGCTGATTCAGCTGAAACATTATAACCAGTTCAAGCACGATAAAGAGACTTGTAAGGGATAAAAAGGCATTGCGTATAAGCAATGCCTTTTTATAATTATCTTTACTCATTTAATCACTGCTCATCGTAATAGCGCTGTACCCCAGGGTGCAGATCAATCGACATACCGTCTTCTGCAGTATCAAGTGTCAGCTCTTCCCCGCGGACATGAGCATTTGCCATTGAATCCAGATTTTCAAAAATTGCTTTTGTCATTTCATACATCTGATCTTCCGGGATATCATTTGAAGCAATCAGCATTGCCTGTACGGCAACTGTAGAAGCTGTACTGTCAAAGTTATCGTAAGCATCTTCCGGAATATCAACCTGAGTATAGTAAGTGTACTCTTCCATCAGGTCATTCATTGCATCTTCATCAAAACTTACAATTTTAACGTCAGCACTTGCACTCAACTCCTGGATAGCACCAGTTGGAGTACCCGCGGTTACGAAAGCAGCATCAACGTTTCCATCCTGCAGGTTAGTTGAAGCATCCGAGAAATCTAAGTATTGCGCGTCAACATCGTCGACTGTCATGCCGTGTGCTTCAATAATCTGAGTAGCATTGGCTTCAGTACCTGAACCCATGTCCCCAATAGCAACACGTTTCCCTTCAAGATCTGATACCGATTCAATTCCTGAGTCCGCTAAAGTAACCAGCTGAATTGTTTCAGGGTAGATTGTGAATACACCACTGTAGTTGTCTAATGGTTCACTGAACATGTTGTTTCCTTCAGCACCATAGAATGCGATATCATTCTGCACGAGCGCGAGCTGGGCTTCGCCGTTATTTAACTGTTCCGCGTTAGATACAGAGGCACCGGAAGATACACCCGTTGCACTTACATTATCAAAAGAAGTATCGATAATATCAGCCATTGCTACACCCAGAGGGAAGTAGACCCCTGCTTCACCGCCTGTAAGCAATGTAATATTTTCAATCCAGTCGTCTCCTCCCGCTGAATCTCCTGAACCTTCTTCGCTTTCTTCTTCATTCGCAGAGTCTCCGCCGCATGCTGCTAAAACCAGCATAACTGCAGAAAGCATCAGTAAAAACCAATAATTCTTTTTCATAAAAATTATTCCCCTTTCAAAATTTTTACTTTCTTACCAATTATCTTACCATAATATCGCTTTCAATAATTAGAAAATTCTTCTTATATTTAAATGAATGCATATTAATTTGTTTTCTCTGATTCCCACTAACCTCATTAAATGCTAATATTAATTTAACGAGGTGCACACAATGATCAATAAATATTTCAACAGATTATTTATTTCCGGTATATTATTTACACTGGTTATTGCAATACTGAGTATACTGCTCACACAGCTTCCGATTTTATCGAGTGTAGGCGCACTGGCGGTAGCACTCCTTATCGGAGTCATTTACAGGCAGTCTCTCGGTTACCCGGAACCGTTGCGTCCGGGTATTACCTTTTCTGCAAAAAAACTGCTGCGTTTTGCTATTGTTCTTTATGGTTTCAAGCTGAATCTTCAGCTCATTTTAAACGACGGCTGGGTGATGATTCTGCTCGGCATCGGCGTAATCCTGTTCAGTTTTGCAATGATGCATTTATTAAATAAGTATTTTAAAACAAACTCATCAATTATGTTTTTACTTGCAGCGGGAACCGGTATTTGCGGTGCGGCTGCAATATCTGCAGTCAGTTCGATTATTAAAGCAAAAGAAGAAGATACTGCAATCAGTATCGGTTTAATTTCAGTTGTCGGTACAGTGTTCGCATTAAGCTATACATTTATCGGCCCGTTATTCGATATGAATGATATTACATACGGTATATGGAGCGGTCTCAGTCTTCATGAAATCGCCCAGGTTGTACTCGCAGGCGGCAGTGCAAATGATGAGGGCATGGCGATGGCTCTGTTGTCGAAGTTAAGCAGAGTGTTTCTTTTAATTCCTGTCAGCTTTCTCATCATGTATTTTATTTCGCGTAGAAAGCATCAGAAAACCGGCGGTAAAGTGGATATTCCCTATTTTCTGTTTTTCTTCGTTTTTGTTGCGGTAGTGAATTCATTTATTGCAATACCTCACAATCTAAGTGCAGCCATCGATCAGCTCACTACGCTGTTAATGGTTATGGCAATGGTGGGTCTTGGACTCAGTGTCCCGCTCAAATCAATTAGGGAAAAAGCTTTAAAACCGCTGTATGCTCTGGTTATTACATCGGTTTTACTATCAATAATTACTTTTTACGTTGCATCTGTAATTTAATACACAAAAAAACAGCTGAAATCAGCTGTCTTTTTTGTGTACCTTTATTAATTCAGGCAGCCAGAATATTACATCAAGAACTTCCACGTAATGAGCTTTCACAGTCTCTCCCTGAAGAGTGCCCGGCAGCAGCGAATTTAATGCATCTTTTTCATAGGTGACTGCTGCTTTTGCAGGTTTCCATGGAAGATGATGAATTCCAACTCTGATAATATTTCCGTTCACAGTATTAAATAAATAATATCTTTCGAAGAGCCAGTAATCCAATGTACCCGATGCTGGAAATTCCGGTTTGGAAATCTGTTTATACCGGCCTTTAAAATAAGTTTCTTCATCAGTTTTTATCTGGCGCCGGCTGTAATATTCAGTCCATCCATTGATATCTGATTCTTTCATTTTCGCTTTATAATATGGCAAGGTACCGAGTCGAGCCCCGAGAACCGACAGTATTTTAGCAGCATCGAGACTGAAAAAGTAAATACCCGGGATGTTTTTATATTTTACATATGTCCTTACGTTCAGCTCTAAAATTTATGAATATACGGCCATTTTGGTAAACCTCTAAATTGAAGATTTTTCACCTTAAAGGGAAAGATTGAAATCCATGCTTTACCATCATACATATCAAGTTCCAATTCTTTTGGAACATACGGTAATAACTCTGCAGCTTCTAACGGTACATGCATGCACAGCAGGTTTTCCCACTTTTGATACATTGTCCATTTCCCAGCGGGAAGCGGTGCGTTCCTGTGGTTTAAATAATTTAACAAATCATGTTTCATTATTTCCCCTCCTCAATTCTATATACCTGTTTAAATGAAAACAAATCGCTTTGCTGTGTGAAATTGCACAAAAAAGCTGCTCTCCGAAGAGAGCAGCCGAAGTATTAGCGTTTTACAGTAAACCAATCCACTGCCAGTATGTTGCTGACATAATAATAATCAGAATATAACCGCCGACTGTCAGGAAGATACCTGATTTCAGCAGATCGTTTACTGTGAATGTTCCTGTACCGTATGCGAGCATATTTTGCGGCGCACTTACAGGCAGCAGGAATCCAAAACAGATTACAAACTGCTGAACCAGAACAAAGCCGAGTGATGAATCACCCATATTCAGTGTCGTTGTCAACGCGATAAACACCGGTATTAATGCTGATGCAAGCGATGTCGCACTCGCAAATCCAAGGTGAATAATAATATTAAAGATTGCCACCAGTGCAATGACTCCGACGAGCGGCAATGCGTCGAGACCCATGGCACCGAACGTTACATCTGATAACCACTGTGCGGCACCTGTTCTGAGCAGTACCGTACCAAGGGAGATACCGATTGCGAAGACGATAATTGTTCCCCAGTTAATCGTTCCCTCGACTTCTTTCCATGTAAATACACCAATCTTAGGTGACAGCATAAGTGCAAGGGCAATTAATGTAATTGATGATGAGTCAAATGGGTGCAGAATTCCTTCTGTTGCCCAGAATATAAGCAGCAGTGAAGCGATAGTGATTAAGCGCCACTCTACGCCTTTAATCGGCCCAAGCTCCGCGAGTTCTTTATCAATCAATTCGCGTCCTCCGCTGATTTCATCTGTTTCAGATTTAAAGAAGCGTGTCATAACGAAATACAGCAGAATACTCATAATAATTGAGAACGGCGCTGCATAGATGAACCACTGAATCCATGATACGTCTTCGCCCATTGCTTCGTTTATAAACCCTACGGCAACAAGGTTTTGTGCCGCTGCAGTTTTAATTCCGACGTTCCATATGGAAACTGCCTGAACTGCTGTAATGATCAGCAGTGTTGCAAGTCTGCTGTCTTTCGACATTCCAAATGCCGCGACCATCCCAATCAAAATCGGGATGACAGCTCCCGCTCTTGCAGTAGCTGATGGCACGAAGAACGCCAGTAAAATAGATACTAGAATCGTACCCATTACTATCGCATTCGTTTTGTTGCCAACGATACGGAGCACATAAAGTGCAAGACGTTTATGCAGATTGGTAATCTGCATGGCACTTGCAAGGAACAGTGCAGCAGCTACTAATGCCAGTGCTGAACTTGAGAAACCTGCGAAAGCAAGTGATAAAGCATTCTTAGTCCCAAACTGATCAGCACCTTCCGGAACACCAAGTGAAGCTCCGATTTCATTTCCAGGAACTGGTGAGAGTCCGAGTAATATAATAAGTAGTCCGACAATCATTACCGCAGATACCGGATACTTAACAGCTTCCGTCACCCACATAATTACTGCAAAAGCCAGTACGGATAATGCTCTTAAACCAACTACACTAAGCGCATCAGGTGCTGGTAAGAAGTTAATAATAATTAATACTAGAAAAGCGACAATAATCCAGAGAGGTTTATACCCTTTTTTCTCTGTTTCTTTCTTGTTTGCCATTTTGACAGTCACTCCCTTATAAGCTCTGTATATACATTCTCAATATAACACCATTTACCCTTTAATACTTTATTAAACCAAATATGTCACAATACTTTCAAATTCTGCATGTTTTTTATTTTCTTCTGTATATAACTTTGCAATGAGTAAATACAAATTAAAATATCGTAAGACTATTATATTTAAAAAAAGAAGAAGCGCCGGACAAATGTCCGGCGCTTCATTAATATAATTAATCTTTAAGAACTTCACTGTTATAAATTTTAGTATTTCTGAATACATATGAACCGACCATTGCAGCGCCAAATGAAATCGCTGCACAAATCACAGCGTACATTACTACTTGTCCAGCCGGGTTGTAACCGAACATCACTAAGAGCCCTGGAACCGGTGCTGCTGTTCCCGGCGCATCGTTTATCATACCTGACATAGCGATTACCATTCCGGATAATCCGCCTCCGATAAAGTTGGTGACGTACATCGGCAGCGGATTTGCTGTAATCAGATCGGCTTTTGACAACGGCTCAATCGCTACTGAAATAATAGATTTTAAATCTCCGATTTTAAGTTTATAAAACAGCCACGCACTGGCAGGCGAAGATGCAAATGCTGATAGTGCAGCAACTGCCATCGGCACACCTGTTAAACCTAGCAATGCTGTTAACGCCATTGAGCTCAGCGGCGAAATACCAACGACTGTTACTATTCCCCCAAGCATTAAGCCCATCAGAAGCGGACTAGTGTCTGTAGCAGTTTGAATAATCGTTCCAATTTCAAGCAGTGAGTTATCAATCATTGGTGTGATAACCAGACCCATCAGTCTGATAATTGGCAATGCAATTAAGATAACAATGATAAAGTCGAGACCTTTCGGAATAACACGCTGCAGCCACAACACTCCAAACGATACGATGTAAGCCGAGAACAGTCCCGGAATAAGTCCCATATCTCCAAACCCTGCAGCTAAAATTGCTGCGTTTACAGGGTTAACTTTCATCGCGAGACATACAAGCATAACGACGATTGTTCCATCCAGCCCTCCGGCCACTGATCCGGCCGTCTGGAAGAACTCCAGATTTAATAAATCTCCAATGACAAAAGTGTTTAATGCTTCTACTAAATATGTAGCAATTGCGGCACCTGCAAATGCCCCCATTACTTTTGAACCATAAGGTGCAAAGTGCGTAAACAAAGTGAAAAATACTAAAATAACCAGCAGCAGACCAATACTTATCAGCTCGTCAATTGTCAAAACCCCCAAATGTTTATCTATATATAATGGTTATATGAAAAGCCTTTCATGAAAAACACAATGAAGTTAAGTTACCATATGAATTTTTTTTAGTCAATTTTAATTGTTGGAATTTTATGTTTAATTCTATGCTAAAATGGGGATACATTAGTGATATTGTGAAGTTTCTCAAATTATTAGCAGGAGGTACCGTAAATGTTAAAATATCTAGTTAATTTATATGTGGGATCGAAAGTAATCGAAGGCGGTCTCGACAAGATTAAAGCAGACGGAAATATGGGTGAAGAATTCGAGTCAGAATTCAATGTCAATAATGACCAGATGAAAATCGCAGGCTATTTTGAAGCAATTGGCTCAATTTTCCTGTTCCTGTCATTTCTCGGTAAAACTTTCACTCGTCTCGGAGTATTAATGATTAATGGCGTACTTGGTGTAGCAATTTTAAAACACCTGAGAGCGGGACATGGATACGAGGGCAGTAAAAATGCATTACAGTTATTCGGTTTAAACACGCTTAGTTTCTTTGAAACATTCCGTAAATAATTTTTGAACCTGGAGATATTTTCTTCAGGTTTTTTGATTCTTTTTTTGTTTAGAAAAACAGTTTTCAGGATAAATAAAAATATATGCAAAATTTGGAGGGACTCAGTTTGGTTAATTATAATAAACAGTTTATAAATGGAGAATGGGTTAACAGCGCAAGCAGTAAAACAATAGATGTCATCAATCCTGCGACAGAAGAAGTATTTGCGACTGTCGCAAGCGGCAACTCGGAAGATGTCGATAAAGCCGTTGCTGCAGCACATAACGTATATTTGGATTTCCGCAATACCCCAGTCAAAGAACGTCAGGCTATGCTTGAACGTATTGCTGATGAATATGAGAAGCGAAAAAATGATTTAATTGAGACAATTACTAATGAGCTCGGCTCACCGCTTTCTGTCTCAGAAAATTCTCACTATACTGCAGGTTTGAATCATTTTAGAACTGCTGCCGAGACACTGGATACATTTGAATTTGAAGAGCAGCGTGATGATGCACTGATTGTTAAAGAAAGTATCGGGGTCGCCGGTTTAATTACACCGTGGAATTTCCCGACCAATCAGACAGCATTAAAAATTTCAGCGGCGTTTGCTGCAGGTTCTCCGGTAGTCTTAAAACCGAGTGAGGAAACACCGGTAACAGCTTGTATTTTAGCAGAGATTTTTGAAGCCGCCGGCGTACCTAAGGGCGTCTTTAACCTCGTTAACGGCGATGGTGAAAATGTCGGTACACCGCTCAGTGAACATCCTGATGTTCGTATGATGTCATTTACAGGTTCGGGCCGTGCAGGTAAGAGCATTATGGAGAAAGCAGCGGCTGATTTCAAAAAAGTAGCACTGGAGCTTGGCGGTAAATCTCCTTTAATCGTTCTGGATGATGCAGATCTTGATGAAGCAGCATCTTCTGCAGTAAACAGAGTCGTTAGAAATACCGGCCAGGTATGTACAGCAGGGACCCGCACTCTTGTTCCCGCAAAACTAAAAGATCAATTTTTAGAGAAACTGACAGAAAAAATCAGTGCTGTAAAAGTCGGTGATCCGAGAGAAGATGGCATGGAAGTTGGCCCGCTTATTAGTAAAACTCAGTTCGACAGAGTTCAAAGTTATATAGAAAAAGGTCAGGAAGAAGGCGCGACGCTTTACTACGGCGGAACAGGTAAACCGGAAGGTCTGGAAACAGGCTACTTTGTTAAGCCTACGGTATTTACAGATATCGATAACAGTATGACTATTGCACAAGAAGAAATTTTTGGCCCTGTAATGAGCATTATCACTTACAATGATTTAGACGAAGCTATCCGTATTGCCAACGATACTATTTATGGTCTTGCAGGCTATGTTGTTGGGAAAGATAAAGAAAAACTTCAGTACGTTGCACGTTCTATTGAAGCCGGCACAATCAGTATTAACGATTGCAGCGGACCGAGCACATTGCCTTTCGGCGGATACAAGCAGTCAGGTATCGGCCGTGAGTGGGGCGATTATGGTATAGAAGAATTTTTAGAAGTGAAATCAATTAAAGGATATTTCGCATAAAAAAAACGCCCTTCATGACGTGATACCCAAAAGTTAGACTATTTGGTATTATGCTGATTTTAAGGTATGTTTCCTGTATTGAACAGGAGACATGCCTTTTAATTTTGTCTTAATTCTCTTGGTGTTATAAAATTCAATATACTCTCGGATAGCGGATTCAAGCAATTCATAAGTGTCAAACTGTTCGCCATAAAACATTTCTTGTTTCAATAAGCCAAAAAAGTTTTCCATGGGTGCATTATCTAAGCAATTCCCTTTTCTAGACATGCTCTGAGTCACATTATAGGTGTCGAGGATATTTACCCATGCTCTGTGTTGGTAATGAAATCCTTGATCTGAATGGATGACTAAATCATTCAACAGAC
>NZ_KE384465.1:0-40701 GCF_000425845.1 Jeotgalicoccus psychrophilus DSM 19085
CGTGTAAGTGTGGCAACACATTCAGCGGACAAATACTAATCCATCGATGACTTATTCAAATGTAACATCAGAAATTAAAAGAGTGCGTTCACTCTTCTCGATACTTCTATCCGGTTTTGAATGTATATACATTCACTAATAGTCTGGCGGCGATGGCGGAGAGGCCACACCTGTTCCCATGTCGAACACAGCAGTTAAGCTCTCCAGCGCCGATGGTAGTTGGACTGACGTCCCGCAAGAGTAGGACGCTGCCAGGCGATTACATAAGATTTACAAAATGGATGCGATGAGCCGCATTGAGACCTTTCGAGGTCTCTTTTTTTTGTTCTTTTTTATATAGTATAATAACGGTATAACTTTAATGGAGGTATATATGTCTCTTATTAATAAATTAAAAGGACTTCATAGTGAAGGTATTATATCAATGCATGTACCGGGGCATAAAAATAATACAATTGGAAAGCTGACAGATATAATTAAGCCGGAATATGACTTAACTGAAATACCGGGGCTTGATGATTTGCATGATCCTGCTGAGATATTGAAAGAACTCAATGACAAGCTGTCATTAAAACGAGAAGGATATTATGCACAAGCAATGGTGAACGGAACAACAAATGGGATCATCTCCAGTATCTATGCACTGAATGAAACTGTAAGTCATTTTTACATTGTCGGAGAAGCACATAAGTCTGTATATCACGGAGTCTCATTAGTGAATGCATCCTACAGTATTATTTCTATAGAAGAACTTTATAAAGTTAAGGTGAAGAATACATGTGTAATATTCACATCTCCCTCATACACAGGGACTCTTGTTAAGAATATAGGAGAGCATATAAATTTTATCAGAAATAATAAAGCTTTTAGTATTATAGATGCAGCGCACGGTGCACATTTATCTATTACAGAGAACTTTAAGGAATCTCTGCTGACATCAGAGGCGGATGCAGTAATTGAGTCATATCACAAAATGCTCCCCGCATTGACGATGGCATCAGTTTTGTTTACTAAAGACTTAGATTTGCACCAGCGTATTATGCATTACATTAATCAGTTTGAAACATCGAGTCCGTCTTATCTTGTACTGGCATCTATTGAATATGCACAGGAGTTTTATAACAATTATGATGACACTGTGTTCTTTAAAAAAAGAACAGTTTTAATTAATCATCTGAAAGAGTACGGGATTAAGGTGGCTGAACCGGATGATCCTGGAAAACTCATGTTGACGTCATCAAAGGGCCCGTATAACCTTGAACGCAGTTTAAGGGATGAAGGTATATATTCGGAGATGGTTACAGAAGAAGGTGTGCTGTGGTGCTTGCCGCTGTGGCACGAAGATGACAGCTATCCTTTTAAAGAACTGCTCGATAAAATTACAAAATTAACGCCGGCAGCAGACAATACTGCCGAGATTAAAAATATCGCTGTCCTCGAAGGTAAGATATGTCTTGAAAATATCGTACCTTATCCACCGGGAGTACCACTTGTATTAAAAGGAAATGTGATTACCAGCGGGGATATTAAAAGGATAAAGCACTATCAAGTTAATCATGTTAAAATAGAGGGTATAGATTACAACATCAATTATTATATGAATGAGGCAGAATTATGAGTTACTTCATCACTTTTGAAGGTCCTGAAGGATCTGGGAAAACAACGGTTATAGAACGTATCAGAACATTATTATCGGACTCGTATGAAGTTGTAAAAACACGGGAGCCCGGCGGTATACCAATCAGCGAAAAAATTCGTGACGTACTGCTGACTAAAGGACATGAAATGGATGGCCGTACGGAGGCGCTGCTTTTTGCAGCATCGCGCCGACAGCATTTGGTGGAACGTGTGATACCGGCACTTGAGACAGGAAAAATTGTACTCTGCGACCGTTTCGTCGACAGTTCGTTAGCTTATCAGGGCATTGCCCGCGGCATTGGATTTGATGATATAATGGCGATAAATAAATTCGCCATTGAAACTCATATGCCTGACTTAACAATTTACTTAAAGCTGGCGCCGGAAACAGGCTTAGAGAGAATCCGCGATAATGCACGTGAAAACAATCGTCTGGATGAAGAAACTATAGACTTTCATAAAAAAGTAGTCTTGGGTTATAATGAGTTATCGGAGTTATACCCGAACAGAATTAAAGTTGTTGATGCAGCTCAGTCTATCGATAGCGTTGTCAGTGATACATTAAATATTATAAATACTTATATACAATCTAGAGGTGAAGAATAATGAAAATGGTAATAGCTATTGTCCAGGACCATGACAGCCAAAGATTAAATGATAAATTAACAAAAAATGATTTCCGTAATACGAAACTCGCTTCCACAGGCGGTTTCCTGCGTGCGGGTAACACTACGTTCCTATGTGGTGTGGAAGATGCACGTGTGGACGATCTTCTTAAACTGATCGACGATACTTGCGGAAACCGCGAGCAGACTGTTGCCCCGGTTACGCCAATGGGCGGAAATGCGGATTCTTATATTCCTTATCCGGTTGAAGTTGAAGTCGGCGGCGCTACTGTATTTGTTTTACCGATAGAACAATTCGAAAGATTTTAAGATGAATAACAGTATTGTAGAGAAACAATTATTAAAAATTATCGAGAACAATAAGCTGAGTCATACTTATATGTTCGAAGGTGATGCAATAGAAACATTGCGCAAATACAGCAAATTTTTTGCGCTGCATATTTTCGGCAGCAATACACGTAATGAGATGCTGATAGATTCAGGCAATCATCCGGATTTATATTATTTATCGACAGCTGAAAACACGATTAAGAAAGAAGAAATCGAACAGCTGGTCCGCCAGATGAACCAGAAACCAATAGAGTCTGATTACAAAGTGTATATTATTGAGCAGTTTGAAAAGCTGACTCCGCAAGCCGAAAACAGTATACTCAAATTTTTAGAAGAACCGCCTGAAAAAACAATAGCAATTTTATTAACGATTAATAAAAGCGGCATACTGCCTACGATTCATTCGAGAAGCCAGCATATCCATATCCAGGGAGAAGACGGTGACCGTGAGGATTCACTGCCTAACTTAAGTGAAGCTGAAACTAAAACCGTCAATGCTCTTGCACTGAACGCGCATCACGTCAATGAGATGGCTGATAAATTCAGTGAGATGCGGAATGAAGCAATGAGCTTCGGGACGCGCTGGATACATAATCATCCGCTTGTTTTAATCGATGCAAAAAAGTTAGTCGATATTTGTGATGATCGAAAAGACTATGAAATGATGCTGCAGCTCCTTGCCGGATTTATCCGTCAGGCACTGCATAAGACTATCGGTCTGGATAATTTTAAACCGTTCGAAACACCAATGCCGACAGGTAATGATGTCAATACGGTTAAATTGACACGGATGCTCGAAGAGATTCAAAAAGCGAACCAGCTGCTATCATTTAACGTTAATCCAATGCTTGTTTTTGAAGGTATGGTCATAGGTGCGAAAGGTTGATGAATAAATATGCTTAAAATCATCAAGGTCACGCAACTTGATTATTACGATAATCTGTACATCACATGCAGTGATGATTCCATAGAACGCGGCGATTATATTGTCGGAGAAACAAAAAGAGGCCTCGAACTGCTAAACGTAGTGAAAGGAACTTATGAAATTCCAAAAGACAATATTGTTGAACCCGATGGTAAATTTCTTCGTCTGGCAACTGAAGAAGACTTAATGAAATTTAAAGCGAATGAAGATAAATCTGAAACTGCAATGGAGTTTTGTGCCAATGCGATTAAAGATGAAAAACTTGATATGAATCTGGTGAATGCTAAATTCACTCTCGATATGAAGAAACTCATTTTTAACTTTACTGCAGATGACAGAGTAGACTTCAGATCGCTTGTCAGAATACTTGCGACACGTTTTAAAACACGTATCGAACTGCGTCAGATTGGTGTCAGGGATGAAGCGAAGTATCTGGGCGGGATTGGTCCCTGCGGCCGTGCCCACTGCTGTTCAACGTTTTTAGGAGACTTTGTACCAGTAAGTATCCAAATGGCGAAGAACCAGGATTTATCGCTTTCTCCAAGTAAAATATCAGGAGCATGCGGACGACTGATGTGCTGCTTAAATTACGAAGACGAATATTACGAAGATGCACGTATAAAACTGCCTGATGTCGGTGCGAAAGTAAAAACACCGGCGGGTATCGGCAAAGTAATCGGTATTAACATACTGGATCTTGCTGTCAGAGTTAAAGGTTCAGACGATTATATTGAAGAGTACGGAGAAGAAGATATTGATAAACTAGAGGTTGTGAATTAATGGATCGTGAAAAACTGTTCCTCCATATTCAGCAGCTTGAACGCAACATCAAAATGATGGATGAAGAAGTGCAGACACTGAAAGAACTTACCGTAAAACTGGTCGAAGAAAATGTCAGTTTGGAACTTGAAAAAGAAAATTATGAGCAGCTTTTAAATGATAAAGAAACAGCAGATTCACCATTTAAGGAAAACTCATTAAAAAGTTTATACGATGAAGGATTTCATGTATGCAGCATTCATTTTGGTACACACAGGCACGGAGACGACTGTTTATTCTGCCAGGCATTTTTTAATGAAAGACAAAGTTAAAGCAGCGATCAGCTGCTTTTCTTTTTGGAGTGAAATCAATGTTAAAACCACATGAACGGATAGACGAACTGTACAGGGAAAATATGCGTATTATTCAAAGCAGTGAAACTTTTTCATTTTCCGTCGATGCACTGCTGCTCGGCAATTTTGTGAAAGTAAATAAACGCGATAATAAAATTATGGATTTGTGCAGCGGAAACGGAATTATTCCTTTGCTGCTATCTCATCGCGTGAATCAGCTGATCGATGCTGTTGAAATACAGGGTGTGCTCGTTGATATGGCGGAGCGCAGCATTCAAATGAATGAAAAGACGAACCAGATTACAATGTATAATCTTGATATTAAAGCGCTTAAAACTTCCATGGAACATTCTTCGTATGATGTGATTACAGTTAATCCGCCTTATTTTACAAGCAACCAGCCGTTAAAAGATAAAGGGCATCAGAGTATCGCAAGACATGAACTGCATATTGATTTAAAAGGTATCGTCGAGGCATGCCGTTATTTAATAACGAACAAAGGACGACTGTATATGGTCCACCGTGCAGAACGCAGCGCTGAAGTGTTTACTGAGCTGCATAACCATGGATTCAGAGTCAGGCGGGTGCAGTATGTCTATAATGATATAAACAGTAAAAATGCGATGTTTATCGTGCTGGAAGCAATATTTAATTCAAATGCTTACGCCGATATACTGCCTCCGTTTTATATTTATAATGCGGATAAAACTTATTCGGATGAAATGCTTGAGGTGTATTACGGTGACGACAGAGGATAAGAGATATTATGTCTATATTATCGAATGCAGCGACAACAGCCTGTATACTGGCTATACAACGGATATAGATGCGCGCATAACAACGCACAATGAAGGCCTTGGTGCGAAATACACACGTGGCAGACTTCCTGTCTCGCTGCGTTACATAGAAGTATTTGATTCAAAAAGCGGCGCGCTGAAACGTGAGTATGCGATTAAGCAGCTGACTAAAAAACAGAAATTATCATTAATTGGAGGATAATAATGTTATATATTACCGGGACGCCGATAGGCAATTTAGATGATATGTCATACAGAGCGATAAAAACGCTTAAAGAAGCTGATGTAATTCTTTGCGAAGATACACGAATCACACGTAAATTAACAACTCACTTCGAGATTGATACACCGCTTAAAAGTTATCATGATTTTAATAAAGAAGAAGTGACGGAATCTATTATAGAAGATATCCAGAATGGTAAAACTTATGCACTTGTGACCGATGCGGGCATGCCCGTAATATCAGATCCCGGTTTTGAACTCGTCAGCCGCATGCAGGATGAAAACCTGCCTTACAGCGTTATTCCTGCAGCTTCTGCTTTTACGATGGCACTTGTCGCGAGCGGAATCGCCAGCTACGAATTTACGTACTTTGGATTTCTGCCGAAGAGTTCATCTAAACAAAGAGAGAAACTATCTGAAATAATGCATCATAAATTTACAGCAGTGCTGTATGAATCACCGCACAGAATGAAAAATCTGATGACGGAAATAAGTAACATCGACAGCAGCAGAATCGTCAGTGTATCGAGAGAAATCACGAAGAAATTTGAGCAGCATGTCAGAGGCACAGCTGATGAATTATTATCAAAACTGGATAATGATATTCCATTAAAAGGTGAATTTGTCGTAGTTATAGATAGATATGAAGAAGAACAAGCTGAATTTACCGGTACGCCTAAAGAGCATGTGACCGAACTTGTAGAAGAGGGCATGCGCCCAAAAGATGCAATAAAACTCGTCGCGGAACTGCGTGGGTTGAAAAAGCAGGAAGTGTACGATGTGTTTCATAAATAAAAAGCCATGAATGAAATATTCACGGCTTAATACATGCAACTATTTATTAATTTTTCTTTGAATTTCTTTGATTAGCTGATCTGCGCCTTCTTTGCTGAGGACGATTTTACCATCAGCAAGTGACAAGTTGTCATCTGACACATCGCCGGTTACTGCACAAGTCATACGCGGCTGGTATTTTTTCAAAATAATTTTATCGTCATCTGTGAAAATCTCCAGTGCATCTTTGACTTCGATATCGAGTACGCGACGCAGTTCAATTGGAATAACAACGCGTCCAAGTTCGTCGACTTTACGCACAATTCCAGTAGATTTCATTAGTGATTCCTCCTACATAGTTAACCAAAATATAATGGATGATATCCAACTCGTGAAATATAAAACAGCAGAAAACAAAAAATATAAGCTGTGAAACTATTGTCGGAAATTGGATATTCATGACTATAGCACAAAAATAATGGGAAAACTATTAAAAACTGTTCAGAATTGAAAAACATACATAAATTAGATATATTAGATAAGTATATTATAGGAGGATGTCCCATGACTAAACCAACATTTTATATCACTACGCCAATTTATTATCCGAGTGGAAAGCTTCATATCGGAAACGCATATACTACAATTGCATGTGATGTAATGGCACGTTATAAACGCCTTAGAGGCTTTGACGTATACTACCTGACAGGTACTGACGAACACGGTCAGAAGATAGAACAGAAAGCTGACGACATGGGGATTTCACCTCAGACCTACGTCGATGACATGGCTCAGAATATGAAAGATTTATGGAAGTCTTTAGATATTACTTACGATCAGTTTATCCGTACGACAAGCGATAAACATAAAGCAGCTGTCCAGTACATATTCGAACGTCTGCTTGAGCAGGGCGATATTTACCTTGGTGAATATGAAGGCTGGTATTCTGTACAGGATGAGGAATTCTTTACAGAAACACAGCTCGACGAAGTTTACCGCGATGAAGACGGTAAAATGATTGGCGGAAGAGCCCCGAGCGGACACGATGTCGAACTGGTTAAAGAAGAGAGTTATTTCTTCAGAATGAGCAAGTACTCAGACCGTCTTGTGAAGTATTATGAAGATAACCCTGATTTCATTCAGCCGGAAGCACGTAAGAACGAAATGCTGAACAACTTTATTAAACCGGGACTTGAAGACCTCGCTGTATCGAGAACGACATTCAAATGGGGTGTACCGGTTCAATCGGACCCTAAACATGTTGTTTACGTATGGATTGATGCATTGGCAAACTATATTACAGCACTCGGCTACTCGACAGATGAAGACGAGCTGTTTAAAAAATACTGGCCGGCAGATGTGCACATGATCGGTAAGGAAATCGTAAGATTCCATGCAATTTACTGGCCGATTATGCTGATGGCGCTTGACTTGCCGCTGCCAAAAAAATTACTCGGACACGGCTGGCTCTTAATGAAAGACGGCAAGATGTCGAAATCTAAAGGGAACGTTATTTACCCTGATCAGATTGTTGAACGCTATGGTCTCGACTCACTCCGCTATTACTTAATGCGCGAAGTGCCTTTCGGTTCTGACGGCGTATTTACACCGGAGTCATTTATCGAACGTACGAACTTTGACCTGGCAAACGATCTTGGCAACCTGGTTAACCGTACAATTTCGATGATTAACAAATACTTCGACGGACATGTGCCAGCGTACACAGGCTCGCATACCGATTTTGATAAAAGTCTTGAAACTGCAGTGAAAGACAGTGTTTTGGAATATGAAACTGCAATGGAAAAAATGCAGTTCAGCCATGCTTTAAGAGCAGTGTGGACGATTATCGGACGCTCGAACAAGTACATCGATGAAACTGCACCCTGGGTGCTGGCGAAAGATGAAGCGAACAAAGAAGCATTAGAGAATGTGATGGTTCACTTAGCGGAAAATATCCGTATCGCAGCGGTGCTGTTAAGCCCGTATCTGCCGCACGGACCAAAAGAAATCTTTAAGCAGCTGAATATTACTGATGAGAACCAGCAGACTTATGAATCAGTATTAAACTACGGTACTGTAAAACCTGCCGGACAGCTGACTAAACCGACACCAATTTATCCAAGACTGGATGTTGAAGAAGAAGTGACGCACATTAAAGAACAGATGCGTCCGCCAGCAGCTGAAGAAGAGCCGGAAGAAGCGGCTGAAAAAATTACAATTGATGACTTTAACAAAGTAGAAATTAAAGTTGCGACTGTTATTGCAGCTGAAGCTGTGAAAAAAGCGAAAAAACTGCTGAAAATTCAAGTGGATTTAGGCACTGAAGAACGTCAGATTGTCTCAGGTATTCACGAGCATTATGAACCGGGAGATATTATCGGCAAGAAAGTACTTGTCGTGACGAATCTGAAGCCTGTAAACCTGCGCGGTGAAAAATCAGAAGGAATGATTTTAACAGCAGAAAAAGGCAGCCGTTTAACGTTAATCGATGTGCCTGACGGCATTGAAAACGGCAGTGTTGTAAAATAAATCAAGGAGTGATTATGTGTTAATCGATACACACGTACATCTGAATGCACAACAGTACGACGAAGATCTTGAAGAAGTTATTGCACGTGCACGTGAGAACGGTCTCGAGAAAATGGTCGTTATCGGCTGTGACCGTAAGTCGATTGAACGCACGATGGAACTCATTGAAGCATACGATGATATTTACGGTGTTATCGGCTGGCATCCGGTAGATGCAATCGACTGTACCGACGAAGATCTCCAGTGGATTGAAGAATTATCCGCTCATGAGAAAATTGTCGGCATTGGTGAAACCGGTCTGGATTACCACTGGGATAAATCACCGAAAGATGTGCAGAAAAAGTTATTCAGACGTCAGCTGGCACTTGCTAAACGTGTCGGTCTGCCGATTATTATTCACAACCGTGAGTCGACGGAAGATTGTATGGAAATTCTGAAAGAGGAAAATGCACATGAAATCGGCGGTATTATGCATGCGTTCAGTGCAGATGAAAAAACTGCCGATGAAATAATTGCTATGAACTTCTATGTATCGCTTGGCGGCCCTGTGACATTTAAAAATGCAAAACTGCCAAAAGACATGGCTGTTCATGTACCGCTCGACCGCTTACTGGTTGAAACGGATGCCCCTTATTTAACACCGCATCCATTCCGCGGTAGACGGAATGAACCGGCACATGTAAAACTGGTGGCCGAGAAAATTGCTGAGCTCCGCGGGATGAGTTATGAAGAACTTGCAAGTGCAACGACAGAGAATGCAAAGAGATTATATAACATCTAAAATGAAAGTGTTTCACTTTGACTTTGGTTGAGGTGAAGCACTTTTTTTGTCGTCTTCGAAGATAAGAAATATAAAAATATGGTATGATACTTAACGAGGTATATGAGGTGAAGATGTATGGAAAAACCTGTGATTAAAGAAATTATTGTCGTTGAAGGCAGAGATGATACACGCAGATTAAAAGAAGCGGTTGTCTGTGAAACGATTGAAACGAACGGATCTGCAATTAATGAACGGACACTGGAAGAAATTGAAGTTGCGTTAAACACACGCGGCGCAATTATTTTTACAGATCCTGATTTCCCCGGCCATAAAATAAGAAATACGATTATTGAACGTTTCCCTAATATTAAAGAGGCGTTTTTGCCAAAACATAAAGCGCTCGGGCATAATAGTGTCGGCGTAGAGCATGCCCGTCTTGACGATATCAGAGCAGCACTCGAAAACTGCCAGACGAGCCAGCAAATCGAAGAAGAACTGATTACAATTCAGGATATGCAGTATTTACGCTTATCCGGTAATGCCGCCGCCAAAGAGCGCCGTGAGTATTTAACGGAACAGCTGAATATCGGTTATGCAAACGCAACACAGCTGCGTAAAAAACTGAATCGTTACAGTATCTCACCTGAAAAAGTTGCAGAAATATTAAATGAGCTGGAAGTGAATAAGTGATGAAACATATTTCCACTGTAGGACGTACTAAAGAAATACTCGATAAACACCATTTTAAATTTAAGAAAAGTCTCGGACAAAACTTTTTAATCGATTCCAACGTCATTAAAGAAGTTATTCATAAAGCGGATATTAATGAAAATACAGGAGTTATCGAAGTTGGCCCGGGAATTGGCTCACTGACGGAGCACCTCGCAATCAGTGCGAAAAAAGTACTGGCTTTTGAAATTGATCAGCGTTTGATTCCTGTACTCGATGATACGTTAAGTGCATACGACAATGTTAAAGTAATCAATGAGGATATACTGGAAGCAGATGTTCCGGCCCGGATAAAAGAATATTTGAGCGATTGCGATGATATCGTTGTTGTAGCGAACCTGCCGTATTACATTACGACACCAATACTGATGAATTTCCTGACTGCGCATTTACCAATCTCACGTTATTATGTAATGATGCAGAAAGAAGTCGGAGAACGTATCAGCGCATCACCGAATTCTAAGGCGTACGGTTCTTTATCGATTGCGATTGATTATTATACTGAAGCTAAAACCGTGCAGAATGTACCGAGAACAGTATTCATGCCTCCCCCGAACGTCGATTCTATTATCGTTGAGCTGAAGACTCGGCCCGAAAGAAAAATTGAAGTGGATGATGAAGACACTTTCTTCAAATTAACAAGAGGTGCTTTTATCCACCGGCGTAAAACGATTTTAAATAATTATCAGACGCTGTTTGCTGATGGAAAACAAAGGAAAGATGATATCAGAGCGCTGTTTGAAGAGGCTGGTATTGAGCCTGTCCGCCGCGGTGAAAGTTTATCGCTTGAAGATTATAAAGAAATTTACGATGCTTTCAAGAAAAGCGACTTGGATTTCGCTTAAAAATATTCAGAAATTGGCTAATTTTTGACAGAATTATGTAAACTTGCTATAATGGACTTAGTGAGGTGGGGTATAATGCCAAAAACATTAATCGACATCAAAAAGATTCTTGATTGTCAGTTAGGAAATCCATGTGTACTTCGTGCAAACGGAGGCCGCAAGAAGTTGATTGAAAGAAAAGGTATTTTAAGAGAAACATATCCATCGATTTTCGTAGTCGAGCTAGATCAAGACGAGCATAATTTTGAGCGTGTATCTTATACATACACAGATGTACTTACATCAAATGTAGAGGTAACTTTCTATAACGACGATTTTACAGAAGAATTTTTAATTCAATAACATAAAACAAAAAAACCATCCGAAAGGATGGTTTTTTTGTTTTATGAGCGGATATTGAGCATGCCAGTTTAAATATATATATGATTAACATTATATAATAGATGGAGTGTGACTTATGAAAAACAATAATCCTCATATCATGCCTAAAATTGATAAAAGCAAAGGACTTGAATTTGGTCTGTATACGCTCGGAGATCATTTGCCGAATCCGCATACAGGAAAAAGAATTCCTGCAAGTCAGCGTATTAAAGAAATTATTGAAACTGCGGAATACGCAGAGCAGGCCGGGATCGATACGTTTCAGGTCGGAGAATCCCATCAGGACTATTTTGCATCCCAGGCTCATATGATTATTTTATCGGCAATTGCACAGGCAACTAAGAAGATAAAAATCGCCTCCGGCTCAACGATTATCAGTACGTCGGATCCTGTGCGTGTGTTTGAAGATGCGTCTACAATCGATTTAATCTCGGGCGGGCGTATGGAAGTTATCGCAGGCCGTGCTTCTCGTGTCGGATTGTATGAACTGCTCGGCTATAACCTGAATGATTATGAAGCTTTGTTCGAAGAGAAATTTGAACTTTTATTAAATATAAATGAAAATGAGTATGTGAACTGGAGCGGTGAATTCCGCGAGCCGTTAAATAATGCCCACGTTATTCCGCGTCCTGAAAATAATGAGAACGGTTTGCCGATATGGCGTGCGGTCGGCGGTTCAATGGCTTCTGCTCATAAAGCAGGACTTGCCGGAGTTCCGATGTATCAGGCACATTTAGGCGGACCGGCTGATGCCTTTAAGAGCCGTATTGATTTATACCGCCAGACAGCAGCTGAAGCAGGGTATGATAGAGAAGCATTGCCTGTAGCAACAGCAGGCTTCTTCTTTACACACGATGACACATTGGAAGCATACAGAAAATACTATCCTCATATTAATGAAGGTATGAAGAAATCAAACGGACAGGGCTTTCCGAAACAGGGCTTCGCACAGGGGCAGGATTATCGCAGTGTGATTAACGTCGGCGATCCGGAACTCATTATCGAAAAAATACTTTATCAGCATGAACTATTTAATCATGACCGTTATATTGCACAGCTCGATTTCGGCGGCGTGACATTAGATGACATTAAAAGTAACATAGACATTATTGGGAATAAAATATTGCCCGCGATTAAAAAATATACAAAACCACAGGGGGAGCAAGAATGAAAACAGTCATCATCAGCGGTTCAGTTGTCGGGAGCAAAACGCGTAAAGCGACGACCGCACTTAAAGAGAAAATTGAATTATTAAATAAACATGAAATAGAGTATATCGATTTAAAAGAATATGACATGCCTTTTAGCGATGGCAGAAATTATTTGGATTACGGAGGGAGTACAACTGAAGCTTTGACTAAAATAATGGAAGCGGATGTTGTATATATCGGTACGCCGATATTCCAGGCGTCAATTCCGGGTCCGTTAAAAAACTTATTTGATCTGCTGCCGCCGAATGCATTTCTGAATAAAACGGTCAGTATGATTATTACTGCCGGCTCACTCAGGCATTATCTGGTACCGGAACAGCAGATGAAACCTATTCTGTCCTATATGAAAGCAAATATTGTACCGGGCTATGTATATATTCTGGATCAGGACTTCAATGCAGAAGGTATTGAGAATGATGATATCATGCTCAGACTGGATGCACTCGTTGACAATACATTTAATAATGCAGAAGCACATAAGACAGTACTTGAAAAATTTGATGATTCATTCGGATTTTAACGAAAAAAGCGTTCAGGATATAATCCTGAACGCTTTTTTAATCTATAATTATCTAATTGTTTTAAGTCCGTTAGACCAGTTAACTGTAGTAGTGATTACAGCTTCGATAGTCGGGGTGTGTAATTCAGCAGGTGCGAATTTAGACATTTCTTCGAAATCAGTGAACAAGCTGAAAGCACCAAATGGTCCAACAGTTGCCATGTTGAAGTTAGAAAGGATCTGACGCAGTGAAAGTGTTGCTGCAACACCTAGAGTTGAACCGTAACCAACGATACCTGCTGCTTTGTTGCCGAATTCAGGTCCGATGTAGTCAAGAAGGTTTTTAAGTGCTGGTGAAATTGCTTTATTGTATTCTGGAGTAACAAAGATGAAACCATCAAGTGAATCAACTTTAGCAGACCAGTTATTAATAACTTCAGAACCGTACTGTTTGTTAGCCATTGCCGGTGGTAAAGCTTCTTTGAATAATGGTGCGTCGTAATCTTTAATGTCGACGATTTCGAATTCAGCACCTGTTTCTAATTTTTCAGCAAAGTCTTTAAGCCACTCTGCAACTTGCATGTTAACACGTGATTCACGTGTACTACCTGTAACGATACCAATTTTAGTCATTATATAATTCCTCCGGTGTGTTATTATAATCAAGTTACATTTTGTAACTATTTATCAATATACAGCATTTCGATATAGAAATAAAGGCCTTTGCTCAATTTTTTTGGATAAATTGTCATGATTACGTTTACATGGTAAATTTAAATAGATTTCATACACTAGGAGCAATAAATATGGATATAGAAATTCAAAAAATAACCGGTCGTCCATCAGAACAAAGACTTAAAATGACCGATAGTGAAAGTCTCGCTGTACAAATACCGTATGAACTCCTCGAATCATTTTCAGGTTCATTACATAATGCTGGGGTACATGTGTTTTCCGGTGAGCCAATGTATTATAAACGGCTGAATTTAAAAGTTCATATTGAATACTTAAGAAAATGGTACAACAGTCCTCTAAAAACCGCAGATTTAATACAGCAGTTTAATATTTCCGATGCTTCTACGAGCCTGTCGAAGCTGAACAGGACGGAAATTCAAAAATTAGATTACATTCATGCACTGCTCAGCGGCAACAAAGACATTGTTTTTATAGATCCTTTTTTAAATACAGTTAATGATAACATTCATTTGTTTCATAAGATGAAAAAACAGCTCATGAATCAAGGGAAATCACTGCTTGTTGCAGCATCCAGACTGGAAGATGCATTTATCGCACAGCCTGATGTTATGAAAATAAATGAACAGGGACTTCATATAGTGGAGACGACGGATAACGCCGATGATGATCCGGATGGAAGCGTGAGTAAAATTAAAGTGAAAGCACACGATAAAACAATCTTCGTTACAATTGAAGATATTGAATATCTGGAGAGCCAGGATGGCAAAGTGTATCTTAATCTCGGCGCGGAGAAGTTCGTGATGGAATCGACGCTGCAAAGTGCTGAAAGCCAGCTCACGCAGCATGGATTTTACCGCTGTCACCGTTCTTATGTAGTGAATCTTCATAAAGTAAAAGAGATTATTACGTGGTCAAAGAATACTTACTCAGTAATTATCGACAACCCGGAAAAATCAAAAATCCCGCTGTCACGCGCAAAATTTAATGAAATTCAGGAGAAACTGGTAAAACTATAAAATAAAAAGGTGACGATATGAATATATATAAAATACGGGCGACGATTTACAGAGATCTGAGGGAGTTTTTAACGAACTATGCGGTACTGATACTGCTCATTATGCCGCCTGCCATGGCTGGCTTATACGGCATGACTCCGCGCCTTGAGGGAACAGAGATACCGGATATTATGATTTTTGTTGTACTTGGCACCGCGCTGTCGGCAATGGCAACAAATATTCCGCTGATGCTGTATGCAGAAGAAAATGAACACGGGACTTTAAAACTTGTGACCCATACGAAGAGTGATCTGATGAACGGCCTTATTGGAAGAAGCATACTGACACTGATCGTCACCGCAGTAGTGACTGTGGTATCCCTCATTATTATAGACGGCTTGTATATCGTCAGCTTTCAAATAATGATTGGGTATACAGCAGCTGCAGTAATATTTTTAAATCTCGGACTGTGGACAGGATTGCTTGCTAAACTGCAGTCAACATCTACAGTTTACGGCGCGATGATTTTATTCTTCCTCGGTATGACACCAATTGTTGAAACATTGAATCTGCCGGCGGGGAATATTATTATTGCTATCGCGGGACTGACTCCCGTGTATCAAATGATGGCGATACATAATAACGCCGGAATAATGCCCTGCGTTATTTTAACGATTTGGCTTATCGCAACAGTATTCCTAGTCTATATTGCGGTGTTGAAGCGTACTAAAACACTGTAGTACAGTTCAGTTGTCTGGAGTACACTTTGAAAATAGACAGGTACAGCAGACATTAAATTTATACAGCTCAATATTGCTTTCCTACAACTCACCGTGATTATATCGCGGTGTTTTTATTTTGCCTGTAAACTTTAGTTAAGACATCAGCAAACAAAATAAATGGAGGTTATCAATATGAGTATGATTCAGGTAGATGGGTTAAAAAAATCATTCGGCAGCGAAGATGCCCTTCGCGGTATTACTTTTAATGTAGAGCGCGGTGAAATATTCGGACTGCTCGGGCCGAGCGGTTCGGGGAAAACAACGACGATTAAAATAATGACAGGTGAATTCAAACCGTCGGGCGGGGATGTTCATGTGAACAGCTACAGCTATAAACAGTTCAGTAAAAACGACTACGTCAGCAGCCTGGGGATTTTATCGGATAAAAGTTCTTTATATGACAGACTGACGGTCAAAGATAACCTGGAGCTGTTCAGGAAGCTCTACAATGCACCAAAAGGGTCGGTCGAGAAAGTGTTAAGAGATGTAGGTCTCGAAAGTGAAATCGATAAAACAGTGTCGAAATTATCGAAAGGGATGAAGCAGAGGATACTGTTATGTAAGGCGGTCATTCACAGACCTGCGATTTTATTCCTGGATGAGCCGACTTCGGCACTCGATCCGACGACAACTGAGAAAATTCACGACATGCTGGAAGAGCTGCGAAATGACGGTACGACAATCTTACTGACGACACATAATATGGATGAAGCGACGCGTCTCTGCGATAACGTCGCATTCTTATATCAGGGTGTAATTCAGGATTCAGGTGCGCCTGTTGACCTACGACATAAATATAAACGCGATGAAGTGCATATTACGTACACTGACGGCACGGTGAAAACAGTAGAGAGAACTGCGAAGAACAAACAGCTGCTTGATAATGTGCTGTTCAACTCAGAAGTTGCCGATGTCAGAACGGATTTCCCGACACTCGGAGAAGTATTTAAAAAAGTAACTGGTAAGGAGCTGGTTTAAATGAACATGACAAGAATGATGGCCATATTTGAAAAAGATCTAAAAGAATTTATGAAAAATATGATGCTGTTTACATCGGTGCTTATTCCGGTACTGATGGCAGTGTTTTTCTCGAGAGTCGGCGTTGGAGCTGGGGCAGAAGGTGAGATGCCTCCAGAAATACTCGGGATTCTGGCAGGTGTTGTCTTCTCGGCAGTAATATTCAGTTCAGTGATGACGATGATTGCTGAAGAAAATGAGAAAGATACGTTAAGAGGACTGCTGCAGTCACCGGCAACAATTATCGATATTATTCTCGGCAAGAGCATGGTGGTTACTTTAATGACAATTATCTCGCTCGTCGCTTCAATTATGATTATCGGTCCTGAAAACTACTGGACGCTGGAAAACATAATCAGCCTTGTATTGACGGGTCTATTTTTCCTGAATATGGGAATTGGACTTGGACTTGTTGTAAAATCAGTCGCTACAACGTCCGTGTATATTATTCCGATTATGTTCATCTTCGGTTTTACACCTTATATAGAAATGCTTATTACAGATCCTGACAGCATAGCGATTAAAATTGCAGAATACTTCCCGATTTATCAGCATATGTTTGTCCTTGAAGGAAACGGCGGAGCGATGGAATTTATCATTCTTGCTGCATGGGTTGCAGTCAGCTTCCTGCTTGTATTGTGGGCATTTAATAAACGTAAAAATGATGAGTAACTAATAATTGCGCACCGGAACCCTAAAGGGGGTCCGGTGTTTTTATTTAATAAACGTCTTCGTCGTGATGAACGACAACACTTAAAGGCATTTAAACGTCTTCGTCAAAGCCGGCAGCGGCATCCAAATATCACAACCTGAAAATATCAGCAATATTCATCTTTGTTATATGATAAAATAACACATATATATTTCGAAAAAAATCTGGCAAAGGACTATGAATTATGCATTATGAAATCGCACCAGCAAAAATTAATTTAACATTGGATACGCTGTATAAACGCGATGATGGTTATCACGAAGTCAGTATGGTTATGACGACTGTCGATTTGAACGATAATTTATCGTTTGAAAAGCGTAAGGACAGAAGAATCATCATTGAATCAGATCATCAGTTTGTACCGACTGACAGACGCAACTTAGCGTATCAGGCGGCTCAATTAATGATGCGCCGTTATAAGATTAAAACCGGTGTTACCATTAATATTGATAAGCATATTCCGATTGCTGCAGGTCTAGCCGGAGGCTCTGCCGATGCCGCCGCGACGTTCAGGGGGATGAACGCGCTGTATAATCTCGGCATCAGCCTCGATGAACTGGCAGAGCTGTCCAGCGAACTCGGTTCTGATATTCCATTTTGTGTATACGGTGGAACGGCGCTTGCGACCGGACGCGGTGAGATTATCGAACGTCTGCCCAGGCCGCCGCACGCCTGGGTAGTACTTGCAAAGCCGTCTATCAGCGTGTCGACAAAAACAATTTACGGCGCATTGAAGCCGGGTAAAAACAAACCAGCGTCAGACTTAATGAAACAGGCAATTGTAAATGAAGATTATGAACAAATACTCGGCACATTAAAAAACGATCTTGAGGAAGTAACAGTTAAAAAATATCCGCAGGTCAGAAAACTGCTCAGCAATATGAAAGAATCTGGTTCTGACGGCGCACTGATGAGCGGCAGCGGACCGACAGTGTTCGGTATTGTCAGAAAGGAAAGGCAGTCTGTACATTTGTACAACGCAATGAAGGGATGCTGTGCTGAAGTTTATCGGATTAGATTGCTTGGATAAGTATTAAAATCCGAACTTATATGGTAAAATTAGTACATATAATACGGTTTAGGGGTTAGGTTATGAAATATAAACGCAGTGAACGGCTCGTCTACATGACGCAGCATTTAATTACAAATCCAAACAAATTGATACCATTAACAACTTACGTAGATAAATTCAGCCAGGCGAAGTCTTCAATCAGTGAAGATATCCGCATTATTAAAGATGTCTTCAATGCTGAAGGCTTAGGGGTGCTGCAAACGACAGCAGGTGCCAACGGCGGCGCAATGTTCATTCCGAAAATCAGTGTGGAACGCGCAAAAGATATCATTGCAGAGTTCAAAACGGATCTTGAAGCGAATGAACGTCTGCTTCCGGGCGGCTACTTATATATGTCTGATATTATGGGCAACCCGAAAATGATGAACGATATCGGCGATTTAATCGCCACAATGTACGGCGATTTGGAAATCGATTCAGTCGTGACGATTGCAACGAAAGGAATTTCGCTCGCAAATGCTGTGGCCCGTAAGCTGAATGTGCCAGTTGCTGTTATCCGTAAAGATAACAAAGTAACAGAAGGCTCGACAGTATCGATAAATTACGTCTCCGGCTCGACGCGTAAAATCGAGACGATGGTCTTATCAAAACGCACACTTAAGGAAGGTTCGAACGTCCTTGTAGTAGATGATTTCCTTCGTGCGGGCGGTTCGATTACCGGTGTGACGAATCTGATGGAGGAGTTCAATGCGACAGTAGTAGGCGTCAGCGTGCTCGTTGAAGCAAAAGAAGTAGCGAACCGCAGATTTAACGATTACACATCACTGCTTAAAGTATCGGAAATCGATGAATATAACGAATCATTTGTAGTTGAAGAGGGAAACTGTTTAGATTACATTACAGACAAATAGATTTTATTCAAATTACGGAGGATGATTAAGATGCAGCCAATTAATTCTGACAAAGCACCAGCAGCAGTAGGACCATACAGCCACGGAGTAAGAACGGGGAATTTATTTTATTCTTCAGGCCAGGTGCCGTTAACAATGGAAGGTAAAATTGTTTCAGACGATGTTGCGAAACAGGCAAAACAGGTTCTCGATAATATCGGAGGCGTGCTTGAAGCGGCCGGACTGGACTACAGTAATATTGTCAAAACAACTATTTTCATCGCTGATATGAATGACTTTGCAGTCATCAATGAAGTTTACTCGAAGTACTTTACGGGTAAACTACCTGCAAGATCATGTGTAGAGGTTAGTCGTCTCCCATTAGATGCAAAAGTGGAGATTGAGGTTGTTGCATCTTTCGAGTAACTGTTGATTTTAGTGGGGTTCTCAGCTAGATAGGTTTTACACAAAAGATCTAAAACATAAATCTATGGAGGAACAGACACATGAAAATAACAGACGTAAGATTAAGAAAAGTCAATAATCAGGATACAAGAATGAAAGCTCTTGTTTCTGTCACATTTGATGAGTCATTCGTTATTCATGATTTACGTGTAATAGACGGTAACAATGGACTGTTCGTCGCAATGCCGAGTAAACGCACTCCTGACGGAGAGTTCAGAGACATTGCCCATCCGATTAATTCCGACATGCGTAAACATGTGCAGGAAGAAGTGATGCGTGTGTATGAAGAAACTGCTGATACAGCTGAAGACAAAGAGCAACAGGCAAGTGAACCGACTGTTGAATCGGATCCTGCAGAGGATGAAGAAACAGCAGAACAGGTTGATGAAGACAAAGCTGCGGATTCAAATGCTGCTAAAGAAGAGAGCGTAAAAAATGAAGACTCACCGGAAGTATCGGAGGATACTGCTGGAGAGAGTAAATAAAAAGAACAACTCAGGCCGGGCCGGTATGGCCTGGCCTGAGTTTCGTCTTGAAAGATAACATAGACTGAAATATAATTAGTTTATCGTATTAAAATGGGGGTTAATTATGCAAACGAGAGCGATTATTGTTGCTGCAGGTGTCGGCAAGAGAATGAATTCAAAGAAACCGAAAGTATTGCACGAGGTCTGTGGAATCCCGATGATTACGAGAGTAATTAATAATGTGAAGGCTGCTGGAATCAGCGATATTCACGTTGTGTCAAGTTCAGGGCATGACGCGGTAACTGAAATTTTACCTGATGATGTTAAAGTCGCGGTTCAAAAAGAGCAGCGCGGTACAGCGCATGCAGTCAGCAGTGCAGCACCGGAACTTAGCGGGTCTGAAGGCAGTACATTGATAATCTTCGGCGATACACCGCTTATTTCTCCGGAAACAATCAGTAATCTGATAGCTGATCACAATGAGACAGGGTTAAAAGCAACAGTATTATCAGCATATGCACATAATCCTAAAAATTACGGCCGTGTAATCCGCAAAGAAAACGGTACGGTAAAAGAGATACTGGAAGAAACTGAGATTACAGAAGAACAGCAAATAATTAAAGAAGTCAGTGCTGGTGCGGCGGTTTTTAATAACCGCGAATTATTTAAAGTACTTGATAAAATATCGAATGACAATCCGGACGAGGAGTACTATTTATCCGATGCAATCGGGCTGCTGAGCAGCAAAGGCGCCCGTGTCGGTGTGTTTGTTACCGCGGATAATGATGAAATTATTAATGTGGATAACCGAATTATGCTCGCACGTGCGTCAGAACTTTTAAGAAAGCGCATTAATGAGAAACATTTAGAACAAGGTGTAACAATTATCGATCCGGCGAACACATACATCGATGAAAGTGTTAGAATTGGGATGGATACTATTATTTATCCTAACACTGTTATTAAAGGCGATACGGTAATCGGTGAAAATGTGATTATTTCGGCCAATTGTGAAATCAGCGACAGTATGATTGGTGATAACACAGAAATTAAACATTCTGTTGTTACCGATGCAGAAGTCGGCAGCGGCACGACAGTCGGTCCATATGCACAGCTGCGTCCGGGAGCGAAACTCGGCAGCGCTGTGAAAATCGGGAACTTTGTTGAAGTCAAAAAATCGGAATTAAAAGATGGCGCAAAAGTATCACATTTGAGCTATATCGGCGATGCGGAAATCGGCGAACGGGCGAATATCGGATGCGGCGCAATTACTGTTAATTACGATGGTGTCAATAAGTTTAAAACGACAGTCGGTGCGGATGCATTCATCGGCTGTAATACGAACCTTGTTGCTCCTGTAACGGTAGGAGATCGCTCTATAACGGCGGCAGGGTCAACGATTACAGATGATGTTCCGGCTGATAGTTTGGCGATTGCACGAAATAAGCAGACGACAAAAGAAGGATATTATAAAAAATAATACTTGGAGGATCAAGAATGTTAGCTTCTAGTAATCAAAACAAACACTCTGGTAAGATGAAATTATTTACGTTGACAGGTAACGAACCCCTAGCGCATGAAATCGCGGATCATATCGGTATTCCGCTTGGTAAGTGCACTGTAAACCGTTTTTCAGACGAAGAAGTACAGGTCAACGTCGAAGAAAGTGTGCGCGGCTGTGACGTTTTCGTTATTCAGCCGACAAGCCAGCCGGTAAATGAAAACCTGATGGAATTATTAATTATGATTGATGCACTTAAACGTGCATCGGCTAACACGATTAATATTGTTATGCCGTATTACGGCTACGCCCGCCAGGACCGTAAGAGTCGTGCACGTGAACCAATTACAGCGAAGCTTGTTGCAAACATTATTGAAACTGCAGGTGCACACCGTGTAATTGCACTTGATCTTCATGCACCTCAAATCCAGGGGTTCTTTGATATTCCAATCGATCATCTGATGGGAGTGCCAATTTTAAGCGATTATTTCCTTGACCATAAAGATATTAATCTGGATGAAGTGGTTATCGTGTCACCTGACCACGGCGGAGTAACCCGCGCCCGCCGCATGGCAGACCGTTTGAAAGCTCCGATTGCAATAATCGATAAACGCCGCCCGCGCCCGAACGTGTCAGAAGTAATGAATATTGTTGGTGAAATCGAAGGTAAAACAGCGATCATTATCGACGACATTATCGACACAGGCGGTACGATTAAAACTGCAGCGCAGGCATTAGTGGACAAAGGTGCCAAAGATGTTTACGCATGCTGTACGCACCCGGTGCTGTCAGGTCCTGCAATAGAACGTATCGAAGAGTCTGTTATTAAAGAACTTATCGTAACGAATTCTATTCAGCTTCCTGAAGAAAAGAAAATTAACAAGATTACGGAATTGTCTGTTGGCAATCTGCTTGCACAGGCTATCGTGAGAGTTCACGAGCAGGAGTCGGTAAGTATTTTATTCGACCAAACATGATAATTTAACAGTTTTTTTACAAACTTGTGTATTTTGTGGTATTATAATGCGTGGCTATGTGTTAGGATAGGCGTTATTATAAAAGACTTGTATTAGATGAAAGGTGGAAATATTTATGGCTAAATTAGCCTCAAACTCAAGAGCTGAGAAATCAAAACAATCAGAACTTAAAGAATTACGTAACACAGGTAAAGTACCTGCTGTAGTATATGGTTTTGAAACAGAAAATACATCATTATCGGTAGACGAGAACGAATTCATTAAAGTAATTCGCGAAGTCGGACGTAACGGTGTTATCGACCTTGAAATCGCTGATGGCGTAACTCAGGTAATGGTTAACGAATACCAGTTCGATGCACTTAAGAACCAAATTACTCACATCGACTTTATTGCAATTAACATGCAGACTGAAGTAACGGTTGAGGTACAAATCGAATTAACTGGTGAAGCACCAGGACAAAAAGAAGGCGGCGTTCTTGAACAGCCATTATTCGAAGTGTCTGTAACTGCTAAGCCTGCTGACATTCCGGAAACTATTGAAGTAGATATTTCTGACCTTAATGTTGGAGATTCAATTCACGTTGAAGACATCCGCTCTAAAGGCAACTTCGTTATCGAAAACGAAGATGCTGATGCATTAGTAATCATAAGCGCTCCAACTGAAGAGCCGGAAGTAGACGAAGATGCTGAAGAACAAAGTGTTGAAGTAGAAGCGACTGCTCAGAAAAATGACAAAGCAGACGAAGAATAATAATTAAAAATAACAACGGCGGTGGACTTTCCATCGCCTTTTTTAACGTTTATGAGGTGATGGAATGAAGTGTTTTATCGGTCTTGGTAATCCAGGCCCCAAATATGATAAGACTCGTCATAATATCGGATTTATGGCGATAGACAGACTGAGCAGCGATACTAACATCGAACTTGATAAAACTAAATTTAAATGTACTTTCGGCACAGGATTATTAAACGGGGAAAAAGTGATGCTCGTTAAGCCGCAGACATTTATGAACTTATCAGGCGAAGGTGTGCGTCCGCTCGTTGATTATTACAATATTGAACTTGAAGATATCGTGGTTATTTATGATGATCTCGATTTACCGCTTGGACGAATTCGTCTGCGCCAAAAAGGAAGCGGCGGCGGACATAACGGCATTAAATCGCTCACGCAGCATTTCGGCAGTGAAAAATATAATCGTATCCGTCTTGGTATTGAACGCCCGCCTGCAGGTATGCCGGTAACAAATTATGTGCTCGGCAGATTCCCTGAAGCGGATTCAAAAACATTGGATAAGGTGCTAGATGTGTCGAGTAAAGCATGTCAGAGCTTTGTCTCCGGGCCGTTCCTAGACGTGATGAATGAATACAATGGTGATGTCAATGCATAAAAAAATAAGTGATAGAATATTAAATGATGAACGTGTCAAAAGTATTGTCAATTATAAGAGTGATAAAAACCTGCTCGTCACAGGTGTGAATGATGACTTTAAACCGGTACTGCTGAAAGAGCTGACAGAGCTTTCGGCAGAACCGCATGTCGTTTTCGTTGAAAACAATCATCATATGGAAAAACTGGCGAACAGCATGATGGACGTGATGGATAATGTATATACATTCCCGGTCGGCGACATTATGATTGAAAGTTTATCAAAGCAAAGCCCTGATTTTATGAAAGCAAGAATGATTGCATTATATGCACTTGCTCATGAGAAACCAGGGCTCTTTATCGTACCTGTACACGGCCTTTTAAAACCTTTAATGCCGAAAGAGAAGCTGCTGTCCTACGAAAGAACACTGAATCTCGGCGGTACGGTGAATTATGATGAACTGATAGAATTCCTTGTCAGCCTGGGTTATAAACGTATGAACCAGGCGCAGAATTTCGGAGAATTTGCAGTGCGCGGTGATATCTTTGATATATATATGCACGATGCATTTCTTCGTCTCGAACTTTTTGATGATGAAATCGATTCGCTCCGGTTAATCGATCCTGAAACACAGCGCTCACTGAATAATATCGACAGCATTACACTTGAACCGTATGCAGAATATATTGTCGAGGCAAGCGAGCGCGAAGAGCTGCTCGATAAAATCGATGAATTATACGAAAAGACTTCAGCGGGACTTGAAGGTGTGACGAAAGATGCACTCGAAGAATATTATGATGTCGTTACGCATCCGGATCAGCTGGTAAACCATCTCGTGCAGTTTGCGCATCTCTTGGAAGGTCACGACAAATCACTGCTCGATTATTTAACGGCCCGGCACCGGGTTTTTGTCGATGATGTCGGTGCGGTAAAATCATCATATGATGCTGAATTTGAAGCAGTGCATAACTATTTCGGCTCTGTGCTTGAAGCAGGCCAGATGTTTACGGGTGCTGCCAATTATCTGGAAGGCCAGTACGAGCGCCTGTTAAATATTAAAGGTGTAACGTACTTCAATTTATTCATGAAAAGCATGCCCGTTTCAATTGGTGAAATGATTAAGATTTCTGTAAAACCGACGGAAATCTATTACGGCCAGTATGATATTCTCGCATCGAATTTGAACGGTATGCTGGAAAATGACTATCTGGTCAATATTATTCTCCGTGATGAGGATGAACTCAATAAGACAAAACAGCTGCTTGAAGATTTAAAAATTCCAAGTTTTATTAAAGATATTCCGAAAAACTCAGGAATTGTTCTGACAATCGGCAGCATGGCGACAGGGTTTATTCTGCCGTATATGAGCGCTGCGATTTTAACATCGAAAGAGCTGTACAATAAAGTTCAAAAACGTAAAAAGCGCAAACAGAAAATTTCCAACGCTGAAAAGATTAAATCTTATCAGGAACTAAACGTCGGAGATTATATCGTCCATGTGCATCATGGTGTCGGCAGATATTTAGGAATAGAAACGCTGCAGGTCGGCGGTATTCACAGCGATTATATGAAGCTGCAGTACAAAGGTACAGACCAGCTTTATATTCCCGTTGACCAGATGAACCTCGTGCAGAAATATGTTGCAAGTGACGACGGTTCGCCTAAAATGCACAAACTCGGCGGTGTTGAATGGAAGAAAACCAAAGCTAAAGTGGAATCGAATGTTAATGATATCGCGGAAGAATTAATACGGCTGTATCAGGAACGTGCACAGGCCAAAGGCTTCCAGTTCAGTCCGGACACGGAAATGCAGGATGCATTTGAAGCGCGCTTCCCGTACGAACCGACACCGGATCAGCTTGCGAGCGTAAATGAAATTAAGAAAGACATGGAAGATACGAAACCGATGGATCGTCTCTTATGCGGCGACGTCGGCTACGGTAAAACCGAAGTTGCCATCCGTGCAGCGTTTAAAGCAGTGCAGGACGGCAAACAGGTCGCCTTTCTCGTGCCGACGACGATTCTTGCAGCGCAGCATTTCGAAAGTTTAATTGAACGGATTGAAGATTATCCGGTCAATGTTGCGATGATGTCGCGTTTTAGAACAGCAAAAGAAAACCGTGAAACAGCGGAAGGCTTAAAAGAAGGCCGCATCGATATCGTTGTCGGGACACATAAAATACTCGGCAAATCGATTGAATATAAAGATCTGGGACTGTTAATCGTCGATGAAGAACAGCGTTTCGGAGTAAAGCATAAAGAAGCGATTAAACAGATAAAAAATAACGTTGATGTGCTGACTTTAACAGCAACACCGATTCCTAGAACACTTCATATGAGTCTGACAGGAGTTCGGGATTTATCGGTTATAGAAACACCGCCTGAAAACCGCTTCCCGGTACAGACGTACGTGCTCGAATTTAACGGCAACTTTGTTAAGGAAGCAATTGAGCGCGAGCTCTCCAGAAACGGACAGGTGTTTTACCTGCACAACAGAGTCGATACGATTTATAACAAGCAGGCACACGTTGAAATGCTTGTCCCGGATGCATCGGTCGGTGTCATGCACGCGAAGATGACTGAAAAGCAAATTGAGGAGACGATGCTCGCTTTTGTTAACGGCGAATTCGATGTGCTCGTAACTACGACGATTATTGAAACCGGTGTGGATGTGCCAAATGCTAATACGCTGATAATAGAAGATGCCGACCGCTTCGGTTTAAGCCAGCTCTATCAGCTTCGCGGCCGTGTCGGACGAAGCAACAGAATCAGTTATGCATATCTTTTCCACCAGCCGAATAAAGTGCTGACGGAAGTAGCGGAAAAACGTCTTGAAGCAATTAAAGAATATACGGAGCTCGGCAGCGGCTTTAAAATCGCTATGCGCGACCTTAATATCCGCGGGGCGGGCAACTTGCTCGGTAAAAACCAGTCCGGGTTTATCGACTCGGTTGGTTATGAAATGTACAGCGACATGCTGGAAAGCGCAGTGCAGGAAAAACAGGGTATTGAAAAAGTGGAAGAACCGGTCAGTATTCCAATTAATATTGAAGCAGATGCCTATATTCCGGCGACGTACATTACGCATGAACAGTCGAAAATCGATATTTACAAACGTTTAAGAAAAGCGAATTCGCTTGAAGATATTCAGGATATTGAAGATGAACTGATCGACCGTTTCGGTGAATACCCTGAAGAAGTGGTGAATTTAATCGAACTGGTTAAAGTAAAAGTGTACGCACTGATGTACGGCATATACAAAGTGTCTGAGGATGCACGTCATTATTATCTGAACGTATCTAAATCGGCAACGGAAGAAATCAGCGGCGAGAAATTATTCCAGGATACACAGGATTACAGCAGAATACTGAAGATTTCAGTTAAAGATGGGGAAATTCATTTAACAATCCGCTCTAAAAACATTAAAGAACTCGTTAGTATTATGAGTGCAATACAAGACAGCAGAATGGAGGCAGTCAGATGAATACTGTAAGAATTATCGGACTCGGCACATCGGATACAGATAAAATGCCGCTTGGCATTTATAAAGAGCTTAAAAATACGAAGAAATTATTCGTGCGCACGATGGATCATCCGGCAGTTGCAATGCTGCAGGATGAAGGCGTGGAAATTACGAGCTTTGATTCGTACTACGAGCGCGAAGACACGTTTCAGGATACGTATGAAGAGATTACAACAGCATTGCTGACAGCTGCCAGAACGGAAGATGTACTCTACGCTGTCCCGGGTCACCCGATGGTCTATGAGACGACGACAGAGCGTCTTCTTGAAGCGGCGGACAGAGGCGAAGTGAATGTTGAAATTGCCGGGGGCCAGAGTTTTATCGACGATGTGATTACGGCACTTAAAATACCAGTGAATGAAAACTTCCAGCTGCTGGACGGCACAGCGCTCGATATGCGGGATCTCGATTACCGTAAACATACGCTGATTACGCAAGTCTACGATCAGCTGTCTGTCAGCGAAGTAAAAGTAACACTGCTGGAGTACTATGATTATGATGCGCTGGTATATTTAGTCGATAAAGCAGGGAGTGCCGATGAAAACATTATCGAAAGTACAATTGCCGAGATAGACTTCCATGTACCGGATTCGAATCTCCTGTGCATGTTTATGCCAAAAGTATCCGGGGAAATGTATGAGAACAAAACAATCGGACATATGATCAATGTATTCGATACACTTGTCGGCGAAGACGGCTGTCCATGGGATAATACACAGACTCATGAATCGCTGGAACGCTACCTTCTGGAAGAATCATACGAAGTAATCGAAGCGATTGAAAAGCAGGATGATGACGGACTGGTAGAAGAGCTCGGGGATATCCTGCTCCAGGTTGCACTGCATGCAGCAATCGGCAAAAAAGACGGCTACTTTGATTTTTATGACGTGCTCAGTTCGCTGAATAAGAAAGTAGTGCATCGTCACCCGCATGTTTTCGGCAATGCTACAGTGAACAATATGGATGAGCTGAATGAAGTCTGGGCGAAAGCTAAAGCAGCAGAAGGCAAGAAACCAAAAGTTAAGCATGAAAAAGAATATGCGGTATCGGTATTGAAGTGGATGAAGGAAACAATTCATCATGAGAAACCGCTGAATGAAATTATTACAGAGGATGATATTCATGAGACTCGATAAATTTTTAAAAGTATCAAGAATTATTAAACGCCGCACGCTCGCGAAAGAAATCAGTGACGAGGGCCGAATTGAAGTGAATGGCCGCGCAGCTAAAGCAAGTACTGCACTTGCTGCCGGCGATACGCTTAAAATTCGTTTCGGACGCAGTATTATGACGTACGAAATACTGGAATTAAATGAAAAAGCGAAAAAAGAAGAAGCGGAACGTATGTACAAAGTTCTAAATGAAGAGAAAATTGAAAAAGAATCAGATTTTTAATAGATTGTCACCTATTTTTCCTGTATCTTGTATATAATAGATAGTGAATACAAGACTAAAAGATTGGATGTGACAATGTGAGCAACAAGGTAGTCCGGCTCCTGAATAACTATACGAAAAAACGCGATAGCGAAAAGAAGCAGTTAGCGAGTGAATCACGTGTGTCACGCCGCCGTACGATGTTCTTTGGAGGTATCCTTCTCGGGGTCGCCATTGTACTTCTGCTCGTGGCATTCAATCAGAAACAGGCAAATGAAGAACTGCATAACGAAGTACTGGCAACCACTGAAGTGCTTGAAGATAAAAATAAACAGCACTCCGATCTGGAACAGCAGATCAGACAGCTTAACGATGATAATTACATTCTGCGCATCGCACGCAGTGAATTCTTTTTATCGGAAGAAGGAGAATTGATCTTTAATCTTCCTGATCAAGAGGAAAAAGAACAGCAGCAGGGTGAAGAATAATCATTGCTTATATAATGATTATTCTTTTATTTAATGGTAATATAGAAATGTATAATGATTTTGGGAGGATAATAATAAGATATGTCAGTTGAAGCGGGCAGTAAAGTAATCGGCAAAGTAACAGGAATCAAACCATTTGGTGCATTTGTTCAATTGCCAGGCGGCAAAACAGGATTAGTTCATATTAGTGAAGTAGCAGATAAGTACGTAGAAGACATCAACGAACATTTAAAAGTCGGAGATGAAATCGAAGTCAAGGTGCTAACGATCGGTGACGATAATAAGATAAGCTTATCGATTAAAAAAGCGCAGGATAAACCAAAACCGAAACCACGTGTGAAAACACCATCTCCGGAAGACTTTGAAAAGAAATTAACAGGTTTTCTGAAAGACAGTGAAGAAAGAATGTCTACAATTAAAAGACAAACTGAATCACGTCGCGGCGGCGGCGGTCGTAAATAATCAAATTAAGAGGCCGGAGCAATTCGCTCTAGCCTTTTTATTATTTATTTGGAATAAGGAGGCGGTGAACGATGGAACTGAAGATCGATACTGCGTGGGACGTGGATGACGATATCGCACTGGCGCTGTCGGGCGGCATAGATTCTATGGTGCTGTATCACCTCCTGACCAATGAATACAAACATACATATAATGAATTGATGGTCATTCACGTCAATCACAATGTCAGAGAAGCATCAAAAGAAGAAGCGGTATATATAAAAAACATGACTCAAGAAGACGGTGTCTGCTGTGAAACGGCGGTGCTGAATTTCACAGAAGGCTTTTCGCAGGACGCGGGCAGAGTAAAACGCTACGAATTTTTCCGCAGTGTGCTGGAAGATTCAAAAATCAGCTTTTTACTGATGGGGCATCATCGGGATGACCAGTATGAAACTGTGCTGCAGCAGCTCTTGACCGGACGTCACCTGTACGGGAATTTAGGGATTCCCGCAATGCGGGACAAAGGAGCCTATACGATTGTCCGTCCGTTTACGAAAGTGACTAAAGCGGATATTCAGTCATACCAGGAATTGCATAACATCACGTACTTTGAAGATGCGAGCAACTCGGGTGATGATTATACGAGGAACTATGTGAGACATCATATTATTCCCAAGATAAAACAATCAGCTGCACTGGATATCGGACAGCTGGATTATGTCAGGGAAGATATGAATGAACTCAGTGATTTTGCTTATAATTACGCTGAAGAATTTATCGAGGGAAAGAACAGCAAGCTGTCTAGACGCGAATATATGAAACATAGCGCAATAATCAGAAGGTATATTCTGACGGTAATGCTGAACAAACGAGGGGTGCGGATCAGCCGTCAGGCACTGGACTCGCTCGACGCCGTCCTTCGGGGAACGGTTGCTCAGACTGTATTTGATGCAGGACATGCCGCTGTGCATATTGAATACGACTGTTTTTATACAAAAACAGCAAAAGAAGAGCCGGTGAAATCCCGTTTATCTATTGAGCATAACGGCGAGTTTATTTATAATGACTATCATATTACTGTTAACTTGCCGGAGTCTGAACTGCCGCTGACACTGCGTATGAAGTCAGCGGGTGACAAAGTTCATATTGACAACGTCGGCACGAAAAAAATCAGCCGGCTGTTTATCGATAAAAAAATTCCGGCGGATGAACGGCTGAAAATGCCGGTTGCGGTAAATTCACACGGTATTATTATTGCAGTTGGAACAATTTATAATATAATTGAACCATCTGAAAACAGACTATTAAGAATTACGAAGGAGTTTAATGATGACAATTCAAAATGATATAAGCGAGATTGTGTTATCGGTTGAAGATATAGAAACAATTAACAAAAATCTCGGCGAACGTATTACGAACGACTACGAAGGTAAAAAGCCGGTGCTGGTAGGACTCCTGAAAGGTTCTATTATGTTCATGGCAGATTTAATTAAACATATCGATACACATATGGAAATTGATTTTATGGATGTTTCGAGCTACGTCGGCACTAAATCGACAGGAGAAGTAAAAATCCTGAAAGATCTATCTACATCTGTAGAAGGCAGACATATAATTATCGTCGAAGACATCGTAGAAACAGGCACAACTTTAAACTCCATCATCGAATTTTTAACGTACCGCAAAGCGGCATCAATTGAAATTGTAACGCTGCTCGACAAACCGGTACCTGAAAGAAAACTTAATGTTGAAGTGAAGTACATCGGAACTAAAATTCCTGACGGCTTCGTCGTCGGCTACGGACTTGATTTCGATCAGCAATACCGCAATCTGCCGTATATCGGATTATTAAAACCTGAATTTTACAGTTAAATCATATGAGTGGAAGTTACAGGGAATTTTTGTTACTATTTTTTGTAATGCATTAGAAATGGAGGATTACGGATGCCGAAAAATACTGGCCGTAACATATTACTTATAGCCATTCTAACAGTTGTTATGTTTGGTATTTTCCAACGCTTTAATGGCACTGGCGCTACAGAAGAAGAATTGCAGTATAATGAATTCTTAAACGCGCTTGAGGCCGGAGAAGTTGCTGAATTAACGATTCAGCCAGAGAATAACGTTTATTTAATTACAGGTCGCTTAGCTGACCAGGACGAACAGGAGTCATTTACTTCTGTAGTTCCATACAATAGTGCATCTGATTTAGACCAGATTACGGATACAGCCCGCAGTCAGGAAGGTCTGTCATTAACGGTTGCACCAGAAGAAGAACCAAGTCCATGGGCAAGTATGCTTGTGACTTTCGTTCCATTATTACTTATATTCTTCCTCTTTATCTTCCTTATGAGCCGTGCTCAGGGCGGCGGAGGCGGCGGCGGTAAAATGATGAACTTCGGCAAGAGTAAAGCGAAGCTTCATGAAAAAGACAAATCAAATGTAAAATTTGATGATGTCGCCGGTGCCGATGAAGAAAAAGCAGAACTTGTAGAAGTTGTAGACTTCTTAAAAGATCCGCGCAGATTCGACAGAATTGGTGCTCGTATTCCTAAAGGGGTACTGTTAGTCGGTCCGCCGGGTACAGGTAAAACTCTTATCGCACGTGCGGTTGCAGGTGAAGCTGGTGTACCGTTCTTCTCAATCAGTGGTTCGGACTTCGTCGAAATGTTCGTCGGTGTCGGTGCGTCACGTGTACGTGACCTGTTTGAAAATGCGAAGAAAAATGCGCCATGTATTATCTTTATCGATGAGATTGACGCTGTAGGGCGTCAGCGTGGTGCAGGTGTCGGCGGCGGTCATGATGAGCGTGAGCAGACACTTAACCAGCTGCTTGTTGAAATGGATGGATTCGCAGCAAACGAAGGCGTTATTATGATTGCAGCGACTAACCGTCCTGATATTCTTGACCCTGCGCTCCTGCGTCCGGGACGTTTTGACAGACAGATTCAAGTTGGCCGTCCGGATGTTAAAGGACGTGAAGCGGTACTTAAAGTACATGCCCGCAATAAGCCTTTAGATGATACAGTCGATCTTGCAGCAGTTGCACAGCGTACGCCTGGATTCTCAGGTGCAGACCTTGAGAACCTCTTAAACGAAGCGGCACTTGTTGCTGCCCGTGAAGGCAAGAAGAAAATTGATATGCGTGATGTTGATGAAGCATCAGACCGTGTTATCGCAGGACCGGCTAAGAAGAGCCGTGTCATGAGTAAGAAAGAACGTAATATCGTCGCTTATCACGAAGCGGGACATACTGTTATCGGTATGGTGCTGGATGATGCAGAGACAGTGCACAAAGTTACAATCGTACCGCGCGGCCAGGCCGGCGGTTATGCAGTAATGCTTCCGAAAGAAGACCGTTACTTCATGACTAAGCCTGAGCTGGAAGATAAAATTGTCGGTCTTCTCGGAGGACGTGTTTCTGAAGAAATTACATTTGGTGAAGTTTCTACAGGTGCACATAATGACTTCCAGAGAACGACAGGCATTGCACGCAGCATGGTCACTGAATACGGTATGAGTGACAGACTCGGACCGATTCAATTCGGTGAATCAAACGGCCAGGTATTCCTAGGTAAAGAGATGTCGAATGACTCGAACTACTCAGACAGCATCGCTTACGAAATTGACCAGGAAATGCAAAATATTGTGAAGACACAATATGAGCGCTGCCGTCAGATTCTGACTGAACATCAGGAACAGCTGAAATTAATAGCTGAAACACTGCTTGACATTGAAACACTCGACAGAGGTCAGATTGAAGGATTGTTCTACCACGGTAAATTACCGGAACGTAATTTCGAGAATGAACCGGTGGAAGATGAAGCAATTGCTGTCGAAAATGATTCACAGGATGACGATAAAGTCGGTGCATCTTATGATGAGGTTAAAGACAAGATGGACAGTGAAGATGCTGATGAACAAAACAGTCAGGAAGAACAGCCTGAAGAACGTCCGGAAATGGTGGAACCGCCAAAACCGGACACTGACACTGAAGACAATCGTCCAGTGGATAGAAATAACGATGATCAGAACAACAGATAGAAAACTGAGCTGCCTTTTGGGCAGCTTTTTTTATAAGGCAGGCAATGAAATTGACTATCTTTGACGTATGATTTATTATGCATGATAGTGAACATAGTTTATTATATAAAATGACAAGAATTTCCGTATGGAGGAATATAGAATGAGTGATTATTTAATTAGAGGTTTAGGTCTTAACGATGAAGTAAGGATATTTGCTGTTGATACAACAGAAACTATAAATGAAGCAGTACGCCGTCACGGTTCATTACCGACAGCATCTGCTGCACTTGGACGCTCGATGAGCGCTGGTGTTATAATGGGCGCAATGCTTAAAGGTGATGACAAAGCGACAATTACAATCGAAGGCGGCGGACCGGTTGGTGCGATCGTTGTCGACAGTGACGCGCATGGACACGTCAGAGGATACCTCGGCAATCCCGAAGTACACTTTGACTTAAACGACCACGGTAAACTTGATGTGAAACGCGCTGTCGGTACAGACGGATCTCTACGTGTAGCGAAAGATATCGGCTTAAAAGATAACTTTGTCGGTTCTGTTGAATTAATTTCAGGAGAGCTTGGAGAAGATTTTTCTTACTACTTCTATGCAAGTGAGCAGGTACCTTCAATCGTAGCGCTTGGTGTTTTAGTAAATCCTGATAATACAATACAGGCTGCAGGCGGATTCGTTATTCAGGTATTGCCGTCAGCAAGCGATGAAACAATTGAATGGCTGAATGAGCGTGCGAAAACAATGACACCGGTATCTAAACTGCTTGCGGAAGGTTTATCGCCTGAACAGGTTATCGATGAAGCAATTGGTGCAGAAAACTGGAGATCACTTGATAACATGCCGGTCAGCTTCGAATGCAGCTGTTCAAAAGAACGTTTTATCAATGCAATCAGTGCATTAGATCCACAAGATATTATGTCGATGATTAAAGAAGATGGCGGCGCGGAAGCGGATTGTCATTTCTGCCGCAACAAAGAGTGGATTACGAAAGAAGAATTACAGGAACTTATTACACACTAAATATTTGAAAAAGCAGCATTTTAATGGTATATTATTCATAGTTATTAACTAGGAATAGGAGTGTTTAATTGTGAGCAACGTATTCAACAACATTTCAGAAGCAATCGGCAACACGCCATTAGTAAAATTAAACCAGTTAACTGAAGAGAACAGCGCGGACGTTTATGTAAAGTTAGAATTTATGAACCCGGGAAGCTCGGTTAAAGACCGTATTGCATTGGCAATGATTGAAGCAGGGGAAGCATCAGGCGAATTAACAGCCGGTACGACAATTGTGGAACCGACAAGTGGTAACACAGGCATTGGCCTTGCTATGGTAGCAGCTTCAAAAGGTTATAAAGCAATTTTAGTAATGCCTGATACGATGAGTAAAGAGCGCCGCAACTTACTGCGTGCATATGGTGCAGAACTTGTTCTGACTCCAGGTGCAGACGGAATGAAAGGTGCAATTAAAAAAGCAGCGGAACTTGCTGAGAAAGATAAATACTTTATGCCTCAGCAATTTGAGAATCCTGCAAACCCTGAAATTCACGCTAAAACAACTGGTAAAGAATTAGTTGAACAGGCGAATTCATCAGGCTTTACAATCGATGCATTCGTCTCAGGTATCGGCACAGGTGGAACAATCAGCGGTGCTGGTAAAGTGTTAAAAGAAAATTTTGATAATGTGAGAGTTGTTGCGGTTGAACCGACGGATTCAGCGATTTTAAGCGGGAAAGAACCTGGTCCGCATAAAATCCAGGGTATCGGTGCAGGGTTTGTTCCTAAAACACTGAACACTGATATTTATGATGAAATCATTACAATTGAAAATGAAGAATCAATGGACACTGCAAGAGAACTGGCGAAACAAGAAGGTATCCTCGGTGGTATTTCTTCAGGCGCTGCAGTTAAAGCAGGTCTTCAAGTTGCAAAAGATCTCGGCAAAGGCAAAAATGTCGTTGTTATACTTCCTTCAAACGGTGAAAGATATTTATCAACACCATTATTTAACTTTGAAGACTAATTAAAATAGAGAAAACTCCGTCTGTGATGCAGACGGAGTTTTTTGGCGTTTTGATTATTTCAAAACGGAAATATTTGGGGGAGTATTCATCTTTAAACATGTTATAATATGACTATTCAATTTATGTAAAAGCAGAGGTAGATTTTAATGGAAAGACTGAAAGTGATGGGCATTTTAAACACCACGCCGGATTCATTCAGCGACGGCGGTAAATACAACTCGGTCGAGGCAGCTGTAAAGCGTGCGCTTAGAATGGTCGAAGAGGGTGTGGATATTATTGATGTCGGAGGCTATTCAACGCGTCCCGGATATACTGAAATCACAGCTGAGACGGAAATCGAACGTACGGTACCCGTAGTAAAAGCGATAAGAGAAGCCGGCGTAACCGTGGATATTTCAGTCGATACGTTCAGAAGTGAAGTTGCGCGTGCGGTACTGGAAGCGGGTGCGACGATGATTAATGATCAGTGGCGCGGTATTTTTGATGAAAAAATACTGGATGTAGTTGCGGAATTTGATGCACCGATTTTCTTAATGCACAATAATGACCACAGCACTTATGAAAACGTCACAGAAGATATGATCAGAGAGCTGAAAGAGTCAGCTGCCCTCGCGTTAAAACACGGTGTTAAAAAAGAAAATATCTGGCTGGATCCGGGTATCGGTTTTGTTAAATCGAGAGAAGAAGAAATAGAAGTGATGCGAAACCTTGAGCAACTTACAGCTGAAGGCTACCCGGTACTCCTCGCAACGAGCAGAAAGCGCATGGTCAAAGAACTGATCGGCGGAGAAACTGATGCTGACGACCGTGATGCAGGCACGCTTGCAACGACAATTATTGGAATTGAAGCAGGCGTTAAAGCGGTCAGAGTTCACAATGTGAAAATGAACCGTCAGGCAGCAGATGTCTATATGAAACTAAAAGGTGATATTAATGGATAAAATTCATATTAACGGAATAAAAACGTACGCTTATCACGGTGCGATTCAGGAAGAGCGTGTACTCGGGCAGTATTTTATTACCGATCTTGTGCTGCACCTTGATTTAACGAACGCATCAAAAACCGATGATCTGTCGGAAACTGTACATTACGGTGAAGTTTATAATCTGGTGGCAGAGATTGTTAAAGGCGAGCCGGTAAGTTTAATTGAACGTCTGGCGGGGAAAATCAATGCGGAATTATTTGACCGGTATGATAAAATAATAGAGGTAGAAACAACTATTACTAAACCTAATCCACCAATAGATGGAAATTATGACAGCGTGGCAATCACGCTGCACGGAAAGCGGGAAACATCATGGCAATAGCTTATCTCGGACTCGGGAGCAATATCGGAGACAGAGAAGTCAGCTTAAAAAATGCAATTGCTAAATTATCCGAAGTACCGGGTATAGAAGTGACGAAAATTTCATCGCAGTATGAAACAAAACCCTATGGTAAAACAGATCAGCCTGACTTTATGAACATGGCAATAGAAGTGGATACGAATCTAACTCCACTCGATTTACTTGAGACAGTCCTCGGTGTTGAACATGAGCTCGGACGTGTCAGAACTGAAGTGTGGGGTCCGAGAAGCATCGATATCGATGTGCTGCTGTACGAAGATCTGGAGCTGCAGTTAACAGACTTAAAAGTACCGCATCCGGAGATGCACCTGCGTTCATTCGTTATCGATCCGCTGAATGAAATTGCACCGAAAAGAGAACACCCGTCACTGCACATGACAGTAGAAAAAATTAAAGAGAAGTTAGATAAAAGTCAGTCAGCAGAGTGACTTTAATAAAACATATTATTACAACATATATAGGAGTGGAGTATAGTGAGTGAAGAACTTAATGACCAATTAGCTGTCCGCCGCGAGAAAATGCAGCACCTAAGAGACCAGGGGATGGATCCGTTTGGTAAAAGATTCGAACGTCTGGCATATACAGAAGAACTGCTCGCCGACTGGGATGAGTTTTCAAAAGAAGAGCTTGAAGAAAAAGAAAATGAATCGGTAACAGCAATTGCCGGCCGTATTATGACTAAACGTGGTAAAGGTAAAGCCGGTTTTGCACACATCCAGGATATTACAGGCCAGATTCAGATTTACGTTAGAAAAGACCAAATCGGCGATGAAGCATTTGAAGTTTGGAACCAGGCAGATCTAGGAGATTTCGTTGGAATTAAAGGTCCGATGTTTAAAACAAACACGGGAGAACTGTCTGTTAAGCCGACTGAATTTACGCTGCTGACGAAAGCACTTCGTCCGCTGCCGGATAAATATCACGGCTTAAAAGACGTTGAAGAACGCTACCGTAAACGTTATCTCGATCTGATTACAAGTAAAGAATCGAGAGAGACGTTTATCAAACGCAGCAGAATCATTCAGGAAATGCGTAACTACCTGGACAGAATCGGTTTCCTGGAAGTGGAAACACCGATGATGCATTCAATCGCAGGCGGTGCTCAGGCACGTCCGTTCATCACTCACCATAACGCACTGGACAGAGACTTATTCATGCGTATCGCTTTAGAATTACACTTGAAACGCCTCGTTATCGGCGGTATTGAAAAAGTGTATGAAATCGGTCGCGTATTTAGAAACGAAGGTGTTTCTACACGCCACAACCCTGAATTTACGATGATGGAATTATACGAAGCATACGCTGACTACAAAGACATTATGAAACTGACTGAAGAAATGGTTGCTTATATTGCTGAGAAAGTAAACGGCACGATGAAAGTGACGTACAACGGTGAAGAAATTGACTTAACGCCTGAGTGGAAACGCGTGCACATGGTGGATATCGTCAATGAATATACCGGCGTAAACTTCTACGATATTACAACAGTTGAAGAAGCGAGAGCTGCAGCGAAAGAACATAACGTAGAAATTAATGACAACATGCTTTACGGCCATATTCTGAACGAATTTTTCGAGCAGAAAGTCGAAGAAGAATTAGTACAGCCGACATTCGTTTACGGCCACCCGGTAGAAATTTCGCCGCTGGCTAAGAAAAACGATGAAGACCCGCGCTTCACAGACCGTTTCGAGCTGTTTATCGTACGCCGCGAACACGCGAACGCATTTACAGAGCTTAACGACCCGATCGATCAGAGAGAACGCTTTGAATCACAGGTCGCAGAACGTGATGCAGGTAACGACGAAGCACACGAGATGGATGAAGACTATCTTGAAGCAATGGAATACGGCCTGCCGCCAACAGGCGGACTCGGCATTGGTATTGACCGCCTGGTAATGCTATTGACGGATTCAGCATCAATCAGAGACGTATTATTATTCCCATCAATGCGTGAAAGATAATATATATGGAAACACCGTAATCCTTTAGGGGAGAGCGGTGTTTTTTTGTATGGTGAAAGCTTACATAAAAAGGAAAAAGTAATGAGGTTTTGGCTAAAGGTGAGCCAGTTTTGCTATTTTTGTGTTTAAGTAAATTATTTGAAATAAAACCGATATTTTCGACTATTATATAGAGTAAGAAAGATTATTCTAGGAGGAGATTGAATGTTTTTAAATAAACGTCTGATGTCATCGGAATTTTTATATTATAAAGCGCTTGAAAAGAGAACGGAATTAAATTTTAAAGAGAAACGTAATTTGTATAATATTGAGAAGGGTTTTGACGGTGAATGCTTGTACGATAAAATATTCGATGAAATTGGTCATGAGAGTGTCTATGTTTTAAGGGGTCTTCATTTAAAAGCAGGCAAGTCGATTACTCAGTTTGACAGTATTGTTATCAGCATGGACCGTGTAGTAGTTAATGAAATTAAAAACTATTCGGGCGATTACCTTTATGAAAATAACGCCTGGTATCGCAATGGTAAACAGTTGAAAGATAATGCACATATCCAGTTGAGTCGTGCCAAAGGCAAAATTATTCAGCTGAGAGATGAGGCGGGTTTACATTTTAATGTGGAAGGCGCTGTAATATTTACGGGAGATGATTTCAGATTAACGACCGAAAGCGATCATATTTGGAGCGAAACAGTGATGCTGAACCAGTTGAGAAATTACTTCAGGGAATTTAAAGACGACCGTATCGGTGACAAAGCTAAAAGTATTGTGAGACATATTAAAAATGCGATAGCAGAAAACCCTTATTTTGAAGAGGAGGTGGATATTTCAAGACTGCAGCGTGGCTTATACTGTGGTGCATGTGGAAGTTTCGAATTGATAAAAGGGCGTTTCCAATATACATGTGCATCGTGCGGAAGTATCGAAAGCAACGAAACACATCTGCTCCGCACGATGAGCGATCATAAGTTTCTGTTTTACAATCAGCCGATAACTAAACAGTCGCTGCTGTATTTAATTGATTATCAAATTTCAGAAGATGGTGCTTATCGTTTTCTTAAAAAGTATTGTCATATTAATTTGAGGGCTAAAAAGACGACATATACCTTTAAATATTATGATTGGGAGGAGCCGATTGCACAAATAAAACATAATCAGCGGTATAAGGATAAAATTCAGTCATGAAATTCCTTATTTGGACGTTTGCTCCGCAATGAGCGGCTGTCATTCCCGAGAAAG
>NZ_KE384465.1:40816-85937 GCF_000425845.1 Jeotgalicoccus psychrophilus DSM 19085
CGTTTGCTCCGCAATGAGCGGCTGTCATTGCGAAGCAAACAATAAGAGTCCTGACTCCACCGCCTGTTATTAATTTTATGTAAAATTCTATTGACATTTTAACTAAAAATCTATAATATATATATTAGTTTGATTTTGCTTTTAGGAGAATTAGCTCAGCTGGGAGAGCATCTGCCTTACAAGCAGAGGGTCGGCGGTTCGAGCCCGTCATTCTCCACCATTTCATACTCAAATTAATATTTATAAATGCGGAAGTAGTTCAGTGATAGAACATCACCTTGCCAAGGTGGGGGTCGCGGGTTTGAATCCCGTCTTCCGCTCCATTTTTTATTAAATACATAGGGGCCTATAGCTCAGTTGGTTAGAGCGCACGCCTGATAAGCGTGAGGTCGGTGGTTCGAGTCCACCTAGGCCCACTTACAATAGATTATCACTTTCGACTGTCTGAGTCGGAAGTGATTTTTTGTTTTACACAAAAATAAGCTGCACAAAGTTTAACTTTGTGCAGCGAAAGACAAGTCTTATTTTATATGTCCTTTATCTATTAAAGCTTTGCGGATTTCGAGCATTGCGGTATAGGTTGCAAGCATGTGAATCTGCGTAGTCGGCGCATGTTCAATCGCTTCGATTACACTGGCAAGGTCACCTGCTGCATCGATATTATTTTTGTCGAAGCCTGCTGTAACCAGCCGGTCGGTCATAGTATCGACAGCGATACCGCCTGTAATCACCTTTTCGATATTTAAATCGGTTAATGATTCGAATTGTGTATCATCAAGCCATTTTAAATCGATGCCGTCCGCGGGACGGTTATTAAGAAGTGCAACCAGCGTAAATGGTTCTTTTTCAAGCTTCACGAGGTTCAGTACCTGATCGACTCCGACAGGATTTTTAACGACGTTAAGGATGATTTTCTTATCGTATGCGATAATGACTTCCTGACGGCCGAAAACGCGTTCGTTCGCAAGGAATGCATCTTTAATATCAGCCGGTGAGACATCGAAAAATCTGCCGACGCTGTACGCTGCAAGTGCATTGTAGATATTATAAACTCCTGCGTTGTGAAGCGTGTATAAATCGTTATCGAGCTTGAACGTTGAGTGTGTGACATTGAGTTCCTGAACGCCGGTTACTTTGTAGTCGAGCTCAGGGCGTTTGAAGCCGCATGACTGGCAGTAATAGTCACCAAGATTAGCATATGTGAAATGGTGGTAATTTAAAGTGTGACCGCATTTTGGACATTTTATATCTTCTTTTGACTGATCGCTCGATTCAATATCTGTATCGAAGCCGAAAAACTTCTTGGGATTCGGTAAGTCCTGAGAGTTGAACAGAGGCAGATCACCGTTGGCGATAATTGTGGCCTCAGGCACTTCGCGAGCTGCGTCCGTGAGCAGGTCATATATTTTATCAGTTGTACCGTAACGGTCGAGCTGATCACTGAAAATATTCGTATGTACAAATAATTTAGGCTGCAGTTCTCTGACGACGTTTTTTAAAGAGCCTTCGTCTACTTCGAGAATAGCAATGGCATCTTTCGTTGTACGCGGTGCATTTAGAAAAGCACCGACGATTCCCTGCTTCATATTAGAACCTGAACGGTTCGTGATGATGTTTTTGTATTTTTTAGACAGAGCATTTGTCGTAAGAGTCGTCGTCAAAGTTTTGCCGTTAGTTCCTGTAATCACGATAACATCGTAATTTTTTGCGAGATTCCGAAGTAGATTTTTATCGATGGAAAGAGCGATTTTACCGGGAAGACTGCTGCCGCCGTTCGTAAATTTTGTCAATAAATAACTGGTCATTTTACCTGAGTTTTTAGCTATAGTGGATTTAAGTGTCATTCATGTACGCTCCTTTATCTTAAAACTGCTGGGAATCAATTATAACATTCAGTATTATTCGGTACTATATTTTTTTGAAAAGCGTTATAATAATCATTATTAATCACTGAGGAGAGTAAACATGTTGGATTTCTTTATGAGTTTGGAAGCATGGCAGCAGGCGTTACTCGCCACGTTGTTTACGTGGACTATGACGGGTCTCGGTGCAGCGATTGTATTCCTGACAAAAGGCGTAAGTGAAAACTTTCTAAATATAACGCTCGGCTTTGCGGGCGGAATTATGATAGCAGCGAGTTTCTGGTCGCTTTTAGCTCCAGCTATTGAGGCGAGTGCCGACAATCCTATCGGGGAATGGTTCCCTGCACTGGTGGGCGTGCTTGGCGGTGCATTATTTATTTATGTATTCGATAAATTAATACCTCACCGTCACAGGGGTGAGGATTCGACAGAAGGGCTCTCCTATAATACCTCGAGACGCAGTACGCTGCTTATCACGTCGCTCACACTGCATAACATACCTGAGGGACTGTCTATCGGTATTCTGTTCGGTGCTGCGGGCCTCAGTGGAGATCCGGTAATGACGATGAGTGCCCTGACACTGGCAATCGGTATCGGGTTGCAGAACATTCCGGAAGGAACAGCGGTATCGATGCCGCTTCGGGGAGACGGCGCAAGTAAAAGGCGTGCGTTCTTCTGGGGCTGGATGTCTGCCATCGTAGAACCGATGGCTGCAATGGTCGGTGTACTGCTGATTGGCATGATGGAGCCGGTACTGCCTTATGCCCTCGCTGCAGGTGCTGGTGCGATGATATTCGTCGTCGTGGAAGAAGTAATACCAAGCACACAGAAAAATGGACATTCCGATGTTGCAGTCTTTGCATTTATGATTGGTTTCGCCATTATGATGGTGCTGGACGTTGCACTGGGTTAAGAGATATAAGTTTAATAATGTAAATAAACCGTATATCAGACTCTGAGGAAGCTGATATACGGGTTATTGCTTATAATTTTTCACACAAAAAAACTCCGGAGGATTATCCTCCGGAGTTCATTTATAAAGTTTTATAATCTTAGTAGAAGAATCCGATGATTACAGAACTTAGTAATGAAACAAGTGTTGCACCGTAAACTAATTTAAGACCGAACTTCGCAACTTTGTCTCCGCTTTCGCCATGAAGACCTTTTACAGAACCGGCGATAATACCGATACTTGCAAAGTTAGCGAATGAGATCAGGAATACTGAAAGCATTGCCTGTGTTTTCTCTGATAGAGTTTCTGCTAATGGCATGAACTCTAAAATTGCTACGAATTCGTTTGTAATAAGTTTCGTTGCCATTAATGAACCGGCAGTCTGAGCTTCATCCCATGGAATACCAATCAGGAATGCGACCGGCATAAAGATGTAACCAAGAATATCCTGGAATGATAAGTTTGATCCCGGAATTAATAGGAATATGTTGTTTAACAGACCAATTAAAGCGATAAACCCGATAAGCATCGCGCCTACGATAAGGACGATTTTACCACCGTCGATGATGTAATCTCCAAGAACCTGGAAGAAAGATTTACCTTTCTCGGGGTTTGTAGAAATTTCAACGTCGCCGTCATTAATTTCTTCTTCGTACGGGTTGATAATGTGAACAATAACGTATACACCGAACAGGTTAAGAACGATTGCGATAATTACAAACTGCGGGTCGAGCATAGTAAAGAATGCACCGACGATTGACAGTGAGATTGAACTCATTGCCTGTGCTGATAATGTGTAAAGACGCTGTGTTGTCATTTTAGGCAGGTGGTTTTTAAGTGATACAAAAACCTCAGACTGTCCAAGCATCATTGATGCCGCACCGTTGTATGACTCTATGTAGGGCATACCAGTGATTTTCGTAAGCAGGAATCCAATTCCTTTAATAATGAAAGGAAGAATTCTCGTGAATGATAAAATACCGATAATTGCTGAGATGAAGATAATCGGAAGTAACACGTTGAATAAGAACACGTTTGCCGGTTCTCCTTCAGTTGTAGACATCAGATCACCAAAGACGAAAATTCCGCCTTCTCTTGCAAATCCGAGTAAACTATCAAATACGCCAGCAAGCCACAGGATGAATGTCTGTCCACCTGTTGTACTTAAGAACAAGAATGCAGCAAGGATTTGCAGCACAAGTAATACGACAATGTTTTTCCAATGCTTAAATGCAAGCTTTTTGTTGCTGCTTGCGATCCATGCCAGGAAGATGACGAATAGTATACCAACTATTCCCATTACAATACTCATAGTAAGCCTCCAAAAAATAATGTATGAAATTGTTCTCTATGTATATGTTTCCATTTAATTATAAAGTAAATGTTACAAATACGCGATACTGAATCATTATAATGCAAACGTTTACAGAAATAAAGGGTGTATTGAGAGAAATAAACAAAAAAAGTCGATTTTCTAAGAAATACAAACAGTAGATTTTTTTAAAAAAATAAACAAGAGATTTGCCAAAAAAACGCACAGACGGTATACTTTAGTCAAAGTTGGTCAAGGAGGAGTGATGATATGCGTAATATGTCGGATATCATTGAGCAGTACTTAAAAGATATGATTGAACAATCTGGCAATGAAGTCGTTGAGATTAAACGCGCGCACATCGCTGAAAAATTTGATTGTGTGCCGTCACAACTAAACTATGTAATAAAAACCCGTTTTACGAACGAGCACGGTTATGTAGTAGAAAGCAAACGCGGCGGAGGCGGCTACATTAGAATCACCAAGGTGGAAACTCACTCTGAAACTGAGTACCTTCTGCATCTTCAGAACTTAATTGGAGAAAACATCTCGCAGTTAAATGCGGAGCATCTGGTCCAGTCCATGTATGAAAATGAAGTCATTACTTACCGGGAATCACAAATTATAGATGCAGTGATGAAACGCGAAATTTTATCGCTTGAGCTGCCTTACAGAGATATTTTAAGAGCAAAAATTTTACGGCGTATAATTACAGCTATACTCTATGCTAAGGAGTGATGAGATGAAATGTGAAATATGCAACGAGCGTGAAGCGGCAATTCATATTTCGAAAGGTTCGGGGCATGCTCACAGAGAACAATATTTGTGTGAACAATGCGCCAATCAATCGATGGATATAAATTATAATCAGACGGATAACCCGTTTGATATTCAGACGCTGTTAAAAATGCTTGCGAACAATTCACAGCGTGAACAGACAGAAACAGAGCAGCATGCCTGTCCGACCTGCGGTTCGACACTAAAGAGTGTTGTTAAGAACGGATTATTCGGCTGCAGCCACTGTTACGAATACTTTGAGCGCTACGTGCCGGAAATCGTCACGCGTGTGCAGTTAAATCAGCAGCGTCATATCGGCAAAATACCGTCGCAGGCACACGATACTTTAAAACTGAAACGGGATATCCAGTCGCTTGAACAGACGCTGCAGGAGAAAGTGAAAATGCAGGCCTTTGAGGAAGCAGCGGTAGTCCGCGACCAAATTCAGGCGCTGAAGGACGGTGAGACCTATGAATAGACATACGAGTATGTGGATTCAAAATGCGGTGAACACAGAAATAGAAATGTCATCGCGGATCCGTCTCGCACGTAATATTAAAGGTGTGCCTTTTACTCACGTGCTTGAAGACGATGAAGATCTCGAGGCCCTTGGAGGGCTGGTAGCGAAAGTTCTGCCTGATTACGGTCTCACAGCTGTACAGAAGCTGCCTGTTCCAGATAGAGCGCTGCTCGTTGAAAAGCATTTAATCAGTCCAAATTTTGCGAAACACGGCAACCGTGTATTTATTAATAATGATGAAGATGTATCTATTATGCTTGGTGAAGAAGATCACCTCCGCATACAGGCGCTCGGGACGAATATCGGCCTTGAGTCACTTTATGAGAAAGCAAATGCAATAGATGATACATTGGAAAAAAAGATAGAGTATGCTTTTGATGAACAATACGGTTATTTAACGGCGTGTCCGACAAATATCGGCACCGGCATGAGAGCATCGGTGATGCTGCATCTGCCGGCACTCACAGCAACGAATAAAATTCAGAGATTCCACAACAACCTGACACGTTTCGGTTTTACCCTGCGTGGTATATACGGGGAAGGCTCTGAACCGCTGGGTTCAGTATATCAGCTCTCCAATCAGGTAACGCTCGGCTTTGAAGAATCAGTTATTATAAATAATTTGACCGAGCTGAAAAACCGTTTAATAGAAGAAGAGCGTATGGCAAGACAGCATTTACTGACGCTGGACACCAAGGATGCGGTAAACCGTTCACTCGGAATTCTGCAGCATGCTTATAAATTATCGTTAAAAGAAGCGTCAATGCATTTAAGCAATGTGAAGCTCGGTATCGATTTATCGTATATTGAATTTCCAGATTTCAACTTTCAGGAATGGTTCCAGCTGATTCAGCCGGCATTTGTTAAAGAACGTATAAATATAGAAGAAGACTACGATTCACCTGGGGGTGCGGCGGAAAGTGCGCGAGCATCCTTAATGCGTGAATTACTAGGAGGGAAATAGAGTATGCTATTTGGTAAATTAACAGAGCGTGCCCAGAAAGTACTGGCGTATGCACAAGAAGAAGCAATCACACTAAAAAACTCTAATATTGGTACAGAGCATCTGCTGCTCGGTTTAGTCAAAGAGCAGGAAGGTATTGCAGCAAAAGTTCTCGCATCATTTAATATTGATGAACAGCGGGTCAATGAAGAAGTTCATAATTTAATCAATACAGGCACTGAAAAAGCCTCATCTATACACTACACGCCCCGTGCTAAAAAAGTCATCGAACTGTCGATGGATGAAGCGCGCAAACTGCATCACAATTTTGTCGGTACAGAACATCTGCTGCTCGGCTTAATCCGTGAAAGTGAAGGTGTGGCAGCACGTGTGCTGGCGAACTTAGATCTAAATATTACGAAAGCACGTGCCGCTGTAATTAAAATGCTCGGGAACCCCGAGTCATTCCAGTCTCACAGCAGCGTCGAGAGAGATACGAATACACCCACACTTGACTCTCTGGCACGTGATCTAACGCAAATCGCAAGAGAAGATTTGCTCGATCCGGTTATCGGACGCTCAGACGAAATTACACGTGTGGTTGAAATACTGAGCCGCAGAACGAAAAATAACCCGGTTTTAATCGGTGAACCTGGTGTAGGTAAAACTGCAATTGCAGAAGGGCTTGCACAAGCAATTATTCAAAACGAAGTACCTGAAAATTTAAAAGGCAAGCGTGTCATGTCACTCGATATGGGTACGGTTGTTGCGGGAACTAAATACCGCGGTGAATTTGAAGAACGCATGAAAAAAGTAATGGATGAAATTCATAAAGCGGGTAACGTCGTGCTCTTTATCGATGAGCTGCATACGCTTATCGGTGCCGGCGGCGCAGAAGGTGCAATCGATGCATCAAACATTTTAAAACCTGCGCTGGCACGCGGTGAACTGCAGTGTATCGGTGCGACAACGCTCGATGAGTTCCGCAAGCACATTGAAAAAGACGCAGCACTCGAGCGCCGTTTCCAGCCGGTTATGGTCGATGAACCAAACGCTGAAGATGCACTCCTTATCTTAAAAGGACTGCGCGACCGTTATGAAGCACATCACCGTCTGACGATTACAGATGAGGCGCTTGAATCGGCGGTACGTATGAGTGACCGTTATATTCAGGATCGTTTCTTACCGGATAAAGCAATCGATTTAATCGATGAAGCATCGTCTAAAGTCAGATTGAGAAGCTATGCAGCTCCGCCTGACTTAAAAGACTTAGAAGCTGAACTTGAAAATGTGAAAAAAGAAAAAGATGCAGCGGTACAGAGTCAGGAATTTGAAGCGGCAGCGAATTTCCGTGATCAGCAGACGAAAATTGAACGTCAGGTGAAAGAATCGGAAGAGAACTGGAAGAAAGAACAGGGAGACTCATCGCAATCAGTAACACCGGCAGATATTGAGCTCGTTGTTGCAATGATTACAGGCATACCTCTGACTAAAATTGCAGAAGATGAATCTGACAGACTGTTAAATCTTGAATCGATTCTGCACGAACGTGTTATCGGCCAGAACGATGCGGTCACATCGATTTCAAAAGCGGTAAGACGTGCACGTGCAGGACTTAAAAATCCTAAGCGTCCAATCGGCAGCTTTATCTTCCTCGGACCGACAGGTGTCGGGAAGACCGAACTTGCAAGAGCTCTCAGCGAAACGATGTTCGGTGAGGAAGATGCAATGATTCGCGTTGATATGAGTGAATATATGGAAAAACATTCCGTATCACGTCTTGTCGGTTCACCCCCCGGCTATGTCGGCTATGATGACGGCGGTCAGCTGACTGAAAAAGTAAGAAGAAAACCTTACTCATTAGTACTGTTCGATGAAATAGAAAAAGCGCATCCCGACGTTTTCAACCTGCTGCTGCAGGTGCTGGACGACGGCCGCTTGACGGACTCGAACGGACGGACAGTCGATTTCCGCAATACGATTATTGTGATGACATCGAATGTGGGTGCACGTGAACTTCAGGATCAGAGATTCGTCGGCTTCGGCGGACCAGCTGCGGATAATTACGAAAATGTGCGCAGCACAATGATGAAAGAACTTAAGAATTCTTTTAGACCTGAATTTATTAACCGTGTGGACGACATTATCGTGTTCCATAAATTAGAAAAAGAACACCTTAAAGAAATTGTCAGCTTAATGATCAATCAGCTGCGTGAACGTCTGATAGACCAGAACATTCATATTGAAGTGACTGAAAAAGCGACTGAACGTATCGCAGAAGAAGGCTATGATCCGGAATACGGAGCGCGTCCTTTAGCGAGAAGCATTCAGAAAAACATTGAAGATACTCTCAGTGAATCACTGCTTAGCGGTGAAAGCTTTGAAAACAAACTTGTCACAGTAGATTACAAAAAAGATAAGTTTACGGTCAAAACAAAAGACAGAGCAAGAGACGCAGTAGAACAATAATAAAAACCCCAATCTCTCAAACAAACTTGAGGATTGGGGTTTTACTTACATAAATTTAAGGGTGAAAAACTTCTTCCGCGAGATTAATTGCATTGAACAGCGCGCTCGCTTTGTTAATAGTTTCCTGATATTCATTTTCCGGTGTAGAGTCGGCAACAACCCCGGCACCGGCTTGAACGCTGACGGTACTGCCTTCAAGAATCATCGTCCGTATCGTAATACACGAATCCATATTGCCGTCGAAACCGTAATACAGAATACACCCGCCGTACAGACCGCGATTATCGGGTTCAAGTTCGCGGATAATTTCCATGGCACGTGTTTTTGGTGCGCCGGTAAGGGTGCCAGCAGGGAATGAATTGAAAAATGCTTCAATCGGTGATACATCATCCCGCAGCGTACCGTTAACAACACTGATGATATGCATGACTTCTGAGAATCTGCCAATCGTCATATAACGGCTGACTTCGACGCTGTCCAAAACCGATACTTTACGAAATTCATCCAGTGCCAGCTCGACGAGCATTTTATGCTCGGCAACTTCTTTTTCGTCATTGAGCAGTTCCTGTGCGATTGCCTCGTCTTCTTCTGGCGTCTGTCCGCGCCTTCTGGTGCCGGCAATTGGATGAATTTCAAGTCTATTATCCTTAACCTGCAGCTGGCGTTCGGGAGAACTGCCGATCAGCTCTGCGTCAGAAAAGTTTAAGTAGAACATATAGGGTGATGGATTGATGTTTCTTAAAATCCGGTACAGTTCAAATCCGGAGCACTGCGTGACTGTATCAAAACGCTGTGAAATTACAGTCTGCTCTATCTCACCGCGGCTGATATGATTTTTTATCACATCGACATCGCGTTTGAAATCAGTTTCTTTGTAGTTGCTTGTAAATGTCAGCTGCGGATTTTCGGCCTGTCTTCGTGAAAGCATTAAATCCTCGAGCTGAATATTGCTCTGCAGCTGTTTTTTAAGTGAGTGAATACGTGTTTTTAAAGTGTTATATGTATCTTTAACACTTTCAAAGCGTTCTGGATTTTCAAATGAGATGATGGAAGTCTGCTGTTTGCGGTGGTCGTAGGCGATCAGCGTGCGTGTGAAAACGAATTGATAATTGCCGTGCTGACTGCCGTCGCGCGGTTTGATGCCGGCGAGATCCTGCACAGCTTCATAATTTATATAGCCGACAGCACCGCCTTTAAACGGGAGGTCTATGCTGTCGGTGTATGCGTCGACATAATTCTGTGCATAATCGAGTGCTTCTTTCAGCGTGCTGAATGTAAATGTTTTTTCTGTGTCGAGATCAGTCATAAGAAACCCGTCACGGGCTTCACTTATATCGATAAAAGGATCCAGGCCGATAAATGAATAATTCGACCATTCTGATGCAGGGTCCTGACTTTCTAAAATATAAAGCGCGTCGTCCTTTAATGCATTGAACATATGTACCGGCGTCAATACATCGGTGTAAAAACTTTCAATCAGCGGCAAAGTCTTGTGCGACCCTGCGCTTTTGGAAAAATCGTTAAATGTCTGCATAGAATCTCCTTCTCTTTTTTTAAGAATATTAATTTATCTTAGAGAAGCTGCAGCAGATTTGCAACTGTGCTGATAGAATAATCTGAAAATATTTTGTGAAGGAACGAACAATATTCGATATTATCATTAATATCACAGGCTTCTGCCTTTAAATCAGCTGAAATAAATAATACAATAGTAATACGTAAATATAATAGGGGGAGAATATACACGGATGGCAAAAGCAAAAGTATCATTTGAATGTATGGCATGCGGTTATGAGTCGCCGAAGTGGATGGGTAAATGTCCAAACTGCGGCGCCTGGAACCAGCTTGAAGAGAAAATTGTACATAAAGAAGCCGCGCCGGGACGCGGTACATTAGGCAAAACACCTGCCGATGACCGGCCCCGCGCAACGAAACTGACAACAGTTAAAAATAGTGATACACCACGTACGACAACGCGCTCGGGAGAGTTTGACCGTGTGCTTGGCGGCGGTATCGTTAACGGTTCGCTTATTTTAATCGGTGGGGACCCGGGTATCGGAAAGTCGACGATTTTACTGCAGACAGCATTAATTTTAGCGGAAAACCATAAAGTGCTTTACGTTTCGGGTGAGGAATCGCTTGAACAAATTAAAATGCGTGCAGACCGTATTACAGAAAAGCCGTCGGACCTGACTGTATTTTGCGAGACGAACTTATTATATATTCACGAAGAAATTAAAAGATCGAAGCCGGACTTTTTAATTATTGATTCCATCCAGACAGTATTCCATCCGGATGTCACGAGCGCACCGGGGAGTGTCGCTCAGGTAAGAGAAAGTACGCAGTCTATTATGAACATCGCAAAAGGCAATAATATTGCGACGTTTATCGTCGGTCACGTGACTAAAGACGGTCAGATTGCAGGGCCGAGACTGCTTGAACACATGGTAGATACCGTGCTGTATTTCGAAGGGGACCAGCATCATTCATACCGTATTTTGCGTGCTGTAAAAAACCGTTTCGGTTCGACGAACGAAATGGGTATTTTCGAGATGAAGGCGAAAGGTCTCGAAGAAGTATTGAATCCTTCGGAAATTTTCCTTGAAGAACGTTCGAAAAATGCACCAGGCTCGGCTATCGTTGCAACGATGGAAGGTACAAGAGCGATGCTTGTTGAAGTTCAGTCACTCGTGACGCCGACTCACTTCCATAACCCGAGACGCATGGCGACCGGAGTGGATACAAATCGATTGTCGTTATTAATGGCAGTACTTGAAAAATCGGAAGGAATGCTGATGCAGCAGCACGATGCTTATATTAAAGTAGCGGGCGGTGTGAAGCTCGATGAACCGGCTGTCGATTTAAGCGTCATTATCAGTATCGCCTCCAGTTTCCAAAATATCGCGGTACGCGGTGAAGACTGCTTTATCGGTGAAGTGGGGCTGACCGGTGAAATCAGACGGGTAACTAAAATAGAGCAGCGTCTGCAGGAAGCGGCGAAGCTCGGTTTTAAGCGCGCAATTGTACCTGCCTCCAATTTAAGCGGTGTAGATGTACCGGCAGGTATTGAAGCAATCGGCGTGAAAACATTAAGGCAGGCAATTAAATACGCGCAACATAAAGATTAAAAAGGAGGGATAATATGCTCAAGTATTTACTGTATGTCGTTTACATATTGATTGGTATTTCGTTAGGCGTCTGGCTGTTCCCTGAACTGCAGATGATTTTGCCGTTTGAAGTGCCGAGAATATTTAACAACATACTCATAAGCGGCACGCTCGGTGTTCTGTTATTTTTCTTATTATTTGGCTGGACGCTGTCGCACGCACATAGTTTTCTGAAGAAAAGTGAGGGCTATTTGCTTTCAAGAAGCCTAATCGAAATTGTTTTTGCCACACTTGGAATGATGCTGGGACTTGTAATCGCTGTCTTAATATCTCTTTTAATCAATACACTGGACATTCCATTAATAGGCGAAATCGTCCCGATTATTTTTGCGGTAGTGCTCGGTTATTTAGGATTTATGATTGGCCTCAGAAAATTCAGCGAAGTACTGGATTTCTTCCCAAGAGCTTCGGGGAAAGCAAAAGCTGAAGGCAGTCATATAGCATTGAAGAAGTTTATCGACACGAGTGTAATTATCGACGGACGGATTATTGACGTTGTGGAAACAGGCTTTTTAGAAGGTGAAATTATCATTCCGCAATTTGTACTGGATGAATTGCAGCTGATTGCAGATGCTACTGATCCCGTTAAAAGAGAAAAAGGCCAGCGCGGACTCGATATGCTGAATGTATTGCAGGAGAAAACTCCGAATGTCCGTATTGAGCCGGTAACATACGACAAACTCGATGTAGATCAGCAGCTGATTGATATTGCTAAAAAAGAAAAAGGTGCAATATTAACGACAGATTATAATCTGAATAAAATATGCCAGCTTCATGATATTCCGGTGCTTAATGTTAACGAGTTAAGCGGAGCGATTAAAACCGTCGTCGTTCAGGGTGATGTGTTTGAACTGTTTGTTTCAAAAACAGGGAAAGAAGAAAATCAGGGTGTCGGTTATCTTGAAGACGGCACGATGGTCGTTGTCGAAAATGGGGAAAACTTAATTAATCAAATGGTGCCTGTCATTGTGACAAGTGTACTGCAGACTAATTCAGGACGGATTGTCTTTGCGAAACTGGAGAAGAATAAATGAAATATACAGTAATTATTCCGGCTGCGGGACTCGGTTCCCGTATGGGGCTCGGATATAACAAAGTACTTCTTGAAATTGACGGAGAACCGGTCATTAAAAGAACGGTCAGGCATTTTGAAAATGATCCGGATTGTGAAGCGATTCATCTGGCGGTCAGAGCAGAAGAGACAGCTCTTATGCATGAACTCTTCGATGCTTCAAAAAAAGTAGCGGGGATTCATATTGGCGGTGCCGAACGCCAGGACAGTATATATAATGCACTGGTCAATGTTCGTACTGCGGATTATGTTTTTGTGCATGATGGAGCGAGACCATTTCTGACTGCTGACATCCTTACGAGACTGAAGGCTAAAGTTGCTGATACTGGTGCGGTGATCTGCGGTGTAAAAACTAAAGACACTCTGAAGCGCGTTATTGACGGCAAAGTCAATGAGACGCTGGTCCGGGATGAAATCGTCGCGGTGCATACGCCGCAGGCGTTTAAGTACGATATTCTGAAAAGGGCATACGAGCATTCGAAAGAACATAATCTTGAAGTGACAGATGACTCGATGATGGTTGAAGCGATAGGTAAAGAAGTCTATTTAGTCGAATCGACTTATGATAATATTAAAATAACAACAAGCGAAGATTTGCAGCTTGCGCATATGATTCTTAAAGGAAAGTAGTGAGATGATGAGGATCGGTCACGGTTATGATGTTCATGCATTCGACGCATCCCGCCCGCTGATTTTAGGCGGTATGGAAATTCCCCACGACTTTGGGTTAAAAGGACATTCCGATGCGGATGTGCTGCTGCATACAATTACGGATTCAATATTGGGAGCACTCGCACTAGGGGATATCGGGAAATTTTTCCCCGATACAGATGAAAAATTTAAAGATGCGGATTCCCGTGTGCTGCTGGATGAAGTAGTCTCGATGATGCATACAAAAGGTTATGAAATCGGCAATGTCGATGCAGTTGTGATTGCTGAAAGACCTAAACTAAGAGGGTATATTGACGAAATGCGTGAGAATGTAGCAGCGCTTTTGAAGACTGATATATCAAATGTTAATATTAAAGCAACAACATCGGAAAAATTAGGATTTACAGGCAGAGAAGAAGGTATCGCGAGTGAAGCGGTCGTACTTCTTAACAAACAGGAGGCAAAATAATGACTAAAGTAAGAGTGAGATATGCACCGAGTCCAACTGGATTCCTGCACATAGGAAACGCACGCGCAGCACTGTTTAACTATTTATTCGCACGCCATCACGGCGGAGATTTCATTATCCGCATTGAGGATACTGATAAAGCGAGACATGTAGAAGAAGGTGAAGACTCTCAGCTGAACTACTTGAAGTGGCTCGGTATCGAATGGGATGAAAGTGTAGATGTTGGAGGGAACTACGGTCCTTACCGTCAGTCGGAACGCGGAGAAATCTACGCTCCATACATTCAGAAGCTACTGGATGATAACAAGGCCTACCGCTGCTATATGACTTCTGAAGAACTTGAAGCTGAAAGAGAAGATCAGCTGAAAAATGGTCAGACACCGATGTACGGCGGCAAACATGCAAACTTAACAGCTGAACAGGAAGAACAGTTCAAAGCTGAAGGCAGAGAGCCTGCAATTCGTCTCCGTGTGCCGAAGGATAAAACATATACGTTCAACGACATGGTTAAAGGTGATGTCTCGTTTGACTCTAATGGATTCGGAGACTGGGTTATCGTTAAAAAAGACGGGGTGCCGACGTATAACTTTGCTGTAGTTATCGATGACCACGAAATGGAAATCACACATGTACTTCGCGGTGATGACCATATTTCAAACACACCGAAACAGATGATGGTCTATGAACACTTAGATTTACCGCTGCCTGAATTCGGCCACACGGCTTTAATCGTTAACGCTGAGAAGAAAAAATTATCGAAACGCGATGCTTCAATTATTCAGTTTATCGAGCAGTATGAAGAATTAGGCTACCTGCCGGATGCGATGTTTAACTTTATCGCACTCTTAGGCTGGTCTCCTGAAGGTGAAGAGGAAATCTTCACGAAAGAAGAACTGATTGCGAACTTCGATGAGAACAGATTATCGAAAGCTTCTGCATTTTTCGATAACCAGAAATTAATGTGGATTAATAACCAGTACATGAAACAAAAAAATTCTGAAGAGATTTTTGATATGGCACTGCCGTTCCTGCAGGAAGCAGGCAGAGTTGCTAAAGATCCTGATGAAACACAGCTTGACTGGGCGCGTAAACTGGTAGCATTGTATCAGCCGCAGATGAGCTATGCTGCAGAAATTACTGAGCTCTCAGAGCAGTTCTTTAAAGATCATGTTGAGTTTGATGCTGAAGCAGAGGAAGTGCTTGAACAGGAGCATATTTCTGAACTGATGACTGCACTTCACGAACACTTTACGACGCTTGAAGACTTTTCTCCTGAAGGAGTTAAAGCTGAAATTAAAGCAGTGCAAAAAGCGACAGGCATTAAAGGCAAGAAATTATTTATGCCGATCCGCGTAGCGGTAACAGGCGAAACAAAAGGGCCTGAGCTGCCGGATTCAATTTCATTAATCGGCAAAGAGACAGTTCTTGAACGTATTAAACGCTTGATCTAGTCTGAACTATTGAAATAACGGGCAGTCTGCCGTATGATATAAGTGTTAAAAGTTAAGTATATAAACCGCTGGACACAAAGAGATTATCCGCCTGCTGAGAAGGATAACAAAGCGTTTGTAGAATTGCGCTTTTAATATGGAATGAACTGTATATTAAAAGTGATAAAGCAGAGTGGAACCGTGCGTAAGCGCCTCTGTCCGATTACCGGGCAGAGGCGTATTTTTATGATTTTAGGAGGACGAAGATGTTTCAGAGAGTGAAAGAAGATTTAAATATGGTACTGTCACTCGATCCGGCAGCGAAAAACCGATTCGAAGCATTTTTTACGTATTCAGGAGTTCACGCAGTGTGGGCGCATTTGATTGCACACTGGTTTTACAGAAAGAATTTTAAAGTGATTGCACGTGCAATCTCACAGGTGAGCCGCTTTGTGACCGGGGTAGAAATTCATCCGGGTGCAAATATCGGCAGACGGCTGTTTATCGACCATGGTATGGGTGTAGTAATCGGAGAGACGTGCAACATCGGCAATGATGTGACGATATATCAGGGGGTAACACTGGGCGGAACGGGTAAAGAAGACCATAAGCGCCACCCTGATATCGACGATAATGTGCTGATTGCAGCTGGTGCCAAAGTGCTTGGAAACATCCGCGTCGGCGAGTCATCGAATGTCGGGGCCAATTCTGTTGTACTGAAAAATGTGCCGCCCCATTCAACAGTAGTCGGTATTCCCGGTCATATTGTGAAACAGCACGGGCAGCGCGTCAGAAAACATAATAACTTTGATCACCGTGAACTTCCGGATCCATTGTTTGAAAAATTACTGGAACTTGAAAAAGATATTAATAACTTCAGAAGAGAAGTTGGGAATGAGGTAAAAGATGGTTCGCATATATAATACAATCACTAGAAAAAAAGAAGAATTTAAGCCGCTTGAAGAAGGTAAAGTAAGCATGTACGTCTGCGGTCCGACAGTATATAACTATATTCATATCGGCAATGCGCGTCCTGCGATTGCTTTTGATACAGTCCGCCGTTATTTGGAGTATAAAGGTTATGAAGTGAAGTACGTATCGAATTTTACGGATGTCGACGATAAACTGATTAAAGCATCGAAAGAACTGGGCGAAACAGTACCGGAAATAGCAGAGCGTTTTATCGAAGCATTTTTCGAAGATACAGGTGCGCTCAATGTTAAAAAAGCAGATGTGCATCCGAGAGTCATGGATCATATGCCGGACATCGTTGAGTTCATTAAAGTACTTATCGATAAAGGGCATGCTTATGAATCGGCAGGCGATGTATACTTTAAAACACGTTCATTTGACGGTTACGGTAAATTGTCACAGCAGTCAGTGGACGACTTGAAAATTGGTGCACGTATCGACGCGGGCGAGAAAAAACAGGACCCGCTTGACTTTGCATTGTGGAAACAGGCAAAAGACGGGGAAATCAGCTGGGACTCTCCTTGGGGCACAGGCCGTCCGGGCTGGCACATCGAGTGCAGCGTGATGGCACGTGAGCATCTTGGCAATACAATTGATATTCATGCCGGCGGACAGGACTTAACGTTCCCGCACCATGAAAATGAAATCGCACAGAGTGAATGTATGACAGATGAGACATTTGCGAATTACTGGATGCATAACGGCTATATTAATATCGATAACACTAAAATGTCGAAGTCACTCGGCAACTTTATTTTAGTGCACGATATTATTAAAGAAGTTGAACCGAACGTGCTCCGCTACTTTATGGTGAGCGTGCACTACCGCAATCCGATTAACTATAACCGTGAACTTGTCGACGCGGCGCGCAACGGTCTGATGCGCATTCAAGACAGCTATCACCAGGCGTCGGAACGACTGGATAAAGCGGTCGGTACAGAAATTGATGATAAGGTGCTTAGTGCAATTGATTTGAATCTTCAGCAGCTTGAAGCGTTTATGGATGATGATTTTAATACGGCAAATGCTGTATCGGCGTGGCATGAACTGACAGGCGAACTCAATAAGTACCTGCGTCAGCCGGCGACAGCAAAAGAAGTGCTGCAGAAATTTATCGAAGCTTTTAAGATTTACTCGGAAATTCTCGGTGTGAACCTGGCCCGAAAAGAGCTGCTGCTGGACGAGGAAATTGAAGCGCTGATTGAAGAACGTGAAGCGGCGCGTAAAAATAAAGATTTTGCCCGTTCGGATGAAATCCGCGACAGCCTAAAAGCACAAGGCATTGTCTTAGAAGATACTAAAGACGGTGTGAGGTTTAAACGTGGATAATTTTAAACTTGATACGGTACCGTCACTGTCGCTCGCATTTTTAGGAGATGCAGTTTATGCGGTGCATGTCCGTGAGCATTTAATAAGAAACAAACCGTATTTAAAACCTGATGTGCTGCACAGAGAAGCAAATAAGCTTGTCAGTGCACGTGCGCAGGCAGAAGCGCTGCACTTCCTCCGAAAGTCGGAACTGCTGACGGAAGAAGAATGGGATATCGCAAAGAAAGCGCGCAACAAGTCGAGTGCGACCCGTGCGAAAAACGCATCGATTAAAGAGTACCGGGACGCATCCGGACTGGAAGCACTCGTCGGGCATTTATCATTAACGGAGAATGAAACGCGTATTACAGAGCTGATGGCTCATATTATTGAAAACGGGAGTGAAGCGTAATGGAGAGTTCAGTTATAGCAGGACGCCACGCGGTAAAAGAGCTGCTGCGTTCAGGCAGTGATATTAATAAAATTTATATGCAGGATACCGTAAATAAAAGCCAGCTGAAAGAAATTTTGGATTTAGCGAAAGAAAAACGCGTTGTCGTGTCAGCAGTACCGAAAAGTAAACTGGACGGTATGACGGATGAGCGCCATCAGGGCATCGCTGCAATGGTCAGTGCACATGAATATATGCCGCTCGAAGAATTGCTTTTAAATATTGAAGGCAAGGATGCCAATGTTATTATCCTGGACGGTCTGGAAGATCCGCATAACCTCGGTTCTATTTTAAGAACGTGTGATGCAGTCGGGTTCGATGCAGTCATTATTCCAAAACGCCGATCAGTGCTGCTGACGGATACAGTCGCTAAAACATCCACTGGTGCGATAGAATATGTACCGGTTGTCAGAGTGACGAACATCAACCAGACAATTGATAAGCTGAAGGATCATAACTTCTGGGTTATCGGCAGCGATGGTTCCGGTACGCTGGACTACCGTGAGATGAATGCGAAATCAGGAAGCACCGCATTGGTAGTAGGCAGTGAAGGTGAAGGTATCAGCAAGAAGACGTTGGAAAAATGCGACTTTATGGTTAAAATTCCAATGACCGGTGAAATTACGAGCTTGAATGCTTCGGTTTCAGCAGCATTGCTGATGTACGAAGTATATCGCCAGCAGAACCCGCTTGGACGTGAGTGATTATGCGCAAAAAAAGACGCTTGCTCGTCGTTGACGGTTATAATTTAATCGGCGCCAACTCAAGGTTATTTGCAGAGTCTAAAATTTCACTCCAGCTTGCACGGGAGGAAGTGCTGAAAAGACTGAGTGAGTATCAGGCGCTTCAGAACTATGAAATTATCTGTGTGTTTGATGCATATGAAGTTAAAAGCCAGGAAGCGGTTATCGATTATTACGGCATCACGGTCATTTATACAAAAGAAAAAGAAACGGCGGATGAATATATTGAGCGTTTTGTTTACGATAACTATCATCCTCATCTGTGCGATATCAGTGTCGTCACGAGTGACCTGACCGAACAGAATGCAATATTTGCCTACGGCGCCTACCGGATTCCTTCAAGAGAGATGTGGCTGGATCTGGCAGAAGCCGATAAAAATATCAGTGCGCACATTGAGACAATAAATGAAAAACTGCCGAGGACAAAATTGGATATCAGTGAAGAAGTACTCGCAAAAATGGAAAAACTGAGACGCGGCGAAAAATGACGCCTTGAACGTCCGCCTGTTACCTCATATATTAGAAGTAATATAAATGGGAGGCGAGCGGATGTATTCAGTAAAATCATTTTATATTTACGTTAGCGAGCGGCCGGCTGATTACGGAAACAATGAAGCGAAACTGGATGCCTATGCGCTGCAAGTGAAAGCGGGGAATTTCGCCGAATTTGATGAAATTGACCGCGAGCTCCGTCCGATCATCAGAAGAATGACATTTAAATATGATATGAACGAATATGACCGCGAAGACCTGATCCAGGAAATGCTTTTAAGTGCATTGATGCTGTGCTTAAGATTCGATTATTCAAAAGGGCATTACGGACATTATGCGCTTCGTTCCATCAGACTGAAAATGTACAGCTGCGTTAATTACTTAAGCGTCTCCCGTCAGATTGAAATTTGTCCGGAAGAGGTTTATATGCTGGAGCACAGACATGCACTGTCGCATGTTATATTAAAAGAAGCCCAGGAAGAGTATGCAGGAGCGGTCGGCAATTTATCAAATTTTGAAAAAAGGGTCCTGAAATTATTTATGGGCGGTGCGACTTTTGACGAGATAGGCAGCATTATTAACAAGGAGCCAGAGTCGGTAATCAATACACTTTACAGGATTAAATTCAAGTTCAGTTCGGTTGAAGATTTACACGCCGTTATTGACAATGATGCCTTAAGCCGATATAGTATACTAGAATTGAAATGAGGATTTTAAGATGAAAATTGCTCTTATATGCAGTGACTGCGGCTCGCGTAATTATTCATTGAACAAGCCGGTTCACAACGAAAGACTCGTCATGAAAAAACATTGTCCAAAATGCAATAAGCATACCACGCATAAAAGTTCTATATAGTTCAGGGGGAACGGTTGATGAATAATAATAAGAACTTCTTCCAAAATGTAGTTAGCGAGATGAAGAAAGTCAGCTGGCCGACAGGGCAGGAAGTAGTCCGTTATACGACGACAGTAGTACTTACTGTAGTATTTTTCTTAGCATTTTTCTACGTGCTGGATATTGGTATTACAGCACTAATTGATTTTATGTAAATTTAAAGGAGCGGTAAAATGTCTCTAGACAAGCATTGGTATGCAGTACATACCTATTCAGGCTATGAAAACAAAGTAAAGGCAAACCTAGAGGCGCGCCTTGAGTCGATGAATATGCAGGATTTAATTTTCCGCGTAGTCATCCCTGAAGAAGAGGAAACAACGATTAAAGACGGGAAAAAGAAAACGGCAATGAAGAAAACATTTCCGGGCTATGTACTCGTTGAATTAGTAATGACAGATGAATCATGGTACGTAGTCCGCAACACGCCGGGCGTTACCGGATTTGTCGGTTCACAGGGAGCGGGCAGCAAGCCGAACCCGCTACTGCCGGATGAAGTTAAATTTATCCTGCGCCAGATGGGTATGTCAGAGAAAATTGTTGATGTTGAAGTTGCTGTCGGCGAATCAATCAATATTATCGCAGGTCCATTTAATAACCAGAGCGGTGTAATTGAATCAATCGATGAGGAACGCTACAAGCTTACAGTACTCGTTGAGATGTTCGGACGCGAAACACCGGTTGAAGTTGAATTCGATCAAATCGAAAAACTTTAATTCTTTTATTGAAAAATGTAACTAATATATGCTATACTTTCAAGGTCGCAAATTTGCGGCCATCTTTGTTTATGTATACAGATGAAGAGTGGGAGGATGAAATCTAAACATCCTGTGACCACATCACGATTATGAGGAGGTGCAACATCGTGGCTAAAAAAGTTATTAATGTTGTGAAATTGCAAATTCCTGCAGGCAAGGCGAACCCGGCACCACCGGTAGGTCCAGCACTAGGTCAAGCAGGCGTAAATATCATGGGATTCTGTAAAGAATTCAACGCACGTACACAAGAGCAGGCAGGTCTTATTATTCCTGTTGAGATCTCTGTATTTGAAGATCGCTCATTCACATTTATTACAAAAACTCCACCGGCAGCTGTTCTTCTTAAGAAAGCGGCTAACACTGAGAAGGGTTCTGGCGAACCTAACAAAAACAAGGTGGCAACTGTTACAGCGGCACAAGTTCGTGAAATCGCTGAAACAAAAATGGAAGACTTAAACGCAGCATCAGTAGACGCAGCAGTAAGAATGGTAGAAGGTACAGCTAGAAGCATGGGCTTCACTGTCGAAAAATAAATTAAGTATTAATACGGTCGTGGGAGGATTAACCCCGCTATAACCACAAGGAGGAATATATATGGCTAAGAGAGGTAAAAAGTATCAAGCTGCTCTAGAGAAGTTTGATCACAACTCTACATTCTCAATTGAAGAAGCAATTAAACTTGCTAAAGAAACGCATGTTGCCAACTTTGATGCTTCAGTTGAAGTAGCATTCCGTCTAGGTATTGATACACGTAAAAATGATCAGCAGATCCGTGGAGCACTAGTGTTGCCGCATGGTACTGGTAAGTCACAGCGTGTATTAGTATTTGCTAAAGGCGAAAAAGCTAAAGAAGCAGAAGCTGCTGGCGCAGATTTCGTAGGCGAAGCAGAATTAGCACAGAAAATTAACGGTGGATGGTTTGATTTCGATGTAATCGTTGCAACACCGGACATGATGGGCGAAGTTGGTAAATTAGGACGCGTACTTGGACCTAAAGGACTAATGCCAAACCCGAAAACTGGTACAGTAACTATGGATGTAACTAAAGCAGTTCAGGAAATCAAAGCTGGTAAAGTTGAATACCGCGCTGAAAAAGCTGGTATTATTCATGTTGGAATCGGTAAAGTTTCATTTACTGAAGAACAGCTTGTAGAAAACTTTAAAGCAATTCACGATGCTCTTGATAAAGCTAAACCTGCATCATCTAAAGGTGTTTACTTCAAATCAGTAACAGTTTCAAGCACTATGGGCCCTGGAATTACAGTTGACCCAAGCGCAGTAAGAACTGTATAAAATAAATATTGACAAGTGTAGATATATCGGTTATATTTACACTTGTAAATTTTAAAGATTACCTAAGACAGCAGGAGCTGAACACAACAGCTTAATAACTATCCTGCCGAGGCAAATAAAAATGACTTGAATGATATTCATATAAATTCAAGCACTTTTTGCCGCAGGTAAAAGGTGCTTTTTTATTTGCACCAAAAAATAATGGAGGTGTAACTACATGTCAAACGTGATTGAACAAAAACAACAGCACGTTGAAGTAATTTCAGAACAGCTTAAAAACTCTGTATCTACAGTATTAGTAGACTACCGCGGTTTAAAAGTTTCTGAAGTAACTGAACTACGTAAGCAATTACGTGATGCTGGAATTGAATTCAAAGTTTACAAAAACACGATGGTTCGCCGCGCTGCGGATTCACAAGGCTTATCTGAGCTTAATGAATACCTAGTTGGGCCGAGTGCGATTGCATTTTCTAACGAAGATGTTATCATGCCTGCTAAAATCATCCACGAATTCTCTAAAAAACACGAAGCTTTAGAAATTAAAGCGGGCGTTATCGAAGGTAGTTTCGTACCGGCGGAAGATGTTAGATCAATTGCATCTCTACCATCAAGAGACGGATTACTTTCTATGCTGTTATCAGTATTACAAGCACCAGTACGCAACTTCGCATATGCGGTTAAAGCTATCGGTGAAGAAAAAGAAAAAGAAAACGGCGAAGCTTAAATTATAAGTGCGCTTAAAAACAACTAAAAAAATGGAGGAATATTATTATGGCTAACAATGAACAAATCATTGAAAGTATTAAAGAAATGTCAGTTTTAGAATTAAACGACTTAGTTAAAGCGATCGAAGAAGAATTTGGCGTAACAGCTGCTGCTCCTGTAGCTGCTGGTGGTGGCGGAGAAGCTGCTGCTGCTGAAGAAAAAACTGAATTTGATGTAGAACTTACATCTGCAGGTTCATCTAAGATTAAAGTAATCAAAGTAGTTCGCGAAGCTACTGGTCTTGGTCTTAAAGATGCTAAAGAGTTAGTTGATGGCGCTCCTAAAGTTATCAAAGAAGGTCTTTCTAAAGAAGACGCTGAAGCTCTTAAAGCTCAACTTGAAGAAGTTGGCGCTGGCGTAGAAGTTAAGTAGTCTATATAAATTTTGACGCAAAAAGTTCCCGTAAACATAAGTTTATCGGGGGCTTTTTTAGTTACTTTTACCGATTGGGGGAGATTTAATGTCTCACTATTTCACTACAGATAATACACCGCATGAGTTCAGCGAAATAAAGTTCAGTTTCAACGATCATGTCTACCGCTTTAAAACGGATCGCGGCGTATTTTCCAAAAATCAGATTGATTATGGTACTGAAGTATTAATCAGAACTGTATTTTCGGAATTTAAAGGTTCCGGTGATTTAATAGATATGGGTGCGGGCTACGGGCCGATCGGCACCGTACTTGGCAAAGAACTCGGACTCCGTCCGGTAATGGTCGAAGTTAATGAAGATGCGATACAATTATCCATTGAAAATACGCGCCGGGAAAAAGTGAATGCCGACGTGCTCGACCGGGAAAGTTATGAAGATATGCCCTTTAATGTATCGTTATATGTTACAAATCCGCCATTTAGAGCGGGTAAAGATACAGTTCTCGATATGCTGAATGATGGTTTTAAACGCCTTGATTTAAAGGGTGAGTTTTATATGGTTGTGCAGAAGAAACAGGGCATGGCTTCTTATAAAAAACATTTAAAATCACTGTTTGGAAATGTTGAAATCGCCTCAAAAGATAGAGGTTATTATATCTTAAAAAGCACTAAATAAAAGAAATTATATATTTGACTTGACAAATTGTATATGTTATTCTTATAGAATGTTAAATTAATATCAATAAGTATGTACTTTTCTGTGCAGCTGTTGAATGGCGCATTTTATACGAATGTCCAGTTTAATAGGAAATGGAGTTGAATACGATTCCGTTTTCTTTTTGTCTTTTGGACTGTTCCGCTGTTAAGCGTCCATTATAGTTTACGCAAATATTATTAGGGGTGAATCTGTCGATGAGTCAATTGATTCAGTATGGAAGACATGCACAACGTAGAAGTTATGCGCGTATCGAAGAGAAGTTAGAATTACCTAACTTAATTGAGATTCAGACGAAATCGTACGAGTGGTTCTTAGAAACCGGTCTAATCGAAATGTTTAAAGATATTTCTCCAGTAGAAGATTTTACAGGGAATATGTCTTTAGAGTTTGTCGATTATAAGCTCGGCGAACCGAAGTATAACGAGGAAGAAGCGAAAGATCACGATTCAACTTACTCAGCACCGCTGAGAGTGAAAGTTCGCTTAGTCATCAAAGAAACCGGCGAAGTTAAAGAGCAGGACGTATTTATGGGAGATTTCCCATTGATGACCGATACAGGTACTTTTATTATTAATGGAGCAGAGCGCGTAATCGTATCTCAATTAGTAAGAAGCCCGTCTGTATATTTCTCTGAGAAGTTCGACAAGAATGGTAAATTGAACTTCGGAGCAACAGTCATCCCTAACCGTGGCGCATGGTTAGAATATGAAATCGACGCAAAAGATGTCGTATATGTCAGAATTGACCGCACACGTAAATTGCCGATGACGGTATTATTACGTGCGTTAGGCTTTGCAACTGACGAAGAAATCATCAACCTTCTTGGCGATAACGAATATCTTCGTAATACGCTTGAGAAAGATGCGACGGAAACAGTCGACCAGGCCCTGTTAGAAATTTACGAAAGATTGCGTCCAGGCGAACCGCCAACAGTAGAAAATGCACGTAATTTATTATATTCGAGGTTCTTTGATCCGAAACGTTACGATCTGGCAAATGTCGGACGCTACAAGATGAATAAGAAGCTTCATCTGCAAAACCGTCTCTTCAACCAAGTGCTAACAGAACCGGTTGTCGACTCAGAGACAGGTGAAATTATTGCTGAAGCAGGATCAACGATCGACCGCCGTACTCTGGATTCGATTATGGAACAGCTTGAAACAACAGCAAACCTGCAAACTTATCACCTTGAACAGGGTCTTTTAGACGAGCCTGTTGAAATTCAATCGGTGAAAGTGAAGTCACGTAACAACGAAGAGCATTCAACGACAGTAATCGGCAATGCCTTCCCTGATGTGGAAGTTAAATCGATCACACCTTCAGATATTATATCTTCAATGAGTTATTTCTTTAACTTATTAGAAGGTGTCGGCTTTACAGATGATATCGACCACCTTGGTAATCGTCGTCTGCGTTCAGTCGGTGAATTGCTGCAAAACCAATTCCGTATCGGTGTTTCCCGTATGGAGCGTGTTGTACGTGAAAGAATGTCTATTCAGGACACTGAAACAGTAACACCGCAGCAACTGATTAATATCCGTCCGGTCATTGCATCTATTAAAGAGTTCTTCGGTAGCTCGCAATTATCACAGTTCATGGACCAGACGAACCCGCTCGCAGAATTGACGCACAAACGTCGTCTTTCAGCATTAGGGCCCGGCGGTTTAACTCGTGAACGTGCCGGCATGGAAGTACGTGACGTTCACTATTCTCACTACGGACGCATGTGCCCGATTGAAACTCCTGAGGGGCCGAACATCGGACTGATTAACACGCTGTCGAGTTATGCACGTGTTAACGACTTCGGTTTTATCGAAACTCCGTATAGAAAAGTGGACCCTGAAACGAATAAAGTAACGAATCAAATCGATTACTTAACAGCTGACGAAGAAGACAGCTATGTCGTTGCACAGGCAAACGCTGTTCTCGGTGAAGATGGCGCATTCCTCGACGAGGAAGTTATCTGCCGGTTCCGCGGAAACAACACACAGATGCAGCGTGATCGTATGGACTACATGGATGTATCGCCTAAGCAGGTAGTATCTGCTGCGACAGCTTGTATTCCATTCCTTGAGAACGATGACTCTAACCGTGCACTTATGGGTGCGAACATGCAGCGTCAGGCAGTTCCATTATTAAACCCTGAATCACCGTTTATCGGTACAGGTATGGAACATGTGTCTGCCCGCGACTCAGGTGCTGCTGTAGTATCCCGCTACAGAGGGCGCGTTGAACATGTTGAAGCAAAAGAAATTCATGTTCGCCGTATTGAAGATAAAAACGGTAAAGATGTAGAAACAGAAAAAGATGTTTACAGAATGTCTAAATTCGTGCGTTCAAACGCAGGGACATGTTATAACCAAAAACCGATTATTACTGAAGGCGATATCGTTACAAAAGGTGAAATATTAGCTGATGGTCCTTCTATGGACAACGGTGAAATGGCGCTTGGACGTAACCTTGTTGTCGGCTTCATGACTTGGGACGGTTATAACTATGAGGATGCTGTAATTATGAGTGAACGTCTTGTGAAACAGGATGTATACACTTCAATTCATATTGAAGAATACGAATCTGAATCAAGAGATACTAAACTCGGACCTGAAGAAATTACACGTGATATTCCAAACGTTTCTGACAGCGCACTTAAGAAGCTGGACGACCGCGGAATTGTTCACATCGGTGCTGAAGTTATCGACGGCGATATTCTTGTCGGTAAAGTAACGCCTAAAGGTGTGACGGAATTAACAGCAGAAGAACGTCTGCTGCATGCAATCTTCGGAGAAAAAGCTCGTGAAGTTAGAGATACTTCACTGCGTGTTCCTCACGGAGCAGGCGGAATCGTGCTTGACGTTAAAGTCTTTAACCGTGAAGACGGAGATGAATTATCACCTGGTGTGAACCAGCTTGTACGCGTTTATATCGTTCAGAAGAGAAAGATCTCTGAAGGAGATAAAATGTGTGGGCGCCACGGTAACAAAGGTGTTATTTCGAAAATTTTACCAGAAGAAGATATGCCTTACATGCCTGATGGCACGCCAATTGACATCATGCTTAACCCGCTCGGAGTTCCATCTCGTATGAACATCGGTCAGGTGCTTGAACTGCACCTCGGTATGGCGGCACGTGCAATGGGCTTAAGAATGGCATCTCCTGTATTTGATGGAGCGAATGAAGACGATGTGTGGTCTACAATGGAAGAAGCTGGACTGGCACGCGACGGTAAGACGGTATTATACGACGGACGTTCAGGCGAACCGTTTGAAAACCGTATTTCTGTCGGTGTAATGTACATGCTTAAACTTGCACACATGGTTGACGATAAACTTCACGCAAGAAGTACTGGACCATATTCACTAGTAACGCAGCAGCCGCTTGGTGGTAAAGCGCAATTCGGTGGACAGCGTTTTGGTGAGATGGAAGTATGGGCACTTGAAGCATATGGTGCTGCATACACATTACAAGAAATTCTAACAGTTAAATCCGATGATACTGTCGGACGTGTGAAAACATACGAAGCGATTGTTAAAGGCGAAAACCTGCCGAAACCAGGCGTTCCTGAGTCATTCAGAGTATTGATGAAAGAACTTCAAAGTTTAGGCCTTGACGTAAGTATCATGGATGAAAACGACGAAGAAATTGAATTGCGCGATACAGAAGATGATGAGATAGAAAGCCAACCGACTCAATCGGACAACGTAACTGCTTCAGCTAAAAATGAAAATGTTACTGAGTAATGTGCTGAGCTGAGAAAACTTTAGGGAGGAAAGCTCATTGATAGATGTTAATAGATTTAAATATATGAAAATTGGTTTAGCGTCACCCGAAAAAATTCGTTCATGGTCTTTCGGTGAAGTGAAGAAACCGGAAACGATCAACTACAGAACATTAAAACCGGAACGTGATGGTTTATTCTGTGAGAAGATTTTCGGACCAACTAAAGACTGGGAATGTAGCTGTGGTAAATACAAACGTGTCAGATATAAAGGCATGGTTTGTGACCGCTGCGGAGTTGAAGTTACACGCGCTAAAGTAAGACGTGAAAGAATGGGGCATATTGAACTTGCTGCTCCTGTAACTCACATTTGGTATTTCAAAGGAATCCCGTCACGTATGGGTCTTCTTTTAGATATGTCACCCCGCTCACTTGAAGAAATTATCTATTTCGCATCTTACGCTGTAATTAAGCCGGGACCTACAGGTCTCGAGCCTAAACAGCTGCTGAGCGAACGTGAATACCGTGAGTATTACGATAAATTCGGTAATACTTTCACAGCGAAAATGGGTGCTGAAGCAATTAAAGATTTGCTTAACCAAATTGACTTGAATGCAGAACTTGAACAGCTTAGAAAAGAACTGGAAACAGCGACAGGACAACGTCTGACTCGTGCGATCAAACGCCTTGAAGTGGTTGAAGCATTCCGTCATTCAGGAAATGATCCAACATGGATGATTCTCGATGTGCTGCCGATTATTCCACCGGAAATCCGTCCTATGGTACAGCTTGACGGCGGACGTTTTGCTACGAGTGATATGAACGACTTATACCGTCGTGTTATTAACCGTAACAACCGTCTAAAACGCCTTCTTGATTTAGGCGCTCCCGGAATTATAGTCCAAAATGAAAAACGTATGCTGCAGGAAGCTGTAGATGCGCTTATCGATAACGGACGCCGCGGGCGTCCTGTTACAGGACCGGGTAACCGTCCGCTTAAATCACTGTCTCACATGCTTAAAGGTAAACAGGGACGTTTCCGTCAAAACCTTCTTGGTAAACGTGTTGACTATTCAGGGCGTTCGGTAATCGTTGTTGGACCAAGCTTGAAAATGTATCAGTGCGGTCTGCCGAAAGAAATGGCATTGGAACTGTTTAAGCCTTTCGTTATGAAAGAGCTTGTCTCACGCGACTTAGCAACTAACATTAAAAATGCCAAAGGTAAGATTGAGCGTATGGAAAATGAAGTATGGGATGTTCTGGAAGATGTTATTTCCGAGCACCCGGTACTGTTAAACCGTGCACCAACACTTCACCGTCTTGGTATCCAGGCTTTCGAAGCTAAATTAGTGGAAGGCCGTGCAATCCGTCTTCACCCGTTAGTTACAACAGCGTATAACGCTGACTTTGACGGTGACCAGATGGCGGTACACGTTCCTTTATCTAAAGAAGCACAGGCTGAAGCGCGTATGCTGATGCTCGCTGCTCAAAACATTCTTAACCCTAAAGATGGCAAGCCGGTAGTTACTCCGTCACAGGATATGGTACTTGGTAACTACTACTTAACACTTGAGCGCGAAGACATGAAGAACGAAGGACATATCTTCAAGAGTATCGATGAAGTTGTGATGGCTTACCAAAATGGTTATACATCACTTCATACACGTATCGGACTTCATACACAGCCATTGTCTGAAGAAAAAGTTTCAGCAGAAAACAAAGGTAAATTATTAATGACGACTGTCGGTAAAGTGATATTTAACCAGATCATGCCGCCGTCATTCCCATATATTAACGAACCTACACGCGAAAACTTAGAGCGTAAAACGCCAAATAAATATTTCATCGATGGTAAAGACTTAGGTGAAGAAGGTTTAGCTGGAAAAATCCAGGAAATGCCTCTTGTTGCTCCATTCGACAAGAAATACCTTGGACAGATTATCGCTGAAGTCTTCAACAAGTTCCACATTACAGAAACATCTGTAATGCTTGACCTGATGAAAGATTTAGGTTTTAAATACTCCGCGAAAGCCGGTATTACGGTAGGAGTTGCAGATATCGTTGTACTTCCTGAAAAACAGGTCATCATCGACGATACTGAAGAGAAAGTTGAAAGAGTTCAAAAGCAGTTCTCACGCGGTTTAATTACTGAAGAAGAACGTTACAATGCTGTTATTGAACTTTGGACAAAAGCTAAAGATATCATCCAGGAAAAACTGATGGCATCACTGCACCGTCTGAATCCGATCTTTATGATGAGTGACTCAGGTGCCCGTGGTAACGCGTCAAACTTTACGCAGCTTGCTGGTATGCGCGGACTTATGGCCAACCCGTCAGGTGAGATCATCGAGCTTCCAATCAAATCAAGTTTCCGTGAAGGACTGACAGTACTTGAGTACTTTATTTCAACTCACGGTGCGCGTAAAGGTCTTGCCGATACAGCACTGAAAACTGCTGACTCGGGTTACTTGACACGCCGTCTTGTTGATGTCGCTCAGGATGTTATCGTAAGAGACGAAGATTGTGGTACGGATAAAGGACTGCATGTTTCTGCACTGACAGAAGGTTCAGAACTTATCGAACCGCTTATCGACCGTTTAGAAGGCCGTTATGTTAAAGAAACAGTTAGACATCCGGAAACAAATGAAGTAATACTTGGCAGTAATGAGCTTATTACGCCGGATATTGCTAAAGAAATCGTAAACAGCGGACTTGAAGAAGTTTATATCCGTTCAGCATTTACATGTAATACACGTCATGGTGTATGTGAACGCTGTTATGGTAAAAATCTTGCGACTGGTGAAAAAGTTGAGGTCGGCGAAGCAGTTGGTACAATTGCCGCTCAATCAATTGGTGAGCCGGGTACACAGCTTACAATGCGTACATTCCACACAGGTGGTGTAGCAGGTAGCGATATTACACAAGGTTTACCGCGTATCCAGGAATTATTTGAAGCGCGTAATCCGAAAGGACAGGCGCAGATTTCAGAAATTCACGGTACGGTAACGGATATTGAAGTCGTTAAAGACCGTCAGCAGGAAGTTAAAGTTAAAGGTGAGCACGAAACGCGTACTTATATGGTACCGGGAGCTGCACGCCTGCTGGTTGAAATTGGCGACAAAGTCGGTCCGGGTGAAGTATTAAACGAAGGTTCAATCGAACCTAAACAGCTGCTTCAAGTAGCTGGATTAAATACGACACAGGAATATCTGCTTAAAGAAGTGCAGAAAGTATACCGCATGCAAGGGGTAGAAATCGGCGATAAACACGTTGAGGTTATGGTTCGTCAAATGCTGCGTAAAGTACGCATTATCGATGCCGGAGACACTTCATTATTACCAGGTGCTTTAGTAGAGATTCATACGTTTACTGACGCTAACAAAGAAATATTCAAGAAGAGAAAACGTCCGGCAACAGCAAAACCGGTACTGCTTGGTATTACGAAAGCATCTCTTGAAACTGAAAGCTTCTTGTCAGCTGCCAGCTTCCAGGAGACAACTCGTGTACTGACAGATGCAGCGATTAAAGGGAAACGCGATGATCTTCTCGGTCTTAAAGAGAACGTTATTATCGGTAAACTTATCCCTGCAGGTACAGGAATGCCTAAGTATAAAGACGTAGAAATAGATGTAGCTGAAAAAGCAGTATCAGAAGATGAAGTAGTTCTTTTAGAAGACTAATTTTAACGGGCGATATTGATAAGAGGAAAACATGCATTTATGGGTCAAATGTATGTGCCAGAGCCGCTCCGTAACAGGGGCGGTTTCTTTATAAAAACTTCATGTTTATAATAGCCATGAAGAGATATTTATGTTAATCTTTTTATGTCTTGGCGATATTAATTTTTATATCGGGAATGCTTGACACGAAAGTTGCCGCGATGGTATTATAGTTAAGGTTACTTTATGAGGGACTTTGCGCCCAGTCATAAAGGAGACAAAGTGTATTTTATGTAAGATTTAGATCTTACAGATTTTTTATACTCTAAAAATGAACCACCTGGATGTGTGGATTAAGAAAACGAGAGGAGGATATTCGATTATGCCAACTATTAATCAGTTGATCAGAAAGTCACGCAGTACTAAATCAAAAAAATCTGCATCGCCTGCATTGAACAGAGGTTTTAACAGTCTTAAGAAACGCGTTACTACTGACGCTGCGCCACAAAAACGCGGTGTTTGTACACGTGTAGGTACTATGACTCCTAAAAAACCAAACTCTGCTCTACGTAAATATGCACGTGTAAGATTATCAAATAACATTGAAGTGAACGCGTATATTCCTGGGATTGGTCACAACCTGCAAGAACATAGTGTTGTACTTATCCGCGGAGGACGAGTTAAAGACTTACCGGGGGTACGTTATCACGTAGTTCGTGGTGCGCTTGATACTTCAGGTGTTGAAGGACGCAGACAAAGCCGTTCACATTACGGTGCTAAAAAACCTAAAGGCGACAAGTAAAATTCGGTCACTTTAGACTAACAAGAAAATTTTAAAAAATGATAAAATAAAAATTGGAAGGAGGATAATTATGCCACGTAAAGGTCCAGTACCAAAAAGAGATGTATTGCCGGATCCTATTCACAACTCTAAGCTTGTGACTAAACTCATCAACAAGATGATGATCGACGGTAAACGAGGAACTTCGCAAAAAATTCTTTATAACGCATTTGATCTAGTACAAGAACGCTCTGGTAAAGATGCTATGGAGGTTTTTGACGAAGCAATTGAAAACATTATGCCACTTCTTGAAGTTAAAGCACGCCGTGTTGGTGGGTCAAACTACCAAGTTCCGGTTGAAGTTCGTCCAGAACGACGTACTACTCTCAGCTTACGTTGGCTTGTGAACTACGCACGTCTGCGTGGGGAAAAGACAATGGAAGAAAGATTAGCTAACGAAATTCTTGATGCTGCAAACAACACAGGTGGAGCAGTTAAGAAACGCGAAGAAAGTCATAAAATGGCTGAAGCTAACAGAGCATTTGCACACTACCGCTGGTAGGATGCTTTGCCCTTTAGTATTTAAATCTAATCCATACCTGGAAGGAGAAAAGAATACTCATGGCAAGACCATTCACTTTAGAAAATACTCGTAATATCGGTATCATGGCTCACATCGATGCAGGTAAAACTACGACTACTGAACGTATTCTTTATTACACAGGACGTATCCACAAACTTGGTGAAACGCACGAAGGTGCTTCACAAATGGACTGGATGGAGCAGGAGCAGGAACGTGGAATCACAATCACATCTGCTGCAACAACAGCCGAGTGGGACGGACACCGTGTAAACATTATCGATACACCTGGACACGTAGACTTCACTGTTGAAGTTGAGCGTTCATTACGTGTACTTGATAGTGCGGTTACTGTACTTGATGCACAATCAGGTGTTGAGCCACAAACAGAAACAGTATGGCGTCAAGCGACAACATACGGCGTTCCAAGACTTGTATTCGTAAACAAGATGGACAAAATTGGTGCTGACTTCCAGTATTCAGTAGGTACTATCAGAGATCGTTTACAAGCAAATACACACCCGCTGCAAATTCCAATTGGTGCTGAAGATGATTTCTCAGGAATCATTGATCTTGTAGAAATGAAAGCTCATCTTTACGGAAACGATTTAGGAACTGATATTGAAACAGTTGAAATTCCTGAAGAGCACATGGAAAGAGCTGTAGAAGCAAGAGAAGCTCTAATCGAAGGTTTAGCTGACGTTAATGAAAACGTTATGGAAAAATACCTCGGTGGAGAAGAATTCTCTGTTGAAGAACTTAAAGCAGCAATTCGTAAAGCGACTTGTGATGTTGAGTTCTACCCAGCATTATGCGGTACTGCATTTAAAAACAAAGGTGTTCAATTACTGCTTGACGCAGTAGTGGACTATCTTCCATCTCCATTAGACGTTAAACCTATTGTTGGTCATAAAGTCGATAATGAAGAAGAAGAATATATTGCAAAACCAGATGATTCTGAGCCGTTTGCAGCATTAGCGTTTAAAGTAATGACAGATCCATTCGTTGGTAAACTTACTTTCTTCCGCGTGTACTCAGGTACACTTGATGCTGGTTCTTACGTCCAGAATACTACTAAAGGCAAACGTGAACGTGTTGGTCGTATCTTACAGATGCACGCTAACTCACGTGAAGAAATCTCAACCGTTTATTCGGGTGATATCGCTGCTGCAGTAGGTCTTAAAGACACTGGTACAGGTGACACTCTTACACAAGAGAAACTTAACGTAATCCTTGAGTCTATGGAATTCCCTGAACCGGTTATTCACTTATCGGTTGAGCCGAAGTCTAAAGGCGACCAGGATAAGTTAACGACTGCACTTGTTAAATTACAAGAAGAAGATCCGACGTTCACTGCCCGTACTGACCAGGAAACTGGCCAGGTTATTATCGGCGGTATGGGTGAGCTTCACCTGGACGTACTTGTTGACCGCATGAAACGTGAATTCAAAGTTGAATGTAACGTTGGTGCGCCAATGGTATCTTACCGTGAAACGTTTACAGTGCCTGCTAAGGTACAAGGTAAATTCGCCCGCCAATCTGGTGGACGCGGTCAGTTCGGTGACGTTCACATTGAATTTACTCCAAACGAACAAGGTGCTGGTTTCGAATTCGAAAACGGTATCGTCGGCGGGGTAGTTCCACGTGAATATATTCCATCCGTAGAAGCTGGACTTAGAGATTCAATGGAAAACGGTGTACTTGCCGGCTATCCATTAGTTGACGTTAAGGCTAGACTTTACGATGGTTCATACCACGATGTCGATTCATCTGAGATGGCGTTTAAAGTCGCTGCATCACTTGCACTGAAAGAAGCTGCTAAAGTTTGTAAAGCAGTTCTTCTAGAGCCGATGATGAAAGTTGAAATCGTTATGCCTGAAGAATATTTAGGTGATATCATGGGTGACGTTACAAGCCGTCGCGGACGTGTAGAAGGTATGAACGCTCGCGGTAACGCTCAAGTCGTTAATGCATTCGTTCCACTTTCTGAAATGTTCGGATACGCAACATCATTACGTTCAAACACTCAAGGTCGCGGTACTTATTCAATGGTATTCGACCACTACGAGCAGGTTCCTAAATCAGTATCTGAAGAAATCATCAAGAAAAATACAGGTGCTTAATTCATATACTTGATTTTTTAGAATAAATGCTATATAAGTGTTGTAAGAAAGACTTCGAGACGGGTATATCCCGTTTTCGAATTTTAAATAAAAAATAATGTTCTATATAAGGAGAGGTATTTTACAATGGGTAAAGAAAAATTTGACCGTTCTAAAACGCATGCCAACATTGGTACTATTGGTCACGTTGACCACGGTAAAACAACTTTAACAGCTGCTATTGCGACTGTATTATCTAAACACGGTGGCGGAGAAGCACAAAGCTACGACATGGTAGACAACGCACCTGAAGAAAAAGAGCGTGGTATTACAATTAACACGTCTCACATCGAGTACGAAACTGAAAAACGTCACTACGCACACGTAGACTGCCCAGGACACGCTGACTATGTTAAAAACATGATCACTGGTGCTGCACAAATGGACGGCGGAATCTTAGTAGTATCTGCTGCTGATGGCCCAATGCCACAAACTCGTGAGCACATCCTGCTTTCACGTAACGTAGGTGTACCTGCACTTGTTGTATTCTTAAACAAAGTTGACATGGTAGACGACGAAGAATTACTTGAATTAGTTGAAATGGAAGTTCGTGAATTACTTTCTGAGTATGACTTCCCTGGCGACGACCTTCCAGTAATCTCTGGTTCAGCTCTTAAAGCTCTTGAAGGCGACGAAGAGTACGAACAAAAAATTCTTGATCTTATGGACGCTGTTGACGAGTACATCCCTACTCCGGAACGCGATTCTGACAAGCCATTCATGATGCCTGTTGAGGATGTATTCTCAATCACTGGCCGTGGTACTGTTGCTACAGGACGTGTTGAGCGTGGACAAGTTAAAGTCGGCGAAGAAATCGAAATCATCGGTATCACTGAATCTAAGAAAACAACTGTTACAGGTGTAGAAATGTTCCGTAAGCTTCTTGATTACGCTGAAGCTGGTGACAACATCGGTGCTCTTTTACGTGGTGTTGCGCGTGAAGACATCCAGCGTGGACAGGTTTTAGCTGCTCCAGGATCAATCACACCGCACACAGACTTCACTGCTGATGTTTATGTGCTTTCAAAAGAAGAGGGTGGACGTCACACTCCATTCTTCACTAACTACCGCCCGCAGTTCTACTTCCGTACAACGGATGTAACTGGCGTATGTAACTTACCAGAAGGAACTGAAATGGTTATGCCTGGTGACAACATTGAAATGACAGTAGAACTTATTTCACCAATCGCTATTGAAGACGGTACTCGTTTCTCAATCCGCGAAGGTGGACGTACTGTAGGATCAGGCGTTGTAACTTCAATCCAAAAATAATAATTTTTGAATTGTTATAACTATAAATAAAAGAGCTGAGATTTTATCTCAGCTCTTTTTTTGTTTATTTTTAATGTTATCTTTTATCGAAATTTACAACTGCTTTCAAGAGAGTTTCAACGCCGGTCTTCATGCCGTCCTCATCGATATCGAACATCGGATGATGATGCGGGATATCAGCTTTTTTCTCGCTGTTGCTGACACCGGTGTAGAAATAGCAGCCCGGTTTTTCCTGGATAAAGTAGGAGAAATCTTCTCCGCCCATTGCAGGACCGACTTCTTCAACACCTGAAACGAATGCCGCATCTTCCCTGACGTTATCAACAACGTAGTCGAGAAGGGCGTGATCGTTTTTCATTGACGGATAGCCGTACATAATTTCAAGGTCAGCATTAACATTGAAACTTGCACTGATGCCTAAGCAGATCTGTTCAAGACGCTTGGCTACTATATCTCTTACTTCCTGTGTATAAGTTCTGAATGTGCCTTTAAGCTCGGCCTTGCCCGGAATAACATTAAATACTGTCCCGGCATTATATGCGCCGAGTGTCACTACTGCTGAATCCAGAGGACTCACAGAACGGGACACAATTGTCTGTATTTGCTGAATCAGTGACGCAGAGGCGATAATCGGGTCATGAGTGACCTGCGGTGTCGCACCATGGCCGCCGAGTCCGTTTACAGTGATTTTAAACGAGTCTGCGTTCGCATACATCGTATCGTAGTTATATTTAATCGTTCCGACCGGGAATTTAGTTGAAACGTGAGTACCGAATACATAATCAACGTTTGCGAGCGCACCGTCTTCAATCATTGCTTTCGCACCGCCCGGCAGCAGCTCTTCAGCATGCTGATGTAAGAATACAACGTTGACCGGCAATTCTTCTTTATGAGCCGATAAAATTTTAGCCATCGTAATCAGCATAGCTGTATGTGCATCGTGTCCGCATGCATGCATTACGCCGGGAGTTTTTGATTTGTACGGAACGTCTTTTTCATCGTGAATCGGCAGTGCATCAAAATCCGCACGCAGTGCCACCGTGTCAAAATCGTCATTGACCTGCAGGCGTGCAACGATACCATTACCTCCGACATCCTGCCTGATATCCAGACCGAGATCTTTTATCTGGTCGTAAATCCATTTTTTTGTATTCATTTCCTGGAAGGATATTTCAGGATGCTGATGCATATATCTGCGAAGTTCCACCATAGAATCATAGTGTTCATTTATTAGTTGTTTTATATCCATTATCGGGACTCCTTTTCTAAATATGTAAATACAGATTCCAGCATAACGTTTACTGCGTTGACCATCCCTTTTTCATCGATATCAAAGTGGGCGTGGTGGTGAGGGAAATCTGCTTTAAAACTTGAGTTTTTAACACCTGTATAAAAGAATGTGCCCGGAACACGCTGCAGATAATAAGAAAAATCTTCGCCGCCGAGGTCCGGTTCAAGTCTGATTGTTTCGTTAACAGTCGAAATTCTGCCGGCACTTTCGACAACGATATCGGTCATTTCATCATCGTTGACTACAGGCGGGTAGCCTTTCATATAATCGAGGGTATACGAGACGCGGGTCGTTGTAACGAGCCCTTCAAGCGTCCGGTTGAGTTCTTTAATCATCAGGTCCTGCATGTCGTGATTAAATGTGCGGATTGTTCCGCCGATCGTCACTTCATCCGGAATAACATTATGCTGATTGCCGGCATTGAACATCGTTATTGATAACACGACAGAATCCATTGCATTCGTGCGTCTTGTCACAGCGTACTGAAGCTGATTGCAGAGCGCAATGCCTGCGGCGACGGGATCGATTGTGTCATGCGGACGTGAGGCGTGGCCGCCCCGGCCTTTTAAAGTAATTGTAAAGTCATCGGGTATCCCCGTTGCTGTACCGTACTTATAGCCGATCTTGCCGACGTCTAAAGACGTTGAGACGTGCTGGCCGAAAATAGCGTCTACGCCGTCGAGACAGCCGTCTGCAATCATTTGAATTGCGCCGCCCGGATCAACTTCTTCTGCGTGCTGATGAATAAAGACGATATTGCCTTTCAGTTCCTCCTTCATACCGCTTAAAATCTTAGCGGCAGTAAGTACAATTGCTGTATGAGCATCGTGACCGCAAGCATGCATCACACCGGGAACTGTTGATTTATAAGGTGTATCTTTTAAATCCTGAATCGGCAGTGCGTCGAAATCTGCTCTTAGTGCGACTGTCGGCAGCGACTCATCAATAATCAGTCTGCCGACCACGCCGCGCCCGCCGACGCCTTCTTGTACTTCGATGCCTAGACTGCGCAGGTAATCTGCGATATAAGCAGGGGTATGAATTTCCTTAAACGACAGCTCAGGATACATGTGCAGATGTCTGCGCAGCTGCACCATTTCGCCGAACTGTTTATTCACGGCTGATTCAATTGACTTTACATCCATTTAATCACCGCTTCTTTTTCTAAGATTTTCATAAACATCATCAGTGCGGTTTCCATTGCATCTTCATCGATATCAAACATATCAGTATGGTGTGCAGGTGTTGTTTTCTTGTCCTCGTTCCCTGTACCCGTATAGAAAAACGCACCGGGCTTATCTAAAATATAATAAGAGAAATCCTCACCGATCATTAAAGGATCTGCTTCTTTAAAAGGCAGGCCGAGATCTTTTGCGGCTTCTTCAATTACCTGAGCTTCTTCTTCGTGATTTATTACAGCGGGGTAGCCGAATGTATATTTCATATCGGCAGTCGCACCGCGTTTTTTAGTAGTGTATTCCACTTCGTTTTTAAATATTTCATATATTTTTTCTTTTACTTCCTGTTTGAAAGTGCGTACGGTGCCGATGATTTTAACAGTATCGGGAATAACATTGAACGCATCTCCGCCGCGCACACTGCCGACAGTAACGACAGCATTTTCAATCGGTGAAATCTGACGGGATACTGCAGTCTGCAGGTTGGTAATCAGTTCTGCAGCGATGACAATTGGATCGACCGTTAAATCGGGATAAGCGGCATGTCCGCCGGAACCTTGGAGCGTAATGTAGAAACCGTCGGGGCTTGCTATCATTGCGCCTGGAGTTGTCTGAACTTCATGCGTATCAAACTGGCTCCAGTAATGCTGACCGTATACTTTATCGACACCTTCGAGGGCATTGTCCTCAACCATAGCCTTGGCCCCTCCCGGCTGTTCTTCTTCACCGTACTGGAAGATAAAGGATACAGTACCGCTTAAATTGTCCTTATTAGCCACCACAGCATCCACGAGACCTAAAAGGGTACTCGTATGACCATCGTGACCGCAAGCGTGCATAGCCCCGGGATTTTGAGATTTATAAGGGACATCTTTTTGGTCTTCAATCGGGAGTGCGTCAAAATCAGCGCGCACAGCAATATGCGGGCTGCCTGAGCCAATAGAAGCAACGATACCGGCACCTTCGTTTTCATCGTTTCTGCCGACGTTTTCACGAATGTTTAATTCAGGATGCTGCTTCAGCTTACCTAAAATAAACTGGTACGTTTCTTTCTCTGTAAATGACACTTCCGGATGCATATGCATATGTCTTCTGTTCGTAACCATCTCGGGAAGTTTTGATGATGCGATATCTTTAATGCTCATGATTGAACCTCCATAACTATTTTCTATTCATATTATCAGAGCGCGCCCCAGTTTAAAATATAAATCGCTCAAAAGTGAGAAAATTACAACAATATAAACTATTGGATATCGTTCAAAGAAAGCGCTTAGATATGATAAAATACAAAGTAAGGAGGGGACGTATATGTCACAAAAATTAGAACAGTATTTACAATCGAACTTAGAGTATTTGAAAGACAACGGCTTATACAATGAAATAGATGTAGTAGAAGGCGCAAACGGTCCTGAAATTACAGTAGCCGGCAAGAGCTTAATTAACTTATCTTCGAATAACTATTTAGGTCTTGCTACGGATGAAAAATTAAAAGCAGCAGCAATAGAAGCAATTAAATCACATGGTGTCGGTGCGGGTGCCGTACGTACAATCAACGGTACACTGGATCTTCACGTGGAACTGGAAAACAAGCTTGCAGAATTCAAAGGGACTGAAGCAGCAGTTGCTTTCCAATCAGGTTTCAACTGTAATATGGCAGCAATTCAAGGTGTCATGAATAAAGAAGATGCGATTTTATCTGATGAATTAAACCATGCGTCAATTATCGACGGGTGCCGTTTATCTAGAGCTAAAATTATCCGTGTAAACCATTCTGATATGGATGATCTCCGTGCCAAAGCAAAAGAAGCAGTGGAATCAGGTCTCTATAAAAAAGTAATGTACATCACAGACGGTGTATTCTCAATGGACGGCGATGTTGCGAAACTTCCTGAAATCGTCGAGATCGCAAAAGAATTCGACTTAATCACATATGTCGATGACGCGCACGGTTCAGGTGTAATGGGCAAAGGGGCCGGCACAGTTAAACATTTCGGTCTTGAAAAAGAAATCGATCTTCAAATGGGTACTTTATCGAAAGCAATCGGTGTTGTCGGCGGTTATGTTGCCGGGTCACAGGATTTAATCGATTACCTGAAAGTTGCGGCGCGTCCATTCTTATTCTCGACGTCGTTAACACCGGGGGATACGAAAGCAATTACTGAAGCGGTTAAAACTTTAATGGCTTCAACTGAACTGCACGATAAACTTTGGGAAAACGGTGATTATCTTAAAGCCGGTCTGAAAGATTTAGGCTTTGAAATCGGCAAGTCAGAAACACCGATTACACCTTGTATTATTGGTGACGAGAAAAAAGCTCAGGAATTTTCAAAACGTCTGAAAGAAGAAGGCGTCTATGCAAAATCAATCGTCTTCCCGACAGTGCCTAAAGGTACGGGACGCGTAAGAAACATGCCAACAGCGGCGCACACGAAAGAAATGCTCGACAAAGCGCTTGAAATTTACGCTAAAGTCGGCCGTGAAATGGGAATTATTAACTAAAACATAAACTTTTCGAATAAGGGGAAACAATCATGGAACGAATTATAGTTACAGGGGCGCTCGGGCAAATTGGGACAGAGTTAACCGTTAAATTAAGAGAAATTTATGGTGAGGACAACGTTCTGCCGACTGATATTAAAGAACCTGTGAATTCACCGCTTGAAGGCAAGGCCTTCGAAATTTTAGATGTTACAGACTACAAAGCAATGGAACAGACGGCAAAAGAATTTAAGGCGGACACAATTATGCACCTGGCAGCACTGCTTAGTGCAACATGTGAAAAAGATCCGATGCTTGCATGGAATATTAATATGGGCGGGCTGGTTAACGCACTTGAAACAGCACGCACTCTTAATATGCAGTTCTTTACACCAAGTTCCATCGGTGCATTTGGTCCGGAGACGCCGAAAGTAAATACACCGCAGACGACAATTCAGCGTCCGACAACGATCTACGGTGTCAATAAAGTATCGGGAGAACTACTGTGCGATTACTACTTTGAGAAATTCGGCGTGGACACGCGCGGCGTACGTTTTCCAGGTTTAATCTCACACGTAAGAGAACCAGGCGGCGGCACGACGGACTATGCTGTAGAAATTTACTTCGAAGCGGTTAAAAACGGCAAGTACACTTCATTTATCGGCAAAGATACGTTTATGGACATGATGTACATGGACGACGCGATTCAAGCGATTATTGACCTGATGGAAGTGGATGGAGAGAAACTCGAAAACCGTAATGCGTTTAATGTCACGAATATGAGTCTGGAGCCGGAAATGGTGGCAGCATCAATCCGCCGTCATTATCCTGACTTCAAACTTGACTACGACGTTGATCCTGTCAGACAAGGCATTGCCGAGAGCTGGCCGGACAGCATTGATGCATCCGAAGCAAAACGCCAGTGGGACTTTACAGCAACTTTTGATTTGGACAAGATGACTGATACAATGATAGAAGCGATACAGGAGAAGAACCAGGCGGGAATTTAAGTAAATGTCCCGTCCGGTTCGTGGAGGGTGACTAATGGACCGTATACTTTTATACGATAAGGATGGGACACTGTTAGATTTTCATAAGCTGTGGACACCATATGCTAAAAAAAGCATAGATGCGTTTGTCGAAGATTTTAAGGCAGATGACATAAAATCGGAAGTTGCCGAGGCGCTGGGCTATATCGACGGAGAAATTAAAGCGAACTCGACAGTTGCTTCAGGAACCGGCAGCGATATCCATAAAGTATTTGAATCGTTCAAAGAGGGCGGCGGAGAATGGGCGAAGGATTTTTACGAATCCAATCTCCAGATGCTAGCTGACGATATGGAGCTCATCGATGGTGTTAAAACTGTGCTTCAGCATGGTTTAAATAACGGCTATAAAAACGTAATTGTCACGAGCGACAGCAGGGACTCGACACTGAGATTTGTTGAAAAGTTCGAGCTCGAGCCGTACATATTTGACGTGATTTGCGGCGATGACAACGACTATTACAAACCGCAATTCGGTTTTATTAAAGACTTTATCGATAAACACCAATATGCAGTTGAAAATCTCGTAATGATCGGTGACAATGCTGCTGATACAATGCTCGGCTACGATGAAGGTTTGTACACTATCGGTGTGCTGAGCGGTACCGGACAGCTCGAACATTTAAACGGTGCCGATCAGATTGTCGACAGCATAACAGACTTATACGATGCGGATGGGAAGTTTCTTCTCGATGCATGAAATATTTATGAAAGCTGCGATTGAAGAAGCAAAAAAAGCAGAAGCATTGGGCGAAGTGCCCATCGGCGCAGTTGTCGTGAAAGACGGAGAAATTATCAGCCGGGCGCATAACCTCAGGGAAACTACACAGAATCCCGTAACCCATGCAGAACTGCTCGCTATCCAGGCAGCAGCAGAAGCGGTCGGTTCATTCCGGCTGGAAGACTGCACACTATACGTCACGCTGGAACCATGTGTCATGTGCTCCGGCGCGATAATAATGTCGCGGGTGCCGCTGGTAGTCTACGGCGCGCCGGACCCTAAAGGCGGCACCGTCGACAGTCTGATGAACCTGTTGGACGAACCGCGCTTTAACCACCGCGCGGATGTGGTGAGCGGGGTGCTCGAGGAAGAATGCCGTGCGATGCTTAAGACTTTTTTCAAGAACTTGAGATTACGAGCTAAACAGAAAAAGAACTCCCTTTCGGGACCGTGATAAGCGGACTCGGAGGGGAGTTTTTTTGGCGTTTGGGCAGATTTTTGGTGTGGTCGTATGAGCGGGATTACGCACAGCATCCGCTTCATCTTATAGCACCCTAATCTTTTAATATATCAAGTATCTATAAATATTTATATACAAATCGGAGAAATTCAACATCCATTAAAATCCAAAAGTAAGCACGTTTGTGTAATATTACCACCAGTTTTACAAAAATTGATTTAAAGTAACTTTTTTAAAAGAAAAATGCCATTTTCTCGTATATATAGGATAAGAGGTACTTTTTATATTAAAGGAGGAACTTAAATGTTTTTAAATAAACGAAGTATGCCGCTTGAGCTTTTATATTACAATTCACTGTCTTTTAGAAAAGATCTCAGCAAACAGGAGAAACACGAAAAAGAAATGATAAAGAAAGGTTATGAAGGAGAGTGTCAGTATGATCAGATTTTAGATGAAGTTGGTCACGAGAATATTTATGTGATTAGAGATGTTTATCTTAAGATAGGAAATACAGATACTCAATATGATACGATAATCATTTCTGAAAACAGGGTGGTTATTAATGAAATTAAAAATTATACGGGAGATTACCGGTATGAGAGTAACAGGTGGTTCAGAAATAATAAACCAATTAATGATAATGCCTTCGCACAGCTGGACAGAGCTAAAGGGAAATTAATGAATTTGATGGATGATGCGGACTTGCACGTAAAAGTGGAAGCGGCATTAATATTTACAAGTGATGATTTCAGATTAACTTCTGAAGATCAGCGTATTTGGCAAGAAACAATTGTGCGTAATAATTTAAGGAAGTATCTTCGACAATTTTACAATGAGAGACTTGAAAATAAAGCTAAAAGTATAGCTAACACGATTAGAAATTCTGTAGTGGATAATACTTATTTTGAGAAGACTGCAGATATTAACCAGCTGCGACGAGGTCTATATTGCGGTGAATGCGGCAACTTTAATCTGATAAAGAAACGATTCCAGTTTATTTGTGCGGAGTGTGAAACTATAGAAAGTCATGATTCACATTTACTTCGCGCCATGCATGACTATAAATATTTGTTTTATAATCAACCAATGACTCAGCGTATTTTCACTTATCTAATCAACGATGAAGTTAATAAAAGTACAATTTATCGTTTTTTTCAAAAACACTGTCATATAAATAAAAAGGGTAATTATACGACCTATACTTTGAAGTATCATAATTTGGAAGAAGCGTTGAAGATTAATCGTAAAACACAGCGTTATAAAGATAGATTAGTGAAGAACAGGTAGAGTGTACAAGAAGATTTGAGTGGGAATTAGCCTAGGAATTCGATGAATGTCTGTCATAGAAACCCGCAGCGTTTAGGAATTCGATGAATGTCTGTCATAGAAA
>NZ_AUEF01000014.1 GCF_000425845.1 Jeotgalicoccus psychrophilus DSM 19085
CTCATCGAGTTCCTAAACGCTGCGGGTTTCTATGAAACAAACTCATCGAATTCCTAGACGCTGCGGATTCCTATGAAACAAGCTCATCGAATTCCGGCAGCAAAAAAGCGGAGAACAGAACAGTTCTCCGCTTCACTATTTACGTTAGCCTACCATTTTTGAATGTCGTCACGAATACTGTATTCCTGTTTCTCACCATGACGTTCTTCGAGTTTGTTCTCGACATCTTTCAGCGATACACCTTCGTTATTCAGCATGACCAGCAGATGATAAAAAAGATCGCTCGTCTCATCGACGAGTTCCTTTTTTTCTTTATTTTTTGCCGCGATAACGACTTCCGTCATCTCCTCACCGCATTTTTTCAAAATTTTATCTGCGCCTTTATCAGTTAAGTATTTAGTGTAAGAGCCTTCTTCAGGGTTCTTAATTTTCTCCTGTACTGTCCGTTCCAGCGTCTGCAGGCTAAAGTAGTCATCACTGAAGCAGCTTCTTGTGCCCGTATGACATGTCGGACCGTGCGGTACAACTTCAATCAGCAGTGCGTCCTTGTCGCAGTCTAGTTTCATCGATACGACTTCCTGTACATTGCCGCTCGATTCTCCTTTTTTCCATAACCGTTCTTTTGAACGTGAGTAAAACCAGACCACTTTGTCAGTCTTCGTTTTCTCAAATGCTTCTTCATTCATAAAGCCGTTCATCAGTACTTGTTTTGTGTTTGTATCCTGCAGTATTACTGATAATAGGCCGTTATTTTTACTGAAATCAGGATTCACTATAAACGCACCTCGATTCCATTGTCTAAAAGTTCCTGCTTTAACTCGCCGATATTAACCTCTTCTCTGTGGAATATTGAAGCAGCAAGTCCTGCAGATACATTCGTATTCTGAAACAAATCGACAAAATGATTAATATTCCCTGCACCGCCGCTTGCAATAACAGGTATATTGACAGCATTCGCAGCCTGTTTAAGGAATTGCGTATCAAAGCCTGATTTCACACCGTCGTGATCCATGCTGGTAATAAGCAGTTCTCCTGCACCAGCCGCTTCTCCTTCAACAATCCAGTCCAGAGCTTTAATTTCAGTTTTTTTCGTACCGCCATGAGTATATACATAATAATCTTCAACTTGATTATCGTATTTCACATCCACCGCGAGTACAATACACTGGCTGCCGAATCGTCCGCTCGATTCTTTGATAATATCCGGGTTTTCAATAGCAGCAGAGTTGATACTTATTTTATCGGCCCCTGCATCCAGGAGCTGTTTAATATCTTCAATTTTTCTAATACCGCCGCCTATAGTCAGAGGGATAAAGAGCTCTCTGGCCGTGTCCCGGATAACATCGAGCATCAACTCATGACCTTCCTGTGTTTTGGAAATATCAAGAAAAACAAGTTCATCGGCACCTTCCTGATTATATCGTTTAGCCAGTTCTGCCGGCTTTCCAATATGCTCAAGGTCAATAAAGTTAACTCCTTTGACTACTGCTCCATCTTTAACATCCAGGCATGCTATTATTCTCTTTTTAATCATTTGATGCCCTCCCTAAACTTATCGTTATGACTTGCTTTTCCAACTATTGCTTCAGTTATCCCAAGACTCTCAAGCTTATCGAGGTCAGCTTTATTTCTTATACCGCCGCTTGCAACAACTTTATGGCGGGTCATATTATTAACTCGTGCAGTATTTTCAAAGTTCGGGCCAAGACCCATACCGTCTTTATTAATATCGGTATATATAATACCGGCAAGACTGAAATCTTCGACAGTTTTTAAATAGTCATCTATTAAAATACCGCTGTTTTCTGTCCAGCCATTGATGTAAATATCGTTCTCTTTTGCATCCACACCGACAAATATTTTCCCGGGAAATAGTTCTGAGGCTTCTTTAAGCCAGGCCACATCTGTAATCGCGCGTGTCCCTAATATAAAATATTCAACACCTATGTCATGATACTGTTTAATGGTTTCAAGCGACCTCAATCCTCCGCCTATTTCAAAGGGCAGTGAAGACTGGCCAACAAGTTCTTTTACGAGATTCGACTCCAGCGCTTGTTTCTTTAAGGCACCCATCAGATCAACGACATGAATACGCTGAACCGATTCAAATCCAGCATAGAATTCCAGCGCCTCGTGAGGTGTTTTTTTCATCTGGGACTGTTTATTATAATCACCTTGTGATAAGCGTACATTTTGTCCATCAATTAAATCTATAGCTGGAATTATCTTCACTTTAAAAACTCCCCTCTAAAGCATTTTTTAGAATAAATAAACCTGTTTCTCCGGATTTCTCAGGATGAAATTGTATACCGGTAATATTTTCTTTTTTAACTATCGCCGGTATATTTGAGTTATAGTCGGTCTCCGCAATAGTATACTCGGATTCAGAAACCTTATAACTGTGTATAAAATAAACATCTTTTCCATTTAAGGATTGATCATTGCTGGTCAGCGTGTTCCACCCCAGATGAGGAATTGTCAAATCAGTATCTATCCTCGCGATACGCCCTTTCAATATACCGAGACCAGCCGCATTACCTTCTTCACTATGCTCAAATAAAAGCTGCATTCCGAGACAGATGCCGATCAACCGCTTATTTTCACTCAGTTCAATAATCATATCTTTCAGGCCGGAGGTATTTATAATATTCATAGCGTAGCCAAAATGTCCCACCCCCGGGAGAATAATTGCTTCGCATGAGGAAAGCACATTTTTATCTTTTGTTATCACTGACTCATAACCCAGTTTTTTTAAAGCATTTACAAGATTCCCCGTATTCCCAAGAGAATAATCAATAATACCTATCATTCAATCACACCTTTTGAAGAGGGTACACCGCTATCTGAAGGCTGCAGTGCAATTTTCAGGCTGCGTGCAAAGCCTTTGAATATCGCTTCGATTTCATGGTGAGAGTTGCCGCCTTTTAAAAGGTCGATATGAAGAGTCATCCGCGAATTCATTGAGACTGCATTAAAGAACTCTTCTGTAAGTTCCGTATCAAAATCGCCAACCTTCTCTCTTGAGATGACAGCCTTATAGCTGAGGTGAGGTCTGCCGGATAAATCCAGCACAACACGCGCCAGTGATTCGTCCATCGGCAGATACATCGAACCGTATCTTTGATAGCTTTCTTTTTCAGCATACAGCTCTCTCAGCAGCTGGCCGAGCACTATACCGATATCTTCAACAGTATGGTGACCATCGATGTGCAGGTCCCCTTCTGCCTGAATGTTCACATACAGTTCGGAGTGAAAACTGAACAGCGTCAGCATGTGGTCAAAAAAACCAATGCCTGTATTTATTTTCGACTCTTTGAAGTCTTTTTCATCATCTATTTCAACGCTTATTTTCGTTTCTTTAGTTTCTCTGTCTTTACTGTACTTAGTCATGTGATTTACCCCACTCTGTAATCAGTTCTTTCAACTTCGGATACTCATCTTCATCGATAATTGAATAGCGCGCGACATTTCGCAGATTTTCTTCGTCGTACACTCTGCCTCTGTAGCCATTTTTATAAAGATATTCATATAATTCTCTTGCCTTGTCACCGTAAGTAAATACAAAATTCGTATGTGACGGTTTAATTTTAATATGACGGCGTACTGTTTCAAAAGCATCAACAAGCGACTGTTGCAGCTGTTTCTGATAGTCGAACCATTCGTCCAGCTGTTTATCATCACTGAGCAGCTCACTGCCGAGGTTTAAAGTTAAACTGTTTAATGGATACGGATGATTAATTCTCGTAATAGCGTCGTAAGTTTTCCCTTTCGCGATGACGATACCGATTCTTAAACCTGCTAGACCGTATACTTTGCTCATCGTTCGCACAATGATAATATGCTCGCCTTCAGGCACCGGACGATCCAGTGCAAATTCTCCGTATGCCTCATCGATTACTAAGTATCCTCCGACAGATTTCATTGCATCTGCAAGTTCATTAATAAAATGACTCGGCAGGAGTACGCCCGTCGGATTATGCGGATTTGAAATAAAGAATACTGACGGCTTTTGTTTTTTAATTTCTGAAATCGTTAAATCATAATCGTACGAGAAATCTTCACGAGACGGCACTGAGTAGTAACGCAATCCAATCTGATTAGTATAAATCTGATACATGAAGAAATCGGGATTCAGAGACATGACACCATTTTTCCCAAGTGTCATAATAATCTTCTGCAGCCATTCATCAGAACCGTTAGCTACTTCAATATTCTCAGGGTTAAACCCATTACGCTTCGCATATAATTCTTTAAAGCGCTCCAGTTCTACTTCCGGATATACTTCAACGTTTGTTTTACTGACCGCCTCTACAATTTGTTCTTTTGAAAGCGGTGATTTCGGTGACGTATTTTTGTCCATGCTGATCATCTTATCGCTCCGTCCTAATATTTAATGATTCATAGTGGGCGTCCAGCCCTTCTTTTTTTGCAATTGTCTTCGCAGCATCTGCGATATGATTATATGTTACCTCTTTTAGGTTAATAATTGCATGACTTGTTAAAAAATCATTCACATTCAGGCCGTGGCTGAAGCGCCCGGTCTGGTTCGTCGGCAGCACGTGCGACGGTCCAGCTGCATAGTCACCGATTGCTTCCGGGGAATATTTGCCGATAAAAACCGCACCAGCATAACGTATACCCCTGCTGATTTCCTGTTCATCACGGTGCTGGATTGATACGTGTTCCGGGGCAATAAAGTTAATCACATCAATCAGTTCTTTTCTGTTATCGACGATTTGATAATGATTGTTTTTCAGTGATTCACGAATAACATCTGTCCTCACTTGAGAGTCGATCAGACGATTTACTTCAAGCTGGATGCCATCAATTACCTCCTGTGATTCCGCAATCAGGAAAGTCCGTGCATTCACATCGTGCTCCGCCTGAGCAAAAATATCATAGGCGGAGGCTGTATAATCCGCTGACTCATCAACATAAAGCAAGATTTCACTTGGACCGGCGATCATATCTATACCGACATCGCCGAACACCTGCTTTTTAGCGAGTGCTACATACTTATTACCAGGACCGACAATCTTATCGACTTTCTCAATAGACTCTGTACCGTAAGCCAGTGCAGCGATTGCCTGAGCGCCGCCCACCGTATAAACTTCCGTTACGCCCGCAATATACAGGGCGGCGAATGTAATGTTGTCGTTGCTGAATGTCGGCGTTACAGCAACGATATTTCGAACGCCTGCCGCTGCCGCTGGAACAGCTGTCATCAATACACTTGAAGGATATAACGCTGTCCCTCCAGGAATATAAATACCAATTCTTTCGAGCGGGTGATAGACATAGGAAAACTCGCCATCTTCATAATCTTTATATTTTATCGACTGCTGATAATCAGCTATTCGTTCTTTTATTAACAGCAGTGCATTCTGTTCTTCTTCATTTAAACTTTCGAAACTGTTTTTCAGTTTTTCTGCAGACACTTTAAAATCTTCCACCTGCTGCCCGTCAAACTGTGCAGTATACTTTTTTAAGGCAGCATCTTTATTTTGTTTAACATCTTCTATGATAGAAAGTACATTGTCGGTGCTTTCTAAATCTGTACTGTCATCCGCTGTAAATATTTGTTTAAACGTTTTTGTATTCATTCAATCACTCCGATTTCACTTAAAAATTCATAGATACTGTCTTCTTTCGTATAGAACGTCTGCTTGTTAGCAATCAGACGCGCCTGTACATCGAGGATCTTTTCATATTCAATCAGGCCGTTATCGCGCAATGTGTTTCCTGTCTGGACGATATCCACAATACCGTCTGCCAGACCGAGAATTGGTGCCAGTTCAACAGAACCATTTAAATGAATCAGCGAAACCGGCTGCTGCTGGCTGTTAAAATACTTGCGGGCAATATTAGTATATTTAGATGCAACCGTATTAAAATGTTCGACATCCGGCGGTCCTGCTAAAGCAAAATGACATTTCCCAAAAGGCAGTTCAGATACATTTAAATAGCTGAACACTTCTTCTTCAATTATGTCACTGCCGACGATACCGATATCCGCGACGCCGCGTTCAACATATACCGGAACATCCGGCCCTTTCGCGAAGATGAAACGAATATCGTCTACTATTGTATAAAGTGCACGCGATTCATCTTTTAACACTTTGCTGTATTTATATAGCTCATATTTTTCTAAATAGGACACGAAATCATCAAATAAACGTCCTTTGGATAAAGCTACTGTAATCATAAAAGTCCTCCGTCTGCTAAATTTAAAGCGATGCCGAATGAATTACTGTTATATTCTCCGCCGCTCAGTATCGGTGTGTTTGAATTTAAAAATGCCTGGAAGTACAAACCGTTATAGTAATTTTGCGGTGAACGGAATGACAAATCCAAAATGAACTTCGTATTGTTATCCGCAATTTTTTCTTTTAAATGAGCAATTGCCTGCATAATTTCTGTATCGCCAAAAACTTCTCCGACCATTTTAAACTGGTCGCTGACTTTTGCACTCATTATTTTATATAAGTCATGATCTTTACCAAGATGCTGGCGCAGCTCCGATATATTCTTCGTATATATAAGCTGGCGCACCGTGTCCGGCAGATCATATTTTTTAATGAATAAATCTAATAACTGATCGTTATTAATGACCAGCGTTTTAATATTTGTTTCTGCACACTCTTCAACAAAATTCATATGCATCAGGAGCGCATCAATAATGTCATTTTCTGTTGCCTGATAAATCTCGACGCCTGCCTGATAGAACGATTCATTCTCTCTGACAACAGGACCGAAGTAACCGAAACGTGTATCATTTGAATAAAAGTTGCTGTTGAAATTTAATAATGTACGCGTCCAGTCACTGCGGATTGCATACATTGTATTATTTCTTTCAAAAACAACACTCGTCGGATGATGATATTTATCATCTATTGAAAAAGGTTCTATCATGTTCATATCAACTAATGTATAGCCCGAATCATCAAGCAGCCCCAGATACTTTTGTCCCAGAGCAAGCCTTTCTAAAATGAAATTGTTGTTTGTCATATATATTCTCCTTTAGCACTTTAGCGAGACAAAGAATTGCCAATAAATAAAATAGTAACAAAGATATTTCAGATACACAACCATTTTCTTTATCACTTTAGTATGTTAAAGTGATATTATCTTATTACTACGGAGTTGAGGCTATGCAAATAGATAAATTAAAAGGACAGGAACTCGATGATCTATTCGATGGAATCCTATCGCTTGAGACGAAAGAAGACTGCTATAAGTTTTTTGATGATATTTGCACTTCCAATGAACTCGTTGCATTAAAGCAGCGTTTTCAGGTCGCAAAGCTCATTGATGAGGGCAAGACGTATTCTAAAGTCCAGGATAAAACCGGCGCTTCGAGCGCTACGGTATCGCGTGTAAAACGATGCCTGGATTACGGCAGTGACGGCTATCGTACCGTTCTGGACAGATTAAAATAACGCTGTGCGTTACGGCAGTTAAAACAGTTGTGAACATATGTTCACAGCTGTTTTTTAATTCAGCCGCTTTATATTTGAATTCATCAGCCGTCATGATATATAGTGATTCAATCATTGAAAACACCGCAAAATACTGAGAGTATGTATAAAGCTCTTTAGGACTATGAGGGATATCATAATGGCTGAAAAGAAAAGATTTACTGAAATTGATGCACTAAGAGGCATTGCCGCGATTGTCGTCGTACTCTATCACTACATCATTCTGTACGATGAAAAATTCGGGCATTCAAAAGAAAACTATATAGAAATATTTTCCTATGGACATTATGGTGTCCAGCTGTTTTTTATAATCAGCGGCTTCGTGATTTACATGTCTGTACTTAAAGTAAAATCAACATCTGACTTTTTAACGAAAAGAGCAATTAGGCTGTATCCGACTTATATTTTTGCGATTATCGTGACCACTCTCGTTGTCGGTCTGTCGTCTGTCGATACGCTTAAAGCAGGTGTTGCCGATACTTTTATTAACATGACGATGTTCCAGGACTTCTTCGGCGCTAAGAATGTCGATGGTGTTTACTGGTCACTGCGTGTGGAACTAACTTTTTATCTCTTAATGGCGCTGCTTCTAATATTTAATCTGCAGAAGAGAGTCATGTTGTTTACAAGTATCTGGCTCGGATCTTCTGCACTGATACAAATTACCAACGGCATTGCAGGCACCGAAACAACTGCTCTTCTAGAGAAATTCTCAATGTCCAACTACTGCCAGATGTTTATTATTGGTATTATGTTTTATTATATTTGGCAGCACGGCAATTATCTTAAATACTATTTGATGATTACTCTGTCGCTCATTTATGACTTTTCATTTGAAGGTATGACTAACGGCTTATTCACTATATTCTTCATAGCAGTATTTTATCTGATATTGAATAATAAAATGCAGTGGCTGAAATCCGATACACTCGTCTATCTCGGCACACTGTCTTTCCCCTTATATTTAATACACCAGAACATCGGCTATGTAATTATCCAGAAACTCGAGTCTATGGGATTCGTCCATGAAGTATTTCTGATTGTCCCGCTCGGCCTAAGCCTTATTCTTGCCCACATAATTCTGTATTATGTGGAAAAGCCTAGTCATAATGTGCTGTTTAAACTTTATAAAGAAAGACAGCTGGCAATGCCGAATATCTAAATATGTAAAAGAAAACGCCTTGAAATTCAAGGCGTTTTGAGGTACTTGCTTAAGTGTATTAAAAAGTTTAGTCATCCTGTTCACTTTCAAGTATTTCCAATGTCTCAGCATTAATTTTATATTCATATGCCTGATTTTCATAGACAAGATCGATATTGTACTCAGCTACGCCGTCATCCATACTTAACGACCATTCTTTAACTTCTCCGCCGCCAAGGTCAGCAATGGCTTCATCGATTGCGTCATAGGCTTCGTTCAATGAACCGTAATCGACAATATCTTCTTCGTTATCGTTATCATCATCGTCTTCCTGTTCCGTTCTGACATCGATGACTTCTTCGCTATCATGATTGACGACAACTTCAGACTCTTCACTGCCGTTATTCAAATCAATTTTGTAAACCCAACCTTCACCGTCATCTTCAAATGTAATTTCGTGGATGTCACCTTCAGCTTCTCCTTCAGCTATAGAAATAGCATCTTCTGTATTCAGACTAATATCTTTCAATGCAATTGTACTGCTGTTTGTCATGCTGCTGTCAGAATCAGTGCTATTCGATGATCCTTCAGTTTCAGTACTCTCTTCTGAAGAGGCGTCGTCTGACTCATCATCATTCGCATCAGTATTAGGGTTGCTGGAACCGGCCGGATTTGCAGCTGTACTTGTATCTGTTTCTTCGTTGTCTGCATCTTCATCCGGAGTATTCTCATCCGTTGCAGCATCCTGTTCGGCACCCCCATGTTCAGTACCTGATTCCTGCTCATCGTCCTCCGATGCTTCCTCTTCAACTAAAGGAGCACCTTCAGTTTCAGTCGTATTCACATTTGCATCATCTTCTTCACCACTGCTGCAAGCTGCTAAAATCAAACTCGAAGACAGCAGTAATCCAATTGTCTTTATCTTCATTGTGAATGCTCCTTTCAACGTATTAATCTTATAATATCCTTTTACTTTTACTGACAAACATTTTTTCTAAAGTGATAAACCATTTATCATTTATACAGTTATGGATATAATAGAGATATTATGAGTTTTAACTATAGGAGTGTTAAACAGTGACTGTATCAGACAACAGTAATGCAGATTATAAATCACGCTATTTTCAGCTGCTGGCTGAAAAATTTAATTCAGAAGAAAAAGTTGCGACTGAAATTATAAATTTGGAATCTATTTTAGAGTTGCCCAAAGGGACAGAACATTTTGTCAGTGATTTGCACGGAGAGTTCCAGTCATTCCAGCACGTGCTTAGAAACGGCTCCGGCAATGTTAAAGTGAAAATTGAAGACTTGCTGAAAGATCGTTTGACGGATGCTGAACTCAGCGAACTTGCTGCGCTTGTTTATTATCCGGAGGAAAAATTAAAGCTGATTAAAAATCAGTTTACAGATAAAGATGAATTAGCTGAATGGTACAAAGCAAAAATTGAACAGCTGATAGAACTTATCGCACATTCTTCTTCAAAATATACGCGTTCTAAATTGCGTAAAGCATTGCCTCAGCACTTTGCCTACATTATTGAAGAATTACTGTATAAAAAAGATGAGCACGATAACAAAAAACGATATTACGACCGTATTTTAAATGAGATTATCGGCCTCGGTCAGGCTGATAAATTAATTGTCGGTCTGGCTTTCACAATTCAGAGACTCGTCGTCGACCACCTGCATGTCGTTGGAGATATATACGACCGCGGGCCTGAGCCTGATAAAATCATGGATACTTTAATCGATTATCACTCTGTCGATATTCAATGGGGAAATCACGATGTACTCTGGCTTGGCGCTTTTGCTGGCTCTAAGGTGTGTCTGGCTAATATTATCCGTATCTGTGCGCGCTACAACAATCTCGATATTATCGAAGATGCCTACGGCATAAATCTGCGGCCGCTGTTTACGCTGGCAGATAAATATTATGATGATAACTCCGCTTTTCACCCGAAAAAAACATCTGACAAAGTTTTATCGGATGAGGAACATCTGCAGATGACAAAAGTTCAGCAGGCAATATCTATTATCCAGTTTAAACTCGAAGCACCGATTATAAAAAGACGCCCGAATTTTGAGATGCATGACCGCTTAGTCCTTGAGAATATTAATTACGAGACGATGGAATACACTGTTGATGGACACACTTATAAGCTTGAAAATACATGCTTCAACACAGTAGATCCAACTAATCCCTCAGAACTTACCAAAGAGGAAACCGACGTTATGAATACGCTTCTTATCTCAGTTCAGCAATCAGAAAAACTTAAGCGTCATATGAATTTCATGATGAAAAAAGGCAGCCTGTACTTGCGTTATAACGGTAATCTGCTGATTCACGGCTGTATTCCTGTCACTGAAAACTGTGACATGGAAGGTATGGAAATAAATGGTGAAGTCTATTACGGCAGAGAACTGCTCGATCAGTTCGAAAACTATTTACGGCATGCATTCACGAATCTGGATGACACCGAAGACCTCGCTACCGATTTAATCTGGTATTTATGGACCGGTAAAAAGTCATCTCTGTTCGGTAAACGTGCAATGACGACGTTTGAAAGATACTTTATCAGCGACAAAACAACACATAAAGAAGATAAAAACCCGTACTATTATTTACGCGAACAACCCGAGATGGCAAAGACATTCTTAAAAGAATTCGCTCTGGATCCTGAAGAAGGCCACATTATAAACGGACACACACCAGTTAAAGAAAAAGAAGGTGAAAATCCGATTAAAGCTGACGGAAAACTGATTGTTATAGACGGCGGTTTTTCAAAAGCCTATCAATCCACGACGGGTATTGCCGGATATACGCTGCTGTTTAACTCCTACGGCATGCAGCTGGTTGCCCATCAGGAATTTAATTCAAAAGACAAAGTGCTGGAAAATGAATCCGATGTACTCGCAGTCAGAAGAATCGTCGATGAAGAACTCGAACGTAAAAAAGTAAGAGATACCGAAATCGGTAAACGTCTGAGATATGAAATCGATATGCTGAAAGACTTAATGAAACACCGTTATATCAATTAATTATTACCAGGGAAAACAACGCTCACAGCAATCTGTGAGCGTTGTTTTAACGTTATATATTATTGTGCTGTAAACCCGCCGTCTACAGTTAAAGTGTTTGCTGTCATGAATGATGAATCATCTGATGCTAAGAATAATGCCGCTTTAGCCATTTCTTCAGATGTACCTAGACGTCCAATCGGCGTACTTCCAGCCAATGCCTCCTTCACTTCTTCCGGGATAATCGGTGTATCGATGAAGCCCGGGCATAATGCGTTTACTCTAATATTTTCTTTCGCATACTCAACACCTAATGAACGCGTTAAGTTAATTACGCCGCCTTTTGCTGCGTTATAAGCAGCACTGCCTGCTGCACCAATCCATCCGTACATTGACGCTGTGTTAATAATGTTACCGCTGCCCTGTTCACGGAAGTAATCGATTGCCAGTTTAGAGAATAGGAATACTGCATCTAAATCCACATTGACCGTTTTACGATATTCAGCATAAGATACTTCGTGTGTCGGTTTCGTTGCACCGATACCTGCGTTATTGAACAGAATATCTACACGTCCAAATTTCTCTATTGTCTTATCAAATACTCTTTTAGCATCTTCTTCACTCGTTACATCTGCCTGGACAAAAATTGTGTCTCCGCCAAATTCTTCTGCAACTTTATTTCCTTTGCTTTCATCCAAATCGACGAGGACTAATTTCGCTCCCTCTTTATTGAATAACTCTGCTGAAGCTTTACCGATTCCTGAAATACCACCTGTGATAACGACGACTTTATCTTGTAATTTTGCCATTGTATTACCTCCAAAATGATTTTCTTTCTTAATTACATTGTATCATTTAAATTTTCTGATAATACCGTAATAACCGCTGAAATTAATATGTGAAATTGTTCACATTGAACAAAAATATCTTTAAACTGTGTAAAAACGGGTAATACTTCATAGACATATCATTTACATAAATCATCTCAGAAAGGAGATTTCCATGACTTCTATTACAGTAGGTCTAATCCCGGCTCCCGGTATGTCGCGGACTCTGATTGAAAAAATTATTGATGACCTGCCCGAGTTCGCCGGAGAGTTTGTCGATAAAAGCTGCACATTTAAATTTGAAGTTGAAGTCAGTCCTTTGGCGAGTTCGTCGGAATACATTAACGAAACAATTCACAGAATCGTTAAGATAAAAGAAAATAATGGCTGGGATTATGTCATCGGTGTTACTGACCTGCCAAGCTTGTCTGACAATAGAGTGGTCGTATCTGAGTTCGATTCACAAAAATCAGCCTCATTGCTTTCGATTCCTGCACTTGGTTTCTTTTTTGTAAAAAGAAAATTAAGAAAGATGGTGACACATCATCTGGAATATTTGTATAAATATAATGAAGACAGCACGTCATTCAGCTCAAGTGAGTTATCTTCCCCGACAGTAATGAATATTTCCCGGGAAACTCCACCGGAAGACAATGAAAGTACCAACCGTTATATTATAAAGTCTTATATTATTGGCTGGCTGAAAATCATTCTGGGGATGACCTACATCAACGAACCGTGGTCTATTGTTACCAACTTTAAAACACTGGTGTCACTGGCTTTTGCTACAGGAACATATATTGCGATATTTTCAACACCTTGGGAACTCAGTTTAGATTATCAGCCATGGCGGCTGATTGCTTTAATGCTATTTTCTATTACGGGTATGGTGTTCTGGCTAATATATGCTCATAATTTATGGCAGGGTTCATCAACAAAAACAGCAGCTCATTACCGCCTGCTTTATAACCTGACAACATTTATGACACTTCTGTTCGTTACAGTAGCCAACTACGGCATTCTTTTTATCCTGCTTACAATATCAGTTACGATGTTTGTTCCTCCTGAGATTTTTAATGAGTGGACACAGGCTAATGAGAATTTCACGGCAATGAATTATATAAACCTGATCTGGTTTACAACTTCTCTCGGTATGCTCGCAGGTGCACTCGGCTCTACCGCCGAAAGCGAGGATAAAATTCGCAATGTAACTTATTCATACCGGCAAAGCTACAGGTACAACAAACTCCAAGAAGAAGATAATGATTCCAGCTAAGAATTTAGTAGAGGAGGCAAACTATGATTCGTGTAGGGTTAATCGTGGCCCCTGGAACGGCTAACAATATAGTAAATAAAATAGAAAACGAACTGGTAGAAGATTTTAAAAAACAGATATCTGCTGCTGATGAGTGGGAAATTGATATTATCGTCGATCCTTTGACTGGCGAAACAGAGTTCACCAATCAAATTTATTCAAAAACAGATGAATATCTGCGTGAAAATGACTGGAATTTTTTAATCAGTATTACAGATTTACCATTATTTTATAAAGATAAGGCTGTAGTTATTGATATCGACAGTTCTGACTGTGCTGCCATGATGTCTATTCCAGCATTTGGATGGCGTCCTCTGAAGAAGAGAATGAAAACTGCAATTATTAATACATTAGTTATTATTAACAAGATGAATAATAACGACACTGATATTGAAGAGGAATGCCGTGAATTAAAAAATATGTTCACATTATCAAAACTGAAACACACAGAAGACTATTTCGAAGACTCAAAAACTGAACATCTTCTATTTCATATGAATTCTAAAATTCGAGGCACTGTGAGACTGGTCAGCGGAATGACTTTTGCAAATAATCCATATAATATGATGCAGAGTTTAAGCGGTGTAACGGCGATTGCATTTGCCACCGGTGCATTCGGTATAATTTTTTCGACCATGTGGAATCTGAGCTATCTGTTTCCCACCTGGCGTTTAGTTGCAATTTCAGTCTTATCAATTTTTGGCATGCTGTTCTGGATTATCATTTCCCACGATTTATGGGAACAATTTAAAGAAGGTGAAAGTAAAAAACTTACCTCTCTCTATAACAGCACCACATTGCTGACGCTGTTTATATCGTTGTTGTTTTACTATTTACTCCTGTATCTTCTATTCTTATCTGCCGCGGTAACATTGCTGCCGCCTGACTTTGTTGCGAAAACTATTCAGGCTGAGCATATCGGAGTCAGATTTTACCTGGAACTTGCCTGGTTTGCAGCCTCTCTAACAACAGTGGCCGGAGCGATTGGTGCCGGATTCCAGGATAAGCAGGTTATTCAGGAAAGCACTTACGGTTACCGGCAGCGAATGAGGTATCAGAAAAATGAAGAAGAAAACGGCGAGTCATAGTTTTGTTTTAATAATTTAAAGAGTGGTAAACAATATAATGAAGCTAATATCAGAAAAGGATGAGTGTAATGTCAAATAATATTCCTGTTTTTAAAATGCACGATGGATATAAAATCCCGGCTGTCGGTTTTGGCACATCAAGTGTTCTCGGCAAGAGCGGTGCAGAGAGTGTTGAAAATGCTCTGAAAAACGGCTATCGTTTAATCGATACTGCCATTCGCTATGAAAATGAAGGGGCTGTCGGCGAAGGTATACGTCGCAGTTCTGTTCCTAGAGAAGAAGTTTTCGTAACTTCAAAACTCCGGGGCGGTTTGTACGATTACGACAGAGCACTTGCTGCAATTGAAGAATCACTGTTTCGTACAGGATTGGAATACTTTGATTTATTTCTCCTGCACTGGCCAAATCCAAAACAGGATAAATATACCGAGGCATGGAAAGCACTAATCCAGGCTCAGAAAAATGGCTATGTCCGATCAATCGGAGTATCTAATTTTGAACCTGCACATATTAATCGTCTCATCGATGAAACTAGTGTAAAACCGGCTGTGAACCAAATTGAATTACATCCTTACTTTAATCAAAAAGAACTGAGAGAGTTTAATAAGGAACACGACATTATTACCGAATCATGGAGTCCGCTATCCAGAGCAAGAACGGTTATATATGATGAGACATTAAAACAATTAGCTGAAAATAAAAATAAAGAAATTGCTCAGGTTATTCTCCGCTGGCATTATCAGCATGGTGTACTTCCAATACCAAAAGCATCCAGCTCCGAACATCAGCAGGCAAATTTAAATATTTTCGACTTTGAACTTACGGAAGTTGAGATGCAGGAAATTGATTCTCTTACTCAGGAAGAAGGACGGATTGATAATCAGAACCCTAATGAGTATGAAGAATTTTAACTGACGATATTCCACTTAAATAAGCATTTAAAAAGCACTTTATCCTTGGCTCATAAAGAGTATCAGGATAAAGTGCTTTTTTTATTCCAGTAAATTATTTTCTTCTAAATATTCTTCAGCCACATCATACGGGCTTTCATCTTCCACAGATACACGGTAGTTCATGTCCTGCATTTCTTCATCCGTAATCATGCCGGACAGTTTATTTAACGGTTCCACTATCTCCGGATGTTCATCCAGGAACTCCTGCTTAAACATTGGTGCTCCCTGATAAGGCGGGAATACCGCTTCTGTATCTTCAAGTATCACCATATCGTATTCCCTAAGCTCAGCATCCGTTGCATATGCATCCATCAGGTTAATATCCCCGCTTTCAATCGCCTGATAACGCAGCTGCGGTTCCATTGTCACTACATCATTAAAGTTTAAATTATATGCTTCCTGGATTGCCGGATAGCCGTCTTCTGTTCTGTCATTAAACTCCATAGTAAAGCCTGGTTTAACAATATCTTCAATTTGTCTGAGGTCTCCGATGGTTTCTAGTCCGTGCTCTTCTGCAAAGTCCCTTTTCACAGCAAGTGTATATGTGTTATTAAATGCCATCGGCTCAAGCATCGTCATGTCATATTGTTCATCAAGGGCAGTGTTCGCCTGATTATAAACTGCTTCAGCTTCATTGGATTCCGGCGGTATATTGACGAGTTCACCAAGTACTGTTCCTGTAAACTCAAGGTAGCCGTCTATATCATCAGATTCCAGGGCATTGAACAGGAATGATGTTTTACCAAGACCATCTTCAACATTAACGTTGTAGTCTGTCTCTTCCTCGATTAGGATTTTATACATATTCGTAATAATCGAGGGCTCTGCACCAAGTTTCCCGGCGATTGTCAGACTGTCACCGCGGTTAGTTAATAACGGTGCTAACGCTACGAGCAGAATAACGATGAATATCGTTCCAACGAGTGTGACTGCTTTTTTATACGACAGATTTTGAATCACTCTTAAAATAACATCGAAAAGAATCGCCAGTAATGCTGCCGGTATCGCACCGATTAATATGAGGTGTGTATTGTTTCTGTCGATACCTAAGAGAATTAAATCACCAAGACCGCCCGCGCCAATCAGTGCAGCGAGTGTTGCAGTACCGATAATCAGTACCATTGCTGTTCGGACACCTGCCATAATAACCGGCATTGCAATCGGCATTTCCACTTTCATCAATCTTCTCATCGGCTTCATACCGATGCCCCGTGCTGCCTCAACGAGCGATGCATCCACCTCAGCTATACCTGTATAAGTATTTCTAAGTATCGGGAGTAACGCATAAATAACGAGCGCGATAATTGCCGGCACCACACCGATACCGAACAACGGAATCATCAGCCCCAGTAATGCCAGAGAAGGTATCGTCTGCAGTACTGCTGCGACATTAATAACTACTTCTGCCGTGCGTTTTGTTTTAGTTAAAATAACGCCTAACGGTATACCGATAACAGCCGCAATCAACAGCGCGATAAACGATATCTGAATATGCTCTATCAAAGTCGACAGCAGCTCGCCTTTACGAGAATTAAGTGTTTCTAAAAATGTATTCATGCGCTGTCACCACGCTTCGCCGATAAATGTTTAAAGACATCCTGTCTGTTCAGGAGTTTATTTCCGTCTTTAGTCTTCACTGCCACTGTCTCGTGTTCCGCAAATACTTTAAATGCATCTTCAATTTTTGTTTCTTCTTCCACAAGAGGGTAATCTTCATTATTAACCCCCTGTGAATTCTCGCTGACGAATTCGCCGACAGTTACTCTTTCTTTCTGCTGGTATCCTATAAACTCTTTCACGAAATCATTTTTCGGAGTCGATAAAAACTCGTCGGGGCTGCCAATCTGTTCAATTTGACCCTCATTAAATAAACAAATACGGTCGCCCAGCTTCATTGCTTCTTTAATATCATGCGTCACAAAGACGATTGTTTTTTTAATTTCCCGCTGCAGTTTAATTAAATCATCCTGCAGGCTTTCCCTTGTAATCGGGTCTAAAGCACTGAATGGTTCATCCATTAAAATGACCGGCGGATCTGCTGCCAGTGCGCGAATTACCCCAACACGCTGCTGCTGCCCTCCTGAAAGTTCAGCAGGTTTACGATTTTTATATGTATCCGGATCAAGCCCCACCATAGTCATCAGTTCAGCAGTCCGTTTATCAATGTCCGCTTCTTTCCATTTTTTCATCTGCGGCACCTGTGCAATATTTTCGGCGATTGTCATATGCGGAAACAATGCTATCTGCTGCAGTACATAGCCGATATCCCAGCGCATTTCATAGACTTCGTAGTCACTCACCGGCTTATCTTTAAAATAAATATAGCCTTCAGTTAACGGAATCAGTCTGTTAATCATCTTCAGAGTTGTCGTTTTGCCGCTTCCGGACGGCCCTATTAAGACAAAGAACTCCCCTTCTTTAACATTAAAGCTCGCATCTTCGACAGCAGTTTTACTGCCGTAGCGCTTTGTCACATTTTTAAACTCTATCATGGCTTCTACACTCCTCTTTATTTTAAGTAAATCATTATATGTATTAAAATAGGGAATAATGATGTATACCCTATTTAATACAAACTTAAAAAGGGAATAGCATATATTACAATATTTTTTTGAGAGGGGATTATACATGTCGATACAATCGATAGTTGAAAATCAGCGTGAATATTATTATAAAAACCATACTAAATCAGTCAGCTTCCGTATACGCCAATTAAAGAAGCTGAAAAGTGCCATTCAAGCTAATGAAAGAATGGTTCTGGAAGCTGTAAATAAAGACCTTGGAAAATCCGAAGCCGAAGCATACATGACAGAGCTCGGTATTGTTTATAAAGAATTTGACTACGTTATTAAAAATCTCAGGAAATGGAATACCCCGAAGAAAGTTTCAGGCTCAATGATGAGCTTCCCTGCTAAAAATTATATCTACCGTGACCCGTACGGCGTGGTTCTTATTTTATCACCATGGAACTATCCATTTAATTTAACGATGATGCCGCTGATCGGTGCGATTGCCGGAGGTAACTGTGCACTCGTTAAACCTTCTGAAACAAGCCCGCATACAGGTGCAATTATCGAAAAGATACTGAATTATACTTTCAGTGAAGAATACGTTTACTGTGCGCCTGCGGATACACCGCATGATGAAGTTAATAAACAGCATTATGATTATATATTCTTTACCGGCAGTACGAGCGTCGGCAAGGAAATTATGAGCATAGCAAGCGAAACGCTGACCCCCGTCACACTGGAACTCGGCGGTAAAAGTCCTGCCGTAGTTGATGAAACTGCGAACATAGATGTTGCGGTTAAAAGGATTGCCTGGGGTAAATTTGTCAACGCCGGACAGACATGTGTCGCTCCCGATCATGTAATCATTCACAGCTCGAAGAAACAGGAATTTATCGACCGCATGCTCCATGAAATTGAAGAACGCTACAGCAATGCTGAACACAGCGATGATTTTCCTAAAATTATTAATGAAAAGCACTTTAAGCGCTTATCGGGCCTCTTAAGAAATGAAATGGTACTCGGCGGCAATTTAAATGAACAGAGGCAAAAAATTGCACCTGCGATTATGCCGGACAGCACATTCGATTCGACAGTAATGGAGGAAGAAATCTTCGGTCCGTTACTGCCGATTATTACGTACGATAATCTTGAAGATCTCATTGTGCACCAGCAGACATTGCCTAAACCGCTTGCCTTCTATATATTTTCTGAGAATGAGCGCAATACTGAAACCCTGCTGTCACGCCTGTCATTCGGCGGCGGCTGTGTAAACGATACAATTATGCACCTGTCGCATCATGACCTGCCATTCGGCGGAGTCGGTGCCAGCGGCATGGGACATTATCACGGCAAGTATTCCTTCGACACATTTACACATGAAAAGAGTGTCGTGAAGAACAGTACTCTAATCGATATTCCGGTGCGTTACGCACCATTTACTGAAGCAAAATCCAAGCTTTTCAGAAAGTTTTTAAGTTAGACTATAGATATAAGCACATTAAAGGAGTGTATACAGATGAGTATTTTAGTTATTGGTGCAAACGGCGGGGTCGGAGCTCACCTCGTCTCCCAGCTTAAACAAAATTCAATCGATTTTACAGCAGGTGTCCGTAAAGAAGAGCAGGTAGCGGACCTTGGCAATAAAGATGTGAAAGCAACATTGATTGATGTAGAGAAAGACTCAGTTGAAGAACTCAGAGAGAAAATGAAAGGCTTTGAACAAGTTGTCTTTTCAGTAGGTTCAGGCGGCAGTACAGGTGCAGAGCAAACGATTATCGTTGATCTGGACGGTGCAGTAAAAGCAATTGATGCAAGCGAACAGGCAGGCGTTGACCATTTCGTTATGGTGTCAACTTGGGACTCAAGAAGAGAAGCATTCGATACACCGGATGCTCGGAAGATTAAACCATATACAATCGCGAAGCACCATGCAGATGTTCATTTAAGAAATTCAGGACTGACACACACTATCGTTCACCCTGGAATGCTGACTGACGAAGCTGGTTCAGGCAAAGTCGACGTTGATTTATACTTCGGTGAGATTAAAGATGTGGCACGTGAAAATGTAGCACATGTACTTTACGAAGTCGTGACAAATAAAGAAAACCGCGGCAAGGAACTCCAGGTACTCGACGGCAGTACTGATGCAGCAAAAGCAGTTAAGAACTTTAACAATAAATAAGCAAACAAAAAAAGACGAGAACCCAAAAGGTTCTCGTCTTTTCTATATTTTTAAGACCATCCTGTAATTTGCGCAATTGTTAATGCACTTAAAGAAATTACCATAAAAATTACAAACAATGGGAAGAAGAATCTAATCCACTTATGCCACTCTACTCCTGCAAGAGCTAATGCAGCCATAAAGTATCCGCTCGTCGGATATAAAATATGTGCGAATCCGTCTCCCAGCTGGAATGCAAGTACTGCTGTCTGACGTGTTACGTTAACCATATCAGCAAGTGGTGCCATAATTGGCATCGTTACTAATGCCTGCCCTGATCCTGACGGAATTACGAAGTTAATAAGCAGCTGTACAAAATACATACCTGCTGCTGCAAGTACTGGAGGTAATCCTCCAACAACAGTGCCCAGTCCGTTTACGATCGTATCCATAACCTGACCGTCTTCTAATATAACGGCAATTGAACGTGCCAGACCGACGATAATTGCACCCATTAATACTTCTCTGAAACCTTTCGTAAATGCTTCACTGATACGCGTTAAGTTAAGTCCTGTTACAAGACCGACAGTAATACCCATAATGATGAATAAGCCAGCCATTTCTATCATAAACCAATCCAGTTCGATTACTCAGTATATTAGAATACCGAAGAACACCAATACTGTTAATGCACCGGCAATTTGACGCTTTGTTGCGGTCAATGGTGCAGAGTCTCCAATAGATGAGTACATTTCACGTTTTTCTGCATCATCTTCATACACTAAACTTGCTTCCGGATTTTTCTGTACTTTTTTGGCATATCTCATTATAAACCATGCTGTAACTGCTAAAACGATAACAAATAGAATCAACCTGAACCCAAGTCCTGAGAACGTTGGAAGTCCTGCTATTGTCTGCGCAAGTCCTGTATTAATAGGGTTCAGTACACCTACGGTATATCCGATTACTGTCCCGCACAGCGCTACAGCAGCAGCGGTCATAGAGTCATAGCCGAGGGCAATAACCAATGGAATAATGACCGGTATATAGACCAGTGATAATTCCGCTGTACCGATTAATGTCGCAACTGAAGCGAATACTGCAACCAGTACTGGTATGATAAATATACTTTTCTTCGAAAATTTACGCGCCATTTTATCGACTGCGATTTCTATAATGCCGCTTTCCCGCAGTACCATAAACATTCCGCCGATAATCAGCGTAAAGAATACGACTTCACCTGCATCAACCAAACCACGCGGAATTGCTGTGATGAATTCCGTTAAACCTGTCGGTGTCGATTCAAGGTATGTAAAAGATTCCGGATCTACTGCCTCACGGCCATTTTCCAATTCAACACGGTCGAATTCACCGGCAGGAATTAAATATGTGGCTGCTGCTGCAACGAGTCCGAAAACAAATAGAATGACATAGATATGCGGCATTTTAAATCCGCTTTTTTCTTATTCTGATCATTGCCCATAATTAAACTCCCTTTTTATTTTTCATTGTAACTCATATAAGGGCTGTCTAAAAGTATGAATATGGATAAAAAAAGATGGGTTTATGACCCATCTTACCTAAGATTCGATAATTTTTCCGTCTTTCATTTCCACAATACGCTCTGCATATTTCAGCATATCATTATCATGTGTCACCATAAGCACGGTAATATTTAATTCACGAGCCAGTCTTTCGATTAATTCCATAACTTCTACCGAACGTTTTGAATCGAGACTCGCCGTCGGTTCATCGGCAAATAATATTTCAGGTTCATGAATTATTGCCCGTGCAATTGCTACCCGCTGTTTTTCCCCGCCTGATAAGTTTTCAGGATAGCTGTCTTTATGCTGCCACATGTCGACCGTCGTCAGAGCATCTTCAATACGTGCTGCTCGCGCTTTTTTTGACCATTTTGTTTCTGCTGTATCAAGCATCAGCTCAAGCTGTTCTTTAACAGTGAGAAACGGCACGAGATGAGCGTGCTGAAATACAAAACCAAAATGTTTTGCTCTGACTTCACGCATACCTTCCTGGTTCATGGCCGATAAGTTTTTTCCGTCGAACGTAATTGAACCGCCGCTTAAATCCTGCAAGCCTGCTGCAATAGTTAACAGTGTGCTTTTCCCGGAACCTGACGCACCGACCAGTGCTGTCAGTTCACCTTTATTTAACTCGAGATCTATACCTTTTAATATTTGTTCTTTAGTGTTCCCATGCTTAAATTCTTTTTGAATATTTTCTAATTGAAATAAACTCATATTAAGCACCTCCCTGATTAATTGCCTGCATTGGTTCTACTTTTTTAATTTGAATACCTGACAGCGTCGCTCCAATAAATCCTATAATAATAAATGCGCCTGACGACAGCAGCACCATATCAAGTGTTAGATGGAACGGCATGCCGCTCGGTGCCAGTATATTAAATAACTGACTGATTCCGACTGCTAAGAGCAGTGAAATAATTGTAATGATAAACATCTGCGCCCACATCATCTTAAATAGCGTAAATGTCTTCACACCGATTGCTTTTAAAATACCGAATGTGCCCAGTTTCTGAACGTTTATCATGTAGAAGAATATTGCAAACAGCATGCCGCTGATTACGTACAGGAATATAATAATCATGTTAAGCGACAGCTGTTCTGCACTGTAGCTTGGTATTGTATTCAGGAAGTCTGAATTGCTGAATCCTGTCAGTCCGTCCACTGCTTTGCCGTCTTCAGGAGCAAATGCCAGCTGGAACGTATCTGTATTGTACATCGTGAAGAAGTCATCGTTATTTATGAAACCAACCGGTGAATGGCTGAATTTTTCCTGTTCGGCAAAGCCTGTGATCGTAAAGGATTCATCCAGCAGCTCGCTTGTCACAGTATCTCCAGTTGAGAAATCTTCTTCAAATGAACTATCGAGCACAATTTCTCCAGGTGCAACATCCGGGAAGTATTCTGCATCTGATGCAGTAACATATGCAAGGCTGTGCTTCTGGTCCCCGCTGTCGCTGAATTCACCCATTTGAATTGAGAATAGAGATGCGTTCTCATGCGCCTCATTTAAATTGTTTACCTGCTCTTGTTCAAGACTTGAAAAACTGTAGTTCTCTTCCGCGCTTTCTTCCATATAAAAAGTACCTTCCGGCATATTTTTGATTAACGCTGCATTATCCTGCGATAAACCATTTGCCAGTCCTGAAATACTTAATGTTAAAAGACTAATCAGAAATATAATCGAACCGAGTATCGTATAACGCAGTTTGTATTTTTTCATTTCTTTCCATGCCATCTTCATTAAAAAATCCTCCTCGTAAGTCATCTATAAGTCATACTCTACACTTGGAATATGAACTCATTATGAACGAGGAGGAAAATACTATTCTGTTGTATCAACAGGCAGTCTGACTGTGAACGTCGCGCCATTTTCATTACTTCTTACGTTGATTGAACCATTGTGCAAATCAAGTATTTTCTTAACAATAGATAATCCGAGACCTGTACCTCCGATACTGCTTGTACGGGCAGTATCCGCACGGTAGAATCTGTCAAAAATCTTGTCGATGCTGGTATTATCAATACCTTCACCTGTATCGCTTATCGTTATAACCGTATGAGCTTTGTATCTGGTCATTTCTATATCAATGCTCCCCGCATCTCCGTTATATTTAACTGCGTTTGACAGCAGGTTGTCCCATACTGTATTCATCAGTGCTTTGTCTGCTACAATTTCAGTATCCTGGAGTTTGTGAGACAGCATCAGACCTTTTTCATTAATCTTCCATTCGTATACTTTAATCAGCCGCTCCAGCTGTTCTCTTAAATTATACGATTCCTTACGGAGCAAATAATCTTCATGGTCGATGGATGAAAGAACCAGCAGCTGCTCTGTCATCGTCGACAGCCTGTCTATTTCAAAATCCACCGTCTCTGTATATTCAGTTCTCTCCGCTGCTGTGAGCGGTTTGTTTAACAGCTTGTTGTAGCCTTTAATGCTCGACAGCGGCGACTGGATATCATGGGATATATTTGAGATAAAGTCCTTCTGAATTTTATCGTTGTATTCAATTTGTCTCGACATTCTGGCAAAGTTCGACGACAGTTCGCCGAGTTCATCTCGCCGGTTCGTATCAAGATCATGAACAGAGTAATCACCTGCAGCGAGCAGCTTCGTCGCTTCGCTGAGTTTCGTCACTGGTTTAATCAGGAAGTGCGCACTGATAAATACGAGGACGATACTTAAAAGCACTGTCAGCATAAATAAAATCCCGAATAAGAGATGCATTTCATTAAATAACAGATTAATATCCGGACGTAAAAATAGCGCGTAGGCAGTGCCGTTGTGTTCAACCGGTACACCGATAGTATTACTCAGCTCATTGGCAAAAAATCCAGTCACAAATATTTCCGCTTCAAAATTTGCCATGCCGTGATATATTTCGCCTGACAGCACATTGCCTATGACATCCTCCGGAAGAATAGGCACGTTGAATTCTGCACCGAAAAATTGTTCATTATTATCTGTGTCCGCTAAATACATCTGATAGCCGGCATCTGCAATCGTTGTTAAGTATTCTTCCAGGCTGATTTCTGGATTAGCATCTATAAATGAGGCAATTTCCGTTGCAATCTCTGTATTTTTTTCATCGTTGCTAGCTTTCAAATTGTATTGATAATAAGCATTCGATACGACAAAAGCAATAAAGAAGCTGAGTATCATTATGCCGAGCGTCATAACGACAAACTTTACGTATAATGATTTCATTGCCGCGGCTCCAGGAAGTAACCGACACCGCGTACTGTTTTAATCGAAAAATCTGACGTCAGCTTAGTAAAACGGGTTCTGAGTCTCTTAATATGAACGTCGACAGTACGTTCGTCTCCCTCATAAAATACGCCCCATATTTGCTCGATTAGCTGCTCTCTTGAAAACACCTGGCCCGGATGATTTGCCAGCAGCTGCAGCAGTTCGAATTCTTTTAAGGGCAGCATGTATATTTTATCTTCAATTTCGACAGTATAGTTTTCAGGGTAAATATTGACATTACCGATACGTATAACATCAGATGTCCCTTCTGCTTTATAACGGCGCAGCAGTGCTTCTATTCTAAAAATCAGTTCTTTAGGTTCAAAAGGTTTGACCAGATAGTCATCCGTCCCCGCTTGAAAGCCTTCGGCTTTATCATCGATATGGCTTTTAGCCGTTAATATAATCACAGGGATATCGTATTCTTCCCGTATTGCTTTGGTTAATGCGAGCCCGTCCATATAGGGCATCATGACATCGACCACCGCAAGAGAACACGGTGCTTCTTTTAAACGTTCAAGCGCCTGTCTGCCGTCACCGGCTGCTGCGACACGGTATCCTGCCTCCGTTAAATTAAGCGTTACAAATTTCACTATGTTCGGATCGTCATCGACGACCAGTATTCTCTCCATACTGCTTCCCCCTTCCGGCAGTTATTATCCGTATTATATCATCAAATGTGCATTCTTTTTAATACTGTGATGTATACAAATTGTCAGATGTTCCCCATAATTAATATATGAATTAATAACAGGAGGACTTAAACTTGAAAAAACAAATACAGCCTTTGATTTGGCGCTGGCACTTATTTGCCGGCTTAATCCTGGCACCTTTTCTTATTATCATTGCCGTTACGGGTGCTATATATCTGTTCAGAGTAGATATCGAGGAATACATATATAAAGATTATTATAATGTTGAAGCTGAAAGCGAACAGCTTCCGCCAAGCGATCTTGCTTTCACCGCCTTAAATAACGTAGGCAGCGGAGACATTACACGTTACCGTCCGGGAGAAGACGATACCCGCTCGGTGGAAGTCGGAATAACTGATGGAGACGGGGAATCGTTAACAGTATTCATCAATCCATACAACCGTGAAGTCCTCGGCGTTATAAATGACAGCACCCGGCCTATGGAAATGCTTGCAGCCCTGCATAGTGAACTGATGGCCGGGACTTTCGGTGACCGCATAGTCGAACTGGTAGCATGCTGGACGATTATTATGCTGATTTCAGGTTTGCTTTTATGGTTTCCGAAAGCAAAAGAAAAAATTAAGGGCGTATTCACAATACGTTTTAATAAAACTAAGCGCATAAGGCGCCGGGACCTGCACGCTGTTCCAGCCTTTTGGATTTCAGGAGGATTATTATTCTTTCTTTTATCCGGTATGCTGTGGACAGGTTTCTGGGGTTCCGGGGTGCAGCAGCTGACAACAGCTTCCGGAGCCGGTTACCCGCCGTCAATCTGGGTAGGCCCTGCTCCCGAATCTGAAACTGTGGCTGAAGATATCGCGGATGTTTCATGGGCTGCAGAACAGATGCCTGTGGCAGACTCTGATCCATCGTCAGGTTTTAAACAAATATCGATAGATGAAATAATTAAAACCGCCGAAAGAACAAATACTCATCCAAGCTACGACATATTTTATCCTGCTTCTACCGATGGTGTGTTTACATTATCTGTTTTTCCTCCGAAAGCTCAAGATGAAGCAACTATACATATAGATCAATATACAGGCTCTGTTATTGCCGACTACCGCTATGATAATTACGGTCCGCTTGGTAAAGCCATGGCTCTTGCAATTACGATTCATAAAGGTCTGGAATTTGGTATCTTTAACCAGATAATTGGTGTCATTGTCTGCCTGGGACTGATTGGCATGGTCATTACCGGTGTTTACATGTGGTACAAGCGCAAACCAAAAGGCTCCAGCGGTGCACCGAAAGCTAAAAGTATCTTTGAGTTTAAAACCATGCTGGCTATCCTGATTATACTCGGTGTTATATTCCCGCTCGTCGGATTGTCACTGATTGTATTATTCTTCGCAGACCGTTTAATTATTCAAAAAAATGATAAACTCCGCCGCTGGCTGAATTATTAAGGAGGAACAGCATGTATAAAAATTTTATTTTAATTGCCTTTCTGCTGCTTTCGGGCTGCAGCATTGTCGACGGTGGAACTCACGATAAATATAATAATATTCCGCAGGTAAACATTGTAATTGATACAGAAAATATTACGACCGTCAGCCCTGCGGAACAGCTTTCCATTCATGTACTGGAGAATGGAAAACCTGTTGATGATGCTGAAATTACCCTTTCCATGTGGGCGGCCAAGGAGGCTGAAGTATGGAACAGAACGTTCGACGTTTCTCATGTGTCCGATGGAAAATACACAGCAGAAATAGATATTCCGCGTGAAGGTCTGTACCTGATTAAAGCACACGTTAAAAATAATGATATTGATGCAGTGCCGACAAAATATTTCACTGTCGGTTCACTCGACATGTTTGAAGAAGTTTTCCTTCAGGAATTCAACAATGACGACAGCATACAGACACACAGTCACCATTAAATAAAAACGAACGCCATTCGTATTTGAATGGCGTTCGTTTTTTCATCTATTATTTATACTGCTGTGCTTAAGCGCGGGATAAAGATTTCATAATGAATACGCGCTTTATCAACGCCTGCTTTCCCTAGTTCCTTAACAATGGATTGGATGAATGTCACACCGCCGCAGACGTAAATTTCCTGCTCGTCCTTAATGAATTTCTGCAATTCTTCACTCATCAGATAGCCCTCTTTGTCTCTTAAGTGAGTATGAAGCTCTGCGTTCTCTGCAGCTGAGATATTTTTAAGTTCAATTTCAAATGCGATGTTATCCGCATCATCCGATACCTGGATGAACTGTGCATCAGCATTCGCTTCTGCAGTTTCACGGTACATCGGAAATAACGGCGTTACACCGATACCTGAACCGATAAATAATTGCGGTTTGTCTGCGTTGGCAACTCCAAACACACCAACCGGTGCGGATAAGCTGATTGTATCACCCGTGTTAATATTTTCATGCAGATAAGTCGACACTTCTCCGCGGTTGCCGTTTAAATCTTCTTTTCTGACTGCGAACGTTAATTTCCCGTCCTGCACATCGACAATTGAGTAGTGTCGTTTAGCTCTGTAAGGCAGACCCGGTACCTGTACATCAACGGTAATATACTGTCCTGCTGAATATGGAATATCTTTAATGTCATCTGATTTTACTGTAAATGATTTAATAATACCTGTTTCCTCACGCACACCGATAACTTCAAACGGCTTGAAGCCCTGCCATCCCATACCTGCATAAATATCTTTCTCTATGCCGATAAATGCATCCGCAATTTCACCGTATGCTTTACCCCAAGTTTGGATAATAGGATCATCGGCTTTTAGTCCAGTAACTTCCTGAATTGCTGCAAGCAGATTTTCTCCTACAATCGGATAATGTTCAGGCATTACTTGGAGTCCGCAATGTTTATGTGCAATCGGGATTACTACCGGAACAATCGGCGATAAATCTTCGATGTGCTGTGCAGCTGCAAGTACTGCTGTGGCAAGCGCCGTCGATTGTAAGCCCTGCTTGTGGTTCGGCTGATTAAACATATTGCGCAGGTCGGGGTTATTGTCAAACATTCTCGAGTAAAACTTAGAAGTAATCTCAACACCTTTATCTTGTAAAATCGGGATAGTGCTGTGAATAATTTCAATTTCTTCCTTGTTAACCATATTAACACTCCTAATTGTTGTATTTATTTCATTATCCATCACTTCTCTACTTATCTCAATAAAAGCTGTTCGCCTTGTTAAAATTTTCACAAAGATATGAAGGTTTTTTGACAATCTTTGGATAATATAGAAATCAGACGTGAACCGGTGTAAGATTCACGTCTGATTTATTTAAGATATAACTGCTTCTTTTATCTTTCTGAAACGCCCCTGCTGAACTTCCGTACCGTGCTGTTCCTGTACAAATAAAAGCGCACAAAACGCAATGAGACACGGTACTGCAAAGCCTAAAAACGACAGCTGGGCCGGCATATTCGTCATCAGCACCCAGCCGATCAGGAGCGGTCCTGTAATGGAACCAATACGCCCCATGCCTACTGCGATACTTAAGCCTGCTCCCCGTATGTCTGACGGGTAAAACATCGTGATATACGGATTAATCAGGTTTTGCGATCCCGCCGTGCACGCACCTGCAATTCCGATTAAAATGAACAGCAGTGCTGTGCTACTTGTCAGGCTTAAAAGGATAAATGCTGCAGCACCTGTGCCAAGCAGCGTTAACAGCACGTTGCGGTGGCCGATTTTATCCACCATATAGCCTCCGGCAAGCGATCCTGTCATCTGGCCGACAGCCAGTGTCATCGTAAAGATCATTGCCGATGACACCCCGTAGCCGGATTCCTGCATAATATTCGGCAGCCATGTGCCGAGCCCTGAAATCATCATAAGGCAGCTTATTACTGCAATCCAGAACATAATTGTCGACAGTGCTTTTCGTTCACTGAATATTTTCTTAAACGGCAGACCTTGCTCTGCACTCACCGTCTCAGAAATCTCATATTCATCACGGGCAGTATATTTTTCAGTACCCGTTGCTCTATTTAAAATATCTGCAATTTCCTCTTTGTTTCCGCGGACAAGATGATAGTTAATCGATTCAGGGAATTGCTTCAGGAAGAATGGCGTAATCACTACTGTAAAAATACTAACCCAGAAAAACAGTCTCCAGCTTAAATACTCCAGGAAATATATACCTAAAAGCGATGCGCCGATAGTACCGATAGAATAACCGCAATACATCAGCGCAACAATCATCGCACGGTTTTTACGTGGAGAATACTCCGCCATAAGCGATATCACTGCAGGCATTAAACCGCCCATACCGATTGATGCAATAAAACGGAAGATAACGAATACCGTTTCGTTTGGTGCAAAACCGGCCAGAAAGTTAAATAAACCGATAATCACAAGGCATATAGCAAGCACCCTTTTACGGCCTATCACATCTGTCATCGTGCCGAGAATAAACGTTCCGGCCATCATCCCCATCATGGCATAACTGCCAATCGCACCTGCGACTGCAGGTGTAATTTCAAACTCACTCATCATTTGCGGCAAACCGAGTCCGTAAACTGCGATATCAAATCCGTCAGATGCAATTGCGATAAAACACCATATAAACACGAGCAGATGGAACTTGTTGAATTTACTGTTTGCAATGACCGTTTCCGGGTTAATTTTCGCCATTCACATTCCTCTTTTCTATTTCCAGACGTCAGCAGCGGTATCCACGACGTATTTTAATTTCTGCCATTGCTCTTCTTCTGTCAGTACGTTGCCTTCTTCAGTGGATGCGAAGCCGCATTGCGGGCTTAAAGCCAGCTGCTCGAGCGGTACATACTGAGCCGCTTCACTAATACGCGCTTTAATATCTTCCGGGTTTTCAAGCTCTCCGTTCTTCGATGTAACAAGTCCTAGAACTATGACTAAATCTTTTCTGTTGACGTGACGCAGGGGCTCAAAACCACCTGCCCGGTCGCTGTCATATTCAAGGAAGAAGCCATCGATATTTAAGCGACCGAATAATATTTCCGCTACCGGCTCGTAGCCGCCTGACGAAATCCAAGTTGAGCGGAAATTACCGCGGCAGATGTGCATCGTGATTTTAAAGTCCTCCGGACGGCCGTCCACTGCTTTATTTAATACTTCCAAATACTTTTCTTTTAAGTATTCAGGGTCCTGTCCTTTATCGATTAATTTTTGTTTTTCTTCATCTGAACAGAAGTAGCCCCAGGAAGTATCATCAAGTTGTAAATAACGACAGCCCGCATCGTAAAATCCCTGAAGCACTTTCTTGTATGCTGCTGCAAGATCGTTAAAGAATTCTTCTTCGTCAGGGTAGATATCCTTATCAATTTCCCCTCTGAAATGCAGCATACTCGGACTCGGAATTGCATATTTAGCAACGATATCTCCGGCCTGCTCCTGTAAATATTTAAAGAATTCAATTTCTCTATGTCCGTCAAAGTCTACTTTCCCTGTGACTTGAATTGCACGGGACTTCGTCTGGCGTTCTTTGAATGCGATCCCGCCGCCTGTATCGGAGCCTTCAACACCTTTAAGTCCCTCGAGGAAGTCGAAATGCCACCATGCACGTCGGTACTCCCCATCTGTTACTGCTTTTAATCCTGCCTCTTTCTGTTTTTGAACAGCATTCGCAATCGCTTTGTCTTCAACTGTTCTCAGCTCTTCTAAAGTAATTTTTTCATCCTCGAATTGTCGGCGGGCTTTTTTCAGCTCGCTTGGTCTTAATAAGCTGCCTACGTGATCAGCTCTGTATATTTCTTTAGTCATATGTATTTGCCACTCCATCTCTTTTAATGATTGTTTAAATATTATCATGGCTGTATGATATAGACTAACTGATTAAATTCATTACTCGTTATAACTTTAAGCTATACCAATAGGAGGATATTATGTCACTTCAACAATTAAAGTATTTAATTGCAGTCGTTAACAGCGGATCTATTAATGAAGCTGCAAAGAAACTGTATATTTCACAACCGACTTTATCAAAAGCCATTAAGGAACTCGAACGTGAAATGGGAATTACGATTTTAAAGCGTACTTCAACAGGTATCGTTCTCAGCCCGGACGGAGCGGAGTTCCTCAGCTATGCCCGGCAGATTACAGAACAGGTAGAGCTCCTGGAGAATAAGTATCTTGATACACCCTATCAGGAACAGCTGCTGTCCGTATCGACACAGCATTATTCTTTTTCTGTCGATGCAATGGTCCGGATGATTGAACTGCACGGCGGTGACAAATATCAGTTTTCACTGCGCGAAACACGCACATATGAAATTATCGATGATGTGAAAAACTTAAAAAGTGAAATCGGCGTTCTGTATATGAACAAATTTAATGAGAAAATACTGACCCAGCTGTTAAGAGAAAGTCATTTGACATTTGAGCTGCTTTTCACAGCGAGCCCTCACGTTTTTATAAGTAAAACTAATCCGCTCGCGAAAAAAGACAAGGTCACTCTGGATGATTTGGAACCTTATCCGAGGTTATCATTTGACCAGGGTGAACACAGCTCATTTTATTTCTCAGAAGAAATACTGAGCACACTGCAGAGTCCGAAAAACATTCTGGTCAGCGATAGAGCAACGATATTCAACTGTATGATCGGTTTAAACGGCTATACGATTTCAAGCGGAATTTTAAGCGCAGAACTGAACGGTACTGATATTATTCCCGTGCCACTGGATGTCGATGATGAAATTAAAGTCGGCTGGATAACGAATAATAAAGCACAGCTCAGCCGCGTAGCAAAGCTCTATCTTGAAGAATTAGTTAAAACGATTAAAAACTACAATCTGCTTTAGACGTGTAAAATTTTTTCCTCGGGGTATAGTATTAATGCAGAAAATATTCGGAGGTGTGATTAATTGGATATTAAACAAGGTACTAACAAATTTTATTTCGGAGATGACCCGCAGAATCCTGATGGTGAACTGACGTATCTTCCTGACAATAAGGATAAACTCGTAATAGACAGCGTTGTCGTGAAAGAAGAACTGCGCGGTGAAGGACTCGGGGACGTGCTGCTTGATGCCGCTGCCGATTACGCCCGCGAAAACGACTTGAGATTAATCGGACAATGTCCGTTCGTTGCAAAACGTTTTGACGAGTATAACGATAAGTACAAAGATGTTATTTTCAGAGAAGCATAAAAAATTCCCTTTAAGACTTTCATTCATCAGTCTTAAAGGGATTTTTTATTCATTAAGCTTTGGTTCCGGATGCACATACAGGGACATAATCCCTTTAACGTGCATATGCTCTTCTACCTGATCGCATATATAATGTGCTTCTGTTATTGAAATTTCAGGATCAACAATAATCGTCACATCTAAAAAGATGCTGCTGCCGTGATAGCGCCCTTTTATCGATTTAACATCCATTACACCCGGGACTTCCAAAACATCTTCTTTATGTTCTATTAAATCGTCATCATTGTAGCCGTCACTTAAAGCGAACACTGCGTCTTTTAATATTTTAAAGCCGGTATACATAATCAAAACCCCGAGTATTGAGGCTATAATAACGTCAGCTATAGGCAAGCCAAGCTGTGTCAATATCAAACCGGCAGCAGTTCCGAAACTGATCATACTGTCCGACATGTTATCCATTGCCGCAGATTTGAGTGAGCTGCTGTTCGTTTTCTCTGCAAGTTTTGAATTAATAAAGAAGACAGCGAGCATTATTAAACCACTGGCAATACTTATATAAATCACTACCGGGTCAGGCGTTGACACTACCGGTGAAAAGATTGCCGGGAGGTTTTCAAAAAGTACCTGAACACCAACAAATATAATAATGAAAGAAACGACGAGAGAAGCAATGTTCTCAGATTTTAAATGGCCGTACGGATGATTGTCATCGGGCGGTCTAATCGATATTTTCAAACCGATTAACACAGCAACAGATGCAAAAATATCTGTCATATTATTTAAAGCGTCGGCACGCACCGCCGCAGAATCATATTCCATACCGAAATAATATTTCACTACAGATAAAATAATATAAGTAATGATACTTAAGTAAGCCCCTCTCTGGGCAAGTTTTAATTTATTTTTATTCCCCATAGTGATAGCTCCTAAAAGTTAGTGGAGATTCATTATGCACTGTATTCAAAGTATTTTCAACAGCTTTCGGTGTATTTTTAAAACTTTCTATTACATGAAATAAATTTTTAGAGCGTCCGAAAATTTATCTTCTGTTACCCTCTTTTAAATAAAAAAATAACACTCCGTGATTAAGGAGTGTCATTTCTCGGCTTCCCGAAAATATAACTGGTAAAGAGGCCCGCTAAAAATACAATAATGGATATAATCCATCCTGCACCACTGTCCGGCAATCCCGGATAAATGGCGAATGTTGAGCCGAAAAGCAAACCGATAATCCCGGCGTAAGTCAGGTAGGTATAATTTTTAAGCAAATGCGAAATTATTCTGCTCGCAACAAGTATACCTGTTACTATGCCGAGACCAGTTGAGATTAAAATTGGCAGTACTTCAAAGTTCAATGATGTAAATTCATTAATCGCATAAATAACTATCGGGTATACTCCGAGAATCAGCATCACAAGAGAACCTGAGATTCCCGGCAGCAGCATCATTGAGGCTGCCAGTATACCTGCAAGGAAGTATTTAAATAAATCGCCTAATTCCATGCCTGCACTGCTTGCCGGCGGCGCATCAGCATTGAACATTGACATAGCATAAAGTATTTCGATTCCAATAAGTATCAGGATAAAATGTATCGCTCTGAATTCTGCTTTAACATTTGAAATTCTTATCATCATGGGTATTACGCCAAGTACCATTCCCATAAAGAACCAGTGAGTGGGCATTGTGTGATTTTGCAAAAAGTAATCCAGGACAGAAGACATCGTTAATATTGCAATGGCCATGCCGAGTACCAAAGGCAGTAAAAATGCTAATGCCTGCTTATAGTGCTTTGATATTATCCGGCTGATAGCACCGAGGAACTGATCATAAATCCCTAGTAATAACGCCATCGTACCGCTGCTGACACCGGGGACCAATTCAACTATTCCCATTAAAAAGCCTTTAGGCACATTTTTCCAATTAAACATATCTTCAGTTCCATTCTTTATAATTTACTCCGTATATTTTATCACATTTTACCAGCTGTCAATAATCATATATATGCCGAGTAAGAGAAGAACCATCCTCAATATGAATACAACGGTATTTGAATCGAGCTTTCTATTCAGTTTAACACCGATCTTCGCCCCAAGATAAGCAGCTGGAATCAGCGTCAATGCATAGAAAAAGTGAATATTACCCTGCAGCAGATGGCCGGTCGCAGAAGAAACACTGCCGAACAGCACTAAAAACATACTCGTGCCGACTGCAATTGACGGCGGCATTAAAAATAATATAATCATCATCGGTGTCATTAAAGCACCGCCGCCTACACCGAATAATCCGGCTGCAAAGCCGGCAAGTAAACTTCCGATAACTCCTATGTAAGGCGGGAAGCCGTAGTAATGAACTTCTCCTGTCCCGTCTGTATGAGGTCTGACATATCTTTCGTCCTGAAATACTTTCATCGGTTTTATTTTGTCCCTAATGAGCAGTATAAAACTGACTAAAATGATAAACAGCCCAAAATACAGCTTCAGGCTGTCGACTGTAAACAAGCTGCTTGTATATGAACCGAGCATTGCACCTGGAATAATTCCGTATAAAAGATACTTCCCATTTTTCCAGTCGACCTGTTTATTTTTATTGTATGAAATAACAGATGATAGTCCGATAAAAACAAGAACCAGACTGGAAGTACCGACAGCAATCTGCGGTGTGATTCCTTCCAGTATCCCGAGTTCAGCCCCTAAAAATATAAGAACGGGAACGATGACTATACCGCCGCCGAGCCCTATTAATGATCCGACAATTGCTGCAATCAGACCTGTTGCCGCGAGCAGTATGAAATCCATAGTCATCATCCTCATTTTAGTTAATTATTTTTCAGCAGATGCAAGAAACATTGATGCGTCTTTGTTCATAAATACTTTTTCTCCATGGTAAAACGTCTTAATATCGGCCGATTTAAAACCTGCATCGATTAAAGCAGAATGCATTTCATCATGAGTAAATCCGTTATGCACTTTTTCATGATAAATCGATTCGTTTTTATCGAAATCAGCAATCAGCAGCTGACCCGAATCATTTAATAAGGTATATAGTTTTTTAATCAATTCTTTATATTCAGGTACATGCAGCATTACGAGTGACACAATAATTACATCGGCTTCATTGTTATCCAGCTCATCCGTCGCTCTCGTTTCAGCATTTTTGACATTGCCCGCTTCAATCTTTTCACTGACAACTTCCATCATACCTTCTGAGATATCACTGAAAATCAGCTGTTTAAAATAATCGGTAAACTGAAGACCAATGAGTCCGGTCCCGCAGCCGTAATCTATTAATGTTTTATTAGAATCAGCAGGTAAATGTTTTCTCACTTCTGCTGCTACTGTATTAGCCAGTTCAATTCTCTGTTCATTGTCATACTTCTTTGCCATTCTGTTAAATATATTTTCAGCCATATATTCTCCTATTCTTTACTTATTATGTTCCTCATTGTACTACTTACACTGCCGAGATACATCTCTCCAAACTTTACCAGATGAACAAGCAGCAAATACAGCTTGTAAAACTCTATACGGCGTTCAGCACCTTCTGCCAGAGGATAGACACTATCGTAAGCTTCATAAAATTCACTGCCAAACCCTCCAAACACCTGCGTGGCACCCAGATCAAACTCCCGGTCTCCATACAAGGGAGAAGGGTCAAATAATGCAGGACGCCCGTCATTTAGGAACATGTAATTTCCCGACCATAAATCACCATGAAGCAGTGAGGGCTTACTATCGTGTTTATTTAATTCCCCTTTAATTATTTCGAGCACACTGATAAATATTTGATTCTCCTGTTCGCTCCATAAATCTCTTTTGATAATTTCTTCATGCAGCTGCACCAGACGCTGATCGATGAACAATTCACTCCAAGTATTGAACCACCCGTTTTGAAATGTAATATCGCTGCCTTCATATGGCAGATGATAGCCGAACTGACTATCCTTCTGATGTGTCAGATGAAGCTTTGCGACCAGCTCACCCAGGTCCTTCTGACTGCCAGAGCCCTCTTCTAGAAAATCCAGCAGTAAATACGCATCACCGGAAATCTGTCCGTAATCCTCGACACGCGGCGCGGTAATTTCGGCTTTCTCAAAATCCCTCAAGCCTGCAATTTCAGCAGCATAAAAATCTTCAGCTCTACCCGGCTGCACCAGCAGGAAATAAAGTTTGTTACCCGTTTCGATACGGTATGCATCATTCACATCTCCGCCGCTGACAGGTGTGATACTTTTAAGATCTTTAACCGGTAATTGTGCGGTCCAATGTTTATCCATTAAAATTACCCCTTTCTTAAACTTTATACTTCTCTTTATTTCCTTTACAATATATGTGAAACACAACAGCAGTTCAAATTCAGAGAAAGCCTGCCACATATAGGTTATAATGCATATAGTTATTAAATAACGCATAGCGTTACATTTTGGAAAGGACACTATTTTATGAAAAGAATTATACTTCCCATCATCATTATCGCTGCTGCGGCATTTGGTTTAGTTTATGCAGACAGTAAAACTGATGATGGCTTAATAGAAGAACTTAGAATTATTCTCACACCTAATCCTATGGAAAATAATACATATGATCAGGGAGAATGTACGTACTATGTTTTCGATAAAGTTAAGGAAGACGGCATGATGATAGAACGAACATGGAACGATGCTGAGTACTGGGCAGATCGTGCAGAAGATGACGGCTATGTTGTAAATAATGTACCTGAAGAAGGTTCATTAATGCAGACTGACCGCGGTGAAATCGGGCACGTTGCCTACATTGAAACTGTCTATGAAGACGGTTCATTCGCTGTGTCGGAAATGAATTTCCTTGAAGCATATGAAGTTTCAGAGCGAACAATTACAACAGAAGAAGCTGCTGATTATAAATATATTCATCCTAAAATAAATAAACACGCCGGCAGAGGATAATATCATGGGGCTAAACAAGAAAATAAGGTTGTACTTCCCGTCGGTGCCCGATTGGCTTCATCATCCTAGCATATTCAGTATAATAATCGCTCACCTCTAAGTACAGTACGTTATTGACGTGCTGTATTTTTTATTTATGCAACACAGTAGATTTTTGCAAGTACTCCACTTCGTATTTATCTGCTGACTTTCTAATAAAAGCCAGCATCTTTTCAGCCGGCACCTCTTCTTTTTTATAAGCTTCTTTTAAACGCATATATTCATTTTTCTCTGCAGCCGTACATACTTTTTTAAAATATCCCCACATATGATCAGCTGTATTGATTACAGAACCAGATTCCGGCGTAATTTTAAATGCATCATTAATCAATATTTCCAGCGTTTCTATTGAGATATCTTTTTTCAATTCTTCCCTGATTAAATTATAATGTTTTTGCGAATGCATCATAACTTTATATTTTTCTTCTGCCCACAGTTTTTCAATCATTCCACGCCGTTTCATCAGACCCCTTCTTTCCTTTACACTTTAATTATCTTGTACCCTTTTTCACGCAGCGATATATATTATATTGACATTCGGATATTATTGGCATAAACTTTCAGAGTGATAATGATTCTCAATACTCTTGAAGAATCATCTATATGAGAGGTGACTGTGTTGAACGCACTTGAAATAAATAATATAGCGGTTGGCTACCACAACCGTTCGGTAATAAATGACTTAAGTGTTACGATTCCCAAAAATAAAATAACGACAATTATCGGACCGAACGGCTGCGGAAAGTCTACGCTGATAAAAACGGTTTCCCGTATATTAAAAGCTGAGAAAGGTACGATTTTACTCGATGGTAAAGCGATTAATACTCTGGACACTAGAGAGATCGCCAAGCAGATGGCGATTTTGCCGCAAACTGCAGAATCTCCGGGCGGGCTCACCGTTTTTGAACTTGTTTCATACGGTCGTTTTCCATACAGAAAAGCACTCGGTTCTCTAAGTAAAGAAGATTATAATTATATTAACTGGGCGATTGAAGTAACAGGCCTTGCAGATTTCTCAGATCGTGAAATCAGTGATATGTCAGGCGGCCAGCGCCAGCGTGTCTGGATTGCTATGTCTCTTGCACAAGGCACGGAAACACTCGTGCTCGATGAGCCGACTACTTATTTGGACCTCGCTCACCAGCTCGACATTCTGCTTCTCTTGAAGAAATTGAATATTGAAGAACACCGCACCATTATTATGGTTCTGCATGACCTGAATCACGCTTCAAGATTTTCTGATTATATGATAGCAATGAAGGATGGAAATCTTATTACAAAAGGCAATCCTGAAGAAGTAATGACACATGACAATTTAAGAACATTGTTTAATATCGAAGCCGACATTCAGAAGTGTCCTTACAGCGGTCACCCGATTTTCACTTCTTATCATTTAAGCAGTCAGGACAAAGATTATGAGTAAATTCAATTCTTCCTTAACTGATAAAGAACAAGTAAAAGAAGTTAAAAATTCTGCAAAACCTGTCCGCGGAACGGTTATCATCTCAGGCGGGATAATTTTTCTGCTGTGTGCGTTTGCAGTATCTATTTCACTTGGTGCAGCAGATATAAACTTATCAACAATATGGAATGCTTTGTTTAACTTTGACGGGTCTGTCACACAGCACCAGATAATATGGGAACTCCGATTCCCGCGTATTATCGGTGCAGCAATCGTTGGAGCGGCATTCAGTGTTGCAGGTGCATTAATGCAAGGGATGACACGAAATCCTCTTGCCGATTCCGGACTCCTGGGATTGAATGCGGGCGCAGTGATGATGCTCGCAATCAGTTTCAGTTTTTTTCCGGGACTGCCGTATGTCTATGTTGTACTGATGTCGTTTTTTGGCGCTGCACTTGGTGCAGGTATAGTTTACGGCATTGGTTCGATGAGCAGAAATGGTTTAACACCGCTTCGCTTAGTCCTTGCAGGGGCAGCTGTTACAGCATTACTTACTGCATTGAGTGAAGGTATCGCTCTGTACTTTAACGTCGGACAGGATATGGCATTCTGGTATGCCGGAGGCGTATCCAGCACGCGTTGGAGTCATCTCGCGATAATAACGCCTATCGTTATTACCATGTTATTTATAGCGATGCGTATTTCAAAATCTATTACTATTTTAAGTCTCGGGGAAGAAGTCGCCGTTAGTCTCGGGGAACGCACAGTCAGAACAAAACTGATCAGCGCAGGCGTTATAGTCGTGCTTGCCGGTCTTGCAGTTTCAGTAGTCGGTGCAGTCAGTTTTGTCGGCTTAATTGTCCCGCACTTGACCCGCAGGCTCGTCGGTTATGACTACCGCTGGATAATACCCGTCAGCGCCGTTGTCGGTGCAATTCTCGTTGTTGTTGCAGATTTATTCGCACGTACGCTGAATGCTCCTTTTGAAATACCAATCGGTGCACTCATTTCTTTAATCGGTGTACCATTCTTCTTATACCTTGCTCGTAAAGGAGGTAAGGCAATATGACTCAGTATAGACCCGCTGGTCTCATGAAAAAACAGCGCCGTGCTGCAGTGGTTGCCAGTATCTTTATAGTTCTTTTACTTGTTTTATTTCTCGTCAGTTTAAATACAGGTGTTATACGCATCGACCCGGTCACTGTGATAAAAACAATATTCGGCAGCGGCGAACCGCGTGATGAACTGCTGCTGTTTGAGTTCCGTCTGCCGAGAATTACCATTGCCGTACTCATCGGTATGGGACTCGCCGTATCCGGAGCCGTGCTTCAGGGGATAGTGAAAAACCCTCTGGCAGATCCCGGAATTATAGGAATCAATGCCGGGGCAGGACTTGCAGTGATGCTGTTTGTATCATATTTCTCAACTGAACTTGGAAACTCGGTATTTATTATGCCGTTTCTCGCGTTCATCGGTGCAGGCGCGGCGGCTGTTGTTATATATGCTTTCTCTTATAAAAAAGATGAAGGCGTATCGCCTATCCGATTAATACTTGTCGGTGTTGCAGTTGCTGCCGGTATTAGTGCATTAATGATTGTTCTGACCTTAAAACTAGACCCGAGAACATATGATTTCGTTGCCACCTGGCTTGCAGGGAGCATTTGGGGTTCAAACTGGAACTTCGTATTGGCCCTTCTGCCGTGGCTTGTGATTTTGATTCCATTTGTTTATATGAAGTCACGAGTGTTAGACGTTTTAAACCTCGGCGATCATACTGCTGTCAGTCTAGGCATGAATCTCGAAAAGGAACGCCGAATTCTGCTTGCTGCAGCTGTCGGTCTCGCTGCAGCGAGTGTTTCGGTCAGCGGCGGTATCGGCTTTGTCGGGTTAATTGCTCCGCATATGACCAGAAGGCTCGTCGGCAATAAACATAAGTACGTCATTCCGATATGTGCGCTTATCGGTGCAGTGCTCGTATTAACCGCTGATACACTGGGCCGTGTCATACTTCAGCCTGCTGAAATTCCGACAGGTGTTGTTGTCGCGATTATAGGTGCACCTTACTTCCTGTACCTTTTAGCAAAATTAAATGATTAAACCAGTAATTCTAATCCGGCTGTAAAGCAGCCGGATTATATAATAAACAGCCATTGAGAATTCATCTCAATTAGCTGAAAAAGGAGAAATATTATGAAGAAATTTTTAAGTTTTACACTTGCGCTGGCTCTGTCAGTAATACTCGGGGCATGCAGTTCAGAAGAACCTGCCGGTGAAGAATCATCAAAGGAAGAAATTATTACATATGAATCTGAATTCGGTCCTGTAGAAGTTCCGGAAAACCCGGAACGCATTGTTGCTTTAGCCTACGCCCCAAACCTTCATGCCCTCGATATTGAAATGTCAGGTGTTGATCAGTGGTCTAAAAATAATCCACTGTTCGAAGAAGACCTGGAAGGTGTTGCCGAGGTGACTGAAGCTGAACCAGAGAGTATCTTAGCTGAAAATCCTGATTTAATTATTGCAGGAGCCAACATGGAAAATCTGGAAGAGCTTGAGAAAATCGCACCAACCGTGACTTATACTTGGGGAAAATTAAATTATCTCGAACAGCAAATTGAGATAGGTAAACTCGTTGGTAAAGAAGATGAAACCCGTGCATGGGCAGAAGACTTTGAGAAACGTGCTGCAGATATCGGCAGTAAGATTAAAGAGAAGCACGGTGAAGATACTACCGTTACAGTGATTGAGACTGATGGCAAAGGATTTTATTTATTTGGCGAAGCATGGGGAAGAGGAACTGAAATTTTGTACCAGGCAATGGATTTAAAGATGCCTGAAAATGTACAGAAAGCTGTCTCATCTGATGGATATTATGAAATTTCACAAGAAGTCTTGGCAGAATATGCGGGTGACTACATTGTATTAAGCCGCGGTGAAGAGACGGACATGTCATTTACTGACAGTGAAGTATGGCAGTCGATACCCGCTGTACAAAATGACAATGTTATTGAAATTGATACTGCAGCATCCAGCTACAGCGATCCAACAACATTGGAATACCTGCTTGAAATATACAGCAAAGGTTTAATGGAATAAAAAATAATACGGTCCGAATTTCCTCATTTAAAGGTTCCGGACCGTTTTTTCTAGTTTTAAACTTAATCTATTTTCTTCACAAATTCAGACTTCAGATTCATCTGGCCGATACCCGGTATTTTACAATCAATGTCATGACCATCTTCCGGATCAACAAGTCTGATACCTTTAACTTTCGTTCCCTGCTTGATTACATTGGACGAACCTTTAATTTTTAAATCCTTAATTACCGTCACGATATCTCCGTCATTCAAGACGTTGCCATTCGCATCTTTTACGAGTGCCGCCAGCGCTTCTTCTTCCGCTGACTCAGGCGTCCACTCATGCGCGCACATTGGACAAATTAAGAGCGGTCCATCCTCGTATGTATACTCCGAATTGCAGCTCGGACAATTTGGTAATGATGTTGTCATTATAATCCCCCATATCACTGTATTAATTTAAAGATACCACATTTTTTTATAAATAAAAGTCGGGGTTCAAATGAACACCGACTTTCTTAATAATTATGCTTCCTTTACTTTCAATACCTCATAGCCCAAATTCTCAATAACACTTTTCAGTTCTGCTGATGTTACTTTCTCCGGATTATATTCCGCTTTCGCTTTGCTCGCATTAAATAAAAGTTTAGCTGATTCAACACCATCTGTTTTCGTCAGTGCCCCTTCTATTTTCTTAATACATGTCGGACAGCTCAATGTTTCAAGTTGCATCGTTACTTTATTCATAATATATTCCTCCCGTTTTTTGTTTTCCTTTTATCTTATACCTTAATTATATTAGTAACTCGCCTATTTAAAATTGACCTGCATCAAGATTACGGTTTAAATTTTATTAACCTCATCGCGTTGAGTATAACAATCAGTACACTTGCTTCATGGGCAAACATTCCTATCGCCAGGTTAACGCCGCCCATCAGCACTCCAACGAGGAGTAATGCTACTGTAACGAGTGCGATAATGATGTTTTGTTTCATGTTGCGCATCGTTCCTTTAGATAACGACAGTGCGTGTGCATACTGCGACAGTTTATCCGCCATCAGCACTACGTCCGCTGTTTCCATCGAAATATCCGTGCCGCCTTTCCCCATAGCTAGTCCGACGTCTGCTGTTGCTATAGCCGGTGCATCATTAATGCCGTCCCCTGCCATAGAAATAATTCTGCCTTCTCCTTTAAGACGTTTCACATGCATCACTTTATCTTCCGGCAGCAACTCTGCGTGTACTTCGTCAATACCGAGTTCAACTGCGACTGCTGCTGCTGTATGGCGGTTATCACCTGTCAGCATAACAATATGTTTAATGCCATTGTTACGCATTGTTGCCAGAGCTTCTTTTGCATCGTCTCTGATTTTATCAGCAATAGATATTACTGCTGTTAGTTTCGAATCTACTGCTGCAAATACCGCAGTATTCCCTTTCTTTTCACGTTCAAGTGCGTAAGTTTCAATATCAGGCGGTATATCAATGCCGTTTTCTCTTAACAATTTTCTGTTTCCTGCAACGATTGAATGATTACTTATAGTACCTTCAATACCCTGGCCTTTAACACCGGATGCCTGCTCCATTATATAAGCTGAAAGATCCGACGTTTTTTCTGCATACTCGACTATTGCTCTCCCAAGATGATGTTCAGATGCAGTTTCAAGTTTTCCTATCAAACCTGTAAGTTCCATTTCATCTCCAGCAAACACTTTAAAATCTGTTACTTCCGGACGTCCTTTCGTCAATGTACCTGTTTTATCAAAAACCAGTGTATCGACTTTAGAAAGTGTTTCAATCACTTCTCCACCTTTAATAAGCGAACCGTTTTTCGCACCGTTACCGATACCAGCAACGTTTGAGACAGGTGCGCCGATAACAAGAGCTCCCGGACATGCAATCACAAGGAAGGTAATTGCAAGGTGAAGATCTTTCGTAATGAACCAGACAATTATCGACAGTACTAAAACTCCTGGTGTATAGTACTGAGCGAATCTGTCGAGAAATCGTTCTGCATTTGATTTACTATCCTGTGCTTCTTCAACAAGTTCTATAATTTTTGAAAACGTCGTATCGTCTCCTACTTTTTCCGCTGTTATTTCCAAGTAGCCAGAGTCCAGAATCGTTCCGCTTAAAACCTGGTCACCAGTAATTTTCGATACTGGAATAGATTCACCACTGACAGCTGCTTCATTAACTTCTGCTTCACCGCTCAACACTTTGCCATCTACCGGAATCATTCCGCCCGGAAGTATTGCTATTCTGTCACCGATTTCTACATCATCTACATCTATTACTTTCCGGCTGCCGTCAGTAAGTATTAAATTAGCTTCTTGCGGCGCCATCTCAGTCAATTCTTTAATTGAAGAACGGGTTCTTTCAAGAGTTCTCGCTTCTAAGTAACTACCAAACAGAAATAAAAACGTAACGATTGAAGACTCGACATATTCTCCAATAAATAACGCTCCAATAACGGCGATAGTTACTAGTAATTCAATGCTGAACAGCTTCATCCGCGCTGCCTGATAAGCCTTAATACCGATAGGCAGCATAGCGATAATTGTTGCTACGATTAAGGCAGTATTTCCTGCATCAGTATTGCCTGTGAATCTTAATATCAGACCCGCTGCGATTAAAATAAATGCAATAAGAGTAATCTTATTTTCTTGTTTAAATATAAACCTGATCATTTTAAATCTCCTTCCCTCTTTTATTATATTTTCCAGCGTCTATTCATTTATAATGTTACAGGCTTTAGTACTAATAAAAATTGACCGAGGTCAAGAACAAAAAAAAAGTTCCCATTTCCGGGAACTTTCTACTTAATTTTTCTATTTTAAAATATCATAGGATTTATTATTAATTTTCTTAATGACACTTTCATTTTCCAGCTTCTTAAACGTTCTAGTCAGTGTCTCAGGCTGCATACTTAAATATGAAGCGAGATTTTTTTTAGTCATAGTCAAGACCAGTTTACCGTTCTTTGTATGTGTACGAATGTACTCGATTAATTTTTCTCTGCTGTTTAATAAGGAAATATTTGTAGTTAGAGATTCTGAATCATTCAATCTTTCTGCAAAACTCTCAATGATTTTAATACTGATATCCGGATATTTCTGCATTAGTCCATATATATCCTCACGGTTAATGCGGCATACCTCCGCATCTTCCAGCACCTCTGCATAGGATTTACTCTCTTCATCAACACTAAAAAGGGAAAGCTCACCTGTGAAGTCGCTGTGAGTCAGCACTCTGATTAACTGCTCCTCCCCGTTGTCATTTAAACGGTAAATCCGTACTTTACCTTTATGTATGACAAATAGTGAAGAAGATCGGTCACCGGCCATAAAAAGATACTCACCTTTTTTCATACTCTGATGATTAATTCTTTGAAACACTTCTTCCAGCTCATCCATTTCAAGGTGGCTGAAAATCGGAACTTTGCTGACGCACCGTTCATGCCCCTGTAACTCCATGTTACTTCCCCTCCAAAGTGATTAATCTGATTGCTTCGATTATATCATGAGCAAATTAATAATATATAAATGTAAAATTCATGTTAAAATTGATGCTGATTACGAGAAGATTGGGGATATGTATGGCAAAACTTTACTACCGCTACGGTACAATGCAAAGTAACAAGAGCAACCAGATTATTACGACACACCACCAATATACGACACAGGGAAAACGTTGCCTGGCATTCACAACACCAATTGATTCCAGAAGCGGGCATAAAAAAATTAAATCCAGAGTCGGACTTGAACTGGACGCTGAATACATAACAGAGGATATTTTTGACAAAGTAAAACAGGAGCATGATAAAGAAAAAGTATATGCTGTTCTTGTTGATGAAGCACAGTTTTTATCGAAAAAAGATATTCATAATCTGAGCGACATTCCGGATTCCCTCGGGATTCCTGTTATTGCTTTTGGTTTAAAGACGGATTTCAGAAATGAACTGTTCGAAGGCAGCCGCGTTTTACTTGAACTGGCTGATGCTATCGATGAATTGAAAACAGTTTGCCAGTACTGCAATAAAAAAGCGACGCTTAATATGAGACTCCGTAACGGCATTCCGATTAACGTTGGAGAATCTATTCAAATAGGCGACGAGGAATATGTTCCTGTATGCCGCAAATGCTATAAAGAACGCCTCGAACTGGTATAGTAAAATTATATGACAGCTGACACAGGAATCTCTTATGGTTTCTGTGTTTTTTTAGCACTTAAATGTTTCCCGTGAAACTAAATTTTTTTCTAACAAGGAGGATATTTATGAAAATTACCAGTAATATTTTTAAAACCACTTCTTTTAAAAGTCCGTTTTTTAATAACTTCACTGCAGATGCACTGACTGAAATTTTAAACTTCCACCAAACAGTGCCCGGATACGAAGAAACACCGCTTTACAGTTTAAGGGACTTTAGCAGCAGTATCGGCATTGGCAAAGTTTATGTTAAAGACGAATCACATCGTTTTGGTTTAAATGCATTTAAAGGCCTTGGCGGCATTTATTCTGCTGCGGCGTATTTAAAAGAACGTCACAGCCTTGAGTTTTCCACTTTCGACGAGCTGCTGGCCCAGCTGCAAGACAAAGTACCGGAAACTTTTGTTACAGCGACTGACGGGAATCACGGTAAGGGAATTGCTTGGGCTGCACAGCTGCTTAATCAGCGGGCACTAGTTTTTATGCCTAAAAATACTAGCAAATCACGTGTCGAAGCAATTGAAGCTTTAGGCGGTAAAGTCGCTGTTACCGACCTGAACTACGATGATACAGTCCGTTATGCAAGCAATATAGCGCATAAAAATAACTGGCCTGTTATACAGGATACTTCATGGGAAGGTTATGAGGATATTCCTTTAAAAATAATGCAGGGGTATTCAACGATTATTTCAGAAATCAAAGCTCAGCTTAAAGATGATTTTAATGAACTGACACATGTATTTCTGCAGGCAGGTGTCGGCTCATTCGCCGGTGCGATGGCAGCTTCACTAATTCAATCTATGGATCATACCAATATTAAAATAGTTATTGTCGAACCGGAGAATGCCGCTTGTTTATATAAATCTGCAGAACATACCAGCGGTAAACCGCAAAATGTCAGCGGTGATCTTCAAACCATGATGGCAGGATTATCTTGCGGAAAACCCAGCATACAGGGCTGGAGTATTTTAAAAGATTCAGTGGAAGCCTTCATACATTGCAGCGATGACATCAGCTGGAGAGGTATGAGAAAACTTGGTCGTCCCACTGGCAAAGACGAGAAAATTATATCTGGAGAATCCGGCAGTGTGACCATTGGATCTTTACACGAAATTATGACAAATAGTGATTTTAAAAATATGGCAGAACAACTTGGATTAAATAAAAAATCATGTGTTCTCTTAATCAATACCGAGGGTGATACAGACCCGGAAAATTACCAGAGAGTAATGCATGATTATAATGCAAAGAGTTAAATACTAACGCTTTAAATTACTATCTAACTTTCTTAATAACAAGCCTAAAAAGGGAGTAACGCATAGCGTTACTCCCTTTTTACATTATTAATACCGCTATTATAACGCCCTATCTTTTAGTTAAAGTTATCTCTGGCATATATCTCAAGTTCACAATATCACCGTCTTCAAATGACATCGTAAAGTTAGTCATTCCGCCATATTCTGCACTCCCCAGTGTATGTCTCGATTTATTATAATCGGGATGTGATGACACTTCGAGTGATCCTGTTTCCTCAGTTTCTGGCATACTGACATCATAAACACCTGCAGGGAAATCTTCACCGGCTACCCACTGACCAGGAAAAATTGTTTCCACAGATACTGTTTCATACGGAGTAAAGTTTACATTCTCAAAATTGGCTATCTCAACTGAATATCCTTCGTCAAGAAATCCAACAATTTCAGTCGTCTGACCTTCAGGACTATCCGACTCTCCTGCTAAAGTTTCATTGAATCCGCCGCGCTCTTCTTCGTTCTTAACATATATATTTCCGTATCCTGAATCTGCTGTAATGACATAGCGGCCAGGCTCAATATCTTTGCCGACTTCATGCATACCTTCATCGAGTGTAACCGCCTCACCTTGATTCATTAAGTGACTGTAGTCCAAAGTTTCAATTCCCTCAGTGTCACTGGCGGTATCATTGTCTGTTTCGTTATTGCTGTCGGTATCGTCATCTTTCCCAGAATCATTACTTTCTTCACTCGTGTTCGCGCTTTCTGAACCAAGCCAGCCGTTAATTTCATCAGCAAGCTGATCAAAAGGGTTGCTGCATGCGCTTAAGATAATAGAACTAAAAAATAGTACAGATATTAATTTAAGTTTTCTCATTTCTGTTCACTCCATTCACCGTTTCGTAACATTTTCTTAAGTATAAAATTTAAGAGCCCGAATAGCAAACTGATATATTTTGTAACTATTTACTTTTTCTTTGTTATACTATTGGAAATTACATTGGAGGCGGTCTTATGATTAAACCCCGTAAATTACAGCATGGTGACACGGTTGCACTCGTCTCATTATCGAGCGGACTCGCAGGCGAAGAAGATATACAATGGAGAACTGAACAGGGAATCGAACGGCTGGAGAGTGTTTTCGGCTTAAAGGTGAAAGTAATGCCCCATGCTTTGAAGGGCCTAGATTACGTTTATGACCACCCTGAGAAAAGGGCAGAGGATTTAAATAACGCTTTAAGAGATGATTCTGTTAAGGGAATTATCTGTGCAATCGGCGGCAATGAAACTGTACGTATCCTGCCATTTGTAGACACTGATGCTCTTAAAAATAATCCAAAGATATTCACAGGATATTCCGACACTACAACTAATCATTTATTCTTTTACAAATATGGTATATCGACCAGTTACGGTCCTGCTCTGTTAACCGATTTTGCTGAAAATATCGCAATGGATGATTATACTGTCGATTCAATTAAGAGGACATGGTTTTCTGCAGAACCTGTCGGCGAAATTAATACTTCTCCGCACATTAGAAAAATCGGACTCAGCTGGGCTTCTGAAAATAAAAGTATTGAACGTCCTAAAGACAATAATTCCGGCTATGAAAGCATCAGTGGTTCCGGAAAAGCCCGCGGACATTTAATCGGCGGCTGCCTGGAAGTCTTTAATAACCTTCGGGGCACTCAGTATTTTCCAGAATTAAAAGACTTTAAAGATGCCATACTGTTCTTTGAAACATCTGAATGTTATCTTGATCCAGAAATATTTGAAGATTATTTACGCGCTATGTCTGTTATCGGTATATTTGAGCATATAAATGGTATTGTTATCGGGCGTCCTCAGGATGGACGATATTACACTGAATACAAAGAGGCATGGCGACGTATACTCACCGAAGCAGGACGCAGTGACCTGCCGGTACTGTATAACGCAAGCTTCGGTCATAATGAACCGAAATGCATAATTCCATATGGTCTTAAAGCTGAAATAGATACTGAAAAACCTACTTTTAAGATATTGGAAAGTGCTGTAAAAAATTAAAAATCCGAAGAGATAACTCTTCGGATTTTTTACATTAAGTATGATAAAAACGCTGTTGCGATTCCAAAATAAATTAATAATGACAATATATCATTAATTGTTGTAATTAATGGCCCGGAAGCCACTGCCGGATCAACATTTAGATGGTTCAAAATAAGCGGTATGATTGTCCCGGCGAGTGTACCGATAATCAGAGTGCAGAGCAGTGAAATCCCAATAACAAAACCTAACACCGCACTGCCCTGCCATAGATATGCAATGATAAATATAAGCAGTCCGCACGTCAAACCAATGTATACTCCTACTTTCAATTCTCTGAGTAAAAGCTTAAACACTTGTTTTGTATTCACATTTTCTTTCGTGAGCCCCCTGATGACAACAGCAAGTGATTGCGTACCTGTATTACCGGTCATTCCTGCTACCATCGGCATGAAAAATGCTAGCGCAACTACTTGTTCCAGGGTTTCCTCAAAGCTTGCAATGATACTTCCTGACACGATTCCGATGAAAAGCAGAAGTATTAGCCACGTCAGTCTTCTTTTCGCAGCAGTAAATGGTTTTGTCGTAAAATCAATCGCTTTTCCTGATGCAGAAAACTTTTCAATATCTTCTTCAGCTTCCTGATAAACAACATCCAGAATATCGTCGATTGTAACGATACCAAGCAATTTATTTTCTTCATCAACGACTGGAATCGTTACGAGATCATAACGCTGAATTATTCTCGCAACTTCTTCCTGATCCATCAGTGCGTCCACTGTAACTATCCGTATTTTCATAATTTCTTCTATGTGCTGTTCTAAATCGGCCAGCAGCAGATCTCTGTACGATACGACCCCGACAAGTTTTTTATCATCATCGATAACATGCAGATAGTTGAGATACTCAGCCAGCTCCGCAAAATGTTTTAATTTATCGACTGCTTCACGCACAGTATAGGATTTATTAATCCAGACCATTTGATTATTCATTATTCTGCCGGCTGTTTCCGGCGGGAACTCCATAAGAGTTTCGATATCAGCAGAAAATTCTTCATCTGCATCCGACAAGAGTTCTGTTGCTTTCTTTTCACCGAGATTGCTCAGCATACCGATTAAATCGTCGTTGTTCATCTGTGTAATAACCAGAGAGCCTGCGTGTGAATCAATCATGCCGATTACTTTCCGCTGATTAGCAGCATCTAATTCCGATAAAACATCTGCGAGCTGATGAATCGAAATGAATTCTAAAAATATTTTTTGCTCCGCTGTTGATAACTCCAAAAATATTTGAGTCAAATCATACTTCTGCAGATCGCTGATATTTTCGTGGAATGCATGTTCATCTTTTTGTTCCAGTGTATACGTCACACTGTGGACGAGCTGATTTAGATTTTGAACCATATCCTTATTCCTCCTAACTACAGCAGGATGTTTTTATTTTCCAGACGCTGCGAGATTGCCTGCACAATAAATGCATCATCCAATAAGCCGACCGGCAGTAAATAGTCCGGCAGTAAATCTGTTGTCACTATAAAATAAAGTAAAGCTGCTCCAATAAGTATTTGATCCCTGGTATGACCGTGTCCATTTATAAAATGAGCGTACATTGCTTTGAGCTGTTCCACATATTTACCAATACCCGCGGTTTCTTTCATCTTAGTGTCAAACTCTGCAACTATCTTCTCTTGACCTGCTGCTGTCTGGCTGTAAGTTTCAAAATTCGAAATTTCCTGATTCACACGCTCAAATGAAATACTTTCATTAACGTCAGTCAATTCCTCTGCTATTTTCTGCACTGCTTCCCACGTTTGTTCAAGGTCATCTTTAACAGGTTTCCCATACCCCGCAAGCTCTAATAAAAAATCAAAGTCCACTGATAGACTCTCCGATAGTTTTTGAAGGTGATTTAAGTTTACCTGACGCTTGCCATTCATAATTTTAGACAATGTTGCATGGTCGATATTTACAAAAATGCTGAAGCGCCTTAGAGACATACAGCGCTTATCCATTTCATTTTTCATAAACTGATAGAGTCTATTCTGTCTTTCCATAAAATCACCTTTCTTGCTAATATTCAATATCATGAATACTATTAGAATGGTGACAATATGTCAACATTATGTTAAATTAGATAATCTACTATAAATAAGTCAAAAAGAAAGAAGTATGATTATGACAAAAAAATTGCTTATTACAGGGATATCATTTTTAATACTGTACATCTTCATTGCTGTCAGTGTCATGACTGCCAGCGGTTGGGTAAACCATCTTGATCTTTACTTTATCGAAGCCATACAGAGTACTGTCACTGACTCAAGGGCAGCGGTCATCCTAGTGATGACAGAAATCGGCGGAACCGAGGCAATTGTTGTCCTGACCTTGATTGTTACTGTGTCATTGTTTATTAAAAAAATGTATACAGCTGCCCTTTGGTTTGGCCTGACTATTTCACTCAGTCCGGGTGTTCTCGTACATTTAATGAAACCTGTTATAGGCAGAGAACGTCCTGAATTTCTAAGACTAGCTGCAGAGTCCACATACAGCTTTCCGAGCGGTCATTCAACCGCTTCAACTGTTTTTTACGGCATGCTTGGTCTGATACTGATTCTGTCAGTTCAAAAATTATTATGGAAGAAGATTATTATCGCTTTTATAACAGTTACAATTATTTTATTTGTGATGGCTTCCAGAATATATCTCGGCGTGCATTTCCCAACAGATGTACTCGCAGGATTCTCTTTCGGGGCGGCAACTGTGCTATTGTCACTCAGCTTATATCATCTGGCACTTCCAAAATTCAGCCAGTGGCTTCGTAGTAAAGATATTACTGATAAAAGTCTGTCATTATTCCAATAAAAAAAGCATTGCCAATTACGGCAATGCTTTTTGCTGTCTTATTCAGGGAATGTTACATTTTCAATTCTGACGATTCCTACCGGGTCTAGTTCAACACCGTCTACAAGTGTATTGTTTACACCGATACCAAGCTGACCGTAGTATAACGGTGTAATAGGCAGATCTTCCATTAATATTTCTTGTGCTATTGCATATGCTTCAACACGTTCGTTCTCATCAGAAGTCTGCTGTCCTTCTTCTAAATAACCATCAAGCTCAGAATTAGAGTAATTCCAGCGGTTTCCTGACCCGTCCTGTGAGTCTGTATGGAACATCGGGTACAGCCCATAGTTTGGATCCCCTGTCACTGTAATCCACTGAAGCATGAACATATCATGGTTACCTTGATTAGCCATATCTAAAAACGCACCAAATTCATATTGTTCAATCGTTACATCGATGCCGATTTCTCCTAAAGATTCCTGCATTATTAATGCGATATCTCTATTTTGTTCTGAATCCGATGTCCAGATAGTAGTATCGAAACCGTCAGGCATGCTGGAATTAGCCATATATTCTTTTGCTAAATCCAAATCAAAGGCCACTTCTTCCATGTCTTCATTGTGAGCGAAAACAGAGGGCGAAATATGATTTTTTGCATGGATACCGCGGTTATCCAGCACGCCGCTTATAATTTGCTCTCTGTCCAGAGCATGTGATATTGCCTTTCTGACATTTTCATCGTCAAAAGGTTCTTTTGTATAGTTGAATGCAAGGTAAGTCATTGATAAGCCGTCCTGGTCAATAATGTCTGTTGATTCATGATCTCGGACTCGGTCCATTGATGACGGATCTACAGTATCTGTAATGCTGATACCTCCTGTTTCCAACTCAGCCAGACGCGATGAATTCTCAGGGATAACACGATAAGTAACTGTATTAAATTGACGTTCTCCACCGTGGAAATCCTCAAATTTTTCTAAGACAATTTCGTTACCGGGTATGCGTTCCTGTAACTTCAAGTGACCTGTACCGTCCGGTTTTTCAGAAATAACAGCACCGACATGGGTACCGATGTCTTCCGAGACAGCTTCAAAGTCTGTACCTCCTTGTTCACGCAAGTCATAATACTCTTCCAGAGTGACGTCCGAGCCTGCTTCATCTAAAGCATTTTGATAGTCTTCATCGATAACTTCTTTACTTAAAATACCTGCTGTATTGTGTGCAAGATGACTCGGCAGCGGTGTAAATGGATAATCTGTTGTTAAAACAATTTCATAGTCATCTGTAATCTCAATATTGTTAATCATCTCGAACATAAATGCAGCTGATGAACCTACTGAAGGGTCGACTACACGTTCAAGTGTCGCTTTAACATCTTCAGCAGTAAACTCACTGCCGTTATGAAAAGTGGCACCTTCTTTAAGACCGAGTGTCCACTTATCCCCATCCTGTTCAAATGAAGTAGCAAGACCTTCTGTTAATTCTAAATCGACTGTTTGTTCAATTAAAGTATCGTAAATCTGAGTTCTCAGCTGCGCGGAGGGTATATCATTCGATACGTGAGGATCCAGTGATACTGCTTCACTAATCATCCCAATCACTAAATCTCCCCCGCCGGATTCAGCTTCCGTATCCCCTTCAGCCGCTTCATCCACATCACTGTCGTCCGTACAGGCCGCAAGTACTAAAAGCATTGTAAAAAGCATTAATAGCCACAATTTCTTTTGCATAAAACACTTCATCCCCTTTATATGTATACGCTTACAAACCAGTATACCTTTCGGGAATCGAAATGCCAATCTGTTTTTTTAAAGATTCTGTTAATTTAGCGTTGGAGTTGTGCGGCTGCTTTTATAAATGCTCTGAATATTTTCTTTGATGCTTCGTCTACTAAATAAGTTCCTTCGGGATGCCACTGAATACCGATAACAAAATCGTGCTGAGCACTCTCCACCGCTTCGACAATTCTGTCGTCTGTCATTGCAGAAACTTGCAAACCCTCCGCCGGGTATTTGTTTGCCTGATGATGAAAACTGTTTGTCCTAATTTCTGTCTCACCGAGAATCTCATGAAGTTTCGTACCTTCTATAATGTTAACTTTATGGGATAAATAATCTTTCGCAGCATCCTGGTTATGCTTCATCGTACTGTCGCCGTGCTGGGAATAGATATCCTGATACATCGTGCCGCCCTGCTGCACATTTAATATTTGAGCTCCCCGGCATATACCGAGAATCGGCTTGCCTGCTTCAAGGGCATATTCTATCAGTTTCATTTCATAGAGATCACGCCCCGGTTCTATCGTACCCATTTTCTGATGCGGACTTTCTCCAAAAAATGAAGGCTCAATATCATCACCGCCTGATAGCAGCAGTCCGTCAATATTCTCTATCTGCTTTTTAATTAATACGTCGTCTTCTACCTTAGCCAGTATTACCGGTACACCTTCTTCACCTGCTATCGCAATACTGTAATTCTCAGGCAGCCTAAGTCCGTCACTGCTTATAAACGTTGTTACACCAATAACCGGGTTAGTCATATACTCTCTCCTTACATTTAGCATTTTCCTTAGATTTTATCAGAATATTTAAAACTTAACACTAAAAAGAAAAACAGCAGGTTATTTTCCTGCTGCTTCTACAAATCTTCTTATAATATTCTGAGAGGATTCATCAGTATGATACCTCTCCTCAGGGTGCCACTGCAGCCCGATAACAAACTCGTGCTCAGTGCTCTCTATCGCTTCTATAATGCCATCGTTTGTCTTGGCAGCAACATGGAATCCCGGTGCGACTTCATTCACTGCCTGGTGATGGTTGCTGATTGTAAATATTTCTTCCTGTTTAACAATATCGTACATCTTGCTATCTTTTTTAATATTCACTTTATGAGTGAAATGCTCTTTGCTGTCATTCCTCTGGTGCTTAATCAATTCTGTACCTTCTTCTATCTGACTGTAAATATCCTGGTATATCGTTCCGCCCTCGTGAATATTCAGCATATGTGAACCGCGGCAGATGCCGAGAACTGGTATGCCTCTTTCCAAAGCGTAATCGATAAGTTTCCATTCATACTCATCACGTTCAGGTTCTATATTACCTAGTTTCTGATGCGGATCCTGATCATATAATGCCGGATCAACATCATCGCCGCCGGTCAGCAGCAATGCATCTATATTCTCAACTTGCGCTTTAATTAAATCTTCATTCTCAATTTCAGGTAGCAGCACCGGAACCCCATGTTCTCTGCTGATGACATCTATAAATCTCTTAGGGACTTCCTGATTGTTTTTACCGATAAAAGTTGTGATTCCTATAAGCGGTTGCTTCATAATGATTACTCCTTCTATATTCAATTCTAAACTCAATAGCTATATATAGCCGGATTTAGAGATATTTAATCATTTTGCTTAAAGGTTTGAAAAAGCACAGGCTTATTTTTGTCGTTTGTGCTAGAATAATAAAGTCATTTGCGTAGAGATATTGATATGAAAATTTATATCAAAAATACATGTCGTAAGATACGTCTGCCATACTGAACAACTATATGGATGGAGAATACAGATGTATAAAGAAAAGAGACTGCCGCAAAGTGCTGCAGAAGGCATTATTTTTATGCTGGTTATATCGTTTATTTCAGTTAACACTATTGCACCGATTATTATGTTTATGGAGATTGGGTTAAGCCTTGGAACTTACATTGAGTTCTTTAAAATTATGCCCGTAATGTGGATTATAGTTATACTCCTGGTGAGGTTTGTTGCCGGTCCTCTGATCGGTAAAATAATGCCGAAATTTCAAGGTGAAACTGATGGATTCAATGCCAGAATTTTACTGAACATCGTAATGAACGTAACAATTCTTTCACTGACATTGACTGTCATTGGAACATGGGTAGGCAACAGAGAAATATCGACAGATATCTTCACACGCTTTTTCCCAGTATGGTTTAGAAACTTTGGAATTGCGTTCTGGATAGAAGTCCTTGTCGCTCAGCCGATAGCAAGATTTGTCATGGTTAAAATACATGAAAATAAAGCAAGAAAAATAGCTGCATAAAAAAGCGCATCTCCGTAAAGGAGATGCGCTTTTACTATTTTAAGATTACTGATTCAGCCATTCTTTACCTGCAATCAGAGCTTCCTCTGGCAGTGTATGACCGTTCACCCATACTGTCGTTACAGCGGCGTTGCGCTCTTCAAATAATTTAATAACTCTCTCGCTCTCAGCCTCTGGTACGATAGGGTCTCCCTTACCTAGTGACAGGAATACTTCCACATCGCTGAAGTCATGTTTTTTCTCAAGATCAGTTGGATATAATGGTGCAAACAGCATTGCTTTTTTAAATTTATCTTCCTGCTGCAGCATTAATTGAATTGCAATATTCGAACCGTTTGAGAATCCAACGAAGATTACATCTTCCAGTTTAAAATCGTATTCTGTCGCTTTTTCTGCGATAAACTCATACAATTCATTGCCGCGGAATTCTAAATCTTCCCAGTCATAATTCCCTTCACCAAGACGTTTGAAGTAACGGTTCATACCGTTTTCTTTAACGTTCCCTCTTATACTTAAAACATTATATTCAGGATTTAAAGCTTGTGCTAGCGGTAATAAATCCGTCTCAGTACCGCCTGTTCCGTGAAGTAATACGAAAACTGGTGCACCTTTTTTATTTTCATTATAAATATGTTCCATACATTAGCGCTCCTCATAAATTATTTTGGTCTTTCAATTGTAAACATACGTCCTATTTCCGCGTAATCATTGCCGGCCAGTCTGCTGACAGCACTGAGCGCCTCAACATCGATATATCCTTTTTCAGCGTCGTAAATCGAATCATCAAGATGGTAATATTCAATTTTTAAAAATAAAACATCGGTCGTTGCTTCGTCACCATCATAAATCACGTGTGAGTCATAAAGACTTGTTTCGAATCTGACTTTCGCTTCTTTTAATCCCGGCGGACGGACTGAAGCCGATTTAACGGGTGTAAAGTCTGCATAGTTCAGTTCGCTGTCTTCCGGTGCGAGATTTGCAGCTGTAATGTTAGCGATTTCGACATTCGATATATCAACAACATGAACCACGGCTTCTTTTTCAGTCATAATATTTCTCGCCGTGTCTTTCTGTTCACCGTTAACTCTCTGCACTGCAATCGACAGCATCGGCGGTTTATATGTGACAATGTTGAAATAGCTGAAAGGTGCCACATTCACAACACCTTCAGCTGATTTTGTCGATACTAGTGCGATGGGTCTCGGCACCACCGTACCGATCATTATTTTATTTTTTTCTTTAGTTGTTAAATCTTCATTTGAAAAACTAAACATCATTATCGCCCCTCAATTAAAGGTCTAACTTCGGCATTGTTCTTACATACTCTTCTCTTTTGTGTTCATACTGCGCCGGCAGCTGCAGTGAAGAACCAAGTTCTGTCTTGTCTTCATCTACATCGAATCCAGGTTCATCTGTTGCGAATTCAAAAACAACTTCTCCGCGTTCGCTTGTATAAATAGACTTAAAGTAGTTTCTGTCTCTGACTTCAGTCACACCGAAATCCTTGCCCTGAAGTAATGTCTTCCATTTTTCTAAAACTTCCAGGTTCGGTACAGACCATGCAATATGATGTACTGTTCCAATACCAAAGCTGCCTCTAGGTTTTGGCGGAAGCTCAGTGACGATATGATGCTTCTCTTCACCGGCCGTTTCAAAGTGGTAGTTTCTGTCATTAATATTCAGTTCACTTAAGCCCATTGTACGCACTAGTAATTCTTTTGTGCCGTCAGGGTTACCCGATAGTAAAACAGCGCCGTGGAACCCGATAATATCCTTTGTATCGGCTTCACTGTCACCTTCTACTAAAGCGAGCTCAAGTCCGTGAACGTCGTCAAACTGCAGTGTATCTTTACCGAACAGTTCTGTATGTTCAGTTTTGATATTTTGTTCTTTCAAATGATTTTCCCATTCAGTCATGCTGCCCTTAGGAATTCTGAAAGCTATTCTGCCAACCTGTCCACCGCCTTTGACTCCCGGTCTGTCGACAACCCAGTTAAAGAACGTAATAATTGTCCCCGGACTGCCGTCATAATCTCCAAAGTACAAATGATAAACTCCGGGATCATCAAAGTTTACTGTCTGTTTAACCAGTCTTAAACCAAGTACATCTCTGTAATATTTTATATTTTCATTCGGATCACCAACTATTGCAGTAATATGGTGAATTCTTTTAATTGCTTCCATATTTAATTTTCTCCTTTATTATCTATTTCTCGTTGTATCAAACGGTCTGATTGAAGCTTCGATTTGTGCACGTTTCGGCTCTAAGAACGGTGGTAATGCTAAGCTTTCTCCTAATGTTTCATACGGCTCATCATCCATGAATCCGGGACCATCTGTAGATAGTTCAATTAAAATATGTCCGACACGTGCATACAGTGCTTCAAAGTAGAAACGATCTACAAGTCCTGAATTGCCCATACCCATCTGACGGTATTTTTCTTCCCATGCTGCAAGTGCCGCGTGGTCTTCTACTCTGAATGAAACATGGTGTACTTCACCGTAGCCCTGTCGTCCTTCAGTACCTTCGTCTTTACGAAGAATGACTTGTCCGCCGTTACCGCCTTCACCGACGTTTAATAACGTTACATTGTCTTCTTCAAGAATCGGTGTCATACCGTAAATTTCCTGCAGTACTTTTTTGAAGTCATCGTAATAACTTACTGTAATTTCAATTGGGCCGAGACCATATACTGCTTTATCTTCAGGCACAGGACCATTTTTCCATGGTTTTCCCGGCGCTACACCTTCGTTATTTTCATCTGAGAATAACTGATATCTCTGCCCGTCAGCTTCTTCAAACGGCAGTATTTTTTTGCCAAACAGTTCTTTTATACCGTCATGTTTTACATTGTTTTCTTCAAAACGATTTAAATAGAATTCAAGTGCTGCATCATTCGGCACTCTGAGGCCTGTTCTTGAAATAGAGTTAGTTCCTCTTGAGCCTTTAGGGTTGTTCGGGAAATCGAAGAAAGTCATATCCGTACCTGGTGAGCCTTCATCATCAGCAAAGAAAGTGTGATATGTCTGAATGTCATCCTGGTTTACAGTCTTCTTAACTAAACGCATACCGACAACTTCCGTCATAAAATCATAGTTTCTCATCGCATTGTCTGTCATTGCTGTTACGTGGTGTATTCCTTTTAAATTTTCATTAGTCATAATATCTTCCTCCAAATTTTATTTAAGCAGGCCTTCTGCGTGCAGCCCAATTCGTTTTAATAAGTTAATTGCATTTTCTACTTCATCGTCATTCCACTCATCAAAGATTGTATTAATCAGTGCTTCCTGTTCAACAACTCTTGTATCCATATACTGTTTACCAACATCGGTAATACATGCAAACATTACTCTTCTGTCATCTGGACAGGGTCTTCTGTAAATAAAGTCTTTCTTTTCAAGCTTATCTATAACGTAAGTAATACTGCCGCCGCCCATAAGTATTTTCTTGCCGATAGCCTGTATCGGCTGGTCACCTTTGTGATACAGCAATTCCATTACCGCATATTCATTGAGGTTAATTTCCTTCTTTAAAAAGTCCTGTTTAATAAGTTTTTGTACGGACTGTGAGGATTTTATAAAAACAGTAAATGCTTTTATCCGTGCTTCTTTTTCATTCATGTCTGCACCTCCTTCTACTAGTACTTTTAAAATATATTAAATTTAATCTATTTGTAGTATAAACATTCGAAATCGAAATATCAAGAATAATACATTAAATTTAATATACTTTTTATACACTTAGTTATCTGAATATTTATTGTATTGAGATTCTTGATATGCTAATGTTATGAAAAAATTACTTATACTATAAAGAAGGTTTGAAATGATTACCCTAAGAGAATTAACGACGATAAAAGATCTTGAACAGCTCGAAAAAATAGAACAGAATGTCTGGAATATGCTGCCGCTGCCAATTCATCAAACGCTGACTGCAGTTAAAAATGGCGGCATAATTATCGGTGCCTTTGACCAGAATAAAATTATCGGTTTCAGTTACGGTTTTGCCGGTTTTCAGGACGGTCAAACATACCTTTGCTCGCATATGCTTGGTATAGAAGAAGATTACCGTTCCAAAAAGATAGGTGAACAGCTGAAAAGGCAACAGCAGGAAATAGCTACTCAAAAAGGCTATAGGGAAATACGCTGGACATATGATCCGCTTGAAACACGAAATGCATATTTAAATCTGACAAAACTGAGAGGAACATGTTCTGTATATACAGAGAATGCGTACGGAGAAATGAAAGATGGTCTGAACAAAGGCCTGCCGTCTGACCGTTTCGAAGTTCACTGGTATATATCAAGTGAGTATGTGACAGAAGCTGAAGCTGAGAATTATGATAGCGCAGCTCCACTAAATGAAATCCATTTTAATAACGATATTCCTGTCTGTAGTCAGTTTCACACTAAACGTTTCAGTGCAGATGTATATTCTTATGAAGTTCCTAAAGATTTTCAGCATGTTAAAGCTCATAACCACAAAGTCGCATTGGATTGGAGAATGACAACAAGAAAGACATTTCAGGAATTACTTTCCGCTGGCTACTCTGCGGTTCATTTAATTCCCGGGAAATATACTGCAAAATACATATTTGTTAAACACAACACATTACAGCTTGGAGGACATAATATATGAAAAATCTTTTGATAAATGACTATAACACCGGGTTAGATTACGACGGAATCGATGGGGGACGGCTGGCTGAAAGACTCGAAGCAATTTCCAAAATCGGTGTACTTCCAACAGGCGGTGTCAGCCGTCCCGGTTTCTCACAAGAGGAAAAACTGGCTAAAGAGTTAGTAATAGGCTGGATGAAAGAAGCCGGTCTGACGGTTGAAACTGATGCTGCCGGCAACGTTTTCGGCAGATTAAACGGGGACGATAACTCACAATCTATCGCCTCCGGATCACATGTCGATACAGTGCCGGCAGGCGGGAATTTTGACGGTGTACTCGGTGTACTGGCTGCGCTGGAAGTTGCTGAAGCGTGGAAAGTATCTGGATACACGCCAAAAAAGTCATATGAAGTTGTAATCTTTTCTGATGAAGAAGGCGCAAGATTTTCGAGCGGCGTCTTTGGCAGCCGGTCCTATATGGGATTCGTTGATGATGAATTAATTGCTTCACTTAAAGATAATGAAGGTTTAAATCTTGAAGAAGTTCTCGAGCAATACGGTTCTTCTTTAAAAGAATACAAAAATATTCAGCAGCGTGACTGGACATTCTTTGCAGAAGCACATATTGAACAGGGAAAACTGCTCGAGAAAAATAATCTGCCGGTCGGAATCGTTAACGGTATTGCAGGTCAGGCATGGCTTGAAGTTGAATTCAAAGGACAGGCCGGACACGCCGGCAACACACCGATGAATGACAGACAGGATGCGCTGGTTGCTGCCGGCCGTTTCGTCAGCGAACTTGAAAACATACCTAAAATTGTCAGCAGTACAGCCGTTGCAACGGTCGGTAAACTGGCCGTTTCTCCTAACGGTGCCAACGTTATTCCTGAGTCTGTTAAGATGATTGTCGATATACGAGATATCCACGAAGACACACGCGATAGACTGCTTGAGCTCGTTACAGAACGTGCAGAGAGCATTGCAAAAGAACGAAATATCGGCGTTACAGTGAGCGGTACATCCCGAGTTAAACCTGTACCTGTTGAAGAAGTTTATAAACAAGAGCTTCATAATATTTTAAATGATTTAAACATTGAAGCAACGGAACTGCCGAGCGGTGCGGGACACGATTCTATGAATATCGGTCTCGAATTGCCAGTCGCAATGATTTTTGCGCGCAGTAAAGATGGCATCAGTCACAATCCTAAAGAGTGGACCAGTTTAAACGATTGTGTAATGACTGTTCATGTACTAAAGAAATTCATAGAAATACAAATGAATAAATAAAAAAAGTACTGCCGCTGTGATTTTAAGCGGCAGTACTTTTTAGTTCCCTGTATTTTTAAACTGTAAAATCCGGTCGCCAATTTCATCTCTGACTCTTTGAAATTCCTGCCATTCTTTACCTGCAGGGTCATCAAATCCCCAATGAGCTTTAGTCACATGGGCTGGGAGCACGGGACAGTTCTGATCAGCATCGCTGCATAGTGTGACAACAAGATCAGATGCATTAAGAATATCGTTTTGAATTAAATCCGAAGTATTCTTGCTAATATCAATATTTATTTCGGCCATCGCTTTAATTGCTTTCGGATTCACACCATGCGCTTCTATTCCGCCGGAATACACATTCCATTCTTCTCCAAGAATCTCTTTACCAAGACCTTCAGCCATCTGACTGCGGCAAGCGTTGCCTGTACATACAAAATATATTGTCTTTTTAGTCATAACTATCCCTCACTTAAAATATTAATAGCGTAAAGTACAACCCGAGAAGTGTCATAATAAGCACCGGTGGCGTTATTATTATTCCAATTTTAAAATACGTTCCCCAAGATATTTTCATATCTTTTTTAGCCAGTACATGAAGCCACAGCAGTGTTGCCAGTGAACCGATTGGTGTGATTTTCGGCCCTAAATCAGAACCGATAATGTTCGCATATATTAAACCTTCTTTAATAACATCCTGTGCACCTGTTTCACTGATTGCTATCGCATTAATCATTACTGTCGGCATATTGTTCATAACTGAAGACAGTATTGCTGCGATTGCACCCATTCCCATAACTGTGGCCAAAAGTCCGTATTCAGTTATTGCAGCAATTGAATCCGCAAGTAAATCTGTCATACCTGCATTTCTTAAACCGAAGACAACGACGTACATACCGATTGAAAAGACAACAATATTCCACGGCGCACCTTTTACGACGCGTGATACATTAACCGCTTCTGATTTACGCGCCAGTACAAGAAAGACAATCGCAATAACCCCAGCGATAAACGATACAGGCACTGCGATGAATTCACTTAGAAGATAGCCTGCTAAGAGCATAATCAATACTATCCATGATATCTTAAACATTTTTTTATCTTTAATCGCTTCATGCGGAAGTTTCAGATTGCTGCCATCGAAAGTATCCGGAATCGATTTTCTAAAGAAGAGCCACAACACCAGAATACTTGAGACCAGTGAAAAGATATTAGGAATAATCATATGTAAAAAGTATTCTATAAAACCGATATTAAAATAGTCTGCCGACACTATATTAACTAAGTTACTCACAATGAGCGGCAAAGATGTCGTATCAGCAATAAAGCCGCTGGCTATAACAAACGGGAAAATCATTTTTTCCTTAAAGTTTAAATTCCGGACCATGGCCAGAACTATCGGTGTCAGAATTAATGCTGCACCGTCATTTGCAAAAAATGCCGCAACGACAGAACCGAGCAGCGCAATGTAGATAAACATTTTAAGCCCGCTGCCGTGTGAAGCTTTAACCATGTGTCTAGCAGACCATTCAAAGAATCCTATTTCATCCAGTATTAATGAAATCAGTATGACAGCGACAAACGTCAGTGTCGCGTTCCAGACGATACTTGTCACTTCTATAATATCTCCAAATGATACTACACCCGTTATTACTGCTAGAGCAGCTCCAATCATTGCTGTAATGCCGATATCTAGCCCTCTCGGCTGCCAGATTACAAATATTAAAGTAATAATAAATATGCTTATCGCTAGTATTGCCATAATCAGCAGACACCTTTTTTCATAGTTTGACATGCACAATATCCGCTTGATGAGTTAATAATTTGAAGCTGTTTTTCTATTTTATTCATCGTCTTGTGATTGAGTTCATACATTACTTTATTACCATTTTTTCTTTTCGTAACAAAATCACAGTTTACCAGAACTTTCATATGGTGACTCAAAGTAGGCTGAGAAAACTCAAAGTGCTCGAGTAAATCACAACCGCATAGTTCATCACACGATAATAAATCGAGTATTTCAAGACGGCTTGGATCCGCTATAATTTTTAATAATGAAGCTGTTTCGTCATAATTCATGCATATACCTCCGTAATTTATATATAGATTATCATCTATATAGATATATGTCTATATATTTTTAGGAGTGTTTATCATTTAAATAGTTCTTTTTCTCTCCATTTTCCGAATTTGTAATACAGATAGGCGAAAATACTGCTGATTATAAAGCTGACACCCATGCCCATGCCGACACCAGTTTCTCCAAAGTATGAAGCAAACAGGGCCGACAGAGGATACCTGAGTATCCAGAAAGAGATAATGTTCAATATCAGTACTTGATACATTGCTCCTGATGCTCTGACAATACCGTTTAAGACAAAGTTTAATCCTAAAAATGGATAGCACAGCGCGACAATTCTTAAGTAATTCGTACCGAATTCTACCGCTGCCTCATCCTGAATAAACATTCTGATTCCCGCTTCTGCAAAGATAATTACAACAACAGCCACACTCAGCATTAAACCGAAGTTATATAACGCGGCATAACGTGCAATCTGCTTCACACGCGGCCATTGCTGTATACCAATGTTCTGTCCGGCCATCGCATTAACTGCCGTACCAAGCGCCATGGCAGGGAGCATAATTAAACTGTCGAGACGCTGCGCAGCACTGAATCCTGCCACACTGTCCGCACCAAACTGAGTCACCACACTCAGAATCGCTGCGATACCTGCATGAATAACACCCATCTGCAGTCCTGCCGGAATACCCAGTTTTAAAATCAATCCGACTTCATAGCGAGCCGGTATAGAAGGCATTTTAAATGGTACCAGATTGCGTTTAACCGCCAGGTACACACTGTACAGAAATGCAATTGTCTGTGAACCGACTGTAGCGAGGGCCGCACCCTGTATACCGAGATCAAATACAATCATAAAGAGCGGTGACAGAACAGCATTCAATATGACTGCAATGAAGACAATTCTAAGCGGCGTCTTGCTGTCGCCAAGCGCTCTGAAAACAGTATTGATAAAGTTATAGCCAAATAAGAAAAACATCCCGAGAAGGCTTATTTGAAGGTATGACGCTGCCATATCCAAAATAGCATCCGGCGTACCGATAATTCCGAGCAGACTTTCTGCAAATATGTAGCCGATTACCGCAAAAACAACAGACATTACAGTCATAATAACGATAAAAGCATTTAAGTAGCGCTTCAGGCCTTCATCATCTTTACGGCCATGCTGCTGAGATAAAATAGTCAGTGCCGCATTGTTCAAACCAAGTATGAAAGACAATATAGTGACCAGTATGGTCGTTGCTATGGCGACAGCACCCAGTGCCTCTGCACCAAGAATATTTCCGACCCACAGACTGTCGACAATTTGAAACGAAGTCTGCAGCAGATTTGCCAGCATGATCGGCGCTGAAAATATAATCAGCGGCTTTAATATAGGACCGGTTGTAAAATCATTTTTCGAGCTTTTCATTTCTTCACCTGCTGATTTTTAATTACTATAAAACACAATGTAATATTATAAGATGTAGCAGCTGAAAAAGCTAAGTATTGATCTCGAAATTACCGGTATATGTTTAAAGAGAAAGGGTATATGAATAGCAAGATAATATAAGGGAGCTGCGTTTTGTGAAATGGGCTAAGTGGGGACTGATATTTGCACTCGGATTAATTGCCGGATTTATACTCTCCGGTTTGTTCAGCAATGTATTTACTTTTATATAAAATAAGAAAAAACCGGACATCGACGTGTCCGGTCTTCTCATTATTCTATCGGTTCGCTTCGAATATGAAATCTGACGCCTCTCGGCCCCTCAACGCTGAACATACCGCCGATGCCTTTAACAACATCGACCGTAATCTGCGTATGTTTCCAGTATTCGTACTGCTTATGGTTCATATAAAATGGTACACCCTCAATTTCACCGAGCTGTACATCGACGTCTCCAATAATCATCATGCCTTCTTTCAGACACATTGGACTGGAGCCGTCACAGCATCCCCCTGATTGGTGAAAAATTAAGTTTCCATGTTCTTTTTTCAATTCATTAATAAGTGATCTGGCCTGATCGGTGGCATAAACTTGTTCAAGTACTGCCAATTAAAAGAATCCTTTTGCTGATTCGCTGTAGCTGACCAGCAGGTTTTTAGTCTGCTGATAATGTGCTAGCATCATCTTATGATTTTCCCGGCCAATACCACTCATTTTGTAACCGCCAAATGCTGCGTGGGCAGGGTAGTCGTGATAAGTGTTTACCCATACACGGCCCGCCTGAATTGCACGTCCTAATCGGTATGCTCTGTTTTGGCTGCGTGTCCATACTCCCGCACCAAGTCCGTACAGTGTATCATTAGCCATTTCAATCGCTTCGTCGTCATCCTTGTACGTCGCCACTGCTAATACCGGTCCAAAAATTTCTTCCTGGAAAATACGCATCTTATTGTGGCCTTTAAAGATCGTCGGTTCGACGTAGTAACCATTTTTAATATCGCCGTCGACTGATTTTATATTTCCGCCTGTAAGTAATTCAGCGCCTTCTTTTTTACCGATATCAAGGTACGATGCAATTTTTTCCTGCTGCTCATTTGAAGTCTGTGCACCCATCATTGTATTTGGATCTAACGGGTTACCTACTTTAATCTGTTCAACACGCTTAATCACGCGTTCCATAAATTCGTCAAAGATATCTTCATGTACTAGTGCGCGTGACGGACATGTACATACTTCACCCTGGTTCAGTGCAAACATTACAAGCCCCTCAATCGCTTTGTCTAAGTAGTCATCATCCGCATCCATTACATCTTTTGCAAAAATGTTCGGTGATTTACCGCCAAGTTCCAGTGTGACAGGAATCAGATTCTGACTCGCATTCTGCATAATAATGCGCCCAGTAGTCGTTTCACCCGTAAAGGCAATCTTGTTAATACCCGTATGTGTTGCTAAAGATTGTCCCGCTTCTGAACCGAAGCCGTTCACAATATTGAAAACACCTTTAGGCAACAGATCCCCAATGAGTTCCGCCAGATGAAGAATCGTTGTCGGTGTCTGCTCGGCAGGCTTTAAGACGATTGAGTTGCCTGCTGCCAGTGCAGGAGCAATTTTCCACGTCGCCATAAGCAGCGGGAAGTTCCATGGAATAATTTGTCCAACTACACCAAGCGGCTCATGATAGTGATACGCTACAGTATCATTATCTATTTGAGAAATCCCGCCTTCCTGTCCGCGAATAACACCTGCAAAGTATCTGAAATGATCGACGACGAGTGGCAAGTCGGCATTCAGCGTTTCACGTACGGCTTTACCATTCTCAAAAGTTTCAAGAACAGCAAGCTCTTCAAGATGTTCTTCTACACGGTCAGCAATCTTCAAGAGAATATTGCTTCGCTCTGTTACAGATGTGACTGCCCATGATTTTTGCGCTTCCTGTGCAGCAGCAACTGCTTTATCTACATCTGCCTGTTTCGAACGCGGTACTTTTGACACGACTTCACCGGTTACCGGCGATTCATTTTCAAAGTACTCTCCATCTGCTGGTGCCACCCATTCACCGCCGATGTAGTTTTCATACTGAGATTTAATTCTGTACTTGGCGCCTTCTTTATTCGGAAATTCAAATACCATTTTATTTCCCCCTTGTTTATGTTTGATACTTTTATTCTACCTAATTTTAGACTGAAATGTAAAGGCTTTCAATTTACAGATAATTTAAGAATTTAAATAAAAAAGGTGAACGCCATTAGACGCTCACCCTAAAAAATTATTTAACTATCATCACCGGTATATTGGCTCGTTTTGCCACTTTATGACTGACACTGCCCATCATCATTCCCTGCAATGCATTCAACCCTCTATTGCCGAGCACTATAATGTTGTATGCCCCATTGTTAGAAACTTTAACGACTGTTTCATCAGGCAGCCCTCTTTCAAAAATAACGTTATAATTAACGTTCTCTTTATTATATAAATCAATTATTTTGGCAATCTTTTCTTTTTGCTGTTTAACAGTATTTTCGCCATGAAGTACAGCGTCTTTTGATTTCTCTATTTGAATTACATTCAAAATCGTCACCATTGTATCTTTATTGATAAAGTTCAATGTTTCTTCAGCAGCTCTGAAGCTGTTTTCTGAGCCGTCTGCTGCAAGCAGTATTGATTTATACATTCAAATACCTCCTTATTTTACGTTAAATGCTGTTCATTCAGCTGGCTGAGTTCTTTAACAATTTTTCTGCTGTCTGCATTTAACTGATCAACATATACTGTATTCCCCTTATCTTCAAACTTTCTCACCATCGTATCAATGGCATCTACTGCGGAGTCATCCCAGAGATGCGCCTTCGAGAAGTCGAGCAGGATATCTTTATCGTATTTTTTAAATTCAAGCTGATCTATCATCGTATCAATTGAAGCGAAGAAAATCTGTCCTTCAAAATAAAATACGTAATTATTATTTATTAGTTCCTTAGTCACTGTCACTTTCGAAATCTTCGTTGCAAAGAAAATTGCGCTGAAGAACACACCTGCAATAACTCCAATTGCCAGGTTATCAGTAGCAAGTATAATCGCGACGGTAATCAGCATTACGAATACATCTGTACGCGGTGCTTTCTTCATATACTTAAACGTCTTCCAGTCGAACGTGCTGATTGTAACGACTACCATGATACCGGCCAGGATCGGCATCGGTATTTGCACGACCAGATCTCCGAAAAGAATGATAAGCAGCATTAAGAATACACCTGCAGTAAACGTCGACAGTCTTGTTGTCGCTCCTGATCTCACGTTAATAACTGACTGCCCAATCATCGCACAGCCGCCCATGCCGCCGAAAAAACCAGTTACAAAGTTTGCGATTCCCTGACCGCGTGATTCTTTGTTTTTACTGCTGTACGTATCCGTTGCATTATCGACAATGCGGGCTGTTAGAAGACTTTCCACTAATCCCACAATAGCCATCGATAATGAGTAAGGGAAAATAATTTTCAATGTTTCGAGCGTATAAGGCACGTCAGGGATAATGAAGCTCGGCAATGATTTTTCAATTGCACCTAAATCTCCAACTGTGCGGACTTCTGCACCAAAAAAGATGTAACATGACGTCAGCACTACTAAAGCAACTAGCGGTGCCGGTATTTTTTTGAAAAATCTCGGCAGCACATATAAAATTGCAATTGTTATAATTACATATATGTATGTATCGAATGAAATACCGAATATATGCTGTAGCTGTGCAATAAAAATCATTATGGCTAACGCATTTACGAAGCCGATCATTACAGAATTTGGAATAAATTTCAGTAACTTTCCTACTTTAAAAATCCCGAGAATGATTTGAATGATTCCCATCAGTATCGTTGCAGCGAATAAATATTCAACACCATATTCTCTAACGAGCGGGACGACTAATAATGCAACCGCACCTGTTGCCGCTGAAATCATTGCCGGCCTGCCGCCGACGAATGATATAATTACCGCGATAAGGAAAGATGCGTACAGTCCGACCATCGGGTCAACGCCGGCAATAATCGAGAAAGCGATAGCTTCAGGTATTAATGCCAGCGCGACAACAATTCCTGCCATAATATTCGTTCCGGGCGATGTCAGCCATTCTCTTTTAAATTTTTCTATCATATATTTTTTATCTCCTAAAATTAATTACTTAAAATCATTATATCAGATGAAATATACAATATTCTTTATAAAATAATATTATAAAATAGCATACATTTTAATTTTCATATAAAATGTATTAAAGACTGTTATTTAAATTATGAATATCAGGAGGGATAATATGAGAGCTGAACTGACAAAGTTCAAAGTAAAAGAAGGCAAAAGCGAAGTAGTCGATGAATGGATCGAATACATGCGTGACAATATGGAAGATGTGCTTTTAAACCTCGAAGGTGAAAAAATGTACGTTGAAACAATCTTCCGCGAAGTCTTTATGGATGTTGAATACTTATACTGGTAGAGTATCCAGAGTGATGAAGACGGCGAAAAAATTGATGACACATATCTGGATGAAAAACATCTTGAATACATGGAAGAATGTATCGATAAGACTTTCCGCCCTGCAGAAATGCAGGCAGAAGTGGTCATGCTTCCAGAACATTTGAGACAGTTAATAAGATAAAAATTACTCGCCAATGATATTGGTGAGTTTTTTTGTACTTGAAATATATATCTTTTATTCCTTTACTGTATAATTGTAGAAGAATATAAATATATAACCAATAGAATTGAGGAAGTAACATGAGAAAATTGGCAGATATATTGTTAAAAAGAAGCTTGCTGTTCATAGTTTTAATTTTCACAGTGTCGATTGTCGGCGTATATACTTTTTTAACTATCGACCAGCGTGAAATTCCGGAGACGGATGTTAATCTGATTAATGTCATTACGGCCTGGCCTGGTGCAAACAAAGATGACATTGAAGAAAACGTGACAAACCTTATTGAAACGGAAATGTTCAGTATCGAGGATATTGAAGATGTATCTTCGGTTTCTGAGGATAATGTTTCAGTCATTACACTTTCTCTCAGTGACGGCAGCACGCCTGACAATGTACTCAATGATGTTAATAATTTAGTACAAAGTCTCAGCGGGGACTTGCCGGAAAATGCAGCTCAGCCGGAAGTTGAGTCCGTTACAAATGCATTCCCGCTTTTAAGTTATCAAATACATAGCGATTCTCTTGATGACCTGGAAGCTGTCAGAGGTGACGTTGAGAGTCTTCAGCAGGAAGTCATTCAGCTTGCCGGTGTCGACAGTGTCACAATTAAAGGTTACAGAGAGTCGGAATACGAAATTCAGCTTGATTGGGACGCTTTAGCAGAAGAACAGCTCAATCCAAATGAAATTATGAATGAAATCGACTTATCTCTGAGCCCGGTCGTGCTGGGACAGGATGTTCAGGATGACGAAATTATCCGTTTATCATTTGAAGATGAAACAGCTCTCGAAGCACTTGAAGAAGTACGTATCGGTGCAGACAGAGTGCCGCTTCTAGATGTCGCGAGCATTGAGTCAGTCGACAGCACTCCTGCAGATATTGTTCAGTACAACGGTGAAAATGCAATATCATTCACAGTGTTCTTATCAAGTGAAGAAGATGTACCGTCAGTATCTGAAAATGTCGAGTCCGTTATTAACGAAAAATTTGACAGTATGTCTGACAACGTAACGGTAGATAATATTTCATCGGAAAGAGAAAATGTTGAAGATATATTTATCGGCTTATATACGTCACTGCTGATTGCAGTAATTGCCGTTATTATCGGTACATCAATCGGCCTGTCGTTGTTCGGTGCGATTACAGTAATGCTGACTGTAATTATTTCTATCTTTATCGGACTGATTCCGGTACCGTGGATGGGCGTCGACTTAAACCAGATTTCCGTTATCGGTTTAATTATCGCATTGGGTATACTCGTCGATGACTCGATTGTCGTTAACGATAACATTGAACGCAGATTCACACTCGGAGACAGTAAAGGCGACGCGATTTATAATGGTGTGAAAGAAGTTGCACCGTCGGTTATCGCTTCGACCGCTGCTATCGTCTTTACATTCTCGCCGCTTCTGTTATTATCCGGTGCGAATGGTGACTTTATAAAAGCACTGCCAAGTATTTTAATATCTACAATGATTGTTTCAACAGTACTTGCACTGACATTTATTCCGGCTATGCGCCAAGTAATTCCTTACAAAAAGACACCTAAGAATCCAGGGTTATTAGGAAAAGCATTTACATTGGGCAGTAAAGTATACGCAGATAAAGTATTGCCTAAAGTATTAAAACGTCCATTGCTGTCGTTCCTGGCGATACTCATTGTGACGTTACTGTCGATCGGTCTTGTCCGCTTCACACCATTTGAGTTTTTCCCGGAAGCTGATCGCTCAGAAGTCACAATTGATCTGATTTTTGATGAAGGACAGACAATCCAGAAGACACATGAGGATACAGAGGAAGTTCTGGCTCATCTATTGGAAGATATGGACCATGTGGAAGGTTCATCTATCTTTACAGGTGAAGGTCTGCCGAACTTATTCGGAGCTTCTTTAGACCGGTCAGGTGAAAATACAGCACAGATTGCACTGCAGATAGACAAGGAAAAAATGAGTGCATCAGCAACAATTGATGAATATGAAGCACCGTTACGTGAAGCATTCCCGGATGCTAAAATATTCATGAACACGATTATTCAGGGACCGCCGGCCAGCGCTCCCATTACAGTGGAATTCTTCGAAGATGACTTAGATACTTTAAGTTCTGAAGTTGCAGAACTCACTGAACAGCTTGAAAATGAAGGTGCACTCGTTACTTCCAGCATCGGTAATCCTGTAGAAACATTACAATACAGTATTGATTACGATACATTAGAAGAAAACGGCATTTCGATATCACAGGTTAAAAATGAATTAAATATGATATCAGAAGGGATCCCGCTTCAGGAAATTATTGAAGATGGCCAAAGTAGAGAGATGACGCTGAAATACGCTGATGAATATAATCTCGATAATATCGATATTGTAAACGTCGAAGACGGCCGCCCAGAAATGTATCCGTTAAGTGATTTTGTCACCTTATCTGAAACTGAAGATACTACTGCAATTCAGCACAAGAACGGCGAAAGAACTGCTGAGCTTCAAGTGTATTCAGATGATGAAGCAGAGACAGAATCGTTAATCAGCGATTACAGTGACAGCCTCGACGGCAGTACAGAAGTTATCGTCGGCGGAGAAGCATCCGACCAGACCGATTTCTTTATCGAAATTGGTATTTTATTCTCAGTAATACTGATTCTTGTCTACCTTGTGATCGCATTTGAATTTAACTCGCTCGTCTTGCCGCTGATTATAGTATTCAGCATTTTCTTAGCAATAAGCGGGGGCATTATCGGTCTGTTTGTAACTCAGACACCAATCAGCTTCCTCGGTATAATGGGGATGGTATCACTGACCGGTATCGTCGTCAGAAACGCAATTGTGTTAATAGACTTTATAGAAATACGCAGAAAAGATGGCAGTGTAGATGATATTTACGAAGCGATTTACGAAAGCGGACGCGCAAGATTCAAGCCGATTATTTTAACGACTGTAACGAGTATACTCGCATTGATACCTGTTGCATTCAGCGGGGACGTTCTATTCGAGCCGCTCGCAGTCACAGTCATTGCCGGACTTGCCTTCTCGACATTACTGTCGATGATAGCAACACCTGCACTGTACTATTTCTACTACAAATTTAAATACAGCAAGAAAAAGTAATATAAGATAAAAAGGACTTCCCTCGGGAAGTCCTTTTCTATTTGCCGCTTGCAAGGTAGGGGAAGAATCCTTCCAAAAAACTTTCGGTTGCAGGCATGAAATATGAGCCAAAATGATAGTCCGGATCCAGCGTCGTCACAATCCATCTGCCGCCTGACGGTAATTTCTCTTCAAACATTACAGCACCGCCATCTGCTGTTGTAATTAATTTTTCAGCGTTCGCTCACGTGTATCCGGGACTTACCGGACTGGCATGATGGGAGCTCATGTGTATCCGAGACTTACCGGACTGGTATGATTGGGACTCATGTGTATCCGGGACTTATCGGACTGGCATGATGGAAGCTCATGTGTATCCGCGTCTTACCGGACTGG
>NZ_AUEF01000015.1 GCF_000425845.1 Jeotgalicoccus psychrophilus DSM 19085
CTATATAATAGAAGACTTTTTCATTCGGAATTAAAACGTTGACATATTGTCATTCAGTTTTCAATGTTCTCTATTTTGTATTGCTCAGGTAAAATTTCTAATGGAGCGGGTAGACGGGATCGAACCGACAACATCAGCTTGGAAGGCTGAGGTTATACCATTTAACTATACCCGCATGGTATATATTATAATAAATTTTCAATGGTGCGGCTGAGAGGACTTGAACCTCCACGGGATTTAACTCCCACTAGGCCCTCAACCTAGCGCGTCTGCCGATTCCGCCACAACCGCAAAGCTTATTATATGTATTAACTTTTGGTTAATATGTTTTGAGCGACAAGAACTAGTATATCTCGTTCAGCCGTTAATGTCAACAACAAATTTCATTTAGTTTAAATCTTTTATCTTAGCCTGTTACGTTTCCGTTAACTGGTTAGATTATTTATTATACTTCAGTAAATACTTGAAGTCAACAGTTTGTTTTAAACAATTTAAATGGTGACCCGTACGGGACTCGAACCCGTGTTACCGCCGTGAAAGGGCGGTGTCTTAACCGCTTGACCAACGGGCCATCTGTTTTATACAACGTTTATTAATATACAGAGTAATTGATATGAAGTCAACAGTTTCTGCCGAATTTATATAAATTTTTTATTGTTTTTTAAAACCTTCTATATAAAGGCAAATATTGAGCTGCGACTATATTATTGTCAGTCTTCTCATTTAGACACTCCCCCTCTCTCTTAACAATTAAATATTAAATAATTGTACAGCATATTAATCCAGTAAATAAAATTATTATTATGCGGTTTCGGAACTTGCTTTTGCGCATTTAGCTTGGTATAGTTTATTTATAATCATTCTAATTAATGGAGGCAGTTATTGATGACAAACAAAGATAATAGACTTACTACTCTTTTTGGCAATCCTGTTGGCGATCGTGAAAACACAATGACAGCTGGCCCTCGCGGACCACTTGTTATGCAAGACCCGTATTTCCTCGACATGATGGCTCATTTCGACCGTGAAGTTATACCTGAACGCCGCATGCACGCTAAAGGTTCTGGCGCTTATGGTACATTCACAGTTACCAATGATATTTCTCAATATACAAAAGCAAGCATTTTCAGCGAAGTTGGCAAGCAGACTGAAATGTTCGCACGCTTCTCAACTGTAGCTGGTGAACGCGGTGCAGCTGATGCTGAACGCGATATTCGCGGATTTGCTTTAAAATTCTATACTGAAGAAGGTAACTGGGATTTAGTAGGTAATAACACACCTGTATTCTTCTTCCGTGATCCTAAATTATTCCCAAGTTTAAACCACGTTGTAAAACGCGACCCTAAAACTAACATGCATAACGCTGAAAGTAACTGGGACTTCTGGACTAACTTACCTGAAGCACTTCACCAGGTAACAATTATTATGACTGAACGCGGAATTCCTAAAGGTTTCAGAAACATGCACGGATTCGGTTCACACACTTACAGCATGATTAATGAAAATAACGAACGCGTATGGGTTAAATTCCACTTCCGCACTCAGCAGGGAATTGAAAACTATTCCGCTGAAGAAGCAGCTGAATTAGTTGGTGTTGACCGCGAATCTTCACAAAGAGATTTATTTAACACTATTGAAGAAGGCGACTTCCCTAAATGGAAAGTATACATTCAGGTAATGACTGAAGAACAGGCTAAAAACCACCCTGACAATCCATTCGACTTAACTAAAGTTTGGTATAAAGGCGATTATCCATTAATCCCGGTTGGTGAATTCGAACTTAACAAGAACCCTGAGAACTACTTTGCAGAAGTTGAGCAGGCAGCATTTGCTCCAACTAACATTGTTCCTGGTATTGGTTTCTCACCAGATAAAATGCTTCAGGGTCGTTTATTCTCATATGGAGATACTCAAAGATACCGTCTAGGCGTTAACCACCACCAGATTCCGGTTAACTCACCTAAAGGTGCAGCAAATGTCTGCCCATTCAGCCGTGACGGCGCAATGAGAGTTGACGGTAACGAAGGTTCTTCATTAAACTACTACCCGAACAGCTATGGTGCTCATAATTCACAGCCCGAAGCTAAACAGCCCGCGCTTGATCTTGAGTACAGCTCAGTTTACGAACACAACTTCCGTGAAGATGACGACAACTACTTCGAGCAGCCTGGTAAATTATTCAGACTGCAGTCAGACGAAGATAAACAGCGTCTATTCTACAACACAGCAAATGAAATGACTGGTACAACTACACGTACTAAACACCGCCATATCTTTAACTGCTATCAGGCAGATCCAGATTACGGTAAAGGTGTTGCAGCAGCATTAGGAATCGACATCAACGATGTTGATTTAGAAACTCCTGATTACTTCCACAACATGTAGTCTAATGAAAAAAACGGAAACGACTCAGTCGTTTCCGTTTTTTATATATTTTTCATCGTCAGTGATATTCTGTTTTTCTTCACATCGACATCCATTACTTTAACTTCAACAATATCTCCAGTGTTCACCACTTCAAGTGGGTGTTTGACAAAGCGGTTCGAAATCTGTGATACGTGAACCAGTCCATCCTGCTTCACACCAACATCAACAAATGCGCCGAAGTCCGTCACGTTTCTAACTGTACCTGATAAAGTCATGCCTGTTTTTAAATCTTCAATACCGAGAACATCTGATTTTAACAGCGGCGTATCGTACTTATCGCGAATATCTCTCATCGGCGCTTTCAAACTTAAAACAATATCTTCAAGCGTCGGCACACCGATACCCAGCATCTCTGCTGTTTCCTTAATATTTAAAGCATCGAGTTTTTCACTCATTATATCTTCACCGAGATTTTCAATTGTTAAACCGATTGATTTGATGAGCTGGTAAGTGTTTTTATATTGTTCCGGGTGAATCGGCGTCACGTCAAGCGGCTCTTTCCCGTTGAATATTCTAAGGAAACCAACACACTGTTCGTAAGTTTTGTCCCCTAAGCGCGCCACTTTCTTCAATTCACTTCTCTTTTTAAACCCGCCATTTTCTTCTCTGAACATGACGATGTTTTTACTTATTACCGGCGACAGCCCTGCAACGTGCTGCAGCAGCGTCGTCGATGCCGTATTTAAGTTAACACCTACTTGGTTTACAGCCGTTTCTACGACAAAGTTTAATGACTCTGTTAAGAATTTCTGATTAATGTCATGCTGATACTGTCCGACACCGATAGATTTCGGATCGATTTTAACCAGTTCACTCAGCGGATCATGGACACGCCTTGCGATTGATACTGCACTTCTTTCCTCAACATTAAAATCCGGAAACTCTTCTCTTGCGATATCAGATGCTGAATATACACTGGCACCCGCTTCATTTACGATAATATACGGAACATCCAGAGTTTCGTCTTTTATCAGTTCACCGATAAACTCTTCAGATTCTCTTGATGCCGTACCGTTCCCTATCGCAATTAATGATACATCGTATTTTTTTATTAATTTTAAAATGACTGCTTTAGCTGCATCTCTTTTGTTTACAGGCTTATGTGGAAATATAACATCTTTCGCGAGGTATGAACCTGTATCGTTTATTACAGCAAGTTTGCATCCTGTACGGTATGCAGGATCCAATCCTAAAATCACTCTGCCTTTTAACGGCGGCTGGAGCAGCAGTCTTTTCAAATTTTCTTCAAAAACAACGACAGCATGTTTCTCACTCGTCTCCGTTAAGTCAGCACGTACTTCTCTTTCAAGTGACGGTAAAATCAGACGCTTCAAGCTGTCTTCAATTGCTTCAGTCAGCAGCTCTTTCGTTTTAACATGCTGAGCGATAACCTGTTTTTTTAAGTAGTTCGCTATTCTTTCGGCATCATGCGTTAATTTAACCGATAAAACCTTTAATGTTTCACCGCGGTTTAATGCCAGCACTCTGTGCGGAACGATATTTTTAACTCTCTCTGCATAATCGTAGTACATTTCAAATACACCCTGCTCATCTTCAGCATTCTTTTTAACTGCTGAAACGATTTCCGATGTGTCTTTAATAATTTTTAATATGTACAGACGGTATTGCGGACTATCTGAAATAATCTCTGCGATAATATCTTTGGCGCCTTTGATTGCCATGTCAGCAGATGTAACTTCATCAGTTAAGTAGTCCGCTGCTATATTTTCAATATCTCTGTGTTTACCTGCTAAAATAATATTCGCAAGCGGTTCAAGTCCAAGACGCTTCGCTTCAGTCGCACGTGTTTTCTTTTTCTGTTTAAACGGACGGTATAAATCCTCCACCCGGCTTTGTTTCGTCTGTTTTAAAATATCCTGACGCAGTTCTTCTGTCAGCATCCCCTGCTCATCGATCAGACGAACAACTTCCTCTTTACGCTTATTCAGGTTTTCAAGATACAGATACTTCGTTTCAATTTCTTTAATAGCAACTTCATCGAGCCCGCCCGTCTGTTCTTTACGGTAACGCGCGATAAAAGGCACTGTATTTTTCTCTCTAAGAAGTTCCAGTACTTTTTCTACATTGTTTTTATTAATTTTCATTTCAGATGATATTTCATTTACTAAATCATGCATCATAATATGTACTCCTCTAATGATAAGAACCCAATCTAAAATAGACCGGGCTCATTTATAAATTTATTCAGCTTCTTTAACTGCTTCTCTCAGTTTCTTAATTGCAGAACGCTGCAATCTTGAAACATGCATCTGGCTTAAACCGATTTTTTCACCGGTTTCTTTTTGGCTGAGACCTTCAATAAATGTAGATTTTATAATTTCCTGTTCTCTGTCGCTTAGGATGGGCAATACTTTCTCTAAAATCATACGCTTTTCAGCCAAGTCATAATTGTCATCCTGTTGTCCCATAACGTCGAGCAGTGTTACCGTCGAACCATCCTTATCCGCTTCGATTGAATGATCGACACTTAATGCATTATAACTCTGACCCATTTCCATAGCTTCAAGGACTTCTTCTTCTGTCACTTCAAGTTTCATTGCCAGTTCCTGGATTGTCGGTGATCTTTCCAGCTCATTCGTCAGAGCATCCGTCGTATTTTTTATTCTCGGACCGAGTTCTTTAATTCGTCTCGGTACGTGAACACTCCATGTCTTATCCCGCAGATAACGTTTAATTTCCCCGACTACTGTCGGCACTAAAAAAACTTCAAACCTGCGTTCAAAAGATGTATCAAAACGTCTGATTGCACCTAATAATCCCAGCATCCCGACCTGTACTAAATCCTCATGATGCGACTGGCCGCGTGAATAACGGTAAGCGAGCGATTCCACAAGCTTCGTATAATTTTCCACGAGTTCGCTTTGTGCTATATCATCTTCTGATTCCTGATATCTTTTAATCAGCTCGTTAACTTCTTCAGGCGGCAGTCCGTAATTTCTATTGCGAGATCGTTTCTCCATTCGGGTGCACCTGACTTTCGTTAATATACTTCGTCATGCTTATCGTAACACCAGGTTCTTTTCTAAAGGAAACTTTGTCCATCAGTGTCTCAATAAGGAAAAGGCCAAGCCCTCCTTCTCTGAGGTAATCAATATTGTCATCTTCGTTATAAGGTCCGAGCTCTTCTTTAATTTTTTCATAATCAAAGCTCTGTCCGTTATCTGCAACAATAATCTCAACCTTGTCGCTGTACACTGCGAATCCTACAGAGATTTCACCCTGTTCATTATCTTGATAAGCATGTTTAACTGCATTCGTTACAGCTTCAGAAACTGCAATTTTAGAATCTTCAATATCATCGTACGTCGCTCCGGCTCTCGATAAAACACCTGACAGTGTCAAACGGATGAGACCTACGTATTCTGCACTTGACGGAAATTTCATTTCTATTAAATCATATTGTGGCATCATTCTTCAGTCGACCTCCGACTTCTTATTAACATACATTAAATCGCGTAATCCTGTAATTTCAAAAAGTTTTAAAATTCTATCGTTTACTCCAAGAACATGGAGTTCTTTATCGTGTTTATTAAGATCTTTAAGTGTTCCAACGAAAATACCGAGCCCCGTAGAGTCCATATAGTTCAATTCACTTAAATCGACAATTAAATCATGCTGTCCCGCTGTCGCAACAGGTTCAAAAACCCGCTTTAATTCCGGTGCGGTATATACGTCAAGTTCGCCGCTGACACTGACTAAATACTCCCCGCTATTCTCCGTAGCATCTATTTTTATATTCATATTTATGTATGCACTCCAATCAATCATTCGTAAATTTTATACCTTAATCTTTGTACCCTGTATTAACATCTTTAAAACTTTTTAATTTGCACTTTTATTTTTTATTATAAACATTGTTAAATCATCTTTATAATTCTGATTGCGCATACGTGTCAGCGCTTCGTAAATATACTGTACGATATCCTGAGGGTGCTGATCGCGTGCTTCTCGGATCATTTCTTTAATATCATCCATGTTAATAAATGTGCCGTCATGTTTTCTAAGTTCTGACACTCCGTCAGTAAAAATGAACAGCATATCATTTTTCTCAAGTTTCGACGATACTTCTTCATATTCGGTATCTTTCATTACACCGAGTACAAGTCCTTTACCGTCCAGTTCTTCGAACTCATCATCTTCATAGTGATATAAAAATGCTGGTTCATGCCCTGCACTTGAAAAACATAATGACTGATCATTAAAATCATAGAGACCGTAAAACATCGTGACGAACATATTTTTGTTGACGTTTTTTTCAACGAGTTCATTTAATCGTTTTAAAGATTTCGACGGCGGATTGGACGACGAAGTCAGGTCCATTCCGAATTTCAGCATCGACATCGCTATCGCAGCAGGTATCCCTTTACCGATAACATCGGCTACTGCGAACGTCAGCTTGCCATCGCTGTGTTCAATAATATTAAAATAATCCCCGCTCACTTTGCGTGCAGGAACACTAATTGCGCCAATTTCAACATTTTCAATTGCCGGGATTGCAGTTTTTAACATTGTTTCCTGCAGACTCGCAGCCACATCCATTTCCTGGTCATGACGCTCCATCTTGTTGAGCATTGCTTTGTAATCCTTATATGTAAATCCAAAACGAATCATAATTTCCTGCAGCACATCGAGCGACGTTTTTACATCTTCATAGTTCGTGAGAGGGATTGCACTAATCAGTTCAATATGAAGTGCCACCATTTCATCAGGCGAAATGTCCAGATCAACCGCCTTTTCGCTGAACTCATGGGCCTTGCCTGCAAGTAAATCTTCATTGCCGTCTGCTATGTAATCATTAATCAGCCTTTTGTATTCTTCAACCAGATCATCAATATATGTCATATTAAAACACCTCCATCTTTAAAATAGACTTTTGTACACAAAAGTCTATTTTCTGTTTGCCTTATTCTTTTTTCTTTTCTTTTTCGGTTCTAATTCCAGACTGACTTTCAGCGCATCATTAACTTCGCGCATTTTGTCTTCATCCAGATATGTAAGCTTTTCCTGTAACCTGGTCTTATCGACCGTGCGAATTTGCTCCAGCAGTATTACCGAGTCCATATCCAGTTTATAAGCTTCTTTTGATATTTCCACATGTGTAGGTATCTTCGCTTTATTTATTTTCCCAGTAATGGCTGCAACTATCACAGTCGGACTGTGAAGGTTACCTACATTATTTTGGATAATAACAACAGGGCGTTTCCCCCCTTGTTCTGAACCCTGCACAGGTGAAAGATCGGCCAGATAAACTTCTCCTCTTTTCATCTATTCACCATCTTTACTATCGTTACATGCAGCACATTCCAGTTCCGTGACAGTAATGCCGATGCTGTACGCTTCACTTTCAACGTGAAAACTTTCCCGTGCGATTAATAAATTAATCTCCGCCATTTCAATGTAGCCATTTACCAATGCTTTTTCGAGCTCGTTATTTGCAGATGAATAAGACAAGACAGTCAGCTCCATAAAAATTAATTATTGAATTAATCATAACATTTGATGCATTTTGTTGCTATTAATCAAATGCTCATTTAGTTAATTACTTCGTTATAGATTAACTCAATATCTTTGCCGGTATAGCGACGGGGAATGCGGCGGCCGAAAGAACACAGCGATTCATATGAAATAGTACCCGTATAGTTGCTGTAACTTTCCATCGACTGGTCTGAATTCTCTTGATCATCGATTATAATAACTTTCTCTTGTGCATTAGTCTGTTCCGGAACTTTAATCATCAGTGCATCCATGCAGATGGTCCCGACGATTTCACAATCGGCACCACCTTCTAATTTAACTTTATACCCATTATGCTGTCTTAATAACCCATCTGCATATCCAATCGGCAATGTTGCGACAGTTTCCTTTGTTTTTGCAGTATATTTTCTGCCGTAGCTGACACTGTCACCCGGTTCAAGATGATGAACAGCCGTGATTTCAGTCGATAATCTCACCCCCGGATTAAGTTTCACAGCAGTTTCAGCTTTTGTATACTCGCTTGGATAGTAACCGTACAGCGCAATACCTGAACGGACAGCGGTCGTGAAGTCTTCTTTTAAAGTGAGGGCACCGCCTGAATTTGATATGTGGACATACTCCGGACGTTCAACCTGATTAACAATATCTTTAAAGAGATTAAATTCAGCTGCAGTAATATCATTATCTTCATCGCTTGAAGTAAAGTGGCTGAAAATCCCTTCATAAATAAAACGGCTGAATGAGTTAATTTCATTAATCATCGTTTCTATTTCACGGAGATCCGAAGTCCCGTAGCGGTTCATGCCTGTATTTACTTTAATGTGAATCCAGACTGCTTTGTCATGTCTGTCATTCACTTCACTTTTCGCTTCTTTCAGCCACTCAAGATTCGGGGCCGTGACTGCAATACGGTGCTGTATTGCTTTATTAATATGTTCAGGGCTGATTGTCCCGAGTACAAGTATTTTCTGTTTAATACCGTGCATACGGAGATCAATCGCTTCATCCAGTGTTGCTACAGCAAAAAACGACGCTCCCGCTTCTGCCAGATGTTCACTGACAGCTTTTGCTCCGAGTCCGTAGGCATTGGCTTTAACTACTGCAATAAGCGTTTTTTCCGGATTAATCCCCTGAACCGCTCTGTAGTTTTTTTCTATAGCCTTAAGGTTCACATCGAGCACTGTATTTCTGTAATACTTATCGCTCATCATTTGCCTCCTCAATAATCACTGTCGCAACAGCGTAATCCCTCGAATGGGATATTGATACATGCGCATTCGGTGCATTCGTTAAGGACGGTTTGCCGCTCGCATCATTCATACAGTTAATTTCATTAAAACTGACTGCACTGCCGATACCTGTACCGAGCGCTTTACTGTATGCTTCTTTTACAGCGAAGCGTCCTGCGAGATAAGATATTTTACGTTCTTCATTCTTTATTTCTTTATAATGATAAAACTCGTCCGGCGTTAAAATTCTTTTCGCTAGACGATCTTCTTTATTAACTTTTGAAATACGTGATATTTCAATAATATCTGTACCCAGTCCTAAAATCATATTGTTCCCTCACCCTGCAGTTCATTCACATTTTTATTAATCAGTTCGCGGATATCATGACGCAGCTGATCAGCCTTATCTGTTTCAAGTTCCGGAATAAATAATTTCTCAGCAGAAGTCTGCAGCGAAATACCTTTTAAGTTCATCCGTTTCATAATTGGACCAACAGTTGTATCGATGTTTTGCACGCGGTACAGCGGCACTGCTACTTCAGATTTAAACCAGATGCCGCTGTGAATGTGTATTTCATCTTCCAGCACTTGATATCTGAAGTACTTATAGCGGAGTTTCGGAATAATCCATGCATGAACGATAATAATATAAAGCACAATCGCAGCGGGAACCAGAAAAATCCACCACGGTATAAAATCGAAGAATATTGATGCAATTCCTATAGCAGCACCAATAATCAGCCAGATACCTGCGTTAATATACTCTCTAATCCGCCACAGTTTGATCGCTTTCGGCGAGATGCGTTTCATCGTCATGCCCCCTTTCTATAAATGTCCAGATTGTTTCAATATCATGTTTTTCAATAAACTTAATTTCTGCTGACGAACTGGCAATACCGCCCGGTGTCGACACTTCAATATGACCTAAATCAGCATGGTGCAGAAACGGATTTCGGCGGTATGTCGTATCGATAATTTTATCGCGCTTGATTGCATAATGACGGCGTGTAAAGAACGATGCTGTCATCATATTAATTTCATCTTTATAAATGGCATAACCGACATTTCTCGCACTGTAAATTCCGCTCGCAATCAGGAGCAGCAGAATCACAGCTGCCCCAATATAAAAGTACAGCATAAATGTTTCTCCGTGGAAAAAGTAAGCCATAACACTTATTCCTATAATGAAAAACAGTAATGTAAGCTGGAAGTAGCGGCGAATTGCACGGAACGGCACGATGCGTTTCGGCACATCCAAATGGTAGTTCGGGAAAATATCCCCGAGAATGCTGTACAGTTCTTTTTTCTTTATAAACGGCAGCAGCTGAACTTTTCCGTCGATCGCATCAGACTCAAGCGAATCGCTCGTAATCGATACGGACAGTGCATAATACCCGATTAACCGGCGTAAAATACTGTCTGAGATAATAACATTTTGCACTCTGTTTATATTGACACTCTTATTCCTTTTAGAAAATAAGCCGTATTCCACTGTCAGATCCTCACCGCTTTGTTTTAAGGTGTAATCATAATTTCGCACCATTATAATCACCGTTCCGATGACGTAGCCGATAATTACAAAGACCATCGATGCGATAACAATGCTGAAAATCAGACTTCTCACAATACCGCTGACATACTCGAAATAGTTTTCTATCAGTATTTCTCCGCCGACAACGTTCAGAACGCCGAAGAATATCGCAGCAAAGACTCCGAGTCCGCCGCTGGTCATCGCCATTAAAATAAGTTCTTTAAAATTCATCTTCTTCAATGTAGCGAATTCACGTGCAGCAGTTTTAGGCGTAATTTCTGTATTCTGCTCTTTCGGCCAGACACTCGCATCTCCAATATTTACTGCAGTTTCTTCACTTTCAATATCCTGCTGAGTCTCGTAAATGACTTTCTGGATATCTTCCCCCTGTGATTTTTTAATCGTGTCGATTTTTATACCGTCACCCGGAGTTAAAATATCGAGCTGAACCGCTCCAAAAATACGGTGAAAAAAAGGCTGATTAAAATCAATCGACTGAATACGTTTAATATCCAGCTCTTTTTCATTGCGGGTGAATATCCCGTTTTTAAAAACAAATTTATTATTTTCAAGCCAGAATCTCGTACGGTATATATTAAGCATATCGAATCCTGTAAACACGATAAAAATCAGCGCGAGTATGCCGATGCCGCCAAACAGCATCCACGGATTAATTGAACCTGAAAAAAGTTCTTCCCGCATGTTAAAAAAGATAATAATGGCAGGGAAAAACGTCGTTTTAATTCCTTTTACTACACTCCCGGCATATGCAACAGGATGAAGCTTCTGAGGATTATACATCAGTTTTTTCCCCCTTTACTATATCGATGATATTCCTTTTCAGCTCGCGTGCTTCATCAGTTTTTAAAGGCGGCATATCAATGCCGATACCCGCAGTTTTAATACGAACAGAACCAAGATCATACCGTCTCGACAGAGGACCCGTTTTAAATTCAACACCCTGAGCCCTTTTAAGCGGAATCATCTGTGTTTTCACCGTAAAGAAACCCTGTCTCACAATTATTCTGTCGGTGAGCAGTTCATAAGATGTCACCTTTGTATAAATCCATGGCCGCAAGAAAACAAATCCAGCCAGCTCTAAAATGAGCAGCACGATAAAAATGTAATACAGCCACACCGGCCAGGAAAAGAAATATACTGCGATGCCGGCTGCTGTAAATATAAGAATACTGGTTACCCATACTAATAATGCTTTGACTGTCATGTACGGCCTGACGCGTTCGTTCAACTCTATCATAAGCAACCCTTCCAACTGTTAGTTTAACTCTATGATACAACACTCAGAAAACATAAAAAAGCATTCACTTAAAAGTGAATGCTTTATAAAATCATTATTATTTCTGATGATCTTTGAATACACGGCCTTGTTTGCTGGTGCGTCCGCCTGATGACGGTTTGCCGCCCTGACGTTTGCCGCCGCTGTTTCTTGCTGGTCTGCCGCCATTATCGCGTTGGCGTCTATTACCGCCACCGCCTCTTTGGCCGCCTTTACCATAACTTGATTTACCTCTGCGTCCGCCGTGACCCTTGCGAGAAAGTGGTTTTTCAAATGACAATTGAATATTGTCATCTTCTTTGGCATACAGAAGTTCGTTTACTAACGCTGCAATGACTTCGCGTGATTCATGAGTTTTCATTAACCCATCAGCCACTTCGAAAGTGTGCTCATTCTTGTTATCAGCTAACCATGCACCGATTTTTTCAAAGACTTCGTTTTCACGAGCTTTTTCTACTTCTTTTTTACTTGGTGGACGAAGTGTAACAATTGGTTTCTTCTTGTCTTTTTCAATCTGACGTAAAAATTCCATTTCTACAGGGTTAACGAATGTTAACGCCATTCCTTCTTTACCGGCACGGCCAGTACGTCCAATACGGTGTGTATATGACTCAGTATCCTGTGGAATATCGAAGTTGTACACATGTGATACTCCTGAAATATCTAAACCTCTTGCAGCTACATCAGTAGCTACCAGAATGTCTAATGAATTGTTTTTGAATTTCTTCAATACTTCAAGACGTTTAGATTGAGTAATATCCCCGTGTAAACCTTCCGCACGATAACCTTTTGCAATTAAAGCACTTGTCAATTCGTCAACACGGCGTTTTGTACGGCCGAATACGATTGAAAGCTCAGGCTGATGAACATCAAGGAACGATGTAAATACAGAAAGTTTTTCCAGCTCTTTTACAATTGTGTAATATTCATCGATTAACGGATCTGAATTGTTTTGGTTCATCGTTTTAACGACGTGAGGTTTGTTCATAAAACGCGTTACTAAATCCTGGATTGCCTTAGGCATTGTAGCAGAAAATAGAAGTGTGTGACGGTTGTCTTCAGGTACTTTGCTCATGATGAATTTAACATCATCGATGAAGCCCATGTTCATCATTTCATCCGCTTCGTCTAATACAAGTGTATGAACATCTTGTAATTTAAGCGTACGGCGGTTGATGTGGTCGATCATACGGCCTGGCGTACCAACAATAATTTCTGGTTGTCTTTTTAAATCTTTAATTTGACGATCTATGCTCATACCGCCGAAAATAACTGCAGTAGCTAATTTTTTTCTCTTAGCAAATGCTTTAATTTGTTCGCTGACCTGTACTGCTAATTCTCTAGTCGGCGTTAATATAACAACTTGAGTGCCTGCACCCTTAGTTGTATTCTCTATAATCGGAATACCAAATGCACCGGTTTTACCAGTACCAGTCTGAGCTTGACCAATGATATCTTTTTTCTCTAATGCTAGTGGAATACTTTCCACTTGAATCGGTGTAGGTTCAGTGAACCCCATATCAGTTAGTGACTGAATTGTGTCGTCACTAATACCTAACTCTTTAAAAATCTTCAAACTTTAGTCTCCTTTGACTATTTCATTTCTCGCATGTACAACTTCTCTATAGTAACACTTAACACTTTAATCCACAAGATGTTTTAACTGGCTGTCAAGAAATAAAAATCTCTCGGTGAGAATATTCAGCTCCAGCAGCTTATCTTCTGTGAACATAATCAGGTGTGGTGTGTGTTCCATAAGTACAAGTTTTGAATGCGGGATTCTTTTTTGTGCTTCAATACTCGTCTGGTACGGTACGAGCAAATCAATCTTTCCATGAATTAAGAGTGTATCACAATGAATGCTCTCAAGGTCGCCAATTTTCGCATCCACAATTTTAATGAACTCCTGCATTGCTCTGATGGGAATGTTTTTTAATCTCGGCCTCACTCTGGACATCAGATTCAGCTTCAAATGATCGTTTACCTCAGCGGGCGACAGCTTAATCCTGTTCAGTCTGCTTAATTTCGTATGGTCAAATGCCGGGGCAATTAACACCAGCTTATCAACATGGAAGTTCTGCGCGATAAAACTTGCGAAAACCCCGCCCATTGAAAAACCGATGACGTATATTTTATCGGTGCGTGCAGCTAAATTAAAATACGCTTTCTCCGCTTCTTCATACCAGTCGTATCCGGTTACCCCTGATAAATCGAGCGTCGTGCCATGTCCTGGGTACTGGGGGAATTCATATTCAAAATCATAGCGTTTCTTTAAATATTGAAATGTCGGCTCCAGCTCAAACCGCCCGCCTGTATAGCCGTGTAAAAACAGCACTCCGATTTTAGATATCGTCAATCACCCTCTCCACTGCCATACCGCGTGATCCTTTAAGCAGAATAACTGTATCTTCATTAAAATGTTCAGTTACTTTGTCGCGCAATTCTTCAATTGATGACGTATGCTCTTTCTCACCCACCATTAAAGCATCGTGAATATATTTCGCGCCGTCACCGAAAGTATATATTTTCGTAAACTGATACGTTCCTTCATTAATAAAGTTTGCAACGTCTTCATGAAGTTCCTGTTTGTAACTCCCGAGCTCCAGAATATCAGCCAGTACAAGAATCTTGTTTGTGTGAGCCATGCGGCCAACTGTATCTATGGCGCTGATCATACTCGCTTTTGAAGCGTTGTAGGCATCGTTGACAATTAATGCACCGCTGTCATGCGTCACGCGTTCCATTCTCATACTCGTCACTTCTAGTTTGGACAAGTTTTTCTGAGCTTCCTTAAGTGTCACGCCGAACGTTTCTCCTGCAAGAATCGAAAGAGAAGCGTTCAGTGCGTTGTGAATACCGAGCTGCGGAATAGCGAACTGGACGTCTTTAAAAGTAAAGTGTGTACCCTGATCGTCTTCAGTTACGCTGCTGATTGTGTGCTGATTGCCCTCTAGAAGTCCTGCAGTTTGAATATCATATGCCGTGTCTTTATCCGCAATCGTATCTAGAAGTGGATAGTCTCTTGAATAGATAAATGTGCCGTTATCTTTTAAATAATCGACAATTTCGTATTTTGCTTTGGCAATGTTTTCTCTCGACCCCAGCATTTCGATATGCGATTCACCAACACTCGTAATTACTGCGATATCGGGCTCAGCCATTCTGCTTAAGAAATTTATGTCCCCCATTCTATCCATACCCATTTCCAGAATAGATACTTCCGTATCTTCGTCCAATTGTAAAATTGTCAAGGGCATACCAATTTCATTATTGAAGTTTCCGGGTGTTTTCTGAACTTTGTATTTTGTGCTTAAGACACATTCAAGCATATCTTTCGTCGTCGTTTTACCATTGGAGCCTGTCACTGCGATTACTTTAGGATTTACTAGGCTTAAATACTCCCGGGCAATACTTTGAAGAGCTGCAAGTCCATCGGCCACGTGGATGACCGGATAATCCGACTCTCCGTACGGCTCTTCGCTGAGCGTGACGCCTGCACCTTTTGAAAATGCCATCTCTATAAATTTATGGCCATCGGCATGTTCTCCTTTAAAAGGAACAAACACATTTCCTTCTTCTATAGTACGTGTATCGATAGATACACCTTTAATCATGCTGTTTTTAATTGTTTCTGCACGGCTGTTCATCGTGCCCCCGCAGAATTCAGATATTTGTTCTATAGTCGCTTTTATCATAATATTTCATCCTAATGTTTTGTATTTGCTGTTTATAATTATAAAATAGTTGTATACTAAATGTCATGATTTCTATATGAATTAGGTGACTTTCTTGAGTAATAACAAATATACACGTCAAAATTCAAACTTTTTTGCACGCATCGACTGGATTCTTGTTATTTTAATTCTGATGCTTGCTGCAATCAGTGTCGTTTCCATCAGTTCGGCTATGACCAGCGGTCAGTACGGGACGGATTTCAGCACACGCCAGATTGCATTTTACGGTTTAGGTTTCGTCCTTGCGTTCGCTTTAATGCTCGTACCGTTTAAATTCATTAAAAACTATACGTGGGCGTTATATATTTTCGGTGTGCTGAGCCTGGTTATTTTATATATCGCACCGGTGTCATCGGTGACTCCAATTATAAACGGCGCTAAGAGCTGGTATCAATTTGGATTCTTCAGTATCCAGCCTTCCGAGTTTGTAAAAATTATTTATATTTTAACGATGGCTTACGTCATCAGCCAGCATAACAAATATAAATTAACGAACACATTATCAATGGATTTAAGACTGCTGTTAAAGCTGATTTTAATTTCCATTTTGCCGATGCTCTTTATCCTGCTGCAGAACGACCTTGGAACGGTGCTCGTAATGATTGCTATCTTCCTCGGGCTCGTCGTTGTTTCAGGAATCAGCTGGTGGCTGATTATCCCGACACTTTCTGTTGCCGCGTCAACCGGTCTTGCGTTGATTCTCGGTATTTTATACCGCCCGGATCTGCTTGAACGTTATCTCGGCATACATCCCTATCAGTTCGAACGTATCTACTCCTGGATTACACCGGAAGCTTTTCAGTCGGACAGCGGATTCCAGCTGACAAACTCGCTTATCGCAATCGGTTCCGGCGGCATTACAGGTAAGGGATACACTGATGGGATTATTTATATTCCTGAAAACCATACCGATTTCATCTTTACGATTATCGGCGAGGAATTCGGTTTTATCGGCTCAACTATTGTAATTATCGTACTGTTTATGCTGATTATGCATTTAATCCGTATGGCATTTATGGCAACTGACAGCTTTGCATCGTATTTTGTTATCGGCTATATTGCTTTACTGGTCTTTCACATTATCCAGAATATCGGCATGACAATTCAATTGCTGCCGATCACCGGCCTTCCTCTGCCGTTCATCAGTTACGGAGGAAGCGGATTGTGGTCAAATATGCTCGCTGTCGGAATTCTGCTCAGCATGTATTTCCATCACCTCAGTAAAGGCGCTAAAAACATATAAAAACTGCTGAAGGGGATTACCCTCCTCAGCAGTTTTTATTTTAAATATTATTTTCTTTCAGTCTGAGTTGATCTTTATTTGCTATGCGGTTCATAATTTCAAATCTTGATTTCGAAACCGTCACTTTAACACCGAGTTCATGCAGCATCTGGACGACTTCTTTTACTTTGCTTTTGTCGTTTTTGCGCATATTGACACTCCCTTTTTATAGCTAACTTAATTGTACTCGTTTATGCTATAATTATCTATACTTTTCAGGCATTAATTATTACAGACTTATTAATTTTTTAAATTGCAAAGAAGGTGGACACCTATGACGATACCAATTTGGAACATTTACATCACAGATGCTACTTTAGTAACAATCATTACTGTCATCTTATTTATAATTAACTTCCTTTTAGCCGCCGGACTTGTCTTTCTTGAACGCCGCAGCGCCCAGAGTGTATGGGCATGGATTTTAGTCCTGTTCTTTCTGCCGATCGTCGGCTTCGTGCTCTACATGCTTTTCGGCCGCACAATTTACCGGCAGGAACTTTTCAAACTTGATGAAGATGACAAAGTCGGACTGGAACATCTGGTCAGTGAACAGCTGGAGGAAATCAAACATAACCGTTTAACATTTTCAAACCCCATTGCAGAGAAACATAAAAAACAAATTCATATGCTTCTTTATAATAACCAATCATTTGTGACAAGCAATAATGATGTAACGACTTTTACTGATATGAATGAAAAATTCGATCAGATGTTAAAAGATATTGAAGCTGCTGAAGATCATATCCACTTCCAGTATTATATTTTTAAAATGGATAATATCGGCACACAGCTGTATAAAGCCCTGCTTCAAAAACAAAGAGAAGGCGTCTCTGTACGAATTCTTTATGACGACATCGGCTCCCGGTCTTTATCGCTTAGAAACTTCAGCGATATACGCCATGCCGGAGGTTTGGTCGAGGCATTTTTCCCGAGTAAACTCCCGTTAATCAACCCGCGTATTAATAACCGGAATCACCGTAAAATCGTCGTCATTGACGGCAGGGTCGGATATATTGGCGGTGCCAACGTCGGTGATGAATATCTTGGCCGTGATCCGAAGATGGGTGATTGGCGTGATACTCATCTCCGCATCGAAGGAAATGCTGTTAAATCATTGCAGCTCCGCTTTATGCTGGATTGGAACTCGCATGACACGCGCAACAATATGAAACATGAAGATCATTATTTCCCTGAAATTGACTCTGTCGGCAAGACAACGATGCAAATCGCTTCGAGCGGACCGGATGAAAATTATCAGCAGATTAAATTCGGATACCTGAAGATGATTTACAGAGCACAGCATACGATTCATATTCAGTCGCCCTATTTCATCCCCGATCAGTCAATAATGGAAGCAATTCGTATCTCCATATTATCCGGCGTGCGGGTTAAAATAATGATTCCAAGTTTCCCTGACCATCCATTCGTTTACTGGGCAACGTATTCAAATGTTGCCTCTCTGATGAGAATGGGTGCTGAAGTATACATGTATCAGCCGGGCTTCCTCCATCAGAAAGTATTTATTATCGATGATGAAGTTGTGTCAGTCGGAACGACAAATATTGATAACCGCAGCTTTATTTTAAACTTTGAAGTCAATGCATTTATGTACGGCGAGAAGGAAGCGACGAAACACCGCAAAATATTTGAAGATGATATTAAACATTGCGAAATACTCACAGAGGACAAATATGAAAACCGAGGCTTCCGGATAAAAATGAAAGAAGGCCTTGCCAATTTAATATCACCGATACTGTAACGTATCTTATCCCCTTTAGCATATATGAGCTTCAGGGGACTTTTTGTGCGGATTATTATTGAATTACGGCGGGCTATCACTACCGTAATTGAACATGTCGCCCGGATAAAAAACATCTATGCAACAAAAAAGAGCGGAAGCCTCTTCGGGTTCCGCTCTCAAAAATTTAATATTTTTTTTATTTTTTACGTTTTTTCTTAGGTTTAACTTTAGCGTTTTTAACACGTGCTTCTTTTTCTGCCTGCTCACGTTCGTGTGCAGCGATAATCGGAGCCATTTCTTCGTTAACTTTCTTACGATAGAACGTGTTACCCGCCCAAGTTTGGAATATCAGGAAGATACCGCCGACTGCCCAGTATAATGGGAGTGCTGATGGTGAAATTGCTGAAATCCAGATAATCATTATCGGTGAGATGTACATGAACAGCTGCATTTGTTTGCGTTGCTCTTCTGCTACATATCGTGTTGATACCCATGCCTGAATCGCGTATACAATACCTGCAATTGCAACCATGAAGTAGTCTGTTTGTGTTAAGTTCATCCATAAGAAGTCCGGATGAGAAGTGATTCCGCCTTCTGAAGGGAATCTTAATGCAAAGTATAACGCCATAACAACCGGCATTTGAATAAGAATAGGTAAACAACCCATGTTCAGCGGATTTATATCATGCTTCTTATAAAGACCCATCATTTCCTGCTGGGCTGCCATTTTTTCTTCCTGTGTCGTCGCAACTTTAACTCGCTGCTGGATTGCTTCCATTTCAGGTTTGACAATCTTCATTTTTTCTCTCATCATCATCTGATTTTTGTATGTACGCATCATGAATGGGAAAATTGCTAGTCTCACAATCAGCGTGATGACGATAATAGCCAGACCGTAGTTATTGTCCAGATTATCTCCTAGCCAATGCAGTAACGTATCCATTGGCTGGACGAGAGTGTTATAGAAGAAGCCGTCTCTATTCTCAGGTTCGGAATAGTCACACCCGGCGAGGAACAGTACGAGTACCATAGTCGCTGGTAATAGCCACTTTTTAATCATTTCTTCACCTCTAAGTTTTATCTCACATAAAAAAGATTGTACCATAAATAAATGTGTATAAAAACCAATTTCATAGTATCCGTACAATATTTCACAAAGTTACTGCAACAAAGCTGTCACGGTTTGTTCAATATTATCCGATTGGGTAATCGCCGAGATAACACAAATGCCGTCTGCGTTGTTTTCGAGGCAGGATTTATAGTTTTGTTCAGTTATGCCGCCTATTGCTGCAGTCGGCAGTTTTGTTCTGTTCACTACTTGTTTTAAACCATTTGTACCGATAGCATCTCCGGCATCATCTTTCGATAAAGTGCTGAATACCGGACCGATGCCGAGATAAGATACTCTGTCGAGGCTGCTCGCTTCAAGTTCCTTTACGCTGCCAACCGATAAACCGATAATTTTATCGTTAAAATAGTCAGGCAGCATATCAGGTTCCATATCATCCTGGCCGATGTGAATGCCGTCTGCTTCGATTTCTTCAGCCAGTTTTACATCGTCGTTAATAATAAATGTCACCTCGTATTGTCTGCACAGCGACTTAATTTCCATTGCAAAATCTTTAAGGTCTTCGCCTGTTTTAATATCACTGCCCTTTTCCCGCAGCTGAAAGCATGTCACACCTGACTTGAATGCAGTTTCCAAATCTCCGAGCGGATTTTTAAAACTGCCGGAGCTCGCTATCAGATATAATCTCATAATTTCTTTATTCATTAATAGTTCACTCTTTTCGCAGTGTAGTCATCTTCATTAAAATTATAAATTTCATCGATAAGCTGAACCGCAAATGTCCCGGGCCCTCCTGCTGATGCTGCTGCTTTTTCAGCTGCTATATTATACAGGCTTACCGCATTAACAATACTATCCGCCTTGTTTTCAACAGCTAAAAAGGATGCTGCTATTGCACCGAGCACACAGCCGGATCCTGTAATTCTTTCCTGATAATGATGACCGTTGTGCATTACTATACTCTGTTCACCGGTAACCAGTGCATCTGTTTCACCGGTAACCAGCACAGGCACGTGTAATACCCCATGTGCCGCTTGGGCAATATCAAGAGTATTTCCTTCAATAATAGAATCAACACCCTTAGACACAGCTTCCCGGCCGCTTAATGCATGTATTTCCCCAGCATTGCCTTTAACCAGCGCAATGTCATAATCACTCAGCAGTTTATCCGTTAAATTTCTGCGAAAAGCCGAAGCGCCGTAGCCTACCGGATCCAGTACCACGGGAATATTATACTGATTAGCATAGTTCGCCATCGTTTCATACAGCATTACTTTATCTTCCGAGCATGTGCCAATGTTTAACAGCAATGCGCCCGCATGTTTTAAAATATCCGCCGCTTCACTTTTTTCACCGCTCATAATCGGAGATGCGCCGAGTGCCAAGAGACTGTTTGCAGTAAACGGCTTCACGACATCATTCGTAATGCACACAACGAGCGGCACGTCTTTTCTTAACTGTTCTATCATTATAATTACTCCCCTTTATAACTGAAATGGTTCACCGGTCCGCTGCCTTTGCCGATACCTGGTGAATTTTGTATCGCATTGGTAATATACGCTTTACTCGTTTTGAACGCTTCATCAATCGTCCGGCCTTTCGCAAGCTCCGCAGTTAAAACTGCCGAAAACGTACAGCCTGTTCCATGAGTCTGATCCGTGTCGATGCGTGCTGCTGTTAATGTTGAAATATTTATACCGTCATATAAATAATCAGTCGCATCACCTGACAGATGACCGCCTTTAATAATGACACTCTCTGCGCCCATATCATCAGTGAATATTTTCAGCGCCCGGTGAATATCTTCCTCCGTCTGAATTGTCATATTTGTAATTGCTTCTGCTTCGTGCAGATTCGGGGTCACTATCGTTGCCAGAGGAATCAGCGTATCAATCAGCGTCGACATCGATGCGTCCGTCATCAAGCGGTCCCCGCTCGTTGCAATCATTACCGGATCCATTACGTAGGGAATGTTATATTTTCTAATGTAGTCCGCAATTACAGTCATCATATCCGCCTCGGCGACCATTCCGGTCTTCATCGCATGCGGCACTTCATCTGAAAATATACTGTTCAGTTCTTTGTCGATAAAATCCGCCGGCACGTTGTAAACGTCCTGCACCCCGAGTGTGTTTTGCGCCGTCAGTGATGTCACCGCCGCCATTCCGAAAACGCCCCGTGAATGCATTGCCTTAAGATCTGCGAGTATTCCTGCACCGCCTGTCGGATCAGTGCCTGCAACAGTTAAACCAATTGGAAATTCAACCATAAAATATGTCCTCCTATAATAAAAGCCCACTTCCCGGGGCGAAGTAGGCAGAGTAGATTCAGAGAACTTCCCTGTAATCATCAGCACTTCCCTACGCCAGCATGATCTGGATCAGGTGAAAAGGGACAAGCATTCGCTATCTCAGCCGTATCGGCGCCCCCAGTGGGTTTTATTGTTTTTATTGACACAAGCGTAACACAATTCTTTTAAGCATCAAAGCAAATTGCGGCGCTTAAATACAGCCGTTCCAATCATCAGAAGCATAATGCCAAGACCCGCAATAATTAAGACTGCTGGAATATCCATACTTTCATAAGGCATATTGCTTAAATAATAAAATGGACTGAGCATTAAATACACTTCATCGATATTGATCAGTACGCCGAAATAATTCGCAAAGAATATATAAGCTGCGTAGAGCCATGCTGCAAGATGAAGTTTTTTAGAAATGCCGGCAAAAAGTGCAGATACTCCTATAATAAATATAATGCCCGCACTGTAATTTACAGCAGAAAGCACATAATCTTTAATCGTAATACTTAAATCATCAACATTCATACTCGCGAGATACATGCCGAGTATGGTGAGGAGAAACGATGAAACACCGGCAGCAACTCCGTACAGATAATGTGTGATAAACACTTTCGTGCGGGACACTTTCCGGTTCATTGTACCAGCGATAATCACTTCAAGACGTCCGTCTTTCTCTTCGTTAAGCATGCGCCCGGTAATCATCAGAGCAGGCACCGCAGCCATCAGCGCTGAAATAACGAGCAGCATGCTGATAAAGAACCCTGCCGCATCATTGCTGCCGAGCGACTCCCGGAGCATATCATTTTCTCCGATTAGACTTTCTAAATCACCGAATATGGATCCGTACGACAAACCGGCAGCAAATAGTCCGATGAGCCAGCTGATTATCATTACTCTCATATTAATAAAAGCTAATTTCGGATAACTGTATATTTTTCTCAAATTCTTTTCCTTACCAATTTTTATATAACTGTCTCCGATATCCCGCTTTAAAAATAATACATAGCTGAGTATTATCAAAATTAAAATTACAGTGAACGGTATCAGCCATATTTCTCTATTATCTCCATATACTTCAATCCGGGACAGCCAGTGATATGGTGAAATTACAGAGTATGCTGTATTCATGACATCGGTCACCGCGCGGTATAAATAAAATATAATCAGCAGTGACAGAGCGATGCCGAATGTCATATCTCCACTGTCAAATAAATTTCCGATTACAAGAGTCATAACGAAAAACAATAGACCAAACAATGCCAGTCCAAGTGCATAGTATAAATTTCCAGTAATAGAAAGCCCTTCGATATCATACAAGCTTAAACCGCCGAATAATATAATAAAAACAAGTGAATTTATTAAAATTCCGCTCATCAGCTGAGACGTAACAATTGTCTTCTTGCTGATACCGGCACTAAGTACATACTCTGTTAATCCTGACTCTTCAGCTCTCCGGGCAATACCGTTCGCAATCAAAATACCGAACAGGCCGTGAAACAGTGCCATAAACATCAGCATCTGGTGACCGAACATAACAGCTGATGTATAATCTCCGCCCGGTACCGGTCCAATCAGCGCAACCATTGCAGGATTATCGACGGTCATTTTCATACCTTCCTGCTCCGCCGCGGTACTGTACAGCCCGTTAAATACCGGCGGTACCGATATCGACAAACCGCACAATGCAAATATCCAGAGCGCTGCTTTCATTCTCAGATTTTTCATCAGCAATTTAAAATAAGTCATTTTGCGCCCTCATAATAGCGCATGAAAATATCTTCCAGCCGCGGCGGTGCCGTCGTTAAATTTTTCAGATTATATAATTTTAAATACTTCAGAAATTCCGGAATTTTATCATTATCGATAAACAGATGATATCCGTCAGGTGACTCGGAAAATTCATGAACGAAACTGCGGTGTTTTAGTGCAGTAATATCATCATCCGTCTCGACAATGTATTCCATTCTGGTAATATGCCGCAGTTCTTTCATGCTTCCCGACTCTATAATTTCACCATTTCTAATGATCGCAATACGGTCAGCCAGCTTCTCCACTTCCGATAAAATATGGCTGGACAGCAGAATTGTTTTGCCCGTCGATTTCGCCTGTATTACTTCTTCATGGAATACACGTTCCATTAACGGATCAAGTCCTGTTGTCGGTTCATCAAATATTAAAAGTTCTGCGTCACTTAGAAATGCACAAATCAGTGCAACTTTTTGTCTGTTCCCTTTCGAATACGTCTTACATTTTTTACTGCCGTCGAGTTTAAATTTACCGATCAGACGCAATTTTTCATCGTCATTTTTGTAATCGCGTGACTTCATCATAAAATTAATAACTTCTTCGCCGGTTAAATTCCCCCACAAATTAACGTCTCCCGGGACGTAAGCAATTTTTTCAATGTATTTTTTATTTTTCTTTATATTTTTGCCGTCGTACAGAATTTCTCCCTGTGTCGGTTTCAATGCGCCGATAATCATTCGTATCGTCGTCGATTTACCTGCACCATTCGGCCCGATAAAACCAAAAACTTCACCTTTTTCTAATGTAAAAGAAAGATTTTCAGCAGCGCGCACTTTCCCGAAATGTTTTGATACCTTATTAAGACTTAGCATCGGCAATCCCTCCCTAGTCCTACTCCTAGTTTTCAGTTCAATTTTACCATATTCATTTTAGACATGAAAAAAGATCAGGACAATTGTCCTGATCTTTAAAATTTTTATTTATATTACAGTCTCGCACCGCATACAGGCCAAGGCTGTGAACCTCTTGAATCATATAACTGCTGTGCTCTTTGAGTCTGTTCAGCTGCTGATGCGTCTGAAGCTACACCAGAACCGCCCATTGACTGCCAAGTTTGAGCATCAAACTGGTAAAGTCCGTGGTATAGACCATTTGAACTTACTACGCTAGCGTTGCCGCCTGATTCACATGCTGCTAAAGCACCCCAGTTTAAGCCGCTGTTAGAATTAGAGCTTGTGCTGACATTTTGTGTCTGTGGAGCTGGCTGCTGTACAGGTTGCTGCTGTACAGGTGCTGTTTGTGCAGGCTCTTCAGACTGGTTGTTGTAGCTAGTATCTGTGTTTTCAGTTTGAGCAGGCTCTTCGTATGTTTGTTCCTGTGCAGGAGCTGCTGGAGTTTCCTCAACTGCCGGCGCTTCCTCTACTGGTGCTGCAGCTTGTACTGCGTCACCTGAAACGATTAATTCTTTACCTTCAAAAATAAGATCTGATGATAAGTTGTTCCATTCTTTAAGATCTGCAACAGTTACATCAAATTCAACTGCGATTTCAAATAATGTATCGCCTGCTTTGATTGTGTAAATTTCTGTTTCTTCTTTATCTTCTTCTTCAACTTCTTCTTTTTCTTCTTTCTCGCCGTCGATTTCAATAATCTGACCTGGAACGATAATATCAGAAGTTAATTTATTTTCTTTTTTAATTGATTCAATAGTTACGTTATTTTCTTCAGCAAGAGCCCAAAGTGAGTCTCCTGATTCTACTGTATGAGATGCTGCTTCTGCACTGTAAGCAATCGTCGTTGATACAGCGACTGCTGCACCTAAAGCTAATACTTTCTTCATAAATGTCTTCCTCCAAAAATAATTTGTTAATATATTTTACGACCTTTTTTTGTCGTTTACGTTTTTTTAACTATTTCATATTATAGAGGATAATTATGTTTCATAGGTTACAGGTATATAATAAGATAGCTGTTACTTTACAAGTTTGTTACAAACTCATTTCTGAATGACAAGTTATATTACATAGTCTCTGTATTAGTAATACCATAGTTTCCAGCCTTTTTTTTAAAAGTACACGGAACGTTATCAAATCAGACTTTGTAAAGTTTATGTAATGGGAGAATAGCTGTTGCAATCCGACTGAGTAGTCTGTCATTTGTAACATAACAGTAACGGCTGTAAAGAATCTATTTCTTTAAACATTAAAAAGCATACTGATGAACCGCAGCTGGTCATCAGTATGCATGTGTGTGAGAAATGAATGAGTGTAGAACACAGTTCAAGAGGGTACGTTATTTATTAGGAGACTTTTGCTTTATTATCGTCCGGTGCGGGCTTGTTCTTGTCGTTGTCGTTTTCATCTACAATGCTTGAAATCATTTCAATATGCTTTTCTTTTTCGCTTTTCTGTTCTGCTTTTTCCTGGCTGAGTGTATGTACATACTTTTCGCCAAGTGATTCATTGATATTATAATGATGTACTGCTTGTTCAATTAAGCGGGACGGATTGGATATATCAGTGCGTTCCTGAATCTTATCCGGTACATGTTTTATGCTCTCTGCCCATATTTCCATGCGGTATTCTCTTGATCCGTCTTTTTTAGTAAATGATGTGGTTGCGAGCTGACCGCTGACACATAAAATGTCGCCGGCTTTCGTTTCGTCAAGCACACCCGGTATACTTTTACCAAAAGCTTTACAATAGAGGAAGTGGACTTCTTTATCCCTCCTTGTATCCTTTGGTGCACGAACTGTTGCAATGATAAATGCATTCACACTCCCCTGCGCATTTTTTGCAATAACATTATTGCTGATAAGTTCGCCGACAAGCAATACTTTGTTCATCATTCTTTATCACCCCCCTTCCTAATTACAATGTAAGGGGTGAATAAATATTCTGCAAAAGACAATAATTTCTTTTCAGTGTGATATATAATACAATAATTAGAAATACATACTTTAAATTACTCAGTTTTATTATTACCGGTTATTTTGCACTGCAAATTAACTAATTTTGTACTTTGTTAAAAAGGGGTCAGTAATTATGAAATCGTTTAAAGTGATAGATATGAAGATTATTCAGGAGCAGAACTTTATCGTTCCCGAAGTTAAAGACGGCATTATTATTAATATGGAGTACGGAGACAATCCGTGGATTATTGAGATTGTAACCGCTGGAGATTTATCTTCAATTTTAGAAAAGCTGAAAGGACAGCAGCTGGAAATGATGGTCACTATTACACGGCCGTCCAATGCGCCTGCTAAATTCTCAGCCAGAGTAATGGATATCAATCAGATGGATGATATGATTTCAGTTGTTTTTAAAGGAGCTATTATCGTCCAAGGACCGAACTACGCAGAAGAACTGCTCGAGTTCCTTGTTGAAGAAGGCTACGAAGGCAAAACACTGATTAATGAATTTAACTCTCGGATGGAATCAAAAGAAGACTTCAAAAAAGAAGATGAAGAGTAAAAATAAAAAACCGTCTGAAAATCTTAGCTTAAGATTTTCAGACGGTTTTTTATTTATTTTTCGCCTGTTTTAATATCTGAAATGGCAAATGTTATTTCGCACTGGCATGCAACCTGTCCATCGACAGTTGCAACTGCAGAGCCTTTGCCTATCGGTCCGCGGAGTTTAGTAATTTCTACTGACAGCTCCAAAGTATCACCCGGGGTCACCTGTTTTTTGAATCGGCATTTATCAATACCGGCAAAGAACGCGAGCTTCCCTTTAAATTCTTCCTGCTGCAGCAATGCAACAGCACCTACCTGCGCAAGTGATTCTACTATCAGTACTCCGGGCATAACAGCATAATCCGGGAAGTGTCCTTCAAAAAACGGTTCGTTCCCAGATACCTGTTTTATACCTTTACAGCTTTTACCCGGTTCTACTTCTGTAATTCTGTCTATAAGAAGAAACGGCGGGCGGTGCGGTATTATTGCTTTAATCTGATCGTATGTCAGCATGTCTGTCGTCAACCCCTAGTTAAGTTAATGATATGTTCCCACGTTTCAATACGGAATACTCCAAATGGATTATCCAGTATTCCAAAGCCAATCATCAGTCCTAAAAAGACGAGGACGATTGCAACGTAGAAAAACAATAGAATTCTAACCAACAATGGGAACCTACGGTGAACGATTTTCTGTTGTTGTTCTGCCATAGTATTACCCCTTTACTTTGATGTCACCAAATGCTTATCAGACGCACTGTCGTTCACGCGCTTAATATCTGCACCAAGTGCTTTCAGTTTTTCATGGAAACGCACGTAACCGCGGTCCAGATGCTGAAGTTCAGTTACAGAAGTATAACCTTCTGCTGCAAGGCCTGCAAGTACTAACGCTGCACCCGCTCTTAAATCTGATGCGCGTACAGTCGCTCCGTACAGCTGGTTTCCACCGCGGATGACCGCGTGGTTATCTTCAAGTGAAATATTGGCATTCATCGCTGAAAATTCTCTCACATGCATAAAGCGATTCTCGAATATTGTTTCAGTAACGATACTCGTTCCCTCGATTGTCGTTAAGAGCGCCATCATCTGACTTTGCATATCTGTCGGGAATCCCGGATGCGGCATTGTTTTCAGATCAGTCGGTTTATATTCCTCTGCAGGAATTACTCTTACATCATTGCCTTCTTCGACAAAACGTATACCAACTTCTTCAAGCTTTGCTACTACTGCAGATAAGTGTTCAATCACAACATTCTTCAAAAGAATTTCACTGCGTGTAATCGCACCAGCAATCATAAATGTTCCTGCTTCGATACGGTCCGGGATTACAGTGTGTTCTGAACCATGCAGTTTCTCTACACCGATAATTTTAAGATGACCCGTACCTGCACCAATCACACGGCCGCCCATTGAGTTAATATAGTTCGCAAGATCCGTAATCTCAGGCTCCATCGCAGCATTTTCAATATGCGTTGTACCTTCAGCCAGACTCGCTGCCATCATTAAGTTCTGAGTCGCACCGACACTTGGGAAATCCATGTGGATTTTAGTACCCTGAAGACGACCGTCAATCTTACCTTCGATATAACCGCCAGCCTGTTCGAAAGCTACACCCATTTTTTCCAGACCTTTAATGTGCTGTTCAATCGGACGTGAACCGATTGCACAGCCTCCGGGCATAGCAATATTACAGTAGCCGTAACGGCTTAATAATGGACCCATGACAAGCATGCTTGCACGCATTTTACTAACTAATTCGTAAGGTGCGATACAATTCAATTCTCCGCTCGCATCGATAGTAACACTATTTTTTTCAGCCGATGCTTCTGCACCGAGTGTGGTAATTAATTTTGTTAATGTATTTACATCTGATAATTCGGGTACGTTTTTAATTATTGAGCGTCCTTCGCCAGCCAGCAGCGATGCTGCCAGAATTGGCAATACTGCATTTTTGGCTCCTTCGATCTCAACAGAACCAGACAGTTTTTGTCCGCCCTTTACAATGATTTTATCCATCTTCTCACTCCATATTTCTCTATACCATTCATTATAATAATACGGTGTTTGGGTATCACTTGTAAAGCAATTAGCTGAACATGAGCGCTGCTTCTTGTGTATATCTAAAGATGTCCATGATAAAGTTACTCATCGCTGTACCTAATAAGACACTCAGCATGATAAGCACCAGTCGAATTCGTCCAACATCACCTTTATTAAATGAATTTTCAATCCTTATTCCCTGTAATACCCAGAATGCAAGACCGATACACAAAATATGCAGAATAATATGCATTAACGCGAACTGAGAAAAACCCAAAAAAATTCCTCCTTTCGATAAAAAAAAGACTGGAAGATCCAGTCTTTTAGTTTGAATTAATATTTAGATACTTCTATACGGTTAACCGCGCGCTGTAATGCAAGTTCTGCACGATACGTATCGACACGTTCCTCCTGCGATTTTAAAAGCAGCTGTTCTGCTCTCGCTTTCGCAGACTCTGCACGTTCTGAATCAATATCTTTTGAAAACTCGCCAGCCTGTACAAGTACTGTAATCTGTTCAGGTCTGATTTCTGCAAACCCTTCAGTAACAGCCAGGTATTCGAATTTACCGTTTATTTTAACACGAAGGACACCTATTTTAAGCGGTGTTACAGTCGGAATATGACCGGCCATCACACCAAGCTCACCCTGTTTAGTTTGAAGAACAACGATTTCCGCATCTTCTTCGTGGAAAACAGAACCGTTAGGAGTAACTACATCAAGTGCAATTGTTGCCATGTTTTACCCTCCCGTTTTAGACTTCTACACCTTGCTGACGCGCTTTATCAAGTGCGTCTTCGATGCCGCCAACAAGACGGAAAGCATCTTCAGGAACGTGGTCATACTTACCTTCCAGGATAGCTTTAAAGTCTTGAACTGTTTCTTTAACAGGTACGTAAGAACCTTTTTGTCCTGTAAATTGTTCTGCTACGTGGAAGTTCTGACTTAAGAAGAACTGGATGCGGCGTGCGCGTCCAACAGTATTTTTATCTTCTTCAGAAAGCTCATCCATACCTAGAATTGCAATAATATCCTGCAGCTCACGGTATTTTTGAAGCGTAGACTGAACATCTCTTGCTACTTTATAATGTTCTTCACCAACAATTGCCGGAGAAAGTGCACGTGAAGTAGATGCTAATGGATCCACAGCCGGGTAAATACCCATCTCTGAAAGTTTACGTTCTAAGTTAGTCGTCGCATCTAAGTGAGCGAACGTCTGAGCCGGAGCCGGGTCAGTATAGTCATCGGCTGGTACGAATACTGCCTGAATTGACGTTACTGAACCAACGTTAGTTGACGTAATTCTTTCCTGTAATTGACCCATCTCAGTTGCAAGTGTAGGCTGGTAACCTACTGCTGAAGGCATACGTCCGAGGAGCGCTGATACTTCAGAACCTGCTTGAGTAAAGCGGAAAATGTTATCGATAAACAGCAGAACGTCCTGACCTTGTTCGTCACGGAAGTATTCTGCCATTGTTAATCCTGAAAGTGCTACACGCATACGTGCACCAGGCGGTTCGTTCATCTGACCGAAAACCATTGCAGTTTTCTTGATAACACCTGAATCTTTCATTTCGTAGTAAAGGTCGTTACCTTCACGAGTACGTTCACCAACACCGGCGAATACCGAAATACCACCGTGTTCTTGTGCAACATTGTTAATAAGTTCCTGGATAAGAACTGTTTTACCAACGCCGGCACCACCGAAGAGTCCAACTTTACCACCTTTAGTGTAAGGTGCAAGAAGGTCTACTACTTTAATACCAGTTTCAAGAATTTCAGTTGAAGTTGATAATTCATCAAACTTCGGAGCTAAACGGTGAATTGGATCACGGCGCTGGGAAGCTGAAAGTGGTCCATCTAGGTCGATGTGTTCACCTAATACGTTGAATACACGACCAAGAGTCTCTTCTCCTACAGGTACTGTGATTGGAGAACCTGCGTTCTCTACCTCAGCACCACGGCGTAAGCCGTCAGTAGAACTCATTGCAATCGTTCTGACAATGTTATCGCCGCGGTGTAACGCAACTTCAAGTGTCAGAGAGATTGGCTCTGAATTAGCATTGTCAATTTTAACTACCAGTGCGTTATTAATTTCAGGTAATTCACCTTCATTAAAGCGCACGTCAACTACAGGTCCCATTACTTGGACTACTTGACCTAAAGCCATTTAATTTCCTCCTAATCTCAATTATTCTAGTGCAGATGCGCCACCGACGATTTCTGTAATCTCCTGCGTAATCGCCGCTTGTCTTAAGCGGTTATACTGCAGCTGAAGATCGCCAACAAGCTCAGTTGCATTATCAGTTGCTGCCTTCATAGCTGTCATACGCGCTGCATGCTCACTCGCTTTTGCGTCAAGCAGTGCACCGTAAATCAGGCTTTCGGCATACTGAGGTAAAATTGTTTCCAGAATTGTTTCTTTATCCGGTTCAAACTCGTAACTTGCGAGTGCTGAATCAGAATGATTTGTCTGAATATCAGTTTCTGTTAATGGTAATACTTTACGAACTGTTACCTGCTGCTCTAAAATATTCACAAATTTATTATAAATAATATAAAGCTCATCGATATCTTCGTTTATAAATCCGTTAACCGACTGAGCAGCGATTTCTTTCACGCTGGCAAAGTCCGGCTGATCGGGTAATCCAAGACGATGATTTGTAACATGGAAGCCACGCCCTGTTAAAGTTTCATAGCCAATTTTTCCGAGGACGAATAAATCATATGAATCGGGATTGTTATCATGTCGTTTGCTAGCTTCTTCAGTAATTGCTTTAACGACGTTGTTATTATAAGGACCAGCTTTACCTGTGTCACTTGAAATTATGATATAGCCCGTTCTCTTAATTGGTCTCTCTTCTAACATAGGGTGTGAGCTTTCAGTATCACCGGCTGCAATAGCTCTGACTGTTTCCTGGATTTTATCCATGTACGGCTGGAATTTTTTTGAATTCTGTTCAGCCCGGGTCAGTTTGGAGTTAGCAACCATATGCATTGCACTTGTCAATTGACTCATCTTTTTCGTAGAGCCAATACGACCTTTAATTTCTCTTAGTGAAACCATGAATTCACCACCTTAGTAATTACTTACTTCTTAGTTAGAAGGGTTGAAAAGCTTTTTGAAACTGTTAATTGCTTTATCGTATGCTTCACTGTCAGGAAGTTGTTTAGTTTGAGCGATCTGGTTTAATAATTCAGCGTCGTTCGCTTCAAGCCAGCTCATGAATTCAGCTTCGAAACGTGTAATGTCTTCAACTGGAACATCGTCCAGGTAGCCGTTAACAAGTGCGAAAAGAATTACAACTTGTTTCTCTACTTTTAATGGGGCGTTTTCAGGCTGTTTAAGCACTTCAACTGTACGCGCACCACGGTCAAGTTTAGCTTTTGTCGACTCGTCAAGATCTGAACCGAACTGAGCGAATGCTTCAAGTTCACGGTATGCTGCAAGGTCTAAACGCAGCGTACCCGCTACTTTCTTCATTGCTTTAATCTGTGCTGAACCACCTACACGTGATACTGAAAGACCGGCGTTGATCGCTGGACGTACACCTGAGTGGAACAGGTCTGACTGCAGGAAGATCTGACCGTCAGTAATAGAGATAACGTTCGTTGGAACGAATGCACTGATGTCTCCTGCCTGAGTTTCGATGAATGGCAATGCAGTAATAGAACCGCCGCCTAAATCATCATTTAATTTCGCAGCACGTTCAAGAAGACGGCTGTGAAGGTAGAATACGTCACCCGGGAATGCTTCACGGCCCGGCGGACGGCGTAATAGTAATGATAATTCACGGTAAGCCGCAGCCTGTTTCGTTAAGTCATCATATACGATTAATACGTGTTTACCGTTGAACATGAATTCTTCGGCCATAGATACACCAGCATATGGTGAAATATACAGTAATGGAGCAGGGTCTGCTGCACCGGCAGAAACAACGATTGTGTAATCAAGCGCACCGTTTTTACGTAAAGTTTCAACTGTACCGCGTACAGTTGATTCTTTTTGTCCAATCGCTACGTAAACACAAATCATATCCTGATCTTTTTGGTTAATAATTGTATCGATTGCAATTGTCGTCTTACCAGTCTGACGGTCACCGATGATTAACTCACGCTGTCCGCGGCCGATTGGCACTAATGCGTCAATTGCTTTAACTCCTGTTTGTAACGGCTCATCAACACTCTTACGGTCCATAACTCCAGTCGCAGGACTTTCGATAGGACGTGTTTTAGTAGTATTGATAGGACCTTTTCCGTCGATTGGCTGACCGAGCGGGTTTACTACACGCCCGATAAGTTCTTCACCAACTGGAACTTCCATAATACGTCCAGTACGTTTAACTTCGTCGCCTTCTTTAATATCGTCACTTGGTCCAAGTATTACGATACCAACATTATTTTCTTCAAGGTTTTGAGCAAGTCCAAGTACACCACTCGGGAACTCAATTAACTCTCCTGCCATCGCATCGTTTAAACCATGAGCAAGTGCTATTCCGTCACCCACCTGGATAACAGTACCGACATCGGTAACCTGCATATCCTTATCATAATTTTCGATTTGGCTTCTTAAGAGAGCACTTATTTCGTCAGCTTTGATTGCCATGAAAATGTCACTCCTTTAGCTATTCGCATGTTCTTTAAAATTATTTCTGATACCGTCTAACTGGTTTCTTACAGAACCGTCGTAAACTTTCGAACCTAGAAGCACGCGTACGCCGCCAATAAGCTCTTCATTAATTTCATTCGTAATAAGCAGCTTTTTATAACCTGTTTTATCGATAAATATCTGACCAAGCTGATCCAGCTCTTCTGCAGATAATTTGTAAACCGATTCTACTGTTACACGAGCCTGATCATGACTTTCATCATATAGTGATAAGAACTCGCTGTATATTTCTTCGAGTAATGACATGTGTTTTTTATCCGACAGGATGCGCAGCAGGTTTAATAGAAGTCTGTCGCTTTTACCAAACGCTGCTTCTACCGCTGCCGTTCTTTTATTACGTGTAATCTTCGGGTTATCCATGAATTCGATAAAGTTCTCCACTGAAGCTGCTGCTTCAGTTACTTCAAAGAAATCAGCTTTAACATTCTCAAGATTATCGTGCTGAACTGCTACATCGAACAAAGCACTGGCGTATTTTTGACTGATATTAGCCATTATTTATCGCCTGCTTCCTGTAAGTAGTTCTGAACAAGGTTTTTCTGATCTTCAGAGTTAAGTTCCTTGCGGATCATCTTCTCTGCAATCAGTACTGAAAGTTCAGCAACCTGATCGTTGATATCGCGGACTGCTTTTTCTTTTTCTCTTTCAATATCAGTCTTCGCTTCTGTCATCAGTTGAGAAGAACGCGCCTCAGCATCTCTGATGATTGACTCTTGTTCTTTCTTCGCCTGACTTTTAGCGTTTTCCATAAGTTCAGAGATTTCAGCCTGCGTTGATTTCAGCAGTGCGTCGTTCTCTTCTTTTAAGCGTTCAGCTTCTAATTTTCTGTTTTCAGCAAAATCAATATCGTCATGGATTAGTTGTTCACGGTCATCCATAACTTTCTTAACTGGTTTCCACACATAGTATGACAATACTGCAAGCAGCGTCAGAAAACTCGCGAGTAGAACAAGCGATGTTCCAACAGCCGTGCCCATAGTTTCACCAGCAGCACCTAAAATTAATAGTTCCACCTATGTACACTCCTTTCAAAAAAGTCTCTAACTCTCGTAGTTATTTACATAATAAGATGGCGAAATCTTCAAGCAAGACTTCGCCTTATATAACGACTCTTAGAACGTGAACATCAGTAGGAACGCGATAACGATAGCCATAATTGGAACAGCCTCAACTACACCAATTCCGATGAACATAATCGTTTGTAACGGACCACGTGACTCTGGCTGACGAGCAACACCTTCAACTGTTTTCGAAACAACCATACCAATACCAAAAGATGCGCCAAGAGCCGCTAAACCTGCTGCAATACCAGCTGCTAGTAAATTCATAAAATATTTCCTCCTAGAAAATTGTATATTATTATTTTTTTATTATATTAATGATCATCGCTCACTTTATGTGATAGATAAACCATTGATAACATTACGAATATAAATGCCTGAATCGCACCTATAAATACTTTGAATCCTTGCCATACCATCATAGGAATAAATCCTAATGCGCCTAATACCGTGCCTCCGGTTACTAATCCCAACAGGAGTAACAGAAGTATCTCACCAGCATAAACGTTACCGTAAAGACGTAAACCGAGTGTTAAGTTATATGTAAATTCTTCGATGAATTTGATTGGTGCAAGCCACCACATCGGCGTAACATATTGTTTCAAATAACCGCGCATTCCCTGCATCTTCACACCATAGTAGTGTGTCAGTACTATCATTAGTCCTGCCAGCGTCAGCGTAACGACCGGGTCAGCTGTTGGTGATTTCACCCACAGTGTATGATCCGCGTCCGGTGCGACGAACGACAGCGGTATACCGATTAAGTTGCCGATTAAAATGAATAAGAACAATGTCAGCGCTAAAAAGTGGAACTGTGCGCCTTCTTTCCATGCCATATTGCTTTTAATTATTCCTTTAACGAAGTTCATTAACGCCTCAACGAGCACCTGACCTTTACCGGTCGGACGCACTGCGAGCTTTCTCGTCATGAAAAATAATGTAAAGAAGATAAGCAGACATGTAATGATAATCATCATTGAAGTTGCAAGTTCGAATACGATTGGTATTCCGAACAAATCAAACGACCACGTTGGAATTCCGTGTTCCATTTCTTCACCTCTTCCGTTTAAAAAGTTCTAATGCTGCGCGCCAGAAAATCAGCGCATAAGTGAGGAGCAGCCCGACTAAAATACCGATGATATTCAAAGTTTCAGGAAACCTCACCCATATTAAACAGGCCGCTGCGACAATAAGCATTCTCGTTAACGTTCCTGTTTTAACTTTTTCGCCATCACTGAGCTGTGCCGTTCTTAAATTGTAGTACCAATTATAAGACAGCAGCATCGATCCGAAGATACCGATGCACAACCCTGCAAAGAACGGCAAAGAAGTAAACATATAAGCAATAATACTCAATATTAAAAGTATTATTAAATATTTCATAAAGTTTTTAAAATATCCTTTAAAAATTTTCACTGTCTTTTACGACTCCTCGGGTAATGTAAGCATGTTGTGAAAACAATTACATACTCTAATGATTTTATAGGAGTGCAATTTTTGTGTCAACAAAATATGGAAATTTTAACAACATGTTCACATTTGCTAATCATTTACAGTAAAACTGATAGGTTTTTCTTTAGTTATTCCATAATAATACTTTATGTTGTCGCAAATTCTGCGTGAAGCCTGTCCGTCACCGTAAGGATTTTGCGTTTGTGACATTTCATTGTACAATTCTTCATCTGTCAGCAGCTCTTTTGTCATGTTGTAAATGTTTTCCTGCTCAATACCGGCAAGTTTAAGCGTCCCTGCTTTAACACCTTCAGGACGTTCAGTAGTATCGCGCAGTACAAGTACCGGCTTGCCAAGTGAAGGCGCTTCTTCCTGCACCCCGCCCGAGTCAGTTAAGATCAGGTGGCTTCTTGCAGCAAAGTTATGGAAATCAAGTACATCGAGCGGCTCAATTAATTCAACGCGCTCGTGATCGCCTAAGTACTCCTCGGCAATTTCACGTACTTTAGGATTTTTATGCATTGGATAAACAACTGTCACATCTTCAAATTCGTCAACAATCTGACGAACCGCACCGAAAATGTTATGCATTGGCTGACCGATATTTTCGCGTCGGTGCGCTGTTAAAAGCACAACTTTATTATCTTTATGTTTTTCGATAATATCACTGTGATAGTTTTCATCAACTGTTGTTGCCAGTGCATCGATCGCAGTGTTTCCTGTAACTGAAATCTTTGTATCATCTTTTGCTTCATTCAGCAGGTTCTGACGTGCATCTTCTGTCGGTGAGAAATGAAGATCTGCTAAAACACCTGTCATCTGACGGTTAGCTTCTTCAGGGAATGGTGAATATTTGTTATGAGTGCGGAGACCTGCTTCAACGTGACCGATATCCACTTCATTGTAAAACGCAGCAAGTGAACCTGCGAATGTTGTCGTCGTATCACCGTGCACTAAAATCATATCCGGTTTTACTTCTTTAATAACTGATTCGAGACCGTTAATTACACGCCCTGTAACTTCTGACAATGTTTGGCCCGCTTTCATAATATTCAAGTCGTAATCAGGTGTAATATCGAACGTTGTCAGTACCTGATCAAGCATCTCTCTGTGCTGTGCAGTAACTACTACAACCGGTTCAATATCTTCATCTTTTTTCATTTCGAGTACAAGGGGAGCCATTTTAATAGCTTCAGGTCTCGTACCGAAAATCGCCATAATTTTTTTCATAACAATCTCCTATGATTTATTATCGTGTACCAAATAATCTGTCACCGGCATCGCCTAAGCCAGGAACGATGTAACTCTTCTCATTCAATTTCTCATCGAGTGCTGCGATATAAATATCCACATCCGGGTGTGCTTCTTTTAATACTTCTACACCTTCCGGTGCTGCAATCAGACAGATGAAACGAATTTTTGTCGCTCCATGTTTTTTAACTGCAGTAATTGCTTCCACCGCTGATGCGCCTGTAGCAAGCATCGGGTCGATAACGAAAATATCACGCTCTTCAATATCTCCCGGGAACTTCGCATAGTATTCAACAGCTTTCAGTGTTTCAGGATCCCGGTACAATCCGATATGCCCGACACGAGCCGATGGAATAAGTTTTAAAATACCATCCTGCATACCAAGGCCCGCGCGTAAAATTGGGACGATACCCAGTTTTTTTCCGCTCAGGCGTTTAGCTGTAGTTTCCTGAACCGGTGTCTGTACTGACACATCTTCGAGTGTAAGATCTCTCGTTACCTCATAAGCCATAAGCATGCCCACTTCGTCTACCAATTCTCTGAATTCTTTAGTCGACGTGTTTTCATCACGGATATAGCTCATTTTATGCTGGATTAACGGATGATCCATTACTTGTATCTTTGACATATATCTTCCTCCACTCCAAAAATTAACCGGATGATCCCATCCGGTATATATTATAACGCAGTTTATTTGTATAGTGGATACTTTCCTGTTAATTTAGTCACTTTATCTGAAATCCCATCCAGATTCTCTTCATTTTTAACACGCGTCAGTGTTTCAACGATAATCTGGCCGACCTCTGTCATATCTTCCATTGTAAATCCGCGCGTAGTCATCGCTGGTGTTCCCAGACGGATACCGCTCGTTACGAAGGGAGATGCTTCATCAAATGGAATCGTATTTTTATTAACAGTAATACCGACTTCATCAAGTGCTTCTTCGGCAACTTTGCCTGTGAGACCGAAAGTCTTAACATCAACGAGTACAAGGTGGTTGTCCGTCATACCTGAAACGATACGAAGACCGCCGTCAGCGAGTGACTCAGCCAACGCTTTCGCATTATCCAGAACACGCTGCTGGTATGCTTTAAATTCCGGCTGCATTGCTTCACCGAATGCCACGGCTTTCGCTCCGATAACATGCATTAAAGGTCCGCCTTGAATACCAGGGAAAATATTTTTATCAACAGCTTTAGCATGTTCTGCAGTTGTTAAAATTAATCCTCCGCGCGGTCCGCGTAATGTTTTATGCGTTGTTGACGTTACAAAGTCAGCATGCGGTACCGGGTTCGGGTGCAGTCCTGCTGCAACTAATCCTGCGATATGCGCCATATCTACCAGTAAATACGCACCGACTGCATCAGCAATTTCACGGAACTTTTTAAAGTCCAGTGTTTTAACATATGCACTGCCGCCTGCAACAATCATTTTAGGCTGTTCTTTTTTAGCGATTTCCATAACTTTATCGTAATCAATTGTTTCAGTGTCCTTCTCAACACCGTAAGATAAGAAGTTAAATAATTTCCCGCTGAAGTTAACAGGTGAACCGTGTGTCAAATGTCCACCGTGCGATAAATCCATACCAAGCACTTTGTCTCCGTGCTCAAGCACCGAGAAGTATACTGCCATGTTTGCCTGAGAGCCTGAGTGAGGCTGCACGTTGGCATGTTCTGCACCAAAAATTTCTTTTGCACGGTCACGTGCGAGGTTTTCCACAACGTCTACATGTTCACATCCGCCGTAGTAACGTTTCCCCGGATATCCTTCTGCATATTTGTTCGTTAAAATAGAACCTTGTGCTTCCAGTACTGCGGGTGAAACGAAGTTTTCGCTCGCGATAAGTTCGATGTTGTTGTTTTGTCTTTCCAGTTCTTTATCAATAACTTCCTGTACTTGTGGATCTTGTGATTTAATATTAGACATTGTAAATCTCCCCTTTATTTATAATGCGCCCTCGGTCCTCCGACTAATTTCGGACGGGTTGTTGCTATCGTCACTACTGCTTCGCCAACTGTTTTAACAGACGTTCTTACCGGTATGGCAACATGTTTTAAATGCATACCGATCAGTGTCTGGCCAATATCAATGCCGCGGTCTGCAATGACCGACTCAACGACAACGGGGTCTGACAGCTCTTTATACGCAAATTCACTCAGACTGCCTCCCGCTTCTTTGTGCGGCACTACTGTAACTTCTTCTAAATTCAAAGCTTCCATCGTGTGTCTTGACGTTGTCAGAGAACGGTTAATATGCTCGCATCCCTGAAATAATAAATGCATGTTTTCCTGCCCTGCAATTTTAGAAAAGTGGCTGTATATAACTTCCGCCGCTTCATCCGAACTGCTTTTACCGATGTGCTTCCCTATAGTTTCCGATGTCGAACATCCGATAACGAGCACTTTCCCCGATGTAAAAAATTCTGTTTCATATAAATCATCAGTCAGTGTCTGTAAATCATTCTTCAATCTTACAAACGCGTTTTTCATGTCTACCACCCTCAAATTCAGTGTTCAGCCATGTGTCCACCACTTCAAGTGCAAGACCCGGGCCGATAACTCTTTCACCCATCGCGAGTACATTGGAATCATTATGTGCACGTGTTGCTTTTGCTGAAAATGTATCGTGCACGAGTGCACAGCGAACGCCTCTAGTTTTATTTGCAGTAATACTCATGCCGATGCCGGTACCGCAAATTAAAATACCTTTATCATATTCTCCCGCAGCTACTTTTTCTGCGACCGGCTTAGCATAATCCGGGTAATCCACAGAATCCGTATTGTCAGGCCCGAGATCTGTAAAATCAATTTTCTTGTCAGTTAAATATTCCGTAACGATCCTTTTTAAATTGAGCCCGCCATGGTCGGATGCAATCACAACTTTCATACACTCATCTCCTTAAAATATATTATAACTATCAGTGCTAAGAGTTTCAAAAGATTACCGGACTTACCAGTTAAATTTATCGATGTATTTTTGCAGATGTATAAATACTTCATCGTATTGCGCTTTTGTGCCACCGTATGGATCGGGTATGTTTTTTATTTCACCATCCGCACATTCAGATATAAGTTTGACATCTGCTGTTGGGAAGTGTTCCAGGATTGCATTCTTATGACTGTTTCCCATAACGAGCAGCGTACTGTTTTCAATATCGTCTTCTGTCAGCTGCTCAGGCTGTGACGGCACCGGCAATCCCGCCTCTTCTATAAGAGACAGCGACTGGCTGCTCGTACTGCTGTTTACAACGGAGAGTCCGCGTGATGAAATGTCCACATGCGGATACTTCATACGTGCGTAACTTTCTGCCAGCGGGCTGCGGCACGTATTTCCTGTACATACAAAAATAATTTTAGTCACTCCGAATCACTTCATTCCCCGTCGCTTTATAAACACGGTTCATCAGTCCTTCAGATTCCGGCACTTTATCGAAACCGTGTATGAAAATAATATCCACGTCCGATGTATCCATGATACGCAGAGCTGAATATAAGTTCCGTGCCGCTTCTTTATAGCTATCCCGTTCCCTGCACAGACTGATAAACTGCATATCTTCGCCGACGAATTCCCTGCTCGTTTCCGGAGCAATAATACCCACTTTCTGATCGCGCCCGACAGGCAGCTTCGTATTATTGTTGATACCCCCTTCGATAACAATCAGCGGCTGTCTTGGTGCATAATGTTTATATTTCATACCTGGTGAAATCGGTTTGTCGGTTTGTTCAGTTACCGTATCGACAGCTGCTTCCAGAACTTCTTCCAGTTCTTCTTTCGTCACCGCACCCGGGCGGGCAATTCTGTAAGGGAACTGCGTGCAGTCGAGCACAGTGCTTTCGATACCGTAAATTGCCGACTCACTGTCGATAACACCGTACAATTTATTCTCAAGATCATCGATGACGTGCTGCGCATTCGTCGGCGATGGTTTGCCGCTGATATTAGCACTGGGAGCAGCAAGCGGTATATCAGCATACTGCAAAATTTTTCGTCCCACCGGATGGCTCGGCATGCGCACCGCAACGGAATCGAGTTCCGCCACTGCATTTGTGGATAGATAATCTCCTTTTAACGGCAGGATAAAAGATATCGGCCCCGGCCAAAATGCTTCCATTAATTTAGTCACGCGTTCGTCAAGCGCAGCTGTAAAATCTTTCAGCTGGCCAATATCATGTATATGTATAATTAATGGGTTATCTCCCGGACGTCCTTTGGCAGAAAAAATCTTATTAATTGCCTCTCCGTTCCGGGCATCAGCCGCAAGACCATAGACTGTCTCTGTCGGGATACCGATAATTTCACCGTAAGTAAAAGCAATTTTTATTTCCTCGAGCTGTTCGTGGAGCTCTTCTTTTTTACTCTCGTCAGTCAAATCGGCTTCGGTAATATTCCATATTTTAGTCACTGTATTCACCCCACGTAAAATGTAATATTCTATCTTGTTGATTAATATCTTTAACCACCTGCACGACAACGCCCGGCCAGACGCTGCCGATATATTCCTTTAATGCATCTGCCTGACTAAAGCCAATTTCAAAATATACCCGGCCGCCGGGTTTCAGCACGTCTGAGAGCCTACGAATCATTGCTTTATAAAGCGCCAGTCCATTATCGTCTGCAAACAGCGCTGTACCAGGTTCGTATTCAAGAACGGACGGTGTCATAAGATGTTTCTCATCCTCGCTTATATATGGAGGATTAGAGATGATTATATCAGCTTTAATTTCTTTATCCACTAATGGTGCAAATAAGCTGCCCTCCAAATATTCAACATTGACTCCGAGGCGCTCTCCGTTCTTTTTGGCAGTTCTGAGGGCGCCCGCTGACAGATCCGTAACTATTACCTTATTCGATTTCCAGTGAGCCGCTAATGTTAAGCCGATTGCACCTGTCCCGGTACCGATATCGACTGCTGTTAAGCCGAGATCATTTTCATTCTTCAGGACGAATTCCACGAGCTCTTCTGTTTCATTTCTTGGAATCAGCGTGTCCGGCGTTACTGTAAAGTAAGCATCGTAAAAAAATGCTTCTCCGAGTACATACTGGTAAGGTTCATTATGGCAGACACGTTCGATGACGGATGCGAATTTTTCATAATCTTCTTTTGGCATCATATCTTCTCCGTATATCATCAGCTTTGCAAAATTCATTCCAAATAGTTCTTCCATTACAATCGAAGCCACGCGGATTTCCTGTCCAGATACACTTAAAGAGGCTTCCGCCTCTTTAAGTACCGCTTTATATTGTTTCATTGTTCAATTCTTCCAGTTTTGAAGTCTGCTCTTCAATTGCCAGCGCTTCAATAATTTCATCGAGATTCCCGTCAATAATCTGATCCAGTTTTTGAATTGTTAAACCGATACGGTGGTCAGTCACACGGTTTTGCGGATAGTTATATGTCCGGATACGTTCAGAACGGTCTCCGGTACCTACTGCTGATTTTCTCTTTTCAGCATATTCCGCATGTGCTTCCTGCTGCATCATGTCGTAAACGCGCGCTTTAAGTACTTTCATTGCGCGCTCTCTGTTTTTTATCTGTGATTTTTCATCTTGTGATGTTACTACCGTGCCGCTTGGCAGGTGAGTAATACGAACTGCCGAGTCAGTCGTGTTAACGTGCTGTCCGCCGGCACCGCTTGAACGGTACGTGTCAATTTTAATATCTTCGTTGCGGATATTCACTTCTACGTCTTCTACTTCAGGCAATACCGCGACAGTTGCAGTAGATGTGTGAATACGTCCGCCTGATTCTGTTTCCGGTACACGCTGAACGCGGTGTGCACCATTTTCAAACTTAAGTTTTGAGAATGCCCCTTTACCCTGAATCAGGAAGCTGATTTCTTTAAATCCGCCGTGTTCACTGCTTGAAGCGTCAACAGTTTCCGTGCGCCATCCCTGGTCTTCGGCATATCTTGTATACATTCTAAACAGATCTCCTGCAAAAATCTGTGCTTCGTCGCCGCCTGCAGCACCGCGAATTTCCATAATAACGTTTTTATCGTCATTCGGGTCTTTAGGGATGATAAGAATTTTTAGATCTTCTTCCAGTTTCGGCAGCATGCTTTCAGACTCTGAAATTTCTTCTTTCAGCATTTCAATCATTTCCGGATCGTCTGTTTCTTTCAGCATTCCTTTAGATTCTTCAATTGTTTCCATGTGTCCTCTGTATACGCGGAAGACTTCAACAGTATCGTGAATATCACTTTGCTCTTTAGAATAAGTGCGCAGTTTGTCAGGATCGCTGACTACATCGGGGTCGCTGAGTAATTCAGTTAACTGTTCATATCGATTTTCTATTATTTCGAGTTGATCAAACATAAGAATACGTCCTTTTCCTGGTACTTTTTAGTTACTTTATTATAGCATATTTTTAAGACAAAAAAACTGCACTGAGAATCTCAGTACAGTTGAAATTTTGTTATTCTTGGTTGCTTGATTTAAGACCGAATTTTTTGTTGAATTTCTCAACACGGCCATCTGCAGATGCGAACTTCTGACGTCCTGTGTAGAACGGGTGTGAATCTGAAGATATATCTAAACGAATAACCGGGTACTCGTTACCATCTTCCCACTCCATAGTTTCAGAAGAAGTACGTGTAGATCCACTTAAGAATTTAAATTCTGTAGTTGAATCTAAAAAGATTACTTTTTTGTATTCAGGATGAATTCCTTGTTTCATAATTGTCAGCTCCTTTGCCCTGGACCATCTGGAACAGAGTTATTTGTGGCTATCACCACGCATTACTTTGCCATTATACATGCTGAGACTGTAAAAATCAATATCCGCACGAAAATTTATATAACCGGTTTTCCTGTCTTCTGAGAGCTGACCATACGGTCTCTCAGTACATCGAAAAACTCTTCGTTCGTCTTCGTTGTTTTTAAAATCCGGAGGAAACGCTCTGTAAAGTCGGAGGAATCCTTAAACAGATTTCTCAACTGCCATAAAATCTCAAGCTCTTTTTTATCGAGCAGCAGCTCTTCTTTACGCGTGCTCGAACGTCTGATATCGATTGCCGGATAAATACGGCGTTCACTTAAATTACGGTCGAGGTGAAGTTCCATGTTCCCCGTACCTTTAAACTCTTCGTAAATAACATCGTCCATACGGCTGCCTGTATCAACAAGTGCAGTCGACAGAATCGTCAGGCTGCCGCCTGCTTCGATATTACGTGCTGCACCGAAGAAATGTTTCGGACGGTGTAAACTCGCAGGATCAAGACCACCCGATAATGTACGGCCGGATGCCGGAATCACTAAGTTGTAAGCCCGTGCCAGACGCGTAATTGAGTCCATTAAAATGATAACATCCTCGCCCATTTCAACGAGGCGTTTCGCACGTTCCAATAATAATTCTGCAACTTTAACATGGTGCTGAGGCGGCTCATCAAAAGTTGAATGCACAACATCAGCATTTTCAACTGAACGTTCCAGATCCGTAACCTCTTCCGGACGTTCGCCGATTAGGAGGATAAAGAGTTTCACATTCGGATGATTCGTCGTAATTGCCTGAGCAATTTCTTTTAACAGCGATGTTTTACCCGCTTTAGGCGGCGCAACAATCATTCCGCGCTGACCGAAACCAATCGGTGTCACAAGGTCCATAATACGCGTCGACATATCAGCCGGCTCGTTCTCAAGTCGGATACGCTCATCCGGATATAAAGGCGTCAGTGCCTGGAAATGCGGGCGTTTCTTCACTTCTTCAGCATTATGGTCGTTAATAAAATCAACCTGGAGAAGACCGTAATACTTCTCATTTTCCTTAGGTTTGCGGACTTTACCGGTAACCTTATCACCTTTTTTCAGTTCAAAACGGCGAATCTGCGATGCAGATATATAAATATCTTTCTCACCTTTTGAATAGTTTACCGTACGGAGGAAACCGTAGCCGTCCTGCTGAATATCATCGAGAATACCCTCCATGTAATAGTTACCGTCTTTTTCCATTTCAGCTTCTAAAATTGCAAGAACTAATTCTTTTTTATTTAATTTGCTGTAGTTCGATAACCGTAAACTTTTTGCACGTTCAGTTAATGCTTTAGTCGTATTATTTTTATACAAAGCATCGAATGTTTCATATTTCATATCCTGTGTCTTTGATTTCTCAGACAATATTTACACTTCCTAATACTGATTTTATAAATTTATGTTCGTATATCGTTTTGTATATTTTTGGATTAAATTTAGAAATTGCGCTGGAGCTGCGGGTTGAATCCTTCATTTGGAGTACAATGCTGAAGTTTTTTTGAAAGGCATATATATATTACATCCGGAGCACAGCCGATGTCAAAGAAAAAACTGCCAGGATGAACCTGAACGTGCCACCGTCGGTTCCCGGCGGCGCACTCCAGAACATTTAATTACTTATCCACAATCATATTCGGTTTCTTCTTCATGCTGTGACGGCTGTTCACAAATCGAACAGTTCCTGACTTAGCGCGCATTACGACAGATGATGTTTCAGCAAAGCCGCTTTTAAACTGGACGCCTTTCATCAGTTCACCGTCAGTCACTGCTGTTGCTGCAAAGATTGCATCGTCACCGCTGACTAAATCTTCAAGTCCGAGTTTTTTATCCGGGTTGACACCCATCTCTACGCAGCGTGCATATTCCTCATCATCTCTCGGCAAGAGACGCCCCTGGAAGTCTCCTTCAAGCGCCTTAATTCCAGCTGCTGCAATAACACCTTCAGGTGCACCGCCGACGCCCATTAAAATATCGATTCCAGTCCAGTCAAAACAAGTATTAATTGCCGCACCGACGTCACCGTTATCAAACATAATAATTCGTGCACCGAGTGTACGGACCTGATCAATAATCTCTTTGCTGCGTTCGCGTTTAATAATTGTTACTGTGACGTCTTCAACATTTTTGTTTTTCGCTTTTGCTACTGCACGGATATTTTCTTCCACAGACATATCAATATCGATAAAACCACGGCAGTCCGGTCCGACTGCGAGTTTCTGCATATACATGTCAGGAGCGTGCAGAAGATTGCCTTTATCAGCAACCGCGAGTACTGTCATTGCTCCTAAAGTGCCTTCTGCGACAGTCGTTGTGCCTTCCAGCGGATCGACCGCAATATCGAGTTCCGGACCGTCTTTCGTTCCGAGTTCTTCCCCGATATAAAGCATTGGTGCTTCATCAATCTCGCCTTCACCGATTACAACTTTACCTGTCATCGGAATCGTTTCAAACAGACGGCGCATTGCTTCTGTCGCCGCATCATCCGCTTCATTCTTCAGACCTTTCCCTGTCCATGCTGCACTGGCAAGTGCGGCTGCTTCTGTCACTCTTACGAGCTCCATCGATAATCCTCTTTCCAAAACTGTCTCCCCCTAATATCCGTGCTGATTTTCCTAAACTATTATAACACAGAAAAAAGACTGAAATCCTTATGAATTCCAGTCTTCTCATCCTTAATCTTCTAAAGTGTCACGCCAAATATCCGCACCGAGCGCTGACAGTTTTTTAACGATATCTGAATATCCTCTATCGATATGATTAACGTTATGAATTGTCGTTACGCCGTCAGCAATGAGGCCTGAAATTAACAGACATGCGCCTGCACGGAGGTCGCTTGCATACACTTCCGCACCTTTAAGCTGTGACGGATAAATCAGTGCACTGCCGCTTTTCTTCTCAATATGAGCACTCATGCGGGACAATTCATCAACATGTCTGAATCTTGCCGGATAAATGGTTTCAGTAATTTTACTGACACCATCAGCTAAAAACATAAGCGGTGTTATCGGCTGCTGCAAATCCGTTGCAAAGCCCGGATACACTTGGGTTTTTATCGACACAGCATTAAATTTCTCAGGCTTGTTAATTACGACATAGTCGTCGCCGATGTCCAGTTCAACACCCATTTCTTCCAGTTTTGCCGACAGTGATTCCATATGCGTCGGGATAATATTATTCACTCTATAATTCTTTCCGGCAACTGCACCGACAATCATATAAGTACCGGCTTCAATACGGTCAGGAATAATATTGTGAGTCGTACCGTGCAGCGATTCTACGCCTTCGATACGAATTGTATCCGTACCTGCACCTTTAATATTTGCACCCATGTTATTAAGCAGTGATGCCACGTCGACGATTTCAGGTTCTTTCGCCACGTTTTCTAAAACCGTGCGCCCTTCTGCACAGCTCGCTGCAAGCATCATATTAATCGTTGCACCAACTGATACAACATCGAAAAATATTTTTGCGCCTGTCAGTTTCTCTGCCGTCAGATACATCGCGCCGTGCTCGTTTGTTACTTTAGCGCCAAGTGCTTCAAATCCTTTAATGTGCTGATCGATCGGTCTCGGGCCAAGCGGACAGCCGCCCGGCAGTCCGATAACACATTTCTTAAAGCGCGAGAGCATCGCACCCATCATATAATATGAAGCGCGTAAGGATTGTACTTTGTTGTTCGGAAGCGGCATATTCACTGCTTCTTCAGCATTGACTTCCAGTGTCGTCCCTGATAATTCCGTTTTAATATTCAGGTCATTTAAAAGACTCATCAGCGTTTTAACGTCACTGATTTCAGGCAGCCCCTCCAGTCTAACTGTACCGGAAGAAGCCATGAGCGACGCTGGAATCAGTGCAACCGCACTGTTTTTAGCCCCGCTGATATCAACTTGCCCCGTCAATGAATTACCGCCCCGGACTTTAATTACATCTTCAGCCATATAAAAGCTCCTTGTCATTTAATTATGTGGAGACTACTTATTGTTCCAGTCGTTTAAGAATTGTTCGATTCCTTTATCAGTTAAAGGGTGGTCTGTTAATGTCTTAATTACTTTATAAGGAATCGTTGCAATGTCAGCACCGCGAATTGCTGCGCCGTGCATATGACCCGGATTACGGATTGATGCTGCGATAATTTCAGTATCGATATCGTGAATTGCGAAAATCGCTGCGATATCTTCAATTAACTGCAGTCCGTCCAGACCAATATCGTCAAGACGACCGATAAACGGCGACACATAAGTTGCGCCCGCGCGTGCTGCTGTCAATGCCTGCACTGTGTTGAATACTAAAGTAACGTTTGTTTTAATGCCTTCAGAAGCAAGTACGCTGACTGCTTTCATACCGTCAGCTGTCATCGGTATTTTAACAATAATATGCTCGTGAAGTTTCGCAAGTTCACGTCCTTCTTCGATCATGCCTTTAGCGTCAAGCGAGATAACTTCCCCGCTGACAGGTCCGCCGACAAGTTCGCAAATTTCAACAAGTCTATCGTGGAATGAAATATCTTTCTCTTTAGCTACTAATGACGGGTTTGTTGTTACACCGCTCAGTACGCCCCACTCGTGGATTTCTTTAATTTCGTCCATATTTGCTGTATCTATAAAGTATTTCATCTTGTTTTCGTCCTCCAATAATGTGATATTACTATCATTATAAATTAAAGCTTCTCAAACTGACAATGCTTTACCATTAACAGTTCATTAAAATTCTTTAATAATTGCTGTATCAGCTGTCGTGACAAGCTTTAGAAACAGTCAAAGAAATAATAATTTAACTCGTTGCGACTAAAAAATCAGCCGGATTTCCTCCGGCTGATTAATTTTTCACTTCATTTTTTATAAAATTTATTATTTTTCTTCTTCTAAATCCATATTCAGGCTCGCTTTAATTAAACCGCTGAATAACGGATGCGGACGTGTTGGACGCGATTGGAATTCAGGGTGGAACTGAACACCCACATAGTAAGGGTGATCTTTAAGTTCGACCATTTCCACAAGACGGCCATCAGGTGATGTTCCGCTGAAAATCATGCCCGCTTCTTCAAGCTGTTCTTTATATGCATTATTAAACTCGAAACGGTGACGGTGGCGTTCATCCACTTCGTTCACCTGATACAGTTCGCGTGCTTTCGTACCTTCTTTAATAACACATGGGAAGCTGCCAAGACGCAGCGTTCCGCCAAGATCAACAACATCTTTCTGATCCGGCATTAAATCGATAATCGCATGCGGTGTATGCTCATCAAGTTCAGATGAGTTCGCACCTGTTAAACCGGCAACGTTACGTGCAAATTCAACTGTTGCAAGCTGCATACCGAGGCAAATCCCAAGTACCGGCACTTTTTCTTCACGTGCATAGTTTAATGTCAGGATTTTACCTTCGATGCCGCGGTCGCCAAATCCTCCAGGCACAACGATACCGTCAACTTCACTTAAAATTTCTTTATAGTTCTGAGGTGTAACATCCTGTGAATTAATCCAGTGAATATCGATGTCAGCGTGTACTTCATAACCTGCGTGGCGAAGTGATTCAGCAACTGACAGGTAAGCATCCTGAAGCTCCACGTATTTACCGACTAAACCGATTTTAATCGTTTTATCGATTTTGCTTAAGTTATCGAGAAGGTGTTTCCAGTCATCAAGCTGTGCTTCACCCGTTGCTTCGATATTCAGGTTTTCAAGTACTAAATCATCCATATCCTGTGCCTGAAGTGACATTACAAGTTCGTAAATTGTCTCTTCATCTTTTGCGTTAATAACACTCTTCTCGTCGATATCACAGAACAGTGCAATCTTATCGCGCAGATCTTCTGTCATCGGAAATTCAGAACGCACAACAATCATATCCGGCTGAATTCCAAGTCCTCTAAGCTCTTTAACACTGTGCTGTGTCGGTTTAGTTTTCATTTCACCGGCAGCTTTAATATACGGCAGAAGCGTACAGTGAATGAACATTACATTTTCTTTACCAAGGTCGCTTCTTAACTGGCGGATTGATTCGATAAACGGCAGTGATTCAATATCACCTGCTGTACCGCCGATTTCAGTAATTACGATATCAGCTTTTGAAGATTCACCCGCTTTTTTAATACGTGATTTAATTTCATTGGTAATGTGCGGAATAACCTGCACAGTTCCGCCGAGATAGTCACCGCGGCGTTCTTTCCTAATCACCTCGGAGTATACTTTCCCAGCAGTAACGTTTGAATATTTACTTACATTGATATCTATAAAACGCTCGTAGTGTCCTAAGTCCAAGTCCGTTTCCGCGCCGTCTTCAGTAACAAACACTTCACCGTGCTGATAAGGGCTCATCGTACCCGGGTCAACGTTTAAGTACGGATCAAATTTCTGAATTGTAATGTTAAATCCTCTGTCTTTTAATAATCTGCCGAGAGATGCAGCTGTAATTCCTTTACCTAATGATGACACTACGCCACCTGTTACAAAGATAAATTTTGTCATGTAAGTATCCTCCTGTATAAAATAAAAATAGCTCCCTTTCACCTGCGTGAAAAGGAGCTCGTTTACTAGTCCCTGTTTTAGGGAGCCCAAATAAAATACTATCACTTTAAAACAAAAAGTCAATTAAAAATTAGTATGCATCTGCTTCATCATCGTAATCATCTTCGAGTTTTTCTTTTTCTTCAAACTCGATTTCTTCGTCAGCATCTTTGCTGGCAATTTCTTCTTCTTCTTCACCGTGAAGTGTCTCATCGATTTCTTCCTGGTCTTCGCCTAACTCTTTCGCACCCGGGAAGTCTGCATCGACTTCTTCTTCGATATATTCTTCCTCAGCTGCGGCCTCAATTTTGTGAATTGTCGGTGCAATCTTATCGCTGATATCATCTACTGCATACCACTCGCGGAGACCCCACACGCCGTCATCTGTGCTGAGGAAACGTCCATCAGTGTTTAAGTCCGTATAGAATTGTAAAATACGGTTTTCAATTTCACCTTCAGTGTAATTGCCGATCTCTTTAAATTTATCAGTCATTTCATAAAGATTTGTTTCTTTGCCTTTATCTTCTAAATATATGTGCGACATATCTATAAACGAATATTCGTCCATCATTTCTTTTGTATAGCTGTCCAGTCTCATTTACGTCATCCTTTCAAGATGTAAATACCTTAGGATATAATACAAATATTTGTCAGATGTTTCAAGCTTTATATTAATATCTTACTAATTTAACATAACGGTTTGTATTTTCCGGGTCATCAATCAGGACAAATCCCGCATTTGTAAACAGACTTAAAAACGCCGGATCCGACACTGTAACCGTTGCAGTATGCACCTCATTAATCTTCCGTCTGACCACTGTTGCAAACTGACGCATCGCGCTTTCCGCCACCCCTTCTTCACGGTCTGCTTCCTCTACGTATATATGTTTAATATCCAGTACACCTTCTTCAAGTTCCGCTTCGATATACCCGGCTTCCCTGTCATCCCGCTTAAGTATCAATTTAACTCCAGGTCTTAGCGTCTCTTCATCGAGCTCCAGTCTTAAATTCGGCACATAGCTGCGGTTTAAATCCAGATAATAGAGCCGTTCTTTGCCGATTGGCCCCTCTTCTTTCGTCGCCAGATGCAGGAATCCTGCACGTTCATATAAATTCCACGCTCCCGTATTCTCACCATCCACAACTAAATATAAATGATCGAATGCTGAAAAATTCTCCTGTACGTACACCGGCAGATTTTGTGCAACCGCTGTACCGTAACCGTTCCCCTGATATTTTTCATTAATCGATAAAGAGCGCACGTACACGACTTCGTGAGGCGTATCATAGCCTTCGTGCTGATAATGCTTATGCAGCACGAAAAATCCTATGACCTCTCCCAGGTCCGTAACGACAACATTGGCAGTACGGTTCTTGTCTTTAAGCGCATCATCAAGCACTTCAAGCGGCATGCTCGAATATACCCGCTGTCTTTCGCTCAATATGTAATTCTTCAGGTGTTCTCTGTCCGCCTCTGTAAACTCTCTAATCTTAATATCCATGTTTAACCCCTTTTTTGACATCTTTTTATAGTTTGCTATTATAGTTCCATACCCCCTATAGTGACAATTTAGACATTACATTACAACTTTCATTATTTCAGCGTTTTTTGTTGGTATTGTATGGGTAATAGGTAAGGAACTAATATCAATTTAGGAGGAACTCACTTGACGAATGATGACAGCACTACGTCAAAGCAAAGTACAGATCCGGAAAAGCCGGAGAAATTTAATATGAGGCAGCTCGGCACTGTTTTCTGGGTATCAACTGCGATAATTTTAGTTGTTTCCGCAATTGCAATGATTATCCCGGACCAGTTCCAGGCTGCTTCAGAAAATATCTATGCAGCAGTTTCACAGTACTTCAGCTGGTTTTTCCTGCTGGTAGTATTTGGATTTGGAGTATTTCTATTATTCCTGGCACTTTCGCCTTACGGCCGTGTTAAACTCGGCGGCGATAATTCTAAACCTGAATTTTCATTCTGGTCATGGATCGGAATGTTATTCTCAAGTGGTTTAGGTGTCGGATTAGTTTTCTATGGTGTCGCTGAACCGATGGAACACTATATGAAATCACCATTCCTCGGCGGCCCTATTGAATCAGCAGAAGCTGCCAGAATCGCAATGGGATATACTTATTTCCACTGGGGTATTTCACAGTGGTCAATCTTCGGTGTCGCAGGTCTTGCAATTGGATATTTCCAATTCCGTAAAAACCGCGATGGATTAGTATCAACAGCTCTCGAGCCTCTATTTGGTCTCGAGTATAATCAGAATGCCAGAAAAGCAATCGACATCCTTGCAATCATTGCAACGATTACAGGTATGTCAACGTCAGTAGGTTTAGGAATTATGCAGATGGACGGCGGTCTCGATATCGCTTTCGGCATACCATCCGGTCCGTTAACGCAAATTATTCTAACTGCATTAATGACAGGATTATTTATTTTCTCAACAATTACAGGACTTAAGCGCGGGATGAAATTTCTCAGCAGCTTAAACATGATTCTTGCATTGGTAATAACGGTGTTTATTATGGCCGTTGGTCCTTTTACATTTATTATGGAAACAATTATTGTCGGCCTCGGTGACTACCTGACGAATTTCGTCGGCTACTCATTACGCCTGCAGCCTTATTCAGGCGAAGCCTGGGTTCAGGATTGGACAGTATTCTATTGGGCATGGGTAATCGCCTGGAGCCCGTTCATCGGTTCATTCGTTGCGCGTGTATCCCGCGGACGCAGTATCCGTGAATACGTTATGGGTATTTTAATCGTTCCGCCTATGCTGTCCTTTCTGTGGGTCGGTGCACTCGGGGGCACAGCGATTTATTCGGATTTATTTAACAACACAAATATCGGGGAAATCGTCTTAGATGACCAGACACAGGCGCTGTTCGCATTGTTCGAGACTCTGCCGTTTTCATGGCTGACCTCAGCAATCGCGATTATACTGATCTTCACATTCCTTGTAACATCAGCTGACTCAGCAACATTTATCGTTGCAGGAATGAGTATCGGTAATACGGATAATCCGCCTACCGGACTGAAAATACTCTGGGGACTTCTTCTTGGTATCTTAACAATCGCATTAATTCTTGCAGGCGGTCTCACAAGTCTTCAGGCAGCTTCGCTGCTCGCCGGTCTGCCGTTCGCCATTATTCTCATAATGATGATCGCATCCGTCTCGAAAGGACTTAGAAGAGAACCGAACGAAGCAATGAAACGTAGACAACGACGTAAAAAGTATTAAAATAGAAGTAATGATTAGAACAGCGCTCAATAATCTTGAGCGCTGTTTAATTTCGCATTTGTGAGGAGTAAAGATATGAAGATAGGAATCGACGCCGGCGGTACACTAATTAAAGTTGTATTATTAAGTGATCTCAGCAGAACCTTCAAAAAGTATCCTGCTGCAGAAATCGACCAGGTCATTAATATGCTGAACAGTAAACACGCTGCTGATGATGTTTATTTAACCGGAGGAAAAGCTGAGTACATTCAGGAGAAATTGAATTTTGATACGACTGCTTCGATAGAATTTGATGCAACATTCCGCGGTCTGACCCAGCTTTTAAAAGAAGCGGATATGGACCTCGACCGTTATGTTTATTTAAACGTAGGCACCGGAACGAGTTTCCATCAGGCTACACAAAATTCACAAAAACGGGTCGGCGGTTCCGGAGTCGGCGGCGGCACGATGATCGGTTTAAGCTACCTGCTTACCGGCATCGGAGATTTTGACACGATAATTGAACGTGCAAAAGACGGCATCCGTGACAATGTTGATTTAAAAGTTCACCATATTTATAATGGCAGACCGTCACCGATTCCCGGTGACTTAACGGCGAGCAACTTTGGACATATTTTGAACGCACAAAAAACTGCCTCGACCGAAGATCAGCTGATTGCTGTCATCGGGCTCGTGGCAGAGACTGTCACTGCAATGGCAATTAATTTAGCCGATGCATTCGAGACGAAAGATATGGTATTCATCGGTTCGACTTTACTGGATAATAAAGTCATGACCGATATTATTTACAGATACAGCGAATTGAAAAATGCCCGGGCTTTCGTCGTGCCAAATGGCGAATACAGCGGTGCACTTGGTGCAATCAGCTGACCGCGATTACTTTACCCTCGTAATGAATAATTTTCATTTCACGTGAAAAAGTACCGGTAAGCATTCTCTCAGTTACTTCTTTAACAGGCACTTTAACTTCGGTTAAGGTGCCTTTTTTCATACATGTTACTGTATCTGCGTAACGGAGTGCGAGATTTAAATCATGCATAGCTATAATAATGACTTTATACCGGCTTATGTCTTTAAGCCACTTCATTACCAGATGCTGATAGTTAATATCCAGCCCCTGTTCGATTTCATCAAACATCATTACCTGCTTATTTTCCAGATGAAGCTGCGCACATAAAGCACGCTTAAATTCACCGCCGCTTAAACTGTCGGCAGACGAATATTGAAACTTTTCCAAGCCGAATTTCTGTAGTGTCTGCCGGACGTCTTTTTGAGACGGTCTTGTTTGTGCAGTCATTTTAATAAAATCTCCAACAGTAATTTGAAACGGTACATTCTGCTGGGGCAAGTAGCTGATATAATCTGCTGTCTTGTCGATCAGCTCATTATTCAGCTCTAATTCACGGACTGTAATTACATGTGGATTGTAGCCGGTAATACCGGTCAATACAGAACTTTTCCCGCTGCCGTTTTCACCAAGCAGCACGTGGATGCCCGGTTCAAATTCAACATTTTCTGCTGCGGCGCTGAAGCTGCCGTAATAGATACCAAGCTTTTTTATATGGAACATATTATAGCGCTGCGCCGTTTAATATTACTTTTAAGTCGACATCTGCAACGAGTGAATGGACCGCAGAGCAGTATTTATCTTTTGACAAATCTGCTGCTCGCTGCGCCTGTTTTGCTGTGATATCTCCATCAATTATAATATTCATCGTGATGTGTTTATAATATTTCGGTTCTGTTTCTGCACGTTCTCCGTCCGCTTCAATTTCAAGCTTCGTCACTTTTTCCATATGATGTCTTAAAATAACGCCCATATCGATTGCCATACAGCCTGCAGCACCGTGAAGCACCATTTCCATCGGTGACGGCGCTGACGCATCCCCGCCCGCAGCTTCATTCGCATCCATTGCTACTGTATGTCCCGTCGTTTCGCCTGTCGATTCAAATTTTAACTTCTCCTGCCACTTTAAGTTAACTTTCATGCTGATTCCCCCGTTTAAATTATTTTGTTTCCACTGCTTCATCAAATGCTTCCAGTGCTTTACCGCCGTAGACACTTGCTGGTCCGCCGCCCATAACGATTGTTACCGCAACGATATCACTTATTTCTTCACGCGTTGCACCAAGTTTAACGAGTTTATTCACATGGTTTCCGATGCAGCCCTCGCATTTATCCGCAATCGCGTATGTGAGTGCTACATATTCTTTCGTTTTTTCATCCAGCGCATTCGCTTTGTAGCCTTCCTGCTGAAGTTTTTTAAATGCTCTCATAAAATCAGGCTGCTCTTCCTGGATACGCCCCGTATTTTTTTGTGCTCTCTTATTAATTTCTTCAAAGTTTCCCATTTAAACACACCATCCTTCAATATATTTTATTTAAAATACAAAAAGAACCGCTTAGGCGCGATTCTCTTTACCATTTTCGATTCTTCTCTCCCGGTATTTAATTAAGACAGCTGTATACACGATAAATAAAACTGTCATAAAAATCCCGATTACTGTGTAGGACAGCGGTGAAGCTTCCGTATAAGATGCCATCGTCGAGAAGATGATACCTGCTGTGAACAACGTTAAGAGCAGCGCGTACGTCAGTAGCTGGACAACTTTCATTTAATCACCTGATTTTTAAAATTATAGTCATTCTTAACGTTATAATATCACTTTAATTAAACAGAATGTTCATTATTTTAAAAAGTTCGCCATATAGACTAAATCTGTATAGCCATCCGTTAATTTCACCTGATTTTTTAATGTCGCTTCTTCTTCAAAGCCGAGTCTTTTATACAGCTTAATCGCACCTGGATTATTTGCAAAGACTGTTAAAATTACTTTTTCGATTTTTTCATTATTCCGTGCAAAATCTATCGCCTGATCCACCATTTTCGTACCTGTACCTGAGCCGGTATATGCTCTTTGGAGACTGATTCCGAACTGTCCGATATGCTCGAACTTCTTCCGGTGATCCTGACGCAGGTTCAGCATGCCGATAACTGTATTCCCATCGACTGCAACAATCCCCAGATCATTCGGACCAAGTGATTTTATCGTTGCTTCTTCCTCTTCGATTGTAATTGTTTTGTTTTCAATCGCCGTCGCCAGCGTATCCGGATTTTCTGCTGTCACAAGTTTTTTATGTTCAATAATACTGGCAGCATCCTGTACTTCCATTTTACGAATTTCATATGCCATTTGTGCTAACTTCCTTTCTGGATTGACTGTTTACTCTTCACAAGTATAGTACATTCAGAAAGCTGTTTTAAATTTTGTGCTTACTCACCTGATAAACACCGCGCCGTAAACCAGTCCGATGACAATAACAAGTGCAGGATGAATTTTAACAACCTGCAGCAGTACATATGACAGGCCGATTAAAAAGACTGTATGGAATGTTCCTGATACTTCCAGTGAGCTGAACAGAAAGTCTACAACGATAACGCCGAGCAGAATTGCAATGACCGGCCGTATTAATAACGTCAGCGTCTTGAACTTGTTCGTGCCCTTCAGCTTATACAGTATGGACGCTAAGAATATCATTAACAGAAGCGACGGCAGCACACTTGCTGATATTGCCACGATACTCCCAAACACTCCGCCCGCTTCATAGCCGATATATGCACCCATCTTGGTTAGAATCGGTCCCGGCAGCGCATTGCCGAGGGCCAGCACTTCCGCAAATTCAGCCGTGGTCATCCACTCATATGTACCGACGACTTCACGTTCAACGAGCGGTATTGATGACGGTCCGCCGCCGTAGCCGAGTATGCCGGGTATTAAAAATGCTAAGAATATTTCTAAATAAATCATGAGACACCTGCTTTTCTGCCGCTTTTCTGAAGCAGGCTGAACACTATAATAATACCGATTACTATCGCCGGGTGAATGTTCAGTACTTCAAGCACAACGAGCATACCAAGTGTAAATGGAATTAAAAATTTCCATGTTGAAGCATTTTTTGCTGTTTTCATAAATTCGACAGTGAGGACCGCCAGCATTACAAGTACAACAGGCACGACGCCTGCGCTCATGCCCTGCACCCAGGCCAGGTCCTTAAACTCTGAAAATAGTGTGAGCAGTACTGTCATTAAGACTGCAGTAGGTAAGATAATCGCGATGAGTGCATTAATAATGCCGGTCCATCCTTTCAGCTGATAGCCAATATGCCCCGCGAGTTTTGTAATAATCGGTCCGGGGAGGACGTTCGCAATCGCCAGCGTATCCTGGAAGTCTTCATTGGTCATCCAGCCGTATTTATCGACGACTTCTATTTTAACGAGCGGAATCGATGACGGACCGCCGCCGAAACCGAGTATCCCCACTCTGAAAAACACCATAAATATTTTAAAATGCATGATACCCATCTCCCGCTATGTAAAAAGTGGATGGTAGTTATACCAGCCACTTCTTGCTATACTGCTTTGCCGCAGCACTTTTTATATTTTTTGCCGCTGCCGCATGGACATGGATCGTTGCGGCCAACCTTAACTTCTTTAACAATAGTTTTCTGCCCGATATCCGCTTCGCTTTTTCCGCGGTACTGGAAGTGCCGTGTCTGTTTAACAACATCACGAATCATTTCAAAAACTTGATTTTCTTCTGTTTCTGACTGGAACGTATAACCGAGATTTTTTATTTCCCCGGAAATATCTTCACGCTTACGTCCGCTGATAATCATGCGGAGTACGTGCAGATACAATTCATAATCGGACGCGACGTCCGTATTCAGATGTTCTGACACCCATTTTTTTAAAGACTCATGAGCAGCTGATTCATCGATATAACCCGGATTGCTGAATTTTATAAACTTGCCGAATTCAGGCTCGTAATATTTATATTTCTGCTGGGTATTCCGGATAATCTCATATTGCTCATTCGTCATATCATCGATAATAAATTCTTTGTTCTTATCGTTAATCGTAATAACGTAAGGCGAACGGTTGACCAGGTCCACGACTTCTTCAATCGTGACGTCCATCCCGTAATATTTTTTAAATAAATGAACAATCTGTTTAAATTCAACAACGCCGTACAGATGCAGTGCAGAACGTATTAAGTTCAGCTGACGCTGGACCGCTGTACGCGCTTCCCGGTTTTCTTCAGTATTTACTGTATCAAATTTTTCGAGCACTTCATCGATAATAAAAAAGCTGTCTTCTTCATTAAGTGATTCATAGGCGTGGCCCATTATATATAATCCGTAAACATCTGTCAGGCTGAGGTTCCGGGCGTACTCTTCGTCCAATGCTCCCTGTTCCCAGCTCGAAAGTGCTGCATCATCGCTGTACAGAAATGCATACTTAATTACATCATCATTCAGCAGATTTTCTGAGATTTCTTCTATTAATCCGTCTTTATCGAGTGCCTTTTCATTTGTCACTCCGGTATTAACCGCGAGCTGATGAAGGTCTTCCAGATCATACTTTTTTAAATAAGCTGCAGTGTTTGTCATCTTTAACGACTCCTTTACTGAACTGTTGGTAATGTAATTTTATCATACATGATGAAATATGCTAAAATTTAGGCAGTATCCAGACATCAAAAATATTAACTGAAGATAGGAGCTTTTATAAATTATGAAGGCAATTGCTCTCGATTTAGATGGTACAGTTTTAAATAATGCCGGTGAATTTCCCGACTCTCTCGTACAGACTTTAAAGGCTGTTCACGATAAAGGTATTAAAATCATTATCGCAACCGGACGTTCTTTGCAGATGATACATAAAAAGGTGCCGCATGACGTACCTGCTGACGGTTATGTCGGTGCCAGCGGCATGACTGTACATCATGGTGACACGCTCCTCGCACGGACTGCATTTACTAAAGAACAGATTGACTTTGTACTGTCAAAAGTCCGTGAGAATGAAATTTACTACGAGATTACAACGGGCACTCATGGCGGCCCGTATACATTTAATACAGACCGCGATTATTCTTTAAATGATTTGACACAAACGCCTGATACGACTGTGCTCGAATATGAAAATATTGGCACTGCAAGTACGCTGAATAGTACAGAACAGTGGATCGATGAAGATGGCATTGACCGGTCAGATATTATAAAATTTTACTTTTTCAGCAATAATAAAGAAAAACTTGAACGCTGGTTCACACTGCTGAATAAAGAATTTACAACTGATGCCGGCTATCAGATATACCGTACATCTAACCACAACTCTGAAATTATGGTTTACGGCACGGACAAAGGTACCGGTCTTTTAACACTGCTTGAGAAAATGAACATTTCTATAGACGATGTTCATGCATTCGGTGATTCAATGAACGACATTCCAATGTTTAAAATTGCCGGGAAATCAACGGCGATGCAAAACGGCAATGAAGAGGTTAAACAGATAGCTGATGATGTTACTGAATTCAGCTGTGATGAAGATGGCCTGGAACAGTATTTACGAAAAAATTACTTATAGTAACTTATCCTCGTCCCTTATGGATTTTTTGATCGGCATGTACCAGACATGCCCTTCCATTAATTCCATAGGGGATATTTCATGTCCGCCGTCCGTTAATTTCACGCTGACATTTGCCCCTTTATTTTCGAGCATTTTTTTAAGCGTATAGGATTCACCTGCTGTTGCCGTTGTATCCTGTGCTCCTGCAGTCAGCAGCACTTCCGTATCAAACAGCATCCCTTTGCCAATCGTTTCGCTGCGGTACGCGCTGTGCATCAGCATTGCACCTTTCACACCGAGTTCATAATTAAGCATTAGATATGCCGCGATATTCGCGCCGTTGGAATAGCCGATAATTACAGCTTTCGCCAAATCAAAATTGTACTCTGCGCTCAGTTTTTTAAGCTCATCGTAAATTTTGTCAGCTTCTTCTTTTAAGCTCTGTTCATCGTAAGTTTTTAAAGATAAACGTTTAAAGAAACGCGTCTGGCCGTTCTCATCAACGTCTCCTCTGAAACTTAAAATATTTGCTTCATTGTTTACTGTCGTTGCAACGTCCAAAAGATCGGTTTCACGGCCCCCGGTGCCGTGAAATAATATGAGTGTTTCTTCCGCTGCTTCTTTTCTTGATTTAATATATAAATGTTTCATAACAAGTCCTCCTAATAGAGATACGTATACTTGTATTATATAATAACATCAAAGAGATTAAAGGAGGATGCACTGTGAGCGCATACGGCATTCATCATGTATCGGCAATTACAAAGGATATTATTGAAAACCACGACTTCTTTACACAGTTTCTCGGCCATAGACTGGTCAAGAAAACAGTCAACCAGGACAGTCCGGATATGTATCATCTATTTTACAGCGATTATAAAGGAACACCGGGAACCGATGTCACATTTTTTGAAATCGGCATGGCCCCGAAATTTACGCCGGGAACAAATTCCATCTCCCGTACTATTCTTCGTGTACCTTCAGTCGAAGCCATTGAATACTTCAGAACACGTATGGAAGAACAAGGTGTTTATCATGAAGGCATCATCGATTACTTCGGAGAAACAATAATGAAATTCTCTGACGAAGAAGGACAGCGCTTCGCGCTCCTCGCAGACAGCGTATATAATGACTCAGAACCCTATGCAGGCGGTGGAAGTATACCGCTTGAATATGCAGTTACCGGCATATTCGGTGTCGAGGTAACCGTTCAGTATTTAAAACCGATGGTGGAGTTTTTACAATTGCTCGGCGGAAAATACGACGGAGATATTGATAATGCAGAGCAGGCACGCGTCCGTTTCGGCGATGACTCTGTTTTCGTTGTAGAAACGCGCACGACGAACGTTGAAAAGCAGGGCTACGGCAGCGTGCACCACTTTTCACTGCGCGTCAAAGACGAAGCAGCACTGAAAGTAATCGGTGAACGCGTTACCAGAGAAAAATGGCGAAACTCAGGCGTTGTCGACCGCCATTACTTTAAAGCACTGTACATCAGTGCCGTGGGTAATATCACAGTCGAAATCTCGACAGACACACCCGGATTCACAGTCGATGAACCCCTTGAAACTTTAGGTGAAAGCTTATCACTGCCGCCATTTTTAGAGCAGGACCGGGACTTTATCGAAATGAGACTGCATCCGCTGAGTTGAGGGGATGGCTGGTAAGTGGGGTTGGCATGAAGTCCGCTCATGCCAGTCCTAAACAACTCGGATACACATGAGATTCGTTCATGCCAGTCCCAGCCTACTCGGATACGCATGAGATTCGTTCATGCCAGTCCCA
>NZ_AUEF01000016.1 GCF_000425845.1 Jeotgalicoccus psychrophilus DSM 19085
GAAGCTTATCACAAGTAGTGCGTGTTAAGACACAATACGCACATGTGGTAACCAGAGAGTTATCATAAGTGATGAGGTTTTTTCTTGAAAAAGTTAATCAGACATTAGAGTCCTTTAATTTATTTGGAAATCAGAAGTGATTAACAATGACAAGTGAAATAGGGTTCTGTTGCAAAGTTGAATTTATAGTAAAATTTTACTAAAAAGGAGTCTTCTGTATGAACTATTTCAGATATAAACAATTCAGTAAAGATGTTATCACTGTAGCCGTTGGCTACTATCTAAGATATGCATTTGAGTTATCGTGATATATCTGAATTATTAAGGGAACGTGATGTAAACGTTCATCATTCAACGGTCTACCGTTGGGTTCAAGAATATGCCCCAATTTTGTATCAGATTTGGAAGAAAAAGCATAAAAAAGCCTATTATAAGTGGCGTATTGATGAGACATACATCAAACTAAAAGGAAAATGGAGCTATTTATATCGTGCCATTGATGCAGAGTGACATACATTCGATATTTGATTGCGTAAGCAACGAGATAATCATGCAGCATATGCATTTATCAAACGTCTCATTAAACAGTTTAGTAAACCTCAAAAGGTGATTACAGATCAGGCACCTTCAACGAAGGTAGCAATGGTTAAAGTAATTAAAGCGTTTAAACTGAATCCAGACTGTCATTGTACACCGAAATATCTGAATAACCTCATTGAGCAAGATCACCGTCATATTAAAGTAAGAAAGACAAGATATCAAAGTATCAATACGGCAAAGAATACTTTAAAAGGTATTGAATATATTTACGGTCTATATAAAAAGAACCGCAGGTCTCTTCAGATCTACGGATTTTCGCCATGCCATGAAATTAGCATCATGCTAACAAGTTAACACAAAGTATTATTTTAAAATTGAGATTAGACATTTATTTTTCAACTTTGCAACAGAACCCTTTACGGTACGAATAGGACTGTTTTTATTAAGTATATTCCCTAATTTGTTAAAAGTTTCATTGTCAGAAGACTTTAATAGGGAAAAACAAAAATTTTATATATAAAAAAATGTTTGTGAGATAGCTAAGAATATAATTGTTTAATACTGTCAAAATGTTATTTGAAATGTTTATAGAGAAAAAATACTGGAAATATCATGATCACTGGTTAGGATATTGTACAAATGAATTGATACAAATTGCCCCACAAGAGAAATATTATAAATTTGGCATTCAGACCGTATCCAGTTATTTAGATTATATGCAACAAAGGGAAACGTCATTACCAACATTTTTAGAAATGTTAATGGCGACTTATTATTAGTAGAAAAAGCAAAAAAGACAGGCTATACTGAACTTATTGAAACTTATGTAGATGAAGAAAAATTCATTCCAGCTTTGCCTATCCACCTATCGCCCTTTATCTACGCACTCCACCTTTAAAATCTACAATTTCCTTATGCTTATTCATTCACTATCCCTCCGTATTCTTCTCATCGTTCTTTTAATGCACACATCCCTTTTCCTTCGTCACTCGGTCATAGCAGTTTGTAATTCTTGTTCAATTAAGTCGATATGTTTACTAATCAAATTCCGTTGTTCATTCAAGAATTCTAGGTGTGCGCGTAACACGCTTGGGACATCTATTTGGTTTTGATAAAGCATGTCTGTGTTTTTTCGGATTTCTTTTAATGGCATATTCAAATTGCTTAGGCACTGGATAAATTTAATCATTTCGATATCGTCGTCTGTGTATAAGCGCTTGTTATTGCTATCTCTGTCGATGTGTTTCAAGATACTCTTTTTCTCGTAATAACGCAGTTTGCTTTTAGGTATATTGCAATAATCAGAGACATATTCAATGTAATATTGTTTCATGTAAGCATATCCTTTCTCTTAAACCAAGGTTTAACTGATATTGTACTCTATATAAACATGAATGAGGAGGAAATACAATGAAAAAAGCTTTAATTGTTGTAACAAACATTGCGAAATACGATAATTTAGACAGACCTACAGGTGCGTGGTTCTCAGAGGTTACGCATTTTGCGAAAGACTTCTATGATGCAGGTTATGATGTTGATTTCGTAAGTCCGAACGGTGGATATGTACCTATTGATCCTGTCAGTCTTAGCCCTGAAATGATGAGTGTTGAGGACTGGAAATATTATACGGATCACGATTATATGAATCAATTTGGACAAACGTTATCTCCAAAAGAGGTTAATCCTAGCGACTATCAAGCCATTTACTTTGCAGGTGGACATGGTGCGATTTGGGATTTAAGAAATAACAAAGATCTTAACGACATTGCGTTAAGTATTTACAATAACCAAGGCGTTCTCTCTTCTGTATGTCATGGTGCGGCTGGTCTACTCGACATTAAAGAAAATGGCGATTACCTCGTTCGTCATAAAGACGTGACTGGTTTTACAAATAGTGAAGAACAAGCAAATGGTACAACTGAATACATGCCATATTTATTAGAAGACGAATTTATTAGTAACGGTGCACATTTTAGAAAAGAGGATGACTGGAGTAATTTCGCAGTCGTAGATGGTCGCATTGTCACTGGTCAAAATCCTCAATCAGGACATGCAGTTGCTGAACATGTTTTAAAAATCTTAGCTAATCAATAATTTTAAAGAGGAGCGATACACATGAAATCATTAATAATTGGCGCTCATGGTGGCGTTGGTCAACATCTCGTACGCAAACTCAAAGCACGAAACGTTGACTTCACTGCCGGTGTTAGAAAAGAAGAACAAGTTGAAGTTTTAAAAGCAGATGGTATTGATGCAACTTACATTGATGTTGCAAAACAATCTATTGATGAATTAATAGAATTATTTAAACCGTATGATCAAATCCTTTTTTCCGTCGGTTCTGGTGGAAGTACAGGTCACGATCAAACAATCATAGTAGATTTAGACGGTGCAGTGAAAGCAATTAAAGCAAGTGAACACGTCGGTCGTCAACATTTTGTTATGGTATCAACGTACGACTCACGTCGAGAAGCGTTTGATGCGTCAGGCGACTTGAAACCATATAACATTGCTAAGCATTATGCGGATGACTACTTAAGACATGCAAATTTAAAATATACCATTGTGCATCCAGGCGCTTTAACAAACGAACATGAAACGCAACAATTCAATATAAGTGCGCAATTTGAAAATATACAAAATCCGTCTATTACAAGAGAAGATGTAGCAGAAGTGCTTGTTTCTGTATTAACTGAGGAAGCATTACAAGGTCACGAATTCCAAATCATCAATGGTGATTTGTCATTATCAGACGCTACGACTAAATATCTGGAGGAATAATAAATGAATAATCAACAAGTTGTACTTGCAAAACGACCACAAAGTATCCCTCAAGACGATGTATTTAGATTTGAAACAATAGAAACTCGAGAACCACATGCAGGTGAGGTTCAAGTAGAATCCATTTATGTATCTGTAGATCCTTACATGAGAGGCAGAATGAATGATACAAAAAGTTATGTTCAACCTTTCCAAGTGAATGAGCCATTACAAGGTCATATTGTTGGAAAAGTCACACAATCGAACGATGAACGTCTATCTGTCGGCGATTATGTCACAGGCATATTACCATGGAAAAAGATAAATACAGTGAATGGAGACGATGTGACCCCTGTGCCATCAAAAGATGTACCATTACATTTATATTTGAGTGTTTTAGGCATGCCGGGAATGACGGCCTATACAGGATTGCTTCAAATTGGTCAACCACAATCTGGCGAGACGGTTGTCGTGTCAGCTGCATCAGGTGCAGTAGGCTCTGTCGTAGGACAAATTGCTAAGATTAAAGGTGCAAAAGTTGTCGGTATTGCTGGTGGTAAGCAGAAAACAACATATTTAACAGATGAATTAGGATTTGATGCGGCCATTGACTATAAACAAGATGATTTCGCACAACAACTTGAAGCGGCTGTACCAGATGGTATTGATGTGTATTTTGAAAATGTAGGCGGCGCAATTTCTGATGAAGTGTTTAAACACTTAAATCGATTTGCACGCGTTCCGGTATGTGGTGCAATTTCAGCATATAATAATGAAAAAGACGATATTGGACCACGTATCCAAGGAACGTTGATTAAAAATCAAGCATTGATGCAAGGTTTTGTAGTAGCACAATTCGCTGATCATTTTAAAGAAGCAAGCGAACAACTCGCACAATGGGTGTCTGAAGGTAAAATTAAATTTGAAGTGACGATAGATGAAGGTTTTGACAATTTACCTTCTGCATTTAGAAAGTTATTCACAGGAGAGAATTTTGGTAAACAAGTTGTCAAAGTCGCTGAAGAATAGGTGAAGACTATGAAACATATCATCGTAAAATTCATATTTAGTTTACTGTTTTATAAAAGTGGTGTTGCACACTTTAAAAATAAAGATATGTTTTTAAAAATCGTACCGTCCTATTTGCCTTTCAAACACGCAATAGTTAAGTATTCGGGCAAATTAGAATTTATAATTGCTTTTTATGTACTCGTTGCTAAAAATAGATCACGCGTAAGAAAAGTAGTACAAGGATTCCTTTGGCTCGTATTTCCTGCAAATATTTACGCTGCACGTAAGAACATCTCTTACAAAGATGAAAGAGATGAAACAGATAGTGTTAAGCAGCATGTCATTCGTTTACCATTACAATTTGTCATGGTCGCACTTGCGAAACTATTATAAGACTTATCATAGCCACGCCTGGAACATTACTTTTGTTCCAGGCGATTTTTTAATATTTATACTTAAAATCGACGTATATCAAATGATTCCCTTGACAACGCTTATGTGCTCTTTGTTTAAATATACTCATATCAGACATTTACTTTTAAATTTTTCTATAGTGATAAGCTTCTAAATTAAGAAAAGCATAAGTTAATTTGCGTGTATGATTGTAAGAAAACATAAAAAATGTATTTTATCATGTGATGCTATCGCAACATTGTGACATTAATGTAATAACGGGACCTATAAGACAAATATGAAGAGGGTTTTTATAAAAAAGTTTCTAACTTTATTTTAGCTAGTAGTTTAGTTTTGGGCTTTTTCGTAACGCCCGAATTATTTAATATCACTCAAGCACATGCGCAAGAATCTGTGAAACCTTATTATAGTTACAGTGGTTATACAGAAAATCAAAGTAATTTTCTTCTTATTAGATGGTAAGTCAGTGAGCAAAAAAATTATTGAATCATTAAGGTGAACCAAAGTATACATCTACATCAGCCTGAGTCAAAGAATATATGTATAAAATTGGAAATAAAGAGGTGAGATTTTATGTTAACCAAAAGGATTATGTCATCAAAGGACAAATCATTAGTGAATAAAATGGGATACTAAGCATGTATGAGAAGTGGGATAAAAATCATTTTGAATTCGTAGTCTCGCTACATAAATTAATTTATACTGCATTTAATTCAAAAGTTAATTTACATGATTAAGATTGACGATAAAACAATATAAAAAAGAAACCGCATCATTAAACGATACGTAGAAGCGTATCATCGTTAGTGCGTGTTTCCGAAAATTATTTATGATAATTTGAAAATTATCATAAATAGATAAAATATAACTATTTAATAATATTATCATGATATATATAAGGTTTGAGCTCGGTATTCTACCGAACTCAAACCTTAGAAGTCATCTAAAATTATTTTTTTAAATTCATGGTGTCAGCTTATAGATGGGCTTATCATTTATAAATTAAACATGTGATTCTGTTAGTTCTAAAAATTCTTCAATATCTTTATGCACTGAATCCAGTGCTTCTTGCCAGAAGTCTGGTTTTCTCAGGTCAACATTTAAGTGCTTTTCAGCAAGGTCTTCTGTAGTCATGCTCGCAGTATCGCGAAGAAGTGCAATATAGTCATCTTCAAGTAACGTTTCGTCTTCTAAGAAACGGTTGTATATACCTAAGCTGAAAAAGTATCCAAATGTATAGGGGAAGTTATAGAATGGTACACCTGTAATATGAAAATGTAACTTTGTTGCCCAGAACATTGGATGGTATGAACGAAGTGCATCTTGATAGGCTTCTTTTTGTGCTTCTTCCATCAGTTCTTGCAGTCTGTTGCTGTCTACAGTTCCCTGTTGGCGTTCATTATATAAATTGCGTTCAAAGATATAGCGTGCATGGATATTCATCATAAAAGTCGCACTTCTAGCAATTTTTTCATCTAGTAAGTTGATTTTTTCTGCATTGGATCTTGCATTTTCAATCGTTGCGTTTGAAACGACAAGTTCTGCAAATGTAGAAGCTGTTTCTGCAACGTTCATTGCGTAACGTTGGTTAAATAGTGGTAAATCACGCAGGACATAACTATGGAATGCGTGTCCGAGTTCATGTGCGAGTGTTGACACGTTGCTTGTGCTACCGGCAAACGTCATAAAAATACGTGACTGTTTAGATTCAGGAAGATTTGAACAGTATCCACCTGGACGTTTTCCTGGACGATCTTCCGCTTCAATCCACTGCTCTTCAAAAGCTCGATGTGCCATCTCTGCCATTTTTGGACTGAATGATTTAAAGTTATCGATAATAAACGTTGCTGCTTCATTGTAAGTATACCGCTTGTTAGTGTAATCACCTACGTCAACACTTGCTGTAACATCGAGCCATCCTAATTGATCAACACCAATTAGTTGCGCCTTTCGTTCAAAGTACTTTTTGAAAGGTGCTTTATTTTTTGTAATAGTATCCCACATCGTATCAAGTGTTTCTTCTTCCATACGGTTGTAGTCTAGTGGTACTTTCATATAATCTTTATAGTCGTGAAGTTCATAGTCGTTTAAACGGAATCCTGATAAATGATTTAGCGTTGTAGAGAATAAATCAGCTTTTTTCTTCCATGTTTCTTCCCAAGTTTTTAAAAGTTTTTCACGATGTTTTGGATTTTCTTCTGACTCCATCTTGTTTTCAAATTGACCGGCTGAATAATAAACGGTTTCATTATCTTCAGTTACTGGAATTTGAATAGAAGCGACGAGTTGATTGTACATATTATTCCAGCCCTGTAAGCCGTCTAGTGACAAATGATTGATGATTGTTTCTTCTTGAGTTGATAGTAAATCTTTTTCTTTTTGTCGTATTTCTTCTAACGGGAAATGCATCGGTTTAAAGAAATCTTCCTCTAACAGCTTGCTAAATTGAACTTCAGTCAGTGCACTGATCTTTTTATTTAAAATAATATTCTGTGATGAGAGGTCTTTACGTAAGTTCGCAATCGCATTTAAATTCTGCATTGCTTTTTGATCGGTAACATCTGCAGATACTAAACCATTCGCAAAACTCCCCATCTCACCAAGCGCGTTTGAAATTTTTTCATAGTGTTGTAAGATTCCTTTCAGTGACGTAAAATCATTTGAATGTTCGTCCAGCTCCCAATTATCGAGTTCGTGAGAAAAAGCTGTAATACTATTTCTTACTTCTGATAATCGTTTTTGGAAAGCTTCAGAGCCACTTCCACCAGGAAATATACTCTCCATATCCCATTTTTCTTTGTAGTTCATCAATTACCTTCCTCTCTAAATTAAAACTGTATTTATTTTTATCATACAGGAAATGAATGTAGAGAAACATTAATCACGCTGATATACATTAATAGTCCGAGCATGCACCTATGCTAACGATAAAAATAAGAGCAATATTTGTAGAATTTAAACTAATGAGAAAAAGCGATTTTAATTAACACAGCAAGAGTTAGGATTGTAGATGAGATGACTCTTGTTGAAGTGCTTAGAAAGAGGAAAATTAAAAGTTCTGCGATTGATGTCCATGAAGAGTCAAAGATGAATCGTAATTTAATTGGCATGGAGAATGTAGTCTTAACGCTATATATTGGAAAATGTTTTACGTCTATAGTCGAATATAATATAGACAAACTTACTTTATATAAATTCAACCTGTATAATTTGTTCATTCACTAGTTTGGAGGATAACTAGAAGTGTATCATAAGTGATTCAGGAACTAGATTTGATTATGACAAGAAAACTTGTTATAAACTCACCGCCCTAAATTGTTAGAACGGTGAGTTAAGTATCAAGATACAATGAAATTTCTCGAATTATAAGTCTTTAAATTTCATCTTATCACTTTCTCTATTTTTATTTATCAAATCCTCTATATATAATCCCATAAGTACTACAACTTGAAATAGGATTAAACTAGCACCAAAAGTGAGTGACACTAAATGGTATAGATAGAGCTGTAGAAGCTATCAAAATAATGCTTGGTAAATCCATTTATTCATCTGTTTGTTTTTAACAAAATAAACTTCTAAAAGGCCGAAAGCTATACCTATTAACAAATATACTATTATATAATTATTCACTTTCTGAACCCTGATTTCTTTTTTGACATTGGAATGAATAATTAAATTTTCTCTGTCTGCCGCAAAATGATTTATATAAGCGAAAACCTGAGTCTCAGCTGTTAATGTTTTTTTGTGAGTTTTGACTTCATCCTCTTTTACCGGGTTATCAATAAGCAATTCAGCCTTTATAACCTTCGCTCTTGGGGCTCGGGGACATACGTTCTCAAAAGTTATTATTTTTTCTGGAGATATTTATGTTCCAGCCACAATATAAAAACACAACGTAAAATTGAGGTGTACCTAGGAATCATGCAGCTTAATATTTATCGAGTTCCAGCATTTCTCTAAACGTTTCACCGTTATAATCTCTTCTAAAAATGCCGCGTTTTTGCATTTCCGGAATGACTAAGTCGACAAAGTCTTCAAGACTTCCTGGGAGTGTTGGAGGCATCAAGTTAAATCCATCTGCGACACCTTCATTCATCCATCTTTCTAATTCGTCGACAATTTCTTCAGGTGTGCCAATGAGGGTTAAATGTCCACCTCCAGCGTTAAGATAACCGAGTAATTCTCTGACTGTAGGATTTCTGTCTTCTATAATTTCTAAAACAGTTTGATAACGTCCAACAGGTCCTTTGAATTCTTCGACGGGTGGCAATTTTGGTACTTTTTCGTCGAGTTTCCATGATTTTGTATCTTGCTGAATAAAGAATTCGAGCTGATTAAGTGCAGTATCAATTGGAAGTAGATTGTCTAATTTTGCTTTCTTTTCTTGCGCTTCTTCTCTTGTTTTACCCACGTAAGTCACTAGTCCTGGAAATACTTTGATATAGTTGTTTGGACGAAGGCTTTCTTTTATGGCTTGATTTAATTTTTCACGATAAATATTTGCTTGTCTTAAGTTCCAAGAAACTGAATAGACGGCATCAGCATATTTCGCAGCAAGTGCAACACCTTCTTTTGAAGCCCCAGCTTGCATAGCAACTGGTTTACCCTCTTTTCTTAAAGGTAAAGTTAGCGGCCCTTTAACTTGGAAGTTTTCACCATTGTGATTGAATGGCTGAATATTTTTATTTTTAGTAATTGTGTTATTTTCTTTCTCTGGATTGTAGCTTTCAATTGACCACGATTCAAATAATTTATTCATGACTTCAGCAAATTCATCCGCTTTCTTATAACGAACGGCTCGCTCAGGTAATTTAGATATACTGTGGTTTTGTGCTTCGCGGTCGGTCATTGATGTCACTAGATTCCATCCCATGCGTCCTTTTGTTATGTGTTGCAGTGTGAGTAACTGTCTTGCTGTGGTAAATGGGTTATTAAATGTACCTGAAATAGTTGAAACAAGTCCAACGTTATCTGTGACCTTACTCATAGCAGTTAATGCAACAACTGGGTCAAAATAACTCGCTGGTAATTCTGTTGCACTATCTGCGGGGAAGGCTTGTGAATCTGCGAAAAATACGGCATCAAATTTTCCGCGTTCTGCAATTTTTGCCAGATTTTCATAATATTCAATTGTCGTGAATTCATTGACACTCGAATCATCTTCTAACCATGCTGCCTGATGATGACCCACACCATACATTAAAATTCCTATATTTAACTGTTTAGAATTATTCATAATATATACCGCCTAGTTCATAGTAAGTCCGCCGTCTACCGTGATGTTTTGCCCTGTAATCCCATCTGCTGCCTCAGAACAAAGATAAACAACCATATTAGCAACGTCTTGTGGTGTTGTTACTTTTCTCAATGGTGTGGACTGTGCGATTAAATCAAATACTTCTGGTGTTGTGACTGCACTTGCGTCTGTTGTTTTCAGTAAACCGCCAGAAACAACATTTGCACGGATACCATACTGTCCAAGTTCTGCTGCAACGTTTCTGGTGAACCCAATTAAAGCAGCTTTTGCAGTGGTGTACTCGTGATATGGTACTACAGGATTTTGATATAGATTCGTTCCAATACTAATAATTGCACCGTCTTTACGTTCTAAAAACTGTGGTATTACACTTTGTGATACGTTGAATGCAGCTTTTAGTGTCCCGTCTAACTGTTGCTCGTAATCTTTATAAGTCAAATCTTTAAATGCTTTTTGAGCGGTTGGATCAAATTTAAAGTTAACGAGTGCATTGTTTACAACAACATCAATCTGGCCGAAATGTTCAGTTCCTTTTTTTACTAATTGTTCAACTGCTTCACGGTCTGTAATGTCCGCTTGAATCGCAATCGCTTGTGCGCCAATTTCTTTTTGTAACTTCTCTGCTTCTTCCTTACTTTTGTTGTAGTTAATTATGACATTAAAGCCTTTTTCACTCAGTGCTTTTACGATATAGCTACCAAGTCCTCTTCCGCTTCCCGTTACTAAAACTGTTCTTGTCAAATAAATCACTCCTATAATTTTTTAAAATAAAAAAATACGCAACCTTCATAGGAAAGTTACGTATCGAGAGTAAATTATATGTCCACAAAGACATAGATATACAACTGTATCGATGTAACACTTTCCTACGCTAGTTTTAACTAGATCAGGTTCAAAGGGTCTGAGGTTTCCCTCATCTCAGTTTATATAAACACCCCTAGTGCGAATCTATTCTATTTAACATCATTGTAGTACTTTACAAAGATACGTCAAGTAAACCACAAATTATTTGAATTGGAACAAACGCAATTCAAATTCAATTCTGTAACTGTACTGCTTTCTAGTTTTTATATGATTGAGTGAATGTTAAAAGGTAGTTATCAGCATAATTAAAATCTAATTTTATTTGCAATATTTAACTTTTTAGAGTAACTTGAGGTTATTGATTGGAAAATTAAATAGTTAAGACCACTGGAAGTGTCTTTGAAAAAGGCTGAGATTAAAGTGTAGACTTTGGGATTCCGGGAACCTGATACAGTTCATACTGGCGTAGGAAAGTGGCGAAAGTAATATATGTTGATACATACTTGCGCTGTTTTTCTATATAGAAAAACAGCGCTTTTTTTTATGTTAAGGGGTGACATAATGCTTATTGCAATTACACATTTTAAGATATTAATTTCCAAGGATATTATTCATTTCAATACGATTTCATCCTGTATCGATTATCTTTTACTTCGTACACCCATGTCCGACAACGAGTTATCATCGTTCCTTTGTCAGCTTATTCATTCAGGTTTTCCCAAAGAAAAAATCATCATTCATACTTCGACTAAATTGCTGGAATCTTTTCGTTTAACTGCCATCCACTTTAGAGAAAACGATCCAACTGCATTAACGTATAAAAAAGAACATCCGGATATTTCAGTCAGCATGTCTGCTCATTTACCTGAATCTGTCAAGAAAGCACAGGACAATCATCTCGACTTTGTATTATACGGCCATATATTTGAATCGAGTTCAAAGAAATCTTTGCCGCCGCGTACACATCAAGAAGTACGTGATGCACTGTCTTATGATATTCCTGTCGTTGCACTTGGAGGTATCAATTCAACAACTATCAATCAATTACCGGCAGGTTTCAGTGGTATCTCGGCAATTTCTGCACTTATGGATGCATCACCCAATCAAATCACCAGATTAAAAGAAGAATGGCAAATATTAAATTTTATGTAAGCAAATGCTACATTGCTTAGACATTATAATGTGGTTAATACATTTCCCAGCTGTCGCAGTACTTAAAAATCTATCATTTGAAAGGATGAAACAATATGCAGTGCACCGTTAACGGAGAACTCCATTATTTTGAAAAGGATATTACCATAGCTACCCTGCTGGACCACCTGGATGTAGATGATAATCGTATTGTAGTGGAACACAATGGGGAATTGATTAAAAAAAGTGTATTTAAACAACAAGCAGTGAAAAATAATGATCGACTTGAATTATTAGAATTTGTAGGAGGCGGATAATATGTTAGAAATTGGGGATTTAAAATTTAACTCAAGACTATTTTTAGGTACTGGAAAGTTCTCAGATGAGAAAATACAGGCCGCAGCAATTGAAGCGTCAGGTACAGAAGTGCTGACTTTCGCTGTCAGACGTATGAACTTATTTGATAAAGACCTGCCCAACCCGCTGGCAAATATTGATTTAAGAAAATACACGACATTTCCGAATACAGCAGGGGCGAAAACAGTGGAAGAAACTATACGCATCGCAGAAATCGCAAAACATGCGGGTGTCTGTGACATGATTAAAGTTGAGATTATTGGTGATGATAAGACATTACTGCCTGACCCAATTGCGACATACGAAGCGTGTCAAATACTGCTGGACAAAGGTTATACAGTCTGTCCATATATTTCAAACGATGTCGTGCTTGCAAAAAGACTCGAAAGACTCGGTGTTCATGCGATTATGCCGCTCGCTTCTCCTATAGGTACGGGACGCGGTATTAATAATCCATTGAATTTAAGATATATTGTAGAACAATCCAGCATCCCTGTTATTGTGGATGCAGGAATCGGTTCACCCAAAGATGCGTGCTATGCTATGGAGCTAGGTGCAGATGCGGTATTATTAAACACCGCTGTATCGAATGCCAAAGACCCGGTTAAAATGGCAGAAGCGATGAAGCTTTCAATTGATGCAGGGGTACTGGGTTATGATGCAGGACGTATTCCGGTTAGGTATTCTGCACAGGCCTCAAGTCCCGCTGAAGGACTGGAGTTTCTTTAATGGAGAGATACGACAGACAAATGAAGTTTAATGAATTTGGAGAGAATAGTCAAAAAAATCTGATGTCAGCCACACTGATGGTGATGGGCGCCGGTGCACTTGGAACACACGTTTCTGAAATGCTTGTGCGTATGGGTGCAGGTAAACTCATCATCATCGATATGGATATTGTTGAAATGACCAACCTGCATCGTCAGGCTTTATATACTGAAAAAGATGCAGAAGATATGACGCTGAAAGTTAATGCTGCCAAAGAAAAATTGTGTCAGATAAACCGTAATGTTGAGATTGTACCGATCAATGCAGAATTGAATTCCAGTAACATCTCCGCAATCTTAAGAAAGTATCAGCCGGATATTGTAATTGACAGTATGGACCATTTTGAAATTCGCTTTCTGATTAATGAAGCCTGTCATAAGCTTGATATCCCCTGGGTATATGGTGCCGCTGTAGGCAGTAAGGGAAGTGTGTATGGGATTGATTTTAAAGGACCTTGTTTAAAGTGTTTGATGGAAACTCTGCCATCCACAGGGGAAAGCTGTGCAATCAACGGTGTACTTCCTCCTGTGATTTCCCTCATTGCCAGTATGGAAGTTTCTGAAGTCATTCGTTATTTATCAGGAAAAGGTTTTTCCAAGCAGCTCATTACTGTAGATACTTTTAAAATCGGCTTTCAAACGATAAATATAGATGAATTAAAGAATGAAGACTGTGTGGTCTGTAAGAATCGGGTATATGAACAGTTGAATAAAAATATGCTGGCCACTGTACAATCTAATTGCGGAAGTGTATATACACTCAGGTTCGACGAATCGGTTTTCAATCAGGAGCTGCCCGGTAAAACTATCAGGGCAAGTGCATTTGTTAAGTTATTGACTTATAAAAAATATAAGCTGACCTTATTTAAAGATGGCAGAATGAATGTTCATGGCATCTCTCGAAAAGAAGAAGCAAATGCTTTATATCATGAAATGATTGAGAAACTGAGTGAATATCCTGTATAAAAATATAGTGTGAACTATCTCAAATAGATGAGTTTTTTATGTTGCTTTATAAATACTAGACAAAGAATTAAAAAGGCATCAGTTATTTCTATAGGGTGTTGAATTAGGTGAAGATACGGTAATCAGAAGGAATTATTTATTACAAATTTCGGTGGAACGTTAAGAGAAAACCGCATCATAAAGTGATAAGCTGGGAGTTATCATAAATAGAATAAGTAAAAGAGAAGCAGGATAGCATGCAAAAGACTATGCTGCTTGAATGTGCTCACTTATCTTAGGATGTGTAGAAGAGCGTAGTTTACGTATACTTTAGATACTTCTGGTGGTAAATATTGTATTCCTTTTAACGTCATAATCTTACCACTATACTTAACTCAAATTATAACGATTTTTGAGTTATAAATTATATTTAAATCATATATGTAAAATAGAAAAACCCTATAAACATTGAAATACCAACGTTTATAAATTTTGTTCAAAGTTATCTATCTATTTATTATAATACAAAGACTTTGTGTTAAGACACAATACACATATGTGAAAACTTGAGAGTTATCGTAAGTAATAATCTTAGCGTTGTAAATACATATTTTCCTGATGGTACTCGTATAAAAGTTAAAAGCCATTCAATACAATATTCTCTCTTAAAATCTTATTCCATTATCTGTCCTTCGGAAGTCATCAATTTCTTGACCAATGAATCTACCGTCTCTTTGTTCACAGTTTGTCCCGGTGAATCTAACTCTTTTAGATATTGAGAATCAGTAATATAACGTTCGGATTCCTAAAAGCAATAATAACACCTATTAATCCTTCTTAATTATAATCATTATAATTAAGAAGTGTTTTTAAATTTATATTGTTGTATAATGGACTTACAAACAATAATAATTAGAGTGCTTGCTGGAAATATATTAAGTAATGTGAAAGAGGTCGTGTGTATGTTTAAATATCTGTTTAGCAATCGTGCCGGTCAATTTCTGGTATTAGGTATTCTGTTTATACTTATTGGTTTTTCGCTCAATTTATTTACAAATATCGACAACAGTATTTCATTCTATATCGCGATTTTCTTCTTGGGATTCTTTGCTGCAAAAAATGCAGTGACTGAAACGATCAAAGAAAAGTCTCCGAATGTTGACTTGTTAATGATATTAGCTGCGATTGGTGCTGTAATTATTAATTATGAGTCGGAAGGTGCATTACTCTTACTTATTTTTGCGGGTGCTGAAGTTCTGGAAAATTATGCGACGAAAAAATCTACAACAGCAATATCGGAATTAATGTCACATATTCCTTCAACGGCACGCTTGGTTAATAATGGTGAAGTTACAGAAATCCCTACTGAGGAATTGATTAAAGGTAATATCGTTTTAGTCTCGAAAGGAGAACAAATTCCTATCGATGGACATATTGATCGTAAGTCTTTTGTGAACGAATCTGCTCTAACCGGGGAATCGGTTCCTGTTGTGAAAGAAAGTAATTCAGAAGTTTTCGCAGGAACGATAAATGAAGGAAACTCTTTTAATCTAAAGGTAAGTAAAACAAGTGATGAAACTGTATTTTCAAATATTATACGTATGGTAGAAGAGGCTCAAAATAGACCTTCTAAAGTATCAAAAATTATCGATCGTATTGAATCAAAATATGTTATTTCTGTATTAATCGGTGTTCCAATTTTTATCGTAATACTCTATACATTTGTCGACTTATCATTTAGTGAATCATTTTATAGAGGAATGGTGATGCTGACAGTAGCTAGCCCATGTGCGCTCGTTGCATCTGCAACACCTGCGACTTTGAGTGCGATAAGCAATGGTGCTCGAAATGGCATTCTGTTTAAAGGCGGTGCTGCTATGGAGACTCTGAGTACAATGGATATTCTATTTAGTGATAAAACCGGGACCCTCACATATGGAGATTTTAAAGTCATTGACTATGTAGCTGATGAAGAAATTTTAAAAGAAGTCGTTTCGATTGAGCAACATTCAAGTCATCCGATTGCTGAAGCGATTGTTAAAAAATTTGCGTCTTTGAATCTTGAGAGTGTTGACCAGACAGAGCCAGTTGAAGAAATTGTCGGTTCAGGTATGAAAAAAGGCGACATTATCGTCGGGAAACCGGACGCATTTAAAGATTTCAAAGACCCTTTTGATTACACTGCTAAAATGATAGACGGCAATACAAATATTTTCGTTGGAAAAAACCAGAATATTATTGGATACTTTTCTCTTGCTGATCAGGTGCGCAGTGAATCTGTTCAAGCTGTCGATAGTTTTCAAAAAGCAGGAGTGGAAGTTATCCTTCTAACTGGTGATAATGAAACTGTCGGGAAGAAAGTTGCGGATGAAGTCGGAATTTCAACATTCTACGCTTCAAGTCTCCCAGAAGATAAAGTTAGACATGTGAATGAAAGTCAAAACAAAGAACATATTGTAGGAATGATTGGTGATGGAATTAACGATGCACCTGCCCTTGCAAATGCAAATATAGGCATAGCGATGGGGAGTGGTTCTTCAGTTGCAATGGAATCTTCCGATGTCGTAATTGTAAAAAATAATCTGCAAAAACTATTCTATAGTTTTAAATTAAGCCGCAGATTAAATAGGATTATTCTTGGAAATATTACGTTTTCAATCAGTGTTATTTTAATACTAGTCACTTTAAATATTTTTGGTTTACTCAATTTACCAACCGCCGTTTTATTTCATGAAGGCTCTACAATACTAGTCATACTAAATGGACTGCGTCTGCTTCGATCAGGTAAAGATAAAAATGTATCAAAGACTACAGAAATAGCATATGAAACAAACTAATTATATAAAATAGCAAAAACCCCTAAGTTACTGTCTCAGATAGGTAGTAACTTAGGGGTTTTTCACTACTACTGATTTCGACCTTAATTAATTATTTTCGCTGCGGGTATTTCGCCAATAACGGTAGGAGATGAAGGTGGATGCGAGTACCGTAATCCAAGCAACAACCAGGATGATTCCGTTAAAGAGCGACTGATTAACAGCGAAAGCGCCAAGTGCAACGAGTGAGATTTGTCCCGGTATGGAAGCGATAAAGGTTGCTGACAAAAAGGCGGACTGACTGACACCTAAGGCACCTGCACCGTAATTGACTGGCCAATATGGTAAGCCTGGCATTAGTCTCGCTGTACACATGGCTAAGAAGCCTGCGTTACTCAAATACTTTTCAACCGTTGGTCCATGACGGCCAAGGAGTTTAAATGTCAGGTCTTGACCGGTAAATCTGGCTAACCAGTACCCAATCCACGAGCCAATCAATATACCTGTGAAGGAGAACAAGCTGCCAGCTATAACACCGTATAGAGAACCTGCGACTAAAGCTGGTATGGTGACAGGAATCGGTGTAATGGCAATTAAGGCTGTAATACCGATAAAAATCAACCAGCCTGCCCAGCCGTAACCTTGAATAATCTCTCTTAAAACTTCAGGTTCTGGAACATTTACATTAAACCCTAACCATATCAATATGCCTATGAATACTACTAAAGCTAATAGGGAAATTATTGAACGGGGAGAAAAAGCATCTGCAGAATCTTTTTCTAAACTCATTGTATTTCCTCATTCCTGGCTACTTTATTAAAATTCCGTTGTTCGGGATTATAGGCTCTCCTTAACTTTAACTGTGTCATTAGTAAAAGGGAATAGATTTATTTCATAAATTTGGAAATGTAAATTTTCACTTACTAAGATTTATGATACAAACAATATTTAATGAGAGTATGTCATCCAAATTACCTATATTTGTCTAGAAATTTTATGAATAAATTTCGACAAATAACAATGGAGTCCCTCCGGGTGATTCACTGAGTGATATAATCAGGTCAAAGCAAACTAGGAGATATTTTTATGAAAGAAAACAACAAATCTAAAATGACTGTAATTATACTTTTCATTTTGATGCTGATCAGTATAGCCTTACTCATTGTATTTATTATTATGGCCGCAAATAATCTTGAAGAGAATCAGGGGGGAACTTCAGAAGTACAGCCTTTAATTGAAGAGCAAATAAGTTCTGATCGTTATCTCCCACCAGTAACTAAAGCGGAATTCAATAATGTTATATTAATCTAGTCAAATGAGACGCAGAAAGGCGTGTATTCCTTAAGGGATGCACGCCTTTTGTATTAAAAGAATAAATATCTTAATCAGGTTGAAATCTTCTCATTTATTTAAGCAATTGAAACAGTTAATTATCTTTATATCATATGATGTTTTATGATTAGAGTATCTCATTGTAATGGAATATATTACATTACAATGAGATACGTAAAGGAGAACTAATTTAAATGACAAAACATATACCATTAAATGTCCTTGAACTTGTGGGCATTTCGGAAAATCAGACAGTTAGGGAAGCAATCGAAGCGTCCCTAGACAATGCTGAACTTATTGATAAACTCGGATTCAAGAGGCTTTGGTTCGCTGAGCATCATAATACAAAAAGTCTTGCATCAGCTGCGACATCTCAGCTGATTGCGATGGCCGCAGCGCGGACAAAAAATATCCGCATCGGCTCAGGCGGTATCATGCTGCCGAACCATTCACCGCTGCAGGTCGCTGAAAATTTCGGCACGATTGCACAGCTCTATCCGGATAGAATTGATCTCGGACTGGGTCGCGCACCAGGTACCGACCAAAGAACATCTCAGCTGATTACACGTAACAGCAGTGATGCACAAAACTTTGCAAACTCTATTTATGATCTCATCGGCTGGTTCAGCGAAGAAGGACTCGGTCACAGTGTTCCAGTGACGTCTACAGTAGGCACAGGAACGAATATTCCAATCTGGGTATTGGGTTCAAGTATGAACGGTGCATCTATTGCCGGACAGCTGGGATTGCCTTATTCAATTGCGACGCACTTTACACCGGACGATTACAAACAAAAGATTGATATGTACCGTTCGGCATTTACGACAGATTCGCCGACTTCCCAGATTGATGAACCTTATGTCATGGCAGGGATTAATGTTGTTGTAGCACCGACAGATGAGGAAGCAGAAAAAATCTGGACAACAACGACACAAATGATGGCAGATATGCAGACCGGTCAGCAGCGTAAACTCCAGCCGCCTGTCGAGCCTGAAGAATTAGGTTCGGAAGAACAGAGAAAAATGATGGATTCAATGTTCAGTCTCAAAGCTGTTGGTTCACCTGAAACAGTCCGTAAGAAACTGGAAAAATTTGCGGAAGAAACCGGAGCAGATGAACTAATTATTGTGACTTACACTTATGATCCTGAAAATAGAAAACAATCGATGGAACTGCTCGCAGATCTGTGGTTCTGAATGAAGTAAAAGATTATTATAAGAATACAGTTGAAAATTAACAGCCTCAAAACTAATCGGTTTTGAGGCTGTTTTTATATTTTATTTCCCATACCGGAAAGGATAATCGGATTTTCTCTATCTGTCGTAAAGTGATATATAAGATAACATCTGGGCTTCTGCGGATGCAGTTTTTATAATCTCGCGTTAATTCTTATTGTTATTTTTTCTAACCGTGGTTCACAATCTAGACAGTGGACAATCAGTCGATTAAATTAGTATCTTATAAAAAGATTTACTATGGATGATTACAGATTATCTCCTTCTTTTTGTAAATGCATAAGGACCATGAATTTTCGCTATGTCAAATAATGGGCTCCAGGCATTCTGATGTACTTTAGGTGATTTATGATTGCCTAATCTCCTGATCTGCTGTTCGTAATAAGAAATTCCTATAAATCCTCCAAACATTTTATCTAATACTTTCACTCCTGTTGTAAGTCTTGGCAGCGTCATATCCTGATACGTATTTGCTTTCAGCTGATTGGGCAATTGCGGATTTAAGACAAGCGCTCTTGCGATACCAATCATTGAAACATCAGTATGAGTAATTGCATGAATCATACTGTCTTTTTTACGGAATCCGCCTATTACTGCAATGGGAGTATCAACTTCACTGCTGATTTTCTTTGCATAATCCAAAAAATATACTTCCCCCTCACCCATCATTTCAGGTTTTTCATAATCTCCGCCTGAAATTTCGATATGATTCATACCGAGTTCATCCATCTTTTTAATAACAGCAATCGAATCTTCGAACGAAAATCCTTTATCATCAAAATCAGTAGAATTAATTTTCAGGCTGATTGGGAATTTTTCTCCAAGGGCTGCACGCATACCGGTGTATATATCGATTAAAAATTGCATACGTTTTTCCAATGATCCCCCATATTCGTCGTGTCTGATATTATCACGGGATGATAAAAACTGACTGATTAAATATCCGTGAGCTCCATGAATCTGGACACCTGTGAACCCTGCTTTTTTAGCAACAATTGCTGTTTTTATAAAACGATTTATTGTATCTTGAATTTCATTTAATGTCATTTCTCTTGGCGGATTGAATGCACTGCCTGCACTGCCGCTGATTGGAATTGCGCTCGGAGCAACAGGTTGTTTTGATACGGATTTAGGACTTTGTTTTCCTGGATGATTAATCTGCATCCAGATATGGCTGTTATTCTGCTTGCCTGCTTCAGACCAGTCTTTTAAAATATCTAAATCTCTTTCATCCTCGATGACGACATTGCCAGGTTCGCCAAGGTATCTGCGGTCTATCATCACATTGCCGGTAATTGAAATACCTATTCCCCCATCTGCCCAGCGTTTATAAGCATTAATCAGTTCCATGGTTGGCCGGTGTGTTTTATCAGCCATCCCTTCACTCATCGCTCCCTTATAGAGTCTGTTTTTAATGATGACACCATTTTTAAAAGTTAACGGTTCAAATAATTTTTCCGCCGGCATATTAGTTTCTCCTCTATTACATTTATTTATACAGTTACTTATTCTTATGGATACCCGGTATATAAATTTGTAAATAAAAAAAGACCACTAAAATTTAGTGGTCTTTGGCTACTGCGGATAAAGGGAGTCGAACCCCCACGTCGATTAAGACACTAGAGCCTGATTCTAGCGCGTCTGCCAGTTCCGCCATATCCGCTTAATATAATATTAATTAACAATAATATAAAATCCCTCTTTATGTCAATAATTTTATATCATTTTTGTTAAATGTAGATAAATCAAAGTATAATGAAAGTATTATTATAATAACTGATGGAGGAACACTTTCATGACTGAAGATAAAGTACTACAAAATATTGAAGAATGGGTCAAAGGTGAGCTGCTAAATGAAAAGAGCGGCCATGACTGGTACCATATAAAAAGAGTCACAGATATTGCCAAAGAAATATTAAAGCATGAAAAGGCAGATGATTTTACTGTAATTTCTGCTGCATTGCTCCATGATATTGCGGATGATAAGGTAACCTCTGACGTTAACATGGCACTGGAACGTATTAGAAAACTGCTTGAAAGAAACGAGGTTGCTGATGAGACTATTGAGACAATTATAGATATCATTACAACAATGTCATTTAAAGGCGGGACAGGCAAGGAATTATCGTACATCGAAGCTCAAATCGTTCAGGATGCCGACAGACTGGATGCTCTCGGGGCAATCGGAATTGCGAGAACTTTCCAGTACGGCGGTGCTAAAGGACAGGCAATGTACGACCCTGAAATTTCTGTCCGAGATCAGATGAGTTTTGAAGAGTACCGTAACGGAGAGTCTACTTCGATTAATCATTTCTATGAAAAACTGCTGCTGTTAAAGGATAAGATGAATACTCCTACAGCAATTAAAATAGCTGAAGAGCGGGAAGAATTTATGAAGAATTTCCTTGATGCATTCTTTAAGGAATGGGAGGGAGGATTATGATGAAAATTATTGTCTTTGGAGCAACAGGCGGTGTGGGTAAATCGGTTGTCCAGCAAGGTATAGATGCTGGACTGGAAGTTACCGCCTTTGTACGAACTCCGGCCAGACTTGAAATTACTCATAAAAATTTAAATGTAATACAGGGAGATGCCTTCAATAAGGAAGAAGTCTCTGAAGCAATTTCAAATCATGACGTGGTTGTATCGTGTCTCGGTTCAAGTAAAGGTATGAAGAAATCTGCAGAACTTCAGAATATGACTAAGCATATTGTTGAAGGTATGAAAGAACATAATGTCGACCGTATTGTCTATACAGCATCAGCAGGTGTGCATAAGGAACTAACGGGCATCATGGGTAAAGTGATTATGCAGCTGCTTAAAAATCCATTAATCGATCATCGTGCTGCTGTCGAACACATCCAAAATGCAGGACTGAACTACACTATCGTCCGTCCGATGGGATTATCGGATAAAGAATTTACTGGCGAATACAGAGAAGCTGTTTCAGGTGTACCTGATAAATCAAGTTCAATACCGCGTGCAGATGTTGCAGATTGTATTATTAAAGTTTTAACAGATTCAAGTTATGAAAATACTTCAATTGGTCTTGCAACATGATAAAAATCCGGATACTGATAATCAGTATCCGGATTTTTTAAATTTTGGAATCTTTTTTTGCAATATATTTCGCTGCATTTTGACCGCTCAGTGTCACCATCGGCATACCGCCGCCGGGATTCACTGTGCCGCCGACAAAATACAGGTTATTTATAAACGCGGATTCTTTTGGATGTTTAAATCCCTGGTTCAGTTTTTTATCTGACAAAGTACCGTATATAGCTCCGCCGTCAGATAGATACATCGACTCAATATCGTGAGGTGTAAGCATGTATTCTGTGACTATATGCTTTCTTAAATCCGTGAGTCCCATATCTTCAAGCTTCTTAAGCACAAGCTCCCTGAAATCTATATAATCTTCTTTTGTGTAATCAAGATAATTCAGCGGTGGAATATGTGGTAAAATCTTTAAATTTTCATAGCCTGCCGGTGCTTGTGAGGAGTCTGTTTTATTTGAATTGACTAAATAAATTGTCGGGTCTTTTGGTAGCTTTTTTTTATCAAACACAATTTCATAATTCTTATCTGAGTCTTTGGAAAAGAAAAAGTTATGATGTCTAAGCTCGGGATACGATTTATTTACACCTAAGTGAATAACAAGTCCTGAGCTCGCGGGCGGGAATTTCTTTTTCATCTTATTAATATTTTTAGGCAGCGTATCTAAAACTTTCGTATAGAATGGAATAACTTCCATATTTGATACGTAAATATCTGCTTCGATCTTCGAGCCGTCGTCCAAAATCAGATGTTCAATAGTTCCTTCGTTAGTAATGGCTGTTTTCACTTCACTGCCTGTAATAATTTCTACACCAATTTCATGTGCTAATGTCTGGATCGCTCCGGCTAAATTATGCAATCCGCCTTTAACATACCACACACCTTTATCTTTTTGCATATAAGCCATCATATTTAAAATTGCCGGCGCATTTTTGGCGCTTGATCCGACATATTTTATGAAATATCCGAGCAGACTTCTTAAATGCGGATGACTGATCCTTTTATCGATAGCCTGCTGCATAGTTGCACTGATGTTAAATGAGCGCAGAGAAGTAAGAGGACCGTGATATTTAATAATTTGTTTTAAATTATCGAGACCCTGATTGAAGTAGCCTATCTGTGTAACAGCATCCAATTTTTCTGCGTATTTATAAAAATTATCCAGCTCTTTAAAATCCCTCGATGTAAGCTTAGGGTTTTCCTCTTTCATCACATTTAAATCACCGTATAAGTCTATAATGTCCCCATCGGTAAAAAATGTCCGCCATTGCAGAGGCAATTCTATGATATCAACATAATCTGTAATTGAAACATTACTTTTTTCAAACAAGCGTTCAAATATTTCCGGCATTGTGAGTAATGAAGGACCTAAATCAAATCCGAATCCGTCCTGTTCGAGGCGATTTAATTTACCGCCCAAATGGTTGTTCTTTTCAATGATTTTTACGTTATAGCCATATTGTCTTAGTGAAATAGCAGCTGATAAACCACCCAGACCTCCGCCTATAATAATAACTGATTTATTATCCATAGAAATTACCCACTCTCATTGATTCGAGCATCTTTTCAGCGTCCATCTTTATTCTGCTTTTTCTTAAAGCAGATACGGCCTGTCGTTTGGCTAGACAATCATATTTATTTCTGCGGACTTCATCCAGGATTTCTCTGTAAATAAGTACTGCCAGCAATAATCCAAGCTGTGCTTGTGGTTTATAGTGCACAATTTCATTTAAAAAGGCATCGTATTTTTTCTCTGCTTCGTGTGCGAGTTTTTCCCACAAGTTAATAAATGACGGTGTGATATTAGAATCAGCTAAATCAGCTTTTGTTATTTGATAATCAGCCATCCAGTCTTTCGGAAGATAAACTCTGTCGAGTTTTGCAATATCTTCGCCGATATCACGTAAAACATTTGTATACTGCATAGCAACACCCAAGTCTAGCGCGCTACTCACTCTCATATCAATTTTACCATCACAAATAATGGGTAATAGTAAAACACCGACTGAACCGGCAACATAACCGCTGTAATTTTCTAAATCTTTGAGTGTCTCCGGCTGTTTAAAATCAATATCCATTTTCTGGCCATCCAGCTGCTTAAACATCATATCAAAACTGATATCATACTTATTCTTCACATCTGCGAGGGCACGCCATACAGGATGATCCGGAATATTGTTATTTTGAAAGCTGTTTAAATTCTTATACAGCTGATCGAGATGCTGTACTTTTTCAGCATGTGTTTCAGCATTATCGACTGCATCATCTGCCATACGGCAAAATGCATAAATAGCGTAAACTGCATTACGGTCCTGTGTATTTAAATTAGAGAAAGCATAATGAAAACTTTTTGACTGCTTTTTTATTATACTTTCGCAAAATTTATAATCTGACTTTAATTGGTTCACTGCGTCACCCCTTTGACTGCTCATCACTAATTAAATCATTCACTGCTATTTTGGCCGATAGTAATACAATTGGTACACCAGCACCTGGATGCGTGCTGCTTCCTGTGAAATACAGATTGTCACAATTAGGTGAAGTACTTTGCGGACGTAAATGATTGCTTTGAGTTAACGTTGGTCTTAGACCGAAAGTAGCACCATTGTATGCATTAAATATATTGTCGAAATCATTTGGTGACATCTGTTTTTCAGTAATAATTTCTGATTCGAAGTTTTTCATACCAGGTAATTTTGAAATTTTATCAATTGCTTTTTGACGGTAGGATTGTGACGTTTCATCTGTCCACTCTGATTTTAGAGTTGATAAATCAGAGACCGGTATCAAGACGTAAACGCCGTCTTTTCCTTCAGGTGCAAGAGTCGGGTCAATTTTTGACGGGATATACATGTATATTGATGGATCTTCGATAGTATCACCGGTAAATATTTGATTGATGTTCGTATCCAAATCATTGGAGAATATAAAATTATGAATATCAATGACTTCGTCATACTTCTTGTCCATCCCGAAATACATTACAAAACAGGAGCATGAATAATCCATGTCATCTATGTATTTATCTGTATATTTACCTTTATATTTATCTTCTTTAATCAGGTTTTTCATAGCGTATGGGAAATCTGCATTACACATAACTAAATCCGAATAATGTAATTGCTGGTTCACTTCGACGCCTTTGGCAGCACCGTCTTCAATTATGATACGTTCAACTTCACTGTCCAGCATCAGTGTTCCGCCCATTTCTTCAAACAGCTTTGCCATTCCTTTTGCCATACTGTACATGCCGCCCCTTATAAACCATATGCCGTATATGTATTCAATCATCGGAATAATTGTATACAATGAGGGTCCTTTAAATGGTGAAATACCTATATAGAGTGTCTGAAATGCAATCATCTGTCTCATGCGATCATCTTTAATATACTTTCTCAATAAATTATCGGCAGAATTTAAAGTTTTTAATTTCAGACCCTGACTGAGGATAAATGGATTGTAAAATTCTTTTTTTGTACGGAATGAACGCTGCAGAAAATGGTCTTTGGCAATATTGAATCTGGAGTATAAATCACTCAGATATTTTAAAAAACCTTCGCCATCAGTATCATTGAACGATTCGAGCATTTTCATTGTTTCCACTAAATCGTTTGTTGCACGATAACGTGTACTGCCTTCATCAAAATAACTGCTGTACATTGGATCAATACGTTCTAATGGAATATAGTCATCAGCATTTCTTCCAGCAAGCTCAAAAACTTCTTTGTATAAATCCGGCATCATAACAATCGTCGGTCCAAGATCAAATTTATATCCATCAAATTCAAGCTGGCTCATTTTACCGCCGACTTTATGATGACGTTCGACTATAGTCACGTCGTAACCTTCGCTAAGTAAACGGATTCCGCTGGCAAGACCTGCGACGCCTGCGCCTATTACTGTTACTGATTTATTCATATATTTGCCCCATTCTTTGTATTTTCCAATTTTCCAACTCTGAGGAAAGAACCTTTGGAGAGTGCTTCAAGTCATTTAAATCACGGGAATTTGTTAATAATGCAATTTTTTTCATTTGATATATAAAGTCATTTAAGAATTTTATTGCTTCATCAGTACCATCATTCATCACTTTATCCAAAATTAATTTTGATATTCCTACTGCATTTGCACCCAGGCTTAAGCATTTAATTGCATCGAGCGGTGTAACCACACCACCACTTGCTAGAATATGTACTTCATTTTGAAATGGTTCTGACTCCAGTAATGAAACAACCGTAGATTGTCCCCATGAATACATGTAATCCATTTCCTGATTTATACGACGTTGATTTTCAATTTGAGCAAAGTTTGTACCGCCTCGACCGCTGATATCGATATAACTTACGCCGAGTTCTTTCAGCGTACTTATTGTTTCCCTGCTCATCCCGAAACCAACTTCCTTAACGATGACAGGCACATCTGTTTCATTAACGATGATTTCGATATTCTGTCGCCAATTTTTAAATTCCCGGTCACCTTCAGGCATTATTAATTCCTGAGCTGCATTCACATGAATTTGCAGCGCATCTGCATCAATTAACTGTACTGCTTTTTTAGCACGGGATGCAGAAACATCAGCACCAACATTAGCAATTAAAAATCCTTCAGGATTAATCTCCCGGGCAATTGTAAAGCTTGAGTTTAACGAAGTGTCTTTTAAGGCAGCATGCATGGAACCAAGAGACATCGCTAAGCCAGTCTCTCTAGCGACCACTGCTAGTTTCTCATTGATTTCTTTCGTCCAATCACTGCCGCCGGTCATAGCGTTAATATAGATCGGCACATCCCATTTAACAGCTCCAAAAGCTGATGATAAATCAATGTCTTCAAGATTAAATTCAGGCAGGGAACGATGAATCAAATGAACGCGGTTAAAATCAGTATCAATTTGTTTCGGCTGATTCAGTACATGTCTGACATGTTCATCTTTTCGTATGCTTCTTGCATTTGGCTGTGTCATAAAGAGGCTCTCCCTTAAAATTAGAGTTTAGTGAACAGACTCCGGATGTCCAGAAATTGACCGGTCCCTATTTGTAATATACTTTTTTTAACGTTTCAAAATAAATCTGTGAGTCTTCAAAGCATTGTTCGAGATTATCAAAGTTAAAACTGTTGCTGATTGCCTGCTGTTCAATGTCGCGTTCATATCCTTGGATGGTCCAGCTGATTAACTGCATTGCATGATCTACATTGATATCGTCTCGGAATAAACTGAAGTTGAGATTTTCTGCCAATGTGACTTTAAATTCAGAGTCCAGCTGTTTAAGCTCTTTTAATATTTTTTCCGGGAACAGCCCTTTGAAATACTGGTGAATAAAAAAATTAAGTACTTCAGGATGCCGGATTTGGAACTGCTGCTTAAAACTGTTGACGCGTATTAAGCGTTCAATAAAACCTTCGTAAGTCTGGGTATAGTTTTTAACATAATCTATGAATATATCGAAAGTGTAAGACTGGCATGAACTGTATAGATCGGATTTGTTACCGAAATAATAGTAAAGAGATCCTTTAGAGATTTCTGCTTTTTCCACGATGCGGTTAGTCGAAGCATCCTTAAAACCGTAGTTAAAAAACTCTTCAATTGCTGATAATAAAATAACCTTCTGTTTAGCCGGCTTTAATTTTTTAAATGCTGGTTTCATATTCCATTCCTCCGTGTGTAAATATTATTATATATATTGACCGACATGGTCAAATAATAAGACTTAAAAAACAGCATTTCCGAAAAATTAGGAAATGCTGTTTCTGATATTATAGTATTAATCATCCTTTTTAACTGAAATACGCTGACCTTTCCAGACGACCTGTTTTTTAATATTGATGTTGTACCAGGACAAGCTGTAAATCATAAAGAAGAACAGGATATATACAGGGTATAAAAAAATATCGAGCCACCCAAGCCTGATTACTTTATCAGCAAGCATATAGAAAGAAATACCGTAAATTACGTATGCTGTGAGTGCGGGTATGACAGGGATAATGGGAATCAGTAATGAAATCAGTAAAGCTGACAAGGCAGTCATACCGCCTCCGAGAAATAAAATAATCATCGTCATATGTACAGGATGAGTATTAGTTGAGCCGCGGGCGATATGTTTTGACCACCCGCCTGTGAGTTCCTTCAGCCCATTAGGGTACATTCTCATACCGACATTATCACCGCCGAGATACAGTTTCACAGGTAATGAATACTTCTGATAAGCTTTGAAAATACCTTCACCTTCGATGATTTTCTCCTTTGAAGCTCTATGGCCATCAGTCATTTTATAATCAAACTGATTGGTCATCATCACAGGGCCGAATACTGTAGACAGTGTATTTAATGATTTAAATGCGGAGAATACGTTTATTCCCATAACGGTAATCAGGTTAAAAATTGCTGACAATTTTTCATATAATTTCTTTGTTTTATGTCTAGGCTGGACGGACAGCACTCCGGAATTATGCTGTTCAGCATACAGAGTAATCATTTGTTCAAGTGCGTGACTATTTGTAAATTCGATATCTGCATCCATAAATATAATTAAATCATGAGATGCATAATCCACGCCCGTGTAGCAGACGAAGCTCTTCCCGTTCCACGGATTTTCTGCCAATTTAACTTCAATTACATCAAAACTTTTTAGTATTTCAGAAGTGTTATCATCTGAACCATCATTGACCACGATAACTTCAGCTTTAGCAGTTTGCTTAAAAATACTGTTGATAAGATGAGGAAGATTGCGGGCTTCATTTTTGGCTGGAATAATAATACTCACGGACGTATTCTGTGAAGAAATTGAAAAAGCTGGTGATTTTTTTAAAAATTTAGGACTGAAAAAGACCAGTCTGCCGCATATAATTGTTATGAGTATAAAAATAAATATTGCTGTTTGAATCATTACATCACCCTCAGTTCAAGTCATCGTTTTTAAGCTGCCGTGCATACAATCTTTCAAATCTGGGCCGGTTGTATCTTTGAATAATGATAAAAGGGGTATTGCTCGCGAGTGCATAAATTCCGTGAATAATATAAGTCCATCTGGGATTGAATAAAAGAATAAACGGCAGAGAGAATATAATCATCCAGTGAGTGACTTCAGCACGGTTAATTTCTATAATAAAGGATTTTAATACAGCCGGACTTTTATCTTTCAGCTCAGACTTATTGTAGCTTCCGGTAAAAATCTGACCGCCTTCTGGAACTATATCCTTCCATTTTCGGACTTGGAACAGTTTGTTCCATAGGCTGCCGCTTTTTTCAAAAGTATATGATTTTAATCTGAATGGCCCGCTGAAGTACTTGCGGTCATCGACATGTAAAAATATATAAGAAACAAAGTAATGAATGAATCCCCATAAGACCGCGTTGAGAAAAAGGAGTTTAAAGATTTTTTTTGATTTGCAGAACAATTAATCAGCCTCCTTCCGAGTATGTAAAAAATTGCTATTATTAAAATCAATAATAGCAATTTATATGATGTGTTAATAGTATTAGCAACTGAAGAAATCAGCCTTTCTCTTTAAATAAAATATAATCTCTGTACTCTTCGACATCGATGCGATTTGCGATTTCACGCTTTACTCTGCTGATGTGATTTATTTTAGCTATATTGCTCATCGTGCTGTTCGCTTCGTATGCTTTCCACTCGTCCAATTCTAAAAATAGTTCACGTACGGTTTTCATGAAATTACCACCTTTTTTTATTTTTTCAAATAAAATAGCTCTTCTCTGAATTAAGAAGAGCTTTACCCGACTTCTTATCATCCAGTTTAAGTAAACTGTTGGACTTAGCACATCGCTTTACAGCTGTTGCCGGAGTTTCACAGGGCCAAATCCCTCCACTCACTCTTAATAAGAGAACTATTTTATTTAATGGTTATTATATGATAAACATTGTATTATTTCATCTTATTTGTTTATCTGATAGTCTAATTGTTTATTTTTAAGAGCTTTAACTGCCTGATCTGCAGCTACTTCCGCCATTTTATTTCTCGCTTCATATGTGTCATTGCCAATATGAGGTGTCAGAATCACGTTATCCAATTGTGCCAGTTCTTTATTAATATGCGGTTCTTCTTCATGTACATCGAGTGCTGCTGCTTGAATCTGCTTATTTTTTAACGCGTCGACAAGTGCTGCTTCGTCAACAACACCGCCGCGTGCGGTATTAATAAAGTAGGCAGTATCTTTCATCTGTTCAAATTCTTTTTTACCGAATAAATGATGTGATGTTTTATTGTAGTTTACTTGTGTAATTACATAGTCCGCTTCTTTTAATGCTTCTTCAAGAGTTACTTTTTCAGCATTGATATCAGTATCTTTCTCTTCATGATCAACATATAAAATCTTCATATTAAACGTTTGAGCAATTTTACCGATATACTGTCCTATCTGGCCGAAGCCGACGATAGCTAATGTTTTATCGACAGCTTGATTACCACCGAGGTAACCCATTACCTGCCAGCCGTTAAATTCATTTTTAACAGCCATTTCGTGTCCTGGAAGTACACGGCGTGAGAGTGCCAGCATTAATGTTACTGCAAGTTCTGCCGTTGATGCCACAGATTCATGCACTGGAGTGTTCGTTACAGCAATATTATGCTTATTCGCTTCATCAACATCGATATTATTAAAACCTGAGCCGACGTTCGCAATGACCTTCAAATCAGTATTCGCCTGGATTACTTCAGCGGGTGTCTGTACGTTAACGCCGGTAATTAAACCATCTGCACCTTTAACTCTATCAATAATTACTTCTGTTTTTGGAGTAGTTAATTCATCGTGCATATCCAATTCGATATTTTGATCTTTAATGATTTTTACTGCAGTTTCGGGAAGTTTTACTGCGCTATAGATTTTTGGCATAGTTGAACCTGCTTTCTTATATATGTATTTCTAACTCATATAGCCTAAATAAAAAGATTTAAACTTTTATGGATAAGGAGAGTATAGAAGAAACAAAAAAACTCCGAATTGCCTGGGAAATACCGGGCAAACAAAAAAAGAACGAGATAACTTATCCCGTTCTTTGAAAATCAATTATTTTATTACAGGTTGGTACCACATACAGGCCAAGGCTGTGAACCTCTTTCGTCATATAGCATTTGTGCTCTTTGAGTTTGTTCAGCTGCTGAAGCATCTGAAGCTACTCCAGAACCGCCTACTGACTGCCAAGTTTGAGCGTCAAACTGGTAAAGACCGTGGTACATACCGTTTGAGCTTACTACGCTAGCATTGCCGCCTGATTCACATGAAGCTAATGAACCCCAGTTTAGGCCACTGTTAGTGTTTGAAGTGCTAACACTTTTTGATTGTGGAGCTGGTGCTGAAGGTTGTTCAACTTCTTGTGTTTCTTGTACTGAAGGAGCTGCAGTTTGCGTGTTTTGTACAGGCTGTTGTACTTCTTCAGTGTAAGTGTAATTGTTTTGTTCAACGTTTTGAGTTTCTTCTTTCACTGCTGGAGCAGCTGCTTGTTCTTGAGTTGGTACTTCAGCTTGTGCGTTACCATTGCTTTGGTATGCCCAAGCATAATTAGTGCCGTCAGAGTTGAAGTCGTAGTTGAATTCTTTATGATCGAAGTTGTAGTCATACTGACCTTCATGTAATGCTGATGCGTTTAACGCTTCAGGATTGTTTTGAGCTGTATAAGCAAGTTCTGCTTTATCTATTGATGAAGCTTCCGCGTCTTGTCCTGCTGTAATTCCTGTTACGCCTAAACCTAATGCTAATGTAGTAGCTAATATCGTTTTCTTCATAATTTGTAATTCCTCCAAAAAAATATTATGCAATGAATGCATTTCTTGTTTTTTTAAATTTGATTAAGGGTAAACATAAACTTAATTTAAGTCTCGTTTTCCTAAGACAAGAGTAAATATAACATAGAACTTTTTTACGTGTGTTACAGTCTAATAATAAGAACGTTACAATTAAAAGCAGAACTGTAACAATGACATCTGATTGTATTATTTCTAATTATTACGATGAAATAGACATATCTACGTAATATTAAGATGCTATTCGTAATATATAACAGATATTTGTCCATGGTAAAAGACCCGGCCAGCATTCAGCTGCCCGGGTCTTTCTATATAAACCTATTCTATGCGGGTGTTTTCTAATTCTTCATAATCTGTCAAATAGAATCTGCCGTCCTGTTCTATTACATTATAGCGGGCATATACTTCGAAAACACCATGGGTATTTATATGTGAGTAAGTTCTTGTCGCATAGACATTCATACTGCCGTCAAGATTCTCCACTTCAGAATCTATAAAAACAGAATAAGTCATGTGGTTACCGTAGTTTCCTGAGGCTTTATTTGCAAAAAGTGCATTGTAGCCTGGTGATTCCGGCAGATAGAAGCTGAGTGCTTCTTCATCATGATTATTAAAGTAGGCTGGCAGTGCAAATAGATACTGCTGAACAAATTCTGATGTATTGGTAATATCTACCGGCATTTGATCTGAACGTGGAAGGATTGAATAAGTAAGTGGCGCGGACTCACCGTACTTAGCTTCAAATGAATACTTTACTGCGCATGCGAGACAGCCGCTGCCCGGAGCCTGAAGTAGTGTACCGTCCGCTACAAGGTTATTGTAAGCTTGGAACTGCTCTGCTTCAGGGACGTTATCGCACTCCGTCAGTTGAGTCATAATACAATGTTCGGCAGCAGTATAGTTTATTTCATTCTCTGAACTGCCGTTTGTTTCATCTGTACTTTTTGTAGTTCCTTCATTATCTGCAGAGTTTTCTGTACTGTTCTCTTCTGGTGCTTCTGAATCTTCTTCTGATGATTCATTTTCCTCTTCAGATGTATCCTCAGCGGGTTCACTCTCATCTGGGCGGTCTTCTTCAGCAGGTTCGCGCTCAGTTTCTTCAGATGTATTATTTTTAGGTTCTTCTGCTTCTTCACTGTTTCCGCACGCGGCTAAAATGACCAGAATTGTCATCAATAACAGTATCATCCACTTCTTCATTATATTCGCCTCCCTTCATATAATAGGACGTTTCTGTTAAATCACTCTTTACTATAAAACATGCCCCAAACGGTGAGCTTGTAAACTCAACGCTTGAGGCACAGCTTACCTATTATTCTGCATAAGCGTATTGTTTTGCATCCCAATCTGAAACATCTGTTTCCAGTGGAATATTTTCACTGCGGCGTTTCTTGGCTGCATTAAAGAATAATATTGTAATTAATATAGTTACAATTGCACTGATAATTAATGAAATATTCATTGGCATATTTAAACCGATGGGTGCGTTAACAATATATGTTGATACTGTCATCGTCATGAATATCGCTGGGAATACTGCAATCCAGTAATTACGTCTGCCGATGAACAGATACATTGCACCGATCCACAATGCAATCATCGCTGTTGACTGGTTAGCCCAATTAAAGTAACGCCATAACAACGTAAAGTCCATATTTGTCAGGATAATCGACACGATAAATATCGGTGCAGCAATCCATATTCTGCTCATTATTTTCTTTTGAGGCACACGTATATAGTCTGCAATAATCATTCTGGCACTTCTAAAAGCAGTGTCTCCGGAAGTGATTGGAAGAACAATTACACCCAAAACTGCAAGTGTTCCAACAATTGGACCAAGCATCATCGTTGAGATTTCATTGACGATTCCGCCTGTACCTATAGTAGTAATTAACTCATTTAATGTGATTGGGCCATCGAAAAGACTCATTGCTGCTGCAGCCCAGATCATTGCAATAATACCTTCAGCGATCATCATGCCGTAAAAAATTCTGCGGCCTTGATTTTCATTCTGTGTTGTTCTTGAAATGATTGGTGACTGAGTCGCATGGAATCCTGATAATGCGCCGCACGAAATCGTTAAGAACAGCAGCGGGAATATCGCGGCACCTTCAGGGTGAGTATTTGTGAATGATAATTCTGGAACAGGTGCCTGATGCCACACGAGAGCAACTCCTATACCAATGGTGCTGAATAACAGTAAACCGCCTATGTAAGGGTAGATAGTCCCGATGATTTTATTGATTGGCAGTATTGTTGCCAGCAGATAATAGATAAAAATTAATACGACAAACACTATAACTGGAACTGCTCCACCTACGAGGTCGTACAGCAGATCTGCAGGTGAAGCGACAAACACCGTACCAACTAGAAGCAGTAATAATATTGAAAAAGCATTAACGACATGTTTCATTGCTTTTCCTAAAAATTTCCCTGCAAGTTCCGGCAGATGCGCACCATTATTACGGACGGAAATCATTCCAGTTAAGTAATGATGAACACCGCCGGCAAAAATACAGCCGAGTACAATCCAAATAAATGCAACAGGACCGTAAAGTGCTCCCATTATCGGTCCAAAAATCGGTCCGACACCGGCAATACTTATTAATTGAATCAATGCATTTTTATTTTTATGCATTGGTAAATAATCGACACCATCATGTTGTGTATAAGCCGGTGTTGCTCTGAGTTCTTTTGGCTGGAAAACTTTCTCGACAAATTTTCCATATGTAAAATACCCTATTATTAAGAGGGCGACTGCCCCTAAAAATGTAATCATATTGCTCCCCCTAAGTTTGAATACGCTTTCATCATTTTAGTTTACAAAATATACAAACAGTTTTGGGGAGATTTAGCTATCGTGTAGAAATAGCAGCTTCAAATGCAAAATAACGGCCTCAACAGGCCGTTATTATAATTCTATACGTGAACGAAGTGTCTTAACATAGTTGCGGCTGACCGGTATTTGAACATCTGTACCGTTCAGTGTAAGCTGATAGGCGCCGTTAAACCATGGAGTCATTTCTGTAATTGCTTTAGTATTAACGAGGTAACTTTTATGAACGCGGAAAAATGAATGCAGAATAAGACGTGATTCGAGTTCCTTTAATGTCATTCTGCTTTTAAATGTATCTTTAGCTGAGACAATTGTCGTTGTATTATTTTCTCTTGAAGCAAATAACACATCAGCAGGATCTAAGTAAGTAATTGATTCATCGACACCGACTGCAAGTTTACCTGCTGCCGGCTCACGTCTCGATTCAAGCAATTGAGTAACATGTGTGAGAGTTTCTGAGAGCTCCTCTTCGTCAATGGGCTTTAGTAAATATCCAACAGCCTGTACTTTAAATGCTTCAACAGCATATTCCGAATACGCAGTCGTAAATATAATCAGCGGCGGACTCTTCAATTTTTTCAATATTACAGCTAGCTCTGTGCCCGTCATTTCCGGCATATCGATATCGAGCAGCAGCAGTTCGGGTTCGTCAGCAATTATTTTTGATAATGCTTCACGCCCAGTCACAGCTTCCCCTGAGATCTTTATGGATGGATGTTCTTTAAGCAAATATATTAACTCTTCGCGGCTATACTTTTCATCATCTGCAACGAGTGTTTTTATCGTTTGATTCATTATTAACGATTCCTTTCAAATAGATTAGAGGACTTTAGGTATTTTAAAATATACCGACATACCAGAATCAGGCTGTGACTTAAACTGAAGACCGTAATCGCTGCCAAACGTCATCTCGAGTCTTTTATTGATGTTATATAGTGCAATTCCGTTCCCGTCGGTGCTCTCTTCTATGTTTGATGCTAATGTCTTCAGTCTCTCTTCGTTTATACCTGAACCATTATCTTCTATATATAAGAATACATTATCATTGCTGTCTTCGACTGTAATATGCAAACGGCACTGACTTATTTTTTCGCTGAATCCATGTTTCACAGCATTCTCAACAATAGGCTGAAGTGTCAAAGCCGGTAATTTACTATGCAGGCAGCTGTCATCTATATGGTATGAAACATTAATTCTGTCTTCGAAACGGATTTGTTCAATCGATAAATAAGATTTTATATGTTCAATTTCATCTGCCAGTGTATTAGTCGATACAGTTGTAGATTGCAGATTCTGCCGTATAAATTTGGACAAAGCGCGGAGTGCAGTTCTCGCTTTCTCAGGGTTAATACGAACCAGTGAAATTACAGTATTTAATGTATTAAAAAGAAAATGCGGATTTATTTGAGCCTGGAGAGCATTGATTTCAGCATCTTTTGCAAACTTATACAGTTTATCGGCCTCTCCCAATTCAAGCTGACTGCTCAGAAGATTTGCAAGACCGGTCAATGTTTCTTTTTCAAGAGATGTTATCTGAGAATGGAAATAAAAATTTACTGTGCCGATTACTTTGTCCCGGCTGTTTAATGATTCCGTTACGAGAAAATCGCTGTTCTCCCCGATGCGTGAAAGTGTAAGGTCTGCACTCTTGACTTCTGTTCCTTTGAGATTGAGTTCTTTATAAAGAATTGAACATACGTTTGTTGCAGACTGCGGCGTTAAACCTGACTTTAAATGTACGAGTGTCTGTTCTGCAATACGAAGCACTTTCTGTGCCTGCATCGCTGCGGCTTTTTCTTTTTCTTTCGCAACACTTTGAATAATTAAGAGGAATAACGCACAGCCGATGCCGTTTGCCAGTATCATCGGCAGGGCAATGTGCTGGACCAGTGCGAGTGCTTCTGTGAAAGGACGGGCTAACAGTACAATAAGTCCCATCTGCATCATTTCTGCTGCAGCTCCAATTGCAAATACATGGAGAGGCTTGGATATAACTCCCGGATTTCTTGAACGGAACCAGGCAGCAAAAATACCTGCAGCGATTGTCGCAATACCGCACGCAAAACCGGTAAAGCCACCCAGCATCATACGATGCCCGCCGGCAATCACCCCCGCTGCAGCGCCGACTCTATATCCGCCGAATAGTCCGGCAAGTACGACACCGATAACACGGAAGTTGGCAATTGCTTCGGTATTATAAACATCAGTTGTTAGACGCTGAAGCAGAAACGGTTCTGCCTGAAAAGTGATACCGGAATAGGTGCCGACGATACCAAAAGCACCAAAGAACAAAATTGCAGTATATTCCTGCTTCCTTGTCAGTTCAGACGGTGAAAGCATATCTCTAAAAAAACGCATACGTGTTGCGATAAAGGCCAGCATTACAATTAATCCAAGTCTTTCCAGCATAATCAGCAAAAGTTCGAACATCTGTATCTCCACATTTCCGTAATAGTGTTGATTAAGTATAGCAAATATAAAAAGAGCGTAAACTTAAAGATGTGAGACAACAATAAATAAATTAAGACAGTCAAAAAGACACCCTGGACGCTGAATTATTCAGTATCCAGGGCGTTCCTATTTAATTACAAGTCTCTTTCATCGACACCTGCATTTTTTTGTTCCTGATATTCTTTTTCCTCTTTTTGAATATACTCCTGCATACGTTTTGAGTTTGGAGTAATCGTAAGACCGAGATATTTTCTTTCTTCGTTTGCATCTTTATAAAATGAAATCATCATCATAATAATAACAAAGCTGAACGGCAGTGCAGCAATAATCGAGGCAGACTGGAGAGCTTCCAAACCTGTCTCTCCTCCTGAAAGCAGGAGTACAAAAGCGATTGCTGACAAACTGATACCCCACACGATTTTTATAGCAGCAGATGGACGGAGAGAACCGTGCGATGTCTGCATACCGAGTACAAATGTTGCTGAGTCTGCTGATGTAATAAAGAATGAAGATATCAGCAGTATTGCTAAAATAGACAGTGGTACGCTGAGCGGCATTTCATTAAATATAGCGAACAGCTGAGTTTCCGGAGCATGAGAGACAACTTCTGATACTTTGCTTGCAATCTCAATACCGGTAACACCAAATACGGTAAACCAGATAATCCCAATAGTTGTTGGTACTGTGAGCAGTGCCAGTACAAATTCACGAACTGTACGGCCTTTTGATACACGTGCGATGAAAATACCTACAAACGGACTCCAGCTGAGCCACCATGCCCAGTAAAAGATTGTCCATGATTGCAGCCAGCTGTTTTTATCGCTGTTTAATGGGGCTGCGTCAAGTGTTCTTGCTACAAATGTATTGATATACTCCCCGGCAGCAGTCGGAAGCATATTTAATATCAGCATTGTCGGACCAAGTATCAGTACGACTAACAGTAATATTGTTGCGAGTATCATATTCAGATTACTCAAATACCTTATTCCTTTGCTTAAACCACTCCATGCGCTGGCAAGGAAAAGGATAGTAACAACAGTAATAATAAGTCCCTGTACACCGACATTAATCGGTACTCCGAATAAGTAATTCAGACCGCCGTTAATTTGAGTTGTTCCAATACCGAGTGAAACGGCAACACCAATTACTGTTGCGAAAACAGTCAGAACATCGATGAGTATACCGATAGGACCGTCAACTTTATTTCCAAGTATAGGACGTAAAGTTTTTGACAGGAGGCCGGATTCACCTTTTCTGAATTGGAAATATGCGAGAGCTAAAGCGACAGCACCATACATTCCCCAAGCGTGTACACCCCAGTGGAAAATTGTTGCTCTAATCGCTTCGAGCATTGCTTCTTGCGATTCGGGTTCTGCGGTTGCGGGCATGAAGTAATGTGCGATCGGTTCAGAGGTACTGTAAAATACAACCCCGATTCCCATACCTGCACTAAACAGCATCGTCAGCCATGAACGTGTACTGAATTCAGGTTCGTGATGCGGTTTACCTAACTTTAATTTACCAATTGGACTGAAAATGAGAAATATACAAAAGAATAACGTGGCGGAAGTAATTATCATATAATACCAGCCAAAATAATTACTGACCCAGTTTGAAATCGAACCTGCAACGGAACCGAATTTTTCGGGGGCAATTACACCGATAATAACTAGTATTCCAACGATTAGTACCGAATATATAAATACTTTCGATAGTTTTTTAGTGCTTGGATTTGAAGAATCCTTCATTTAATATGCTCCTTATTATTTTATAAATACTGTCTTAAATTATGGGTTTTTAATATCTGCGAAATAAATAACCTATTGATAATACCAAACTTACACTTGGAGTGCAATTTGAATATGAAAAACCGCATCGTATGCGATGCGGTTTTTTAAAAAAGCGAAATCTTAATTTAAATTTTGATCTATTCTGTATGAAGCATAATATTTTTTGAAGACTTATGTTCCAGTCTCTTCTAGTTTTCAAAACCAGCCATTTTATTCGCTTTTTCTTCGTATTTAGGGAATTTATCTTTCAGCTGCAATACTAATAATATGAGCAGGTATGCAACTGCGGTTATTGCCAGCAGTATATATATTATTGTGTGGAATTCCATATTAAACGCCTGTCCGAATATCGCATCTTTAAATCCTGTAACGACGAATGCCATCGGCAGGAATTCATAAAGAGTCTGATAGAAGTTATTCGCGGTTTCAATCGGAAATGTTCCGCCGCTTGATGATAATTGTACAATAAGCAGTACGATACCGAGGAACTTGCCGAAGTTTCCGAATATCATCACTAGTAATCCTATCATAGTAATGGATATGAGCGACCAGGTCAGCATTGCACCATAGAATTTCCAATGGCTGGCTATATCAATTTGCATAATCCATACAATCGCAATGTACAGCAGGGTAGTAATTATTACAGAATGTGATAAAAATAACAATCCGCGACTGACCCATTGGCTGAACACGTGTTTCTTATCTTCAAATATTTTATTCATTGGATAAACAACATTAAATGTAATGCTGCCGATAAATAAACTGACCGCAATAATTAACGGTGCAAAACTTTGTGCATAGTTTTGTGTATTTACCATGGATTCAATTTCCAGATTAACAGGGCTTGCAATTGCTTCTGCCCCTTCATCACTGAATACAATATTCTGTTTTTCTATTTCCTCGAGCAATTCGTTAAATCTCGTATCTACTTCTGTCAGAGCTTCTGCCATTTCCTTGGAACCTGCTTTCAGCTCGCCAATGCCGTCGTTCATCTGCATAATACCGGCATTCAATTCAGAAGCGCCTCCTGCAAGCTGTGTGCTCGCTTCATTTAATTGACCTGCTCCGCTTTCAAGTTCTGACTGCGCGCCCTGGACAGGCTGGGCATAGTTTCCAAGCATTGGTGCCAGCTGAGCCATCTGGCCAGTAAACTGCTGTTCACCATTGTATAGTGTGCCTGCGCCTTCGTTAACCTGTGCAGCACCGCTTTCGAGACTGCCGGCACCTTCACTTAACTGCGTTGAGCTGTCCTGCAGCTGTCCGAGTCCATCATTCAGCTCGACTGCACCATCTTTCAGCTCGGCGATGGCAGATTGTGCCTCATCACTCTGATCGGAAAGGCTGCCGAGTTCGCTGATCAGCGTTTTGGTATAGGTTTCTGTAATTTCTTCTTGTACTGTTTCAACTAAAACTGAACCAACCTGTTCTGACATTATTGAGCCGATGAAATTATAACCGGGATTTGTTTTTAAAGTAAGATTTACATTTTCCGGTGAATCGGTTAAGAATGTCATAGCATTATCAGATGCATCTGCAGGAATTTCCAGATAGCCGTATGACTCTCCGCTCTTAATTGCTTCTTCGGCTTCATCCAGATTAGAAAATTGCCAATCCAGCTGGTCGTTATTTTTCAGCTCATCTTCGATTTCTTTACCCAGTTCAATATCCTCATTACCTGTGTCTTCATTAACTATATGGAATTGCATATCGCCTGTACGGTCGTACGGGTTCCACATTGCACCAAGAAAAGTAAGCGCATATATAACCGGCAGTAATGAAATAACCGCGAGAGAAACTAATAACAACGGTTTCTTAAATATAAATTTAAAATCCTGTAACATTTAATCATCCTTCATGTTTTTTTGTGTTAAAGTTATCGTACATAATGTACAATAACCCATTATAAGTTGTTTAAAGTATACATCAATGGTTGATATATCCATGTCTGTAGGATAAGCAACACATTGTATTGAAAGGTTGTTTATTCTTGAAAAAAGATTTAAGAGTACAAAAAACATTACATGCAATTGACAGTGCCATCATTACTCTGCTTGAGAGAAAACCGTTCGAGAGTATTACCATTCAGGATATCAGTTCAGAAGCTATGATTAACCGGGGAACATTTTATACTTATTATAAAGATAAATACGAACTGATAGAGAGTTATCAAAATTCGATGATGACGGATATTGAACAGCTGCTCTACAAAAATATTACCGGCACCAGCTTTAAAGATGTGGATGAGAACGATCTTAACAATACTATTTTGAAGATGTTCCAGTATCTTAAAGATAACCGCAGACGCGTGCTCGTTATTGCCAACAGTCTTGGCAGTGCAGAACTTGCAAAATATTTTTCACAGCACATGTTTGATTTTTATAAAGTGAAAAGCAGGGAATTTGGTGTTGAATTAGACTCTGAAATATTTACAGATTATCTGATTACGTACATTACAAATGCGCATATTGGAATTTTATTAAAATGGCTTAAAGATGGATGTGAAGAGTCGATAGAAGATATGGCGATGTTTATTGAAACATTTACAATCAAAGGTGTATTCAAAACTGTGGGAATCTGATAAGCTAATTTGAATACTTTTACAGAAGACAAAATGTGTAAATGTTTTTACAGAGGGAATATTATCATTAAAGCATTAACTTTATATAAGTATGATAAAAATTTAAGGATGTGTAAGTATGTATAAAAAGATATTGCTGCCATACGATTTTGGAAACTCATTCGATAACGTACCTGACCAGCTGGCTAAAATGACAGAGAACAGTGAAGGTGCTGTCATTACTATTTTTAATGTCATCACTGAAAATGAGATGTCGAGTGATGTGAAATTTAACGGGAAACGTTTCAATGCGATAACAGAAGACAAAACAAAAGAACTGAAACCATTTACAGATGCGCTTGAGAAACGCGGGCTAGAGTATGAACTGCGTTTTGAGGTAGGTCGTGTGATTAATGAGCTGTTAACAGAAATTAAGAACAACGATTACGAAATAGTGGTCATGAGTAACAGACGTTCTAAAATGGAAATCAAGCACGTGCTTGGGCATGTCACACATAAAATAGCAAAACGTGTGAATCTACCTGTAATGATTATAAAATAACACAGCATGCCTGCTTACTAAAGTGTAAGCAGGTACTTTTTAATTGTCTGTAATTCTTTTCCCGGTATCCGCATCAAAAAAATGAACTTTATCCATATCAAATGCAAAAGTCATTATATCGCCAGGTTTATTTGGATTGTGAGCGTCGACTCTTGCGACGATTTCTTCTCCTTCCAGTTCTGAGTAAATCATAAATTCTGAACCGAGCAATTCATTCACCTGGACTTTTAAATCGAAGGGTGTTAAATCTTCAGAAAGTGAAGCTTCTCCATATTCCAGAAGATTTTCCGGACGTACTCCAAATTTAATGTTCTTATTTGCATAGCCTAATTTTCTCAGCAGCTCTTGATCAGCAGCTGAAACTTTAATATTTATATTGCCTATAATTAATTCTTCTCCATCAAATACACACTCAAATATATTCATTGCGGGGGAGCCGATAAACTGAGCGACAAATAAATTGCCGGGTGTGTTATATACTTCCTGAGGCGAACCGACCTGCATGATTTCCCCGTTATTCATAACGACAATTCTACTTGCCATAGTAAGTGCCTCAGTCTGATCGTGGGTCACATACACAGTTGTCGTTTTCAAACGCTGGTGAAGTTTCATAATTTCGGCTCTCATCTGTACGCGTAATTTAGCATCGAGGTTCGACAGCGGTTCATCCATCAGGAATACATCTGTCTCTCTCACTATAGCCCGTCCGAGAGCGACGCGCTGTCTCTGGCCGCCGGATAATGCCTGCGGTTTTCTGTGAAGATAATCAGTCAGCCCAAGTATCTCTGCCGCCTCATCGACTTTTTGTTTAATTTCCTTTTTCGGCCTTTTTTTAATTTTCAGCCCGAATGCTATGTTATCAAATACTGTCATATGAGGGTACAGCGCATAATTTTGAAAAACCATGGCGATATCTCGATTTTTGGGCGGAATATTATTCATCAGCTTATCGCCAATAAAAAATTCACCCTCTGTGATTTCTTCCAGTCCGGCCATCATACGGAGAGTTGTTGATTTACCGCAGCCTGACGGTCCGACAAGGACTATAAACTCCCCCTCTTCTATATCCAGGCTGAAATCTTTAACGACGAGAGGACTTGAGCTGTTATATTGTTTTTTTATATTTTTTAAAAATAAACGGGCCATAGAGTTTCTCCTTAATATTTCGCTGTAATTAAACATCTCTGTATTTAATAATTACTGTTTAATTATAACAGGGTATTAAACGGGTATATAAATTTCAAATTCAAAAGAGTATTACATTGCAAAAGTAGCAGGTTAAGATTTAAAATTAAACTAATGATTACTGAAAAATGAAAGGAAGTGTTCTGTATGTATAAAAATATTTTAGTGCCATTTGATTTTGGGAATTCATTTGAGAATGTACCTGAGCAGTTAGTGAAACTCACAGATAAAAATGGAGATTCGATGATTACGATTTTTAATGTAATAACGGAAAATGAAATGGCGGATAATGTGAAGTATCAGGGCAAGCATTTTGAGGACATAGCAAAAGAAAGAGTCGAAAATATGAAGTTCTTTACAGATCAGCTGGATGAGCATGGTCTTAATTACAAAATTTATTTTGAAACAGGCCGTGTAATTAATGAACTTAAAAAAGAAATTGAAAGTAATGAATATGAAGTTATCGTTATGAGCAACAAGCGATCTAAGCGCGATATCAAACATGTCCTTGGTCATGTGACACATAAAGTGGCAAAACGCGCGAACATCCCTGTAATGATTATAAAATAATTTTAGATTAAAAAACAGAAAGCTGGCTAAACATGGACAATAACTCTTCTAAAAACATCATATTAATCGGTGCAGGAATTATGAGTACAACTCTCGGCTCCTTTTTGAAGAATTTAGAACCCGGATGGAATATTAAACTGTTTGAACGGCTGGATGTTTCAGGAAATGAAAGTTCGCATGAAACAAATAATGCAGGAACGGGACATGCTGCGTTATGTGAATTGAACTATACTGTAGAGCAAAAAGACGGTTCGATAGATATTGAGAAAGCAAAATCAATCAATGAACAATTCGAAATTTCTAAACAGTTCTGGTCTTATTTAGTCAGAAACAATCATATAAAGAATCCGGAGGAGTTTATCCGTCCGCTTCCGCACATCAGTTTTGTTATGGGTACAGGCAATGTAGATTTCCTGAAGCGGCGTTATGAAGCGCTGGTGCCGCATCCTATGTTCCACGACATGGAATATACAGAAGATAACAATAGGATTAAAGAATGGATTCCTTTAATGATGAACGGACGAACGTCAAACGAACCAGTTGCTGCAAGTAAAATCGATGATGGTACCGACGTTAACTTCGGTGAATTAACACGTAAATTGGCAAGAAATATTGAAGGTCATAATAATGCTTCCGTTTATTACCGTCATGAAGTGTTAGATTTCAGACAGCTTGAAAATAATAAATGGGAAGTTAAAATCCTCAATATTGAAGATGATAAAATAGAGTATCATACTGCAGATTACATTTTCATTGGTGCCGGCGGACATGCAATTCCGCTGCTGCAGAAAACGAAAATCCCAGAAAGCAAACATCTTGGGGGCTTCCCGATCAGCGGTGCGTTTTTAGTATGCAACAACCTTGAAGTCGTCGGACGTCATAATGCTAAAGTTTACGGCAAAGAACCATACGGTACACCGCCGATGACGGTACCGCATCTGGACAGGCGCTACATTCAAGGACAGGAAAGTTTATTGTTTGGACCATTTGCTGCAATCGGGCCGAAATTTTTAAAATACGGTTCGAATATGGATTTGTTCAAATCAATCAAGACAGACAATCTCTTAACGCTTGTTTCAGCAGGAATTAAAAATTTACCGCTGGTGAAATATTCAATCCAGCAAGTTATGATGCGTAAAGCTGACAGAATGAAAGAGCTCAGAAAATTTGTGCCTGATGCAAAAGATGAAGACTGGAATATTCATCTCGCAGGTAAACGGGTACAGGTCATTAAAGATACAGAGGTACACGGCAAAGGCTTTATTCAGTTTGGAACGGAAGTCGTAAGCTCTGAAGATAACTCTGTAATTGCACTGCTCGGTGAATCACCAGGTGCTTCCGTATCGGTTTCAGTAGCGCTTGAAGTATTCAAACAAAGCTTCCCTGAATATAGAGACAAATGGGATACGAAATTAAAAGAAATGATACCTTCATACGGTCAGTCGTTAATTGAAAATAGCGATTTGCTGTATGATATTAGAAAAATGACTGCAGACAATCTGGAGCTTAAATAAAATCGGAGCCGGGACAATTTTGTCCCGGTTTTTTTAATGAGATGAGTTAGTGAGCCAAAGAATATCGTTCATTCTCCTTATTTAATCTCTCGAAAATATACATAGCTATTATAACTTTTTCATTATATAATTGTAAATATTCTAACTATTTTAAAAGAGATATAACACTAAATAATATTGGGGGTACTGCTATGCTTAGAAAGTTATTTTTATTGTTTGCGATTGCCTTGCTGTCGGTTACGGCGGCATGTTCGAATGATGAAGCTGCTGATATCAGCGAGGATAAAAATGCGGAGAATGCGAATACAGGTGATGTTGTTGTCGGCTTTGACCAGGATTTATCGACTATTGATCCTCATGGAACAAATGATGTCAACGCAATTCAAATCAGGCGTCATCTCTATCAGACACTTGTTGCACGTGAAATTGATATGTCTCATAAACCCGGTCTCGCCTCGGAGTGGGAGCAGGTGGATGACACAACATGGAACTTTAAATTAGCTGAAGGGGTGACCTTTCATAATGGCTCTGAGTTTAGCGCGCAAGATGTAAAGGCATCACTTGAACGTGTGCTGGATCCAAGTGTCAGTGCCCCTACTGTCTTCCTTTTTGACATGATTGAAGACATTGAAGTGGTTAATGACTATGAACTAAATATTACTACATCCTACCCGTTCGCTCCGCTGCCGGATAATTTAGCGCACACAGCTGGGAGTATTATGAGTAAAGAAAGCATTGATGCTGATTATCAAAATGCTATTGATCAGGCTGAGCTCGATATGACTGCAGAAGATTATTATGAACTGAGAGATGCCGGCGGTGAGGAGTTTACAAAGATATCAGAACAGATTGCCGAGCATACAAGCACTTATCTTTCAGAGAATCCTGATGGTACAAACTACGTTAAATTTAAAGCGCGAGCTCCTGGACAGAATATAGAGTTTGAACGCTTTGAAGATTTCGCGGGAGAAAGCAATATTGATAATCTGACATTTGTTATTATTCCTGAATCCGGTTCGATGATGGCGGAACTTGAATCCGGCGGGATAAACATTACTACGCCAGTCGATATGGCGATGATGGACAGAGTTCAAAACAGTGACAGTACTGAATTTGTTGAAGCGGAATCATTAAGAACGAATTACCTTGGCTTCAATACGGAACAGGAACCTTTTGATGATGTTAAAGTGCGTCAGGCTATCGATTTTGCACTCGACAGAGAAGAGTTAAAGGAAGGTATCTATAACGGACAGGCTGCGATTCCGAACAGCCTGGTGTCTGCCAGCGTATTTGGACACGATGAAGAATTACCAGAAGTCGCCCAGGATATGGAGCAAGCACAGGCGACTCTTGCTGAATCCACTTATGCTGATGGATTTGATGCCACGATCTGGGTAAATGACAGTCAGGATTTAGTCGATTCTGCAGTGTATATCCAGGAGCAGCTTAAAGAGTTAAATATCAATATCACAATCGAACAATTTGAAATGGCAACATTTATGGAACGTTTAGGCGAAGGACAGCATGATATGTTCCTGCTCAGTTTTACAGCATCTACCGGTGATGCGGATTACCTGCTGTCAGCGCTGACTCTAAGTTCTAACAGAGGTTTTGGAGGTAACAGAGCGTTCTACACGAATGAGGATGTTGATGCGGCACTCGAAAGTGCGAGAAGTGCAACAGAAGATACGGATAGACTTTCAGAGTATACAAATATTCATAATATGCTCCGTGAAGATGTACCGTATGCACCTCTGGTTCATCCCAATATGAGCCTTGCTTATAATACTGCTCAGCTTGAAGGTGTTGAACTCGATGCGGCAGGCTATATCAGGCTTGAAAACCTTAGTTTTAAATAGTAAAAAGACGTTATCGTTTAAATGATAACGTCTTTTTCTATGGTGCTATGATTTACCATTCAGCAGTGCATACCAGTACATAATCGGCAGCATATTCTTTTTAAACTGATAAAAAATCTTCTTATCATCAGCCTGATTCAGAAAAGTTGTTTCTGTCGGCACTCTGTCATAGCCGAATTCAGCGAGAATAAGTTCCCCGTATTCAGTTGCGATGGGACAGGCTGTTCTGCCATCATACTTATGACTGGGTTCCTGATCATTCATACGTTCAATTAGATTATCGACCAGCACCGGCAGCTGTTTTCGGACAGCAGCGCCCATTTTTACTGTCGGCAGACTGGAAGAATCACCGAGAGAAAATACCGTTGTATATTGTTTGTGCATCATCGTGTGTTTATCGACGTCCACCCAGCCTTCTTCATCGAGCAGGCCTGAGCTTTTTAAAACTGACGGGCCATGCATTAGCGGTGTGATGACAAGCGTTTCAAACGGCAGAGTATGTGTGTCGCCGGTATGGGTATTTTTAAATACTGCCTGTTTCTGTTCGCCCCTAACTTCGATCAGTTCTTCATTCAGCTTGTAATCGATATGCTTCTCTTCCATCTGACTGATTAAACTGTCGTTATATTTCTTTACTTCAAACAGTTCTTCACGTCCGCTTCTGAATATTATATCGACGTTACGGTCATGCTGTTTTACAAAATCATCCATCGTAAACAGCGAGTTCTCTGCAGAAACGCCGCCTTTAATTTTTGACTGCGGCTTCGTTACGATGATGTTGCCGGATTTTGTATTTTTCAGAGACTCATAAGTGTATTCGACAAAATCATATAAATAGTTTGTACACACACCGTTTTTGCCAATAGCTTCTTTAGCGCCTTTAATCGCATCATAATTAAGTTCAATACCAAGTGCAACGATTAGAAAGTCATAGCTGATGACTGTATCGTCAGCTGTCACTTCCCGTTTTACGGGATCAATATGTTTAACAGATGACTTAAGCCATCTGGCTCCTTTTGGTATCACTTTTTTCATCGGTTTTCTTGTGGAATCCAGTTTTTCGTCACCGCTTCCGACTAACGGCCATGCAGGCTGGAAATAATGATAATCATAGGGTTCTATAATTAAGACATCATCTTTTAAATCTTTCTTTTTGGAAAGTATTCGGCTTGCGGTCGATATACCGCCGGTCCCTCCGCCAAGAATAACTAATTTATAATGCTGTTTCATAAGAACACCTCCGTGTTTCTGGGAATATTCCCGTTTACACAGAGGTTAGTCATATTATAATTTATTCTTATGATTTATATTTGAGCGAGTGCCTGTTCAAGATCTTCCTGCAGGTCCTGAACGTTTTCGAGACCGACAGATAAGCGGAGCAGTGTATCCGGCGCTTTAGTTAATTCTTTTTCCACTGAAGCGCGATGCTCGATATAGCTGTGGGTGCCGCCGAGACTCGTTGCTTGTGTAAAGATTTTAACCGTATTGGCTACTTTTAGTGCAGCTTCAGCCTTTCCTTTAACTTTAAACGACATTAGTCCGCCAAAATCACTCATTTGTGATGCTGCAATATCGTGTCCGGGGTGCTCAAGGAGACCTGGATAGTATACGGCTTCTACTTTATCATGTTGATTTAAAAAGTCAGCGATAATTTTAGCGCTGGAGCAGTGGACTGACATTCTTGCCGATAGAGTCTGAACACCGCGGAGGGCCAGCCAGCAGTCGAACGATGACGGCACGGCACCTTTCGCATGCTGCCATGTTCTTAAGTTTTGAAGCATTGGACTGTCTTCTTTCGCAACTACCGCACCGAGCAGCAAATCGCTGTGACCCCCGATATATTTAGTGACCGAATGCAGTGAAAAATCAGCGCCGAGCGCCAGCGGGTTTTGCAGCACAGGTGTAGCTGTTGTATTATCGACAACAGTTACTGCACCTGCCTCTTTTGCAATACTAACAACCGCAGCAATATCGATGATTTTAATCTGAGGATTTGACGGTGTCTCAATCCAGATTAAGCCAGTCGGTTCACTTTTAACTGCTGCTTTTAAATCCTCTAAATTACTCATGTCTGCAGTGACGATATCAAACCGTCTGCCGATATCTGTTTCGTTAAGTAAAGTCAGCACACCAAAATACATATCATTCGGTAAAATAATACGCTGAGGCATATCGGGAGGCAGTGATTCAATCACCGATGTGATAGCGGCCATGCCGGATGCAAAAGTCACAGTGTCATACCCTTCTTCAAGAGCTGTAAGACATTCCTCAAGAGAACGGCGATTTGGATTGTCTCCGCGGCTGTACATAAAGCCGTCGGTATAAGAACCATCTGCAGACCGTTCGTAAGTAGTAGACAAATGAAGCGGTGTTGTAACCGCACCAGTGACCGGATCAACCTGTCTGCCAGCATGAATTGCTTTCGTTTCAAAACGCATATATATCCCTCTTTTTTAAAGTTTATATAAACAGTATACAGATGACTTTTGTAATTATCTATAAATTCAGATAAATTTACTATGAAAACAGACGATTGTTTCTCGTGAAAAAGGGTAATTGATTAAAAACACCGGAAGGAGTTTTTTGATGGAAATTAAAAATATCGAACCGGCAGCAATTCCTGATTTTGAACAGCAGCTGCAGCTTGAAAATGTTAAGTATTTAACACTGTGCACAGAAGAAGGAATTATTGCTTATCTTGCAGGTATAGATAGTGCGATGGATAATGAAATCGATGTGCATTTTGATTTTAAAGAAGACTTCAATGAGCCTGTAGCTAAGCAGATGTATACGTCTTTTATGAAACATAATATTAGCGGAGATATAACTTTTAATCCGCAGAGTGAAAAGGAAGAGCAGTTTATCGAATCGTTATAAAAGTAAAAGCTCCCGCTAAGGGAGCTTTATTATTTACCAGCCAATTTCGCTTAATTCAAGTACTGTCGGAATTAATGCACCGTCGTATTCTTCTTCGATGAACTCTGCAGTATCTGCTTCCTGGTAAAGGTCAGCAATTCTGTTGTACGTTTCATTATTTGCATCCTCAGCATTTGAAGCGATAATATTCACATAATCAACTGCTGTGTCGTCTTCACGGAAAATGGAATCCTTAATCGGATGAAGGTTTGCATCTTTTGCAATACCATTATTAATCACGCCGAGATCCACATCACCTAAGGCACGTGGAATTTGTGCCGGTGCCACTTCTTCAAATTGATAATCATTCGGATTCTCAACGACTGCATTTTCGATTGAGCCTAACCCGTTATAATCTTCAACAAGTGTAATCAGACCGGCATCTTCCAGCAGCATTAATGCACGTCCCTGATTAGACACGTCATTCGGCAGTGCGATTGTGCCGCCGTCAGGAATGTCTGTCGCAGCTGTCAGTGAGTCCGAGTAAATCCCCATCGGTGCAAGGTTTGTCGTTGCAATCGGTACTAAATCCAAATTTCTTTCTTCGATAAACTCATCGAAATACGCGACAGTCTGGAATGAGTTTAAGTCGATTTCACCGTCGGCAAGCGCCGTATTCGGCTGAACATAATCATTAAATGTAACAATTTCTATTTCAATATCTTCTTCTGCAGCTTTTTCTGCAACGTAATCCCAAACGACCGTGTCAGTCCCGCTGATGCCGATAGAGACTTCTTCTTTCCCGCTGTCACCGCATCCTGAAAGAACGATGCCGATTAACAGGAAACTGGTAAATAAAATAACTTTCTTCATAATGTATTTCCTCCTAGTTATTATCTTCTTCTTACAACTCTTGCAAATTTATTACCTGCTGACTGAAGCCCCTGAACCATAATTATCAGGATGACGACTGTTATCAGCATTGTGACTGTGTCGAATCTCTGATAGCCGTATGTTATCGCTAAATCACCTATACCGCCGCCCCCGACCGTGCCGGCCATCGCAGATGCACCGACTAAGCCGATAATCGAAATTGTGAAATTCACTATCAGAGAGCCGAATGCTTCCGGCAGAACGAATTTAATAATCGTCTGCATCGGTGTTGCGCCCATAGCGTCCGCTGCCTCCATCACACCTTCATCTACTTCAAGGAGTGAACTCTCTACGAGTCTTGCAATATACGGTCCTGCAAAGAATACCATGGGTACAATAGCAGCTTCCGTTCCGATTGATGTCCCGACGATTAGTTTTGTGACCGGTATTATCGCAACAAGCAGGATGATAAACGGCAGTGATCTAAAGATATTGATTACAGCATTCAGTATTGGAAAAATAATTTTGTTCTCCAATATTTGCCCAGGTCTCGTCACGTATAATAGAATACCGAGGGGCAGTCCAAGTATGATAGAAAAAATAAATGAAATGCTCACCATTTGAACAGTTTCTAAAAATGCTTCTAATATAGTGCTCCAGCTAACCAGCATGTGTGTTCACCTCGCTGTAATGTACGTTGTTTTCTTTTAAATAAAGTAATGCTTTTTTGAGCTCTTCATCTGAGCCGTCGAACTGAACGATTAAATTGCCAAACGGCACGCCCTGCAGTTCAGTAATATTACCGAACAGTACATTGACATCCAGATCGTACAGCTTGCTGATTTGTGATAAGTAGGGTTTTACTGCGAGCTTGCTGATAAAGTTTATTCTGTAAATGAACTGGCTGTTGTCCTGCTCCTGAATAAGTTCCCGGACGTAAGCCGGCAGTTCAGTCTGCATAACTGTGTTAACGAACCGTCTGCCTGTTTCTGTTTTAGGATTCGAGAATACGTCGAAGACCGAACCGCGTTCAATAATTTTGCCGTCTTCCATCACTGCGACTTTATGGCAGACATCGCGGATAACGGACATCTCATGTGTAATCAGTAAAATTGTAATGTTATATTCCTTATTAATTTTTCTTAAAAGTTCAAGTATGGATTCAGTCGTCTGTGGATCGAGAGCAGATGTTGCCTCGTCACAGAGCAGAATTGACGGGTTGGTTGCAAGTGCACGGGCAATGCCGACACGCTGCTTCTGTCCGCCCGACAGCTGGTCGGGGTACTGTGAAGCTTTATCAGACAAACCGACGAATTCGAGTAACTCGGCGACACGTTTTTTAATGTCATTTTTAGGTGTCTTATTCAAAATTAGCGGCATCGCTACGTTCGTATATATTGTTTTTGAATTTAACAGATTAAAATGCTGGAAAATCATGCCGATACTCTTTTTTGTTACTCTCAGTTCCGACGGAGCAAGTGCTGTTAAATCTTTGCCGTCAACAATAACCTGTCCAGCCGACACGCTCTCCAGCTGATTGACGCAGCGAATCAGCGTACTTTTTCCTGCCCCGCTGTATCCGACCACACCGTAAATTTCTCCAGTGCCGACTTTGAAATTAATATCATCCAATGCATGAATCGGTGCATCGGTGCCGTCATACGTTTTGTCCACATCGATAAACTCAATCATTAAAAAACGCTCCTTAAACATAGTTGAATAGTAGGAATTAAAAAATGTAATAAAAATACACCAGTATATGACCGGTGTTTTTTTAAAAACCAGATATACATTCTTTGTAAAAAGAAAATAACCTCTCCTTAAAATATAAGAAGAGGCCAATGTATATTCGCTCTTCTCATCTTTTAGCGTGCTGCTACAGGATTTGGCACAGTACATAATGTCTGTTGCCGAGATTTCATAGGGCCAGTCCCTCCATCTCTCTTGATAAGAAAGTAAGTTATTTGATTATTTAATTTAAACTAACTATATTGCAGAGTGGTATTAAAGTCAATAAGGAAATTGAAATTAATTTCACGAGAGCTAGAAATACATTGCTTAATACTGTTTATCTCCCATAAGTACTTATTTCTTTTGAAACTAGAACATTTGTACAAAGAATAAGCTGATTGTATCCCAGTAATATTGAATCGTTACAAACAGCACTGCAAACAGTATCGCAGGCAGCATATTGGCTACCCTTATATTCATCAAACCGAGCAGTCTGATACCGATCGCAATAATCATAATACCGCCTGTGCCTGTGATAGCAACAATAATCTCTTCCATCAAATCAGGTTGTACAAAGCGGATAATTTGAGATGCTGACAATGCAATAATTCCCTGGAACAGAAATACGGAAATGGCCGAGAACATAATTCCGATGCCCATAGTGGACGTCAGGAAAATAGCGAGTACCCCATCAATTAACGCTTTTGTTAGGAGTACGGTATGATCATTGCGGAGTCCGCTGTCCAAGGCACCGATGATGCTGACTGCGCCGACGACATAGACTAATGTTGCAGTGACAAAAGCCGCTGCAGCACCGCCTTCAGTAGCGCCTGTTTTTGTTTCGAGCCAGATACCGAAGTGATTCATTTTATCTTCAATATCCCATTTTTCACCGAGCATGGAACCGAGAGCGAGACTGGCAACGACTACAATAAGTATACTGTTGGCTTCCAGTGCCATATCTATACCGATAACCAGTATGGTAATTGATAATGCCTGGAGTATAGTAACTTTCATATTTTCATTTATATTTTTCCAAAAAAGACCGATGATGCTGCCTAAAATAATAGCTAAAGCATCTACAATAGTACCAAACAGCGCCATGCAAAATCCCCTCGTCTCTATAAATATCTAAACTAATATATCATAACGGTGACGGGGGTGATATATTAAATCAACTATCCGGAATAGTTGGATAGTTTATAAATATTGTATTTAATTAATAACATTACATAAAGCTTTACTTTTGTAGTATATTTTCGTATTAATGATAAAATTATCAGTAAAGAATTGCACATCTAAGAGGAAGGTGATTATCATACAGACGCTGTATATTTTTATCGTTGTTATGATTTTAATTGTGATTGTTTCACTGATTATAAAATTATTTGAGTACTTTAAACTGAAAAAAGATACTAAAACATTATGGGACAGACGTGTCAGGTTAAAAACAAAGCCTGAATACTACGTTCATTACTATAACTACTTCGTTAATATTATGGAACAGGAGCACACGGATGACAGGAACGTGGTGGATGATGAAACGTGGAATGACCTGGATCTCAGCAAGCTGATGGACAAAATAAACTATACATTTACAACGATAGGCACTGAAAATTTATATGCAGTGCTCAGAAACTCATCAGAAAATCATGTTATAGCTGAAGATTTATTACATAAAATCAAAAATAATCGGGGTTTCCGGGAAGAGATATCATACCGGCTGGCTAAACTCGGGAGGTCCGTAAACTCAAACACGAGTAAGTTCATGTATGAATTTATGCCGGTGAAGAAGTATAATCCGTTGTTTATACTATTTTCATTGATGCCGATTATCGGTGTGTTTCTATTTTTAATTAATCCGTTTTTATCATTATTAACTATACTGGCGGGCTTTGGCATAAATGCATATTTATCACAGAAGCATAAAGGTTCAACGGGTTTGGACTACGCGGATATTTTTTATGCGATTAATATTATTGTCACTGCCGGAAAACTGAATTCAAAATTCAACAGCAAAGGTCTGAAAAGACTGGCCTTAATGGGTCCTTTGTTTGTTACTGATGACAGTGCAGGAGAGTTGAATGCTGGTGTTCAGATGTTTAATGCTTTTAAATTAATGTTTTTAATAGACTATCATCTTTATCACACTGCTAACCGGACACTGAATAAGAACCATGAGTTATATAAAGAAGGATGGCGTTACACTGCTTCGCTCGATCTGCACTACAGCCTCGCCATGTGGAGAGAAACGCTGCCCTATTATACAGTGCCCGTAACAGAAATATCTTCATATATACAAACCGAGGGACTGTATCATCCGCTCGTTGCAGATGCTGTTGATAATGAACTTAATTTTAATAATGATATTTTATTATCTGGTTCCAATGCAGCAGGCAAATCAACATTTATGAAAGCACTGGGTATCAATGTAATTATCAGTAATGCATTAAACACATCCACCAGCACACTATTTAAATATACTCCCGGGAAAGTCATATCGTCGATGGAAATTACCGACAGTGTAATCGAAGGCGACAGTTACTTTATCAGCGAAGTAAAATCACTGAAGCGGATTGTCGACGAAATTGAAGATTTTGACGGTACTGTTTACTGTATTATTGATGAGATATTCAAAGGCACAAATACGATTGAACGGCTGGCTGCAGGAGAGTCATTTTTAAGATATCTGCATGAAAAAGAAAATGTCTGCTTAATCGCAGCAACACACGATATGGAGCTGACAGAGTTACTGGATGGAGAATTTGATTTTTACCATTTCAGCGAAGAGCTGGCTGGTGATGATATTAATTTTGATTATAAAATTAAAGACGGAATTGCAACCAGTTCAAATGCGATTGAGTTATTGAGATTATATGAATTTCCTGAAGCGGTATATCAGGAAGCGAGAGGAAAAGTGAGTAATAACTGATTCAGCAGAATGGGTACTATAAATAGAACGGGGATGTAAAATGAAGAAAAACAAAAATATGCTCATTTATTTATTAGTGTTTACCATTATGGTTTTGTGGGGTTTAAATATTGTTATTCTTAAACTTCTGGTTACGGAATTACCTCCCGCGACGATGACGGCTTTCCGTGTAATGATTGCTGGTGTAACGACGTTATGTATTTTAATGCTCACGCGTTCTTTCCGCCGAATGACTAAACAGGAGTGGATTTATACTCTGTTAGGAACATTATTTGGCGTTGTGCTTCACCATTCTCTGCTGGCGATATCGCTGACAATGATTGATGCATCCAGTGCAGCATTAATACTGGCACTTGTGCCTCTCACGACCGTTATACTGGCGATATTTTTTCTCGGTGAGAAGCTGACAGGTGCACGTCTCCTCGGTATTTTTCTGGCATTGATCGGTGTATTTTTCATTCAAGGAGAATCTTTTACAAGTTTTCATTTTTCGTTAGGCGAAGTATTAATATTTACATCAATGCTTGTGCAGGCAATCAGTTTTATCTTTATAAAAAAAGCGACCGCAACTATCGATTCAAAACAAATTACGACAATGATGTTTTTAACCGGTTCTATTGGTCTGGTTATTCTCAGCTTTATTATTGAGCCGGGAAGTTTCAGCCAGATGTTTACGGCCAGTCCTTTTATTTATGTGTTATTTATATTTTCCGGTATGGTCGTAACAGGGTTCGGCTATATAATATACAACTCGGCAATACAGCAGATCGGTGCCGGACAAACTGTTATATTCAATAACTTTGTCCCATTCTTCGGCGTTGTTTTTTCAGTGATTTTCTTAAATGAAATGATTACTGCTTCGCAGGTAATCGGTTTTATATTTGTAGTGATTGGCGTGCTGTTTGGGACAGGATATATTGAATTTATATTTAGTCAGAGAAATAGACGGAAAAATTTATAAAAATGCTCCGGACATTATATTGTCCAGAGCATTTTTTCTCTATTTCTCTTTTTTTGGCATTGAGTAAGCACCGTTATCAAGCTGTTTCCATAACAGTTCCGGCAGTTCGTATTTATCTTCTCTTTCAGCATCAAAGTATTTGAAAATCTCATCTTCTCTGCCTTCTTCGATTTTGCTGATGAAGTTATAATCCAGCAACAGTACTCTGCCTAGAGCAATTATTTCCATATTGTCCTCTTCAATAGCGCGGAGTGCCTGATCTGCAGTAAATACAGAACCGATACCGATGAGCGGCATGCGTCCATCTATCCATTTGTGAAGCAGCTCGATACGCTCTGAACCGGCATATTTTCCTTCACGTGTTTTAGAGTGAACTTGGCTTAATGAAGCGTGCAGGTAATCGATCGGCTTTTCAACAAGCATGCTGAGCAGTTCCTCTGTAGTTTCCATACGAATCCCGGGAGTCTCTGCTTCTTCCGGGGAGAAACGGTAGCCGATAATAAAATCATCTTCAGCATACTGCTCTTTTGCCTTCGTAACTGCATCGACGACTTCCATAGCGAAGAGGAAACGGTCTTCGCCCCATTTGTCAATACGTCTGTTGAAATACGGTGAAACGAACTGATGAATAATATAATGGTTGGCACCGTGAATTTCAATGCCGTCAAATCCTGCTTCAGCAGCGCGGCGTGTTGCTTCCCCAAATGCTTCAATCGTTTCAAGAATTTCTTCTTCTGTAATTTCACGTGCATCATGCGGTTCTGTTTCATCAAAGCTCTGCATCGTAATGGGGCTTGGTCCTGCAGAATCAGCACCGGGTGTTAACCTTGGAAGTGCCTGAACGCCGCCGTGATGAATTTGGAGTATTGCTTTTGCTCCATTTTCTTTCATAGCGTCTGCAAGACGTGCCAGTCCTTCGACATCTGAGTCGCGAACTACTGACGGCTGACCCGGAAATGCTTTACCAAGATCAGTTACATTGGATGCTGCAGAAATCGACAAGCCGACGTCTTTCGAACGTGTACGCATGTACTCAATTTCTTCGTCCGAAACAGTACCATCATCGTGTGAAGAAATGTGTGTCATCGGTCCGAGCGCAAATTTATTTTTTAATTCAACTCCATTTTTGAATGTGAATTTTTGAAACAGAGTCTCGTATTTCTTATTCATATAGATAAAATCCTCCAGTAAACTTTTGTGAACTAATATTACATTACTAAATAATAACCAAGTTCATTGATACAGCCTAAATTTCTGCTCAAGATAGTTTAATTTTCTGTATATCTTTTAAGGTGTTCTGCAGTCACTGAATTTTTAACATTTAACAGTCCTTCAGGTTCACCGCTGTATAGAATTTTACCGCCTCTCATACCGGGACCTGGACCGACGTCAACAAGCCAGTCGGCGTGCGTCATCATCGTGAGGTTATGTTCAATCAGAATAACGGTATTACTCTGTTCAATTAATTGTTCAAAACACGATAATAATGCAGGGATATCATCTTCATGGAGCCCTGTTGTCGGTTCATCGAAAATAAATACTTTATCTTTTGCATTACTGTCTAAATAACGGCTTAATTTTAAGCGCTGAATTTCCCCGCCTGACAACGTATCAAGCGATTGGCCGAGCGTCATATAATGCAGTCCCGTCGCTTCAAGATTTTTAAGACGCGATACAACTTTTTCATTATTTTTAAATAACGATACACCTTCTTCGACTGTCAGTGCCAGTACATCCGCAATGGAATAGCCGTTCACTGTCGCTTCAAGTACTTCTTTTTTATAACGCGTACCGTTACACACTTCACATACTTGTGAGAAATCGGCCATAAAGGCGAGCTCTGTTTTAATAACGCCCTTACCGTTACATTCAGGACATGCGCCTTCTGAGTTATAACTGAACATGCCTTTTCTTAAGCCGGTCTGTTTACTGAAAAATGTGCGGATTTCATCAAATAAATCCATATAAGTCAGCAGGTTGGAACGGTTAGTCGCCTGTACTGATTTCTGATCTATAAATATCGCATCTGAAGATTTACCTAAACCTGTTTTAATCAGCGTACTTTTACCTGAACCAGCAACACCGGTAATGACCGATATCAGACCTTCAGGGATATCGACGGATATATCTTTTAAGTTATTCTTAGTAATATTTTTAAGTGATATAAATGACTCAGACTGTCTGGGATTCTCTTTAAGCTGATGTTTTCTGTTAAGTGCGATACTGGTCGGCGTATCGGTCTGCATTAACTCCTCATACGTACCGTTAAATATAATTTCTCCCCCGTGCTGACCTGCGCCTGGGCCAATATCGATAATGTGATCTGCAATATGAATTACATCGGGATCATGTTCGACAATCAGCACAGTATTTCCTTTATCGCGTATGGAACGCATAATTTCATTAATTTTTTCTATATCTTCGGGATGGAGTCCAACACTCGGTTCATCAATAATGTATACTAAGTCGGTTAATGGACTGTTTAAATGACGGATCAGCTTAATGCGCTGCGATTCTCCGCCTGACAATGTCGGTGTTTCGCGGTTGAGCGTTAAATAATTTAAACCGATATAAGCAAGAGCTTCCATTTGTTCAAGTAATGGTTTAACGATAAATTTAGCTTTCTTGTCATTCAGATCTTTTAAAAAGCTAATCGCATCATCGATTGATAATGCCGTAAAATCGGCAATACTCGCTCCGTTAATTTTACAGCTCAGTACTTTATCGTTAAGGCGTTTGCCCTCACAGTCCGGACATTTCTGACTGGTTACGACGCGTTCTACGTCCGTTAAAAACCGTTTCTTTTCAAAGTTATCATTGAGCAGAAATGACCGTCTGAAGCGATGAATCAGCCCTTCGAACTTAGCCGTTCTCGGCCAGTTATCCGGCGGGTTTTTAATCTTTCTGGGTTTAGTATAAAGAAATGTATTCATTTCTTCTTCTGTGTAATCTTGCAATTTTTTATCATTATCAAATAAACCGCTGTATAAGTAACGTTTCCCTCTCCAGCTGTCCGGTCTGAATGAAGGGAATTTAATTGCATCTTGATTAAGTGATTTATTAAAATCGAGCAGTTCATTTAAATCAATGTCTTCGACGTAGCCGAGTCCTTGGCACTGTTCACACATTCCGCTCGGGTTATTAAATGAAAAGACATTTGAATAGCCGACAAAAGGTGCGCCGACGCGCGACCATAATAAGCGAACGGATGAATATATATCGGAAATTGTGCCAACTGTTGAACGTGAATTGCCGCCGAGTTTTTTCTGGTTAATAACCATTGAGACCGGCAGATTTTCTATTCTGTCGACATCAGGTTTTTCATATTGCGTCAGCTGATGCTGGATGTAACTAGAGTAAGTCTCATTCAAGAGACGTTCTGACTCCGCAGCCAGGACGTTGAACACAAGTGAAGACTTTCCTGAACCCGAACGACCGGTAAAGACAGTCAGCTGATGTTTTGGAATATCGACACTCACATTTTTTAAGTTATTTTGATTCGCACCATGCACGCGTATATATGACATGAAATCCACCTCTGTATATAAATTTATCTGTAAGTAAGCATATTTAAACCATACCCTGTTATAGAGGTATTAAATCAGAACGACAGGTCTGAAGTAAATTTAATGTTTTCAGGAGGTAAGTTCGGGGAATGTAATTTTTAAGACAATAACAGGGGGCAAATAAAATGAGAAATATTATTTATATTATTGGGTTGATTGTAGTTATTTTAGCTGTATTATCATTCCTTGGATTAAGATAAACTAATTTAAACTGCCGTGTATAACTCTCAGTATCTAACTGAAAGTTATACGCGGCTTTATTTATATATTATTTTATCAATCCTGTTCATACTGTGTTCATATTGCGATTATAGAATATAAGGTAAATAGTCACTGAAAGGAAGTTATTATGAATAATCCAGTTAAACTTTTACTCGTATTCTCAGGGATTTTTGGCCTGATTGGTTCTGTAATGGGCGCACATATGGCAGGTTCAGGATCATATGCACTAAGACCGATTCACGCACATATTTTAGTCGTGGGATGGTTAAGTTTATTCTCATGGTCCATTTTTTATAAAGTATTTGAAGTTAAATATAATGCATTATCGAAATTCCATGTCTGGTCTGCCATTATCGGTACGACAGGTCTGGTTTTAGGAATGTTCTTAACTAATGTTGTGTCATTCAATCTTCCGGCTGCAGTTACACTTATCGTCTACATCGGCGGCGGTGTTACATTGCTCTTAAGTTTTGTTGCATTTTTCGTACAGACACTGCTTTATCAGCCTAAAAAATAAAGAAGCGGCTCAAAATCCTCTGGTGAGGATTTTGAGCCGTATTTGCTTGGAGAAAATGAGTTTGGATGACGATGTCAAGCTCACATGGTAGTTCGTGAACGTTTGGGTGACGATGTCAAACGCACATGGTAGTTCGGCAGCGTTTGG
>NZ_KE384466.1:0-11312 GCF_000425845.1 Jeotgalicoccus psychrophilus DSM 19085
AATTTCTATAAAGCATATGGGGAAAGTACAATACCGAAAAGGTACGATAAGATAATGGATGAAATAGATTTAAAAAGAATTAAGACACATGAGTTTCGACATTCACATGCTTCTGATTGTATTAACCGGTTAAGGATGGATCGCGAAACTTTAGCAAAACGCTTAGGACATTCTTCATCAATTACAATCGAAAAAATATATGGTCACTTGTATCCGAGCACAGAAAAAGATGCCATTTTAGACCTTTAAGGGGTCAGAAAGGGGTCAAACGGGGGTCAAGACAAAAAGAAAAGGCTCAACCACTAGGGTTAAGCCTTGTTTAGCGGAGATGGAGAGATTTGAACTCTCGCGCCGCGCAATGCGACCTATGCCCTTAGCAGGGGCACCTCTTCAGCCACTTGAGTACATCCCCATATGGCTCCACAGGTAGGACTCGAACCTACGACCGATCGGTTAACAGCCGATAGCTCTACCACTGAGCTACTGTGGAATAGTATGTATGTTTCAATCGAACAAGATTTATTATAGCAATGAACGTTAATTAAATCAACAGCAAACTTAATAATTGTTAAGTAAAATTTACATCATTGATAAATAATTAAACATTTACTCATTATATTCACTAGATTTTATTAATTTGATCAATCCCGCGCATGTATTTTAAATAAGTATCCCGCGCTGCTTCATTAATATACTGCATTTCTTGATGCTGATGTTCATAAGCGAGTTTTGGTGTTTCATCCTTACGGTAAGTTTTTTCTTTAGCCAGATTAAATTTATAGTGCAGCTTCACCGCATTTAAATACTGATTGTTAAATGAACTGTATGAAATATTAACTTCCATCTCTTCATTATTTTCAAATTTAACTTTTGTATTGCCATTATAATCATAATAACTGTCAATATATCTTAAATTAAACCAGCAGTTTTCGTTAACACGGTCCGAGTGTGTACAGAAATATATATATGAACCAAATAAATCTAAAATAATCGGATGCTTTGATCGTATACCAGATAAACTTCTTGTTAAGTCTTTACGTGATGCGTAAGTCTGAAAATGATATTTACAATTATGTTCCAATATTTTATTAGGAATGGAAAGACATTCTATAGGCTCCCCGTAAAGTTCCCCTATTACACTTTCAGTATAACGCCCGAGTGACTTAGCAACAATGTACATCGTTTCATCATTAATAATATAATGCTGTCGGCTCATATTTTCCCCCTTGTATTTATTATTACAATCAATATAACACAGAATATTTAAAATGTTAACTAATAATGTTAAATGTTGCCTATTGTTTAAAATCAGCATATAAAAGTTAATTATCAGAATACATAGAACTTCGATTCTCATTATCATTGACCTAAATGAGAATGTATTATATAATCTGATTAAAGATAGTTTCGAGAGGGGTAATTTATTATGGGTAGACCAGTTTATCCTGCAAATCAATTAAGAGGCTTCATCAACACAATTAACGATTTATCAGCAGATCTTGTTTTGCAAGAATCCATACACCATTTCAATGTAGAATTATATGAAGCAAAAATAGAAGAATCACTCATAGAGAAAAACGAAGAGAAATTCATGAAGTACACTGCTTTACTAAAAGAATTGTAATAGATGTACATATAGAAAGAGCACAGCCCCGCTACGGCTGTGCTTTTTTTATTTGCCTGTGCAGTAATATCGCTATTGGTCTACCTTGTTAAATCGACATCGTCATCCAAACACTTCCGGACTACCTTGTTAAATCAACATCGTCATCCAAATGCTTCCGGACTACCTTGTTAAATCAACATCGTCAACCAAATGCTTCCGGACTACCTTGTTAAATCGACATCGTCAACCAAACTCACACACACCCTCACAAACACGAAAAAACCGGCACTCCTCAGCGCCGGCTTTCCAAAATAAACTCTTATGATATCAAATCCAAGAACTCTTCTCTCGTAATACGTCCTAAATAGTGGCTGATATCCACATCTTTAATTGCTTCTTCAATGTGCTCACGGTTATGCTCCACACCGATCAGCAGATTCTCAATATCCACGACTTCTCCGACTCCGAAAAAGTCGCCGAAGATTTTCGCATGTTCGATACGCCCGCTTTTGACTTCCAGTCTTACGTCTAGCAAACCGGCAGCAAATTTATGTGAGTTGTCGTAGTTGTATTTAGGGTTTTTGCCGTAGTTCCATGCCCACGTCTGGTATTTTTCTTCAGACAGCTGGTTAATTTTCGCCCAGTCGTCGTCTGTCAGTTTATATTCTTCAACGTTTTCAAGTCCGCCGAAAATTTTTGCAAGAATTCTCTCTTTAAATTCTTCGATATCAATTTTCTCATCTAAATAGTCGTTAATATTCCCAACTCGTGCACTGACCGATTTAATTCCTTTTGACTGTATTTTCTTCGGATTCACTTTCAGCGCATTCTGCACTTCTGATATATCACTTTCAAGCATCAGTGTACCGTGAGAGAACATACGCCCCTTCTGTGTGAACATCGCGTTTCCTGATACTTTTTTGCCGCCTGCGATTTCAATGTCGTTGCGTCCTGACAGTTCAGCGTTTACGCCCATTTCTTTTAATGATTCTACGATCGGCTGCGTGAATTTTTTAAAGTTGTGGAAGCTGTCGCCGTCGTCTTCTGTAATGAAACTGAAGTTCAAATTTCCTTCGTCATGGTATACTGCGCCCCCGCCTGACACCCGTCTCACAACTTTAATGCCGTGTTCTCTAATGTACGGTTCGTTAATTTCTTCAATTGTATTCTGATTTTTACCGATAATAATCGACGGCTGGTTTACATAGAATAAAAAGTAAGAGTCATCCGTTGGAATTTCTCTTAATATATATTCTTCCATCGCCAGATTAATCATCGGATCTTTGATGTCATTGTTTGAAATAAACTTCATTGTATTTCCCCCTGCTACATAATATAAGACCTGCCTCTATTATAATAGAAACAGGTCTTAAAATCATATTTTACTTATTCAATATTTTTTCTGCAGTGTTTTTCGCAGTCTGCACACAGTCAGGAAGCCCGACTGCGTATTGTGATGCACCGATTAAGTGCAGTCCCGGATAATTTTCCGCAGCATATTTTTGAATATCATCGATGATATACTTATGTCCGACAAAATAGTTCGGCATCGCATTCATCATCCGCGTAACGATAGTGAATTCAGGTTCACCGTCCAGCTCCATGATTTTATCCAGATCCTCGCGTGCCAGACGGACGATGTCTTCGTCTGATTTCTCATGTACGATAAAGTCCCCGGGACGGCCTACATAAGCACGCAGCAGCGCTTTACCATCCGGTGTGGAGTGTTCCCACTTCTTATTCGTCCACGTACACGCAGTAATCGATGTGTCCATGTTGCGGCTGATTACGAAACCTGTGCCTTCAATCGAATTTTTCACCTGTTCAGCATCAAATGCCATCACAACTGTCGCAACACTTGTTGCTTCCATATGCTTGAAGTATTCAAATTCCTTATCTTTAAACCAGCGTTTGTACTGGAAGTGAGGCGTCGTAACGATGACTTCATCATAATGATGCGTTCCGCCGCCTGCCGTCAGCTCGTAGCCGTCAGCAGTTTTTTCAATCTCAGTCACATCAAAATTAAAGTGAATCTGTCCGCCGCGCTTTTCGTTTTCACTGACCAATCGGTCGATAAACGACTGCAGTCCATTTTTGAACTGCAGAAAAGCACCGGTTTTTGTCTTCGGAGCCGCAGGCTTATTTTTCTTCTCTGCCATCAGGCCCTTCATCAGACTGCCGTGTTCCTCTTCTGTCTCTTTAAAGTTCGGATACGTCGACATTAAGCTGAGCTTATCGATATCTGTACCGTATACTCCGGCTAAGAGCGGTTCAATCATATGTTCAAGTAGGTCGTTACCGAAACGTGCACGGAAAAACTCCCCCACCGAAATATCTTTATATAACGGCATGGCAGGCTTAAAGAAATCCAGTCCTGCACGCAGTTTCCCTGCCCACGACACTAAATCGGTAGTTAAGAGCGGAGACAGCTCCATAGGTACGCCGAGCATCGTGCCCTTCGGCACCGGTGACAACTTATTTTTTGCATAGATATACGCCTGCCCCGTCTGGTTGCGGACCAGTGTGTCACCAAGCCCCACTTCTTCAGCCAGCTCTGTCATGACTTCTTTACGCGCTAAATAAGACTCGGGTCCGAGTTCGATTGTGTAACCGTCACGGATATGAGTATTTACTTTACCGCCGGCGCGGTCCGACGCTTCGTATAAATCGACTGTCAGGTCTGTTCCGTCTTTTAAAAGATAATGCATTGCCGACAATCCTGTGATTCCTGCACCTACTATCGCTACTCTTTTCACTCTTAACGCCTCGCTTATTACAATTTAATTAATTCGTTCACCATAGCCTGAATGAAACGTGAATCTGTATTCGGCATATTCGGTCTGTGGTAGACCGCACCGATTTCGTCAGTCACAACTTTACATTCGTAGTCGTTATCGTATAACACTTCTAAATGCTCGCATACAAAGCCGAGCGGAATGTACACGAAATGTTTAAAGCCGTGTTCTTTATATAATTCACGTGTTAAGTCCTGAACATCCGGTCCAAGCCATGGATCCGGCGTGTTGCCTTCCGACTGCCAGCCGATGAAGTAATGACCGCTGTCAAAACGTGCTTGAATTAAATCTTTTGTTGCCTCAAGCTGACCCGGGTATGGATCGTTATGTTCTTTAATCTTCTCAGGAAGACTGTGCGCGCTAACAACAATCGCAGTTTTATCCGCTTCGTCAGCAGGAATTTCTTCTTTGAAAGTCGTTTCAAGAGCATCCACCCAGAAATCGATAAACGGCTTCTGTTCGAAGAATGACTCTACAGATTTAACAGTAATGCCGTATTTCTCCGCTTCTTCAGCTGCACGTTTGTTATATGAACCGACAGAGAAATTTGAATAATGCGGTGCAAGCACCACGCTGTAAATTTCTTTAATGCCGGCGTCGCTGATTTCTTTAACAGTGTCTTCGATAAACGGGTGAATATGCTTCAAACCGATAAACAGTTCGAACTCATCATCACTTTGTTCATTTAGAGCATTTACCAGAGCTTCCGCCTGGCGTTTTGTAGTATCTGCTAAGGGCGAAATTCCGCCGATTGCTTCATAGCGGTCTTTTAAGTCCTGCAGTGCTTCTTCACTTGGCTTTCTGCCACGTCTGATATGTGTGTAGTAAGGCTCAATATCCGATTCTTTATACGGTGTACCGTATGCCATAACTAATAGTGCTTTTTTCTCTGCCATTTTCAAAATCACAATCCTTTACTGTGTGTGTGTACTAATTCTGTCAGTCGTTTTAAAACGTCCGGATCTACTTCAGGGAAGACACCGTGGCCAAGGTTGAAGATATGTCCTGTTCTGTTTCCTTCTTCAACGATTTTCTTTGCACGTTCTTCTATTACTGACCAGTCCGATAATAATAACGCCGGGTCAAGGTTACCCTGCAATGCTTTCGTAATACCTAAATCACGAGCTTCTGTAATCGACATTCTCCAGTCGAGTCCAAGCACGTCACTGCCGAGTTTATCCCACTCAGTTGCTAAATGGCTCGCGCCGATACCGAAAATAATCACCGGTACGTTTTGTGCTTTAACCGCATTAATAATTTTTTTCATGCCAGGTGCAAGATAGAAGTTGTAGTCCGCTTTATTAAGCGCACCGCCCCATGAGTCAAAAATCTGAATGACACTTGCGCCTGCTTTAATTTGTGCTGTTAAGTAAGTAATGCTTGTCTCAACTAGCTTATCCATTAATTTGAACCACAATTTCGGGTTCGAATACATCATTGTTTTCGTACGGTGATAGTTTTTAGATGGTCCGCCTTCTATCATATAGCTTGCAACTGTAAACGGTGCACCGCAGAATCCGATAAGCGGGACATTTAATTTTTCCTGCGTTAAAATCTGTATTGCTTTGTAGACGTAGTCTAAATCCTTAAACGGATCCAGTTCTCCAAGATTTTCAACGTCTTGTTCAGTACGGATAGGATTATGTATTACAGGTCCTACCCCGGACTTGATTTCAACATCAATACCGATTGGTGCCAGCGGTGTAATTATATCTTTATAAAGCACTGCCGCATCGACATTATAGTTATCTACAGGTGTAGCCGTGAGATAAGCAGTAAGTTCAGGCTGTTTTGTAATTTCAATTAAAGAATATTTTTCTTTAACTTTTAGATATTCCGGCTGCGAACGCCCAACCTGTCTCATAAACCAAACTGGTGTATGTTCTGTCTTTTCTCCGCGTGCTGCTCGAATGAGTGTATCATTAAACACAGTGGTACCCCCTAATATTTATATGTTCATACATCTACACATTTTATCACATTCTTTAGAACAATTATTAATTAGACGCAAGTTGTCAAAAAAACGTACTATTTGAGATTTGTTTAACATTGTATGGTTTCAGGTATATACTGATTAACATAACTAAACAAGAGGTGAAGCACAGTGTATTTACACGCAACTACCGGGACGATTGATTTTCTCTCCTCCCTTCAGCAAAAACACCCTGATGTATCGATCAGTGCAAGAGGTCCGGAAGCAATTTTATATTATGAAGATAATAAAGAAAAATCGATTTTCTCCACTAACATGACTTATAAAGTGCTGAATGAACAGGGCTCGCTTGATGAAGCACTCCCATTATCAATGTTTTATATACCTGCTGCAGGAGATGGTACGCATTCCTTAAGAGGACATTTAAGCGATCTTTCTGAAGAATTAAGAGCAGTTAACGGCATTGTCTCATACAGAGTCGGCGTCAACACACGCGATGAGAATTACATCGTGCTGATTAAATGGGCGGACATGAGTATTTACAATGATTTTAAACATACCGATGTCTATAAAAACTATTTAACATCTGATTCATTGAAGAAGTTCCGCAATGAAGAATCGTTGTTCGGCGACTACTTATCATCGAAAACTTACTACAATATCGAAGACAATGAATATACTGAAGAAGAAAAAGAAGAACTCAGCGATTAATCGCTGAGTTCTGTTTCTTTTTTATAGATGGATTTTGATAATACTCTGTTTAACAGATAGCCCCACAAGGGGAAGGCCAGTGCATAGAAAAACTGCGCCGGATGCGTCACCGTGAACATAACTGCAAAAATAAGCGTAATAGCAAAGACGATTTTATGCGAATATCTGATATAACTGTCCTGAATATACGTCCGGGATACCGGCCATACTTTTGGCCATAGAAGATATGCCTGTGCTGTATATATTTGAGACATCTGCAGCACGATTAAATAAATGCCGAACAGACTGAATATCAGCGATACATACAAGTTGCCGATCCAGAACATAATAATAAAGAATAATACTATTATACGAAGCACAATCATCGGCAGATCGTGGTCTCGCATAAATGAACGGTAAAATAAATATTCGTACATATATTTTTTATTGAACTTATCAGCTTTTGGCACCCAGAGAAGGACATCCAAAATACGTCTTCGTTTAAATGCTTTGTCGATACGTTTAACATTCGTAAACATACTGACAGTCTGATAATACTGCTGCAGCGCTTCTTTTTCATACTGCACGTAGTTCAGCCATGACAATGTTTGAAATGAACTCTTCTTCATAATTACAGTAAATATAATAATAAAGAAGAGCCCTGCAATCATAAAGAACGGATTAACGAGCACCAGCATCAGCGAAATAAAGTTAAGCAGTATTAAAGCTGAAGTGACAGCCCATTTTGTATAATCTGTATTGACCGACAGGCGTCTGATATTAAAGGCGTTGAAATACAATAAGACTGCCAGTAAAAAAAACAGTAAAATCGATGTTAAATCGTGACCGATTGATAAGAGAATCAATACAGCAACAGATGCTGCTGCCGGCACAGCAAGACCGAGCGACAGACTGTAAATATCCGCCCGCTTAAAATAAGCAGCCATTTTCTTTTCGTAAGGCGGCAAGAAAAGCATATCCGCTTCTTTTAAGAGTGTACGATACTTCGGCAGCAATACTGCCGCCATTAAGAGCGCACACAGCGTGTCGATATACAGACTTGGACTGAGTGTCTCTCTTAAACCGAGCAGCGTATACAGAAGCACACCGGCCGCAATCATTAAGAATACGAGGAAGTGACTGTTAAAAATAAACTTGCCGTAATAGCTCCGTATTTTTACGTCTTCCTCCATGCGCGTATTAAACAGTTTACTGCTCATGACGTTTCCCGCCAGTCAGCTGGATATATACATCATCAAGTGTGCCTTCAGACAGCCCTGTCTGCTCTCGCAGCTCATCCAGTGTGCCGTCTGCTATTTTACGCCCCTGGTCGATAATGATATACCGGTCACAGTAGCGTTCCGCCGTTGCAAGAATATGTGTACTCATTAAAATCGACCGGTTTTTATCGCGTTCAGAAATCATCAGTTCAATTAACGATTCGATGCCGAGCGGATCGAGACCAAGGAACGGCTCGTCGATAATATAGAGTTCCGGTTCTACGATAAACGCACAAATCAGCATAACCTTCTGCTTCATTCCTTTTGAGAAGTGGCTCGGAAATGTATCTTCCTTATCATCGAGCCGGAAACGTTTTAAGAGCGGTCCTTTTCTCGCCTCTACTTCCTGTGGTGTTAACCCGTAAGCCATCGCCGTCATATTAATGTGTTCCCGGAGTGTCAGTTCTTCGTAAAGAATCGGTGATTCCGGAATATAACCCATATGTCTGCGGTACGCTTCAACGTCTGAGTCAATTGTTTTGTCCATTACTTTAATGTTTCCGCTGTGCGGCCTGAGCAGCCCGAGAATATGTTTAATCGTCGTACTTTTACCTGCTCCGTTTAAACCGATCAGCCCGATAATTTCACCGGCTTTAATATTGAAAGAGATATCGTGAATGACGGGATCTTTCGAATACCCGCCTGTAAGTTCATTAATTTCTAAGACCATCATCTGACTTCCTTTTAAATAATTCTAATTATTTGTATACTGATACTTAAGTAAAACTATATCATAAGTTTTTAATGGAGGATAATGAGATGAACAAGACAATTTTTGAAAAAATTATCGACAGAGAAATACCTGCCAATATTGTGTATGAAGACGACCACGTTATCGCATTTATGGATGCCTTCCCAATCGTTAAGGGGCATACGTTAGTCGTTCCTAAACAGCCGATTGAAAATATTTATGACCTGGATGCAGAAACAGGGGCGAAAGTAATGAGTGTCATTACGAAAGTATCTAATGCAGTCAAAGATGCATTTGAGCCTGCGGGCTTAAACGTAGTTCAGAATAACGGTGCTTACGCATCACAGTCAGTTTTTCATCTTCACTTCCATATTATTCCCCGTTACAAAGAAGAACACGATGGCTTCGGCTATAAATGGGTCAGCGTGGAAGATGATCGCAACACAGCGGAGATTCGTTCGGATGTTGAAGCGGCAATTAAAAATAAATTAAATGAATAATTAAGATTAAATCAGGGTATATTATATTTGAGATAAGGATGTGAATGAATTTATGAAACTTAAAAATATCGGTGTAGGATTCGCAGTCGGAATTACAGGCGGCATGCTCATATCCTTTTTAAATGCACCTAAATCAGGTAAAGAACTCCAGCAGTCATTAAAAACAGGTTCAAATGACTTAAAATCACAGATGGACCAGCTTAAAATCGAAGGAGAAGAAATTAAAAACTCTTTTCTAAAAACGAAACACGAATCAAGTGAAGTCTTCTCCACTCTCGGTGACGAAGTGAAATCGATGATTTCAAACTTCCAGGCGGATATTAATCCGAACGTCGAGAGACTGCAGGAGAATATTGAGATTATTTCGAATAAAGCTGATACTGCGATGTCGGAAGTACAAGGTAAAGATGAAAAAGATGACAGCGATAACAACTAACAGTTAAAAAACAGAATATTTACAATGGACGGTGTGTTTAAGTTTGTGCACCGTCCTTTTTATATGATATATTATGCCTTGTATATGAACCGGAGGGAGAATTTTCGAATGAAGAAGAAATTTGCACCATTTATAATAGGATTAGGTTTAGTAAGTCTTGCTGCCTGCAGCAATGAAGGTGAAGAAAATACGGATTCAGCTTCGACAGAAGAAGGCGGAGATGTAGAATTCGGCAGTGTTCTTGCTACGAGTGATGCAGGAGATATTACTGCAGACGACGTGCTGAACCAGATTGGTACTAATCAGGTTGCAAACCAGACTTTCCAATTAGTATTGGACAAAGTTTTAACTGATAAATACAGTGAAGAACTAAATATGGATGAGCTCAATGAGCAAATCGATGCTGAAATTGAACAATACGGCGGCGAGGAAAACTTCTCGATGATGTTACAGCAATCACAGCCGGGAATGACAGTCGATACATATAAACAGCAGCGTGTATCCAATGCACTAAATGATTTATACTTTGCTGATTACTTTGAAATCACTGATGAAGAAGCATTCGACAGTGTGAGAAAATCATCTCACATACTCGTATCATTCGCTGAAGAAGATGCAGAAGAAAGTGCTGCAGGCGCCGAAGGTGAAGAAGAAGAACCGGCAATGACTAAAGAAGAAGCAAAAGCAGAAGCTAATGATTTAAAAGCACAGCTTGATGACGGTGCAGACTTTGGTGAACTTGCTGCTGAGCACTCAGACGATACAGGAAGCGCACAGCAAAACGGCGAGCTCGGTTATGTAAGTGAAGGACAGATGGTTGAAGAATTCGAAACAGCACTATTCGAACTTGAGCCGGGACAAATTTCAGAGCCGGTCGAATCACAATTCGGCTACCACATCATTCTTAATGAAGATGTAACTCTTGAAGACACACCTGCAGAAGAATTAAGCACAATTAAAACACAAATTGTAAACAAAAATATCCAGGAAGATCCAAGCCAGGCACTGCAGGGCTACCGTGATCTCCTAGAAGAATACAATGTAGCATTTGAAAACGAAGAAATTCAGACGTACATTGAAGAAACATTCCTTAACGCTGACGAAGCATTAGAAAATGCACAGCAGCAGGAAGACGCTGCAGCTGAAGAAGAATCTGAAGGTGCTCCAACTGAGGAGAATGCTGAAGAAGAATCAGCAGATACTGAAGAAGACGCTGAATAATATTTGATATGAATTGACGCAAAGCCTATAGGCTTTGCGTCTTTTTGTTGTTGAAATACCACGGCGTTCCCCCGTTGTGAATCCAGCCCTCCCGGTTTACAACGGCGTTCCCCCGTTGTGAATCCAGCCCTCTCGGTTTACAACGGCGTGTCCCTGTTGT
>NZ_KE384466.1:11457-43222 GCF_000425845.1 Jeotgalicoccus psychrophilus DSM 19085
CCCGGTTAACAACGGCGTTCCCCTGTTATGAATCCAACGCTCCCGGGTTACAACGGCGTTTCCCCGTTGTAAATCCAACGCGCCCGGTTTACACACCACCACCAAAAAAATCCCCGCATCTCTGCGGGGATCTAATTTAATTCTATTAAAAACTTTCCGGACGGTAGAAGTTACGTGATTCAAGCGGGAAAATTCTTTCCGTGAATGCACCTTTATCTGCTTTATCAATATGTTTATCCATCATCATAATACGCGCGTCGATGTTATCGATAAAGTGCAGAATTTCTGCTTCTTTAACCATCGGTACTTTCGGTGAACCGTATTCAAGTTTACCGTGATGGCTTAAAATTAAGTGTTTTAGTAACATCACTTCTTCGCCTTCGATGTTCAGCTGATCTGCAACTTTTGTAATTTCTTCCGTTGCGATTACGATATGTCCGATCAGGTTTCCTTCGTTAGTATAAGTTGTGCCGATTGGCCCGCTCAATTCTTTTACTTTGCCGATATCGTGGAGAATAATTCCGCTGAATAGCAGGCTTCTGTTTAACGTCGGATAAATATCACATAATGAGTCTGCCACGCGGAGCATATAGTAGACGTGATACGCCAGTCCCGACACAAAGTCGTGGTGGTTCGTCATTGCTGCCGGATAGTATGAGAACTCTTTACGGAATTTATTCAGCAGCTGGCGTGTAATACGCTGCAGACTGCCGTTTTCTATTTTCAGACAGTAGTCTAAGATTTTATCGTATAGTTCTTCACCGTCAATCGGTGCTTTTTCTACGAAGTCTTTAGCTTCCAGTCCGTCTTCCTGTGTTGCCACACGGAAGTTTGCAATCTTCATCTGCTTCTTGCCGCGGTAGTCGATAATATCGCCTTTTACTTTAACTAACGCCTCAGGAACAAGTACATCGATGTCTTTCGGTGAGACGTTCCAATGTTTCGCTTCAACTTCTCCCGTCTTGTCCTGCAGCACGATTGTCATGTATGGTTTGCCTTGTGTAGTCACGCCCTGCTGACTGCGTTTAATCAGGAAAAATGTATCTACAGAATCTCCAGGCTGTAATGATGAAATATTATTCATTACTGAACCCTCCTACTTCGTTTTTTCTTTCAGTTTAATCGTTTGAGCTGATGGTATGCTCGTATTTAAATTACATGTAAAGTACAGTACCTGGTCGTCTGACTTACTTCTAAAGTAATCAAGTATCGTTTTTGTACGTTCGCTGTCGAAATGAACGAATGCATCGTCGACAATAATCGGCAGCTGATAGTAGCCTTTTAGTGCTCTGATAAGGCTTAGACGTAAGCTGATGTACAGCATCTCTTTCGTTGACTGAGACAGTTCAAGCGGATGGAATACCTGGCCATTCTTATGTTTCACGAAAATGCCTTCGTCACTGTAGATGACATTAATATAACGGCCTTTCGTTACAAATTCAAATGTTTCCCTCGCTTCTTCTAAAACTATCGGCAGACGTTCATCTTTGATCGCTTTAATATGCGTCTCAATTAAGATGCGGATATATGCTAACGACATATATTCTTCAGCCAGGCTCTGGACAACACCTTTACGCATACCGTAGAGGTGATTCAGTTCGCTCAGCTTGCCGTCGCTTTCCAGCACCTTGATTTCATTGTTAATTTCAACAAGTGACTGCTGTTCAAGCTGAATCTGTTCATTTAAACTATCCAGCTGTGCACTGATATTATCTTCATCAGTTTTCAAGTCTGCGAGCAGACGTCCCGACAGTTCATTTCTAAGATCGTAATCGAAATGTTCTTCATCCAGTTTATCGCTGAGTTCTTTAAAGCGGGTAACATTACTGACATACTCACTATGTTTTCTTGCATAGTAGTAGTATTCTTCTTCGTCATCCGCATCGACATAGTCTAAGAGCTGGTTCAGTTCACGCTGTGATGTGCTGTTTCTTTCTTCAAGAACTGTTATTTCATTCTCAAGCAGATTGGCCTGTTCTCGCAGGCTGTAATATGCCGCTTCGTCTTTACTCAGTTTTAAAGCCAGCTGAGCTGCTTCATGGAATATCGATGTTTTGTTGTAATGGATGCCGAATGCACTCACTTCTTCACTTACACGCGTATCGAAATCATTCAGTTTCTGATTGTTGTTATCGAGTTGCTGCTGTTCGCGGTTGATTTGATGACGCTTCTGTTTAATCTGACGGATTGTATATATCGCATCGACAATATACTTATCGTCAAGTTCAGGATTTACTTTTAATTTCGCTTTCGCTTCAGAAAGCTGGATATTCAAATGATCCTGATTCGCTTCGTTAACCGACAGCGTTTCTTTCAGGTCATCCAGTTTAACTGCAAACGAATTACGTTTTGCACGCAGCCCTTTCAGCTCCTGGCGCAGGTCTTTCGCATCCTCGATATCAAAGTCGATATTGTACTCGCTTTTCAGTTCATTAATTTCTTCCTGCAGCGAGTCGACTTCAAGCTGATAATCGGTCTTCAGCGTATCCTGTTCCCGGTTATTTGTAATAACGAGGATAAACAATGCTGCTGCTCCGACAGCAAGTGCAAGGCCGCCGTACAGATAGCTGTTATTAATAATGAACATTACACCGATTGCGATTGAAATCACACTGATTGTAATAATCAGCGCTGCCTGCCAGTTTTTAACTCTGTCACGTTCACGTTTCTCACGCTCGTAATCTTTTTCGATCAGCTGATACATCCGCTTCTTCTCAGTCAGTTCAAACTCACGGTCCAGCACTTCACGTTTTTTCTTCATTCTCTGATCGTCAATCTGATTTTGTGACGATTCTTCAATCTCTGCATCGAGCTGTTTTATATCCGCTCTCAGATGGTCAATTTCACGAATTAAGTACTGTTCTTCCAGCATAATCTCATCGTATTTCGACAGCAGCGACTGCACCGATTCACGGACGATGTTTGAGTCATCAACATCCGGATATTCCTCTTTCCAGCCGATATCTTTCTGCAGATTTAATATATCATTTTCAAGATTTGACACCGAATTCGATAAACGCATAACTTCCAAGTTCTGCTGTTTAATTTCAGGTTCTTCTTTTTGAAGCGCTTCTAAATAGCTTACTATCGTTTTGTCAGGGAGCTTCACATGCTGAATTTCAGCAATCAGTGTTTTAAGCCTTTCCTGCCGCAGTCCAATATCTTTAGCAGACTGCTTAACGTGGTTACGCAGTGATTCATAGCGTTCAATACCCCGTTCCGGAAAGTTTACCGGTTCGATATTAAGTTTGCTCTCAAGCTGCTTCCAGTCCTTAATATCTTTATGATACATAACTTCTTTCATCTTCTGCTTGCGGACTAATTCCATCTGATGGAGTGCATGTTTTTTGGAATTTAAGCTCTCAAGCGTTTTAACCTGTTCATTAATCAGCGTTTTATATTCATCCTCGTTCTTTTCAAGTCCGCGGATTTTATCGCTCAGCTCATTTAAATCTTCGAGTTCTGTATTAATGACGGGATTAATGCCGTTTCTTTTATAGAGAGATTTAAGCTCCTTATCGATTGCGCCGAGCATCTCATCATATTCGTGAGAACCGAGAGCTCCTGCACGAAGCAGGTATTCCTGCAGCTTGTCTTCCGTCATATTTTTGTGAATATCCTGGAGCCCAAGCACATCAAATGAAAAGATTGAGCGGTATGTACGCTTATCTATATAATTCATTTTTTTAGTGAGCCATTCCTCACCTTTTGTTGTACCGTCTTTAAAGTAAATTTTTACATCGCCCTGGACCTTGCCTTTAAGTCTTTCTATTTCTACAGGCTCCGGTTCATCTTTAAATTTAACAGTCAGCTTGCCGCCGTATAAGTTATGCATACGCGGTTCACGACGGGGTTCCTGTTCTTTCTTAGTCGGGAACCCAAACAGTACCGAATGGATAAATGACATCATCGTCGACTTGCCGGCTTCATTTTCACCGAATATCTGAACGAAATCCTGATTCGTATTAAATTCCTGTTTAATAATTTTTCCGTAACCGTATATATTAACTGATAGGATTCTCATAATTTCACTACTTCCTCATCAACATTTTCAGACGATCTTCACCCATTTTGAGAAGTTCTTCCGGAGATACTTCACCAATTGGCGGCAGGTACCGGTTAATATTCGGATCCATGTACATAGTATTAACCGCGCTTCTGAATAACTCTTCATTATCTGAGTAACTCTTCTTAATATCTTTCAGCACTGCTATCTGCTCTTCATTATTATATGAGACTTTAATATTATCAATCCAGACGAACTGAGAAATATTAACTTCGTCTTCCTGCAGGAGATCAATAAGCTCAGCATAGTCACTTTGAGAAATTTCATCTTCTCCGTCATAGTTCAGCTGGAGATTAACGATGTACTTGCTCTGTTCTCTCAGCCCCTGCTTAAATTCGACAATTTGCTGATAAAGTTCTTCTTTTCTAAGCGACTCAGTATCGAGCTCCAGATTTTCGAAGATTACTTCCTGAACCGGCACGAAGTTTGCCGCCAATGAAACGTCATCCCCTTCAACAAGGAGAAATCCTTTTTCACCGGTTTCGTTTTTATGGCGTCCCTGAATGTTTCCTGAATAATGAACCTGCGGTAAATCTGCCAGCTGCGATCGCACGTGAATATGACCAAGTGCCCAGTAATGATACAGCTTGTTGTTCAGTGCTTCTAAATTAAATTCCGTATAGCGCTTCGCTTCGTATTTCGTTTTCGCATACGTTCCGTGCAGCAGGCCGATATGAATGCCGCGGTTATCTGTATTCGTCGGATACTCATCAAGTTTGTTTTCGTATGATTCATCCAGCAGATAGCTGAAGCCATGCAGATAAATACGTTCACCTTTTGAACTCAGCATTTCATATGTTTCAACGTTCTCTTTGAACACAGAAACATTATCCGGCCACGTTGTTTTAAAGCCAAAAGAAATCGGATCGTGGTTACCGTGAATCATGTAGACGAATATACCTTTCTCCTTTAATCTGTTAAATTCCTTCTTCAGAAAAATTTCAGATTTTAAAGAACGGTTCGACTGATCGAAAATATCACCTGATATAAGTAAAAAATCTACTTTCTCTTTAATAGCGAAGTCGACCATCCGCGAGACACTTTTATATGTACTTGTCATTAATATTTCGAGTATATTGTTAGGCATTTTAGACCGGGATTTAAACGGGCTGTCCAGGTGCAGGTCTGCCGCATGGATAAATTTTACCATTGGGTTCACCATTCCTTCGGAAAAAAACTCTATTCTTCAACATTATAACAAAAAAGAGAGGCCAGCATGGCCTCTCAACTGATATTTTTAACTATTGATTGTTAATTTCATAAAGCTCTTCGATAGGCTTCATGATAACACGGTTTAAGTCCTGGATAAGCTGACTCATTTTCTGTTCAGCTTCCATTAAACTTTTAATGTTTTCATCATTTTCAATTTCTTGTGCTGAGTTTTGAGCTTTTTGAATATCTTCTTCTAAAAGTTCTTCGCCCTGCATTTGTTTTTGCTGTAATGTCATCTGGAGTTCTCTAAACTCATCAAACAATTGTTTTGATTCAGCATCCCCGTTCACTTTGCTGTAAAGATCCTTCATTTGCTGAAATTCTTCTGATTCACGTAATGCTGTTTCAAGGGCATTAGCCTGATCGTATACATTAACCATTAATATAAAACTCCTTTAAGTTTGATATTGTTACATTAACACAAATTTACTATTTAGAAAAACAATACTAATATCCCCTGTGCAATTCCGACAATTCCGCCGAGTACATACCCAAGCATCATAATCATTTTGAATTCTTTATTTGCAACATCCATGACGAGATCTTCCAGTTTACTTAATTCAAAACTGTCGATCTGTTTTTTAATCACTTCTGCAAGCTGCAGCTTATTCATAATTTTACTCATGTTTTTACCTGAGTAATCGATAAAATTATCTTTAAGTTTATATTTCCCTTTTTCTTTAAAACGCTCAAATAATTCTTTATTGAAATCAGTAATCGGTGTATTCAATATTTGTCTAATATCGATTTTCTGCTGCAGTACTTCTATTATACTGTTTAAAATATTATCGAGGTCGGAGCCGGTTACAAGTTCCGATAACCCGCTTTGTTTCAATTTATTATACTCATCTTCAATCACACGGTTTTCAATATCAATCATTTTCTCCTGCTGAATCAGCTTCAGCAGTTCCGTCTGAACACGTTCAGTCATTGATTCTTTCGTCATTACATATTTTATACTGCGTGCGAGTCTTCCTCTGTTTTCGGTAAACTCATCAACCATCGTATAAATATCACTGAACCCTTTATCTGAAGAAATATACTGCACCAGCTTTTCGTTTATATCATACGCAAGATGGGCGACTTTTGAGTCTACAGCATTCAACGCATCAGGCGGCATGATATCATCGATATTTCTATCGTAAAGCTTCGTGCCCTCTTCGGTAACTTTAGAGCGGATTTCTTCATTAAATGAATCGACAATTTTATCCGTCAGTCCTGCTGACAGCCGTTCTAAAAAGTAACCCGGTGTCAGGCGTTCAGTTTCAATAGTCTCTATCTGTCTATCTATAAAGTGCATAATTAATTTATCAGTTTCAGGACTATTAAGTTTCTCTTTGAATACTTCCGGCGTTAACAGATGCCCTGTTATAATCTCTCCAAGCTTAGTCGATGCTTCGTCGCGCCGTAACGGTATAACACCCGGTGTAAAGGGCAGACGTTTCCCAAATAAATATTTTGCTTCGTACGGTCTGAAGAGCATTTTAATTGCGATTGTATTTGTCGTTCCTCCGATAAGTGCACCAATTAATGCCATCAGAAAAACCTGAGTTACTGGATTCATTACTATTTCACCCCTTATCAGCTTAATAACTATATATTACTTTTTGCAGAAATTAAAGAAAAAGCACCCTTGCGGGTGCCTGGAATTTATCGATTGCTTTTGCGCTCGAAATAAGTTCTTATTTCTCTTTCAATATATGATGCATGAACCGGCTGGTTATCTGCATTTAACACTCTGTAAATTGAATTCGTTTTGTTGAATTCTAATTTAAAGCCGTTATTTGATTCAAGCGTTTCCCAATATATATTTTCTTTTTCATAATTTGGGTATATTGCTGAGCCGCGTGATAATACCTGTGTCAGCTCCAGTGGATCTCCGCCAAAAATATTCGTCAGTACTTCACTATCTCTAAACAGTGCACAAAGCGAGATACATGTTGTCCAGTTAGGTAATATTCGCTCTTTTTCTATTTGTACCAGCGTTTTTTTGGATAATCCAATGGTATGGCTCATAGCATCCTGGGTGTATCCAGCCTCCGTCCGAACTATCTTGAACTTAGACTGTAGAATCTCTGTAAATTCCTGCTTATCCATTAAAATCGTCCCTTCATAGCACCGCGATTAAAACTTAATCAATCATGCTTGTATATCAATTTACCTGATATATATTGTAAATGATAATCATTACAAATTAAAGAGATTATGAAAAAATTCACTAATTATTCACTATTGAACAATTTCTTTCATTCTACTTAAAATATAAAAAAGAAGTATGAACAGACAATAATAAACTGCCGGTCATACTTCTTTTACTATTAATTATTTGTTAACGATTTTACCGTCTACGTATTTACTCTTACCTTTAATGAACTTGCCTTCTTTAACATTCTGCTGATGATCGATAACAAGTGCGATTGTTGCATCACCTGAAATATTGACCGCTGTACGTGTCATATCAAGAAGTCTGTCGATACCGATAATAATACCAATTGCTGCAGGATCCAGTCCTACTGCCGTTAATACCATTGCCAGCATTACAAGTCCGACACCCGGAACACCTGCTGTACCGATACTTGCGATTGTTGCGATAATTACAACTGTTACCATCTGCCCGATTGTTAAATCAATACCTGACAGCTGTGCGATAAACACTGTCGCAACACCTTGCATAATTGCAGTACCATCCATATTTACAGTCGCACCTAAAGGCTGTACGAAACTTGAGATACTCTTCCGTATTCCCAGTTTGTTCTGCGCTGTTTCTAGTGATACCGGTAACACCGCGCTTGATGATGATGTACTGAAAGCCACTGACATTGCAGGTGCAAACATTTTAATGAACCATACGAAACTTTTCTTCCCAAGGAACTGTACTACAGAGCCGTACACTACAGCAAAGTGAATAAACAATGCTAACAGTACACAGATAAAGTACATTCCAAGCTGCTGGATTGCGCCAAACCCTGCCTGTGTAAATGCAGTAGCTACTAAACCAAATGCACCAAGTGCAGCGAAGTATTTCATAATTGCCAGAACAATCCACATAATCACTTCATTAGCTTGTTCAAAAAGTTTAACAATGCCTGATGCTTTTTCTTTAACAGCGATTAAGCCGACACCGATGAAGATTGCAAATGCAATAATCTGAAGCATATTCTGATCAGCCATCGCCATGAACAGATTGTCCGGAATAATGTTAATTAAAGTCTGATCAAATGTTGTCTGCATAGCGAGCTCAGTATCTCCGCCTTCAAGTTCTGTTGAACGGTACTCCGATACTTCTTCAGTATTCAGTAAGTCTGCCTGTCCTTCACCCGGCTGCAGTATAAGTGCAACTCCAATTGCCAGTGAAATCGCAATTGCTGTTGTTGCCAGATAGAACATCATCGTTTTAATACCGATAACGCCAAGTGTTTTCGGATCCCCAACGCTGACAACACCCAGTACGATAGAAATGAATACGACTGGAACAACAACCATAAAGATAAGATTTAAGAATATTTGTCCTAACACGTTAAATATGTATTGATCAATCCACTGGACCCACGCCGCATCCGCCATTGTATTAAATATTGAACCTACTGCAATCCCCGCAATTAAAGCGATTACAATATAGATTGTGAGTTTATTTCCTATTTTCATATGTATCCCCCTAAGCTAATAATTCATTGAACATGTATTCAAGTATACTTTGAGCATCGGAGATTTGTCCATAAAATTTAATGTAAAATTATTGTTAAACCCCTTAAAACCGTATGGTTAAGCGTTCTCATGAGTTAAACTTTTTTTCTCACTTTGCTCTAAAAATCGATAATATTGAATTTTATTGCATAAATGACGGCCTGAGTCCGATCTGAAACTTCCAGTTTATTCAGTATATGACTGACATGAGTTTTTACAGTCTTTTCACTGACAAAAAGTGCCTCGCTGATTTCTTTATTCGACTGCCCTTTAACAATTTCTTTTAGAACTTCAGTTTCTCTTCTCGACAGTATATTTCGTTCATGCGGCAGATTTCCTTTTTCATCGATAACCTTTAAAATATCAGGATGAACAACTCTGTCCCCTTCTATAACATTTTTTATCGACTGAACGAGTTCATCGACTTCCATCTCTTTAATAATATAGCCGTCTGCACCTGCACGAAAAACAGGCCGGATATATTCTTCGCTCGTATAACTCGACAGCACAAGCACCTTAATATGCTTATATTTTTCTTTTAATAATTTAGTCAGTTCAATGCCGTCCATTTCCGGCATAACGAGATCTGTTAATACAAGATTAATATTGTCGTGATTATTTTCAAGATATTTAAGTGTTTCAGCACCGTTGTCAAAGTCCTTTACTACATTAATATCCGATGTCGTCGATAATAAAAACTTCATGCCTTCTCTTACCACCTGATGATCATCAGTTAAAATTATATTGTACATTTAATTCCCTCCGAGTTTTAAACGTGTAATTAATATGGTGCCCTGCCCTTTAGCTGATTTAATTTCGAGTGCGCCGTTCATCTTATGAACACGTTCGTGCATATTTGTTAAACCGTGGCTCAGGCCAATTTTTTCAGCCGGAATAAATCCTTGACCTTTATCACTGATAACGAGCATGAGCTCCTCATCTGTAATTTCCAGCAGTACTTGTGCATCTTTTGTTCCTGCATGCTTCCTAATATTATTAAGGCCTTCTTGCATGATGCGGTACAGCTCTATTTCCATGTCATCCGCTATATTATAAAATCCATTGACGGTAATTTCTATATTCAAATCAAGAATCTTAGCATAATGTTTAACCGCTTCAATAATACCGTTTTCGAGACCAATTGGTTTCAACTGCCATATCAATGCCTTCATTTCCTTCATTGCATATTTCGATGTATTTTCTATTCTTTCAAAAGCCAGACGGGTCTGTTCGCTGTCTTTTAAAGCTTTCGCCGCATGTGAAGTAATACCGATGGAAAATAACATCTGATTAACAGAATCGTGCAGTTCCCGTGCAAGCCGCTGGCGTTCTTTAATAATCATATTTTCTTTTTCACGCGTTGTTAAATCCAGTCTCTTTAATGTAGAACCGAGCTGAAATGCAACGGATTCGAGCAGATCCAATTCATCTTTTTGAAATTTGGTGCTGTATGGAGTGGCTACATTTAATAAGCCGAAAGATTCATCACCGGAAATCAGCGGCACTGTGGCATGATGCGTAATATTATCGTTCTCATCCGGCATTTCCCGTGCAGCTTTTTCAAGCCTTGAACAGGCGACAATATTTGTCGCGTTTGACAGCTCACCTTTATTAAATTTATTTACGCACCAGCATTTATCATTGCAAAGATAAGTATTACTGTCACGCTGCAGTGTCGGCGGCAATTGGTAATGCGCACTCAGTTCATGTTTACCGTCCTCATTAATAAAGAAAATCCAGCCGGTTTTAAAGCTGGAATGATCAATGAGCATTTTTAAAGCCCCGTCAATCATCGACTGGCGGTGTGTCTCCGTATTTAAAAATTCTGCGATATCTTTTAACAGCTGCAGTTTACTTTTCACAATTGACACCTCTTTTAATAAATTGTAAGAAATTTGTTACACTTAATACAGTGATTAGCACTTATAATAAAAAAGTAAGTTACAAAACAAAAATGAAAGGTCAGGCACTGATATGAAAAATAACAAATTGTATATGCAAATGATTTTTATCGTGTCACTAATCGCTATGCTCGGTTCTTTGTACTTCAGTGAAGTCAGACTGTATGAGCCATGCGAGATGTGCTGGTACCAGCGTATTCTAATGTATCCGATTGTGCTGCTGTCGTTTATCGGTATCATTAAAAATGATATCAATGCCGGGCTGTACGTCCGTGTAATGAGCGGAATTGGCATACTGGTATCTACATATCATTACGCATTGCAGAAAATTCCGGCACTCGGTGACAGCGCCAATGCTTGTATGGGTGTCTCCTGTACAGTACAATATATAAATTGGGCTGGTTTTATTACTATCCCGCTTCTTGCATTGACTGCATTCATCATTATTTTCATTTTATCATTCTTCATTAAAAAAGATTAAAGAATAGGAGCTATTAATTATGGGCAATAAGATTTTTTACGGCATTATTGGTTTAATCGTCGTTGTATTCGTAGGAGTATTTTTATTTATGAACAATCAGACATCAGATCCGGAAAGTTTAAGTGATTCAGGGTATTACCCTTACACTGATAAAGAACCAGATGAACTGACAGGACCGACAATCGATCTGCTGGATGATGAAAATTATCAGGCTAACAAAACACCGGCAGAAGTTGAAGAAATAGTAAATTCAGGCGAAGGCGAATTCGTCTACTTCTGGAGCCCGACATGTTCACACTGTCAGGAAGCAACACCGCTTCTGACTGAGGCACTGGACAGCAATGACGGCGAAGTAACACAACTTAACGTTTTAGAATATGAAGACGCTTGGGAAACTTGGAACATTAATGCAACACCAACACTTATTTACTTTGAAAACGGTGAAGAAGTTGAACGTTTAGAAGGTAACCCAGGCTCACCTGAAGGTTTCGAAGAATTTATGACAGCAGCAGCAGGAGAATAATATGAAATTTATCGTACCTGAGAAATTCAATGAAACTACTTTGGAAGAAATGCTTATCGCACTCCATATTCCTAAAAAAGAACTGCACTGGCTGCGTATGTCAAAGGACATCCTCATTAATAATGAAATACAGCCGGTAAAAACTGCACTCAGTGCTGGTGATACTGTTACACTACCTGACTTCAGTGAACCAAGCAGCTATAAAAAGAGTACTAAAAAAGCGGTTATTCTTTTCGAAGATGAAAACCTGCTGATTGCATCTAAACCGCCCGGCCAAAAAGTACATCCGAATGAACCGACAGAGCATAATACGCTTGTTAACGATGTTATTAACACTGTTGACAGCGACTATGTCGAACCGGTTCACCGTCTTGATGTGGATACAACAGGAGTTGTACTGATGGCTAAAAACGCATATATGAAAAAAATGCTCGACTATATGCTTGCTGAAAATAACATCAAACGCATTTACATAGGACACGTTAAGAAAAACAGTAAAATTGCTGTTCAGAAAATCAGTGCTCCACTTGGTAAAATGCCGCATACGAATATTTTCCATGTGACGAGAACGGGTAAAGATGCTGTTACTCATATCACAGGAAAAACAGTTACAGACAAGTACGAAGAACTGACAATCGAACTGGAAACGGGACGTACGCACCAAATCCGTGCTCACATGAAACACTTAAACGCCCCGCTTGTTGGAGATAAACTGTATGGCGGACCGCCATCACCCTACCTTCACTTGTACGGCTACAAAGTATCATTCATACACCCGATTACAGACGAAGAAATCAGCGTATCGCTAAACGTATAGTAGATTCTGACCTGCCTCCCATTGTGGGAGCAGGTTTTTTTGTTTTTGTTCTGTATTTTGAGTTGCGGATGACGATGTTGGGTTCACATCGTAACTCAAACGGCTCCGGATGACGATGTTGGGTTCACATCGTAACTCAAACGGCTCCGTACCACGATGTAAAATGCACATCGTAACTCAAGCGGCTACGGATGACGATGTCGAATGCACATCGTAACTCAAAACAGCTCCGGACCACGATGTAAAATGCACATCGTAACTCAAACGCCTCCGGACTACCATGTAAAATGCACATCGTAACTCAAACGCCTCCGGACTACCATGTAAAATGCACATCGTAACTCAAACGCCTCCGGACTACCATGTAAAATGCACATCGTAACTCAAACGCCTCCGGACTACCATGTCGAATAAATAGCTAGTAATAAATTAAAAATATCACTATTATATAAAAGTAAAAACACTACAGAAGAATGCTTCTACCGTAGTGTTTATATTTTCTAGCCATTTAATTTTAACCCAGGAAATCAAAGTTTTCTCCTATGCCTTGTTCTTTAGCTTTATCATAGACAAATTTAGAAATTGCTATATCCATCGCACCTGTTCCTATAGGAATACAAACAATTCTTTTATTGCTCAAATCATCTATTGGTTTGTTAACGTTGCCTAGCTCTCCAATAGTTGTATAAATGTTTTTTTCTGTTATCTTACCTTGGGAATTCAAGTCTTTGAGTACACCGCGGTGAAGACTTTGTTCAACGTGATCGACGATAATATGATCCGCATTAAGAAGGAATTTATTTTCTACTTCCTGATAAGACCCCATTGGAAATACGACTGTTCCCGGTTCTATCCATTCATCTTTTACAAATGCATCTTTCGATTGAGTTACACAAATAACAGCATCTGCATCTAAAGCAACTTCTTTTGGATCTTCCGCTACAATAATTTCTCCATTTACATATTTACTCATTGATTCTTTAAAGTTTTCTGAAGCCTCAGAAAAAATATCATAAATCGTTAATTGTTCAATATCAAAAATCTCAGAGAATGCCATAGTCTGTGTTCTTCCCTGCATACCCGCTCCATATATTCCCAGTTTAATTTTCTTGTCATTGCCTTTAATGTATTTCAGAGCATTTGCACTTTGTGCTCCAGTTCTTACATTGGTTATAAAGGCACCATCAAGCACGCTAAGAAAATTCCCTACTTTAGGATCGATTAACATAATCATTGAAGTGATATAAGGTAGCCCTAATTCTTTTCTTTCACCTAAAAATCCACCAGCCCATTTGAGTCCAGCTACATCCTGCCATCCAATATAGGCTGGCATAGCATTCATAAATCCTTCGTAAGGCGGATAACCTGCAGTTTCACCTAAATCCAGCAATACTTTTGTAGGATTAATGGTTTTTTCTTTTCCTAAATCTTTAAATGTTTTATCCACTAATTCTACTATTTCCTTCATTGTAACAAGCTCTTTTATTTGTCCTTGATTTATCAATAATGTATCTGTCATTAGTTATTCCTCCATAAATTTTTAATATCCAAATAATCTCGGTAATGCCATCGATAGTGGTTCGAAAAATACAGTTAAAATGATTACTGGTATGAAACCAAATATGATAAACACCATAGTAGGTCTAACTACCTCGCTGAAATTAGCTTCTCCAACCCTCATTCCAAAATATAATACACTCGCATAAGGAGGCGTAATTCCACCCATTGCTAAAGTAATCGCCATTATTGCTGCGAAATGAATAGGATCGACTCCAAAAGAAACGACTAAAGGCAACAGTAATGGTGCTGTTAAAATAATTGCTGTAGTATCATTAACAATCATTCCTACGAAAATAAGGAAGACCGTAACAATTATTAAGATTAATACTTTGCTATCTGTAACATCTAAAAATAATTCAACGATTGCTTGTGGTATTTGTAGATGTACATATGTCTGTGCTAATAATAGCGAGAAAAAAATCATTGCCATTATAGATCCTATTGAAGCTGTAGAGTCATGCAGTAAATCCATAATGTCTTTAAATTTCAGTTGTCTGTAAAAAATTATGCCAACCAAGAAGCCTAGCACACTCGCAACTGCTGCTGCTTCTGTTGGAGTAAAGAATCCTCCATAAATTCCTCCCAGTATTACTACTGGTAATAATAGTGATGGAATCGCAGCTAAGAAAATTCTAAATTTGGTATTACGCTTGCGGAATTTCTCCATCTCTTCAGGATCGTTATTAATAGGTATTTCCGCATACTCTTTGTATGTACCTTTGCCTTCCTTAGAAAAATATTTTTTAGTATGAACGAAATGAATTATTATAAATAGAATAATTAAAAGTATCCCAGGTCCTATGGTTGATAGAAATGAGCCTGTAACTGTTGTTCCTGTCGCCCAACCATAAATAATTATCATGACACTCGGAGGAATAAGTGCGCCTAACACAGATGAAACACTGACAAGTGATGTTGAATATCCTCTTGAGTACCCTTGTTGGAGCATTCTAGGAATCATAATTTGTCCAACTGATGCTATCCCAGTAAAGGAACTTCCTGAAATCGCTCCCAAAAATCCTGAAGTTAGTATCACCACTGCACCGATTGATCCTTTTATTCTTCCTATAAATATATCTGCAAACCTTAATAATTTATCGGCAATTCCACTTTTAGAAACAATTGATCCAAAAAGTATAAATAACGGTACAGCTAATAATGATGATGATGTTATTTGATTAAATCCCCATAGAATAATACTGATTATAGGTACATCACCGAAAATAACCATGAAAATTACTGCACCACCAAAAGCATATGGCAAAGGAGTTCCTAATATTAACAACGCAACGAGTATTAATATATTTATTACAAAAAGTATCACTGTACCCCTCCTTCGCGGTTGCTATTGATTGGATAATCGCCTCTATATTTTATACTTCTAATCGTGTCCATAAATGTATATAGAGTCATCAAGAAAACTCCAACAAACAATGCTGATTCTACTAAGAACAAAGGCATTGACAATAGAGGGCTAAGTTTCCACATTGATAATGAATAGCTAAAATGAATGAACATCCAGTAAGTTAATATTATTCCTATAAATAAACTCACAATATTTTTTATTATTGATAAAATAATTAACAGTTTTTTATTCTTTAAAAATACTTCAATTATATCAACTGAAATGTGAGATCTTTCCTGAGATGCGTTTGCCGCTCCTATCATATACAGCCATATAGTAGGTAAAATTAACAGCTCTTCAATCCCCATTAAAGGCAGATTAAGTGATCTTAAAATAACTTGGAAAAAAACCAAAGATAACATTAGAATAATCATAATTACACTAAAAATTTTCTGAAATTTTATTAAACCATTTATTACTTTGTTCCCCTTTTCTTTTACATTTGAATTTGACAAACTCATACCCCCTTCAAATAAAAATCTATTCTAATTCTTTTTTAATCTCATCTAATATGTCCCCGTATTCATCTTCTAATTTTGGCCACACTTCTTCACGTACTTTATCAGCATATGCCTGAAGCTCTTCATCAGTAAATTCTACTACTTCAACACCATGTTCCTCTGTAATTAATTGATTATATTTCTCTTGTTCTTCTTCTGCTTGTATAAAAGCATCTTCTTCAAACTGTTCTGCAAACTCTAAAATGGTATTTTGATCTTCCTCAGCTAATGCATCAAAAGCTTCCTCATTTACCGTTAAATAATGAGCTTCAAAATGTGTGTTTACTGGTAAAATCTGTTGTCCAAGCTCTCCAAACTCGTTGTAATACAATTCAGTCCCACCACCGATTGCCCCATCTACAATTCCTGTTTGGATTGCAGTAAACATTTCTGATGAAGCTAACGGTGTAACTACGAATCCAAGTGTTTCTCCATATTCTTCAAATGCTTTCATTGCGGGTACACGAACTTTTATGTTTTTATTTGAATCAGGATTTTTTGGATCATTTGCCTCATCTGCTAAAAATATCGATCCAAAATATTGTGGATACACTGCTAGAAGTTTTATATTTTGTTCTGCTAATTGTTCTTTAAAATATTTATAAAGAACTCCGTCTTCGGAATTATATAATTCCCTGGCCTCCTCATAGTTGGATACCAGAGAAGGAGTAATAGCTACTTGTAATGTTCTATCAACGTTAGTACCTAATGTAGCCAATTGCATTTCTACCTCACCAAGAGAAACACTCTCTTGAACTAATTGGTAATCCCCTAATTGCGAGTTGTTATACACATCGATATCTACTCTTCCATCGGTACCTTCAAAAATATCTTTTGAGAATTGTTTTGCACTGATATCAGTTCGAGTTCCAGATGGGCGAATATGATTTAATTTCCATGTAACTTCTCCGTTCTCATCAGGCACTGTAGCACTCCCGACGCTACATGCCGATAATAGTGCTGACATTATTATTATTAAGGTAATAAAAGTCAATCCTTTAGTTTTTATAATGAATAACCCCTTTCAATATATTTAGCTAACTATTTTCCCGTTAAAATATTTTACTGATAATCATCTCCTCGAAACTTATAATAGCGCTTTCATAATTATGTAATATATTTGTTTAAACATCCTACATTAAGACTAGTTATAATTAATAGTATAGTGATTAATATTTAATAACACAAGGAGTTTTTAGATAAATCTAAATTTTCATATAAAAAAGGCTGCTAAATTAAATTAGCAGCCTTTCTAAAGTTATCTTATTTTTTCTAAATTAATAAGTGCATTTTTTAAATGACTATACATTGCTTCTTTTGCTTTCTCAGGTTCATTATTCTTTATGTAATTAAAAATTTGTTTGTGTCCATTTATTTCTTCAACTAAGTCCGCTTTACTATGACTCTGCATTGTAGCTTCTCGAACATTCATTAATTCTAAGGTGATAGACTCTAAAAATTTAAATAGGATTTCATTTTTAGATATCCTGGCTATTTCCATATGAAATGAAAAACCCACAGTAGATTTTGAATATGTTCCACTGTTAATTGTCTCTATGCTCTCATTTATTATTTTTTCCAGCTGAGAAATTTCATTAGGAGTTGCAGATAATGCAGCTCTATATACAAGTTCAGGTTCTATTATCAATCTAGTGTCCATTATAGATTTATAAGTACTTTTTTCTCTAATTGTATTATTTAATTCTAGAACTTGAATACTCTGAACAGCATCTTTAAAAATAAAAGTTCCACTGCCAGCTTTGGAATTTAAAATTTTTAAATGGGTTAAAACTTTCATTGCTTCTCTAATACTATTTCTACTTACCTGAAAATATTCAGACAGTTCATTCTCAGTTGGTATTTTTTCACCTGGCTGCCACTTACCTTTTTTTATTAATGTCATCATCTGATTAATTACATCTTCGTATAACATTACTCGGGAAGACGGTTTATACATATTGAACACCTATTCCTATAGTATTATTTCCTGAAAGTATATTCTAATGTAGGATATTTAGATTAAGTATAAAGAATTTCACAAATAACTTCAAATATGTTTCTAAAATAAAAAGGTATATTATCTGAGTTCAGATAATATACCTCAACAATTTACTTCCTGAACCGGCTCTTAATCCGGTCCAGTATGTTGCTGTGTTCGTGCAGTAATTCTGTTTTCTTCTGTTCACCGTTCTCTATGGCGCGTTTCATCAGTTCATCCTGAACGCTTAGCGGCGGCAGGTCATTTTTAACATATTCATATGTGCCGTCCGGCATCTGCATTCGGGCTTTCACATTGTCTTTTAAGAACAATTCATTAACCTCGATTAATTCTTCGACTATTCTCGAATCATTAATCGGGAATAATATTTCCACACGTTTTATCATATTTCTCGTCATCATATCAGCTGATGATAAGAACATTTTCTTATCGCCGTTGTGATAGAAATAATAAATCCTCGAGTGTTCAAGAAATCTGCCGACAACACTTATAACTTTAATGTTATCGCTGACGTCTTTAATTCCCGGTCTCAAACAGCATATTCCGCGGATAACGAGATCCACTTTAATGCCTTCCTGAGATGCCTGCAGCAGTTTATCGATTATTCTCTTGTCTGTTAACGAGTTCATTTTCGCAAAGATATAACCATTACCGTGTTTTTTATGACTTTCGATTTCAAGATCGATGCGCTCTGCAAACATGTCGCGGATTTCAAATGGTGCAACGTGCAGTTCTTTATATTCCGGCTTAAGTGAATACCCGCTTAAATAGTTAAAGAAGTTTACAGCATCATCACCGATACGCGGGTCTGTCGTAATAATTCCCATATCCGTATACAGTTTGGCTGTCGAATCGTTATAGTTTCCGGTGCCTAAGTGAACGTATTTAACAATTTTTTTATTCACTTTTTTAACAACCAGCGTAATTTTACTGTGTGTTTTCAAGTAGTTCATCCCATAAATAACATGGCATCCGGCATCTTCCAGTTCTTTTGCCCAATGGACATTATTCTGCTCATCGAAACGGGCTTTCAGTTCAACAAGCACAGTAACCTGCTTGCCGTTTTCCGCCGCTAATTTTAACGATTCGATAATGGGAGAATCACTGGAGACCCGGTAAAGTGTCTGTTTAATTGCCAGCACATTATTATCCGTCGCCGCCTGTTGAACGAATTCGATAATCGGCTGGAAGGATTCATACGGATGATGGAAGAATATATCTTCATTTATTGCTGTTTCATACACATTACGATTGCCTAAAAACTGAGACTGCTGCGGAAAAAACGGTTTGAATACAAGATTTGGAAATCTGTGTTTCAATTTCCCCGTCAGTTCAAACAGAAACGTTAAATCAAGCGGCCCGTCAAAACGATAAACGTCTTCATGATGCAATGACAGCTGTTCTTCTAAAAATGAACCGTTAATCGTAACATCACGGCTGCGGTCAATTTCCAGACGCACTGCGGCACCTTTCGTACGTTCTTTTAAGAAACGCTCGATTTCAATTAATAAATCGGCTGCGCCTTCTTCATGTATCGTTAAATCGGCATTTCTCGTAATTCTAAACGGGAATGTTCTGTCAATTTTATAACCGTTAAACAATTTATATACATATTCCTCGATAATATCCTCCGCAAGAACAAAGTACGTTTTATCTTCATGAGATAATTCATAAAATCTCTTAATAACCGTCGGCAGCTGTACAATCGCAGTCTGCTTACCGAGCTCGTTGGATAAATCTACAAATATATTAATCTTTTTGTTCATCAATTTAGGAAACGGTCGATATGCATCGATTCCTAAAGGCGTTAATGCTGGTAATATTTCTTCATCAAATAACTTTTCTAATTTATCCTGCAATGACTGGTGCAGCTGATGCGGTCTCCTTAAAAAGACATTCAGCTTTTCCAGTTCATTCATCAAATCATGATAAGTTTCATATTGAATCCGGCAGTTTTCACGGTTTATTTCACCAATTCCCGACAGCTGTTCTTCAGGTGTCATACCTGTTTTAGTGTCCGGTTCGGCATAATTCATCTTAACCTGGTCTTTTAAGCCAGCCACCCTAACCATGAAAAACTCATCCAGATTAGAGCTCGTTATTGCTATAAATTTTAAACGCTCAAGAAGAGGATTACGTGTATCGCCTGCTTCTGTCAGTACTCTGTAATTAAAACGCAGCCAGCTTAATTCGCGGTTATTGTAATAAGATTTATCATTTAATTTGTAAGCCATTATAATCCTCCTGCTCCTGATAATTATAGCGTATAAATATTAAGATTCTGTAAATTCTATCCACAAATCCCCGCCGAGAATTTTCTCAATATGTTTCTTTTGACGCACTGAATGATACTCTTCTGCTATCGGGTCTCCATTGTACTGAATTTTCAGTCTGAAGTCCCCGTTCACTCTGAATAACTGTAAATTATCAACAATTTCCGTATTGGAAATATTCAGAGCGTTCGCGAATTTAACGAGGGAGCCGAGCGACTGAATTTCATCCAGCTCTTCATCATTAAACCACCCTGTTTCCTTCGCGTAAAAATCAAGCAGTGTTTTATTTTTATAACTGGCAATCAGAGCAAGTCTGACACGATCGCGGTGACCGATTCCATTAATGTTACTGTTGGAAATTAAATAGTACGTATGCTGACTTGAGGCATCTCTGTCGATAAAGTCACCTAAGTAATATATCCCCGCAGCATGTTTCATAATCATTTTATTTGTCCGTGATAACGAAAGTATATCCAGACGCTCCAGCTCGTGATAAAGACGATCAACGATTTCTGTCCGCTTTTCTGTATCTGTAGGATCCAGATTAAAATCATTGGCCAGCTGTTCGATAGAATCTTCAAATACTCTGTACTTATTAAAAGCAACAGGGTATTCTTTACCGAAAATCCTCATCGCCATTCCTTCACGCAGCCCTTTACGGCTGAATTTGAATTCTTTAGCGCCGACGACATTAAGCAGTGTTTTAAAAACGACGCTGCTTGGCAGAATAATATCAGCACGGTCTTTACTCAGCCCGTCGATATCATCCAGATTCTCAGTATCTGTATTTTTCAGCAGCTTATACACGTCATGTAAATCATTACGCACCATCGTATAGCCGTGAACGCCGGCAATCGGATAACTGATCATCGACTGGTGAATACGCGCTATGTTACGCGCACTCCCGCCGATAGCTAAAATTGGTACACGGCGGTCACGCAGCCAGTTTACTTTGCTGAATTCATCTTCTACAAATTGCTTTGTCTGTTTAATTGCTGCTTTATCATTATGGTTTTTACCTTCAAAAAACATTTTGTTTAAAGTAACCACACCAAACGATAAACTCGTCCGGTAAACAATTTCTTTATCTTCGTAAAAAGTAAGCTCTGTACTTCCCCCACCGATATCAATTGTCACGGCATCGTAATAACTGATAGTATGAACCGCTGCTTCGAATCCAAGTGTCGCTTCTTCTGCACCGCTGATAATTTTAGCATCCAGATCAAGTTCGGATTTAATACGCTCTATAATTTCATCACGGTTATTGGATTGTCTTATAGCAGCTGTTGCCACAGGATAAATATTAGTTATATGATATTTCTCAGAAATCTGCTTAAAACTGTTGAGGATTTTTAATAACGCTAAAATACCTTCTTCAGCCATATAGCCGTCATCATCAATATACTGGGCTAAACGTGCTGGCGTTTTAATATTTCTTATTTCCTTTATACCGTGTTTTTTAGTGTATTCAAAAAGTACAAGTCGAATCGTGTTGGACCCGATATCAATTAAGCTTATTTTTGTCATCGAAAAACCCCTACTCTTTAGAGTGAATCATGTCTTCCGGTCTAATCCATTGATCATACTGCTCTTCTGTCAGCAATCCTGAATTAAGCGCAGACTCTTTTAATGTGATTCCTTTGGCGTGTGCATTTTTAGCAATTTTCGCAGCATTTTCATAACCAATGTGCGGATTTAATGCTGTTACCAGCATTAATGAGTTATTTAAGAATCTGTCGATGTTTTCCTGAACAGGTTCAATTCCTACAGCACATTTGTCGTTAAATGTATCCATGCCGTCAGCAAGTAAATAAATTGACTGCAATGTGTTATATAAAATAACCGGCTTAAATACGTTTAGCTCAAAGTTACCCTGTGACGCTCCGAAACTTACAGCAGTATCATTACCAAATACCTGCGCTACGACCATTGTCAGCATTTCAGACTGAGTCGGGTTTACTTTGCCCGGCATAATTGAGGAGCCCGGCTCGTTTGCAGGAATTTCAATTTCGCCAAGACCAGCACGTGGTCCAGATGCAAGCCATCTAACGTCGTTTGCAATCTTCATTAAATCAGCAGCAAGTGCTTTCAATGAACCGTGCACGTAAACAACTTCATCATATGAAGTTAATGCATGGAATTTGTTAGGTGATGACACAAATGGCAGACCAGTCTGTTTGGCAATTTGTGCAGCTACTTTGTCACCGAATTCCGGGTGAGCATTTAGTCCTGTACCTACAGCTGTACCGCCGATAGCAAGGTTTCCTAGCTGTTTTCTGGACTGATTGATCATTTCTTTTGATTTTTCAAGCATATATGACCAGCCGCTGATTTCCTGGCCTAAAGTAATTGGTGTCGCATCTTGAAGGTGCGTACGGCCAATTTTAATAATATCTTTAAACTTCTCCTGTTTCTCTTCAAACGTCCCGTGAAGTTTTTCAAGTGCAGGTATCAGCTGGTGTTCAATTGCCTGGCTCAGTGCAACGTACATTGCAGTAGGATACGTATCATTTGAACTTTGTGATTTGTTTACATCGTCGTTTGGATGTACAACTTCATCACTGCCTTGATCTTTCAAGTATTGGTTCGCAACGTAGCTTACTACTTCGTTAACGTTCATATTACTTTGTGTTCCACTGCCTGTTTGCCAAACGACAAGCGGGAAATGCTCGTCCAGTTCACGGGCAATTATTTTTTCACATGCAAATACAATCGCATCTTTTTTCACAGAAGAAAGTTTTCCTAAATCGCTGTTTACGATCGCAGTTGCTTTCTTTAAGTGAGCAAATGCTACGATAACCTCAATCGGCATTTTTTCTTTGCCTACTGGAAAGTTCTGACGGCTTCTTTCAGTTTGTGCTGCCCAAAACTTATCAGCAGGCACCTTAATTTCACCAATTGTATCGTGTTCAATTCTAAATGACATACAAAAATCCCCCCGAAATATAGTATTCCTTACTAGTTTATACTATATTGCGAAAGGATTCATTAAGAAATGAGCTATGCAAACTTATAAGAGTAATATTCCACAATATCCTGGTCTAAATTGGCTGCTGCCTCTTTATCAATAACGACAGTTACCATGCGATGCTTCTTAATATCACTTAATGTACCGTTACCTTCCAGGTTAGCATCATAAAGACTTCTTACTACCGCACTCTTATCAGGGCCAGTTGCATAGATAAAGAGCTCCTTAGCTTTAAAGAGTTCCTCGTTATCATTATTGAAACCGACTTTTTTATTCGAATTTAAATTGAGTATTGCCACGTTTACTTTTTTCTTGCCTTTGTCATCAAGATCATCGGCTGTGCCGCCGTTGTTCAGCTGTGATGAAGGAATATCGAGATTTTTGAAAACATCCATACCACCCTTGCCTACTGCAAAAAGCTGCACTTCAGATAAATCTGCAGGATGATTTTTTACTTCGCCGACAAATTTTTCATATACCTGAGATAAATCTTCATTAACATCAAGAGCTAAAATACTCTCCGGATTGTTATGAATCTGTTTACGTAATAAATCCGCCGCAAAAATGTCTGCGAGTTCTTTAGTTTCAAATATTTTAAAATTCATTGCCATAATTTTTGTCCTCCAATAATCGTCGCATTGTAGTTTAATCTTAATATTACATTTATCTTACCCTAAACGTCGATTAAAATAACGTAATCTTGATAAGAAACGTAAATTAATAATGAGAAACCACCTTTTTTACAACAAAGCCTTTTTAATCTCTGCAGAATGGTTTATAATAAATGTAATTAATATATAAGTACTGGAGGCACATTAATAATGAAAGCATTTCTTATTTTAATGGTTTGTGCAGCCTTCCTGACTTCAATTCTTACAGCAGGCCGCGAAACTGACTGGGGATACAAGGACGATGGGGAGACAAAAATTAGAGAATAGTTTTATTCAATAAATTTTTATACCGGACAGCTTCGCGCTGTCCGGTATTTTTGTGCAGATTTTGAGAGTAGAATACGACGGTGTTTCCTTGTCGTCCTCCAGCCCTACCAAACTTCCTTTAAATCAAATGATTGAGAATTATTATCAATTAATATACAATAATATGTAAATGCTGTACATATTAAGCAGTACTAAGGAGATTATATTCATGCAAATTTACTGGAGCAAGCTCATAGATATTATTACTGAGTCGCCTGAAGTGAAAACTTTCGTTTTTGAATGCCCTGAAGATTATACGTGGGAAGAAGGTTCTCACATCCACCTTGCTTTTAAAGGTTTCAATGCTGGTGAAAAACCTGACAGAAGCTTAATCAGACATATGTCGATTTCAACACTGAGAGATGAAAATACAATTGGTATCACAACGCGTGTCAGACAGGATGCATCGAAGTTTAAACAGATTTTAAATGAAATGCCGATTGGCACTGAAGCAGCAATTTTCAAAACACATACTAACGTGCCTTTAAAACGTGAGGGCAAAAATATTTATATGCTTTCTTCAGGTGTCGGTCTCGCTACTTTCAGACCGCTCGCTCTCGATTATCTTAACAACAGTGAAAATGTTGCTAAAATACACTCGTTAAATATTGATTCATCCAAAAATTATTTGTTTACCGATATATTCAAGTCAGAGACTGATAAAAACCTGACTGCGCATTTTGTCAGCACTCGTGACGAATACTATGAAGAAGCAGAAAAACTGACAGAAGATAAAGATGCCTTATTTTACGTGGTCGGCAGCGATGAGTTTCTGAAACAGAATGTTGAACTGCTGCTGAAACAAGGTATTCCAAATCATCAGATTCTGCTCGACAAACATGAAAGCCAAAAAGAACAGTTCTTTGCTAATTAAATCAGCTTATTAATATAAATAAATGATAAATATAAAAATCGCAGTATCTCTAAAGATACCGCGATTTTTTATTATAGTTTATTCATTATTCTTCACATTTTGGAAATCGAATTCCTCATAAGGACTAATTTCTATACCGTCTAGAGATGATTTATAAACATTATATTTTTGCGGGTGCAAGATAAATATCAGCGGTGCTTCTTCGACTAAGATAGTCTGAATTTCACTGTATATTTCTTCTCTTTTTGCATCATCTGCTTCTCTGCTGCCCTCTTCAAGCAGACTGTCTATCTTATCGTTTTCAAAGAAAGCTCGGTTTCCTGGTCCTCCTAACCTGGATGAATGAACCAAGGGTGTAATCGCATTATCCGGATCTCCCGTTGAGTTCCCCCAGCTCATAATATATAAATCATGTTCCCCGTTTCCTGTTGCTTCAAGGAATGTGCCCCACTCCAGCTGCTCTATTTCCAATGTAATATTCAGTTCTTCAAGAGACTGCTGCAGCCATATTGCAGTGTCCACACGTTGTGCATTATCGCTGTTTACCATCATCGTCAGCGTAAAACCATCTTCATAACCTGCTTCTTCAAGTAATCTTCTTGCTTCTTCCATATCATATTCCAAAGGTTCAAGCGATTCGTCATAGCCGAAAACACCAGGTGCGAGCGGCGATATTGCTTCAGTACCGGCACCGTTATATATACCGTCTATTACAGCTTGTTTATTGAATGCATGTGTCAACGCTTGTCGGACGCGCTTATCTTGCAGATATTCATTTCGTGTGTTCAAACCTATATATTCAAGCGCCACAGATTGTGTTTCATTCAAAATTAAATCATCATTAGATGTTATTCTATCCTTGTCGCTTGGCGGTACGTCTGCAATAATATCTGACTGTCCTGTCTCAGCTTCTGCAATTCTTGATGATGCTTCGCTTACTACTTTTAATGTTAAATCAGCAACATTAACGTCGCCATTCCAGTAATTATCATTTCTTGTCAGAACTGTTTGTTCACCAGGTGTTCTGTCTTCGTATTTCAAATATCCTGTTCCCGCTGGATTTTGTTCTACTACCGTACTTGTATATTCAGTTATTTGTTCTGCAATATCTTCATGGTCGCTGCCGCCCGCTTCACGTATTTCGTAATATTCATCCAGTGTGATATCAATTCCTGCTTCATCAAGCGCATGCTGATAATCTTCATCAATCAGTTCTTTGGATAGCATATCACCGGCGCCATGTGTCAGATGACCGAGTAAAGGTGAAAATGGGTATTCTGTAATAATCTCTACCGTGTATTCATCGACTGCATTAACTTCTTCAATCATTTCAAGAACAAACGCTCTTGTTGAGCCCCGGCTCGGATCAAGCAGGCGGTCGAAATTAGCCTTCACTGCTTCAGCATTAAATTCACTGCTGTCATGAAATTCGACACCTTCCTGTAAAGTGAATTGCCATGTTACATCATCTATTTGTTCCCATTCTGATGCCAGTTCCGGAACGATATCCAGATTTTCGTTCTGACTGACGAGCCCTTCATAAATGTGAGACCTTACCTTTTCAGAAGGTGTGTCGTTACTTCCGTGCGGATCCAGTGATACTGCATCTGCAGGTAATGACTGAGTGAGTGAAATTTTTTCTCCGTTTTCACCGACAGTATCTGATATTTCCGTTGAAACTTCACTGTCATCCGAACAGCCCGCCAATGCAAAAATAAGTAATCCGGCGAATAAGTATGTTTTAAATGTTTTCATATTATACCTCTCTGCTATGTATTTAAATCATACTATATCACTAGGGTTTATGTTCGTCTACATAATTTCTGAATAATTTAATAGTTGATGTAAAAAAATACACATATGAACATTCATATGTGTACTCAAATATCTTTACTGACCTAAAAAGCCATTTTCTTTTAAAACAGTGTCTACATCCAGACGCTGTTTTTTACTGAGCATATCAATAATCTGTTCGCTCCACTTATCATCGCGTTTGCCGTCAGTTCTACTGCTGTAATAATCGCTGATACGCTGATCGTATGCTTCGATATCACTCTGAACTTCGTCAATTCTCTGATATGTGTTTTCATGATATACCGCTTCAAACGGCAGGCGTTCTTTTTTCGAACCGTCTTCTCCTGGTTCAGGATAGCCTGCAACCATACCGAACAGCGCGAATGTACCTTCCGGCAGTCCTAAAATTTCACCGGCTTTTTTAATATCGTTACGCAGTGAACCAATGTAGCAAATACCGAGGCCCATGCTTTCTGCTGCAACTGCCATATTTTGCGCTGCTAAACTTGCATCCACGACACCGACAATCAGGTTTTCTGTTTTATCGTATGAAACTTCTTTCCCCGCCCGTTCAGCAAGTTCTTTATGACGATAAAAATCCACAACAAAAACAAACAGATGTCCGTTATGTTCAACGTAGCTTTGTGTACTGATTTCACGCAGTGCTTTTTTCTTTTCGGGGTCAGTGACTCCCATAATTGAATAGGCTTGTACATAGCTTGATGTACTTGCACTCTGCGCTGCACCGACCAGTGTTTTAATCGTTTCAAGTGATAACTTTTCATCTGTAAATTTTCTTAAAGAACGGTGATTATTTATTAATTTTATAACGTCATTCATCAAAAAATCCTCCTATTTAAGTTCAGGGTAGTCCTGTTGTCTTAATGCTTCATATACTAGTATACCGACTGTGTTCGATAAATTCAGCGAACGGACTTTGTCTGTCATCGGTATTCTCATCAGCGATTCTTCATACTCATCTTTTAACCAGTCCGGGAGTCCTTTTGTTTCCCGGCCAAAGACAAAGTAATGAGTTTCTTCAGAATTGCTGTAATCCATATCCGTAAAGTTCTTTTTACCGAACTTGGAAATCATATAGTAATTCCCTTTGTTCTTGTCAAAAAACTCTTCTATTGTCTCATATTCATAAAGCTCGAGGTCTTTCCAGTAATCCAGACCCGCACGTTTCACATACTTGTCTTCCAGACTGAAACCGTAAGGTTTAATCAGATGGAGCGGTGTGCCTGTTGCGACACATGTTCTTGCGATGTTTCCTGTGTTTTGCGGTATTTCCGGCTGATATAGTACAACGTGATTCATTATTTTTCCTTCTTCCTAACTCGCTTCTTGAATGCCTGTAAGCATTTCTTTTTTTACATCGTCATCTGTTTCAATGGCATATCGTTCATAAATATAATCAAGTGCTGCATCTCCGGAAATTTGTCCGATTGCCCAATAGGCCGTTCCTTTAATGACCGGACGCACATCAGTTTCTGCAACAGTTTTAAGTATATCAATTGCTGCGGTTTCTTTAAAGTGAGCAAGTGCAATGATTGCATTGCGCTGAATTGGCTTTTTGCCGCGCCATACACCCGCAAGGTGTCCGTATGTTTCTTTAAATTCCTTGTTGGAAATCTGCAGCAGCCCGGTCAGTTCAGGTTTTAATATTTCCGGTTCAAGGACGATATCTTCGTGGTGTTCAGTATTAATCCCTTTATTACGCGGGCATACTTGTTGGCAAGTGTCACAGCCGTATAACCTGTTCCCTATTTTAGAACGATACTCCATCGGCATAAATCCTTTTGTCTGAGTAAGGAATGAAATACACTTTTTAGAGTCGACCTGACCGTTACCAACCAGTGCGCCTGTCGGACAGCGGTCTACGCAAATGTTGCAGTCCCCGCATGAATCCAGTAACTCTTCATCTGCCGGGAAGGGGTAGCTTACAATCATCTCACCGAGATACGAATACGTTCCGAGTTTCGGGTTGATGATAAAACCATTCTTGCCGGTAAAACCGAGACCGCTCCTCCGAGCGACTTCACGGTCGCTGAGTACGCCCGTATCCACCATCGATTTGCAATCAACAGATGGATCCAGTTCATTGATAAAAGCTTCGAGTTTCTGAAGCCTGCTCCTTAAAAGCGTATGGTAATCCATCCCCCATGATGCCCTCGCAAAAATACCGCGGCGTTCGCCCTGTTTCGATTTAGGCGCATTGCGCAGTTTATTCGGATATCCTACAGCAATAGAAATAATACTCTCGGCATTAGGCAGACTCGCTTTCGGGTTTGTACGTTCTTCAATCGTGCCCGTTTCGAATCCCGACTCAAACCCATTTTTATAGTAATCAATAAGTTTAGCTTTAAACTCAGTGAACGGTTCAGCCGTCGTAAATCCGATATCATCGATACCAATCGAATGTGCATATTCAATTATGCGTTTTTTAAAGTCATGACGGTCCATAATTCCCATCCTTTATTTGCAAATTATTCTTATGTGCTTTATATTGTAAGTAACAAATACACGTACGAGGTGAACTGCAGGACAATGAAATAGATTATCCTTTTTCTTATGACATATTCATGCAAATTTATTATGCGATTCAGGCGTATTTATTATGCGAAAAATTATGTCGAAATAGGGTAATCTCTGCAGTTCATATATAATTCTATGCAATCATTCTGCTCCCCTCTTTAATTTGCGGGAGTGCTGATAGTATATATTATACTTGGTGAGGCCTTATTTCGACAACGAAATGAGGCTTTTTTATGATGAATCTTAATGACATCAATTTAGAAATTAACGGTGAAACAATTATTTCTATTGATAATATTACCGTACAGGATCAGAAGACAATCGGTCTGATCGGCCGTAACGGCAGCGGGAAAACAACGCTGATGGAACACATGGTTAACAGCGGCACCTTGCATACAGATCAGCGGATCACTTATATTCCGCAGTTGAAAAACAGTGACTTTCATAAAAGCGGCGGTGAAACGACAAAAGTTTATCTGCAGGAAGGTTTGAAAAATTCAGCCGGTATTATTTTACTGGATGAACCGACGACACATCTCGATGACACGAATGCCACATGGCTCAGGGACGAACTTAATCAAAAGAAAGCACTTAAGATTATCGCATCACATGACCGTGATTTTCTCGATAAGATTGCAGATGAAATATGGGCAATTGAAGATACAAAAGTCGTTATATACCCCGGAAACTATTCGCATTACAAAGAAATTGATGAACATAACAGACAGCGTGCCAAACTTGAATACGATAAGTATGTCCGCGAAAAACAGCATCTGGAGAAAGCAGTTGAAAGTAAATCGAGACAAGCTGCTTTAGCTAACAGAGTATACGACAAGGAAACAAAAAAATACGTAACTAAAGAAACACCCTACTTCAATAAAATGCAGAAGAAATTAGATAAAGTACGTACAGGCATGGAAACCCGTCTCAATCAGCTTGAGGAAAAAGAAAAGCCTGAAGAAGAAAAAGAAGTAATTTTCTACACTCAGGATATTGAGAAACTTGGCGGAAAAACAATTATCCGTCTTGAACGTGAAAATATAGCGAGAGAGAACAGAGTGCTGTTAAAAGACGTTTCACTCTATTTAAAGGCGACAGATAAAGTGAGCATTACCGGCAAGAACGGTTCAGGTAAAACTACTTTGCTTAATTATATTTACGATAAGTATCAGGATTCTAACTTAGCTATCGGCTACTTTTATCAGCAGCTTGAATCTCTTAATTTAAATTCGAGCATTCTTGAAAATATTCAAAGCAGCAGCAATTACAACGAAACCACTGTCAGAACTGCCCTCGCCCGCTTAAATATTAAAGCTGATGAAGTTCATAAAAAAGTTTCTGTAATCAGCGGAGGGGAACGTGTGAAAGTTCAGCTGGTGAAACTGCTGATGTCGGACAGCCAGGTGCTGATACTCGACGAACCGACGAATTTTCTCGATGTCCATTCAATCGAAGCGCTTGAAGAAATGCTTAAAAGCTATCCGGGATTAATTATTTTAGTCTCACATGATAAACGCTTCCGCGAAAGTATATCAGAAACTTCGTATAATATTGAAAATCAACAGCTCATTAATCCGGACACGCCGCCGCCGAGAAATCCATCAAAAGATGAGCTGCTAGTACTGGAAACTCAGATTACCCGTGTACTCAGCGATCTCTCAGAAGGATCTACACCGGAACTGGAAGACGAATTCCAGCGTCTGATTAAACAGAAGAATGATATTAATCACCGTTAGAATAGCAACAGGGAGACGCCGTTGTTAACCGGGAGCTTTGGATTCACAACAGGGATTCGCCGTTGTTAACCGAGAGCCTTGGATTCACAACAGGGATTCGCCGTTGTTAACCGGACTTCCAAATCAAAAAATAAAAGGCATCCCAAGTGACGTGCTCCCCTTAAGTTGGACCTAAATCCAACTTAAGGGGAGTTTTTGTTATGAAAAATAAAAAACATAGTTTTGAGTTCAAAATGGCAGTAGTTCAATCCTACCTTAATAATGAAGGTGGATATAAGGCTTTAGCTAAGCAGTATCAGATCAACCCTTCATTAATTACAAGATGGGTGAATAACTATAATGAGTTTGGGCCAGACAGCCTGCTTAAGCACATGACGAAAACAACTTATACTAGTGAATTTAAACGATCTGTTTTAGACTATAGACAAGAAAACTTGTTGTCCTATAAAGATACAGC
>NZ_AUEF01000019.1 GCF_000425845.1 Jeotgalicoccus psychrophilus DSM 19085
CCTTTAAGGGGTCAGAAAGGGGTCAAACGGGGGTCAAGACAAAAAGAAAAGGCTCAACCACTAGGGTTAAGCCTTGTTTAGCGGAGATGGAGAGAATCTCAAATCTCGTTTTTCCTTAATTTCTATATAAATATTATCCAGTTAAATCAAGGGGTTACATTATCCTGTTAATGTGTAACAAACATAATTTATAAATATTTTATCAGATATGGGGTCAGAAAATGCTATAATTGAGTCAAAGTTATCGTGAAAGGATTAACATGAAAATCATATACTTTTTAGAAAATTATCGATTTAATCCGTTGCTGAAAGAAAACGTCCAATGTACTCAATGTAATCATAAGTATAGCACGAAAATACGTCAAAGAGATTTACAGACGGATATCCGTTGCGAAAATTGCATGCGAGTGTTTACCCACTTCAAATATCTGTTTTAAAACCGCCCACTACTTATTATAGTAGAAAGGCGGATTTTTTGTGCGCTATTTTGCAGAATAGATAACACCATGTTAAGCACTGATTTAATTTTAGAATAATAAAAGGACGGCTTTCCACACCGTCCAGTTTGAAGCTACAATATAACATCACAATTAGTTCTCTCGTCTCATTAATACCGGAGAACTGCACGTCTATATTATACCATGTTTAGTCTTAATTTATGAATATAGGTAGTCTAGATCACTCATATAATCATACTCATCCACACTATAAATATGTTCAAATTGAACAAACATAAAACTATCCTCTTTACGCACAGTAACCACCCCGCTCCAGTCATCCATGCTCTCGATGATACATTCTACCTGGTACTCGTAACCATCGTGCCAGTACCGCAGTATGACGTTTTTAGAAATGAGTTCACGCAGCTTCAATTCTAGCTCCTGCTGCAGTTCATCAGTCAGATTAGGCTTAGGCACATATGCTTGCTCTACTTTCAATCTGTCCACATTCTCGTATTGCTCAGGCATCGTGGCAAATGGCGCCCACTTAATCATGCCTCTGCCTTGTGGAATATTGATATCAGCTAGTTTAGATACGTTCATGGAATCACCTCTTAGGGTTATTATAGCGAACGTATGTTCTGTATGTAAAGATAAAAATAATCCCCTGACAAGGCTTATTGTTCAAAATCTAAAAATGGTTTACGTTCCAAATATTCTTGGATGATACTAACATTTTCACCATCTAATGTTGTGACAGGTAGACTCGGATAATTTTTATCTCTATAAGCCTTACTTAAATCTAATTCTAAAGGCTCCAATTCTTTTACCAATTCTTCTTTATCTTGAAACAGTTTATCCTTTACTAACAAAGGTTTTATTCTGTCTTGATCCTTAGAATATTTTACTCTTACGAGAACTTTAACAGGTTTACTAAAATTTAAATCATTTATGTTCATTACTACTCTCCTTAAATTATATTGAAAATAACAGTTATGAACCCTATAACAACTGCCACTAACGTCGTGGTAGCGAGACCCACACCCCATTTTAATGTAGATTTTGTTTCTGAGATGTTTTTATCAATTGCCCCAAGTCGTTCATCGATTCTTTTCTCGTATTGTTTAAATGTTTCCTGCGACACATATGACATGCCGCCACCACCTCCATTATTATTCCCTTTTTTATTGTCGCCTTCATACTTCACTTCATTAATATTGAATACTTCAGGGAATATTATTTTCGCAGAATTACTCATTATTATCCCCCTTTAAGCGAACTTTAAAAAATACTTCTTGTGAACTCTCTCCATCTATAATTAACTTTGCATAATGTATACCTTCATTATAGAACATAAAATCTTGCACAATTATTTCATTAGTGAAAATATCGAAAGGTGTATTATAATAAAAATCTAAAATCGAGTGAGTACTTATTAACACTTGACCTTCAACTTCACCAATTTCCATTTCTACTTTATAACTATCAGTCTTTGTCAACTCTATTAGAGAGAAAGTCAACATAAAAGAAACTTTTTCATTTAGGGAAGTTAAACCAAAGCTGCTAATAGGTTTTTTTATAATTAATTCGTTACCACCTGTGTTTTCTTCAGATAATATAAGCCACGCAACTCTTGCCATTTAATTATACCCGCTTTCAGATTCATTTATCTAAACATTAGCAAACTATCTGAAAACTAAATAGACGGAACATGTATTCTGTTGTTAAAAAGTATTGCGATATTGCAATGCAATGTATGGACTATTAAAAATATATGTAGTCAGATATGATTAAAGAGAATAAAAGAATAGGGGGGGACAAATAAATGAATAGAATTCTTGTACAAAGCAAAACTAAAGATAAAGGCTATCAAACAATTTCTAATAATGAGCGTGGCAGTAATGCAGAATTGGCTTTCAAAACTTATAAAGGATATCTGATTAAGTATAAGGATGAAATTTTAGAGGACGTTCCAGAGAGTGGAGAATATATTATGATTTCTTTTATTGGTGGCGATAAATATACAGACCATGAAATGAAAATTAAGGATATACCTAGTACGATAATGATACCTATTAAGTACAGAGATAAATTCACTAGAGATTAAAAAAAGCACCCCTCTTTCGGCAATGACTCCGATTGAGGGGTATCTTTATAGTTGAATTATTTAATTTTATTATGGTTGTTCACGCCATATACGTGTCTGTAATTTTCGCGAGTGCTTAATAATGTGTTTTATAGCAACTGATTAACTCGTCTCTGGACTGCATTAGCATCGTACCCTGCTTTTCTAAGTGCATTAAATCGTGCGTTACCATTTCCCCACTTGCCAGCGATCACTTCGCGCGCAACAGTATCAATGGACTTTTTAGCTGGCTTAGAAGGACTTGCGCCTAACTTCTTATTAACAGCATTCTGAATTGTTGTAGGGTTATATCCCGCTTTTCTCAAAGCGTTAAATCGAGCATTTCCAGTACCCCACTTACCTGCAATGACTTCATTAACAATAGTTGCCGTTGACTTCTTGCTACTTGTAGGTTTATTAGCCGGTTTAGGCTTAGCTGCAGGCTTCTTAGCCGGTTTGCTAGTATTACTATTCAAAGCGTTTAAATGCTCCTGTACACGGTTTCTGAACGCTTGATAAGTACCTGTAGCGTGCATTTTGTGCGGGCAGTCTTTACCACTCCAGTCGTAGTGCCTTTTCAGTCTATCCATTCCCCAACCGTACTGTTTAAGCACATAAGCGATATATAGTGCCGCGTTTTCCTCTGCTGCTTTATACCTGGTTGATTTAGCGCCTGAATATCCATTATCCATTGAGTAACAGATTTCAATGCCGATTGATCGCATATTACCATTACCCATACCATCACCTGCGTGCCAGGCTGTGCGATTAAACGGAATAAGTTGAACAGCTTCTTTATCGTCAATAGCTACATGATAGCTCACTTGCGCATTGTTACTGTTATGGTACGCTGCTTCGTTACGCGCTGATGCCGTATTCCCTGTATTGTGGACAGTAATATATAACGGATTCATTGCGTATGGTGCTTTAATGCCGTACTTACTTGTGGGCAACATATTATTTACAATCTTATAAGCCATTATTTGACCTCCTCGTCGGGCTTGAAACCTTCGAATTTTGTTTCATCTGCTTTTTCTGGGTTATCCACGGGTTTTATATCTTCGCCGACACCACCGAATTTTTGATTTCGAGTAAATACATCATCACGTTCTTTTTCTGCTTGAGTTTTCTCTGCCATACCTATCACTCCTATTTTTGATATAAAAAAAGACACCTCGTGTGAGATGTCTACTTACGTGCTTTCTTGCGTTCCAATATTTCCTGCGCTTCTTCTGCTTCGGTCGTTAAGTTAGTGTTTCTATACGTTGAATACAGCGCTGATACGACTAACGCAACTGTGGACACAGCTTCATAAATCTGCTCGTCGCTGAACGGTAATGGATTGTACCCGAAGCTCACTAATGCTTGGTTAATCAGTAGTATGATTAGTACGATTAGGCGGGTAATACCCGCTGTTTTATTGTTCTTTGGATTCGCCAAATAGTTCACCTCCAATAAAAATAGAGGAGCTTTCGCCCCTCATGCGTTATTTACAAATACCCAACCAGAAGCACTGCCAGAAACTTGCGCCTAAAATGATAAATTCGCTAGCTGTTTGCATCGTTTGAACTCACCACCTTTCATATCCCTAGCCATGTTCGTATAAGAGCCACCAGTAGGGAAGTACCAAGTGTGCCGATGAGTCCGAGCATCCAATATTTCAGTTTTTTCATATCTTGCCTGTTCTCTTTTTTAGTTTCTTGGTCAAGTTCACGTTCCCTGTTTATACTGTCTAGCGTAAAATTCATTTTCTGATTAACTAACTCTTGCGAGTGTTGCCCTGTTTTAATATCATCCAAAGCATCAAAGATCTTACGTGTTTCTTCTTCTGATTTCTTTTCGTTTTCATCAATCTTTTTATGAAGTCGAGAAAAACGTTCTTCGTAATGTTCATCTTTTCTCTCTAATCGTGATAGTCTTTTTTCATGACTTTCTAATGATGCAGGCAAACGCTCACCCCTTTCTGCATAATAAAAACCCACGGTTATTCCGAGGGCTGTTCTTCTACCGGTTTTTCTTCAGTCACAACGTCGCCATTCTCGTCTAATCGAAAGGATTCCACATCGTGTTTCATTGCGTAGTATTCATACGCTTGACCTGTAAGGTTCGCCATCATATTGTGAACATCAACCAACTGCTTAACTTCTTCAAATGTGCTGTACTTACTCGCTCCTTCAAAGTCATTCACCGCTGAGAATAGTCCGTTGTAGCTGTTAAATCTTAGCACCGAATGTTCTTCGCTTGAATTGTTATAGCGTGCGATATAGTAGTTAGTTTCTTTACCTGTTAATGTCATAATTATTTCTCCTCCAGTTTCTGTTTTAATTCTGAAACCTCTTGTCTTAATTCGGAAACTTCACGTCTTAAATCGCCTTCTTTGAATAAATCTATTGCCCTTAAAGTTTCTATAAACGATGTTCTAGAAGCTAATTTTTGGATAAACTCATCTGATATTTTTATATCCGAAGCTTCTATAACACAAATGTCCAGAAACTTCTCTCTGCCATCTGAATCGGGGCGGACTATATTAAGTTTGTTTTCCATAATTATATCTCCTCCACTAATTCTGCATTTTCGTTATCGGCTTCTGCAACAGGACTTGATGGTAGATTATCTTCAAGCGCATCAAGTAAAAGATCGTGAGCGACTGCGTTATTTCCTTCGAGCGTGTGCGAATAGTTCTCCAATACTTCTTTTAAAGTTGGCATCATATGTGCGTATTCTGTTAAGACCACGACGGAAATTTCGTTCTGCAACTCCTGCATGTGCTTTAATATTGTTTCACATCCTTTGTAATCTTCTTTCTTCTTCAACTCTTCAAGCTCGCCATTCAACTTCATATATTCAATTGAAAACTCATTTAGCTTTTCCTGCAGACGATTTTGTAACTTGACTCTCGCCCGTGATGCTTTCGGACTATCACTCACTACCAACCCTTCTAAAAACTCAACGACCTTCTTCACATGTTTATTCTCTACTGATATCTTCATAACTAAACCCTCCAATTTTTATATAAAAAAGAGACCTACATGTGTAAGTCTCTAACCATTAATCCAGGCTCTCCCTGTTCTAATTTGCACAATGTTATTACTCGTGCCGCCAATGCGATAAAATTCGAGTTGTACCGCCAATCCCCCGTATGTTGGAGAACCTAAAGGAACGTTAATTTGAAATTCGTTTGAAGGATTATCTCGGAAAACGAGAATATCATCTTTAATCACATCTCTAATACTCGTACCAGACGGCTTATTGATGAACCGCACAACCACACCCATATACGTGGATGTTGAGGTTGAGTTAAAACGTAAGTTCGCACTGAAAGCAATAGATAAGTACCGTCCAGCATGTTGTGTATAACCCATTTCAAATGTTTGTGTTCCAGCCATTGATGTGTTGTAGTTCCTCCCATCAAATGTGACTGTGCCATCGGTAGACATCCACGGTTTGAAGAACACGGGTATACCGAAGCTAGGTACACCATTCTGTACATACGGTACACCGTCCGGGCGCCATATCGTCAATTCGTGCAAGTCAAGCGTAACGGTGCTTAGTGTTGTTATGAATGCACTCTTAGCCATCATCCGCTCAAACATCGCTGTGGACGAGAATACTCTATCGAGCAACGCTGTGCCGGATTTAATCCAATCAGCTTCTATTGTATTCACAGTGAGTAATCTCGAACGAATGTGCGAAGCGTTTAAGTCTACGACATTTAACGTTAATGCGTGCATTTCGTTGACGAAGTGCGTTTTAGTAATGAGTTCATCTATCCTCGCCGAAGTGGCAAACAACTTATCCACCAATGCCGTACCCACTTGAATATGGTCGGAAGTGATAACGTTTGCTGTTAGTTGGTTTGCGAATAACCTTGCGAAGTTACCTTCGATAGCATCGACGGCTAATGATGTGATTTGACCTTTCGCATTCAAGTTGCCAGTTAAGTTGAAATTACTAACTACAGCATCCAGTGCATCAGGGCTACCTCGGAGTACACTACTTACATCTTCCGCGCCTATTCTCATAGCGCCCAATTGCCAATAGTCAGGAGTCAGTTTGAAGTCTGTTTGTTTGAGTGTTTTATCATCAACTTCTTGTACTTTGAATGAAATTTGATTTGCTAATTGCTCAACTTGGCTGACTGCATTGAGCATTGGTGTAGCTTCGCTCCCTCGTTCTAACTTGGCATATATACGACGGTTCGGATTAGTTAAACGAGCAAGACGAACTTCTGTGCCGTTGTAACTAATCGCACTTAATAATATGTGAGTGCTTGGCGTTGTGAAAGTATTAGTTTCTCCACGTCTTACAGTGATCTGATTACCATATGATGGCTCTCCTGTTGAATCTGTAAAGTTAATCAACCAGTAATCAATGTTACTATTATCTGGACTATCATCACTGAATGTGTAGGTGACACCACTTGACACCCATATCGCATTCTCACGTCTTATTCTGATATTACCGGGCAATATATTTCCATTACCTGTACTCCAATACCTCCCCACTTCCCAAGCTTCTTCGGCAATAGGTAGAAGGTTCGCCTCTATTTCAGACACGTCGTTTAACCATAGCTTACGCTCGTACGCATCTACGGTCTCAAGCACACTCTGCCCATTTGTTGCTTGCCAATCTTCCACACGTTGTAAAATAAGTTCGTTGCCTTCGACTGTTTGTTCCACTGATTTTATATATTGATTCAACGTATCAGTTTCTGCATCATACAGGGACTTTGTGACGAACTCGCTATAACCATCTTCCAGATTAGTAATCCGCCGAGTGACTTCTTCAATCGACTGCGTCGCATCTTGAGGATGATAGACCCAATCGGTATTGTTGCTGCCCGTTAAATAAACTAATTTAATATCAATACGTTCTCTCGTAACATCACCGGAAGCGAAGTTTGTACCGATTTGAAACTGACCTGAAACTGTTTCACTCGGAATGACAGTTCCATAAGTCCGCCTCCATTTTCCATCGGTGTGTAAATCCGAGAGTGGTTTATCTATATCATCAATGAGATTGTAATAGCCGTCCATATCTCCGATGGCCAGCCTATCCAACTCTTTAGCGCCATATGAACGATAATCTACAGCAACAATATATTTTTTCCCTTTTTCTAACGTCACGCCTTCCGTGAAATGCACACGCGGTTCATTAAATCTTTCGGAATATAGAGTAACAAATTTTATATTTCCTTCTTCCTGAAGTTCCGCGCCTGAATACAGATGAAACATATCAGGTTCATCAAAGCGAGTCCCTCGGATCATATTGAAAGTGTTGGAATCGACCTTCCGAAGGCGCTCTTCAAAATTCTGTGATATATCTAAGAATCTTTGGTCTAATGTGATACTCCGAGATGTGCCGAGAAATTCATCAATATCCATTACGTTTTCTTTCAAGCCGTCAATCAACGTTTGGTGTCCGCTTGTGACCGTTTCTAAGTCTGTCCGTACTTCGTCCGCTTTTTCCTGCGCTTTCTGTTCTGCGTATTCTTTCGTCTGCGTGATTTCTGTATTTAGGTTATCCGTAAATTCTGTGCGAGTGCCTTCGATGAGATTTGTCATATTCTCACGGTCAGCTTCGATTTCTGCTTGTTGGTCGATTAAATTCTGCTCGAATTGATTCATTGCAGCAGTAAACTGGTTGTCTATCCAAGCGTTCCACTCATTTTTAATACGAGTGATTCTGTCGCTAGTGTCTCTTCCTAACCGCTTAATTTGAGCATTGATACGTTTCATCTGTCGATTCTCAAAGTGATGGAAGTCACCTAACGTGAGTTTGCTAAGCTCCGGATCAAGTAGATTATATTCAATCTTCTCAACACGAGCGCGCTTAATAATGCCCGCGGCTTTATACAGAACACCGACTGTATCGCCAAGTTTAAGATTACCAATCCGTGCCACTTCTGTTTTCCACGTGGCTTTAGGCAGACAGTTTTCAAGTAGCCAGTAGTACGTTGCATCAGCTAATTTCTTTTTATCTTCAATATCCTCAAATACAACTTCCGGTGCAATTCGGGGTTTCACGACACCGTTTTCAATAAAGCCGTATTCTGCAGTTGCGGAAGGCAATTCAATATAATTTTGCCCAACTGGTTTAGTAATACCGTCCTTACTCCAAGCGATGTCTCCGAACTCTAAACGTGGACCAAAGCCATCACCAGATTCTTCACCGCGTCCACGACCCACCGCAGCAGTATAGACTTCGGATTCATCTTGTTCTTGCGTAAGAGTCAGCACATTCGTACCATAAGCAAAACGCTGACCGGTCCATAGTCCGATTCGATTTTTCATGATGATGTTCTTACTAATGATTTTACGACCGTCAAACTGCAACTCATAGTCAAATTCAACACCATATGTGGAAATTAAATCGTTCCAAGCATCCGTGACACTCGCACGATAAAAGTTAATGTCGTGTCTGTCAGTCACATCGTAATCAATGATAGTCCAACCTATTGAGTTAAACGCAACATCAGCAGGAGCTTTTGCTTCGCTATCCCTAAAACGTCTGTCATGAATATTCCCCATCGCTTTTGCTTCATCGAAGAAGATATGCACACCGTCGAATAGTAGAAACTCGCCTTGCTTATTTGCAGTAATGTTGCGTGAGTATATTTTATACAGTTGGAATCTGTTCTTATCATCGTAGTGTCCGGCAAATTCTGCTTTACCGACGGATTTCTGATAGTTGTATTGCGTACCTTTCTTATCTTCATAAAAAATAGGCACTTCAACGGCGAGTTGGTAAATGCCGTTGCGTACCTTGGTTTGTGTTGCGCTATTTATATGCTTTCTTGGGATAATCTTTTGTAGTTTCTTCGTTCTGTCGAATAAATAAATCATAGGCTGACACCTCTGTAACGTATCGTGATGCTTTGCGGAGTGGGAGTGACGACGATTTGGTCGCCGTTTTTAATTGTGAATTCTTCAAAGTCAGAATCCAGTTTTAAACCATCCATCGCATCAACTTCATTTGCGCTTCGTGTTAGATATAATTCTTCTAAATCCATTTGATAACGATCGGAAATTAACTCATGTTCATAGTTTATATTCATTCCTGTGGATGTGTTGCGCATCGACCAGGTTTTTATCCCTGTTTCAAATTGCAATTCAATCACGGGATGTACAGGCTCTACAGAATCAATTACTAAGCGTTGTGCATTCACATAATCAATGCGTTTCTCAATTTTGTACTTCATCGGATCATGCCATAAGAAGTTTAATGTGACCTCTTGCTTCAAGCCCTCCTGTGGTACGTCCGCGCCCTCGAATTCAGCATAATACGCTAAGTCCGGCTCATCTTTGAAAGCAATAGCGTTCGCACTTCTTAACCGACGGTTTAAATCGCTCATAAACGCTTGAATTAGCCCCATTTCATCAGCTTCGATAAATAACACTACCTGAATATTTTTCGCCTTCATACGCTTACCTAGCACCATTTGACCACTGTATTTAGCAGGTGTCGTCGTTTGAATATCATATTCATTTGTTTGTCGTCCATAGACATTAATTGTTTCTACTCGCAAATCGTTATTTGAGTAATAACTGTCGATATTCCGACCATCTACAAGCAATGAAAAAGGCGAACTGATTATCAGCTCACCCGTCTTCTGCCCTGGACTTTCATATTCAACTTCAAACATTAATACGCACCTCCTAAATACGATTCTTCTAAGTTTGTAACTCTTGTGTTCTCGTGATTAATATCTTCAGCAAAAGCCCTGTATGAGCGGTTGCCGAGATTTAAGTTGATGTTGGCATTCTGATTAATTTCAATACCGCGATCTATATCATCTTGCACGCTATGTCTGATATTTCTATCAATCGAGCCAATCTGACTATCTATATCAGCAGTAGTCGTTAAGTCAGGTGCAAACGAATTTGTCATATCTCTAGCGACATCCGTCACTGCACCGACTGCTCTACTAGCCATGCGGTTAATACCGATTTCCAGTCCTTGCATAGTGTACTCACCGAATGAACGGAATACTCGTGATGGAGAGTTGATTCCGAGTAAGTTTTTAGCACCTGCAATGGCATCTCCCACGACAGATTTAGCAGCATCTACCGCAGCGCCTGCCATATTTTTGATACCGTTTATCAACCCTCGAATTAAATCAGCACCTGCACTCACCATATCACCGACAAATCCAGTTACAGAAGATACTATTTGGCTCCCCATAGATACCACAGCACTTACTGCATTTGCACCACCGGAAACGATAGCGGAAACGAATTGCGACATTCCTGAAGTGATGTTCGACACAATTTGTGACACGAAGCTCACTATGCTACTTATCGCAGAGGAAATGAATGATGCAAAAGTCGATAGTGCACTTGATGTGCCAGATGCTATGCTACTTACGAAACTACTCATACCAGAAGCGATATTGCTAATTAAACTCGATACAAAACTTACTATCGAACTAATTGCTGATGATACAAATGATGAAATCGCTGATAACGCACTTACTGTACCGGAAATAATTGAGCTAACAAAGCTCGCCATCGCACTAATAATCGTCGAAACAATACTTGCTCCGAAAGAAACAATTGAACTGATCCCTGATGCAATAAAACTAACTATCGCATTTAACGCACTTGCTGTACCACTAATTATTGATGATACAAAAGATGCCATTGTTGAAATGATACTGCTGATAATGCTTGCTCCAAATGCAACAATGTTCGCTATAGTTGAAACTATCCATGTAACGAAGTTATTCTTAGCTTCAATAAGTTTCATTGCTATTGTTAAAGCGAATTGAGTTAAAGAAGATGTTACTGTTGAAGCTAACTGTATGCCCCAAGTAACAATCGCAGCGATAACACTAGCTACCCATTGAATAATAGAATTGTACGTTTGGGCGAGACCTTCAGAAATTATTGTGACAATCGTATTCCACAACGCTTCAAAAATCCCTTGCCCCTGCTCTCTGAATTGATTGAACGTTTCAATAATCAGGGCAACACGTTCTTGTATAAATGTCGAGATAAACGTCCAGGCCGTGTTTACAATGTTTCGGAACCATTCAAGTTCCTGATAAGCCATAACAAATATCGCAACAAGCGCTGTAATCGCAGCAATAACAATGCTGACAGGACCACCTAAGAATGATAATGCAGCGCCCAACAAGGAAATAGCACCTTTAACCAGTGCAGATTGAGTGAACAATCTAATCAGCATACCGATGAATGGTAGCAAGACTTTGGTTACGACTAATATTGTTGGCACGAGCATCATAAATATACCTGCCAATGTCGTAATAACCCCAATAACTTGCGCTACTATTGGATTCGTTTTAAACAGCTCCGCCGTCCAGGCAATAATCGCATTAACAACCTCGAGGACAACTTGTGCGATTGGAGCCATAGCAACTGCAAAGTTCACTACCATCATCACGATGTTACCGATTAAGCTGACGACTGTTGGTCCATTCGTTTGAATGTAATCAATGAATTTCTGAAATCCGTCGGATTCTTTAATAGAGGCGGACCATTCTCTAAATCTCTCCATCATATCCTGTAAACCATCTAATACAAGGGAAGTATTTTCTCCGAATGATGAGAACAGGTTAATAATTCCGTGGAAAGCATCACCAAAAATAGAACTGATCTTCGGCATATTCTCATTCACATAATCCGTAAATGCTTTAAAACCGTCATTTTCTGCCATACGAGCTGACCAGTCTGCAAACTTAGTGCCCATATCCTCGAATGCACCGGCGACATTTTCAATCAATGGCATGCCGGCGTTGACCATATCGACTAAACCTTTACCAAACTGTCCCAATCCGTTAATGACACTATCGAATACCGTTGAGCCTTTCGTACTCATGTTGTCGTAGAAACGCAGCATTGTTGGCGATTCTTTCATGAACTCTTTAAATTTATTCGTCATACCCGTCATGGATTGAACCACATCGTTGATAAATGGTGTTAAGCCTTCCAGTGCAAACTGCGCCCCATAGATAGCTTGTCCCATCTGCATAAATATCCTGTCGATGTTTTGGTCTACAATACCACTCCATGCCGATTTAATGCTGTCTAAGGCTCGTGTGAAAGCACTGGATGACTCTGTTGCTTCAAAGGCTTCATCGTTGTAGCGAGACAGTACAGAAGCAACTAAGCCGCCATATGCAGCTGCGCCTAAACCTGCCACACCTAATGCACCCACAAATCCAAGTAAGTTACCGACCGTCACACCTAAAGCATTACCGAGTGCCATAATTGCTGAAGTTAAGCTTGCGATAATCGGAATTAGAGCACTAAATGATGCAAGTAATCCTCCACGTATGACATTACCCAGTACAATCCCGACTGCAGAAATCATCTTTGCAAGTCGCATGAGCTCGTTTTGGAAATTGTCGTTCATTCGATCAACATCATCGACGAATCTTCTTAGGTTATTCCGAGCTCTATCTACTCTGACAACTACGTTTTTTACTATGTCTCTTGCCGAAAAACGTCGAGCGAGTGCTTCCGCTTGTAGTAGTCCCCGGCGGAACTTACTAATATCAGCATCAACTTCAGTTTCGATTTCGTTAGGTAATGCCGTAGCCATCGCTTGCGCTTTCTTAACATTACGCTCAAAATTGCGGATATTCGCTTGAATTTCTGCGATAAATCGACTGATGTTATCCATCGCTCCACTCCTTTCTTACTTATCTATTTTGAATTTTTATTATCTAACCAGCGTTGCAATGCTCGTTGTCTGACAATGCGTTTTGCACGTTCATGTTTGCGCTTTTGTTCTTTATCAAATTCATAAGATGATTTTGTTTGATTAATTAGCGCACGTTCTTCATCAAGCTTTTTACTGATGGCCTTAACGTTTTTACCATTATTTAATTGAGCGAACATAATGGATTGTGTACGCATATCTTCCAGGCCGTCTAATCGGCGGTGCCTGGCACCCTTAATCATTTGCTCCCATTCGTGCGGAGTCAGTAATTCTAACTCTTGAACAGAAATATAGCCGATTAACTGGATTGTCTTTTCAATCACATAATCAAAATCTAAGCCTTGACTTCGTACGGCGGATTGCCTGTGATTTCCTCGTACAGTTCCTTGAACATTTCGATTGAATCCTTCTGTTTGTCTTTCTCCTCGCCTTTCAGCTTCGAATAAGAACGATGCATCATGAACCATAGTGTCTGTAGCTTTCCCTTGTAGTACCCGCCCTCATTGAGTAAGCGTAAAGCTCCAACAAAATAAGGATGTAAGTCTGATTCATCCGCAATATCTTCAATCGCTTCAGCAATATCTTCTAAAGATGGCGCTTCTTTTTTATAATGTGATGTCCCACAATGCCAGAACTTAACAAGCGCATCAGGGTCTTGCTGCATAAGCCCCATAAAGATAGATGTCACTCCGTCACCTTTTTGTTCTTTACCTGTTTCTTCATTCAATTCATTTTTAGCGTACTTTTCAGCCGTTTTACCAAATAAATAAGTGCCTTTTGCTTTATATACATTTTCATTAATTCTTAATTCCTTAATCGCTTCAGTCATAAAAATCTTCCTTCCAATTCAAAATAGATAAATAAAAAAGAGTGGCAAAAGCCACCCTGTTATTAAACTTCTTGTGTCGTTGCATCTTCCAAATCGCCTGTTGCAGCTCCGATTTCTTCGTATGCTACTTGTCCTGCGAGTGATGGATCTAAAATTTCATCTGGTAGTTTCGGCTCTTCACCATCAGCCGAGTTAAGTTTCACTTTAAGCGATACTTCAATTGTGTCGGATTCATCATCAACAGATAATGAGCGTGACTCAGGGATTACATAAGCGAAAGTTGAGTTATGTTTTGCAGTTTCTCCTGTACCAACTAAAGTGTTATCGATAATCCAAAAACGCATCTGTCTACCGTATTTACATGCGTCTTTAAAATCTCTATCTGCCGTAAATGTTGGATCATAGGGGAACGTCACCGAAATCGTTTCTTCAACTATGCCCCCACTCCAATCTTTACGATTACCTTTGATTGATTCTCTTAATTCGTTCTCAATTTCATGTGAAAATTCACTCGTGCCAGTCATGACATAATTTTCAGCTGTTGCTTGTGCTGTGGGAACGCTTGTCGGAATACCTAGTAAAGTCCATTTATCTACTGCCATTTACTTCATCTCCTTGTTAAATGTTTAACGACATACCGCAATTGCAATATGCCGTGTGATGTTTCTAAATCTATATCTGGAATCGTTTGTTTATTAATCAGTCTGATTCTTTCAACTTCGTAATATTGCATGACCGGATTAGCCGTCGCATAGTGTTCTAAATCGGTCAGTAAGACACGGGTCATGTCTGCCGTTGTATACCTACCGGAGCGATAATACAGATGCAGTGTGAGTGAGATTTCTTCCGTGTGTGAAGCACTGGAATACGCTCTCGATATACTGGATTCTCCGACAATAATATATGTGAACGGTGTAATCTTGTTCATGTTTTCGTCATAGCCGATACCGTCTTGCTGTCTGTCGTAAATGTTCCCATTCACTTTTTCCATCATTGGAGATTGCAGTAGGTTATTCATGACAGAACGCACTAAATCTTGTTCAGCTGATTTATATCGTTGCACCTGCATCACCCCCTAAAGTAGTTTTTAAAGTATTGTTCAGTAATATCCATTGTCGGTCTCCAAAACGGCTGAGCGACCATGCCATAAGTTGTGAAGAATTGACCGTCTTTGTAGTATGTCCATGGTATTTTCTTAGCTCGTGAACCTCCTGGGCCAGTCGCATGGATTCCTGTGCCATATTCAAGGTAAATCGCAATGGGAGACCCCACTAATACAGTACCGTTAAAGCCTCTGTATGTTGATTCGATGGAATCACGAGTATCACCCGTATCCACCGCTATACGCCGCCTAGATTCGTTATATGCGATTTCTGTAGTCGTTTCGATACCACGCTCTGCCCAATCCTTTACATCGTTTGACCACTCTTCTAAATCAACAACGATTCTATTTGTTCGAGCCACCACATCACGCCCTTTCGACCGGAGCGCTTAACACTTCATTCTGTCCGCCCTGGTCCTGCAAGTCACCTTTGAACTTATACTTCACATCACCATAAAAAAACACATCAGACCGAGTAATATCCGTACCAAACGGAATATAAAGCACTCGATCTAATGTGATATTTAAGTTGTGGTAATTAATCTGCTGTGAAGATGTCGGTGTATCCATGAAACCTTGAATCGTGTGTTCAGATTCTTTTATAGTCTCTTTCCACGGGTAAACTGTCTTATCAACGACTGTTTCAGAACGGACGACTCTTAAAGTGTGAGGATATTCATCATATCTATTATTTGAATACATGAAACTTCGCCCTCTTTCGCACCATAAACCTATCGAGTAGGCTCATTAAGTGTTTCGGGTAGGTTGTTTCATGTTCAGCGTATGTGTAGCTGACAGACCCCATAGAACGTGATTTTAAGTTACCTTTCACATCCGCCCGTTGATTATGTTCAATCGCGCCGGCTATAAACTTAGCGATGGCAAAAGGATAGTCAGTGAACCCCTCAAAATCATTATTTGTCTGATACTTCACATCTTCGAGTAAATCGAGGACATCTTTTTCAAACAAATCTGTTTTCGCTTCATCAATGACAATGCCGTTTGCTTCCAGTAGTTCACGTACTTCTGCTATGAGAGTTTGTGACATTTAATCACTCCTCTTCTTTTTTAGTTGCCTTCTTACGTGTAGGCTTCACTACTTTGTAACCTTGAGGCGCATAAACCACTCTATGCGCCTTTTCAGTTACTTCCAGAGTGTTGCCGTCTTTTTCAATCTTAATGAGTTTAGACATTTAATCACTCCTATATTCTTTTATTCACCTGTGCCAGCGGCTGGTGTCAGCGCTGCGAAGGCATCAGGCTTAACGTTCATGAATGCCACATGCATAGTCGCGCGTAATGCGAACATGTCACGCTCAAACAGTGATACAGGCTGTCCTGAAGCATCATCAGCAGTTAAAGTAGTGAGTGTTGCATCTTCAGAGATAGCGTACTCAATTCCTTGTAAAATACCGTATCGTGCATAGTCCCAATCTCCGAACAACGCTTGCGCTTGCGTTTTGTCGAATGAAGCGCCTTGTGTGTAAGCAATTGGTAATCCGAGCAGTTCGTTCTGACCGTCAAATACCGGCTGACCGTTGTTATCTAAAGCGCCACGCATTTTTCCACGGAATGAACGTGTAGATAGAATGCCGTTCGGATCATGTTCATTTTCTTCAATCAGTGAGAGCGCACCGTTTGCATCTGCGTATAGGTTACCTGTGTCAACCACGATATTTCCTTCTGCAGTGGCACCTTCAAAGATTGATGTACCTGACGCGCCGTATGGTGTATCTTTGCCGAATAGTGCAGCAGCATCAAACTTCTTGTAGAATGTTTCAGCGATTAATGGGCGAACTTCATTAAAGAAGTCTTTTGCTGTATAGCGTAAAAACTCTTTAGAAAGTGGAATGATGACCCCGACTTTTTTCGCTTCCATTTCAGCTTGTACATACTGTGGTTTAGAAGTCTGAATACGTTCAGTCTCTGATACCCAGTAAGCGCCTAAGCCTTCTGCTAGGTACGTGAATGTCTTTTTAGGTGCTGTCATTGGTTCAGCTTTCGCAAGTTGCATCACTGCTGAACCTTGCATCACATCTTTAACAACTAAGTTACCTTGTTCTGCAGGAATAAATCCTGTCTTTGCATCTTGTAGTAATACGTTATCTGGTGTGTAATTTGGTACTGCCATAGTTAATCGTCTCCTTAAATTTTATTGCGGATATTGGCTTCCGCCGCCATTTCCATAATCGACTGTGCTTGCGGTACTGATGCACCTGCACCATCAATGACATCTCTGCCACCGGCTTTAAAGCGTTCATCGACTTGTGCTTGAATCGTCGCATCTAAATGCTGTTTCAGCGTGTCTAAGTTCGCACTCGTTGTTTCTTCATCCTCACCCACAAAGAAATTAACAATCTCTGTTGGTAATGCTTTATCTTGCGCCAATTTCAGCGCTTTAGTTTCTAAATCCTTACGTTTCGATTCTTTATCACGGTTTTCAAGCTGCTCTTCTAACAGACGAATACGCTTCTGTTCTTCAGTCTCTTGTGGATTTCTTTTTGCAACCTCATCTTCAACGAGATTTTGGAGGTTGTTGTCTTTCCACGTTTGCAGTGATTTATTGTGATAACGATCGAGTGTTGGTTGAATGAATCGCTTACCTTCGTCTGTTTCTAAATAACTTCTTACGTCCTCTTCAGAGACCGTTTTGAATTCATTTAGTACAGCCTGTACCTCTGAATTGTCCTTATTACTTTCTAAATACTGTTTCAATTCCTGTAAATCCATATTGATTTACTCCTTTCAACCGTCATGTACCGAAGTCCACAACGTTTGCATGTTATTTGCGCAAATAAACGCATGAAAAATAGACCTTTTAATGTCATATCTAGGACGAATTCATATTATTTACTCATCTGTTTAAATCAGCTAATGTATAGCCATCAAGATACCCAAACACTCATTTGGACCACCTCACGTTAGATTTTTAATGCCGTAACGATAAAGCATCACATCCTTTCGTGTGGTCATTCTTCAACTCGCATTTCTTTTAATCCTTTTTCAGTCAGTCTTAATCGACCGTCGGGGAAACGCTCAACTTCTGGCTTTCTATTCTTCTTCAACTCTTTAGCAATACCCGCGGTGTTTTTCGCAATTTCTTTTAAATAACGTTCTGATCTATCCACCACTATCACGCCCCCTTGAAGTATTGATAAGCCCAATAAACTAAAAAGAGTGTCGGCAGAAACTTAACTAATGTATACATCCATATTCCGAATACATCACCCATGAATACTGCAAATGTATTCCATAATGCAAAAGCTATAAACGCTATCATGAATGTAACTATTGCAGCAGATATATTTTTGTAAGTATTCATCCGTCCTCACTCCCAACCTTTATAATCATCACACATAAAATCAACACAAATAAGCACAGGAGAGTCATGACCGGTCTGCCTGTGCTTAACATATGGACTGCTATTAAGACGTACGCTAGAGCAATAGAACCGAAGAATACGGATACTTCATTTAGCTTCAATATCCCCAGCTCCCATCTTTCTTTTTATGAAATCCGCGCTCGACCATCTTCCGAAATCTTTTCGCATCAGTCATTAAGTTATGCTCTGTGCGTTCTTCTGTGGATGGCGATGGATTCTTGTACCACATCATTTGCTTAGATAATTGATTGTAATAATCTGGTGCAATATCATCTTCATGAAACTGCAGCCAATCTTGGTAATGGTCAAATGAAGTTTTTTCATATACTTCACGATGATCTGCACTCATTGTCTCGTCGTCTAACTGGTCCAGTTCAATACCATTCACACGATAACCTACAGAACACCGGCATCCCATGTTCTCCTGCATAGCATTGATACCTACCATCAAACGAGGACCTTTGCCGTATGATGCAGTCGCTTTCGAATAAAATAAGCCCTCATGGTCGGATGCTTGACCGTCTAAGACAATATGTGTTGTACGTACTCTTAAATCACGCTGAGACACCCATATGCGCTTTAAACGACTGCCTTCATCGACAAAACGTTTACCGCGTTCTTTATCATCGAATTTAAAACCTTTTGGTGCTTTATCTGGTTTATCTTTCAACTGCTCGATTGCATTATCATAGCGTTGACCTATTTCAACTTCTGCCAATGATTCAGCGCGTCCTATTTCATACGTTGATACACGCTGAACTTTACTTGTGTACTTCTCTGCAATACGCTTCAAACGCTTCTTAGTCGCTGCAGGATTGATATTGTCATTTACGCTTGAATTCAGCGTACCTTTCAGCTCCCGCAGCATATCGTTTCTATGATGCGATAATGTGTTCAGCAAGTCGTATTCTTCGGTGTCCTGTTTTAATAATTTACGTAACTCCAGTAACTTCGGGAATGCCAGCACTGGTGCCAATCCAGTTAATCCGGACAATAAAAAAGCACTACCCACTGTCGAATGGATAAATGCCAGTACTTGTGCATATGCGATTGTTTTATACAATGCTGAATAGTCAGCTGTAATGTCTTGTTCAAGCTGCTTAATCGCCTTGTTTAAACGATTGTATTTGTTTAAAGCTTCCAAGCTATCCTCATCTGCATAGTTGCTCACTAATGAGTCATATGTGCTGATAATCGCATTAATACGTGTCTGAAACCGCTGGTGTATGCTGTTCTCAGTCATTCCAATAAGCGTATCAATTTGCCGTCCTAAATCATTCCAGTTCATCGCCCTCAACTCCCTTTATTGGAAGTTCGCTGTTGAATCTGTCATCTTCTTTTCGCATTTGTTCCAGTTCTTGCTCCGGATCTTCGACCAATGTCGATTGAGCCAATCGTGTTTGATTTGATACTTGGCCATTTAATGCACTCAATACCTGTGCTTCTTCCAGTTTGTTCACTGGAATATTACGTGTCCATAAGTAACTCACGTTTAAATAGTCCAAATCATCGCCTGTGCGCTTATTCTTACGTTTCCAGATGCTATATAACACTTTGAACTGGTAACGTAGTGCAGCTGTCATCTTGCGCTCAAATGTGATGCATTTATTCTCCAAAGCCATTAACTTTAAGTGCATACCAATTACAGGTACATTGCCGTTAAACTCATCGCTATTGAAGTTGACTGATTTAGCAAACCGCATGATATTTTTCTCTAAACGATCCAAATGATTTTCAATCATCGTGTCATTAACATCCTTCGTCAGGTACTTCACATCCTGTCGTTCATCGTACAGCTCAAATGCTCCCGACTTCTGCAGGTCCTGAATCTCTTCTTCATCCATACCTAAACCGCGTAACACTAAGTAGGCTAACCGTGTCTGACTAATCTCTGATGAAGCATCGGATAATGTTCTATCGTAGCCATCAATCAATGCAATCACACGTTCCACATCGCCTATCATCTCTTCATTGTTGGGCACACCGAATAATGGATTGTAATCAGCCAGGCTGTCAAAACGTTGTTCAAACCGCATGGATTCTTCCCCGCCACGGAACCGATGATAAAAGCCTTGCTCATCGTAAAAATCAGCTTGATAAACAACTTCGCCTGTCTTTTCGTTCTTTATCGGGAAATAATGCAGTGAGTATTCAGGTTCGGATATGTCTTCACCTAAGAAGACCACGTTGTATGGTTTAACATTCTTAATGCGTTCGTTACCTTCGACATCAATGTAAATGATCCGTGCAGCGTAACCACATATCGCTGCCATCTTCCCTAACTCTGAATCTTTGTCAGGAACATTGTTTAACAAATTGAACTGTTTAATTAATTTCGTTTCTTCGTCGTCTTCATCTTTGTAAACAATTGGCACACCGTGTAAGTAGCCTGTTCGAGTATCCACAATTTCCACATCAAATGCGTTATTCAGTTTGTTATTGATAAATTGGTCAATTCTTCTAACATTGCCACCCGTTTCAAAGTCCTCATATTGGTTTTTAGGTTCATGCTGAAATACCGGTATCGCTTCCTGTTTCGCTTTATAACGTTCATACAGCTCAATCATCCTGTCACGGTCTGGTTTATGCTTTTGAATCAATTGCTCGATATGTTTAGGCTGGATGCCTTGCTCTTTGATTTCTCTAATGAGTTCTGTGTCGTTCACCTTACGCACCTCGTTTCGTTTTATCGCGCTTACGTATACGTTCCATGCTGTAACGTAGCGCATCTAAAAAGTGATTATATTCATCAATCGGTTTATTAATCGGTTCGTCATGTTTGTTTTTGTCCCATACATAGTTGGAGAGCTCATTAATCGCATTACTGCATTTCGGATGCACAAATATAGTGTATTGCTGAATGTACTGGATGCCGTGCTTGATGCTATCCGGTCCTTTATCAGCCTTGATGACCTTGCGTAAGCCATGCCTTCTTAAATCAGCTATGGATTTAGGCTCTGCACTATCTGCAACAATGACCTCTTTTGAGTAACCTTTATCGGTTATTCTGCTTGCGATTTCATCATTAAGAAGTGCTTTCTCGTATAACTCATCAAAGATGTATAGTTCTCGATTCACCGGATCAACTAATGCAGCACTCATTGCAGTTGGGTCGTTCGTGTAACCAAAGTCAAGACCGAATGCAGATTCAACTTTAGCGCGCTTACTGATTTCTGATATATCGAATAGGCGTTCATGCCAGTTTTCGTAAATTCCACCTTCAGCAATTCCCCATTCACCCAAGCCCTCGATTTTGTAACGTCTTGGTGACTTAACTTTCATTTCTTCGAATAGCTCAATATCTGCTTCATCTAAGAATTCATTGCACAAGTAATTTGTCGTTTTTGTAAATACATTCGGCGCATCTGATTTAAAGAATCGTTTATTGAGCCAATGCTTTTCACTCCACGGGTTAAATGTGAGTGTAATCTGCTTGAACAGTCCGCCCGTATAACCACGAATAGACATATCTATTTTGTTGAAGTCATCTTCTTTTCTGACTTGAAAAGCCTCTTCAAACCAAGCCCAGCATAAGTAACCATGCTCAACTGTCGCGGATGTCACACTCATTGGATCATCGAGACCACGGAACAATATCTTTTGTCCGGTAGATTTACGTATAACCTCCATCGGAGAGACCTTCCAGTCAAACTCCTCATATGCACCTAACTGACGTGCGGCCCATTTCAGCTGTGCATACGTGCTGTCCTTATGGTCTTTAAATACCTGTCGGATTACTAATAAGTTTGCATCTGGATGCTCTATCAGTCTTGATATAAAATTAAGAGCGGTTGTAGTAGATTTCTTACTACCACGACCGCCCTTTAGCACTCTATATCTTTGTGTATTATTCCAAAAATCTTTATAGCCTTTGCCGACTACATCTTTTAAATGGATAACTTTACTCATCTAAATCATTCACAATAGTGATGCGTTCAGTTGTGTCAGTAATCTGTTTATCAGTCCACATTGCATAACGTTTACCGAGTAGTTCAGCAGCTTTAGTACGTTGAGAAGTATCAGCTCGTCTTTCATGCCGTTCTACTTCACTTGCAAAGTCTCCCGTCGGCACAAGTATCAACTCTTCGTCCTGTTGTTGCCCTCGCATTACTGCAGTAAGGTACTCCATCACTTCCTTAGCATCAGCAACAGCTTTGCTCTCCAATTCCTTCAAACGTGCATCAATTGCAGATTTCACTCCTACATTGTCCAATAGCTTGTGAGCTTGCTTATTAGCATAATTTTCACTGTAACCTGCATTAATCGCAGCTCTAACTACGTTCGCATGTATGATGTACTCATCCGCAAATCTCTGCTGCTTCAGTGTCAACTTTTTTTCTTTGCTCATCTCATTTACCACCAACATTTCACGTTATTCACTTAATTTATTTGCTTACTCAAAACCAACGGCAACTTAATATTATATGGTGAAGTGAGAAGTTACTCGTTGGTTTTCAATATACAAAAAAGACACCTTAGTTGGTGTCTATTAACGATTATATTTACCAATATGATTAGATGTAATTTTGTATGCATCATCTATTTCTTCTAAATCCTTTTGCATAGCATCAGTTCTATTTATTCTCGATACATGTAACACTCTTTTTTCATGTTCACTGTTACTTAAAATCAACATTCTCCAAATAGCACCTTTGTCATCTACGAAATATTCCTCTACATCCTTATTCATTTTAATATTTCCCAATACAATTAACCTCCAGTATTTGATACATCCAATATACCAAAAAACCGCCCATTACGGACGGTTTCACGTTCAATATATATTAGGAGGAGGACTCATGCCGGAGTCAGTCACTTGGTCGTTGAGCTTCGCCGTCCCGACCTACCTCATATTGTACAGTCACTTTTCCATTTGCACCTAACTAATTAAGTAAATTAAGTTTCTTAAATTTCTTAATAGCTAAACTCCTTGCATATTTCTTTCATAAGCTGATTCACTCTCGGCTCTGATAGTCCCACCTGATCAGCAATTTCTTTATAGATGTACCCGCTCAATCTGAGATTTAATATTGTCGCTAATCTTTCATCAGTGATGCGGTTCCATCGGTTTTGGATATACCGAGTTTTGTTCTCTAAACGAGTCAGTTCCTGGTCCATTTTCATCAGACGTTTCATTTCGTTAAATACGGGATCTGTATTTCCACCCTGCGGTTTTGGTAGCGTTGCTTCAATACCATATTGCCCGATATTGCCGCCGCCTACCTCATCTTGATATTCTTTTCGCAGCGCTGTAATACGCTTGATATAGTACGGGTAGCTGTTTATTAACTCCATTACTTTATCCGCTGAATAAACTTCGTTAGTCGCATAATTCATAATTCATCTACACCCCGTTATCATAATTGTGTAATCTTCACGGCTACATGGTCAGTGTGTCCGTATTCTTTATTAATGCTTAGTGTGATTATTTGTGAATCATCTTTATAAACTGTGTTGTTGCATGCATCAAGTATCGCTTTGGCCAAATTATCTAAGTCAGGCTTCTTTGTATATCTCAATTCACCGCTCTTCACGGCTTCTAATTTCTTTTTGGTGTAAGACTTAGGCGGAGTGAAAACAAACGTCAGGCGCATGGCTAATGGTCGGTCAGTCATGGTCAGTTGTTCCTTGTTCATCTCGCTTAGTGCCGCATATTTTACGATACGTTTATAGTTGATGCTTTGCCTTGAATTGACTGCTTTTGATTTACCGGTAGCTGTTCGATACACTCTTGGACGGGGTTGCGGTACTGGACGTCCCTCTACTTTGAATTCGATCAAATATAATTACCTCCCGAGTATCTCTTTCACTTTATCTACGATAGTCTGTTCTTCCGAACCATCTGTAGTTGCCGTCATGATTAATATCCGCTCGCAAGTCTCTGAAAGTTGACTGCATTCTTCGTGTTGTACTGATTGATAATATCCTGCCCCGTAAATCCGTAGTAATCGAGTATCGATAATACATAGACAAGTATACTTTCAGCCGACATAGCGCCATTCGATAAGTGATATATCACTCTTTTTACAGCTGCGCGGTCTTGAAGTTGCTGTTTGTCTTGAAGCTCACTTTCTACATTACCTGCGATAAATTCAGTCTTTGCTGTTGATTTGTTCAGTCGCAACATACAGAAGTGAATGACATCAATCGCTTCATCCAGTACATCATCCATATTCATATCTTTGCGCTTCCAATACTTCCATGACTTGAAGCAAGCGTTTATAAATTCATGTAGTTCTACGTTTAAGGCGATGCTGTGCTCCATTGCCATTGTTGACATCCAATCTGATTCGCTGATACCTAATTCTTCACGCATCGCTGCATCCAGTTTGTTTTGTTGTGTCAGTAAGTAGATTAGATCCGATTTGTTTAGTAGTGTATTCATTTCTTCTTCCTCCTCATCAATATAACTGTCGTAACGTAATACGCTAGTGCTGCGAGTAGTATTTTAAGTGTGAGTGTCATTGGTTATCACCTTCGTAGATATTTCCACATACAATGCCATCTAACATCTCAATGACGTACACCAAAGAAGTGTTGTATTTATCACGCTTACCGATTCTTTCCACATACCATCCTGAGTGTTCTAATTCATGGTAAAAATCTGGACTGTCCGTAAACTGTCCGAATCTCACAATAAATTCTGGTTTTTCATCTGGGAAGGCTCCTCGTTTTAGTATGTCGCCTTCGTAAATCTCTTTGCCATTTTTATCCTTAAGTCCTGTGTATTGCATGAGTTCGGAAGCTTTCGGATTGAACTCCCACTTTTCAAGAATAATGTCCTTTCGTTCATTCTTAGTAGGAACAATCATCTCTTTAACCTTATTGTCATAGAATCTAAATTTAATCTTTCTCATCACTTCATCCTCCACAATCTATAAATTAGTATTGCCAACACCACACACCCTGCACCGAGAATATACGGTGCTGTTTCCAGTAACAGTGTAAGCCATGTGTAGACGGTCATTCCGACGGGCCATTTTCTGCACGCTCTACACGACTAGCACGAACCTCTACAAAACCATGCTCCAAAGTGTCTATAACTGCTACTGGATAAGCAATTTGCCCTGCTGTTTGGTCTCTCAACATCGGCGTAAAGGGTTCAGCGAACTGAAATACTCCAATTAGTTCTCCGTAAACATATACACCATTGATTTTTGTCTTTACTTGTTTACTCATTGTTATCCCCGCTCTCATACAACGTGTAGTAGCCGTCGGCATCAATTTTAATCCCGTCTTTGACAGTCGTTGTCCCGGAAATTAAATCTTTTAGCCATTCGTTATGCTCCGTGTAGCATTTCTCACACATATGTTCTTTCACAATAGGTTTCACCGTGCATTTTGTGCAGTAGTCTACCTCGTCATTTTTTAGCATCGTAATCACCGCTTTCGTTTATAAATCTATTCAATCGATTCTTTAAGGTATCCATATCAATTCCGTCATAAGGACTAGTAGATACATATTCATTCAATTTCTCCCAAGCCTCAGCCTTCCGATACTTCTCTTTCAACTCTGTCACCATTTCAACAACTTCTCCACTCCCATTTGTAATAGAGTTCAGCTTGTATAAGTCTGATTCGATCTGGTTGAGGTAGTTAGTCATTGGATTCTCTCCTTTACATCTTTCGGCATTTTCTCGACCAATCCACGTTCTGATTTGAATTTCTGATACTCCTCGTGATTCACATGTAAGATTCCGATATTCTCCGCCAAAGACTGCACCCTGTTTAACGTGTAGCCGCCTGCTGTAGGTATGACGGTGTACAGGTACTGATCTTTCTTGTTATATAATCTGCGACGATACTTGAAGCCTGTTTTAGTAACCGACTGCTCGACTGTGAAAATATCTAGTTGCTGCATGGTTCTCACTCCTTAAAAGGCAAGTCGGTACTGACCGTTGTCATATTGAGTAAACTTAATTTGCTCACTCTTTTTTAAATCTTTGTTGTACACTTTAACAATCGTTTCAATAATTTTAGGTATCGTATTTAAAAGCATCAATTCATCTTCGGTAACATTAATTGCAGTGACTAAACGTTTCGTATCCGCACCAGCATCATAAATATTTTTAATTGCCGATATGATTTTGCCTGTCGGTTTTTCCATTCTGAATCGCATGATGACGTCATCCGCAAACATATATGCATCTTCTTCATGTTTAACCTCGAATAGTCCATACTCTAAAATTTTGGCAACTGAATGCACTCTTAAATCTTTTGATTTACCTAGTATTCTGGTCGCTTGTGCCCAAGGCATTCCTGTATATTCCTTGAACTCTTTTAACTTCTCGTAATTTTCATTACCTTGCTTAATGTGATATTCTACGTGCTGCGGCGTCGTCCACTTCACAACATCAGAGTTCGCTTTTTGTAATGTATTTTCTTTCATATCTGTCTGAATAATGAATTGTACTGGCGCGCTTACTTCTTCGTGCGCTTTCAGTCTGTGCTGACCGTCTACCACGTTCATATGCTTGTCCACAATAATTGGCGGGAACGTATAACCTTCGTTGATAGACTCTTTTAATCGATTCACATGATTTTTACTAATATCTCTGTTTTCTTCTAAGAAATTAAAATCTTCATAGTTCGTTGTTTCGTAAACACTGTATGCGACTGGATAATCTTTTGTAATCATTATTTAGTCCTCCTAAAATAGTTCTAATTGTCCGCTTAGCGGCTGCCCTACCACCGTCACACTTAAATACCGTATGCCATTCCGTTTTACCATCGGACCGCTGCTAATCATCCTCACTTTGAATCTCAATGCGTTCCAGCAATCTTCGCAGGTTTTACGTTCTTCAATCACCTTCATATTTTCATCGTTATAATCGTAAAGAAACGGTAACTCGTCTTTAAACTGATTGCACTCTTCGCAGCATTTCATATAAAATCCATCAGACTAGTCTGTTCTCCTCTTAACGAATTCAGCTTTAAACCGTCCTTGTACGCTTCAAATTCTTCATAGGGTACAAATCTGTCACCGATGTACACATCGTCGTTGTACACCACTTCATAACCATTTTTAGCCTTAATGAATGTCGCTGTACCTATTGGGTCGATGCGATGGTTGTATAGGTTGAGTGTTTTAGCCATCTACAGCATTCCCTTCTCGACCAACGCATCTAACGAGTTTTTCAATTTAACTTCCACATACCTCATTGTTTTATATGTTTCTCCTGGCCACTCCGGATACGATGGGTCATGTAAATATGCCGGGTTAATATCACCTACATGCGTGCAATCGAATCCGTAAACATCATCGTGTTCGTAAGTAATGCCGCAATGAAAATGTTCGTTGATAATCTCGCGCGCATCATCAGTTACGCTGTCTAAGTGCAGGTATCCACATAGGTGTCCCATGCCTTTGATACGCTTTATTTCGCAAAAAACATTTTGATAGCTGAATGATTTATAATCGCCTTCGTCATTTATTTTTTGTTCAATTTGGTAATGATTTTCTAGTTCCATATTTACGCCCACTTTCTGAATGTATGTTCAAATAAATCTCTCGTGTAGTCGCTTGGCTTCCACTCTGCCGGTTTCACTGGTACATTCTTAAATACTTTAATCGCTTCTTTTCGTTCGTCATTCGTGGGTACAGGTGCAAATTTAGCTCCATGTGTGCGTTTTACTATCATCGTTTCACCCTCCAGTTTGATTAATGTTTTCGTTAAGTTGCGCTTCTTCGCTGCATTAGAACTTAAAAAGTTTAAAGTAACTAATTGCTCCCCGGTCACTTCCGCAATCTGATGCATCGTGCCTTCTGTAACAAATTCATCATTGAAGTAATACGCGTATATCTGTCTGCGTGTGCCGATCTCAATAACGGTATACTTCGAATGTCCTCGATTCGCCATAGCGCGCGCTCGTGATTCAGACACTCCCAACGCTGCTGCAATGTCTTTAATCGTGCCAGTAGCGATAAACGTATCGCCTTCGTAGGCTTCATATACTTTCATGACACTCCTCCTAACACTTCACGGCGCGAACATCTTCCAATGTCCGTCCGGTTTGTTTTAGTTTATTCAGCAGTGGCTTTGGAATCGGCATCGGGAAATCTTTTTCCTGCATCCTCATGTATTTAATGCGGCCAATAATTTGAAGTAGTTCCTCGCCCTCGATTTCCGGCTTTGGTGCCGGTCCATATACATGACTGGATTTCCGAACCGGTGTATTGATCGCACGCTCTTTCGTCCATCCCTGCTTAAATCTGCCTTGTAGTGTTTTATTTGCGATGCCATTCTGTCTTGCAGTATTGATATCGTCCTCTGTTAGCTCTACACCGTAGATGGTGCGTTTCCGATTAACTCTGGAATACCGTTCATGCGGCTGCATAGATATAGCTTCTTCTATCGGCCACCCTTTACTTAATCTGCTGCTTAACGTTTTAGTTTTAATGCCATTTTCTTCAGCAATTTGTTTTTGTCTTTCAGTCAAATCTCGTAAGCCTGTCATTGTCATCCCTCCAAAGATGCGCCAATACTTCCGCTAATTTCCTCCTAACATGCGATTGTGGTGTCTTTAATAACATTTGAATGTATTTGTCCCCGAATAAGTTCAATGCGTTTATATCGTCTTTTACGATGGTTTCTCGATTCAATAATTTATCAGCGAGCGCCATTTCCGGAGGAACGGCGACCTCGACTGGTTTTTTTAGAGTGTGCAGCATTATTTAACCCCTTTCATGCGGTAGTCGTCACCATCTATAACAATGGCTTTTGCTTTTTCCATCATTCGAGAAAAGACTCGATACAATGCCTGTGATGATCTGAATTGTTCGCTCGTTAAATTTGTCGTATAGATAGTGCATTTATTCCGTCGTGCATCGACTAATCGGAATAGTTCTGACACTTCCCACTCACTCATTCGATTTGCGCCGACATCATCTAAAATTAGTAAATCAGCTTCTTTTGCAAATTTGAAAATCGGATGGACTTGGTTTAAGTCTTTAAAGCCTTGTTTCAACTTATCTACATAGTCCGGCAGCGATATGAATAACACTTGATAATCCTGCGCTCTTAACTGATTGCGGACTGCAGCTGCGAGATGTGTTTTTCCTGTTCCAAAAGTACCCTGTACTAATAAGCAATTTGATTCAGATAACATCTCGTCAAAATGATTTGCATAGTAACGCATCTTTTTCGTTGCTTGCACTTGCTCATCGCTATTCGCCTGGTAATTATCGAATGTCTTTTCTTTGTAATCGCCATGCATAATACTCGCTTTCGCAAAAGCATCAGCTTTTATCTTTTTCTGTTGGTCGTTTACAAACTTGATGCGGTCACATATACATCCGGATTCATTCTCTTTCACTTCACCGTCTGCGAAAGTGATCTGCACAATTTTCAAATCTTTACCGCAACCGTCACACTTCTCGCCGGTATATTCGACTTCGGAATGCTTGATTTTGTTCTCGTGCATCATCTTTTTGATTTGTTCCATATCTGCCCTCCTCTAAAATCCTAGTTTTTCAGTTAAACTTTTTTCATAGTCAGTATTAAGATCGACTTCTTGGTGTCCGTTCTTGAAATTACCCACTTGTTTCCTACCTTTTTCTTGTACAATCTGTTTGTTGGTTTCGATGGCATCTTCTGAATACCGCTCTTGATTAATGAATACTTCTGGACCACATATAAATTGAATTTCGTCCTGTGTTTTTAGATAGATTTCAGTAGCTTTGAAGAATTGTTCTTCGCCGACTTCTTTAATAGCTTTATCGAATTTAGTTCTGACTTTCTTCTTGCTGCCGGTTTTCTTCGGATACAACTTCCACCATTTTTCAAAGAGCGCGATATCTTTCTCTTGATGGTTATTCTTATTGATAGTGTTATTAATGGAAGTGTTATTATTAGTGGTTATGTTTTCCGTCGTCGGTTTTTCCGTCGTCGGTTTTTCCGTCGTCGCAAAACGTAACGTCGGTATAAACTCGATAGTGTAGACGTTATGAGTGAATTGACTGCCCTGCTGCCGCTCTTGACTAACTGTGATATATCCCTTTTCTTCCAATAATCTTCGATGCTTATTAAACCGTTGCCGAGATATTCCTAAGAAGTCCGTTATATATTCAACAGTTGGATAAGCGGAGTTTCCATTACCTGAATAACTTGCAATGAAGGAATAAATCGCTTTAGCTTCGATACTCAAATCCTTATCTTTCATCACTTTCTTAGGTATGATGCCGTATCCCTCACTCATAACACCCTTTAATTCAATGCGATCTTGCTTCGACACTTTTATCACCCCTTATATATTTTTCTAATTTCATCTCCGTAAGTTTTATCCGTTACAAACTCCATGATTTCGTTTACACACTTCTTAGGACTCTTATAGATTTCAGAACCCGTAAATCTCATAACGTAATATCCTTCATTCAATAAAAATCTATCTCGAGACTTATCTTTCTGCGCCTGCTCTTTGGTTTTTTCGTGGTAATCATGCCCGTCGCACTCAATGACAAGTCTTACGCTCTTATCGTCATCTTCTAGGAATAACACTTCATATAAAAAATCTACTTTTATATAAGAGTCACCCTTATCGATTTTGAATTGCGGAGTTAAAACTTCGTTGTACCTCTCGTCGAAATTTCCGTATACAATCGAACTCTTCAGTTGGATAAACAACAATTCTTCAATGGGTGAGTCAGTATTTTTTACGCTGCTCGGACTAACGTATTCTTTCCCGTCGATAATATGAGCACCCTCCACCATTTCTTTAAAAGACGTCAAAATTTCTTCCATCACTTCATCGTATCTACTCATTCTCATCACTCCATATATATTTTTGATATCATTATGATATCTTGTATTTATATTATATCAAAGTGATATCACCTTTACAACATTAAGTTATCTTGCTATTATTAAGTTAATAAAGAATTTATAGGAGGATTCTTATGGCTGTGTCTGATGAAAAAACTAGAACGTTAATAACTATCTTAAAAACTGATAAAGAAAAACTTGAAGATATCGCTGCAAAAGAAAATCGCAGTTTCAATCAACAGGTTAATCACATCTTGCAACAGTTCTTAAAAGATCAGAGTGCCAATTAGGCACTCTTTTTTATTTAAAATGGAAGATCATCATCATTCACATCTACTGGTCCGCCATTTTCAAATGGATTCGGTTCAACCGGTCGATTTCCTCGCGCTTGCTGCGGCTGATCGTTTCCGTAAGCTGGTTTGTAGCTACTTTGATTATTGTTAGATTGCTGATTGCCACTCTTCGGCTCCAGGAACTGAACGCTTTCACACACAACTTCAGTTACATAAACACGCTGTCCATCTTTGTTTTCATAGTTCCTAGTTTGAATACGTCCATCGATTCCACATAAGCTACCTTTCTTTAGGTACTGGTTCACGTTCTCTGCTTGTTTACGGAAGGTTACGCAGTTAATAAAATCTGCACTCTGTTCGCCGTCTTTGCTTGTAAATGGTCGATTGACTGCTAAATTAAAACTTGTGACTGCAATATTAGATTGACTGACCCTTAATTCAGGGTCTTTAGTCAATCTGCCTACTAATACAACTCTATTGAGCATCTGTTGCACCTTCTTCCATTTGTGGATAATCTGCGACAACTTCTGGCATATCAACATAGCTATCATCGTCAGGAGTAATATCCTTAATGCTTCTACCTACACCTTCGTCATGCGATACTGCTGTTTGCATTTCTACTGAGACCGGAAGGTATTTCCACATGTAACGGATCACTGTCTTCTTCGCCATTTCTTCATAATCTGTTGCCCATGGAGAATACTTACTGTTGCCTGCTTTACTTCTTGCTCTGCGTTTTTCAATTTCTGACTTCGGCATATACTCAAATTGATAGCCACCGTCTTTAAAGTGAGCCACTGCATAAGCACCTTTGAATGCTCCTCTGTCATCTTCTGTCGGTACATGTTTCAAATCACTGTGCAAACCGAGCTGATAATCAAATTCATCATTCTCATAGACTGCGTGCGCATAAATCGATTGGATATGTCCAGATCGTCTCGCTAAATCAATCATTCCTCGGTAGCCGATGATAAACGTAACGTCTGTCGTGCCCTTCTTATTGTTTCTGAATGGTAAGAAGTAGCAGTGACCCATTGGTCCTGGTTCAAGACCGAGTTGTGCAGATTGCATCACTGCACCAAGTAAGCTCGATACATCGGCTTCTTTTAGCTGTGGTGTCGTTCTAATAACCGTTGTCGCCATTCTTGTCATACGTTCAATGCTCATGTGCTGCGGAAGTGCCTGTGCCATTGCCGGTGCCATCTGGTCGATATAGTCCCCGATTGTTTTTGGTTTGTTACCTTGTGCGACTTCGTTTTGCTTTTGCGTTGCTACCTGCTGTTTTAAAGTTTCATTCGTTGCCATAATTATTGTTCCTCCTTGATTTGTTTGATTCTTAATACTCTGTATTCCGATTCTTTATAGAACTGATCAATCACATCTTTGCCGTACTTTTTTTCCAGTGCTTTCTTATCTATGCTGCGGCGAGTCTGCTGTTTCCATGTCGCAATATATGCTTCTGTTTTGCCTGCTGCATTATGTCCAAGCGAATCTTTCAACTGATTCTCATATTTCTTTTGCAGTTGCTGTTTTTCTTTAATATCTTCTTTGATACTTTCTATAGCTTTCATCAACGTATCGGCTTCTGAACCCAACTCAATCTCTTCATTATCAATATCTTGATACATATGATTAATGAAGTCCGATGTGGCTTCACTTCCATCAATCTCTGGAATAACGTTTGCTTGAACATTGTTCTCCCAGAACTCTTTTTCAGCATCAATGATAATTTGAATCAGTTCATCGTCTCTTTCAATTTCTTTCCAGATAAATGATTGGCCACCAATTAAAACAGCGATATATGCCTTCTCAAAGCCTGTGACAGCCATGTAATGTTGAATCTGACACAAATACTGTGCCGGCACGTTATCGTCTTCCCATTGCTCTGCGTTGTACTGTGAGGTAGTTTTACATTCGAGTAATGCTTTCTCACCGACGACAACACGGTCCAGGTTAGCCATCATAAAATGATGCTCAGGATGTCTTAGCATTCTGTTATCTCTACGCACTTTCTTACCGGTACGTGCTGCAAATTCTTCTGCCACCACGTCTTCTAAAACGTTCCCGAAATGAATTGCATCATTGCTGATTTCTTGAATCATCTCCGGATTCGTTTTTTCAAAGAACAACTGTGTTTTAGACTTCCATTTGTTCACTCCAAGTATTGTCCCAGCGTCACTGCCGCCGATACCTGTCATGCGCTCCTGTAGCCATTCTTCACGTGTTAAATCTTTTATATTGACTAGCTCTGCCATGATTTATCCTCCTGTGGTAGAATTGGTTTATAGTATTTTTTCTTGACGACCGGTCTGCCAACCGGTCGTTTTTTCATTTCTTCAGGTATTGCACTTTTCTTTAACGACTGTGCAATTTGGAAAAATTGATTTCTGTAAAAATCTGCTTCACCTTTATAGAAAGAAAGCTCCTTTCTTAATTCTGCGTTTTCTGTTTCCAGTCGCTGCACATCTTTTCCAAACTCATAAGATAAATCTCTGAAGAATGTCATTTCATTAGATTTCTGCATGTTGCAAAGCCTCCATAATTGAGTAGTAGTCTTCTACAGATAAACCACCTTCGCTATATACAATGTCTACTCGTTTCATAGCGTATTGCACAGCATCTTGGGATTGTTGAAAATCTTGTTGAAGCGCTTCGAGTTCTGATTTTTCGATAGTAGGTGCTGACATTTTTAGTCCTCCTCATCTAAGTAATTTTGAAACACTTCCAAGATTTCTTCTAATTCGTTAACCACGCCATAACCCTCAAGGTAAAAACTACTTTCGAATATTTTATGAGTGAAATTACTCTCTTTATCAAAACCGACTCTCACGTTCAATTCGTTGACATGTCCGTGAAAATTGATAAACACTGATTTATCTGTAAAACGATTCACTTCAAGCCCAAGACTCATAACTTTTTCTGTTAACTCTTTGATTTCGTCTGTAATACTGTAATCCCTCACCATTCGTCCCCCTCCTCATTCAGTCCGTAAATATTTGCGTATTCTTCATCTAGCTGCGGATCAATGACAGTCGTTCTGTAAAGCATGATTGAGCTGAAAAATATTACTGTGATTAGAAATATTGGTACAACTACTTTTAAGTCATTCTTCATTACGACACCTCTTTTTTCTGTAGCATATGCACCATTTCCGGAAACAATTCTTCTATTGTTTTGCCATAGTGCTGTGCCAGAATAAATGCTTCTGCTAAATCAAAATTTGTTATTGCGTTTTCTCGATTCCAGTACGATGCTTTGCTTAGTCCAATTAACTTACCAACATCCGCTGTGGACTCTCCTGCTTCGTTCCGTGCAATGTACAACTGATAAAACTTTTTCATTTATATTCTCCTTTCCATTCGCAACTTCGCATCCCGATTCTGATTCAGCTGCTGCGGTTTAATCTGATAATCTTGCATCAGCCGATTTACGAATCCTGTGCCTTCGAACAGGACATCTTGTAACTCTGAAATCATGTGATGCAGTCCTTCTTTTTCATCTTGTGTCAGATGCTCTGGCTGTTTGTCTAATCGATTGCGGTGTAGCACTTCCATAAACTCATCGATTTCCTTTTGAATCCGGAATACATAGGACATGCGGTGTCCGTCATAGACACGATCTGATGGTGTTGGCAATGTGTGTCCGCCGGTCATTTCATAGGCTACGTCGTTTAATAAATTGGCATCTGATGCATTGGATAGTGCGGCGCTGCACATCGTTTGTGTCATTGGCTTCTGACCACTCTCTACACGGCTGATGTAGGATTTGTCTACGTGTAACTGATTGGCTACTTGCTGCTGCGTTAAGTTGTTTCGTTGTCTGTATTTGGAAATTATTGTTGGCATCTGTTGTCCTCCTGACAATTTATATAGATTGATTGTTGATTCGGATAACTCGTATACTGTGTATAGAGTTAATTAAGTTAGTCGCATAACTGATAACTCATCTAGTGCTAACCAATTGGTCGTTGGTTAGTACTTCCTCAAAAGAGTGATACTCTTTCCGCATTGAGTTTCTTCACTTGTTATCTTTTATTAATTTAGAAAGCATTTCTTTATCGATATTGCCTTCGCTGTATTTTTCTCCGAGCATCGTTTCTGTTAAAGAAAGCCCTTGCGTTTTATTACTTTGGCTATCAATTTTTAAACGGAATATAACTTTATTCACCAAGTCAAGTGCTGCAGGCTCTTCTGCTAATTCCATTTCATTCATTACATCTGAAATATGTTCAACATATTCATCCATTGCTTTCGATTTGCCGGTTATAAAACCAATTTCCCAAGCTCTTTGCCAAAACTTAACTTTTTCCATTTAAGAAACCTCCTGTTCAATCATTGGTAAGATATTGTTTTGCTTGAGTAATTCATACAGGAATAATCTTCCGTTCTGTGTCCACTTGGTATGCATTCTTACCGATGTACTACCATCTTTATGTTCAATCTCTGTCGTGTCCGAATGTGTTAAACCTTTACTGTGGTGTTTCGAGTAAAGTAACCATTGACCAGATTGTTTGTATTGAACTTTTAGATCGTGCAGTAACTTGTTGAGCGCCTGCGCTGACATTCCGTAATCTTTTGCGATTTGCCCGATTGTAACTAAGCTCTTGTTTTGTAAAATGTTGTCGTAGTAGCTTGCTTTAGGCTTCATTTCACTAATGCGTTGCCTGCTGATTTCAGTTTCGAGTCTTAATCTTTCGTTCTCTTCCTCTTTAGCTACTAATTCGAGTAACGCTTCTTTATAAGTAGTCGGAAGTTTGAGCGTTTGATTCTTGATGTGGTCTTCCATTTCGTTAAATTTGTTGATGTAATTCATTTTGAAATCGTTGTGCCCTTGAATATTGAACATGTAAAGTGTGAATCCATCTTTAGTAAGTAGGTACTCTGTTCTTAGCTCACCTTTTTTATCTCGGTATTCATTATCAATAATCAACGAACGAACATTATCGTCGGTTAAAATTCTTCTAATCTGGTTTATAACGTCGCCATGTCTCTTTCCGATTTGCTCCGCTACCACTCTGCTGCTTACGACAAGACCGAAATCTTCTTTGTTTTCAATTTGTATTTCTGCTAATTGATTCATGTCATTCCTCCTAATTAACGCAAAATGCGTAAATTTAAACTAAAATTTTTTCATTTGGAAATAACTCTTCCAGTGGTTCGTTAAGAATTTCTGACAACTTATATGCCATGTCTAACTTCGGCACGTAATTCTTATCCTTTTCGATGCTGTTGTAGTAGGACGATGTTTTGTACCCTAACTTCAATGCAACGTGTGTCTGCGTGATACCTTTAGACTTGCGTATTTCTTCTAGTCTATGAGCCATTTAAACCCCTCCTTCCATTTAGTCGTCCATATCATGAATGATTCATCGCAATGGCTTAATGTATTGATGCGCGGCTCATATCATCGCTCACTCTCGCTAGTCATTCATCATATCGCCGACTAAATTTTAATGCGTAATGCGTAACTCTTAATTAGCATTATACTGACGCATTTCGCGTAAGTCAACACTTTTATTACGCTTTTTGAAAAATATATTTCTCTTAACGCATTAAAAGGCTACAATTAGCATAAATTCACATATGAAAGAGAGCAATGAATATGGATGTAAACCGATTAATCTCATTAAGGGAACGCAAAGGCTGGTCTAAGACTGAAGCAGCTAGACGTTTAAATATAGCTACGAGCACTTACTCCGGCTATGAATACGGTCATCGTAAGCCTGATAATGATATGTTAGTAGAAATATCCGAGCTCTACGATGTGACTACTGATTACTTATTAGGTAAAAGCGATGTTGCCAATGATCCATCCGACGACTTCGATGCTTTCATGTTTGAGGATAAAGAAGCGTTTGATGCCCTGCCTGATGATGTAAAACAGGAACTGATTAAAGAGATAAACGATAAGATTGAGTTTTTAGCATACAAGCAGAAGAATAAAGATAAGTAATTGGGGCTATGCCCTATTATTTATAGATTGCAATTACATATATTACAATTAGAGGGGGATTTTGAATGTCAGAAGAAGAACGTAAGCAACAGAAGAAACGGGGCGGTTGTCTCAAATGGGTATTAATCATTTTCGGTGTACTCATTCTATTAGGCGCTTGTGGTGCGCTATTAGGTGGTGGGGATAACGCTACTAATACGACTCCAGAAGAAGCTACCAAAGAATCAGAAGAGCCTGCAGAAGAAGTGGAAACGGAAAGCGGCGAACAAGAAGAATCTGCAGAAGAAGATGAAGAGGTAGTTGAAGAGGATGAAGCTGTTGAAACAGTTGGCATCGGCGAAACATTAACTGTTGATGATATTGATTTTACTGTAAATGATATGTATCAACAAGATAGCGTAGGTGACGTTATAGCTTCAAATGCAAACGATACTTATCTAATCTTAGATGTCTCCGTGACAAACAACCAAAATGAGGCAGTAACGCTCATGGATAGTTACTTCAAGATAGTCGATGGCGAAACAGTATTTGAACCAGACGGCACTGCATCAATGACAGCTAACCAAGCGATTAGCCCAGATAATTTAGGACTACTCGCAGAAGAAATAAATCCTGGATCTTCACGAGATGCATTAATTGTGTATGATATAACTCAAAGTGTCATAGACAGTCAAAGCAAGCAATTGCAAGTTCAGTCCGGAATGTTCGGTACTGAAACAGGAATCATAAATCTACAATAAGCAATACACCAGCTGACCACTGGAAGAATGAACATATTCAAGGTGGTCAGCACTTTTTTAAACTTCAAACCGAACATACGTTCTAAAATAAAGGGGTTTTCACATGAGAATTGAAGATAAAGTAAATGAAATCGTAGAATTATCAATATTAGATGTAATGGATTTATCAGTAGAACATCTCTCTTATATGTTCGATGTCCATATTTTATATAATCATCAATCTAACTTTTATGTTCAAAAAGCCGGTGTCGATATTATCGGTTTAAAATTTGATAAGCGACATGAGATGTTTAAAGCGTTCTGTCATGAAGCCGGTCATATGTTTTTACATGCGACCAATCAAAAGGCGATGCCGCAAACGTTTAACCAGCTGCAGGAAGCTGAAGCTGAGAAGTTCGCCCTACTCTTACAATTACCGGAGAATTTAATCATTAAGAATAAATGGTATGAACCAATCGATTTAATGAAGGAATTTAACGTATCTGAGGAGATTGCGATTAAAAGATTACAGATGTTAAAGAGTCGCGCAGAAGTCTTGCAGCTGCAATTTTAGGAGGGAATACAATGCCTGTATATGAAGCGAGTAATGGTACATGGTATGTGAAATTAAGTTATATCGATGAGTTCGGGGATAGAAAGTATAAGACAAAGCGGAATCTCCCGACACGGGGTAAAGCTAGAAAGTGGGAAGATGAGTTTTTCATCAAGCTGCAGGAAGGAGAATCGTCAGACTACCTATCATTTACAGTCCTGTCTGAACATTATATTGAGTGGTATTCCAAGCGGAGAAAACCATCCAGTATTAAGACGATAAAGAACTATGTCAATAATCATCTGGATCCGTACTTTAAGAAGATGAACGTCTACCGTATGAGTACGAAAGATATATTGAATTTTCACGACCACATGACAAATAAGATATTCAGAGATAAGCCGTTGAAGAAAGGTTATATCCAGGATGTACACACGGCGCTGAGCAGCATCTTAAATCACGGGGTAAAATTCTATGATTTGAAGAAGAATGTTGCAGCACTGGCAGGGAATATCGAAAATGACGAGACACCGAGTTGGGATTACTGGACCTTGAATGAATTTGAATACTTCTATAATCAAGTTGACGACATTCTAATTAAGACATACTACCGCCTGCTCTTCTTTAGTGGACTGCGCCACGGAGAACTTCGCGCACTTACCTGGAATGATGTGAACCTAATTGATGGCTATGTCGATATTAACAAGACGAATTACAACGGCAAGGTGCATACACCAAAAACTAAAACATCTATCCGAAAAGTATATATCCCAAAACATGTGATTAATTTATTACATGAATATAAAATATGGTACCAAAGTGAAAAGGAATATAAAGATGATTATGTGGTGTTTGGTAATTTCTATAAAGCATATGGGGAAAGTACAATACCGAAAAGGTACGATAAGATAATGGATGAAATAGATTTAAAAAGAATTAAGACACATGAGTTTCGACATTCACATGCTTCTGATTGTATTAACCGGTTAAGGATGGATCGCGAAACTTTAGCAAAACGCTTAGGACATTCTTCATCAATTACAATCGAAAAAATATATGGTCACTTGTATCCGAGCACAGAAAAAGATGCCATTTTAGACCTTTAAGGGGTCAGAAAGGGGTCAAACGGGGGTCAAGACAAAAAGAAAAGGCTCAACCACTAGGGTTAAGCCTTGTTTAGCGGAGATGGAGAGA
>NZ_AUEF01000020.1 GCF_000425845.1 Jeotgalicoccus psychrophilus DSM 19085
CTCGGGAATGACGGCGTTTCATTGCGGAGCAAACGGGCTTACTCGGGAATGACGGGGTTTCATTGCGGAGCAAACCGCGATTAAGCATGAAAAAACACCGGACATCATTATGTCCGGTGCCGCAATAATATTACTTCTCGTTCCAGAAGTTTTTTAGTAAGTTTGTCTGGTTTCTGTCCGGGCCAACTGAGAATATAGATGCTTTCACACCGCATAGTCTCTCAATTTCACGCAGGTAGTTATATGCGTTTTCCGGAAGTTCTTCCAATGTCTTAACACCGGTAATGTCTTCTGACCAGCCCGGCATTTCTTTGTAAATAGGTTTCGCGCGCTGTAAGTCTTCAAGTGTTGCAGGGTACTCTGTAATTTCAACACCGTCGAGTTCATAAGCAGTACAGATTTTCACTGTTTTAAGTCCGCTCATTACGTCGATTGAGTTCAGCGACAGATCTGTAATACCGCTGACGCGTCTTGAGTGGCGGACAACAACTGAGTCGAACCAGCCGATACGGCGCGGACGTCCTGTTGTCGTTCCGTATTCACGGCCGATTTCACGGATGTGATGACCATCTTCGTCAAATAGTTCAGTAGGGAATGGGCCGTCTCCAACGCGTGATGTGTATGCTTTACATACACCGACAACGTTTTTAACGTGTGATGGACCGACACCGCAGCCGACAGTAACGTTTCCTGCTACCGGGTTGCTTGATGTAACGAACGGGTATGTTCCGTGGTCAACGTCGAGCATAACGCCCTGTGCGCCTTCAAACAGCACGTTCTTGCCTTCTGTGAAAGCGTCGTCGAGCAGTTTGGCAGTATCACATACGTAAGGTGCTAAACGCTCTGCAGCTTCTTTATACGGTGCGTAGATTTCATCGAATGTGAATCCTTCGTGATCGTATAATGCTTTAAGCATATGATTTTTCAGTTTCAGGTTCTCTTCTAAACGGCGTTTGAATACTTCGTCGTCTACTAAGTCAGCCATACGGATACCGATGCGCTGAACTTTATCTACGTACGATGGACCGATACCGCGTTTAGTCGTACCGATTTTATTGTCGCCGCGTGCTTCTTCTTCAAGTACATCCTGCGTAATGTGATAAGGCAGAATAACCTGGGCACGGTTTGAAATGCGTAAGTTATCAACGCCGATGCCGCGTTCAAGCAGTCCGTCGAGTTCTTTAATTAGAGATAATGGGTCAACTACGACGCCGTTCCCGATTAAAGAAAGTTTATCTTCGTAAAAAATACCTGATGGTACGAGGTGAAGTTTATAAGTCTCTCCGCCAAATTGAATCGTATGACCCGCGTTGTTTCCACCTGAAAATCGTGCAATAACATGTGCATCTTCCGAGAGGAAGTCTGTAATCTTACCTTTACCTTCGTCTCCCCATTGTGTTCCAACAACTACTGTTCCAGACATATGATTGCCCCCAAATGATTGATTAATTTTACCGTTACCAATGTTACCAATAATTCTTACAAAAATCAATTAAAGTCCGAACGTTTTTCAATGTAATATTGAAAAATATTCGGACTTCTAAGCCGGCGGTATATAATTATCGTCAAAATCACGTGTATCCTGGTCAAAAAAGCTGCTGTAGGATTTATTGAAGATTAATTTAACAGTTCCTGTCGGACCGTTACGGTGTTTAGCTAAAATAATCTCAATTTCATCCTGGACACTCTGTGCGCCTTCTTCTTCATCTTCACCATCACCGCGGTTGTAATAGTCATCGCGGTACAGGAATGCAACGATATCGGCATCCTGCTCAATCGAACCCGATTCACGCAAGTCACTCATCATTGGACGTTTGTCCTGACGCGTCTCAACACTACGTGACAGCTGACTCAATGCGATTACCGGACACTGCATTTCACGGGCAAGTCCTTTTAGCATACGGGAAATTTCCGAAACTTCCTGCTGACGGTTTTCACCCTGACGGCTGCCTGAACCCTGAATCAGCTGCAGATAGTCGATAATCACCATGTCGAGTCCGTGTTCCTGTTTTAATCGCAGACATTTCGCACGGATTTCATTCACTCGAATACCTGCTGAGTCATCGATAAAAATCTTCGAATTGGCAAGCGTACCGATCGCTGTCGTAAAGTTATCCCAGTCCTGATGATCGAGTGCTCCCTGACGGAGTTTTGTCGCATCGATCATTCCCTGACTGGAAATCATTCTGCTGACGAGCTGGTCAGCACCCATCTCAAGTGAGAATACCGCAACGGTATAACCATCCGGAGATGTGCCGACGTGACCTGCAATATTTAAAGCAAACGCCGTTTTACCCATGGAAGGGCGGGCGGCTAAAATAATTAAGTCGTTGCGTCCGAAACCCGAAGTCATAAAATCGAGATCCCGGTAGCCTGTCGGAATACCGGTAATGCCCGTATTATTTCCTGCGAGTGATTCGATTTGTTCGTAAACTTCGTGCACAACTTCTTTCATCGATTTGAAACCATCGCTGCGGCGGCCTTCAGACACACCCATAATACGCGATTCAGCTTCTGCGAGCAGCTCGTTAATATCGACTTCGTTCTGGAAACCGTCGCTCGCAATTTCATCTGCCACGCTGATCAATTTACGGCGGAGCGACTGGCGCGCAATAATATCAGCATAAAACTGCCAGTTGCGGCTCGTCGGTGTGACGTTGGATAATTCACCCAGATAACGCGGATTCACCGTATTATTCAGTTCATCCATACTCCGCAGTTTATCGGTAATCGTCACAACGTCTAGCTCGGCATTTTGTTCGGATAAGAGCATCATCGCACGGAAAATCTGCTGATGCTCCGGCCGGTAAAAGTCTTCCGGAGCTATAATTTCAGTGACATTTAAAAAAATGGAGGAATCGATAAAGATTGCCCCAAGCACCGATTGTTCTGCATCATTATCATGCGGCATTTGGCGATTCATTTCCATTATCGATTCCTCCTGTTATTCATATTACTGTTCAACAACGTGTACTTTTAACTCTGCTTCCACTTCGTTGTGCAATTTAATTGTTACTTTGTGATAACCTAAGCTCTTGAAAGTGTCTGGCATATTCAGTTTGCGTTTATCAAGTTTGATATCGTGCTGTTTCTGATATGCTTCAATGACCTGTTTAGAACTTACAGAACCGAACAGACGGCCGTCTTCACCGGCTTTAGTTTTAATTTCTACTTCTTTACCTTCAAGTTCAGCTTTTAAATCTTTAGCTGCCTGAAGATCATCAGCTTCCTGCTGGCGGACTTCTTCTTTTTGCGCGTCCAGCTTTTTCAAGTTTACAGCATTAGCTTCTTCAGCAAGACCTTTTTTGAACAGGAAGTTATGAGCATAACCTGAAGCGACTTCTTTAACTTCACCTTGTTTACCTTTATTCTTAACGTCTTTTAAAAATATTACTTTCATTCTTCTTCACTCCTGTTATTTAGAAATGTATCGATTGCTTCTGTTAATTCCGCGTAAGCCTCATCGATGGATTTGCCTTCCATGCGCGTCGCAGCATTTGTTAAATGTCCGCCGCCGTTCAGCTGTTCCATAATGATCTGCACGTTCACTTTACCTAGCGAACGGGCGGAAATTCCTATTGTCTCATCTTCTCTTAATGCCATCACGAAAGATGCCTGAACACCTTCGATCTGTAAGAGCTGATCCGCTGCCTGTGCAACTGTCACAGGGTGGTACGTCATCGTTTCATCCGCTTTAACGATCGCAATGCCGGTATCGCGTATTTCCGCAGATTTAATTAAATCACTGCGCGCGATAAACGTATCGATATCATCTTTTAGGAACGTCTGAGCCAGCACCGGATCGGCGCCGTTACTGCGTAAATAACTCGCTGCGTCGAACGTTCTTGAACCCGTGCGGAGCGTGTAGTTTCTAGTATCGACAATAATACCCGTCAGCATAATCGTCGCTTCAATGCGGGACAATTTATTCTGTTTGTTCTGGTATTCCAGCAGTTCCGCCACGAGCTCACTGGCGCTCGATGCATAAGGCTCCATGTAGACAAGCAGGGGATTTGAGATCATTTCATCCGCACGTCTATGGTGATCGATGACCACTTTCCGCGTTGCCTTATTAAGAAGATCTTCATCCAGCACCATCGACGGACGGTGTGTATCAACGATAACAATCGTCGTCTTCGGCGTCATTTTATCCCATGCTTCTTCGCTGCTGATAAACGTCTCGTAAAGATCTTCCTTTGACTCAACTTCTTTCATTAAGCGAGACAGCGTATCGTCTATATCTTCATCGTTTAACACAATATGCGCTTCAATCCCGTTCGAGCTGGCGATTTTAGCAACACCGATTGATGAACCAATCGAGTCAACATCAGGGTTTTTATGCCCCATAATAATGACGTTGTCACCTTCAAGAAGAATATCCCGGAGTGCGTGCGCCATAACACGTGCTTTAACGCGCGTACGTTTTTCCATCGGGTCGGTTTTACCGCCGTAGAATCTCGCACTGCCGTTAATCGTCTTAATCGCAACCTGATCACCCCCGCGGCCGAGAGCAAGATCCAGACTCGACTGCGCCAGTTCTCCCACTTCGATAAAGTCCGCAGACCCTTCGCCGATACCCATGCTTAAAGTTATCTGAGCACCATGTTCAGCTGAGTTTTCACGAATGTGATCGAGCAGTATAAACTTGGTTTTTTCAATAACAGCTAAACTTTTCGCTGACATAACCATCATAAAACGATCATTTGAAAAGCGTCGCAGGTAGATATTGTGTTCCGTTGCCCAGTCGTTAATCGTATTCGTCAGACTGTTGTTTAAATCACTCTTCAGCGCTTCAGTCATGTTCTGTGTCATATCATCGTAGTTATCGAGGAACAGAATTCCGATTACCGGGTCTTTATCTTCTAATTGTTTTTCCATCTTTTTCTCGTCGGTAATATCGACAAGCAGAAGGGCATTATTCTCTTCATAAAAATGAATCCGGTAGTTTTTTTCGTTGTACGACGTATCCATCTTCTGAATATTATTCGCTTTCAGCGTCGTCATAATATTCGGGAATACTCGGTTGATCGGTTCATGGTGAAAGTTTTCCGGAATTTCTTGTGACATAAATTTATTCAGCCATGAAATTTCCTCATCGTCATTTAATAAAATAACTCCGAGGGGCAGATCATCGATAACATACTGCCTGGCACCTGCCATGTTTTTTGACAGTTCAATCACCCTGTTTTCACTGAGGACAAGCCAGCGGTAGAGGTACAGATAAACCAATGCCAGAATGACAATGCTCACAATAATGCTCACAATGCCAAAGACAGTATGGTTAAGTACAATAGCAATGCTAAGTATAGAAATATGGAATGCCAGCACAATAAATGGGATAAGCATCAATTTTTTATCTAAAACTTTAAACATCGCTATTTCCTCCTCAATTCCATAATTAATCGAATTCTAAAGATCATTTCGAACAGTCCGATAAGCACAGTAATTGGTCTGAACAGCACAAGCGGAATTAATATTATAATTGCCAGCACTTTGTTTAATTTCTTACTGAGCATAAAATAGTACGCGAAGGCGAGCCCGTGTATGAACAATGCCCATTCCAGAATGAGCGAGATATTGCTGTACAGTGTAATTGTACTTTCTTCCCAGTTGCCGCTGAACAGCATAATTATAAATATCAGCATATATAGATATAATAGCATTCTCGGCATAATCCATTTGTCGAAACTGCGGTAATTCCACATTTGTGTATTATCCTGCGGCATTAATCTGACAATCAGTATGATGTACAATGCGAGGAAGAAACTGCCGATTATTAAAAAGGCTGGCAGGTTCTGGAAGTATAAATCCATCGCCTGGAGCACTGTATCTGCATCCATGACGTCAGGCGTTAATTCACTGACAGTATTGAGCTGTTCAGCGTACCAGTTTCTGAATGTCGCATATATTTCCGATAAAGGTCTTAAGAAACCAAGCATTTGCATCACTATAACGGTGGCCATCGTACTTAAACCAATAGCGAATGTCGTATAAAACAGCGTCAGTTCCTGAGAAATTTTTTTATCCAGCGTGTGTGCAAGAATGCTGGTAATAATGTATAGAATTATAAAACTGCCCGTAGCGAGCGGTGATAAAAACAGCATGGCCGGAATAAGAAAACTAAAGAATAAAATCCAGTAGTTTGCTGTCGACTGCTGCTTAATTTTTAACAATAAGTATATTGCAAATGGCATCACGACAGGACCGAAAATTATGGTGATCTCCGTGAGCATAATATAAGCTACAACAGCGAGCAGTGTAAGGGTAAGCGTACCCGTTGGTATTTTTTTATTCAATGTTACACTCCTCTTTAATACTTTTAAAAATGAATGCCCCTATTAATATTGAATAGGAGCATCCGGTATTTATATTATAACCTTTCAAGCTTCTCCTGACCACCCATATATGGCTGGAGCACTTCAGGAATAGTCACTGAGCCGTCTTCGTTCTGGTAATTCTCAAGGAGGGCAGCCATCGTTCTTCCGACAGCAAGACCGCTTCCGTTTAACGTGTGCAGCAACTCAGGTTTTGAGTCTTTTTCACGTTTAAATTTAATGTTTCCCCGGCGTGCCTGGAAATCTGTCATATTAGAAATTGAACTGATTTCTTTGTAGTCATCGTAGCTCGGCAGCCATACTTCAACGTCGTAAGTTTTAGATGAACCGAAACCGATATCACCGGTACAAAGCAGCACTGTACGATGCGGAATATCGAGCAGATTTAAAATGTTCTCAGCGTGCTGAGTCATTTCTTCAAGCGCTGTCCATGAATCTTCAGGGCGTTCCAGACGGACCATTTCAACTTTGTTGAACTGGTGCAGACGGATTAAACCGCGTGTATCCCTGCCGGCAGAGCCTGCTTCACTTCTGAAACATGCTGTCTGCGCTGTAAATTTCACCGGTACTTCTTCAGCTTTTAACGTTTCGTCTTTATGGAAGTTCGTTAAAGTCACTTCAGATGTTGGAATTGTATACATTTCTTCGTCTTCAATTTTGAATAAGTCTTCACCGAATTTCGGCAGCTGGCCCGTTGCGTACATCGCTTCAGCGCGGACGATCTGCGGCGTCATCATTTCACGGTAGCCGTTCTTATTGTGCACATCGAGCATGAAGTTCATCAGTGCACGCTCTAAACGTGCACCATCTCCTGTGTGATACACAAAGCGCGCACCCGATACTTTGGCAGCACGGTCAAAGTCTGCAAGCTCAAGGTCTTCTAAAATGTCCCAGTGCGGTTTTGGTTCATAGTCAAATGAACGGGGTTCACCGGTACGGCGGATTTCCACGTTTTCACTATCATCTTTACCTTCAGGCACATCGTCGTGAATTAAATTCGGCAGACGGCTCATCTTGTCGTGGTAATCACTTTGAATCGTATTGAGTCTTTCATCGATTTCTTTAATGCGTTCACCAACGTCACGCATTTCTTTAATAACGTCTTCAGCATCTTCTTTATTTTTCTTCTTCACCGCAATTTCCTGTGATACTTTGTTGCGTCGGCTTTTCAGCTCTTCAGTTTCAACAATCAGCGCACGTCTTTCTTTATCCAATTGTAAAATATCATCGATTAACACAGGTTCCAGTCCGCGTTTTGCTACTTTCTCTTTCACCGTTTCAGTGTCATTGCGCAGTACTTTAATGTCTAACATGTGCATACCTCCAGGTTTTTTTATTTAATGCTTAAATTTAGGGAAAATTAAAAGACCACGTCCCCGTGAAAGGGACGTGGTCTACGCGTTGCCACCCTAATTAGCATCATTTACTGATACTATCTCTAACTTTTTAACGGCCTTTGCCGGCTACTTTATTTAACGAAAGACAGAAATTCGCATATCTCGCGATCATTTTCACCAGCCATGACCTCTCTATTAAGCGGAAGATATGTTACTGCTTCTTTCAAAGTAGTAAATATTAACTTGGTGCTATTTTATAACGCTGTACTTAAAAAGGCAAGTTTATAAAGTTAAACCCGGACGCTCAAAAATCAGTTTGCCGTCGGCAATTACTTTGTAGGCATGATTTACACCGTAATGGTACGGAATGTACTCGTGGTTCGGCGCATCCCAGACAACGATATTTGCAGCGTCTCCTTCGTTAAGCGTACCGCGATCAGCATCAATTGCATGTGCGGCGTTAACTGTTACTGCATTCCATATTTCATTGGGTGTCATTTTAAGTTTTAAAGCAGCGATTGCCATAATCATCTGCAGGTTGTCAGTTACACAGCTGCCCGGGTTGTAATCCGTTGCCAATGATACTGCACCACCCTGATCGATCATGCCGCGTGCATCTGCGAATTCATTTTTACCAAGGTAAAATGTCGTTCCGGGCAGAAGCACTGCGACTGTGTTGGAGTCCGCCAGCTGAGTCTTCCCTGTTTCGCTTGCTGCAACTAAGTGGTCTGCACTGATTGCATCCTGTTCAATCGCAAGCTCCAGCCCGCCGAGCGGATCAATTTCATCTGCATGAATTTTTACCCGGAAGCCTTTTTCACGTGCCGCTTCCATATACTTTCTCGACTGGTCGACAGAGAATACACCTGTTTCTGTAAAGATATCCGCGAAGTCTGCATAGTCTTTTACTTCATCAAGCAGATCTGTCATCTCCTGTAAGAACTCTTCAGCTTCTCTGCCTTTAGGAATAGCGTGCGGTCCTAAGAACGTATGACGCATAAGCACCGGGAATTTCTCTTCCAGCGCTTTTGATACTTTAAGCTGTTTTAATTCGTTCTCACGGTCGAGTCCGTAGCCGCTTTTGCTTTCAACAGTTAACACGCCGTGCTGAATCATACGTGTCATGTTAACTGATGCTTTGTTTAATAGTTCATCAAACGACGATTTGCGTGTTTGTTCAACTGTATTTAAAATACCGCCGCCCTGTTCAAGTATCGTTAAATAGTCGACACCCTGGCGTTTCAGTGACATTTCATGCTCGCGTGAACCGCCGTGCACGATATGCGTGTGGGGTTCAACGAGAGCAGGGGAAACGATTTTGCCTTCAGCGTTGATTGTTTCTGCCGCTTCATACTCATCTGTTTTCCCTCCGGCATAAACAACTTTACCGTCTTTAATTACAATAATGGCATCGTCGACGATATTTAACTCGTCCATCTCTTTGCCTTTTAGAGGCCCATCGGTTTTTTTCGGTAAAATTAATGACTTTATATTTGTTATTATTACATCATTCATTATTTATTCTCCTTTAACATTGGTATATTCACACCGCGTTCTTTCGCTGTGTTAATTGCGATATCGTAGCCGGCATCTGCGTGTCTTGCGACTCCCATACCCGGATCAGTTGTCAGTACACGGTCCAGTCTCTTCGCCGCACGGTCAGTACCGTCCGCTACGACTACCATACCAGCATGGAGTGAGTAACCCATACCAACACCGCCCCCGTGGTGCACGCTGATCCATGAGCCGCCTGCAGCCGTGTTAACGAGCGCATTTAGAATTGCCCAGTCGCCGACTGCATCACTGCCGTCTTTCATGCTTTCAGTTTCACGGTTTGGACTGGCTACAGAACCTGAATCCAGGTGGTCGCGTCCAATAACGATCGGTGCCGAGATTTCTCCTGTTCTAACGAGCTCATTGAGTGCAAGACCCATCTTTGCACGTTCTCCGTAGCCAAGCCATGCAATACGTGCCGGCAGACCCTGAAAGGCAATTTTTTCTTCCGCCATATCGAGCCAGCGTAATAATTTCTCGTTCTCAGGGAACAATTCACGCATTTTCTTATCGGCAACCGCAATATCATTCGGGTCTCCACTTAAGGCAACGAAGCGGAATGGTCCTTTACCTTCACAGAACAGCGGACGAATGTATGCAGGGACGAAGCCCAGGAAGTCGAATGCATTTTCAACGCCTGTATCAAACGCAACCTGGCGGATGTTGTTACCGTAGTCAAAGACCACTGCACCATTTTTCTGGAACTGGAGCATTGCTTCGACGTGTTTCGCCATTGAGGCACTGGACAGCTTCACGTACTCTTCAGGATTCTCTTCACGCAGTTTTTTTGCCTCTTCAAGCGAGTAGCCTTCAGGCACGTAGCCGTTTAACGGATCGTGTGCAGATGTCTGGTCAGTCACAACATCAATTTCAAAACCTCGGTTTAAAATCTCATGGTGTACTTCAGCAGCATTGCCGATTAAGCCAATCGATAAAGGTTTCCCTGCATCGCGTGCTTCTTCTGCCATTTTTAGCGCCTCATCAAGTGAATCTGTTTTAACATCAAGGTAACGAGTTTCAATACGTTTATCGATTCTTGTTTCGTCGACATCGACACAAAGTGCAACCCCTTCGTTCATCGTTACTGATAACGGCTGAGCGCCGCCCATGCCGCCGAGACCGGCAGTTAAAGTAATCGTGCCGCGCAGTGTGCCGTCGTAGTTCTGGTTCGCAAGCTCAGCAAATGTTTCATACGTGCCTTGAACGATACCCTGTGAACCGATGTATATCCATGAACCGGCGGTCATCTGACCGTACATCATCAGACCTTTTTTATCGAGTTCATTGAAATGCTCCCAGTTTGCCCATTTCGGTACAAGTACAGAATTCGACATCAGCACTCTCGGCGCTTCTTCATGTGTTTTAAACACTGCCACGGGCTTACCTGACTGAATCAGCATTGTCTCATCGGATTCTAAATTACGGAGTGTATTTTCAATCGCTTCAAACGACTCCCAGTTGCGCGCCGCTTTACCGATACCGCCGTAAACAACTAAGTCTTCCGGACGTTCTGCAACTTCAGGATCCAGGTTGTTATACAGCATGCGGAGCGCTGCTTCTTGTTCCCATCCTTTACATTCGATATTCAAACCTGTTTTAGCAGTAATTTTTCTAGACATATTGTCATCCCCTTAAAATATTAATAATGCGATTGGTATTACGATTAACAATGACAGCACTGTGCGGATAAACCACACGAATATCAATTTCCATACTTTTAAATTTAAACTTGTACTTAACACTGCAGGTATCAGGCCTGATAAAAAGACGACAGCTGAGACCGAAGTCACACCGACGATAAACCGGGTCATAATGTCCGCTTCTGCGACGAGCAGGGAAGGCAGGAACATTTCAACAATGGATATCGTCACCGCTTCGGCAATCAGCGGCACATTCTCGAGCGGGAACATATACAGAATCGGGTAATAAACGTAGGACACCCATGTAATAACGTCCGTATACTCTGCGGCGATTAACCCGATAAGGCCGATTGATAAGACTGACGGCACAACTGAAGCGGTCATCTTCATCGCTTCGATGAAGTTCATCCAGACGTCTTCTGTGAGCGGACGCGAACTGTGCGACTGCTGCTTCGCTTTGTACCATGCATACTGCAGTATATTGCCTTCGTAATTTTCTTCGATGTTGTTGTTTTTATCGTTAAAGTAAATTTTTTGTTCCTTCCGAATCGGCGGCAGGTAAGCCGTGATTGCCGTCACTCCAAAAGTAACGAGCAGAATGACGATAAAAAACAGCACCCAGTAATCCATCAGTTCGAGTGTGCGTGCGACAACAACCATAATCGTTACCGATACGGTGGAAAAGCCCGTCGCTATAATCAGGCCTTCCTTTCGGTTATACAATCCTTCTTTATACGTCCGGTTGGTAATTAAGAGCCCGACCGAATAGCTGCCAACGAGTGAAGCCATTGCATCCATCGCCGAACGGCCTGGTGTTTTAAACAGTGCTCTCATCACCGGTTCCAGCAGCACGCCGATAAAAACCAGGAAACCGTAGCCTAGAATGAGTCCAAGTGCTGCACCGCCGAGCGGTATTAAGAGACTCAAATTAATTGCCAGCGAGTAGAAGAGAAATGGTCCCATATTTTCATCGAGCACAAATGAGGGGCCGATATTAAATACGACCATAATACCGATTAACAAACCGAGTATTTTAAAAGACGTAAACAGTAGGTTAAAAGCACTTTGCTTCCACGTTTTAGTTAAAAACGGAAGCAGCGTGCCGGCAAACACTATCGCCAGCGTGTAATACTGAATATTCTCTCCAAAAACCTTATGAATCACAGTAACGATGTGATCGAGCATAATCGATGTTGTTCCGGACAGTGTTACCGGTACGAAAAACAGAAATAATCCAAGTGCACTGAACACGAAGAAACGCCATATTTTATACCCTTTTTCACGACGCATCTCATCCTCTGAGACCATGACATGACCCCTTTACTGAATTCCTTTTAAAACAGCAGCAGTGCTAACTCAAGCGATTCCTGCTTTGTTTTATAAGCAATTTCTTTAATACATGGCTCAAGCTTATATAATTTCTGAATATTTAACCAAATAATTGACTGAAATTTTTAGATTACTTTAATTAACTTCAGTTAACGCATTTGAAAGATCGTTGATTTCAATGCTGAAATTACGGTCATGGTCGATGAAATCTGCAATCAGACGGTACTCATCGAATTTTTTACGCGTTGCCGGAGATAATTTATCTTTACCTTTAATTTCTGCTGCTGTCATCGCGATAAACAGCTCTGTTGCAACGACGTAGCGTGCGTTGTTAATAATATCTCTCGCATGACGCGCACCGATTGTTCCCATTGAAACGTGGTCTTCCTGATTAGCAGAAGAGGGGATAGAGTCGACACTTGCCGGATGAGCGAGTGTTTTATTTTCAGAAACGAGACTTGCCGCCGCATATTGCAGAATCATTGCACCGGACTGCAGTCCTTCTTCCGGGCTTAAAAATGCCGGCAGATCTCCGTTTAGTGCGGGGTTAACGAGACGCTCGATACGGCGCTCCGTGATATTCGCAATTTCTGCGACACCGATTTTTAACAGATCCATTGCAATCGCAATCGGCTGACCGTGGAAGTTTCCGCCTGAATAGACTTCATCTTCACTGAAAATTAAAGGATTATCGTTTGCCGCATTCATTTCAATTTCCAGTTTGTCTTTAACATATTTCAGCGTCTGCAGTGATGCACCGTGCACCTGCGGAATACATCTGATTGAGTAACCGTCTTGTACGCGCATTTCCCCCTGACGTGTTGTCAACTCTGAGCCTTCTAAGTATTCGAGCATTTTTTCAGCGACATAAATCTGTTCCGGATAGCCGCGTGATTCGTGGATCTGATGATTGTAAGCATCTGTAATACCGTTCAGCGACTGATGTGTCAGTGAGGCAATCCATAAGCTGTCATGCATTAACTTATCCGCTTCAATGTAATTAATCACACCTTGTGCTGTCATCGGCTGCGTGCCGTTAATCAGTGCGAGGCCTTCTTTTGCCTGCAGTGTAATCGGTTCGATGCCGAGCGATTCCAGCACGTCACGTGTATTTCTTCTTTCATCCATAAAGAACACTTCGCCTTCGCCGATTAGAGTCAGCGCCATATGAGACAGGGGAGCAAGGTCTCCTGAAGCGCCAAGTGAACCTTGTTCCGGCACAACAGGGATAATGCGTTTGTTAATATACAATTTGAGCTGTTCCACTAAATCTCTTGTCACACCTGAGTGGCCTTTCAGCATCGTGTTCAAACGGAAAACCATCATCAAAAGTGCAACCGGCTCATCGAAAGCCTTGCCGACACCGCAGGCATGAGATCGAATTAGGTTTGTCTGCAGATCTTTCACTTTCTCTTTTGAAATTAAGACATCACAAAACAGGCCGAAACCTGTCGTAATACCGTAAATTGTCTTGCCTTCTGCAATAATATTCTCAACAACTTTTCTTGAAGCATCGACACGTCCATAAGCTTCTTCTGTAATTTCCACCGTACTTTCCGAATTTCCCAGGAAATCTTTCACTTCATCAATCGTTAAACTCTGTCCATCCAAATGTAAAACTGACATAGTATACCTCCTAAATTTACGTACAAAAAAAGACACAAAAATCCCTAAGATTTTTATGTCCCTACCAGCTAATGTCTATGACAAGATTATTAAATTTTAAATATGATTAATGCCGAGCCCCAAAGCTTCGTGCTCTTTTCCTTTGATTGGCGCACCAATTGTTCCGTAGAAACAAACCGCCAGCCATTCGCCTTCATCATCACTATCGTATGGATTCCCTCTGACAATCGCGAACCTTAATCCGACAGTACGCATAATTTCCCCGACACTTAAATCACCGCGGGTCACACCCTGGAGTGCTTCTAAAATTGCGTGGTATAAAGAATGAGTTTCACGATAAATATTTCCATCGATGAGTCCGCCGCGCTTCGCAGCAGTTTCAACCGACGAGATGACTTTGCTTAAATCCATTGACCCGACTTTACCTGTCATCACCTTGAACGAATCAAAGTGGGGTAAGATGCCGAGCGCTGTTTTTTCATCAGTCAGTGCAACGAGTGTAGTGAATTTACCAAATTCACGATGTGTACTTTGAGTCATAATATACCTGCCTAATCACTAATAACTGATATCATTATAGCGCTTTCATAAAATAAACACAAGATACTATAATTTAATATTTTATCGATAAACGATATATTTTTATTGTTTATTAGTAATCTGAATGATAAAATTAATTTATAAAAATTTAAAGCAGGAAAAATTATGATTAAAAAAACTTTGGTGCTGCGTCTTACATTGTTAATTATTGCGGCCATACTTTTACTATTTGGATTTTTAATGACCGTACAGCTTTTCACATCGGAAGGCAAGGTCTATACTATCGTTTATATAGCGGTTGCTGTTGTCTGGATCGATATGATTTTAGGCCTGTTTATCGTGTATGCTTTAAATAAGTTATTAAAACTCATCGACACAAACGAAATTTTTTCTGACCGGACCTTAAATATTATGAATCGTATCCAGAAACTGACTCTCACTATCGCTGTCGTAACAATCGGTTTGATGCCGTTCTTCTTTACAATAGGACAGCTGGATGACGCACCTGGACTCGTCTTGTTCGGTGCAGGGATAGTATTTATTCCGTTCTCGATATATATTCTCGTTGCTGTGTTAAAAGAAACACTCAGTAAAGCCGTGTCAATAAAACAGGAAAATGAGCTGACAATATGACAAAAATAGTAGTAAACCTTGATGTGGTGCTCGCCAAACGGAAAATAAGCATGACCGAACTCGCGAATGAGGTCGGTGTGACGATGGCGAATTTATCAGTATTGAAAAACAATAAAGCAAAAGCCGTCCGCTTCTCGACATTGGAGAAAATCTGCGAAGTATTGGACTGCCAGCCCGGCGATATACTGGAGTACAGGAAGTAAGACGCTCATTGCGGAGCAAACACGCTTTCCCGGGAATGACAGCAGCTCATTGCGGAGCAAGCGTCCGCAAAACAAAAAAGCACCCAGAATTCTCAGTTTTGAGAGTTTCAGGTGCTTTTTATTAACCATTTATTCTTCTTCTGATTCCGAATCGTCTTCAGTTTCAGGGTTTAAACCTTCTTCGATTTCATCTGTTTCAACTTCAAGGTTATCTTCCGCTTCAAGTGTTTCTTCAGCCATTTCAGAACCGTCTTCTTCCAGTTCTTCTGCGGCAATTTCATTTTTCACTACAGCAACTGTTGCCACGTCCTGCTCTTCGTCCAAGCGAATAAGTCTGACGCCCTGCGTGTTACGGCTTGTAATTGAGATCGCATCGATTGTCAGGCGGATAATTACGCCTTTGTCTGTAACGATCATCATGTCTTCATCACGGTCTACTGACGCGATAAACACCAGCTTACCGTTTTTAGCTGTCAGGTTCGCAGTTTTCACACCGAAGCCGCCGCGTTTAATTGAGCGGTATTCGTCTTCAGGTGTGAGCTTGCCATAACCTTTGTCTGTAACGACAAGGACATGCTGGTCCGGATCAAGGACGTCAACGCCTACTACTTCATCGTCGCCTCTAAGCTTGATTCCGCGTACACCTGCTGCTGTACGGCCCATGCTTCTGACCTGGTCTTCTTCAAAGCGTACAAGTGAACCTTCACGTGTACCTAAGATGACTTCTTTCGTGCCATCTGTTAAGCGCACACCGAGGAGTTCATCTTCGCCTCTGAAGCTGATGGCAATTTTACCGTTTTTATTAATCTGCTTAAAGTCATCCAACGGTGTGCGTTTCGCAAGACCATTTTTCGTTGCAAATAATAACTGGTAGCCTTCAGTTTCGTCTTTATCTTTCACGCTGATCATCGTACTGATTTTCTCATCTTTTTCGATTTCAATCAGGTTAACAATCGGCAATCCTTTAGATTGGCGTGACAGTTCAGGAATTTCATATCCCTTAAGACGATAGACGCGTCCTGTATTCGTAAAGAACAGAATATAGTCATGTGTACTCATCGTCACAATCTGGCTGACGAAGTCTTCATCGACCGTATTCATGCCCTGAATACCGCGTCCGCCGCGGTGCTGTGCACGGTATGTCGATGCCGGGAGACGCTTGATATAGCTGTTATGACTCAATGTCACAACAATCTGCTCTCTCGGAATTAAATCTTCATCTTCAATATCGTAAATGCTGCCCAGCGTAATTTCCGTACGGCGTTCGTCCCCGTATCGTTCACGGATATCGATTAATTCTTCTTTGATCACTTCAAGCAGTTTCACATCATCATTCAGAATACTCTTCAGATATTCAATGTTTTTAATAATTTCATCATGTTCAGCCTGGATTTTACCGCGTTCAAGGCCTGTCAGACGACGTAATCTCATATCGAGAATTGCCTGAGCCTGGCGTTCTGACAAGTTGAATTCACTCATCAGGGCGTTTTTAGCTTCTTCATCTGCATCAGATGCACGGATTGTCTTAATGATTTCATCGATATGATCGAGAGCAATCAGCAAGCCTTCAAGAATATGCACACGGTCCTCAGCACGTTTTAATTCGTACTTCGTACGGCGTGTTACTACAACTTTCTGGTGCTCTAAATAATGATAAAGCACTTCTTTTAAGCCGAGTACTTTCGGTTCTCCGTTTACAAGTGCCAGCATATTAACACCAAATGATGTCTGCAGCGGCGTTTGTTTATACAGGTTATTTAAAATAACATTCGCATTTTTATCTTTGCGAATTTCAATAATGATTCTGACGCCTTCTTTTAGTGACGTTTCATCACGCAGATCTGTAATGCCTTCGATTTTTTTATCGCGCACTAATTCTGCAATCTTCTCAACAAGACGCGCTTTGTTCACCTGGTATGGAATTTCAGAAACAACAATACGTTCTTTGCCGTTCTTCATCATTTCAACTTCACAGCGTGCACGCATAATTACAGAACCATGTCCTGTTTCATATGCTTTTTTAATACCGCTCTTACCGATAATTAAGCCTGAAGTCGGGAAGTCAGGTCCTGTGACATGTTCCATCAGGTCCATCGTTGTGACGTTCGGGTTATCCGCAAGTTCCAGTACCGCATTAATAACTTCTGTTAAGTTATGCGGCGGAATGTTCGTCGCCATACCTACTGCAATACCGCTCGTACCATTGACGAGAAGGTTAGGAAAGCGTGCCGGCAAAACGGATGGTTCCCGTTCGTTTTCATCGTAGTTCGGCTGGAAATCAACTGTGTCTTTGTTAATATCACGCATTAATTCCATCGAAATTTTACTCATTTTCGCTTCAGTGTAACGCATCGCTGCTGCGCCGTCGCCGTCCATGGAACCGAAGTTCCCCTGGCCGTGAACGAGCGGGTAGCGGTAACTGAAGTCCTGAGCCATACGCACCATTGCATCGTAGATTGAAGAATCACCGTGCGGGTGATATTTACCCATAACGTCCCCGACAATACGTGCTGATTTTTTAAACGGCTTGTCAGATGTCATGCCGTTATCGTGCATACCGTATAAAATTCTGCGGTGCACAGGCTTCATGCCGTCTCTGACATCAGGCAATGCACGAGATACGATAACACTCATGGCATAGCTTAAAAACGAGCTGCGCATCGTTTTAGTAATATTTATTTGCTGAAGTTGTTCCTCATGGTCCGCCATAAATTAAATCTCCTTTATTAAACGTCAAGATTCTCAACGTATCTCGCATTTTCTTCGATAAAGTTCCGTCGGTATTCAACGACATCGCCCATTAGCATTTCAAATGTCTGATCCGCTTCAATCGCATCATCAAGCTGAACCTGCAGCAGATTTCTCTGTTCAGGGTCCATCGTCGTTTCCCACAGCTGATCTGCGTTCATCTCGCCGAGACCTTTATATCTCGACATAGAAATTTTCGGTGTTTCCGGTAATGTGCTGCGCAGAATATCAAGTGCCTCATCATCGTATACGTAATGTTTTTTCTTGCCCTGCTCTAATTTATAAAGCGGCGGCTGTGCAATATACACGTATCCGCGCTCAATTAACGGTCTCATAAAACGGTAGAAGAACGTTAACAGCAATGTTCTGATGTGAGCACCGTCGACATCAGCATCGGTCATAATAATAATTTTGTGATAGCGTGCTTTTGAAATATCGAATTCTTCGCCGATACCGCTGCCGAGCGCCGTTACCATAGAACGAATCTCATTATTGCCTAAAATTCTGTCGAGACGCGCTTTTTCAACGTTTAAAATTTTACCTCTAAGCGGTAAAATCGCCTGAATTTTCGAGTTGCGTCCTGATTTTGCCGAGCCGCCGGCAGAGTCACCCTCAACGATAAAGAGCTCACTTTTCGCAGGATCTTTACTTGAACAATCTGCCAGTTTCCCCGGTAAACTTGATACTTCAAGTGCAGATTTACGGCGTGTCATTTCACGCGCTTTTTTCGCAGCAACACGTGCGTGCTGAGCAGTAATCCCTTTATCGACAATGACACGTGCAGTTTGAGGGTTTTCCATCAGAAATCTTTCAAAACCTGCTGAGAACAGCTGGTCCGTAATCGTGCGGGCTTCAGAGTTGCCGAGTTTAGTCTTCGTCTGACCTTCAAACTGAGGATCTGTATGCTTTATCGACACTATCGCTGTTAAACCTTCTCTGACATCTTCGCCGGATAAACGTTCTTCCGTCGATTTAATCAGGTTCTGTTTTGTTGCGTAGTTGTTAATGACTTTCGTAAGCGCACGTTTAAAACCGTCTTCATGTGTTCCGCCTTCATGCGTATAAATATTGTTGGCATAAGTCAGGAGTGTGCATGTATAACCGAGGTTGTACTGCATCGCAATTTCAACTTCGATTTCATCTTTTGAATCATCCATATAAATAATTTCTTCATGAAGTCCTTCTTTCGTCTTGTTTAACTCTTCGACGTAAGATTTAATACCGCCTTCATAATGATATTTAAATTCAACAGGCTCTTCTTCGCGTTCATCGATTAAATTAATTTCGAGTCCTTTATTCAGGAAAGCGAGCTCTTTAATACGTTTTTGCAGAATTTCAATTTCGTATACTGTCGTTTCGGTAAAAATTTCTTCATCTGCTTTAAAACGGATAATCGTTCCTGTTTTATCAGTTGTATCAACCACTTTTAAATCTGCATCAGGTGCACCGCGTGTATAGCTCTGATAATGTACTTCGCCGTTTTTGTGAACGTAAACTTCCAGTGTTGAACTCAGTGCGTTAACGACTGATGATCCGACACCGTGCAGTCCGCCGGAAACTTTATAGCTGCCGCCGTCAAACTTACCGCCGGCGTGCAGTACTGTAAAAATAACCTCGACTGCCGGACGGCCCATTTTTTCCTGTATATCAACAGGAATACCGCGTCCGTTATCCGTTACTTTAATCCAGTTGTCTTTTTCAATAGTGACATTAATTTCTGAAGCATGTCCTGCCAGTGCTTCATCGATACTGTTATCGATAATTTCCCACACGAGGTGATGCAGTCCGCGTGATGATGTCGAGCCGATATACATACCTGGTCTTTTTCTAACCGCTTCAAGACCTTCTAGTACCTGTATCTGACTTGCACCATATTGATCCATATTTTGTTCAGCCATGTTTTCACCTTCCGTTATTCATCGATTTTGATTTTGCCATTTTCTATTTCAAAGAGCTGCATATCATCCATAATCTGATGGTTAATATCGCTGATTGAAGTGGTCGTTACAAACGTTTGTACACGGTCCCGGATTGAAGTTAATAAATGCGCCTGTCTCACTTCATCGAGTTCACTGAGTACATCGTCAAGAAGCAGCACCGGATATTCTCCGACTTCTTCTTTTATTAATTCGAGCTCCGCAAGTTTAATCGACAGCGCAGTGGAGCGCTGCTGCCCCTGGGAACCATAGGTCTGAACGTCAAAATCATTAATCGTAAAACCGATATCATCCCGATGCGGACCGACTAGTGAAGTCCCTCGTTCGATTTCTTTATTTAAATTCTCAGCTAACAGAGCGGATATTTCCGCTGTAAGCGCTTCTGAATTATCACTCTTATATTTAATATTGGGGTTATAGACTACATTTAAAATTTCCTTGCCGTTTGAAATATCAGCATGAATTTTTGAAGCATGACGTTCAATCGTTGAGATAAACTGCTCACGCTTTAAAATAATTAAGCTTGCATGATGTGCAAGCTGATCGTTCAGCACCTCGATCATAATCTGATCGACGTTTCTCGATTTTAAATACTGATTTTTCTGGGCGAGGACTTTATTATAGTCGGATAAGTGGTTCAAATATAATTTGGATATTTGACCGCATTCCATATTAATAAATTTTCTTCTGACCTGCGGGGAACCTTTAACGATATTAAGATCCTCCGGCGCAAAAAGTACAGTATTCAAATGACCGATATACTGGGACAGCTTTCCGACCTCAAGATGATTGACCTTGGCGCGCTTGCCACCTTTGGCAATACCGATCGACAGCGGCAGTGTACTGCTTCTTGTCGTAATTGTCCCGTTAATATACGCTTCTTCCGCTCCAAACTGAATCAGTTCCTTATCTTTTGAAGTCCTGTGACTTTTAGCCAGGGACAAAAAGTAAATTGCCTCAAGCAGATTTGTTTTCCCCTGGGCATTATGACCGATAAAAATATTCAGCTTAGGGTGAAATGCCAGGGATAGGGAATCATAATTCCTGAAGTCTGTGAGTTTAATTTTGTTTAGTATCATTGCACCGGATACTTAAATTTATATTCGCCGACATCTGTAATGACTAATTCGTCACCATCGTGCAGTTTTTTGCCGCGTCGGTTTTCAGGCTCTCCGTTTAAAAATACTTCATGTTCACTTAAGAACCATTTAGCTTCGCCGCCTGTACCGATAATATTTTTATATTTTAAAAATTTACCGAGTGTTATCATGCCATCCAAATGAATCGTTTCCATAGACACAACCTCCTATTACATACTCATTCATTATACTACATTTTTCATATATTTTCATTATTTAAGGCCAAATAAAGCGTTTAGAGCGTTTTATAGGCAAAAAGGCTTTTACCTACCAGTAAAATAAAAAAAGAGACCAGAGGCCCGTTTTTTATCAAAAAAGGCATGGTCTCGAATATTTGCTGCAGGATTAATATGTTCTAATCGGTAAAATTAACTGGACAACTTCAGATGATTCACTCGGTGTAATAGTGAATGGTCTCATCGTGCCGAAGAATTCAATTGTTACTTCTTCATCCTGAATCGCACGGAGTGCTTCCATCATATATTTTGAGTTGAATGAAATTTTAATGCCTTCGCCTTCGATAGCTGAAGCATTGATATCTTCATTTACCGTACCGACTTCCGGCGAGTTCGATGTTAATTCTACATTGTTGTTATCCACAGTCATGCGGATAACATTATTACCGCCTTCACGTGCAAGCAATGAAACGCGGTCAATTGCATGGTAGAACTCAGAATTATTAACGTTAACTTTTGTCTCGTAGTTTTCAGGGAACAGGCGGGATGTATCCGGATAGTTTCCTTCAAGCAAACGGGAAATAAAGCGCATGTTGCCGTAAGTGAAGAGCACCTGGTTCTGCGACAGATTAATTTCTACATCTTCTTCAGAGTCTGTAAGAATTTTGCTTAGCTCCGATAATGATTTACCTGGAATAATCGCATTTGAAATTTCTGTGTTAAATGTTTTATCAAGCAGTCTTCTTAATGCAAGACGGTGAGAGTCTGTTGCAGTGAATGAAATATGATCTTCGTTAAAGTTCCAGTTAACACCAGTTAACACGGGACGTGTTTCAGATAATGAAACTGCGAAGTTAGTCTGGTTGATAATTGTTTTTAGTACTGCAGATGAAAGTACCAGGCTGTCAGCATCGTTAACTTCAGGCAGGAGAGGATATTGGTTTGAATCGTTCCCGCTTAAGTTGAATTCTGATTTTCCTGCGGTAATTTTAGTTTGGAAGTTATCGTTTGTTTCCAAATCTACAAAATCACCGGAAAGTTTTTTAATAATGTCTACGAAGAAACGTCCTGTTAAAACGACTGAACCAGGTTCTTCGATTTCTAGAATTTCCTCATTATCAATTTCTGTTGGAATTGTAATCTCAATAGATATTTCCGAATCACTGCCGGTAAGTATCATTTGATCATCAGAGACATCGATTTTTATCCCGTTTAAAATTGGCAGTGTTGTTCTTGGTGAAATAGCTTTTAAACAATGATTTAATTGTTCGATAAAATATTGTCTTTTAATACTGATTTTCATAAGCAAGTACTCCTTATTTAATAGATATATAGTATATAAAATAATAGTAATAATAGTAGGCCTTGTGGATATGTGGAAAACTGCACTGAAACTATACGCACTAAGTTATCCACATGTGTACAAAGTGTTGACTACAGTGTAACATTTATCCACAGTATTCACATTAGTTTTTAATTCAGCTTATTCTCGATTTCCTTCAATTCATCTTTGAATAACTCATCTTCTGAAACAAGCCTCGAAATTTTCTCATGTGCGTGAATTACAGTCGTGTGATCACGGCCGCCGAAGACTTCTCCAATTTTAGGCAGAGAGTTGTCCGTCAGTTCGCGTGACAGGTACATTGCCACGTGTCTTGGGAAGGCGATGGACTTTGTTCTTTTTTTAGAGCCGAGTTCGTCGATATGAATGCCGTAGTACTCACTGACAGCAACCTGGATATCGTGTATTGTCATCCGCTTCGATTTCGTTGTAGTGACAAGATCTTTCAGCGCTTCAGAGACAACTTCAGGAGTCATCGGCTGATTCGAAATTTTAGCATATGCTGCAACGCGTGTCAGTGCACCTTCCAGTTCACGGATATTCGTATGAATGTGGTTTGCAATGTAGATCATTGCTTCATTTGGAATCTCTACATTTTCTTCTTCACATTTTTTACGCAGAATCGCAATTCTTGTTTCAAGGTCAGGGGGTGTGACATCAGTCATTAAGCCCCATTCAAAACGCGAGCGGAGACGGTCTTCAAGTGTTGGAATTTCTTTTGGAGTCCGGTCGCTTGAAATAACAATCTGTTTATCATTTTCATGCAGCGAGTTAAACGTGTGGAAAAATTCTTCCTGAGTTGACTCTTTACCTGCTAAAAATTGAATGTCATCAATTAAAAGTACATCGACATTGCGGTACTTGTTGCGGAACTGTTCAGTTTTATTATCGCGTATCGAGTTGATGAACTCATTTGTAAATTTTTCACTCGATAAATAAACCACTTTCGCATTTGGACGATGCTCCAGCACGTAGTTGCCGATTGCGTGCATTAAATGCGTTTTTCCGAGACCGACGCCGCCGTATATAAACAGCGGGTTGTATGCTTTCGCAGGCGCTTCCGCTACAGCGAGAGAAGCGGCATGGGAGAAGCGGTTGCCGTTGCCGATAACAAACGTATCAAATGTATGCTGTGCATTTAATGCATGTTTAACAGGCAAATTCATTGCCTCATCTGCCTCATCGCTGTTTTTATCAGCTGATTTACTGCGCGCCGTTGCTGAGTTATTCAGTTTCTCGTCCTGAAAGACGATTTTAACTGAAACTTTTTCACCGATGGCGCTGTAGATGCTCTTCTCAATCAATGTTAAATATTTTTCGGACAGCCAGCCCTGCTGGAATTCATTATCCGCTTTAACGATAGCATCGGTGCTATTTAAATCGATCAGTTTGGTATCTTTGAACCAAGTTTGAAAACTGACGGTAGGGATGTTCTCACTGATGTTTTCAAGAACATTTTCCCAAATACTATTTAAACTGCTCATAAAATTTTCCTTTCTTATTCACATATAACAGCCTGTGGATAACTGATATGCACAGCTGTAGATAAGTTATGCACATGTTATACACATTCTGTGGATAACTATATGGTTGCCGTTACTTATCCACAACGATATGGGTAGAATTATAACGGATTTCACTATACATATCAATAGCTGTAAGACTTATGCACATAATTAACACTTTTCCACAAAGTTTTGCCTACAGGTTGTGGATTTGTGGGGAAACTCGTTTTAAAACTGTTGATAACTTTCTGTTGCAAAATAGTTATCCACATTTTATTATTGATTTACAGATCTCTCATAGAAGGAATCTAAAATAAAAAGTTGAAAAGACAGCCTATTTTTGGTATTCTTTAATAGTTGCAATTCTAAGAGAAGATAAAAACAGAGATATATATTTATAACGGAGGTGTCATTAATGGTAAAACGTACCTATCAACCGAATAAACGTAAACGTGCAAAAGTACACGGTTTCCGTGAGAGAATGAGTACTAAAAACGGACGCAAAGTTCTTGCACGCCGTAGAAGAAAAGGAAGAAAAGTTCTTTCTGCATAACCATTAGATCATCTGACGAGGATGATCTTTTTTTTTGCGCCAATACTGGATGTTTTATAAAACTGGTGCTTTTTAGTATAATAATTAATCATAGATATGAAAGAGCGTAATAATGATGAAAAAGCGATATAGAATTAAAAAAGAAAAAGATTTTAAATTGATTTTTAAACGAGGGAAATCGTATGCCAACAGGCAGTTTGTCGTGTATTTAAGAGACAACGATGAAATACCTCATCTCCGGCTTGGCATCAGTGTGTCCAAAAAACTTGGTAACGCCGTGAAAAGAAACCAGATAAAACGACGCGTCCGTGCATTTTATCAGCATCACAAAACAGAGTTAAAACCGCGAGAGTATGTAGTTATCGCACGAAATCCTGTCAAAGATATGAATTATCACGAGATGGAAAAATCATTATTGCATGTCTTAAAAATCGCGAAATGTATTAAATAATACGGGGGTAGTATTATGTACAGGGTTTATACTGAGAAGACAGTAGATGAAGCAGTTGCAAAAGGATTACACGAGCTTGGCGTAACTGAAGACGATATTAAGATTGAAGTGATCGACGGCGGAAGCGGCGGATTTTTAGGTTTTGGCAAACGCGATGCAGAAGTTCAGCTGACAGTCATTAATCCGGAACTGAAAACATATGGTTCTATTGAAGCGATGATTGAAGAGAGAACTGAACATGTTCAAAAAGAACCGGTACAGATACAGCCCAGAGAGGTGCAGGAACCTGAAGAAGAGACAATAGAGACTGAAGTTTCTGAAACACCTGTCACTCAAAAACCGGCAGCAGAAGCAGAGTTTGAAGACGAGCATACGGTGTATGAATCTCCTATTAATAGTGCAGCGGAGGATACGGCAAATTATATTTCCCGTGTCGTTCATGAAATGAATATTCCAAACGACACTGAGATCAGTATAAAAGATACGACGGTGACGATTGAATTTCACGCAGAGCTTGCAGCTAAAATTATCGGCAAGCGCGGACAGACTTTAAATGCACTGCAGGAACTCGCACAAAATTACTTCAATACAATATATAAAAGCTACGGTACAGTATTCCTCGATGTGGAAGATTACCGTGAAAAACGCCGTGAAACGCTGGAGAGCCTCGCGGTGAATATGGCGAAAAAAGCAATGCGTACGGACGGCCCGGTTAAAATGGAGCCGATGCCTTCTTTCGAACGTAAAACAATGCACCACGTCTTAAGCAGAATGAAAAATATTGAGACGTCTTCAGAAGGACGGGAACCGAACCGCTACGTCGTTATTACTAAGAAATAAAGGAGTTTTTAATATGCAATTTGAAACGATCTCAAGCATCTCCACACCAGTCGGTGAAGGGGCGATTGCTATCGTTCGTTTATCAGGTGAAGATGCGATTGAAATTGCAGACCGTCTGTATAAAGGTGCGAAAACTTTAAGTGACACAGATTCCCACACGATTAACTACGGGCATATCATCGATCCGAAAACCGGAGAAACGGTTGAGGAGGTAATGGTGGCATTAATGCGTGCACCGAAGACTTACACGAGAGAAGACATCGTGGAAATTAATTGCCACGGCGGAATTCACACAGTGAACCGCGTACTGCAGCTGACGTTAAACAACGGCGCCAGAATGGCGGAACCCGGGGAATTTACGAAACGCGCATTTTTAAATGGACGGGTAGACTTATCACAGGCGGAAGCGGTAATGGATTTTATCCGCGCGAAAACGAATCAGGCATCAAAAGTTGCGAACCAGCAAGTGCAGGGACGCTTAAAAACTTATATTGAAGAGCTTCGCCAGAGCATTTTAAACATTCTTGCACAGGTTGAAGTAAACATCGACTACCCGGAATACGATGATGTTGAAGAAGCGACGACATCATTTCTATTATCGGAAGCGAAAAAAATAAATGAAAATATTGATGCATTGCTGAAATCGAGTTCTGAAGGCCGTATTTTACGCGAAGGTTTAAGCACGGTTATCGTCGGCAAGCCGAATGTTGGTAAAAGTTCTTTATTGAACTACTTAATTCAGGATAATAAAGCGATCGTTACTGAAGTGGCAGGTACGACACGCGATATTTTAGAAGAATACGTTAACGTTAACGGTATTCCTTTAAAACTCGTCGATACCGCAGGTATTCGTGAAACGGATGATATCGTTGAAAAAATCGGTGTGGAACGTTCACGGGAAGCACTTAAAGGCGCGGAACTGATTTTATATGTGATGAATAACAACGAAGAACTGACACCGGAAGATATTGAATTGCTGGAGTCAGTAGACGATAAAAAAGTAATCGGGATTGTGAATAAGCTCGATCTTGATAACAAACTGAATCTTAACTATCTGGAAGAACATTTTAAAATACCATTAATTAAAACATCTATTATAAATGGTGAGGGCGTCGACGAGCTGGAAAATGAAATTCAAGCGATGTTTTTCGACGGCAGCCTGTCATCGACGGATTCGACATATGTATCGAACAACCGTCACATTAATTTGCTTGAGCAGGCAAAAGTATCGATTGAAGATGCGATATCTTCGGCAGCTATGGATGTGCCGGTGGATATTATTCAGATCGATCTCCTAAAAACATGGGAACTGCTTGGTGAAGTTATCGGTGAAGACGTCTCGGAACAATTAATAGATAAACTCTTTAGACAATTCTGTCTAGGAAAGTAAATACAGGAGGTTAAATAATGACCGGCAATATTAAATATGATGTGATAGTTATCGGAGCAGGTCACGCTGGTGTTGAAGCAGGGCTTGCAGCAAGCCGCAAAGGATTAAATACACTGATGCTGACGATTAATTTGGATAACATCGCATTTATGCCATGTAACCCTTCTGTCGGCGGACCGGCAAAAGGAATTGTTGTGCGTGAAGTAGATGCGCTCGGCGGCCAGATGGCAAAAGTTATAGACAAAACTCACATTCAAATGCGGATGCTGAACACAGGTAAAGGACCAGCAGTCCGTGCACTCCGTGCACAGGCAGATAAAGTTCTTTATCAGCAGGAAATGAAATCACTGCTTGAGCAGGAACCGAATTTAGACATTTTACAAGGGCTCGTTGATGAACTCATTATAGAAGATGATGTCATTCGCGGTGTCAGAACGAATGTCGGCACAGTATACGATGCTGATGCAGTAATTATTACGACGGGAACATTCCTGCGCGGTGAAATTATTTTAGGCGACTTAAAATATTCAAGCGGACCGAATCATCAGATTCCGTCACTTGCACTCGCAGATCAGCTGAAAGATCTCGGCTTTGAAATTATCCGTTTTAAAACGGGCACACCGCCGCGCGTCAATGCGGATTCAATCGATTACTCGAAAACTGAAATTCAGCCCGGGGACGATGTTCCGCGCGCATTCAGTTTTGATACGACAGAATTCATTATGGACCAGCTGCCATGCTGGTTAACATACACGTCTCAGGAAACACACGAAATTATTACAGCGAACCTTCATCTGTCTGCAATGTATTCAGGTGTAGTTCAGGGAACGGGCCCGAGATACTGCCCGTCAATCGAAGATAAGATTGTCCGTTTCAACGATAAACCGCGTCATCAGATTTTCCTTGAGCCGGAAGGCCGTAACACGAAAGAAGTTTACGTGCAGGGCTTATCAACGAGTATGCCGGAAAGCGTTCAGCGTGAAATGGTAAAGAGCATACCGGGGCTTGAAAATGCACGCATGATGCGTGCAGGTTACGCAATTGAGTATGATGCATTAGTACCGACTCAGCTGTGGCCGACGCTTGAAACTAAGAAAATCAAAAATCTTTATACTGCAGGCCAGATTAACGGCACGAGCGGTTATGAGGAAGCGGCAGGCCAAGGATTAATCGCCGGAATTAACGCAGCGAATAACCTGCTTGGAAAAGAAGAGCTGATCTTAAGCCGTACAGATTCCTACATTGGTGTGCTGATTGACGATTTAGTCACGAAAGGCACAAATGAACCGTACCGTCTGTTAACATCTCGTGCAGAACACAGACTGCTGCTCCGTCACGATAATGCAGATATCCGTTTGACTGAAATTGGTCATGACAACGGTCTGATCAGCGATGAGCGTCTGGCACGATACCATCAGAAAAAAGCAAACATTGATGCTGAGCTCGAGCGTCTGCAGAAAACGCGCATTAAACCGAATGAGCATACGCAGAATATCGTTGCTGAACATGGGGGCGCGGCCTTAAAAGATGGTATTTTAGCTGCGGACTTACTAAGACGTCCGGAGATGGATTATGCATCTATTATGGAAATATTAAACGAAGAAATTACACTGAATCAGGAAGAATACGAGCAAGTTGAAGTACAGATTAAATACGATGGTTATATAAAAAAATCATTACAGCAAGTCGATAAGATGAAGCGTATGGAGAATAAGAAAATTCCTGAAAACATCGATTACGATGCGGTACACTCACTGGCAACAGAAGCGCGCATGAAGCTGAAAGAAGTTAAGCCGCTGAACATCGCTCAGGCATCACGTATTTCAGGCGTAAATCCTGCAGATACTTCAATTCTTTTAGTCTATATCGAGCAAGGTAATGTGAAAAGGGTAGAATCATGAAAGAAATAGAATTTATAAATGCATTGAAAGACCAGGGAATTGAGCTGTCGGAAAAACAAATCGGACAGTTCAATACCTATTACAAAATGCTTGTCGAATGGAATGAAAAAATTAACTTAACTGCTGTAACTGAACAGGAAGAAGTATATTTAAAACACTTCTACGACTCGATTACACCGTTATTTTATGCGGACATTGAAGAAGGTGCGAGCCTTTGCGACGTCGGTGCGGGTGCTGGTTTCCCGAGCATCCCGATGAAAATTATCCGTCCGGACTTAAAAATTACAATCGTTGATTCTTTAAATAAGCGTATTAATTTTTTAAATGAATTAACTGCAGCCCTCGGACTCGATAAAATTCGCCTCGTGCATGACAGAGCGGAAATATTCGGTAATCATAAAGCGGATGCGAGACATATGTTCGATGTGGTAACAGCGCGTGCTGTTGCACAGCTGAACGTCTTATCTGAATTATGCCTGCCGCTTGTCCGTACGGGCGGTCAGTTTATCGTCATGAAAGGTAAAAAAGCGCAGCAAGAACTCGACGAGAGTAAATTTGCGCTGGACCTGCTCGGCGGAGAACTGACAAAAGTTCACCAGCTGTCATTGCCAAAAGAAGAAAGCGACCGTTACATTATGATTATCGATAAAAAACGTAAAACACCTAAGAAGTATCCGCGTAAACCGGGTACACCTAATAAATCCCCATTAAAATAAAAGGGTGGTGGAATGTGTGAAAAAACCATTTTCAAAATTATTTAATCTTATAGATAAAAGCGAAACGCGCGCTGATGATGATTCTTTGGTTACCGTGCCGGTAGAACACATCGTCCCGAACCAGTACCAGCCGCGTACTGTATTTAATCATCAGCGTATTGAGGAGCTCGCACATTCCATTAAAGCGCACGGGCTGCTGCAGCCGATTACACTGCGTCCGATTGAAGAAGGCATGTATGAAATTATTGCAGGAGAACGCAGATTCAGAGCGTTAAAACATTTAGGCTATGAAGATACTCAGGCTATCGTTAAATATTTAACAGATCAGGAATCGGCAGCGATTGCGCTGATTGAAAATATTCAGCGGGAGAATTTATCGAGTATCGAAGAAGCGAGAGCATACAAGCAGCTGCTGCAGATGGATGATATTACGCAGAAAGACCTTGCTGAAAGCATCGGCAAAAGCCAGTCGTTTATCGCTAATAAATTACGTCTGTTAAAACTGTCTAGCGACGTTATAACGGCGCTAGAAAAAGATGACATTACTGAAAGACACGCGCGGGCACTGCTTATACTGGATAACGATACCCAGTGCGACGTGTTGAAGAATATCGTTAAGGATAACCTGACGGTTAAAGAAACAGAACTTGCTGTGAAGAACCGTCAGAAGGTCCGTATCGAGCAGATTAACTTTAATGACGATGTAGCGTTTATGCTGAATGACTTTGAGCGTGATATTAAGAAACTGCAGGACAAAGGGATTGATGTGAACATCGAAACATCTGAAACCGAGGAGCTGCATGAAGTAACGATACGTATATACAAATAGTGCTCACACCTGACAGTGTGAGTTCTTTTTTGACTTACAAACAGAGACGTTGCTGTTATAATTGAACTGTATTTTAACTATGTAAAGTCGGTGAGTTTACAGTGGAAATTATAGAACTGTCTATTAAGGATATCCGCAAAAATCCATACCAGCCGAGGCAGACATTTGATGAAGAAAAACTGGAAGATTTAAAGAACAGTATTTTAATTCACGGTGTAATGCAGCCGGTCACTGTTAGAAAATCAGTGAAAGGCTATACGCTGGTTGCCGGGGAACGGCGTCTCCGGGCAAGTAAGAGGGCGGGACTTTTGAAAATTCCAGCAATTATTACGGAAATGTCCGACAGGGAAATGATGGAACTTGCGATTATAGAAAACCTGCAGCGTGAAGACTTAAGTGCACTTGAAGAAGCGGAAAGTTATAAAGAGCTTATGACTAAAGCAAAGCTGACGCAGGATGAACTATCGCAGCGGCTCGGCAAATCGAGATCCTATATTGCGAATATGCTGAGGCTGTTAAATTTGCCTCTGATGGTTAAGCGCGCAATGAACGAACAGAAACTGAGCAGTGCACACGGCAGAACACTGCTGTCTTTGAAAGAACCGCTCTTAATGGAACAGGTAGCCCGCGAGGCTATAGACAAAAACATGAGCGTGCGTGCGCTTGAAGCGTATGTAAAAACATTCGATAAAAAGAGAACAATTAAGAAAACAAGTAAAAAGCTGAAATTTCTGCAGGGCTATGAAAATCAGCTGAAAGAGCATTACGGTACAAATGTGGAAATAAAAAAAGTGAAAAATAAAGGAATGATACAGCTGGAGTTTACATCGGAGGAAGAGTTTAAGAGAATCCTTCGGATGCTTCAGAAAAAATAAAGAAAGAGGCTTTAATTTATGCAGTTTTTAACATTGTTCACGACAGCGGATGCTGAAGAACCGCTTGATTTGACATTTTTCCAGGAGATATACGATGAACTCACTTCTCCTGACCTATGGATGAAGATTGGTACAAGCGTATTAGTGTCAGTTATTTTATTAATCGCTGGTTACATCCTAACTAAAGTAGCCGACCGTCTTATTAATAATTTCTTTAAATATAAATCAAAATCCCGTTTAAAAGGCTCGGATAAACGCAATCAGACACTAATCAACGTGCTGCAGAACGGTGCGACTATCTTTATCTGGTTCTTTGTTGTTGTAGCAATTCTGGAATCGTTTAATATTCCAGTCGCCACACTCTTAGCCGGTGCTGGTGTTGTTGGTTTAGCACTTGGTTTTGGTGCACAGAGTTTAGTGAAAGACATGATTACCGGATTCTTTATCATTTTGGAAAATCAGTTTGATAAAGGGGATTTCGTCAGAGTAAATACTTCAGGCACTACTGTTGCTGAAGGTGAAGTGTTATCATTAGGATTGCGATCATCACGTATTCAAGGTTATGAAGGCGAATTATATATGATTCCGAACGGTACAATTAACGAAGTCATTAACTTTTCGCGTTATAATTCTATTGCATTCCTCGATATGAACTTCTCTATTCAGGAAAACTTGGATAAGGTTGAAGATATGATTAACAAATATTTCGAACTTCACTGGCGTGAAGAAGCGGTGCTTACCGAGCAGCCGGCAATTTTAGGCGTGCAGGATATTCAGCAGGGTGAGGCGACGATTCGTATTATGCTGACAACCCAGCCGATGGAACACTTCGGTGCAACGAGACGTACTCGTAAACGCCTGAAACAGTATTTGGAATCACAAGGCGTATTTGTATCTGTACCTACTATGGACATTAGCGATTTCGATCAAAATGATGCCGGGGAGTAAGATAATATGGAGAAAAAATACGATTTAAATAATATTGTTGAAATGAAAAAGCCTCACCCGTGCGGCACAAACAGTTTCCAGATTGTCCGTATGGGCGCGGATATAAAAATCAGATGTACAAACTGCGACCGGACGATTATGATGCCGCGCCGCGATTTCGATAAACGACTTAAAAAAGTAATTTTAAATTAAAGGAGCAACTATTATGTCTTTAACTGCAGGAATTGTAGGATTGCCGAACGTCGGTAAATCAACACTCTTTAACGCAATAACAAAAGCAGGTGCACTCGCTGCAAACTATCCATTCGCAACAATCGATCCGAACGTCGGTATCGTTGAAGTGCCGGATGAACGTCTTAACGTTTTAACGCAAATTGTCGAACCTAAAAAAACTGTTCCGACAGCATTTGAATTTACGGATATTGCTGGAATTGTTAAAGGCGCTTCAAAAGGTGAAGGCCTTGGCAACAAATTCTTAGCAAACATTCGTGAAGTTGATGCAATCTGTCAGGTTGTCCGCGCGTTCGATGACGAGAACGTTACTCACGTATCAGGCAAAGTGAATCCGCTTGATGACATTGAAGTTATCAACATGGAATTGATTTTTGCCGATCTTGAAAGTGTCGACAAACGTTTACCGAAAGCAGAAAAAATGGCGAAGCAGAAAGATAAAGATGCTATGGCTGAAGTGAAGATTCTGACGAAAATTAAAGAAGGTCTCGAAGACGGCAAACCCGTTCGTGCACTTGATTTTTCTGAGGAAGAAATCAAATCAGTTAAACACTTCCACCTGCTGACTCAAAAACCGACATTGTATGTTGCGAACGTTGCTGAAGATGATTTATCATCACTTGAAGACAACGAGCATTTATCAGCAATTAAAAAATATGCTGACGAAGAAGGATCACAAGTTATCGTGATTTCTGCGAAAGTGGAAGAAGAAATCGCAGTGCTGGATGAAGATGAAAAAGAAATGTTCCTAGAAGAACTTGGACTTTCTGAATCAGGCCTTGATAAACTCGTCAGAGCATCTTATGACCTGCTTGGACTTGCAACTTACTTCACTGCAGGAGTGCAGGAAGTTAGAGCATGGACATTTAAAAAAGGAATGACGGCGCCTGAATGTGCCGGAATTATTCATACTGATTTCCAAAAAGGGTTTATCCGTGCTGAAACAGTCGGCTACGACGACCTTGTGGAAGCGGGCAACGAAGCAAAAGCCAAAGAAGCCGGTAAAGTCCGTCTTGAAGGTAAAGAGTACATTATGAAAGACGGCGACGTCGTTCACTTCAGATTTAACGTTTAATAACGAATATTGCTGCAGAATCTTAAAATTTAAGATTCTGCAGTTTTTTTGAATGGGACTGGGATGAAATCACTTCACGCCAGCCCTGTGAGTCTTGGATACACATGAGCTTCTGTCACGCCAGCCCTGTGAGTCTTGGATACACATGAAATCCGTTCATACCAGTCCAAAGGGAATCTCGCTCCCCAATCAAAACTAAATAATATTAATTACAGCCTATCTATTGTAATAATACGATTTTATTGCTATAATTTCTGATTGTGAGTAATGAAAATTATTCCTTGCTGAAAACGAGTGTTTTTGGCCGCAAAGACCATAAGGAGGTGTAGAAGATGAGATCATATGAAATTTTATATGTAATCCGCCCGGATATTGAAGAAGAAGCTAAAGCAACGTTAGTTAAACGTTTTGATGAGGTTCTTACTAGCAATGGCGCGGAAATCGTCGAATCTAAAGAGTGGGGTAAACGTCGTCTGGCTTACGAAATCCAAGATTTCAAAGATGGATATTACCAAATCATTAAGTATAACGGTGACAGTGCCGCTGCTGATGAGTTTGACCGCTTAGCGAAGATCAACAATGACATTATTCGTCATATCGTTGTTCGTGACGAACAAGCTGAAGATAAAAAATAAGTTAAATATTGAGTGGAGTTGATTACATGCTAAACCGTGTAGTTTTAGTTGGTCGCTTAACAAGAGACCCTGAACTTAGAGTCAGTCAAAGCAATGTTGCTGTCGCTACTTTCAACTTAGCTGTGAACCGTCCTTTTACTAGTGCAAACGGTGAGAGAGGCGCTGACTTTATCAACTGTGTTGTTTTCCGCAAACAGGCAGAAAATGTTAACCAGTATGTTAAAAAAGGCAGCTTAGTTGGTATCGATGGTAGAATTCAAACTCGTAACTACGAGAATAAAGACGGGCAAAGAGTATATGTAACTGAAGTCGTGTGTGAAAGTGTTCAGTTCTTAGAGCCGAAAGGCAGCGGTAATCAATCTCAAGGCAATAATAATGATTATAACTCTGCTGACTCTTACCAAAGTGCATACGGCGGCAATCAGTCGACTGGTAACCAGTCATCTGGGAATCAATCAACTGGACGCAGCCAGCAACAGCGTCAGGATAACGTAGAGGAAAATCCATTTGCGAACTCTAAAGGTCCAGTAGACATCAGCGATGATGATCTACCATTTTAATAAATAAAATATAACAATCCAAACTTTGTTATCGTGTGTTTTATTAATGTGTGTGAAATGTGTGAAAAACCCGAGATACCGTATCTCGGGTTTTTATTTTAGGTTTAAATAAAATCGTAATACATAAGCAATTTTTATCGTCTTTATAATTATATATAGTGTAGTTTTTGACTCAGAGTGTTTATAATGAAATGTATACAATTTTTTTATGTAGGAGCGAAATCGCAATGATTAGAAAAAATGTCCTCGGATGGGCACTTTTACTATCGCTGTGCGTGATTTTAGCAGCTTGTAGTAATAATGAAGAATCCTCTGATAATGAGTCAGAAACTGACGAGACACGGGAAACCGAAGAGAGTACAGGGGAAGAATCTGAAGATGCGTCAGAAGAGGCAGATCAATCTGTCGAAGAAGACCCGATTACAGAAGAGGATAAAGTTGTACATATTACTGCCGAGCAGAGTCTTGACGATGTAATGGAAGAACTGATAGCCCTCTTTGAAGAAAATAACGAAGGTATTAAAATTGATGTTCAATATGGTCATACAGAAAAACTGACTGAAGATTTAATCGAAGGCAATGACGAGGACATGGATATCTATTTCTCGAGCGATGATGCAGGATATGATTCGCTTGTTGAAGCAGGCATTTTAGATCAGCTTGCAACTAAATATTTGCTCATCAATGAACTTGTACTCGTTACACAATCTGAAAATGAAGATATCAACAGATATAATGATATTTTTAATAATGATGAAACATCACTGACGATTGTTGATCCCGAACATTCATTATCCGGCTCATATGCTGAAGAGCTTCTTGTTCAGGAAGATGAAAAAAACCTGAGCCCCGAGAGCATTGAGAAAGTAGCGGACGCAGAAACTGCTGTTAAAGATATAGCGGAAGGCAATTCAGATGCTGGATTCCTTCTTAGAACAGACATTTCAGATGAGGATGATGTACGTATAATTTCACGTGCACCGCGTTCAATATTGGAACCGTTCGTATACGGAATGGGCTTGTCCCACAGTGTTGAGGACGGCAGTGCAGCACACTTATTCTATGATTATTTACAATCTGAAGAAGCACTGGAAATCTTTACGAATTACGGATATATCGTTTAACATATAACATTCAGGCAGAACCTTTATCATTAAAGGTTCTGCTTTTTTAATGCGTTTACTTTTATAATATAAAGGACTAATATTGATTTAAATAATGTTTTTGAGAGGACAATCCAAATGAATTACCTTAATAAAACGAGACTGGCTGTGCTGCTGTGTTCATTAGTAGTAATGTTAGTTCTTTCCGCATGCAGCGATGATGAGACGGAAGAAGCGGGAGGAACTGTAACGCTGACAGTATCTGCGGCGGCGAGTCTGACAGATGCGCTTCAGGAAACAGCAGATGTTTTTCATGACGAACATCCCGAAATCAAAGTCGATTTTAACTTCGGCGGCTCGGGTGCCCTGCAACAGCAAATCTCTCAGGGTGCACCTGCAGATATGTTCTTTTCAGCCTCTAAAAGTGATTTTGATGAACTAATTGAAAATGGCAGTATTTCTGAAGAAAATTCGGTTAATCTGCTAAAGAATGAATTAGTTCTCGTGACACCGGCTAATAATCAGACCGTTACCTCATTCGATAATATTACAGAAGCCTCTCAAATTGCTGTCGGCACGCCAGAATCTGTGCCGGCAGGAAAATATGCAGTGGAAACATTTGAAGAGATGAACATTACAAAAGAAATTGAGCCATTACTCGTATACGCAGAAGACGTTCGTGCTGTCTTAACTTACGTGGAACGCGGTGAAGTTGATGCAGGACTGGTGTACAGAACGGATACGTTAACGAGTGATTCAGTGGAGATTGCAGACACAGCACCTGAAGCTGCGCATGAGCCGATAGTTTATCCTGTTGGAATGATTAACAGCTCAGAAAATGCTGAAGCGGCAAAAAAATTTTATGAGTTTCTGCAGTCAGAAAAAGCTTTAGCAATATTTGAAGACTTCGGTTTTACCCGTGAATAATTACGGCATAACAGCAGAGGAATTTCTGACACCGGTTCTTCTGTCACTGAGAGTCGCATTTATTGCATTGATATTATCGTTTGTCTTTGGCACGATGATGGCACATTTTATGACGCGGAAAAAATTTAAAGGGAAAATTATTCTGGAGACAATAATAATGCTGCCGATAGTGCTGCCACCAACGGTCGTCGGTTTTATTCTTATAGTAATATTCGGCAATAACGGTTTTGCCGGCAATATCGTTGAGTGGATATTCAGCCAGTCGATTATATTTACGTGGTATGCAGCGGTGCTTGCGAGTACCGTTGTATCATTTCCGCTCATGTACCAGGCGGCAAAAACTGGTTTTTTAAGTATCGATAAAGATATTGAAGATGCAGCGAGAGTTGACGGCGCAAGTAATTTACAAGTATTCATGAAAATTACGATGCCGCTGGTATCCGTACCGCTGATGACGGGAGCTATACTAAGCTTCGCCCGGGCACTCGGAGAATTCGGAGCTACGCTGATGATTGCGGGAAATATACCAGGTCGCACGCAGACACTGCCGACCGCAATATATACGGCACTGCAGTCGGGGAACATGGAGCTCGCGTGGCTGTGGGTCATTACGATTGTTGTGATTTCGTTTATTATGCTGCTGTTTGTGCGGACGAAATCAGTGAATTAAATATAATGTTGGAAACCCGGCTCGGGGAGCTGGGTTATTCTTGTTTGGGGGAAATCTGGGACTGGGATGCCTTCACGAATTTGATGACGGGTTCCGAACGTATCTGGATGCCTTCACGAATTTGATGACGGGTTCCGCGCGTGTCTGGATGCCTTCACGGATTTG
>NZ_AUEF01000021.1 GCF_000425845.1 Jeotgalicoccus psychrophilus DSM 19085
ATGTCGAGCTCACATGGTAGTCCGTAAGGGTTTGGATGACGATGTCAACCGCACATGGTAGTCCCCCGCCTATTTATCAGTCAAATTCTATTGGTCTCGCTATTTTGTTGCTTTGTCCGCCGTCGACGAGTATGGTCTGGCCGCTGACGTAAGTTGAATCATCTGACGCTAAAAATAGACATGCTTTAGCGATATCGTCGACTGTGCCGACGCGTCCCATCGGATTGAAAGCCAATGATTCTTCAAATGATTTCTCCGGGTTTTCGAGACTTGCAAAAGTTTTATGGAGAAGTGGTGTGTCGACAGAACTTGGTCCGACTGCATTGACACGAATCTGATGTTGTCCGTAATCGAGTGCCATCTGACGTGTTAAAGCTGTCAGTCCGCCTTTCGCACTTGCATATGCTGCGAGCCTCGTAATTGTTGTTTCAGCATGCCATGATACCATGTTGATAATCGATGAAGTGTCCTGTTTCTGCATTTCAGGTATAGCATACTTGCTGCACAGAAATGGTCCTGTTAAATTTATTCCCATTAAATTGTTCCATTCTTCGAGCGATGTTTCGTGCACAGATTTTCGGAAATTAATTGCGGCGTTATTTACTAAAACATCTAATTTTCCGAATTCATTTATCGTGTATTCAATTAAACTTTTAACATCTTCTTCATTACTGACATCTGTTTTATGAAAACGGACATCGAGGTTTTTATCAATTAAATCTTTTACAGTGTTTTCGCCTGCTTCAGCATCTATATCAGCAATGACAACTTTTGCCCCTTCTTCTGCAAAAACCTGCACGACGCCGCGCCCTATTCCCTGACTCCCCCCGGTAACGACTGCGATTTTATTTTTAAGTCTCATAACATCCCATCCTTCTCGTAAATTGCTTTCTTTATTATATTATCAATATTTAACTCATAAGTATAAAATCCAACGGGCGTCACATTTTAGACATAATATATGGTAAAATATGAACTAAATATAATATTAGAGTAAATTAACGCACCGTGAAGGAGAATTTATTATGGGTAAAAAAGGTTTAACAATTTTAGGGGTATCGGTCGGTGTTATTGCAGTATTGGCAGTCGGGGCATACATTTTGTTTCAGACGATGGTGAACAACCCGAAAAACAATTACTTAATGGCTGAACTGGACGATGTTGAAGGTACTTTCGAGTTATTTGAAGAGCGTTTTGAGAGCGAACTTGACTGGTATGAATATGCCGAGCAAAATGCGATTGAGTCAACATTAGGCATTACAGCAGAAACAAACGACCCTTCATTCCAGGAGATGGGTCTTGATCAGATGATTAATAACTCTAATATTGATCTTGCAATCGGTCAGGATATGGCAAATGAAGTCAGTACGATGGGGCTTAATGCAGACATAGCGGGCTTAACTATTTCAGATGTAAATGCATATATCACAGGTGAAAAAGCAGGGCTTACATTGCCGTTCATCGAAGAGTATATGGTGGTTAATGAAGCGGATGCAGCAACATTCCTGAATACACTTGACCCTGCAACATTTACAGGTGAAGAAGAGATCGATTACTCAATGTTCTTTGAAACCAGTGCACTGACAGAAACTCAGCGTGAATATTTAATTGATGAATATGCAACTTTCATTAGAGAAAACTTACCGGATGATGCGTTCGAGTCGGAAAGTGAAGAAATTACTGTCGGTGAGAATACAGTGAACGCTGATAAACTGACGATGACATTAACAGAAGAACAGATTCACACGTTCTTAAAAGACTTATTTAATAAGATGGCAGAAGATGAAGAGCTTGCAAACATTATCGAAACTCAGATGATGGCCGCAAACCTTGGCAACCCGGAAGCGCCTTCTGCGGAAAACGCAGCAACCGAGTTCAACAACTCATTAAAAGAAGCGGCAGAGAATATAGAAGATGTCGGCTTCCCTGAAGGTTTAACATCTGTTGTCTGGACAGACGGTGACGATAATATCATTCAGCGTGATTTCGATACGTCAATTACAGTTGACGGATCTACAGGCCAGGTTGCAGTCGACGGTGTTACAGAAATTACTGAAGACAGCACAGTTTTCAATTATGATATGGCATTCTCTGACGAGACTATGGAATCAGTAATAGGCTATACTGCTGATTTAAATGAAACTGAATCAGGTTATGAAGATGTGATCACATTAAGAGCGGATTCAGAAGATCTGTTTGTCATCAACTCTGTTAAAACAGATGAAGAAGACAGTGAAGTCTGGAATGTGGATATTAACTTTAATGAACAATTGACCGGCTCGCCGCTGACATTATTCATGGAGAGCAGCTCTGTATACAACGAAGACCAGGCAACCGGTGATATGACTCTGTATGCTGACGACGGTGTCAGTGTAACGAGAGATACTTTCGTATTGAATCTGACAAGCGACAGTCAGACGGTAAGTGAAATTGAAGTGCCTGGCGGGGATAATGAGAAAAACATTGGCCAGATGAGCATGGAAGAACTTGATGCGTACTTTAACGATGAAGTTAGTCCGCAATTTGAAGAGTGGATGAATGAAAACTTCGGTGCGCCATCAGGATTTTAATTAAAAAAGAAAGGATGCGTCAGCGATGAGAATAATGAAGCATATATTTGTATTCATCGCTAACGACATCAGCAGACTTAAGAGGAAGTGGCTGACACTTCCTCTTATTTTAATTTCACCGGTTATTTTTATCGGACTGATAATCTGGATGCTCAGCTCACTCCTGTCGTTTGATGAGGCGGCTAAAATGTCTGTCGGCCTTGTAAATCTGGATGACAGTGACGAGACTGCTGTGATTGTCTCGGCGCTCGCAGGCTCAGCTGAGGCAGCGGATGGACTTGAGATTATTGAAGTATCGGAATCTGATGCAAAACTGATGATTGAAAACGATACACTTGTTTCATATATAATATTCCCCGGGAAATTCACGGAAAAAATGATGAAGGGGGAATCAAGTGAACTGATTGTCGTCGGCAACCCGGATATGCAGCTGGAGAGTTATGTAATCAGCAGCGTAATTGATACAGTCGTCAGACATATCCGGAATTCACAGGCCAATATATTAACGATTAATCATTATGCCCGTGAATTCGGCATGACTGATGAGGCAAGGCAGAACTTAATTTTCGAAGAGTTTGTGAGCCAGTTTATTCAGGTGCTCTCGAGTGATACTTTGATGGATGAACATCAAAAAGCGCAGAATATCAGCGCGGGAAATATGTATTTTATCGTGAATGGCCTGTTCATTATAATGACTGTCTGGGTGTATATGCTGTACATCGCTTTAATGCGGGACATAAGCAGTAACCTGGAAGACCGGATGAAGGTGTTCGGAGTAACGCATCTTGCTCAAGGCCTTGCGAGAGTGCTTTCAACCGGCATAATTGTCACGGTGGCTTCTGCCCTTTTCACATATGGAGTATTAACGTTCGGTGGTATTGACCTGGAGACAGAAAATCTGCTGAGGCTGTTTATTCTGATTGCTCTTCACATATTTATTACGGCGATGATTATGATTATTATCGACTGGCTGCTTCCATCGTTTAAAATCAGTATGGTGGTTCAGCTTGCGGTACTGCTCATGATTATACTGTTCGCCGGCAGTATCATTCCGAGAATATACTTTCCTATTTATCTGGATACATTTTTTGATTATATGTACAGTTATCAATCACTATCCTGGATTGAAGAAATTATATTAAACGGCCGCTTTACTATGGAGATCGATATTATGATAGCGACATTCGGGATAGCTGCAGTGCTGCTGCTCGTTTTAAGTGTCCTGAAGGAGCGTCGATTCTTATGATAGATATGATATATGCGAGATGGCTGCTCATAAAGCGGCAGCTTCCTAAAATATCGTTGTGGCTCATTGTGCCAGTGCTGCTGACACTCGTCGTTACAAATGTGTTTAACAGCACCAGAGAAGACTTCAGAGTGCCTGCAGCAGTCGTTGTCCATGAAAGCAGTGCAGAAGCAAATATCTTTATAGAAGGTCTTAAGAGCAGTGAATTTATGGCGGTTGAAGTATTTAATACAGAAAACAGCACAGCTGCAATAAGGGAGCTGGAGCAATACAGGCTGGACAGTGTGTTTATATTGCCGGAAGACTTTGCAGAAAAAATACATGAAGGTCAGCGCAGGGACTTAATTGAAACGTATTATACAGACCGCTCGATCTACTACGAACAGGCGAAAGAACTGGCAGCTTCGCTCGTGCAGGAGCGGATGGGTGAATACACGACTGTTGATTATGTGCTGGAGCTGCAGAATAATCTGCTGGCTGAAACAGCTGTGACCGCTGAAGATGTAGCAGCTGAACGCAAACGTACAGAAACAGATACTAATCTCTTGAAACAGGTGTTTTATTTCCTTGGAGAATCGGCTGATATCGAAGAAACACCAGCCTTTCATCCATGGATAGTTTGGGCATATATAACGTTCACCGTTACTATTTTTATATTTGACTTTGTTACACGTGAAACTGTCAGCAGTACCAGGACCCGATTTTATTTTATGAAGCATTCATATACGAATTTTATGTTACTGACGCTAGTTATTATGACCGCTGTGATGCTGATAGTAGACAGTATTACTTATGTGATAATAAAAGAAGTACTAACAGGGAATATTAGCTTTCTGTCACTCGTCATGTTCCGTATTGTTATAAACGGCATTGCATTCCTGCTTGCCTCTTCCGTAAAATCACCAGTGAAATTATATCAGGCAGCTGTGGCGTTAACGATTGCTCTATTGGCACTTCAACTCGCTATGCCTGCCATTATTTCACTGACAGGACTGTCTTTAATGTCGTCGTTACACCCGGTACTGATGTTTATAGAGAATGAACTTAATATTTCGTGGATTATTCTAATTGCAGTTTTAATGCTCATTTGGGTTTGGAGGGATAACAATGCTGGAAGTTAACTCGGTAAATAAAAGTTATGGTAAGCGCCGCGTACTGGAAGACTTCAGCATGTCCGCAGAACAGGGAGAAATTATCGGGCTCGTTGGTGAGAATGGTGCAGGTAAATCAACACTGCTGAAAATTTTAGCAAGCTTATCGAAACCTGATAGCGGAGAACTTTATTTAAACGGCAAGCCATACAAAAAGTATTTTAAAGCACACAGAAAAGTTATCGGATACGTACCTCAGGATATTGCTGTATGGGAAGATTTAACTGTCATTGAAAATATGAAGTTCTTTCAAAAGCTGTCACCTGTTAAGAAATCTGTGTATGAATTGAAAACGCTGCTGAATAACATACAGCTAGATAGACATGATACTAAAGTCAGTAAATTATCCGGAGGTATGAAGCGGAAACTTAATCTCGCTATCAGTTTAATTAATAATCCTGAATTTCTGCTGCTGGATGAACCGACTGCAGGTATCGATTTAAAATCGAGGATAGAAATTGGAGAATTTTTAAAAGCTCAAGCGAAGAACAACGATACGCTTATCATTTACACATCGCATGATATGAATGAAATTAAAGAAGTATGCGATCGTGTTATTATTATCGGAAAAGACTCATTCTACAAAGACTTACTTGCGGAATATATAAAATAACACTATGCGTTATTTTATAATGCATAGTGTTATAAACTTTATGTGTGAAGGGTTTTTATAAAAATGAATGATTCATCCTGCATTAGGGTATGACATTTATAACAACAGTTTTAGTTTCAAAGGAGAGATGTATATGCTCGCTTATGTTTGGGCTGAAGATGAAAACAGGCTGATCGGTAAAGGCGATGCACTGCCCTGGCGTTTGCCCGCTGATGTTGCCTTTTTTAAAAAGATAACGATGCGGGGTGACATGGTGACCGGCCGAAAAACCTACGAATCAATTCCGAACAGACCGCTCCCCGGCCGAAGGAATATCGTCTTAACAAGACAGCAGGATTATGAAGCGCCGGGCGCAATAATAGTGCACTCCAAAGAGGAAATACTTGAACTTGCACAGACTGGTGATGAAGATCTTTATATCATCGGCGGTGCGGTATTATTTAAAATGTTTGAAAACGAAGTCGATGAATTATACCGTACTGTTATTCATGACACATTTGAAGGCGATACCTATTTCGATGAAAAATTTGACTATAACAAGTTTGAACTGGTTAAAACTGAAAAGGGTATCGTTGATGAGAAAAATTTATATGAGCATACTTTTGAATTATGGAGAAGAAAGTAATACATGCAGCCTAACCCCGGAACTGAAAAACAGTACCGGGGTTTAATTTACTCTTTATTGTTCAGCATGGCAGTCATCATCGTCGTAACACCCTGATTCGAAATGTCCTCAACGAAATCACCTAGAATTATTTCATCAACTTCTCCGTTCTTCTCAAGCCATAGTTGAAACATGCCGATAAGAGCTGATAATTGATATTCTATAATGTACTCGATTTTTTCAGGTTCTTTAATTTTAAGTTCATAAACGTAATCCATAATAATCATTCTGATACGCATTTTAAATTCGTGAACAAAACTGGGATCACCTTCAGGTCCAATCAGAACTGAAATTTTATCACTGTGTTCTTTGACGTAATCATTCGTCCGCTCCAGCGTATCGAAAATATTGCCGCCGTTTTTATCGAGCATCATCAGCGGACCGATAATCATATCTCTTGTCGGGATTAAACTTTCTTTAAGCAGAATCAAAATTTCATTTATATCACTGAAGTATGCATAAAATGTTCCGCGGTTATATCCTGCTTTATCTGTTATCTCTTTAACCGTAATTTTTGACAGAGGTTTTATTTTATAAATATCCCAGAATGCTTCTATCAGGTTGTTTCTGGTCACATCTCTTTGACTCATTTTAGACACTTCTTTCTATTTTTCAACACTTTACCGGTTATTGTTTATTGATAGTATTCAACTACTTTATTATGATTATAAGGGATTATACAACACGTTGTCGGCTTAAACAAATAAACAATATATAAGGAGAGTACTCAATTTGAAACTATCGGATTTTTCCATAAGACGCCCTAAATTTACAATCGTCGTTATGATTATACTTATGCTGCTTGGAATCGTTTCTTTAACAAGACTTCCACTCCAGCTTATGCCAAATATCCAGCCGCCGATTGCGGCAGTGGCAACTACTTACCAGGGGGCAGGTCCCGAGGAAGTAATGGAGGATGTCACGAAACCGATAGAATCGGAATTGTCATCCATTAACGGACTATCGAATATATCTTCTCAATCACAAGAAAGCTCTTCAGTTGTTATTTTAGAATTTGGTTATGATATGACAATTGATGAAGTGGAAAGTGATATAACTAGAGCACTGGAAAGCGTTCAGCTGCCTGAACAGGCAGGAGATCCTGCATTCCTTGAATTCGATATCTCGATGATGCCGAGTATCCAGATGGCAGTTACTTCAAGCGGTGAAAATGTTGCTGACTATCAGGGGCAGGTCGATGGCTTAGTCACTGAATTAGAAAACATTGAAGGTGTCGCTTCGATATCTCAAAATGGTACTGTCGTCGAAGAAATCCAGGTTAATCTGGATGTCGATGCATTATCTGAAGTTAATATGAGCCAAAGCGATGTTGCAGGACTTATAGAAGCGAACAATATATCTATTCCTAACGCAACCATAGTTGATACAGAAAGCCGCACCTCGATTTCAACACGGACAGTGAGTAATATCGACGGTGTTGAAACATTGCGCGAACTGGTTATTGCGGATCTGCCGGACGGCGGAACGCTGACACTGGATGATATTGCAGATGTGTCTATTGAAGAACAGGACAGCAATTCAATCACTAGGCTGAATCAGGATAACGCACTTTCTATTGACGTTATGCTTGCATCCGATGCAAACGCATCGAACGTAAACAGTGAATTCAATGAAGTACTCGATGAAAAACTCGAGGAAGATGAATTCAGTAACTTAACTGTTGAAACATTGTATGATGAAGGTGAATATATCGACCTCGCGATTAACAGTGTATACACGTCACTAATCAGCGGTGCGGTACTTGCAATGATTATACTGTTTGCTTTCCTGAGAAATCTGAAAGCGCCGTTAATCATCGGACTTGCAATACCATTCTCAGTTATTACAACATTTGCGCTGTTATTCTTTACAAATATCAGCATTAACTTAATGACACTCGGCGGACTTGCGCTCGGCATCGGTATGCTGGTCGATAACTCGGTTGTTGTAATAGAAAATATATACAGACATCTGTCTATGGGCAAAAATCCTAAAAAAGCAGCAAGTGACGGAACAAAAGAAGTCGCTTCCGCTATTATTGCATCAACATTAACCACTGCAGCAGTGTTTGCACCGGTTGTCTTCGTCAGCGGCCTTGTAGGACAGTTATTCACACCGCTGGCAATTACAGTTGTTTTCAGTCTGTTTGCTTCATTATTCGTCGCGTTAACTGTAGTGCCGATGATTTCGAGCCGTATTTTAGATGCGCCTAAAGAGAATATTGAAAAAGCACGCAGCGAAAGACCGTACATGAAATTACTGACTAAGTTTACGCGTTGGACTTTACAGCACCGTCTCTTAGTAATGATAATCACTGTACTGCTTATGGCAGCAGGTATTCTCGGAATCGTCAATCAGGGTATGACATTAATGCCTGAAAGCGATGAAGGTGCCCTAACAATTGAAATTGAAAAAGAACAAGGCACAATTTATGAAGATACTTTTGAAACAGTACAAAGCATTGAAAATCAGCTGGAAGATTACTCTGAAGTAGAAATGTACTTAAGCAACGTCGGTTCTCTGCAGCCGATGATGTCGATGTCGGAAGAAACAAACAAAGCGAGTATTACAGCGACACTGGTAAGCCAGGCTGACCGTAATGTTACGACTAATGAATTTATAAGCAATATTGAAGATGAGATAGAAGGACTGGATGAATCAGCAGAAATCAACGTCATTCCGATGTCACAGTCCGGCATAAGTTCTGAGCCGAACACTCTGATGCTGAGAGTATCTGATGATAACGCTGAACGTTTAGCAGAATCAGAAGCGATTATTATCGAAGAGCTGGAAGCAGACGGCAGTATCGACAGCGTAGCTTCAAGCCGTGAAGATATGGTTGAAGAAATGCAGATCAGAGTCGACAGAGATGCAGCACGTGAAAACGGCCTGCAGCCGGCCCAGATCGGTCAGGCATTATACGAAGCTTCAAATGGAGTGGAAGCTTCTACTGTGGAAGCAAATAATGATTATCTTTCTATCAACGTGAAATATCCGGATACGTATCTCGACAGCGTATCGAATTTTGAAACACTTGAGATTCCAAATGCTGAAGGTGAGTACGTTCCAATCAGCGAAGTCGCAGAACTTGAAGAAACTGAAATGCTGCCGTTAATTACGCGCAACGACCAGGAAGAAACAAGTGAGCTGACAGTAACTTATTCTTCAGATATGTCTCTCAATGAAGCGGGGACACACGTCGAAGATATAGTTTCAGCCGCGGACTTCAGCGAAGATACACACTACTCTGTCGGTGGAGATCTAGAAATGCTTGGGGATGCGATTCCTCAAATGCTGCTCGCAATCGTCTTAGGTGTAGTATTTATCTACCTGGTTATGGTTGCACAGTTTGAATCATTTAGACATCCGTTTATCGTTATTATGGCAATGCCGTTAAGTATTGTCGGTGTCATGGCGGCACTGGTACTTACAAACAGCCCGTTAAGTGTTGTGTCATTCGTTGGTATTATTATGCTGCTCGGAATAGTAGTCAACAACTCCATACTGCTTGTTGACTATACAAATCAGCAGAAAGAAAAAGGTATTCCGACAATTGAAGCGCTCGAAATCAGTGTTCGGCACCGTTTCCGTCCGATTATTATTACAGCACTGACAACAGCGCTTGGTATGCTGCCGCTGGCAATGGGTCTCGGTGAAGGCGGAGAGATGATTGCACCTATGGGGACAGTAGTCATCGGTGGACTCGTCAGCAGTACGTTCTTTACACTGTTTGTAATTCCGATCTTTTACAGCTATATCGACAAAGAAACACGCAACATGCATAAGAAGTATATGACACCTGAAGGTGAAATCATTACTCAAAAAGATATCGATGCTGAAAAACGTAAAGAAGCACAGACAGAACAGATGAATGTTAATGAAGTGAATGAAGAAGAAGAGGAAAGAAATTATATCGATGAGATGCAAAGACTAATCGATATAATGAAAAATAATAGCAATAGAAAATAGTAAATGAAAAACACCTTACCGGAACAATTCCGGTAAGGCATTTTTATATTGTTACAGCAGTTCCTGTATAAGGCTGTCCATTTTCTCGGGTTCGTCCTTAGGTCCGAATCTTTTTACGACTTCACCGTTTCTGTCTATTACAAATTTAGTGAAGTTCCATTTGATTTTACTGCCGAGCAATCCGCCCTGCTGTTCTTTTAAATGAGTGTACAACGGGTGTTCATTCTCACCGTTAACATTAATTTTTTCATGAATTGGGAAAGTAACGCCGTAATTAATTTTGCAAGACTCAGCAGCCTCTTCCGCGCTGCCCGGCTCCTGATTGGCAAACTGGTTACATGGGAAACCTAGAATGATAAACTTCTCATCTTTATATTGCTGATACAGTTTTTCAAGTCCGTCAAACTGTCCGCTTAAACCGCATTTTGTTGCTGTGTTTACTATGACTATTACATGATCTTTGTACTTATCAAGCTTATAAGTGCTATGGTCTTTATTTTCAACTTCTATATCATAAATACTGTTCATTGATTATCCCGCCTTTTTAATTTGTATACCCGTTTGAAAGTGAAAAATAACAATTTTATAAACTTCTCAAACGTTCCATATACATGTCATGCATAATTTTTAATTGGACGTCTGTGCCTGGATGTTTTTCCAAAGTCATAATATTTTTCATCAGTGCAAGTTTTCGTGCGAACAGACTGTAGTTGTTAATCATCGTCATAATTTCATCGGTAATACCTTCACCTGAAGGCAATGTTTTATCAGCCTGGCCATCGCTTACTATCCGGCTGACAATATTAGAAATATCATTACGTATCTTAAAATATTCTTCAGCTTCTGTTACGAAGTTTTCAAGCTCGCCAATATTTGATTCGAATATATCAATAAATTTTGATTTTTTCAGTGCTTCCGGGTTGCCCAGTCTGTTGACTCTTTGAAAAATAGATTCTACTTTTTGAAGACCGGTGTTACTCTGCCGGTTGATGCTGCAATAGAAATCGAGCTCTTCTGACAATATTTGATTGGCAACAGCGATAATAAGCATCTGTTTTTTCGGGAAGTATCTGAAAAGTGTTGCGACCCCGACTTCTGCCTCATTTGCAATATCCTGCATCTGCACGCTGTCCCAAGTGCTTTCAATCAGCAGTTTTTCGGCAGCATCGACAATCGCCTGTGTACGGCGCTCTTTGTTTTCCAGCTGTTTTGACATAGAATCTTCCCCTTTCAATTATTAATTATAATACATGGCTAAATATTAGCCTATCAGATAAATTAGCGTTATAATAATATTGATAGTTATACTATCATAATTGGAGGAATGCAAGATGACAAGATTAATGGACAAAGTTGCTATTGTTACAGGCGGAGCTAGAGGTATGGGAGAATCACACGTACGTCGTTTCGTTGAAGAAGGCGCTAAAGTTGTATTTACGGATATAAACGAAGAAGTTGGAGAGAAACTTGCTTCGGAGCTTGGTGATAGTACATTATTTGTGAAACACGATGTGACTGATGAAGCCGGATGGCAGGAAGTTATTGAAAAAGCAGAAGCGGCTTTCGGACCGGTTAACGTACTGGTAAATAATGCAGGAATCAGCATGAGCAAGAGTATCTTTGATATGTCAGTTGAAGACTATAAAAAAATTATCGATATTAATCAGGTTTCTGTCTTCCTCGGGATTAAAGCGGTATTGCCATCAATGCAAAAAGCTGAAGGCGGTTCAATTGTGAACATTTCATCGATGAACGGAATTGTCGGCGGTGCAGTTGGCTATACAGACTCTAAATTTGCTGTCAGAGGGCTGACAAAAGCAGCTGCATTACAAGTTGGACACCTTGGTATCAGAGTGAACTCAGTGCACCCGGGTGTAATCGAAACACCGATGGTAACTGAAGGCGATGCAGTGGAACAGATTAAAGAGTTCGCGAAGCACATCCCAATGCGCCGCATGGCTCAGTCGGAAGAAGTGACAAATATGGTGCTGTTCCTGGCATCAGAAGAATCAAGCTATTCTACAGGATCTGAATTCATTATCGATGGCGGCTTAACAGCAATGTAAGTTAAATTGTACAAAATGGAGTGATCAGTATGAAATTAAAAGATAAAGCAGTTATTATTACAGGCGGTGCCGGCGGGATAGGCAGCGGTATGGTGAAAGCGATGGCAAAAGAAGGTGCTAAAGTAGCGATTGTTGATCTGAACGAAGAACAGGGCAACGCGGTACTGAGTGAACTTCAGGAAATATCACCGGATTCAATGTTCATTAAAGCGGACTTAACAGAGCGCGAAAAACTGCATGAAATCGTCGATACTGTTGTGGAGAAATACGGCAAACTCGATGTGCTTGTAAACAATGCACATGCATCCAGACAGGTGAACTTTGAAGATACAACACAGGCAGACATGGACTTCTCATTCGACACAGGATTTTATCCGACATTTTATCTGATGCAAAGTGCATTCCCGTATCTTAAAGAGTCTAAAGGCAGCGTAATTAATTTTGCCTCCGGTGCAGGTCTTGAAGGGCAAAAAACACAAACGGCATATGCAGCAGCAAAAGAAGCGATCCGTGCGATTTCAAAAGTTGCAGCAAACGAATGGGGAGAATATGGTATTAATGTGAATATCATCAGCCCTATCGCAATGACACCGGGTGTTGAAGCGTGGTCAAAAGAACATCCCGAAACATTTGAAGCAATTGTTTCCAAAGTGCCGATGAAACGCTGGGGAGACCCTGAAAAAGATATCGGTCCGATAGCTGTGTTTTTAGCATCAGAAGATTCAAATTATATGACAGGCCAGACACTGATGGCTGACGGCGGTTCAATACAGATCCGCTAATCATAAAAAGAGACCTCACGGCATATCATCATTAAACTGCCGGAGGTCTCTTATTTTTATTCTTTTAGTAAGAACTGCTGTAACCGATTGTTCCCTGGGTTACAAAATCATTTTCTACTTTGAATGCTATAACGTTTTTCTCAGCTTCGTCTTTCTGGTCGCCGAGTTTATATACATACGTTTCGTATTTATCATCTTTATCTTTTTCTACTTCGTAGTCGTCCCCGTATGCTTCAGTTACTTCATCAATTGATAAAGTTTCTTCCTGAATCGGGAAGACGACTTTAGTTGCTGTTCCTCCGCGAAGTGTAAACTTTTGATCGTGTTCTTCAACAAACTCGGATTTCTTTTCGGCACGGTCTTCATAGTCGGCTTCCGAAGCCTCGATAGCGTGTCCGTTAAATGCTAACTCACCATCTTCTTCCAGTGTTTTTATAAGAGCATCGTTAAGAAGGAAGTTTCCATCACCGTAACCTGTATCGCCTTGATATTTATAATTTGAATTTTTAGATTCTGCTGCTTCGACTGTATTCATACCGTCATCTCCGCTTGCAACATGTGCGCTTGTAACGACAGTAGCTGCAATTCCCGCTGATGCCAGCACTCTAACTAATTTGTGCATGTTCATTTGGAATCATCTCCTAAAATTGTATAGCTTAAGTCCTAATTGTTGCACAATTTTATATGAACTGCAATTGATGTCAGGAGATACAGGAGTAGTGCATAGCGTTATATTATAACGCCCTCCTTTGAAGTGCTGTTATAACAGTATTTATAGCGGCGGTGCAGATGTTTCACGTTAAACAATTTTTTAATAATTATATTTCCTGATCTTTCTGCTTCATCGTTTTGTTATACGCTTCGAGGTATACTTTTTCCGATTCAGAAGCCATATCCATCGTGTTCATTGCGCGGTGCCAATGAGGGTAAATTGGTTCAAGAGCAGTAAAATCTGTAATTTGTGAAACGTCGTCATCGGATAATTGCAGCGTATAAGAAGCCACATTTTCATAAAGCTGTTTCTTGTTGCGTGCAGCGATAATTACCGAGTCGACATTAGGTCTGTCGCGAAGCCACGCGAGAACAACCTGCGGTACTGTGGCATTGTGTTTTGATGCAATATCCTGGAGCATTTCAACGAGGTTATAAAAGAATTCTTTATCTTTCAAGTACGGCTCGGCCCATCCATTGCCCTGGCGTGTGCCGGGCTGTGCTTTTTGGTTTCTGGTAATTTTGCCATTCAGCATACCTTCACCTAACGGCGACCAGATTGTGTTGCCAATTCCAAGCTCTGTCCCTGCAGGCAGCAGTTCATACTCCGCCTCGCGTGATTCAGGTGTGTAGTAAATTTGATGTGCGGCTGGCGGAATAAGATTATTTTCCACTGCAAATGTGTGTGTTTTTGCTAACGACCAGCCGCTGTAATTTGAAACTCCCCAATAACGGATTTTACCTTTTTTAATCAGGTCATTCATTACCTGGACTGTTTCGGAAACAGGCACACGTCCGTCCCACATATGAACATAATAAAGATCCAGATAATTCGTCCCGAGACGTTCCAGTGTTTTATCAATTGTGGATTCTATATTAATGCGAGTTGCACCGCCGTCATTAGGTCCGCCTTGAATCTGCACACCGGTCTTGCTGGCAATCGTCATATCTTTACGCTTATTGCCCAGCGCTTTGCCGAGTACAATTTCTGCATCACCTTTCGCGTATAGATTTGCTGTATCGAAATGGTTAATGCCGTGATCGAGCGCATAGTCGACAAAATGATTTGCAGTTTCCTGCCCCATATCCGCAGCGCCTTCAAAACCGTTTGTGCCGCTGAATGGAATTGTCCCAAGAGAGTACTTCGAAATATTTAAACCTGAATTACCCAATAGTTTGTAATCCATCATTATCCCTCCATCTTTAAACAGTATTTATATTCCCGTCATATTTATTTGTAATCACTATTCTGAAATTAAAATCATTTATACAGGGTATATAGTCTAATGAATCAAATTAACAGGAGGGTTATTTAATGACTCAGACAGTTCTTATTACAGGTGCCGGAACAGGCTTCGGTAAAAATATTGCATTTGCACTGGCGGAAAAAGGCAATCCGGTGATTGCAACGGTGGAAGTGATGTCGCAGGTCTCAGCGTTAGAGCAGGAAGCGCGCGAACGCGGTGTGACGATGCAGATTGAGAAACTGGACGTAACAAATGCTAAAGACCGTGAGAAGGCATGGACGTGGGATATTGATGTGCTGGTGAATAACGCTGCAGTAAAAGAAGGTGGTTCATTAGTTGATATACCGGAAGAGAATCTACGCCATCAATTCGAGGCTAATGTTTTTGGACCGATACTCTTAACTAAAGGATTTGCCCGTAAAATGGTGGAGAATAAGAGCGGACGCATCGTGTTTGTATCGTCGGTATCAGGGATTACAACAAATCCGCTGTCCGGCCCGTATTCAGGCTCCAAACATACTGTAGAAGCCTTTGCACTGGCATTGAGTAAAGAGCTTCAGGAATTCAATGTGGAAGTATCAACGATTAATCCGGGACCTTATTTAACCGGATTTAATGACCGTGAATTTGAAACGTGGAAAAACTGGGAGACAGATCTCAGTGAAACGGTATTTGATTACAGTAAAACGGCATTCCCGAGTGAACAATTCGACCCTCACGAAGTGACGGAACCGGCAATTAAAGTCATACTCGGTGAGACTAAGCAGTACCGAAACGTCATTCCTGAGAAGATGGTTTCAGGGCTGAAAGAAAAACAGCAGGCTGTATGGGATAAGAAAACAACTGACGGTCTCGGCGAACGTAACGAAACAGTACAGAAATCATATGACATTGAACCGGGAACTCCGGCAGAATAGTGAATGTAAAAAGTCCGCTTAATTTTTAAGCGGACTTTTTTTATCTTGCATCAGTACTTTCGAACGGAGAAATTACTGCTCCAAGCTGTACGGCAGCAAATATTGCAGCAGCGATCATCAGCAGTAAATATAAATCGTGTTTCGAGAAAGTTGTTCTGTGATAATATGTTCGGCTGCCGTCTGTGAACCCTTTTGATTCCATAGCAATGCCGAGTCTGTATGCCCGTCTGATACTTTGGCTGAGCAATGTGACAATCGTTGATTTCAGGCCTTTAAATCCAGAAATATGTTTTTTGTTAATCAGTGCACTGCGCACTTTTCTCGCCTGTCTCAGCTGGAAGTATTCAGAGACAATAATCGGCACCATTCGTATCGCTGCCATAAAAGAATAGGCATATTTAGGTTTCACTTTAAGCTGAATCATCAAAGCGTAAAACACATCGGTAATCTTCGTCGTAAATATAACGAGTGCACCGAATAACGACAGAATAACGCCGCGCATCGTAATGTGAAGTCCCCTGACAAAGCTTTCGTCAGTAATATGAATAATGCCGTAGCGAAACAGTGTTTCAGTACCTTCACCGTAAAATATCATATAGAGACTTGAGATGAACCCTGAAATAAATATGAAAATCAGCAGCATGACGAGATATTTAATTTTAACACCGCTTAGGCACAGTAATGCTATGAGCATGAGTATTGTCAGATGAAAGAGGACGTTCGGATTATGAATAAAAATTACTGTGGCAAAAAGTATTGCCGCGAGCAGTATTTTCGTCAGCGGATTCGCTTTATCTATAAAGGTGCTGTAATTCTTTATCGTTTCAAGCATGACCTGTCCTCTTCTCATGAAGTGTTCCATTTTCAATAATCAACCGTCTCGACGGATAGCGTTCTTTAATATTCTCATCATGCGTAATCATAATTATCGTTGTGCCTGCGACTGCCATTTCATGAAACATGCCGAGCATACGAAAAGCTGATTTCTGATCGAGACCGAACGTCGGCTCATCGAGCAGCAGCACATCAGGTACACCGCCGAGAGCTGTTGCAACACTTAAGCGTCTTTTCTGGCCGGTGGAAATTTCAAGCGGATGCAGATGGGCAATATTATTCAGCCCGAACTGATTTAAAATGACCTCTGTCTGGCGCACTGCTTCGTTATAGTCAAAACGTGATTCCATATTGATAAAAATCTCATCGAATACTTTATGTGTAATAAATTGCAGTTCCGAATTTTGGAAAACAGGATATACATTTCCCGCAATGTGTTTGGTCTTTTTAATTATTTTGCCCCGGTAATAAATGCTGCCGTCTGCCGGAATGAGTTTCATAATCGCAAGCAGCAGGCTGGATTTACCAGTGCCATTTTTGCCTTCTAGTGTAATCCATTCCCCTTTTCCAACACTTAAATGATCAACGTGCAGAATCTCCATGCCCCGGCGTTCAAGATGCAGGTCTTTCAGTTTCAGCAGTACTTCATCCTGAGGTGACAGCGGAGCGTATACAGGAGCCTTCTGCCACGATTCCGGATGCCAGACACCGTATTCATTTAAAAGGTCTTTGTGATGTCTTAAAACGTCATTGGGTATACCTTCGTGGATAATCTGTGCTTCGCCATTCATCAGAATGACACGGTCGACTTTATCCCAAATATAATCAACACGATGTTCAACGATAACTACTGTGCGTTTTTCCCAAATCTGCTCAATAACGTTCCACAACGAAGCTGCGGATTCATCGTCCAGCATACTTGTCGGTTCATCCAGGAACAGTGTATCTGGGTTCTGCAGCAGTGCGGAAGCGATAGACAGCTTCTGCTTCATTCCGCCAGATAAGTTATTAATATTTAAGTCGAGAGGCACATCGAGTCGGGTCTGCTTCAGTGCATCCAGCATCATCGGTTCCATATTTTCTTTTGGAATACTTCTGTTTTCTAATATAAAAGCGAGTTCTTCTGCAACAGTCGGCATCGTAAACTGAGAATCAGGATCCTGAAACACATAAGCATTATCATCAGGAATATCGAGAATCTCAGCTTTCATCGGTGTATGAATAACATTGGGAATTAATCCGCCCATGACATTCAGCAGCGTACTTTTTCCCGAACCGCTCGGTCCGAGCAGCAGTACTTTCTCCCCTGCTTCGATATAAATATTTAAATCGTTAAAAAGCTTGGCAGGTGCTTCCGGAAATTTTAAATTCAATTTTTCTATATTTACTCGAGACATATTATAATCCTTCATGTGAATTGTCAGCTCTTCGACCGACAAACTTTAAGACGCCGGTTTCTTTCAATGCTTTATAGAGCAAATGACCCAGCCAGCCGGCTACAATCGCACCACTGAGAATTCTGAGTGAGAACATTAATGCCAGATTCCATGTTTCAAGGTGTCCGAGATAACCGTAATACCAATCGAGCGGCAGCGTTGACAGAGCAGCTGCTATACCGGCAAGAACTGCCGCCATCAGGCTTGTACTCTTATATCTGAAGAACAGGAATACAAGCTCACAAACCAGTCCCTGTATTAAACCATACATAATCAGCGAGACATCAAACTGCAGCAAGACAATCGTTTCGCCTGAAGCCGCTGCAAACTCGGCAATCAGTGCAACACCGGGTTTTCTTATAATTAAGTACGCCACGATTGCAGCGATAAACCACATGCCGTAAACCAGTTCATTTAAGTGAAGTCCGAACGGCTGTAGAATAGTATAAATTCCGTCCCATAAAGAATAAATAACAGCGAAAACGAGTGCGATAACGACAGTAATTAAAATATCAGTGAGTGTTAAACTGTTTCCTTTTTTCATGATGAAGCCTCCGTTATAAATTTCAAACAAAAAAACACACCACTAACGGAATGGTGTGCATATAAAAATATGCCACTTCCCTACGCTAGTATGATCTAGATCAGGTGATAAGGGTCAATCTCAGTCCGTACGGACACCCCCAGTGGTGGTGAATTCATTATTTGATTATCACTATCATAGTCCACTTATGTGAATTTGTGAAGTGTCATCTGTTTAGTAATCGTAACACCCTGCTTCGGATTTTCGTACAGCGTTACTTTCAGCAGTACATCATTCTCCGGCAAACGTGCAGAAAACTCTTCAAACAGCCAGTAAGCTATGTTTTCTGCTGTCTTATTCATCTCCGGCAGTGTTTCATTAAGCAGGCAGTTATCCAGCTTAACGCCGATTTCTTCATCATAAATTTTATCGATTAAATGAAAATCAGTCGCAAGACCAAGAGCATTAACAGGTGAAGATATCTCAATGCTGAAAGAATAATGATGATTCTTTAAATCTTTAAAAGCAGTATTCGAAAAAAATATACGGTTATCGCATATAAACGAAAAATGTTTGTGAATGGTTACCTGTTCTTCAAAATACTTAAACTTTTCAGGTGGCTTTACATCGTTAATATTCATATAACTACCTCTTTATAAATCAATTTAATTAATTATACCCATTCATAATAGTAAGTATCAAATGTGTGAAACATCATAAAGAGTTGTTAGGTTATGCTCTAAAACGGGAATAGATAAATAAAGGCAGTTGCGAACTAATCTTTTAAGGAGGATTTATCATGCGTAAACGAACAAAGTTTATTATTGGAGCAGGGCTCGCAGCAGGAGTGCTTTATGCATCTAAGACAGAAGCGGGACAGTTAATTAAAGGTGCAGTAAATAAATGGACGGATGATGACTATATTATTAATCTCGGTAAGCCTGATGAGGCAAGAGATGCAAATATGGTGGATGAAGGTGCGATGACAAGCGTATTATACTATTACGAGCTACGGGATAAGGCATCTGAACAGGGAGATAAATACGCATAAAAAAAGCCGGGATATCCCGGCTTTTTGTTTAGCTGAATAAATTTATGAAGAACACGATAACGGGAATGTTAACGATATCAATAAGGAATGCTCCAACGACCGGTACGATTAAGTAAGCGGTCTTCGAAGAACCGAATTTAGATGTAACTGCATCCATGTTAGCCATAGCTGTAGGAGTTGCACCTAGTCCACTTCCGATCATACCGTTAATCATCACGACTGCGTCATAGTTCTTCCCTAGCAGTCTGTAGACGATAAACATCGTATACAAAATAATGAAGATAACATGAACCGAAACAATCAGCAGAATCGGCAGTGCCAGATCAGCGAGTTCCCACAGTTTTATGCTCATCAATGCGAATGATAGGAATAAACCTAAAGAAACCGCACCGATTTTATCGTTTACAGTCGTATCGAAATCAAATGATATTCTGTCCTGTGAAGCATCGAGAAGTGTTCTAACGACAATCGCAACAAACATCGCACCTACATAATCGGGCAAAATAACTCCAGTTAAATCGGAGAAGATACTTCCGATATACGTGCCGAGAGCCATAGCAAATGTAATAATGGCAAGGTATATAAAGAATTGATCGATTGTAAATTTATTTTCTTTTTTCTGAACAGGAATTTCATAATCGCCAGCATCGAACTTGGGTTCGTTACTCTTAAGATTGTGCTTGTTAATCATAAAGCGTGCAACCGGTCCGCCAAATACGCCGCCGGCGATGAGGCCGAGTGTCGCCGCAGCAATCCCGACAGTTGTCGCACCCTGTACTCCTAATCCATCAATTGTTTCACCGAATGCCGCAGCACCCCCGTGCCCGCCGATCATCGCAGGAGAAGAAGCCATAAGACCAAGCAGCGGATCTATACCAAGCAGACTTGCTATGGATACACCTAAAGTATTTTGTACAATTGATAAAAAACTTGCGGCAAGTAAATAAATCACAAGTAGTTTTCCACCCAATTTAATAAGTTTAAAACTTGCACCTAAACCGACTGTTGTAAAAAATATAATCATAAATAAAGACTGTAGAGAAGTATCAACAGTTATCGTAACTAAACCAGCAGTGTGCATTATCAATGTGAACACTGCAAAAATCAGACCGCCGACAACTGGTGCCGGTATAGAGTATCTATCTAAAAAATGTATTTTTTTAACTAAGTAAGCACCGATGAGGTAAACTATCACTGCTAAAAATAATGATGTCACTAAATTTAATTCCATATCCCATCCTCCATCATTTAAAATTCAATCAGAAAACCTATTCTAATCTATAACTGAAGAATAACCAACAATAACTTTTACATCTTTGCAGTAAATTATGTAGTTTTTGTGAACGCATACATTTTGCCGATAAACAAAAATCCCGCTGGAGCTTTAGCAGCTCGGGCGGGATTTAAATAATCATTGTAACGCATGGCATAGTTTTGTAACGCTATACATTACATTGAGTGTTAAGTTCCTAAATCCTTTAACTCTCCCATTTGGAATGAAGAATGCATGTGCAGAAATTATCATTCGCATAGTCAGGCTGGAAGTGCTTGATAACATCTTCTTTCATATTACCAAATGTTGTTTCCGGTTTATGTTTAATTCCATCGTAAAATGCTTGAATAATATCATTTTTAAAATTTTTTCTAGGAAACTTTTGAACGACAGATTTTCTGATTTCTTCACTGAACTGATCGAAGTTATCCCCCATTACGTCCATGCCGACACCGTGGAAAAGAAGTGCGACTTCGCTCTCTTTGTGCTCTGCAACACCCGGTGTAGTATGAAGTGCGATTGCGTCCCAGACGAGCTGAATCTGCTGTGGCGTGATATTATGAGTGTTTAAAAACTGGCGTGCTGCGTTCGCACCGTCAACTTCAAAGCGCAAATCATCACTGCTGTACTGTTTTGTTAAACCTAAATCATGGAAAAGTGCGCTGATGTATAATAGTTCATGATCATACTTCACTTTATCCTGATCCCCTTTAACAGCACCGAATAGATATACTCTGTTAGAATGGTTCCAAATTAATTCATTACCGTATTCGTGAACGAGATCTTGTGCATCCGTAATAATCTTACTGTCCGGTACTTTAATATTACCTAAATCTGTAATCATATTATCTCTCCTTCTCCCCCATATAGTAATTAGATAAATATTATTTTTCAAACTATCCGGGTTAATTGATTATGCTCTGTATCTCCGGAATGATATATAACGATTTAAAAAATATTGAATCACAGTTGCAAGCATTGTCGCACCGATTTTTACTATAATGGCATTCCATCCAAGATGCTGAACGAAAATCAAAACGAGCAGTGCAACGATTGAAAAACCAATTGCACCGACTGTCAGGAATGATAAATAACGTCTGAAAAATTTGCTGTCTGCTTTAAAATTAAAATGGTAATTCAGTATAAAATTTGTTGTAACGCCTGTGAACATACTTATTAGATTTACTAGCTGAATGTGTATATCTGTATATGTGTGCAGCAGGATAAACAGCAGTAAATCAAGAGCGCCTCCGACTGCTGCAATCAAAATGTATTTAAAAAACTCCTTAAGCTTACGCATATAAACACAACTCTCTGAAGGCGTTTACTTTATTCAAACATTGATTTAGAAATATTCAATGCTCGGAGCATCGCTGTTTTTTTATAATTATGATCCTCGCTTTTATTCAGGATATCATCTACTGTTTTCACACCTTCGACGATGTAATCACCTTTATTCAGCATAATACACTCGGCGCGGGAGCCTGCAACGACATCCGAAATTTCTGAGCGTGTTGGGATACCTGTTTTAATCAGTGATTCAAGCACCTGTGTTGCCCAGATAATTGGAATATGGGCTGCCTCGCATATCCAAAGTAGTTCTTCCTGAATTTCGCTGAGTCGTTCATACCCTATTTCAACTGCGAGATCTCCGCGTGCCAGCATAATTCCGAATGGTCTTCTTGATGCCGCTTCAGCGATGATATTCGGAATTTCTTCAATGGCTTCTGTCGTTTCTATTTTTGCGATTATCGGCATATTCTTTTTGTCTGACGGGAGTTTTTTCTGGAGTGTATTTTCAATATATTTTATATCATCTGCACTTTTTACGAAGGAAAATGCAATGATATCTGCGTGCTCAGCTGCAAAATCGAGATCGTTCATATCTTTCTCTGTCAGTACATTTAAATTGATGTCAAGATCCGGAAAGTTAATACCTTTTTCTGTTTTAATTTTTACGCCTTTCGCTTTGGAGGTTCTAGTCACTTTACAAATTAAACCGCCGTCCTCGATTTCAGTTACTCTTGCTTCAATCTGCCCGTCATCAATTTTAATGAGCTGATCAATGTCTACATTTTTAAGCACTTCAGGAACAGAAGTGTTAATCGCTACATTTACTTTTGGCGGCAGCAGCATTGCTTCCTGGTTTGACAGCAGGAAATATTCTCCGGCTTTCAGCTTAGGATTTCTTTTAGAAGTGAGAAGTGTTTTTATCCGGACTTTAGGTCCGCTTATATCCATTAAAATTCTGCATGGATTATTTGTTTCTTCAGATGCTTTCGTAATGTTTTCAATCATCTGTTTCCACGTATTCGAGTCATCGTGCGCGCAGTTAATACGGGCTGAATTCATGCCCGACACCACAAGGTTTTTAACTAACTCATAATCCTTTGCAGCTTCCGACGGCATCGTGACCATAATTTGTGTGTGCCGATGTTCATTGCCTTCACCCAGCAGCATTTTGGTATTTTTATTGAGCAGACTGTTTCTGTCAGTTGAGTCTGGATACTTGAAATACTCAGTATCATTCTCTGCCTCTCCAGTAATGTAGCCGAGCGTTTTAATTACAGCATCCAGATTGCCGGACACGTTAGGTTCAAGTCTCCCGAGTGATGATACACCCCAGGGAATTAAAGTGTTTTGTATTTCACGGTGGTCATGGCGGCGGAAGGCCATGTAATAAGCAAGATTTTTAAGACTTTGAACATACTCCTCCCTTACATTATCTTGCTGCCAGCGGCTAAGAATCTGTTCTCCATCTTCAGTTACCTGCTGGCGTATCTGTTTTACATCATTTAATAACGGTGCTGCTTCTTTATTCATAATGTCCCCCTAAGTGTGTTAGAACCCTTTTTTGTGAAGTGAAAAAATAATAATGAAATAGCAAAGATGTATAATTGTCCATACAGTAAATCCTAATAAGCCCTGCAGTTCGATATGCATCACACTTAAGTAACCAAGCGCGTAAAACAGCAGGCTCGTGACTATCCAGCTGAACACTAGTGCTGGTATATAAAATCTTTTAAAATTATCAAATATAAATTTAAGTAAAACTGCAATCATAACTGACACGATCATATGGAATAGAATTTCTATGCCGGTATGAATATTCATTTCCGTCATAAAATCCACATTCAAAAGCAGAGTCATCAGCTCCATTTGTGTCAGCCATTCTATCAGTGCACAAACGATAAATAAAAACGTGCCTGAAATAAGTCCAATGACAGTTCCTGATTTTAAATATTTCATATATCCAAATCCTTAGGTGTATAAAGATATAAACATGACTGCCCGGCGTATTAGATACCAGGCAGTCTATGATTTTAACCGAAAATTTTGTCTGTCGCTTTTGCGCCTTCGATGTCACGTTCCTTAAGTTCGTTTGTAGAGAACGTTGTCCACACCACAGTCACAGTCGTGTAATTAATTCTGATTCCGGGATGATGCTGCTCTTTCTCTGCCTGCTGAGCCAGCATATTTACGAATTCGATACCATCTAAGAAACGCTCGAATTTAAATTTCTTAATGAGCTTTTCGTCTTTTAATTCCCAGCCTTCGAGTTTTTTTGCTTCTGCTTTAACATCCATAATCAATTACCTCCTGCTCATTTTGTACATATGTAATTTATACCCTGTCTGCATAAAAGAAATCATTCAGATGATTGGGACAGTGGATTCTGTGGTAAAAATATAAAACAACTTATAAACAAGGACAGGTGATATTGTGGAACAGTCAAAAGCTATTGAGCGAATTGAGGAAATTTTAAACGAATCGAAAATCGGTGTTTTATCAACAGCGAAAGATAATGTGCCCAATGCACGTTATATGTGGTTTTATAATGACGGTTTAACACTATACGCGAAAACAAATGATCAGTCGCCGAAATATGATGAGCTTGGAGAAAACCCGAAGGCACATGTGCTTCTCGGATTTAATGATACTGATAATAACGCTTTTGTTGAAATAAACGGGAATGTTGAACGAATTAACGATCAGCAAACGATTGACTGGCTGTGGGAAAAACAGGATAAAAGCTTCTTTGATTCAAAAGAGAATCCTCATCTTAAAGTATTAAAAATTACACCGGATGCAATTAAAATTATGAATGATGATTATGAACCAGTCGAAGTGATTCTATAAATAAAAAGTGGGAGCCTGCTCTCACTTTTTATTTTAATTAATAATTTTTGGAAGGTGATGTAATGAGTCCTCAGAAAAAATGGGCAGCAGGTTATTTAGCTGCTTTTATAGTAATGATAGTAATGAACTACTTTGTAGGAACTAATGTTGGAAATGTTGCGGACAGTAACCAGCCTATTATTCAGCCGGCGGGATTTGCGTTTTCCATATGGGGATTAATATATATTCTGGTATTTATATTGATAATTAAGCAGTTCTTTCAGAAAACTTGGGAAGATTCTCCAGCTTACAAATTAAAATACTGGCCAATCATTAACTTCTTACTCAACAGTGCATGGATTTTAGTATTTACTCAGCAAATGATACTGGCGTCAGTAATTGTAATTTTTGCATTGCTGATTACACTAATTATTATGCATATTTTAATTACGAATCAGAATTACAGCTGGTTTGACCGATTCCCTTATTCTGTTTATTTTGCCTGGGTCACAGTCGCTTCTATTGTTAATGTGTTCCAGTTGACGAACGATAATAATATCAATTCTATAGCTGGTCTGGATGAATTAACATGGACAATTATTATGCTGTCAGCTGCGGGCGTCATCGGTTTAATTACAGCATTTTACTTTAAAGATTGGCTATATCCGCTTGTTATTATTTGGCCGCTCTACGCCATCTATGTTGAGAATAGCAGCGAGTATTCAAGCTTGGATATAACATTGCTGATTATAAGCGTACTGCTAGCAGCTTGCTCTGTGATTACAATTTTATTTAAAAATAAAAATAAAAAACCCGTTTAACCAAGCTGGTAAGCGGGTTTATAAAGAAAGAGAAGATTTATGTGTTAAATATATTTAGGAGTGGTCATTTAAATGAGTAAAATATCTAAGGAAGATATTTTAAAGATTGCACAAGAAGAAAAGATTGGTTATGTAAAACTACAGTTCACTGATATATTAGGTGCACTTAAAAATGTGGAAATCCCTGTTGAGCAGCTGGAAGAAGCACTGGATGGGGAAATAATGTTCGATGGTTCTTCTATTGAAGGGTTTGTCCGCGTTGAAGAATCGGATATGTATTTAAAGCCTGATTATAATACTTGGAGTATTTTCCCATGGTCTGAAGAAAACTGCAGAGTTGCACGATTAATTTGCGATGTGCATAACTTCAATAACGAGCCTTTCGAAGGAGATCCGAGAAGTAATTTAAAGCGTATTGTTAAAGAAATGGAAGACATGGGTTACGATGCATTTAACCTTGGTCCGGAGCCTGAGTTCTATTTATTTAAATTGGACAAAGACAATAATCCCACTACTATCGTGAATGACACGAGCGGTTACTTTGATGTATCGATCACAGATACAAGTGAAAGATGCCGACGTGAAATAGCAAAAACACTTAAGAAAATGGATTTTGAAGTAGAAATGTTTCACCATGAAGCAGGACCCAGCCAGCATGAAATCAGTTTTAAATACAGTGATGCGGTAACGTCGAGTGATAATATTCAGACGTTTAAACTGGTGGCAAAAACAGTAGCCAGACAATACGGTCTGCATGTTACATTTATGCCTAAACCTCTATACGATGAGGCCGGGAGCGGCATGCATTATAATGTCTCATTATTTAAAGATGGTGAAAACGTGTTTTACGATAAAGATGATGAGTATGGGCTAAGCGAAGAAATGAAATACTTCATGGCGGGATTACTAGACCATGCAAGAGGCTATACGGCAATCTGTAATCCGCTGGTGAATTCATATAAGCGGCTGAGCGCAGGGTTTGAAGCGCCGCGTTATATCGCATGGAGCGGGAGTAACCGTACACCGCTCTTGAGAATTCCGTCAACAAGAGGTGCGGGTACACGTGCGGAAGTAAGATCATTGGATCCGTCAGCAAACCCGTACCTTGCGACTGCAGTAATATTAAAAGCGGGATTAAGCGGTATTCAGAATCAGAAAGATCTGACCACACCGGTGGATGAAAATATTTTTGAGATGACGCAAAAAGAACGTCAGGCAGAAGATGTAGAAGACCTGCCGACAACGTTATATACGGCACTGAAAGCATTAAAAGCAGATGAAGTCATTCAGGAAGCACTGGGTAAACACATATGCGACCATTTTATAAAGAATAAGACTTATGAATGGAAAATGTACAGTGCACAAATAACCTCATGGGAAAAAGAACAGTATTTAAGTCAGTATTAATATAAAGAACGGGAATAACGCTATGCGTTACTCCCGTTCTTTGTTTAGATATAATCTTTTACATCATAGCTTTCTTCGCTGCCGAAGTCTTCCAGCGTCACTACTTTATGTAATGCTGCTGCAACGTCTTCAGCTTTGGCAAGCTTGTTTGTTTCCTTATATTCTTTAAAGCGGTCCACATTCGGGAACTCTTTAATATCGGATGCACGGATAACTTCCTGCATTCCAGTGTCGATAACGCCAGGGTAGAACACCGAGCTCTTAATATTGTTGCCCTGATGAACGTTTTCCTTATCAAGTACACTGTGAATCATATTGATTGCAGCTTTCGAACTGCAGTACACGCTCCATCCTTCAACTGGACCGCGTGCCGCACCACTCGTTACGGTAACGATACGTTTTTCTCCGCCGAAGTTCTTGAAGCGGTTCACAAATCCCTGAATAAGCAGCGTTGGTGCCACCACATTCACTTTATAGTTTGTTAACATATCATCTGATGATAAATTGCTGACAGCTTTTACAGGATCAACAATACCTGCAACGTTCAGTAAATATACTTCATCCGTTTCATCTGGATCTACAGAATTGAAGATTTCAGGCACAAACTGTTCCATCGCATCTGTATCGCTGAAATCTACTGAAAATGCTTTATGGATATTACCTGTTTCTTCTACACCGCTTCTTGTAATGCTGATAATTTTACTGTCTTTGAATATTTTTGCAGTCGCTTCACCTAGACCTCTGTTAGTACCTGTTAAAAATACGTATTTCATTGATGTTTTCCCCCTTGATTTTATGTCACAACAATTCTATTATACTCTTTTATTCCAATCTGCTAAACGTTCTTCACATATTTTTATAATAGTTTTCAATGCAGTAATACGAGCATAACGCTTATCGTTTGCCGGTATGACTATCCACGGTGCATAGTCAGTATCTGTTTGACGAATCATATCTTCAGAAGCTTCCAGGTATAAATCCCATTTCTCACGGTTTCGCCAGTCTTCATCTGTAATCTTCCATTGTTTTTCAGGCGTGTCCTCACGGTCTTTAAGCCGTTCGAGCTGCTCATTCTTATCCAGTGAAAGGAAGAATTTAATTATGATGGCTCCAGAATTATGCAGAGACTGTTCAAAATCATTGATTTCTTCATAGGCCTGCTGCCATGCATCCTGTGAAGCGAAACCTTCTACACGTTCGACGAGAACCCGTCCATACCAGCTGCGGTCAAAAAATCCAATGTGGCCGCTTCTTGGTGTCCGTTTCGCAAACCGCCATAAGTAATGATGGGCAAGCTCGATATCAGTCGGGGCACCAATAGCATTGTTTTTATAGCCCGTCGGATCAAGGAGTGCTCTCGTACGTTTAATGTTACCGCCTTTGCCGGCAGCGTCCATTCCTTCATAAACTAAGACAAGCGGAATCTTCTCCTGATAGAGCTGGAATTGAATTTCACGCATTCTTGCCTGTAAATCCGGCAGTATTTCTTTATATTCATGCTTTGGGATAGTTTCTTTATCAAAATCAAATGTGAACAAGTCAGTTTTAAAGTTATCGCTGAACCTGCCTTCGGTCTTTGGCTTATTTTTATGCTCAGCTTTAATACGTTTCTTTAAACGAGTAATGATCGCAGAGTATAAAGTATTTGCGGCATCTTCTTTGTTATGAAAATCAATCTGAGTCCACGGAGAAACTGTCTCATCCTGCAGGAAGTATTCCATTTCTTCATCATAGTCATGGTGCTGCAGGCGGCTCTGGAATTCTTCAGCTTTCCATTTCAGCATAGGGTTATCTTTCAGCTTCTGAATATGACGTTCCCGGACTTCTTTATCCGTAGTAATGTAAAATTTTAAAACCTCATAGCCGTTGTTTGTTAAAGTTTCTTCAAAGTTCTTCATATCTTCTTCAATCAATTTGAAGTCAGTATTAATATTGCGCTTGATATTATAATCCTTGTATTCTATTAATTGCGAGTACCAGCTTCTGAAATGAATATTAATATTGCCGTCTTTCGGCAGATGATACCAGTAGCGGTGAAGGAAAGGATACCTTAAATCGGCTTCTCTCGGGGGACGCGTGGCGACGAAGTTTGTATACTTCGCATCGAGCGACATATATAAGGCATTTGATAACCGTGATTTACCCGATGCAGGAGCGCCTTCAATAATAATCATGACAGGAATACCCATATTGTGTGTCCTGCGTGTGACTTCTCCTAATTCAAATTCCAGGTCTTTATCAATTGAAATCATGTTTATCCATCTCCAATCTGAATATATCGATTCAACTTAAAGAATATCTATTAATTCCAGTATATCTTTAACCGGAGAAACTGGGTACTATATAAACAAATTGTTAACTTTTTACATTATGCGATAGTAAAATCTGATAACATGAAGAGTGAATTATAGTCTTTAAAGCATTAAAAAGGGGTGGTCCGATGGATCAGAAGGATTGGAAAATATTAAAATTGCTCTATGAAGAGAAGAATATTACGAAAACAGCTGAGAAATTATATGTTTCGCAACCTTCATTAAGTTATCGTTTGAAAAATTTAGAAAAAGAAATAGGAACCGAGCTTATTTTTAAAACGAAAACAGGTATTGAATTTACGTCTGAAGGAGAATATCTCGTTAAATATGCAAAAGATATGCTGCAGCAGCTTCAGGTGGTTAAAGATAATATTAATAATATGAGTGAAGAAATATCGGGCACACTGAAGATCGGTGTATCCAGTAACTTTGCTCAATATGTTCTGCCTAACCTGCTTAAAACATTTTCAAATAAATATCCTGAAGTACGTTTTAATGTTAGAACAGGTGTGAGTTCAGATGTTTATAAGATGTTAAACGATTCATCAGTTCATATTGGTATTCTTAGAAGAGATTATCAATGGCAAAGCAGGAAGTATTTATTAAATCAGGAACCGCTGTATATTATTTCTCAAAACGAAATTAATGTGCAGGAATTACCTTCATATAAGCAGATAGATTATAAAACAGATTCTTCTCTTAAAGAGATTATTAACCGCTGGTGGACGACTGAATTTGCTTCGCCGGCAAGTATAGAAATGGAAGTAGATCGTCTTGATACGTGTAAGGAATTAGTAAAAAGCGGTTTAGGATATTCTATTGTGCCTGAAATTTGTTTAAAAGAAGAGGAGAACCTGTATAAATCAAAAGTTGAATCGAAAGACGGAGCTTTAATAAAAAGAGATACATGGATAATGTACAATGAGGACTACGAAAATCTGGTTATTGTAAAAAAATTCATTGAACATATGCGCTCGTGGGGAAATATCAAATAAAAAAAGGAAAGCATCGGGGGGATGCTTTCCTTTTTAATTTATGTCTAATTCTGTGCTGCTGTAGAAAGATAGTTTTTAACTGAGTCACCTGCAGTTTTTCCGAATACAGATCCTGACATTAAGCCTGAACCGCCGGGATAGTTATGGTAGAAAAGATCTCCGACCATCTCGCCTGCAGCATATAACCCTTCAATAGGTTGATCATTCTCATCCAGTACTTCTGATTTGTTGTTTACTTTGATTGCACCGAAAGTAAATGTGATACCGCAAGTAATCGGATAAGCGTAAAAAGGACCTTCGTTAAACTTAAGCGCCCAGTTTGTTTTGTTCGGCGATAAGCCGACTGTTGTTTTACCGTCTTTCACACTCGGGTTGTAGTCGCCGTCCTGAACTGCATCGTTGTAGCTGTTAATTGTCTCCAGGAAATTTTCTTTATCAACGCCCATTTTCACTGCAAGTTCTTCTACAGTGTCAGCTTTCAGCATTGTTGCTTCTTCTAAATTGTACTCTACTCTCAGCATGTCTCTGACTTGCTCGTCGTAGATTTGGAATGCTTTTTGCTGGGTCTGTTTCAGAGTTTCTTTACCGTATTTTGCATAGGTGTAGTTTCTGAAATCAGCACCTTCGTCAACGAAACGTTCTCCTTCAACGTTAACGATTAATCCTAATGGATATGATGATTTCTTATAGATGTCACCAGGTTTGCTGTAGTCACCAGTTTTAGGTGAGTTGTAGTCTGTAGTATGTGCGTGACAGCCGTCATATTGTCCTGCTTTTACTGCACCGACTTCAAGTGCCATTGTGATACCGTCACCTGTGTTGTATTCGCTTCCGCGGACAATTGCGTTTTCCCATTCTTTGCCGAGGTGCTCCATACGTTTTTTCTTATCGGCTTCAAATCCGCCGCTTGCAAGAACGACTGATTTAGTTTTAACAAGTACTTTACCGTGCTCTTCACTGTTTACGTGAACCCCTGTAATTTTCCCATCTGCTTTTTCAAGCTTTTCAGCAGGTGATGCGTACCAGAAGTCCACACCGTTCTCTTCTGCTTTTTTGAATAATGATTTTACAAGACCGATACCTTTATCGACTGTTTTAACAGGCAGACCGCCCCAGAATGATTTCTTTCCGTCTTTTTCAAAGAATTGATTTTCATTTAACTGGAACTCTACGCCCTGTTCTTTCATCCAAAGAATTGTTTCATATGACTTGCCTGTTAAATGTTCAGCAAGACTTGGGTTGCTTTCGTTTTTAGTAACGTTCATTAAGTCGCCGTGATAATCCTCTGTTGCATATTTTGGTAATTCAATTGAGTTTAGTTCTTCTTCAGATAAGTTGTCTACAACCTTACTTAAACCGTCAAGATTGTTGTAAGCAAAACGTATTGCACCGTCAGTAAAGAATGAGTTGCCTCCGCGTTTGTGCTGCGGTCCCTTTTCAACAACAAGTACTTTTAAATTCTCTTCACTAGCGGATACCGCTGCACTTAATGCTGCGTTACCGGATCCTACTACAACTAAATCGTATTCATAGTCTGTCATTTTATATTTCCCCCTGTGTTTGATGTATAGCTTAAGATTAGAACATTTCTGATAATAAATGAAATATCTTTTTTGAATCAATTATGATAAAAATATTCTATGATGCTTTAACTTCAGTTGATTAGCAGTTAAATTCATAGTATTAAGCAGCGAATTAATAGTCAGAAATATCAATACATTGCGTTTACCATAGTAATGTACTATATTTTAGAAAGAGTTTTTCAACTGAATACTATTCTTTCGGGGCAGGGTGTAATTCCCAACCGGCGGTAATCTTTTTAGAAAGCCCGCGACCTGTACGGTATTTATACCGTATGGCTGATTCAGTTAAAGTCTGAAGCCGACAGTTAAAGTCTGGATGGGAGAGAGAATAATGCAGCAGCGTAAAAATGTCTTTTTAATTCATTTTATATACGTCTATTTAACATTGTGTGAAACACTGTGTTAATTCAGCATACATTTTTTAGCGCCTTCGGATAAGTTTATTCGACGGTGCTATTTTTTTATTCAGGAGGTAAAAACTTGAACAGATATATGAATATGGCTGTTAACATGGCCAATATGGCAGCCGGACAAACGGCAGTAAATCCGCCGGTAGGTGCTGTTATCGTTAAAGACGGCAGGGTCATCGGCTACGGTACGCATTTAAAAGCGGGAGAGCTTCATGCGGAGCGTGCAGCATTGAACAGCTGCAGTGAATCGGCAACTGGTTCGGACATCTACGTAACACTTGAACCGTGCTCTCATCATGGCAAAACACTGCCGTGCACCGATGCGATTATTGAAGCGGGTATTAAACGCGTGTACTACGCGTACCGGGATACGAATGATAAAGTCGACGGACTGAAAGTGTTAAACAGTCATGGTATTGAAACGATTCATCTTAATAATAATAAGGTGGATGAACTGTACCGTCCGTTTAATATTCAACTGGCAAATAAGCGTCCGTTCATTACATTAAAGAGCGCGATGAGCCTCGACGGTAAAATTGCACAGAGGAATGGTGACAGCCACTGGGTCAGCAACGATGAATCGCGGCGTGACGTGCACAATTTAAGGCAGCATCACGACGGTATACTGATTGGTGCCCACACATTGTTAAATGATAATCCGCACTTAACGACCCGTTTATCTGAAAACGATAAACACCCGGTGCCGGTTATTCTGCTCGGTTCGCAAACACTGCGCGAGGATATGAATATATTCAATCATCCGCATAAGCCTATTATATTTACTAGTAACGAAGATAATGTGCAGTTTAAGGACTGCGCAAAAATCTTCTTTGGAAATTATAATTTAACTGAAATACTTCATATATTATATGAAGAAAATATTGCAGCACTTTTAGTGGAAGGCGGTTCGTCCATCCACACTCAATTTTTAAACGAAAAATTATTCGATGACCTCATCATTTACATTGCCCCGAAAATATTTGGTTATTCTGAATATCAGCTCCATCAAGGTGACCCCAAGAGTCAGCTGGATTTGATATTGCATCATGTTGAAAAGCTCGAGTCGGACATCAAACTTACTTACAGGAGGACTCCAGCATGTTTACAGGATTAATCGAACAAACTTCACCAGTACTTTCTATTAATAAAACATCTGCATTAACTGAAATGGAAATACAGAACACTCTTTTTGATGATTTAAATATAGGCGATTCTGTCGCAGTTAACGGTGCATGCTTAACCATTACAAAGCTTCAGGAGCGCTCATTTTGCGTTGAAATCGTTAATGAAACGAGCAGTGTAACGTCGTTATCCGATATTGAAAAAGACGATATACTCAACCTGGAACGTGCGATGAGACTGGACCAGCGCTTAGGCGGGCACATAGTGTCAGGCCATGTTGACGGCACAGGAATTATTGAGAATATTTATAATGACGGAGATGCATTGGTAATATCAGTGAAGTGCAGCCGGGCATTGATGAAATATATGACCTTAAAAGGTTCTGTGACAATCGACGGCATCAGTTTAACATTATTTGATATCAAACCTGAAGAAGATATTTTTATCTTAAATATCATTCCTGAAACACAGAATAAGACAAATATCGCCCGGAAAAATATCGGTGATATCGTGAATATTGAAGCAGATATGATGATTAAACATATCGATCATCTGCTTAATTTTAGGGAGGCAGGTGGTACTCATGTTTGATTCAATTGACAGTGCCATAATAGATTTAAAAGAGGGGAAACTGATTATTGTTGTCGACGATGAAGACAGAGAAAATGAAGGTGATCTTGTCGGTATAACGGAGTTTATCGACGCAGAAGCTATTAACTTTATGGCAACTCATGCCAGAGGATTAATCTGTACGCCGGTCTCGAAAAGTATTGCTGAGCAGGCAGGTCTTGTACCGATGACAGAGCGTAACAGTGATGAATATCAGACAGCATTTACAATTTCTATTGATCACTTCAGTTCAACGACAGGCATCAGTGCATTCGAACGATTCGACACGATAAAGGCGCTCTTAGACAGCAATGTATCACCAAAAACCTTTAACCGTCCGGGGCATGTTTTCCCCCTTGTTGCTAAAGACGGCGGCGTAATAGAACGCCAGGGCCATACAGAAGCTGCAGTGGATTTAGCAAAACTAACAGGTGCAAAACCGGCAGGTGTGATTTGTGAAATTATGAATGACGACGGCACGATGGCGCGCGTCGATGATTTGCAGATTTATAAAGAACAGCACAAGCTGAAGATGATTACGATTGAAGCTTTAAAAGAATATATATTAAAAAAGCGTGCAGTTACACTGGAGAGTACTATTAATTTGCCGACGAAATTCGGGGAGTTTAAAATGTATGACTTTGTCGATGGTAAAGGGAAAGAACATTTGGCACTTGTGCATGGTGAGATTACACCGCATATGAATGTCCGTATTCATTCGGAGTGTCTGACAGGCGATGTTTTTAAAAGTTCACGCTGCGACTGCGGTCAGCAACTCGATAAGGCACTGGAGATAATGAGTGACGAAGACGGTATTGTTTTATATATGCGCCAAGAAGGCCGAGGTATCGGTTTAACGAATAAATTAAAAGCGTATGAATTGATAGAACAAGGCTATGACACAGTAACGGCGAATGAACATCTGGGCTTTGATGCAGACCTTAGAACATACGAAGAAGCAGCGGCAATGCTTAAGTATTTAAATGTAAATGTAGTGACACTGCTGAGCAATAACCCAAAAAAGATTCAAGGTCTGGAAAACGAAGGAATTAAAGTGCATTCGAGAGAACATATTGTGACTGCGAATATTTACAATGAAGATTATTTAAATACAAAAAAAGAAAAAATGGGACATCTATTATAGGAGGAAGTAATAATGAATGAGTTACAGAAAACAATGAACGGTGAAAATTTAAAAATAGCGATTGTTACGGCGGAATTTAATGAATTTATAACGAGCCGTTTATTAGATGGTGCACATAAAACTTTGCTGAAACACGGTGTTAAAGATGATAACATCGATTTAGTTTATGTACCGGGCGCGTTTGAGCTGCCATTAACAGCGAAAACACTGGCTGAAACGGACAAATATGACAGCGTTATAACGCTCGGCTGCGTAATCCGCGGCAGTACGACGCATTATGATTATGTTTGTAACGAGGCAGCAAAAGGTATAAGCCATGCAGGACTGTCAACAGGCATACCCGTTATATTCGGCGTTATAACGACAGAAAACATCGAGCAGGCAATCGATCGGGCCGGTGCGAAAGTCGGCAACAAAGGGTCGGAAGCGGCTGCGACAGCAATTGAAATGGCAAGTGTCATCCAAAGTATTAAAAACTAATATCAGGAGGTCATTTGATGATTACCGAAGATGATAAAAAATACTTAAAACGCAGTGTGAAATTAGCACGGGAAGCTCTGGATACAGGGAACTCACCTTTCGGTTCACTGCTCGTATCAGAAGAAGGCGAAATACTATTTGAGGACCATAACCGAGATGCAGACGGAGACCAGACAAGGCATCCGGAATATGCAATTGCGAAATGGGCAGCTGAGAATTTATCGGCTGCAGAACGTAAAAGTTCAATAGTTTACACCTCAGGAGAACACTGCTCAATGTGCTCATCTGCACATGCACTGGCAGGACTTGGCCGCATCGTTTACGTAAGTTCCTCAGCACAGCTGAGAGCATGGCAGAAAGAGCGCGGTATTACAGAACGCAGTGCCTTAAAAGGATTGAGTATTGAGGAAGTCATTAACGATACAGAAATAGATGGACCTGATGAAGAACTGTCGCAGCAAGTGAAACAGCTGCAGCTGGAATATTATAAATAAAAAATGCCGGAAATCTTAAGTGATTTCCGGCATTTTTAAAGTTTTTGAGGCTGTCGGAGTGTGCAGATACACATGAGCTTCTGTCATGCCAGTCCGGTAAGTCCCGGATACACATGAGTCCCGATCATGCCAGTCCTGTGATTTCCGGATACACATGAGCTCCTATCATACCAGTCCGGTAAGACGCGGATACACATGAGCTTCCATCATGCCAGTCCGATAAGTCCCGGATACACATGAGTCCCAATCATACCAGTCC
>NZ_AUEF01000022.1 GCF_000425845.1 Jeotgalicoccus psychrophilus DSM 19085
GTTTCATAGAAACCCGCAGCGTTTAGGAACTCGATGAGCTCGTTTCATAGGGACCCGCAGCGATTAGGAATTCGATGAGCTTGTTTCATAGGAACCCGCAGCGTTTAGAAATTCGATGAACTTATTTCATAGAAACCCGCAGCGTTTAGGAATTCGATGAGCCCGTTTCATAGGAATCCCAATCAATAACCTAACAGCAAAACCGCTAGAAATCTCAGCGAACGAGATTTCTAGCGGCTTATAAATCTTTATCTTCAAATACACTACTTTTTTCTTCTGACAGAAATAATATGTTCATCTTCACCGAACATGCGGCGGCATATTTTTCGTGCATCGATTTGATCACGGGCGCAGATTTCCTGCGTTGCTATTCTGTTATCTTTTTCTACAATAATTTCAAATCGTTTCGTACCACATCTCATGAATTCTCACCTTATTTACTAAATTTTAAAATGGTCCCCAATTTATAAAATAAGCAATAATCAGGAACACAGCACCTAGACCATACCATATTAATAAGAGCGGCCAAATAAATTTAATCCAGTCCGTATACTTTATTTTAGCAATAGCGAGTGCAGCCATAAAATATCCTGAAGTTGGGTAGAAGATATTTGAGAATCCGTCCCCAAACTGGAATGCGAGAACTGCAGTCTGTCTTGTCATATCTGTTAAATCAACAAGGCCGACCATAATCGGCATTGTTGCCGCTGCCTGCCCGCTTCCGGATGGAATTACAAAGTTAAGCAAGCCTTGGGTCACCATCATAGCTACCGGTACAAATGTTTCGGGAATCATAGTAACAATAATGCTTAAGCCGTAAACAACAGTATCTAAGATAGCACCGTCTTCAAGAACTACGGAAATAGCACGGGCAACCCCGACGATTAATGCTCCCAGAACAATATTCTGAATACCTTCATTCATTGCTTCAGCAATACCTGAAGGCTTAAGGCCAGCGACAAGTCCGCTGACAATACCTGCGAATAAGTAAAAACCGGCAAGTTCGATAAAGTACCATTGATACTGGAAAATACCAAACAGCATAAATCCTAGTGCAAGAATAAAGATACCTGTTCCTACATAAGTACGTGTGCTGAGTTCAGGACTGTCAGTTTCATCTTTAATAAACTGAGAATTGTCCACATTATCAGTAATTAAAGTTTTTGCAGGGTCTTTCTGAACTTTTTTAATATAAAAGATGATAAACAATATACCAACAGCAAGCATTACTGCAAGGATAATTAAACGGAAACCGATTCCCGAATAAAGAGGCAGCTCTGCAATTGTCTGCGCTGTCCCGAGGTTAGCCGGTGCTGTAATTGCGACGGCAAAACCGACAACTGTAGCCATTAAGACAGTGCCGGTGGCAGCCATACGGTCATAGCCAAGCCGTAAAAATAAAGGAAGCAGAGCAGGTAAGAATATCAGTGATGATTCTATATTGCCGGTCAGCGCTACAAATAGTGCTAAAGGAATAACTATTGTCGGAATGATCAGCATTCCTTTATTGCCAAATGACCGGATCAGGAAATTGAGTATTACATCAATAATGCCTGCTTTCTCAATAACTCTGAATAGAGCACCAATGGCCATAATACCGAAGATGATAGCAACCGTCTGTTCAACACCTCTCGGTATTGCTGTCATAAATTCCAGAATGCCCACCGGTGTTTGTTCAGCATAGCTGAATGTGTCCGGGATGATTACTGAGCGGCCGTCAACTTCTTCTCTATCATAAGAACCCGCGGGCACTATGTAAGTGGCTATTACAGATAAAGTAATTAAGGTAAAGAGTATTACGTAAATGTGCGGCATAACAAATTTTCGTTTTTGTTTACTTTCGTTCATTCAAAAGCCCTCCGATTTTTTTGATATAAGACAAGTTATTACATAAATGTTATTATACACAAAATATTCAGAAATATTAATATAAATTCAATTTAGGCTGATTATTTCAATGAAAATATAGAAAAGTGAAATTTTTTCCAGAAAATAAAAAGTCCCCGTTATTCAGCGGGAACTTTTAAGCGATTATTTCTCTCTAATTTCATATGCATATTTCAGCTGACTTATAATCATAATAAGTCCGATGATTACAATACTGAAAATTTGAGATTCTTCCGTGATAAATGAATAGAAAATCATGAGGATGAGAGCAAAGAACAGCATAGTGCTGGTCAGTGTCCACGAGCGGTATAGTGCTTTCGCCATAATGAATATCTCACCTTCATCTGAAGCGGCAAACAATTTCTCTGCGTAATTTTTATCGGAAATTTCCGGTAAATCTTTATCCGGATAGATAATATTAACCAGTGCTGATGCCTGGAAACTCATAAACATTGAAACGAACACCAATACTATCGTCAGCGCGACAAGCCAAGGGCTTTCTGCAGCTAAGGCTTGAATTGCAAGTGCCATAAGTGACAATACTAATGGTACTGCTGTGGCAACTGTAACAACATTGAATGTATTATAGCTGTATACATCAAAGTCATCGTCATCTACTTTTCTATTATTATCTTTAGTCATTTTAATCAGTTTTTTGCGGCGTATAAATGCATATACAAGCAGTGCAGCAGCGAGTACAATCATTACGATACTCAGCCAGAAGTAGATAGTTTCCAATAAGCCCTCCGAATTTCTTCCGTAAAGCAGTTCCAGTGTCAGATAACCTGCGGCAAAACCGATTGCGGCATACAGCAGCATTTTTAATAAGAATTTCATTTATAACTCCTCCTCATCGAATATAAAAATATTCTCGATCGGTTCGTTAAATATCTTAGCCATTCGTTTTGCAATTAACAGCGATGGAATATACTCTTCGCGTTCGATTAAGCTGATTGTCTGCCGTGATACTTTAGCAAGTTTTGAGAGCTGGGTCTGGTTTAAACTGTCCCTGGCGCGCAGTTCACGCAATCTTGTTTTCATAGCTTCACCTTCGCTTCTTTTTTAGATACATAGATATTCTGTATTTATAATGTAACACTTATTTGTCTTTTTGACAACTTTAATTGTCAAAAATATAAGTATACTAGTCAAGAAGATAAAAAACATAATATTGTTGATTTAACATCAATGCTTACTCTAATGAAAAGTTTATAATGGATAAGATATAAATTTGAATGAAGTCGATAACCGAGAAGGGGTAATCTAATGTTTTTAGCATGGAATGAAATGATAAGAAATAAGCTGAAGTTCAGTTTAATTATCGGAGTCCTTGTGATGATCAGCTACCTGCTGTTTCTGTTATCAGGGCTGGCGAGCGGTTTGATGGATTTGAACAGAGAAGCTGTCGATCAATGGGAATCAGATGCAATCATTTTAAATGATGAAGCCAACCAGACAATTCAGCAGTCTATGATAGCTGAAGATGATGTCGAAGGTCTGTTTGAGGAACAGGCAACATTGAAACAGCATTCAGTTATTGCATCAAACGGCGAGATTGAAGAGAATGCTTTTGTTTTCGGCATAGAAGAAGATTCATTCCTCCTGCCGGAACTCACAGAGGGTGAACAAGCTGAAATAGAAAATGAAGTCGTGGCAGATTATTCATTAAAAGAAACGGGCTTTGAAGTCGGTGATGAGCTGACATTATCAAACAGCGATGAAGTACTGACTTTGACAGGCTTTACCGAAAGTGCTAAATACAGTGCATCATCAATATTATTTACGGATAATAAAACAATCGAAAAACTTAATCCGATGCTGAGTGAAGATATCATTAATGCACTGGTTGTTCGTGATGCTGACTGGCAAAATACTGAAGTTAATGATGAACTTGAAGCGCTGGAAATTGAGGAGTTTATAGAGAGTCTTCCAGGCTATACTGCTCAAAACTTAACGCTGAACTTTATGATTATTTTCCTGTTTATTATTTCAGCAGCAGTAATCGGCATATTCTTATATGTACTGACACTACAGAAAACAAGTCTATTTGGTGTGTTAAAGGCACAGGGCTTTTCAAACGGTTATCTTGCAAGAACGGTACTGGCACAAACATTTATTATTGCAGTAATAGGAACCGTAATCGGCTTGGGATTAACATTCCTGACAGGTCTATTCCTGCCTCCCGCAGTGCCGATTGAGTTTAATTACTTAACGATGATTATTTATATGGTTGTACTTATTGCAGTTGCGATGCTCGGAAGTTTGTTCTCAGTCATCAGCGTGCGGAAAGTCGATCCGTTAAAAGCAATTGGATAGGAGGAGAAAATAATGCTTAAATTTGAAAATGTTATAAAATCATTCAAAGATGGAGACCAGACGATAGAAGCGGTCAAGAATACATCGATTACTTTTAATAAAGGTGAGTGCATCGCAATTATCGGACCTTCAGGTTCAGGAAAGAGTACTTTTTTAACAATCGCAGGTGCGCTTCAAACGCCGACCGAGGGCGATGTTAAAATTAATGGTCAAAGTATTTCAGGCATGAAGAGTAAAGAACTTGCTAATTTGAGATTGAATGAAATCGGCTTTATTCTGCAGACAAGCAACCTGGTGCCTTTTCTTTCAGTTAAACAGCAGTTTCAGCTCTTGAAAAAATCTAAAAAAGATGTAATGGCTGACAGCGAACTGGATGAACTATTTGAAAAACTTTCTTTAACGAAAGTGAAAAAACAGCTGCCGAGTGAAATATCAGGCGGTCAGAAACAGCGTGTAGCGATTGCAAAATCATTATATACAAACCCAAGCATTATTCTGGCAGATGAGCCGACAGCATCTTTAGATACAGAGAATGCCTTGAAAGTAATGCAGATTTTAAAAGAAGAAACAGAACAGCGTATGAAGACATGTATTATCGTTACTCATGATGAACGCTTAACTGAGTATTGTGATGCGGTGTATAAAATGACAGATGGTATATTAGAGAAACAGGATTAAAGTAAAAACACATTCTGACTTTGGAATGTGTTTTTAAATTTTAAGAGGTGAATTATTTGGGACTTGTATATTTAGCAGGTGCAATCGTATCTGAAGTTTTTGGTTCAAGCATGATGAAAGTCACCGCAGTTAGTAATTCTAAAAAAGCAATTATAGGAATAGTTGCCGGTTATGCGCTGGCGTTTTACATGCTGTCACTGGCACTCTTAACACTGCCGCTGAGTTTTGCATATGCAGCCTGGAGCGGTGTTGGTACAATGCTGACAGCGATAATCGGTTTTGCGATATTTAAAGAAGAAATCAGACCAGCAACGGTTATTGGGATTATAATTTTAATTATTGGTCTTATTTTAATGAGGGTATAGGAGGTGTTGTAATGAAAGCAGCATTATTTTTAATGGGTGCCATTGTTTTTGAAGTGACCGGGACTACTATGCTGAATTTATCGAACGGTTTCACTAATGTTACTCCGACGGTTATTATGTTTATCTGTTTTGGGCTGTCATTTACATTTCTAATTGGAGCACTTAAAACAATTCCGCTTAGTATCGCATACAGTGTCTGGGCAGGATTAGGTACTGCCGGTGCGGGACTTATCGGTGTGTTTATATTTAATGAATATCTGTCGGCAGTCAATATTCTAGGGCTATGCGTAATTATTCTTGGTGTGATAGTGATGAACATATCTAAAAAGGAAGATAAAGAAACTGTACAGTAAAAAAGGATAATGACGAGGTCATTATCCTTTTTTATTATAATTTTAAGATTTCTTCTATATCTTTTTGAACAGATTCAAAGTGCTGTCTGTCCATTTCCTCAGGTTCACCGTGTTCTGCGATATTCTTTATACTTTTCACTTTGAACTGCCAGCCCGAAAAATCACGTGCAGCATTTTCGAATGCTGCAGGCAGCCGTTCATTAAGAACAAGCTGTGTGTCATCCCCATCCCCATCAAGCAGAATTTCTACTTCGCCTTCAGCCCATGCAAAATGAATGAACTTCGGGTTTTCATAACGAAAAATCTTCATATCTTCAAATTCATCATTTCCAAGATCAAAGAGCAGCCGTTCTGTTCCTTTGAACGACAACTCGGGAAACCACTGCTGAATTCCTTTTGTTGTTCCTAAGTAAGCAAAAATATTTTCGGGACTGCTGTCAATTCGGGTGATCACTTTTTGATATATATTATTATCTTTCATATGATACGAAGTCTGCATATTAAATTACCTCTTTATAATTTATTTACAATTTTAATCAGGACGAACTGCAATGGTACTCTAGCCCAGAGCAGAGGCTTTGGTACATCGATACTACCTAGCGGCAGTGATTTTTGAGCCATGTAGATATTGGCTGGAAGCACGAGCATCAGGAAACTGTTAATGATTTTTTTAAAAAAATTCCCTGGACGCTTTATTAATAGAAAGAAACTGATAATCAGTTCTGCCACACCGCTTGCTTTAACGATAAAATCTTTAAACGGTAAATAATGCGGAACGATATTTGTAAAACCTTCTGTACGTGTAAAGTGTGCAACACCTGCAATGCCGAAAACAGCAGCAAGTATGTATCGCATAATAGTCTTCATGCTAATTCCTCTTCCTTCATAAAGTTGATATTTATATTTACCCTGATTAGACTTTCAATAACTCAATTATTTTGAATAAGTGCTGAGGGTTTTAATTTTTGCATCTTTTCTATGATTTTCGAAATTAATAAAAAATGCAAAGTGGTGCTTTTCACTATCGGCAGTGATTGCAATTACTTCTGCCGCTCCTTCTTTGCCGTGAGTGATAATAGTAATTATTTCGAGAGAACTGATACTCTTGTCAGGCACGTTAAAAATTGAATTAAAGTCCTCATTGCATAACTCTGAAACAGCTTGTTTGTTCTTTCCAAAGCTGCCGATCAAAAAATCGCGTATAACTTCTCTTTTAGGTGCATTATTGCAGCCAAGACTGCCGAGAATTGCAAAGTAGGGTGAATAAGGCAATGTTTCACCTTCATTAAATTTTAAATTAGAGTCTGACAAAGCCTGTTTAAGGATGCTCACAGCTTTAGGACCGATGCCATGAATTTTTAAGAGATTCTTTTCATCGATCCGGCTGAGCTGTTCCAGTTCAGTAATGCCAATGTTAGACAGAGCATTTGCTGCCGGCTTTCCTATATTCGGGATATTCGTCATAAAAAAACCTCCATAAATTAAATCATTTTAATAATATTTATCAGAATAAAACAGGCGATAATAAATATAACGACAGCAGATATTTTATTAATATATCCGGTAATCTTACCATTGCTGTCGAAGTTTCCGATTAGTCTGCCTAAGAGCACCAGAATAATAAATGCAATCCATGATACGGCGATACAGGAGAAAGTAAACAAAACGAGAGCGCTGCCTGTATATGCAGTAGAATTGGTACCGATAATTCCCGCAGTATCGAGTATAGCGTGCGGGTTTAATAAAGATACTGATAATGCGTAGGCAACCTGTTTATACGGTGTCAGTTTTACAGGTGCTTCAGCAGTCTCAGGTTTTGTAAACCATAGTGATATTGCCATGTAGCTTAAGAAGAAAAATCCGATAATATACATTGCGAGCTGCAGCGCCGGAATCGATAAAATAATTAATGAAACACCGGCTACAGAAAGGATGATCAGCAATGTGTCACTGAGCCCGGCAGTTATTACAGCCGGCAGTGCATGAATGAACTTTTTATGATTAGCACCCTGGTTAATTAAAAATACATTTTGAGCGCCTGGCGGCAGTATTAATCCTGCTGACAGAATGAAACCGTGCAGAAATGCAGTGAGCATATATTGATTCTCCTGACTGTAAATAAGTAGGTTAAGACTAATGTATTTCCTAAAGACATACAATAAAGAATTTTTAAATTAGTTTGTAAAATATGGAAGCGTTTTCTATAATAGATATAAATGTGTCAGAATAAATTGCAGATGGGGATGGGCAATGTTTAGAATCGTGTTTTTGGAAACGTTTAAAAAAATATACCGTAATAAAAAGAACAGATTAATATTTCTGCTGGCATTTCTTGGCATCATACTGTATTCCTTTTTATATTTGCCGAACGTTAATAATCCGCTGACAATTGATGTGGATGAACTCGCTCTTGAAACTGAGTCGGCATACGGCATGAAAGAATCGAGGCTTGATTCGGGAGATATTGCCGTCAACAGTTTTACAGGTATCGATACATACAGTATGGCCAAATATGATTATGAAAATAATCTCATGTTTTATGATGCATTGGAAAAAGGTGATGTTTCAAGGCTCTTTGAAGTGAAGAGCACAAATTATGTTCCCTTGTTTACAGTGGAAGCGTTAAATGACTATTTGGAGAGGAAACATGACGGTCAGTTTTTAGAGATGGACTTTGAACGGGCAATGATTAACAGCAACTTTTTTAAACTGTCTGAGATAGATAATCCGACAACCCATGAATTTAACGGTAAAACAGGAATTCAGCAGCTGTATTCATTTTTTTTAACTTACGGACCGCTGATTATATTATTTATCACTATATTTGTCGCGAGTGAGGTACTGGTCGATGATCGGAAGCACCATACTTTAAAAGCGGGACAGCCGCTCGGATGGAGAAAATACATATTCTATCAGTCTTTATCGATGTTTATTATTATCATGACTGGTATTGCTCTGTTGCTCACGGTATTCTTCCTGCTCATATCACTGCTTTACGGTTTTGGTGATCTGTCTCTGTTAAATACTAATTACGCTTATAACGACGGTTACAGGGCTGCTGAAGAAAACTTCTTTACCGCACCTGTTACTGACTTTATCCTGCAATCGTTAATTTTAACAGCACTTTTGCTCTATCTATTTATCCGTTTGAATGCTGTACTGTCGTTAGTATTCAGACATGACGTTATCGTTATGATTGCAGGATTTGCCATCATCGCATTTAACCGGCTTTACAGCGGCGGCGGTGAAGATAAGTTTTTAGGCATCGGTGCTCATTTATTCCCGCAGAACTATTTTGAGTTTGGAGATATTTTAAGCGGCCATCAGAACTTTTTAACGTTATCAAATAATTTCACATTTGATAATGGGCTCATTGTCCTTTTCACAACGATTATTATTATAGAAATTATCCTCGGAATTCTTGCAGGCTTTATGACCCGTCAGAAGTTCGTAAGGCAGGTGGGGTAAATGAAGTTATTTAAATGGGATTTTCTTAAAATTATAAGGGACTGGAAAGTGAGAATACTTTTAGTATCGCTGTTTCTTTTCCTGGCAAGCTATTCGGCGTTTTACCAGGACCGTTCTATTGTGCTTCCGCAGGAAGAACTGCGGAGTGAATATGAAGATACGCAGCAAATCTTTCACGCGATACCTCAAAATCATTTTGACTCAGCCGCAGGACAGGAAGTGTACGATAAACTTGCACGCCAGCAAAGTATTATCGGTATGCAGCGTTATATTTTAGGCGAACAGGAAGGAAATACTGTATCCGGGCTCGAGAATGTAGTCAGCGATTATGTTGACCAGGGGCTGGAACTTGCTGAAAACAGACTGTTCTTTTATGAAGCTGATGATTTTGAATCACAGGAGCTGCTGCTGTCATTTATGCCGGCTAAAGCCGAGATTGAAAATGATTTAAAATTTTTAACATATCTGAAAGAGCATAATGTCGATATTGACTGGAATCCAATGTCACCGTCACTTGTGCTGTTTAATTTAGTAAATATCGTTGCAGGTATATTTATATTTGTTATTGCTGCGATATTCGGTGCTGACCGGTTCAGCCGGGACCAGGAATTCAACTGGAGTATTTCCCAGGGAATACCGTATTCCTGGGCTCATCAGTGGAGACAGCGAACTTTTATCAGCTGGGGACTGATATGGCTCATCGTACTTGCTGGGATCTGCGTCTCGTATATACTCAGTACACTTTTCACTGACAGCGGCACACTTAATTATCCTGTACCGCTTTACAGCGGCGAAGAAACAGTATATATCAGTATAATGCAGTACGTTATACTAGCGTTACTTCTGACGATGGCTTTGAGCTACATTATCGTTAAGCTGTCGACAGGACTGTCGTGGGTATTCAGAAATATCTACCTGACAATTACTATAGTAACGGCAGTGTTTTATCTGCCGTATGTTTTTGCACTGACAGGACCTGCTGCAAGCTGGAATCCATTCCTGTATCTGCAGATTATACCTGTATTGGAAGGTTCATGGGAGTCATTAAAAAATGTAACTGTGACGAAGCTGATTATCAGTATTGCGGTATTATATATCATCGTCGAAATCGTGTTTCATTTTATCTTTAAACTGATACCGACACGAACAGGCAAGCTTGAAAGGAGAAGGAACTAATGTCATTGGAAGTCAAAAATTTAACGATAAACTACGGGACTAAAACGGTGTTGAAGGATGTTAATTTTAATATTCCGGATAATACGATTATCGGTCTGGTTGCTCCAAACGGTACAGGGAAAACGACGTTATTTAATGCGATTATACGATTTATTCCGATTAATACCGGAGAGATTTTAATCGATGGTATCGCCTATAAAAATACGACAAAGGATGTCAAAGCGCTGCACAATAAAATTACTTTCTTTCCGGACCAGGCGGAACTGTATGAAGATTTTTCAGGCGTTGAGCATATAGAAATGTACCGGGATATATGGAATCCTAAAAGCAGAAATATAGATGAAGTCATCCGGAGGCTGAACATGGAGGACTATGTAGGAAATAAGGTGAAAACTTACTCCCTCGGTATGAGACAGCGATTATGTTTTGCGATGATGATCGCTGCAGATACGAAGATTATGTTTATGGATGAGATTATGAATGGACTGGATCCGGTGAACGTTGAACTGGTAAGTTCGGTGCTGCAGGAAATAAAAGCGGACGGGAAGATTATTATTGTCGCATCTCATCTGCTGGAAAACCTGGATGATTATGCAGATCAGATTTATTTTTTAAATGAACAAAGCATATATTACACATACATCCGGGAAGAATCTCATAGAGATTACGTTAAAGGTTATATTTCCAAAGACAGTTTAAAATCTATCGGCCCGCTTGAAGAGGGCACATTATATTTGGCTGGTGACCGTATATGTATTCCTGCTGACAGCATGAAAGAAGACGAAATGTTTAAGATGATGAGCACATTGAAGAAATTCAGTTCTGCTGAAGTGTCGCTCGGCGCATTGGGGACTCATGAACATTATCTGCGTATTTATAAAGGAGAGAGAAGTTATGATACGGTTTAGCGTGCTGTCTCTCTTTGTACTGCTGTTAATGGGGTGCAGTTTTAACGGTATTATGAGCGAATCGTATGATGGTAAAAAGATAACGGCAGACGAAGAAGCTGTTGAATTATATGAAGAAGAAAATCTTTTAAAAACAGAAGGACTGGAATCCCGTTATGCTTTTTTGAACAGTGATACGGTATTTGAAGGTCTCCGTGACGGCGGAACAGAGATAACATTGTCACCTGGTCATTATGTCATAGGAGAAGATGTTGAACCGGGCCGCTACAGTGCGGCGACAGAAGAGGCATCAGCAATCGTAGTATATGATGAAAACGGAGATAGATTACTGGAAACAGCATTAAACTATTTCAACACCAACGCTGTTTTGGAGCTGCAGGAAGGTTACCGTGTTGAATACGTTACAAGACGGGGACCCATCGATCTAATCCCATCGGAAGAAAAATACGACAGTATGATTCCTGCCGGTATTCATACTGTCGGAGAACATCTTGAGGCAGGAACGTACAGCCTCTTAACAAAAGAATTACCTGTAAGACGTTTGAACTCTGAAGACGAGGTATATATGAATCCGGGTGGGATGGGTTCAGTCAGTTTATCGAGTACAGATGTTGAAATAGATACAGAATTGAGTATTAAAGTAGAACTTCACGAGGGTGATACTATCGTTTCAGAACATCCCGTTGTACTTGAAAAGGACTAGCGATTGAACTTTCACTATGCGATACTTGTTCACAAGAATAAATAAACAAATTGGGAGTTGTAATTATGTCTGCTGATAATCAGACGAGAACAGAACTTGATAATACGATGTCTAAACGGTTTATATGGGCAATTGCTTACGGATCTTCAATCGGCTGGGGCGCATTTATTTTACCAGGGGACTGGCTGATTTCATCAGGAACACTTGGAGCGACTCTCGGAATTACTATCGGCGGATTACTGATGCTGATTATCGCTGTAGGCTACGGTGCACTAACGGCTAAGTTCCCTGTATCCGGCGGAGAATTTGCATTTACATATGCCGGTTTCGGCAAGTTCAGTGCATTTATCGCGTCATGGTTTTTAGTATTAGGTTATATATGTGTCGTCGCGCTGAATGCCAGTGCATTCAGTCTGCTGTTTAAATTTGTACTTCCTGACTTTTTAGAAGTCGGATACTTATATACGATTGCAGGATGGGACGTCTACATCATGGAAGTCATACTGTCTTCTGCCATACTTATAATATTCGCTTTAATCAGTATGAAGGGATCAGGTTTGTCTGGAAATCTGCAGTTTATATTCTGTCTGTTCATGGCGTTTGTAGTAGCAGGATTATTCGCCGTATCATTTTTCACTGGAGAATTTTCATTCCAAAATGCAAAACCGCTGTTTAATGAAGAAGCGGGAATCTGGACATCGATTATTTTAATCGTTGCGATAGCGCCGTGGATGTATGTCGGGTTTGATAACATTCCTCAGGCAGCGGAAGAATTTAAATTCAGTCCTGATAAAACGTTTAAACTCATCGTTTTCGGTATTATTGCATCTGTTATAACTTATGTCGCAATGATTTTAGTAACAGCTTGGATTTATCCGGATCAGAACTCTATGGACGGGGCAGTCTGGGTGACAGGATCTGTTATTCAGTCGTCGATGGGAACTATCGGGATAGTGTTCCTGGCATTTGCGATTTCTTTCGGTGTATTTACAGGTCTTAATGGATTCTACATGTCTTCTTCAAGACTAATTTTTGCAATGGGACGTGCGAACTTTGTACCGACTATATTTGCCAAAGTTCATAAGAAAAATAAAACACCGCATTATGCAGTGCTCTTCGTAATGCTTGTATGTCTGATTGCACCATGGCTCGGCAGAACAGCATTGAGCTGGATTGTAGACATGTCATCTGTCGGCGTGTCAGTCGCATTCCTTGCTACAAGTGCAGTGACAGTTAAGTTTTTCAGTACTAAAGAACACAGAAACATCATTTATGTAATATTTGGAGCACTCGGTATCATTATTTCTCTTGTATTTTTAGTACTGTTGTTATTCCCAGGCTCACCGGCAGCACTGACAGCACCGTCATATTATGCACTTCTCGCTTGGACAATACTCGGTATGGTGTTCCTTGCGATAAAATACAAATCATTAAAATCAATGTCTAAAGAAGAACTGGATTATATGATTCTAAATAAAACAAGAGAAGAAGTAATGCATGAAAGAAAATAAGACGGGTAAAGAATAACATAATATATTATTCGGAGCTGATATTATGTTGAAACTGAAGCGTGTTTATGATGGTGTCTCACAGCAGGATGGAAAACGTATTTTAGTGGATGGTGTCTGGCCGCGGGGGATTAAGAAAGAAGATTTAGAACACGATGAGTGGTATAAAGATATCGCACCGTCGGCTGATTTAAGAAAATGGTTTGATCATGATGCTGAAAAATGGGAAGAGTTCAAAAAGAAATATAATAAAGAACTGAAAAATCAAAACGAGCTGGTTGATAAAATTAAAGAAGATGCAGATGGTCACAACGTCACATTATTATATGCGGCAAAGGATACAGAGCATAACCAGGCAGTAGTTATAAAAGAATATATTGATGGAAAATAAAAAGACGGCAGCTGCCGTCTTTTTTATATTTTTAACTTTCCTCTGAAACCGCGAGCTCCGTAATACGAATCAGCACCGTTATGATACAGGAATACTGTGTTATAGCGTTTGTCACAGAATAAGGCACCGCCGAGATCTCTAATATCAGATGGTGTCTCAACCCAGCTTGATGACTTAAGATCAAAGTCCCCGAACTGCTGCAGGTGTCTGTAATCTTCTTCAGTCAGCATATCGATACCAATTTCCTTGGCTAAATCAACAGCTGAGTTTTCAGGTTTATATTTCTTTCTGGCTTCAAGTGCAGCTCTGTCGTAACACACACTGCGTCGTCCTTTAGGGCTTTCTTTTGCACAGTCCACAAAGTAAAGATCGCCCTTAAAATCGATAACGTCAGGTTCGCCTTCAGTTGATTCCATATTGTGAAGTGCAGCAAGCTGTTTATCAGTTAATTTAGCTGCAATATTTTCAAAAGAGATGTCTTCGTGACGTTCCTTATGAGTATTAAAGCGAGACTCCAGAGCATTAAGTAATTCTACTTTTTCTGCTTTAGTAAGTTTCTTCTTCAATGTCATTGTACAACCTCCAATTATCATATTTAATTTAATAGTACCATGGTAAACTGTAACGATAAACATATTTAACAGAACGGGGAAAGACAATGATAGTAACAACGAGCGGACGATATAATGAACATGCATTACAAAAAGCGAAGGATATCGCTATGCGTTACAAACTGTACTTTGTAATGCGTAAAAAGCTTTCTGTAAAAGAGATTAAGGAGCGTTATATCGACGATGTATTAGTAGTTGGAAATGACGAGATGAGTATCACGCGACTGTCAGATAATGATCCTGTAAAATACCACCCGAACTTCTCAATGGTCCGTGCGAAAAGGTTATTAAATAATGATAATGATGCTTTGGCAGATGCAGCGGAACTAAAACCCGGGATGTCATTTTTAGACTGTACAATGGGCCTTGCGGCTGATAGTGTAATCGCAAGCCTGACGGTCGGAACTTCAGGTCAAGTGACTGCATTAGAACAAAGCTTTATATTATATTTGCTGGCAAAAGAGGGGCTCGCTTCATACGATACAAATATAAAAATGCTGAACGATGCAATGCGTGCTATAGAAACAGTGCATCAAAATCATACAGACTACTTAGAAAAATTACCGGATAACAGTTTTGATATCGTCTACTTTGATCCGATGTTCGATGAAGAAATCAATGATTCACAAAGCTTAAGATTAATAACGGAAGTAACTCACACTGAAATATTGTCACAAAAAACGATAGACGAAGCGAAACGTGTCGCAGCAAAAAAAATAGTGCTGAAAGATCATTTCAGAAGCAGCAGATTTGAACAATTCGGCTTTATGCAGCAAGTGAGAAAAACGAGTAAAGTTCATTATGGTATTATCAGGACAGATTTTGAAGTTGACTAACAGAAAATAGTATTTTATAGTGTAGATAACTTAATAAGAAGTTCTCTAGGGTTCCGTTAAATTATTTAAGTCTGGACCGAGAGAGAACGCTGGAATGAGTTCCAGTACACGGAAGGACAAAAGCCTGGGAGAGTAACGAAAGTTATTCTTCCGGGCTTTTTTTATTCTCAATTCTTATAAATTTTAAAATAGGAGAAAAATTATGTGGTTATTAGTTATTATTGCAGCAATGTTTGAAATCGGCTGGGCAACAGGGCTGAAGTACGCGGATAATGGATTTGAATGGGTACTCACAGTGATTTCAATTGTCGTCAGTTTCGGACTGCTTGTGTATGTTTCGACGAAAATGCCGGCAAGTACAGTATATGCTGTATTCGTAGGCATTGGAGCAGTAGGAACAGTGCTTGTTGATATTATTGTATTTGACGGTGCGTTCAATATCGGAATTATTATATTTGTAGCGCTGCTTGTATTCGGCGTTATTGGACTTAAGACTGTAACAGATCACGAGGAGGGTGCTAAATGAGCTGGTTTATATTAATATTGGCAGGACTAATGGAAGTAGCAGGAGTAACAGGAATGTCTTTAATTGGCCAAGGTAGAAAACTGAGCGGTTGGCTGACACTCCTGATCGGATTCCCAATTAGCCTGGCACTGCTGAGCATAGCAATGGAGACTATTCCTTTAGGTGTGGCATATGCGGTGTGGACAGGAATTGGAACAGTCGGCAGTGCATTAATTGGAATTATCTTTTATAAAGAATCAGCTAGTTATAAACGCGTGATGTATTTATCATTCATCATTATTGCGGTAATTGGACTGCGCCTGGTAACGGGATAAAAAATTGTGGTTTCACATGAAACATGATAAACAGTATGAAAAAATCCGTAGGCATAAATTATATGCCTACGGATTTTTTATTAGTCCTGTTTAAATACGCTTGTACTGTGTTTAGGCTGTACGCGTGATTTTGGATCGTAAGATGATTTAGCGTATGAAATTGCAACTGGTGCTTCACCAAAGCCTGTTGCTATAAGCTTAACTTTACCTTCAAACGTCGTGATATCGCCTGCAGCAAATATACCCGGGATATTTGTTTCCATGTGAGGGTTAACTTTGATGGAATTTTTCTCAAGATCAAGGCCCCATTCTTTTAATGGTCCAAGGGACGAAATATTACCGAAGTTAACGATTAGCTGGTCTGCTTTAATCACTTCTTCTGTACCGTCTTTTGCTGTCAGTACAAGCTCTTCCATCTGGCCGTTATTACCTTTAATTTCAGTAACATTCAGTGATGTTTTAACATTGACAGGTGACTCCATTACTTGCTGAACACTTGTCTCATGTGCTGTAAAGCGTTCACGTCTGTGTACCAGCGTGACTGATTTAGCAAGTTCCTGAAGCATCAATGACCAGTCGAGAGCTGAGTCTCCGCCCCCGAGTACGACAACGTCCTGATCTCTGAATTTTTCAAGGTCTCTAACTGCGTATTGCAGTGAAGTGCCTTCAAAAGCTGCTTCGTTATCCAAACCGATTTTACGAGGCTGGAAAGCACCTACTCCTGCAGTGATTAAAATTGTTCTTGTAAGGTATTCACCTTTATCAGTTTTCAAAACAAAGTGATCATCTTCGCGCTCGTATGATTGTACTGTTTCCCCAAGGTGAAGTTCAGGTTCAGCATACTGCGCCTGTGTCACCAGATTAGATACTAAATCTTTAGCCAGGATTTTTGGGAAGCCGCCCACGTCGTAAATATATTTGTCCGGATATAATTCCATTAATTGTCCGCCAAGTTCAGGCAGACTATCTATTAGTCTTACAGACATTTGTCTCATACCTGCATAAAAAGTAGAGAATAATCCAGTAGGTCCTCCACCGATTATCGTTACATCTACAATTTCGTCTTTCATGAATATAACCCTCCAGTAATATACGAATAATGTTTTTATATTTTCATTCCATTAAACATTATTACACAGGAGGGACTGAAAATAAAAGTGTTTGGCATGCTGTAACGTCGCTGTAACGCGTAATTCAGACTTTCGAATGACGTTATGCTTTGCGCGGATCGCGCCAGAAAAATACTGTAATAAGAAAACCGATGACAAGAACTATCGCACTGAAGTAGTAAGGGTAATCCAGATTCATATCAAATAGTATACCAGCGATAACGGGTCCGATTACATTGGCGAGTGACGTAAAGAATGAGTTCATCCCGCCTGCAAAGCCCTGGTTATTACCCGCAATATGCGACAGGAACGTAGTAACCGCTGGACGTATCAGGTCAAAACCGATGAAGATGATAAACGCAATTGCCATAACGCCCCAGTATGATTCTAAAAATGTAATGGCAAAAACGAGTATTGCGGTATAGATAATAGATACTCTGATAATATTCAGTTCACCGTAACGGCGTGTCAGCGGTTCGAATAAAACAATCTGTGCAAAAGTACCAATTATAGCACCGCCAGCAATCGCGATTGCAATATCAGCCGGTGTAAATCCAAGTTTGCGGTCGAAGTATAAACTGAAGAAGGACTCGAATGCCGCAAGACCGAATGACGAAACAAATATAACGAGAAAGGCAATGAAAAATATTGGTGTAAAAATCTTTCTGAAATTACTTGTTGTCACTTCTGTCTTATCAGCTGCGACTTCTGTAACTTTCTCAGGTTCATCTAACATAAAAATAGATAAAATTGCACTGATTAAACCGAGTGCCGCGGCGATGAAAAATGGCAGACGTGTAGCAATTTCAGCCAGCACGCCGCCGATACCCGGTCCGATAATGAAACCGAAGTTAATCGCAGCAGTCATGTAACCGAGAGACCGTGCCCGGTTTTTATTAGTTGTAATGTCGACAATAAATGCGGTAACCGCCGGCATAATAAATGCACCGGCAAGACCGCCGAGCATGCGGGAAAGAAACAGCACTTCAATCGTTTTTCCTAACCCAAATAATAGTTCGGAAAATGCAAAAATAAACAGCCCAATGACGATAATGATTTTACGTCCGAACTTATCTGCTGCCCGTCCTGTGAAAGGCGAAAAAATTAATTGTGTAAAAGCAAAGGCGGCGGTTAAATAACCGACACCGGCACCGCTGATGTTCAGTTCGTTCATTATTGACGGCATAACCGGTATTACAAGACTTATTCCTAGAAAAACTAGGAAAATACTGCTATACAATAAGTAGAGCTGATATTTTTTCTTCATCTTATGTGTCACCTTCTTAGAATTCTGCATATGTTAAGATATATACTACACTTGAAAATAGAAAAATAATAGTGAAAAATAGATGAATTGAGGTGGGTTTTTGGGAGAGCATAATCACGATCACCACCACGACCATACTCAGGGTGCGAATAAAAAAGCACTGACAATCAGTTTAATATTAATAGCTTCCTTTATGATTGTAGAAGTCATCGGGGGTGTGCTGACAAACAGTCTTGCCCTCTTAAGTGATGCTGGTCATATGCTGAGTGATGCAGTGTCCCTTGCTGTTGCATTGGCTGCTTTTAAAATGGGTGAAAAAGCAGCGGACTCGGCACGGACATTCGGTTACCGGAGATTTGAAATACTGGCAGCTGTATTTAATGGTGTAACATTAATTGTGATAGCGGTGTTTATCGTAGCAGAAGCTGCAGGACGTTTTGTAAATCCGCCGGAAATCGCAACGACGGGTATGCTTGTCATTGCAGTTTTAGGTCTTGTCGTTAATATAATCGTGGCGAAAATATTAATGTCGGGTGATACTCACGATAACTTGAATATGAAAGGTGCACTGCTGCATGTGTTTGGTGATTTACTCGGTTCAGTTGCAGCCATAGTGGCGGCTTTGTCCATTATGTTTTTTGGATGGGGCTTCATGGATCCGCTGGCGAGTGTTATCGTTGCAGTTTTAATTGCAGTCAGCGGTTTTAGAATACTCCGTCAATCATTGAATGTACTAATGGAAGGTGTGCCGGAAAATATAGATGTCGACACAGTCATTAATACAATTAATAATATTGAAGGTGTCGAAGATGCACATCATCTGCATGTCTGGAGTATTTCGAGCGGCATGAATGCGCTGAGTGTACACATAGTGGTCAATGGAACGCTCAACGTTCATGAAACTCAAAAGATTATTCACCGTATAGAAGAGCAGATGAAGCATGAAAATATTGAGCACGTCACTGTACAGGTAGAATGTAAACACCATGACCATGATGATGAACTGCTGTGCAATTAACCGCTTAAGTTCTGGACAGCAATGTTCAGGGCTTTTTTGTTATTATAGATTTAAGACAAATACACAGGGGATGATGATGTGAAAGAGATTCATACGAAATACTCACGTAACAGCAAGGGACATTATGTACCGGGGATGATACATAACGACACTTTATATATTTCCGGACAATTATCCTTAAATCTTGAGACAGGCAAAATAGTTGACGGCGGCATTGCTGCTGAGACTAAAAGAGCGCTCCAGAATATGGAATTAGTATTGGATGAGGCTGGTTTAACAAAAGAAGATATAATCATGGTCAGATTATATACATCGGACGTTGAGAACTGGGATATCATCAATACTGAATACAGCAAGTACTTCGGTGACCATAAACCCTCCCGTGCTGTTGTACCGACGAGAGAGCTCCATTACGGCTGCCTAGTCGAAATTGAAGCTGTCGCAGCGGTAAAATAAACATATATATAAGGGGGAATTAACTATGAATTATCAAGAAATAGATACGCCGGCATTATTAATTGATGAAACTGTACTTAATAAAAATCTTAAATATATGAGCGATTATGCAGCAGCACAAAAAGTTAAGCTGCGTCCGCACACGAAAACACATAAGATGCCTCATCTGGCACTTAAGCAGACTGCACACGGCGCAGAAGGCATCACTGTTGCCAAAGTCGGTGAAGCGGAGATTATGGCCGTTTACGGACTTGACGATATTTTTATCGCCAATCAGATTGTTGGTAAACAAAAGCTTGAAAGAATTAAGAAACTGGCAGAACAGATTAATATTTCATTCGGTGTCGATAGTATCCATCATATAGAAGAAATCGATAAAGTATTTGAAGGCGCTGATAAAAAAGCGCAGGTGCTGATTGAAATTGAAGTCGGTGAAGAACGCTCCGGCATTATTGAAGAAATAGACTATAAACTGTTATTAAATAGTATACGTGCAGCTAAAAACGTCGAGTTAAAAGGTATTTTCTCACACGACGGACATACCTACAAAGCTGTCGATAAACATGACTGCTATGATTTATTCATGACAGCAACAACGCGCACACTGCATTTTGCAAACGTTGCGAGAGATATGGATTTTGAATTTGAAACAGTAAGCATCGGTTCAACTCCGCCGTTTATGTTCGGTTTTGATATTCCAGAAGGTGTTACTGAAATTAGACCTGGAACATATATTTTAATGGACGGGTCACAATCCAATGCTATTGATTCATATGCGCATTCTGCGGCAAGCGTGCTGACTACTATCATTAGTAAACCGACGGCGGAACGTGTCATTACAGACGTTGGTGCAAAAGGACTGACAGCACAATCGCGCAGTAAAGGACTGACAACGACAGAAGGCTTCGGTAAAATTAAGGAATTTGAAAGCGTTCATGTACACGGAGTATTTGATGAACATGCGATTATCTATAATCAGGAATTTAGTAAAAAAGTAAGCATCGGCGATAAAGTGCGAATTATTCCGAATCATATATGTCCGGTGTCGAACTTATATCATAAAGCTTACCTCATTAACAGTGGTGAAGTTGTAAAAGAAATTGATATTGCTGCACAGGGCAGACTTCAATAAATAAAAAGAGTATCTCAGTGATATTTTATCACTGAGATACTCTTTAAATGTTAAAAGCCTCTCGGTTTATCTTCTTCGGCATACGCCTCAAGATCTTCCTGATATTCTTCAAGAGAACTTTCTTTATAGTTCTTCATACGTTCTTTGTTAGGAGTAATAGACAGTCCTAAATACTTACGTTCATTATTGGCATCTTTATAAAATGCAATCATCATCATAATAACAACTAAACTAAATGGCAATGCAGCGATAATCGCAGCAGATTGCAATGCATTTAGTCCGGTTTCCCCGCCGGCAGCAAGAAGAGTGAATGCGATAGCTGATAAGGCGATACCCCATGTAAGTTTAGTTTTCCCGGAAGGTGTCAAGTTACCGTGAGATGTCTGCATACCGAGTACGAATGTTGCCGAGTCTGCAGATGTAATAAAGAATGATGATACTAATAAAATAGCCAGCATTGAAAGTATCGTACCCATAGGTAGTTCATCAAATATGGCGAACAGCTGTACTTCGGTCGCCATATTAAATATTTCCGGATTTGCTATACCTGTGGAAATCCCTGTTATACCGAATACGCTGAACCAGATAATACCTATTACAGTCGGCACAAGTAAAACCGCAATAATAAATTCTCTAATCGTACGGCCTTTGGAAACACGGGCGATAAATATACCAACAAATGGACTCCAGCTCATCCACCAGCCCCAGTAATAAATTGTCCATGAACTGAGCCACTCTGTTTTTTGTGCATTAAGCGGTGCAACATCAAAGCTGTTATATAAGAATGTGCTTAAATACCCGCCGGTGCCTGTAGTCATAACATTTAAAATAAGCATTGTCGGTCCGACAACAAGAATAATAACGAACAGGAGTCCTGCGAGTATCATGTTTAAGTTGCTTAAATACTGAATACCTTTGCTGAGACCGCTCCATGCACTGATTAAAAAAAGTACTGTGACGACAGAGATAATAATTCCCTGGGACGTAAGACCGACCGGCACATCGAATAAATAATTCAACCCGCCATTAATCTGCATTGCGCCGATACCAAGTGAAACTGCAACACCGATAACTGTTGCGAAAACTGCAAGTACATCTATTAGGATTCCGAGCCATCCGTCAACAAGGTTGCCGAATAATGGACGAAGTGTTTTCGAGAGCAGTCCGACTTCTCCTTTTCTAAAACTGGAATATGCAAGTGACAAAGCGACGATGCCATATATAGCCCAGGCATGAATTCCGTAGTGAAGAAAAGTTGAGCGCATAGATTCTGCAAGTGCTTCCGTCGTTCCGGGGTCTGCTGTAGGGGGTGACATAAAGTGAGCCATCGGCTCTCCTGCACCATAGAAAACAAGTCCGATTCCCATGCCGGCACTGAACAGCATAGTAATCCATGAAATAGTGCTGAATTCCGGTTCGTCGTCCGGCTGTCCCAATTTGAGTTTACCTATTGGACTGAATACGAGAAAAGCAGAAAAGAATACAATTACCGTAACGAGTATCATGTAATACCAGCCGAAATATGTAGTTACCCAGCCGGAAATAGCACCTGAAATTTCACCGAATTGATTGGGAAATATTGCACCTATAATTACAAGCAGTCCGACAATAACTGCTGCGAAGACAAAAACATATGATATTTTTTTTGATTTCTCAGATGATGCTGAATGATTTGTCATTACTTCACTCCTTTTTGATTTTTGACACAACGGGTAAATGATAACAATCTATATGTAAGACTTCAACCCGTGAAGTTGGAAAAAAGCCGTTGTGCCTGCAGATATTACTTTATAAATAGCCGTATAACCGGATTATAAACAATAAAGAGTGAAATCATTAATGATTTCACTCTTTATATATTGCAGTTATTTATTTGTTAATGTCACAGCTGATTTAAATAAAGTCTGTACAGCAGAGATCATGCTGTCTTCATTTACATCGAATTTTTCATTATGATGTCCTGCTGCAAGCTCAGTACCGAAAATACAGTAAGACGCCTGGCCGCCCTGCTCCTGTACGCGGTTAATGAAAAATGTTGCATCTTCACTGCCGCTCGGTTTGTTTTCTTCCAGCTCGGTAACGAGATTCTCACTGTCGGCTGCTTCGGCGAGTACTCTGGCAAGTTCAGTTGATCCTTTGGCACTCTTTCCTTCACCGACAGTTTCAATTGTATAATCCACCTGAAACATTTGTGCAGCACCCTTAATAATAGATTCAGCATACTGTTTCATATAATCATTCAGTTCGCTTGTCGTGCCTCTCGTTTCGATTTTAAGACTGGCACTGTCTGCGATAACATTACGTCCGCTTCCCGCGTGCAGTTCACCGACATTAATACGGGTTGCACCTCCGGAATGACGGGGAATTGCATTTAAGTTAATGACAGCATTGGCAGCAGCAAGCATGGCATTTTTACCTTCTTCCGGCTGTCCGCCGGCATGCGATGATACACCTTTAAATGATACATCGAGTTTAGTCGTGGCAAGAAAGCCGTTATTTGAAGCGAGGAAATGATTGAATGGCACGCCGGTGCCGATGTGTGATGCGATAAAGAAATCAGCATCATCAACGACACCTGCCTCAACCATCGAACGTGCCCCGCGTGTACCTTCTTCAGCGGGCTGGAATAATATTTTAATAGTTCCTTTTAAGTCAGTCTTATTTTCCACTAAGAGAGTTGCAAGACCAAGGGCGATTGACGTGTGAACATCATGGCCGCAAGCGTGCATTTCATTATTTACGGAGCGGAATCCTTCCTGCAGAGGGAAGTGGCTACTCTCCTCTGATTCATAGATTGGCAAAGCATCCATATCAACTCGGAAAACGACAACCGGTCCGTCAATACCCGTGTCGAGCGTTGCGGCAATACCAGTGTAGCCGTCAGCAACTTTGTCCAGATACTCGAGGACAGCACCGTTCTCTTTCGCCCAGTCATAATGCGCTGCTGTTTCTTCCTGAGTCGGTTTACCCATTGTGAAATCAGGATTCATTACTTCTCTGCCAATTTTAATATCGTAGCCGAGTTTATCCAGTTCATCAGCCACTTTCGTAGCCGTACGCATCTCCAAAAATCCAAGCTCGGGATGCTGGTGAAAATCCCTGCGCCAGTTTATGAGCTGTGTGTGTAAAGACACGTTAAATCATCTCCAGATTAAATTATTGTACTCTGTCTTCTAAGAACGTATATACTCCCGGTCCGAGCGGTAATCCTGTGAAGTAGAATACTCCAAGCAGAATAATCCATGCAAGCAGGAATATTAATGAGTATGGCAGCATAATTGACATGTAAGTACCAATACTTGCGTTTTTATCATAACGTTTCATAAACGCAAGAATAATAACCATATACGGGAAGAGCGGTGTAACGATGTTAATGGACGAGTCTGCAATACGGTATGCGGCCTGTGTAAATGCTGGGTCATAACCCAGCTGCATAAACATCGGTACAAAGATCGGCGCTTCAATTGCCCATTTCGCAGAACCCGAAGTAATCAGGAAGTTCAGCAGTGCTGTAAACAGCACATAACCGATAATCAGTCCAATACCTGTAAATTCAATAGATTCAAGGAACTCTGCCCCGTTAACTGCAAGCCATGTACCAAGGTTACTCCAGTTGAAGTAAGCGATAAACTGCGCGATTGCGAATACGAGAACAATATAGCCGGCCATATCTTTAATGGACTCGGTCATATAATACGTCGCATCTTTTGTCGATTTAATTTTTCCTGTTGTAATACCGAATGCCACACCGATTAAAATAAAGAAGATAAGTATAATCGGTACGATGCCGTCGATGAATGGTGACGGAATAATACCGCCATCTTCATTTGTCAGCGGGCTGTTTGGCATAAGAATAACCGCGACGATAGTTCCCCAGTAAACAACACCGGTAACGACTGCAGCGATAAGTCCTTTTTTAGCATTAGGAAGTTCTTCAGCGTTTTCATCTTCAAGACTTTCGCCTTTATATTTACCGAGACGCGGCTCGATAAAGCGTGAAGTAATCAGTCCACCGATGATTGTCAGCATAAATGTGGAAATGATATTGAAGTACCAGTTATCCACCGGTGTGATAACGATTGTATCGTCAATTAAACGTGCAGCTTCTGTAGAAATACCAGATAAGAGTACATCTGTTCCGGCAATAAATAAGTTGGCGGTGAAACCGGCACCAGCACCGGCAAAACCTGCAGCAAGTCCGGCAAGCGGGTGTCTGCCTAATTTATAGAATACGAGTGCGCCCAGCGGAGGGATAATGACCGCAGCAGCATCTGATGCGAGGTTCCCCATAATACCGACGAATACTACTGTATATGTAACGAGAAATGGCGGTGACTTTAAGATCGTTTTACGGATCGCATAATCGAGCAGTCCGACTTTCTCAGCCAGCCCAATACCGAGCATCATGGACAGAACAAGCCCGAGTGGTGCGAATCCTGTAAAGTTGTCGAGCATGGAAGTCAGTATAAACTGCAGTCCTGCAGCTGAAATTAAACTGTTAATCGGCAGTTCTTCGCCGTTGCCCGGATGTATTACTGAGGCGTCAAACAGGCTTGCAATCCATGAGATTACAATAATTAGAAATGCGAGCCCAAGGAATAATGCGAACGGGTCCGGAAGCTTATTTCCGACACGCTCTACGACATCCAGAAATCTTTGGAAAAAACCTTTCTTCTCTGTTTTATCTGTCAATGAAAACCCTCCCAAATTTATTTGCTTTGTTTGTTCCTATTTATACTTTTAGAAGTATAAATAGGATATAAGAAGTTTACATAAATTTCAGTCAATTGTCTATAATATATTTCCCGTCAGACCGAATAAATGATTTTAATATACTTATAGATGGGTTTTTATTATACTTATAAGTATAGAATGAACGGCAAACAGTAGGAGGCAGAACCATGAAGATTGCATATATCGTTGACAGTACTGCGAGTTTATCAGATGAACTGGCGGACCGTTCAGATGTATTCCAGGTACATTTATCTGTAACATTCAGAGATGGGTCAATTTTTAAAGACACAACGGATGAAGCGGCGCTTAAATCATTTTATCAGCGTCTAGCCACAGAGAAAGAAATTCCAAAATCATCACAGCCGCAGGTCGGCGAGTATTACGAAGTTGTCGATGAGATAATTTCAAAAGGATACGATACAGTTATTGCCATTCATATCGGTAAAGGCATCAGCGGAACGTATCAAAGTGCCGAGATGGTTTTAAATGAATATCAAGAAGAAGGAAAGTTAAATTATCATCTAATAGATTCTAACCGTACATCATTTATTATAGAGCATCTTCTCGAGCAGACAATCGAGCAGATTGAAAAAGGAGTTTCAATAGAAGAAACTGTTCAGAAAATTGAGAAGCTCGTTGAAGATACTCAAATTTATTTAGTAGTCGATGATTTGAACTATCTGGTTAGAGGCGGCAGACTCGGAGCAGGCAGTGCGTTTATCGGCAGTCTGTTTAAAATAAAGCCAATCGTTTATTTTGCGGATGACGGCAATGTGAAGCCTTTTGATAAAGTGCGTACAAACAGCCGTGTGGTTAAGCTGTGGGAATCACTTATCGAAGAAGCAATGGATAAGTTCAACGGCAAGATTAAAATTGCGATTGCACATGGTGATATTGCAGAAGAAGCGCATCAGATCAGAAAGAAATTTGAAAACATGTATCCGGGTATCAGCTGCCGTGTCGGTTATTTAACACCTGCACTTGGTGTGCACGGCGGTCCCGGAAGCAAGGGTCTCGGTATCCTGCCATATATATAAAATGCAAACAGCAGAGTTCCTATATTAAAATAGGAGCTCTTTTTATTACTGAAAATGAGGTGCAGCAGATGAGTGAAAGAAAACTGATGAAAGATTACTTCGATATAGATCTTGCCAGGCATTATGCAAAAGACATTAGTAAAATATACCCCGAGTTTAAAGCTCAGGAATTTATCAGCAGCACTTCAGCAGAAATTGCTGACGGGCGAATGTCTGAGCGTATTCAGATATTCAGTGAACAGCTCAGGAAGTACTTACCGGATGATTATAGTGAAGCAACGAACATTATTATAGACGTACTTGGTCTGGAAAATGATAAATTTTATTTTCCGTTTGCGGAAATGTATTACTACAGAGCGCTGTCGAAGTTTGTTGAAACATACGGACTCGATAATTTTGAGCAGTCGATGAAGACGATAGAAGAAATTACGAAGCGTGATACTGCTGAATTTGCAATACGTCCGTTTATTCTAAAGGATTACGATAAAGTTGAAGCGGTCTTCCAAAAATGGGGGAGAAGTGACAATGCTCATTTAAGAAGGCTTGTAACAGAAGGTCCAAGACCCCGCCTGCCGTGGGCGAAAAAACTTCCCTTTTTAAGAGGTGATGTACAGGAAAACTTCAGACTGCTGAAACCATTCCTCGATGATCGGTCGAGGTACGTCGAAAAATCGGTAGCGAATCATTTAAACGATATATCGAAATATCATCCTGAAGAAGTAATCTCATTTCTGAAAGAGAATATAAATGAGACTTCTCCCTTTATTGTAAGAAGAGCACTCAGAACATTGAAGAAGCTTGAGAATGACAAGGCGCTTCGTTTACTTCAACTATTAAAATAATGAAACTGCTCTTTAATCATCCTTTAATTATTGCTTAACTGTCCGTTAGTTCGCCGCGGATATACTATGAGTAACAAATAAAACAAACCGCATAAAAACAGCGGAAAAATAATTGGAGGATGATTGGAATGAAAATCAACAAAAATATTTTACTTGGCGGCGTATTAACATCAGCATTAGTTTTAGGAGCATGCGGATCAAATGTAAGTGCAGACGATATGGAATGGGAAACAGAAGAACGTAACGGAGCTGTAACGGTTAAAGATAACGTGGAAACTTCAGCTGGTACAACAGCTCAAGAAGCAGTGGACAAAGCACTTAAAGAATTCGACGGCACAGTGACTGATGTTGAATACGATGAGGACGACGGTGTCTATTACTACAATATAGAAATTGAAAACGGCAATGATGACTTTGAAGTAAAACTTAATGCAGAGAATTTAAGTATTATTGAACAGGATTTAGACCGTGACGATAACGACGACAATGATGACAGAGACGACAACGAAGTAGATGCAGCTGAGAAAAATACTGCATCATCAGCTAACAGCAAAGGAGACGCAAAAGCTGCAGATGCTTTTGGCGGAGATAAATCAGCAGAAGCCATCGAAGCTGCACAAGAAAGATTCGACGGAATCTTAGAAGAAATCAGTTATGAAGAAGATGACGGTGCATACTACTATGAAGTTAAGCTTGAAAGTGAAAATGAAGAATACGAAGTGAAATTAAGCGCGGATAATCTTTCTGTAGTTGAAGAAGAGCTTGAAGATGAAAACAGCGAACGCGGCTTCAAACGACTGCAAGCAGCGCATGAAGAAGCAATCATCTCATTAGAAGATGCCAAACAGATAGCAGCTGAAGCTGTGAATAGTGAAATCGATGAGTGGAAATACGATGCTGATGATTTCAAATATGAATTTGAAGTTGGCGGCAATGAAGTGAAAATCAATGCGAAAACAGGCGATGTAACAGAAATCGATGACTAATATTATAACGCCCTCCGGGGCGTTTGTTTTTATCTTTTTTAAATCGAGAGACTGCTTTGTACATGGTATAATTACAACAATAAACGAATATTGTGAGGCGATATCATGGAGAAAATACTAATAGTGGAAGATGATGAGAAAATTGCGCGTGTCATTCAGCTTGAATTGGAATTTGAAGACTATGAAGTCGATATTGCATATACAGGAAAAGAGGCGCTGGAAAAATATGAAACAGGTGACTTTTCATTAATTCTTCTGGATGTCATGATTCCCGAACTGAATGGTTTGGAAGTGCTGAGAAGGGTCAGACAGAAGAATCAGGAGATAAAAATAATAATGCTCACAGCAAGAGATGCTGTTATGGATAAAGTAAGCGGTCTTGATTCTGGAGCCAATGACTATATGACGAAGCCTTTTGAAGTTGAAGAACTGCTCGCGAGAATTCGTGTACATTTAAAATCAGCATCAGCGGGTGAAGTAAAGACTGAAAGTATTAAGCACCGTCATCTGGAGATTAAACCGCTAGCCCGTGAGGTTTACAGTAATGGTGAACCTGTTTATTTAACTCAGAAAGAATACGATGTGCTGCTTTACTTGATAAACAATAAAAATCAGGCACTGTCCCGCGATCAGATTATCGATGCAGTGTGGGGATATGATTATTTTGGCGATACGAATACTGTGGACGTTTACGTGCGGTATATTCGTAAAAAGCTCGATACAGACAAACCATCACTTATTTCCAGTGTGCGCGGCATTGGTTATATTATAAAGGATTAATTTATGAAACTCGGAACGAAAATACAGCTGTATACAACGGTAATGATTGCCATTGTTGTTATACTGACTAATTTGCTAATTTATTTTTCCTATAAACATTATTCGCTGGAAGCGGAAATGGATCAGCTTGAAAACCGTGGGAATAATATCATTACGGAAATACAAACAGCACAGGAAAGCGGTATAAGCGGTGAAACGGTACTGCAGTATTTCTCACTGTCTGACGGCTATATAACGATGCTGAACGACCAGGAAGACCACATTGTCAGAATTGCGACTGAGGAAAGCTATCTTGAATTGAATCAGCCGTACAGTACTTCGCAGTATACAGACGCCCTGTCATATAATAATGAAAATTTTGTAATGATTTCAATACCTGTCATTTGGGAAAACGGTGAAGTCCACAGTTTGCAAATATACGAGAATATATATTTTTTATATGACACCTACAATATATTGAAGTGGATTTTAATAATCTCATCTGTCATTCTGCTTGTGCTTGTTTTCATTTTAAATCAGGTGATTACAAATTTAATTACAAATCCGATTAAGCAGCTCGTCCGGAGAATGAATGATAGGGGAAATGTCCGCCTTTATAAAACAATACCGGTCAATAAATCGGACACGTTTGAATTGAAAATGCTCACAGATTCTTATAACGATATGATGCTGACTTTAAAAGCACATGATGATAATCAGCAGGCATTTATAATGAATGCATCGCACGAATTAAAAACACCGCTGACAGTCATCAGTTCATATGCCAGAATGCTGGAACGTTTCGGTAAAACGCGGGAAGATTTATTGGATGAAGGGATTACAGCTATTTCCGAAGAAACGACAAGAATGAAATATTTAACGGAACAATTCCTGAGTTTTACAAAAGTAACGCATAGCGATACAGACCAGGATAAAGAATATATACCGGCAGTACAGCTGATTGAAAGTGTTGTTGCACGGCTTGAAAAAGTGTTTAAACGTAATATTAACATTGCTTCAGCTGGGACGGATCCGTATGTTTATGTGTACCCGCCGGCATTCGAACAGCTGCTTAGGATATTTTTGGATAATGCTTATAAGTACAGCACAAAAGATATAGATGTCAATATCGAAGAAAACAGCGAGGCGGTTATTATCGAGGTGCGGGATTACGGAATCGGCATCCCGGAAAATGAATTAAATGATATTTTCACACGTTTTTACCGTGTTGATAAAGCAAGAACTAGAAAAACAGGCGGTTCAGGACTCGGTTTATCAATAGCGAAGCAGCTGGCTGAAAATAATGATATTAAAATCTCGGTAAAGAGCGTAATTAACGAGGGAACCACATTTAAACTAACGATGAAAAAGGAGGCTGAAGATGGCGAAGCGGAGTAAGATAATAATCGCGCTTACAGGACTCATTGCAGGAATAGTTATCGGCGTGTTATGGGTCAGTTTTAACCAGCAGGATTTTATTTCTGAAGATGAAGCCCGCGCCGTTGTCACAGAACGCTACGGTGGATCTGTTGAATCAGTATCTCTTTCTGATGACGACCGTTATTTTGTGATTAACTTAAAAGGTAACGAAGCGACACACAGTATCACTGTAAATCGTGAAGATTCCAGTGTGCAGGGGATAAAGACGGTTGCGGAGCATAAAGAGCCTGCTGAAGAAGAACCAGCGGCTGACAAAGAAGACAAAAAGCAGCAGCCAGACAAAGAGCGTGAAGCTGACAAAGAAGACAAAAATCAGCAGCCTGACAAAGAGCGTGAAGCTGAAAAACCGGAAGAAGATACCAGACTGACGGTTGAAGAAGCTGTAGAAATCGCAGCAGGAGAAGTCGGCGGAACCAATGTATATTCTACCTGGAGTGGTGAAGGCAGTGCACGGGAATACTACATTTTACAGCAGGTCAATGATGACGATGAAGGGGCACTGATTGCAATTAATGGAATTACGGGTAATATTAATAAGGTAATATGGCTTGAAATAGATGATGATTATGAAGAAATAGAACAGCTGGTTTATGAAGCGACGGAATATGCAAATATGTATGACAGCAGGTATATCGAATACGATGATGAGTATTTTGAGGATTAAGAGCCTGCGTTGACAGAGAAGTTAAGAAGTTATATAATTTGAAGAATTTAAAGTGCCTGAGGAGTAATATCATGACTAGAACGGAAGAAAGTTTGAAAGCTTTTGTCGGAATTAAAAGAACGAATGACATATTAGAAAAGTTAGTGAAAAATGATGCCCAGCAGTACGGACTGAATATTAGCGAGTTTGCAGTTTTGGAGCTTTTATTTCATAAAGGACCGCAGCCTATTAATCGTATTCAGGAACGGATACTAATTGCAAATTCAAGTACGACTTATATACTGGATAAATTAGAGAAAAAAGACTATATTATCCGAAAGCGTGATGAGAATGACAGACGCAGTATGAAAGCTGCACTGACTGAAGAAGGCGAAAACCTGATTCGCCGTATTTTCCCTGCACACAGCGAGCTTTTAACCGGTTTGTTTTCTGCACTGAGCGATGAAGAACTGAGTGCTTTTAGAGAAACGCTTAAAAAAATCAGTGCAAATGCTCATAACAATTAATAATACTGCGTTATTTAAGCGATACATTAGTATGTGTCGCTTTTTTTATATTTTAAACTGTTCTATAGTAAGAATAATAAGATACGAAAGAGTGTGTGTAAATATGTTGGAACTATTAAAGAAAGATGAGTTTGAGCAGTTATATGCCTTGATGGATGACTCATTTCCTAAAGCAGAGATCAGGAATTTTGAAGGGCAGCGGAAGCTGCTGGAAGATCCTCACTATAACGTATACGTGCTGCATAAAAATAGTGAAATTCTCGCATTTTTTGCCGAATGGGAAAATGACTCATATCGCTTCATAGAACATCTTGCAGTAAATGAGAAGTTCCGTTCACAGGGACTTGGTTCAAAAACACTTCAGGCTTATAACGCACTGAGCAGTAAACCTGTTGTACTGGAAGTGGAACCGCCTGAAGATGATATGCAAAGACGCCGTGTAAAATTTTACGAGAGAAATGGTTTTCATTTATCCTCTTATGGTTATATTCAGCCTGTCATTAACGAGGGATACGAAAGTGTTCCGCTTGTTATGATGACGTATCCCGAGTCACTTAATAACGAAGAGCTCGAGCAGGTTAAAAACTGGCTTGATCAGACTGTTTATAAATCCTAAGCGATATTTTACAAGGGGGATGGAAATGGATTACATAGAACGGGGAACCAAAAGTTATAAACAGACAGCACTTGCTTTTTTCGCCGCAGGATTTAATACATTTGCGATTCTTTATGTAGTACAGCCAATTTTACCTGATTTAACGGAATATTACGGTGTTACACCGACGGCAGCGAGTTTATCGCTTTCTGTAACAACATTTACTTTGGCAATCAGTATGCTTATTTTTGGTTCCATTTCAGAGGCTGTGGGCAGGAAAAACATCATGATTGTCTCGATGCTGACCGCTTCGATATTATGCATACTGACTGCTTTCAGTCCGACATTCGGTTCATTGATTGTCATGAGGGCCTTACAGGGAGTCGCACTTGCGGGCCTGCCGTCCATTGCGATGGCTTATCTCGGAGAAGAAATTCATCCGCGCAGTCTGCCTGGAGCAATGGGTTTATACATAAGCGGTAATGCGCTCGGTGCAGTATTTGGACGGGTTTTAGCAGGTGTTGCGGCAGGGTTATGGGGATGGCAGTTCGGCCTGATTGGTGTCGGTGTTGTCAGTCTGATTGCGACATTTATTTTCTGGTATGCGCTGTCTCCGTCAAAACATTTCGTAAAAAGAGAGTTCAATGTCAAAGATCTGTTTAAATCATTGACTGAGCACTTGAAAAACCCGCTGCTGCTCATTTTATTTTTAATGGGCTTTTTGCTCCTTGGAACGAATGTCTCTCTTTATAACTATGTATCATTCGTACTGATTGAAGATTTTAATATCAGCCAGACTATTGTGAGCTGGGTATACATGATTTTTCTCGTCGGCGTACTGAGTTCGATGATTTCAGGAAATCTTGTTTACAGATACGGTAAAGTAATGATGCTGTATACAGGTATCATTGTGGCAGTTGCTGGTCTCATTATCGTCTTAATTCCATCTGTTTGGACGATTGTTGCTGGACTGATATTATTTACATTCGGATTCTTTATTGCACATTCCCTGACTAGCGGATGGGTGGGTAATATTGCTCACAGCAATAAAGCGCAGGCATCATCATTGTACTTGTTCTTCTATTATACAGGTTCAAGTGTCGGCGGAACGCTGGCTGGAGTGTTCTGGATGCAGAGCGGCTGGCTTGGAGTTTCCTTGATGAATATATCTTTCCTGATATTGTGCTTAACGCTGTTCATGGTTTTTTTATATCTTCTGAGACGGAGAATATGGTACTTCAAATAAAAAAAACGCCCTTGATGACGTGCTCCCCTTAAGTTGGACCTAAATCCAACTTAAGGGGAGTTTTTGTTATGAAAAATAAAAAACATAGTTTTGAGTTCAAAATGGCAGTAGTTCAATCCTACCTTAATAATGAAGGTGGATATAAGGCTTTAGCTAAGCAGTATCAGATCAACCCTTCATTAATTACAAGATGGGTGAATAACTATAATGAGTTTGGGCCAGACAGCCTGCTTAAGCACATGACGAAAACAACTTATACTAGTGAATTTAAACGATCTGTTTTAGACTATAGACAAGAAAACTTGTTGTCCTATAAAGATACAGCGCATCATTTTGGGATTCGTAA
>NZ_AUEF01000023.1 GCF_000425845.1 Jeotgalicoccus psychrophilus DSM 19085
TGAGATTTCCCCAATAGATGCCTCAGAGACTATGAGGTTGATAGGTTTGGCGTGTAAGTGTGGCAACACATTCAGCGGACAAATACTAATCCATCGATGACTTATTCAAAAGTAAGACCAGAAATTAAAAGAGTGCGTTCACTCTTCTCGATACTTCTATCCGGTTTTGAATGTATATACATTCACTAATAGTCTGGCGGCGATGGCGGAGAGGCCACACCTGTTCCCATGTCGAACACAGCAGTTAAGCTCTCCAGCGCCGATGGTAGTTGGACTGACGTCCCGCAAGAGTAGGACGCTGCCAGGCTGTTACATATTTTAAAAAACAATTGAAAATAATGATTGATTTATCAATCGATATATAAGATAATAGTATCTTACATGGAGAATTAGCTCAGCTGGGAGAGCATCTGCCTTACAAGCAGAGGGTCGGCGGTTCGAACCCGTCATTCTCCACCATGTAGCCGGCCTAGCTCAATTGGTAGAGCAACTGACTTGTAATCAGTAGGTTGGGGGTTCAAGTCCTCTGGCCGGCACCATCTCTTAACAAGAGCCATTAGCTCAGTTGGTAGAGCATCTGACTTTTAATCAGAGGGTCGCAGGTTCGAATCCTGCATGGCTCACATTTAGATACGCGGGTATGGCGGAACTGGCAGACGCACTAGACTTAGGATCTAGCGCTTTAGGGCGTGGGGGTTCGACTCCCTTTACCCGCACCATTTTAAAATTAACTTATACAAATAGTATAGTCAGCGGAAGTAGTTCAGTGGTAGAACATCACCTTGCCAAGGTGGGGGTCGCGGGTTCGAATCCCGTCTTCCGCTCCAGTTTAAGCCGGGGTGGCGGAACTGGCAGACGCACAGGACTTAAAATCCTGCGATAAGTGATTATCGTACCGGTTCGATTCCGGTCCTCGGCACCATTTGAATTTAATAATGCAATGCGCCCATAGCTCAATTGGATAGAGCGTCTGACTACGGATCAGAAGGTTAGGGGTTCGACTCCTCTTGGGCGCGCTTATAGAAACGGGAAGTAGCTCAGCTTGGTAGAGCACTTGGTTTGGGACCAAGGGGTCGCAGGTTCGAATCCTGTCTTCCCGACTCTTTTAAAAATGAAATATTATAATGGGGGCTTAGCTCAGCTGGGAGAGCGCCTGCCTTGCACGCAGGAGGTCAGCGGTTCGATCCCGCTAGTCTCCACCATTATTTAAAAAGTCAAAGTTATAGTGAAAATAATTTAACTCGGCGGCGTAGCTCAGCTGGCTAGAGCGTACGGTTCATACCCGTGAGGTCGGGGGTTCGATCCCCTCTGCCGCCACCATTTTTGGACCTTTAGCTCAGTTGGTCAGAGCAAACGGCTCATAACCGTTGGGTCGCAGGTTCGAGTCCTGCAAGGTCCACCATAGCTTAAACTTAATATCGCGGAGGAATACCCAAGTTCGGCTGAAGGGATCGGTCTTGAAAACCGACAGGGGCTTAACGGCTCGCGGGGGTTCGAATCCCTCTTCCTCCGCCATTTTTAATTTAATATTATTATCGCGGGATGGAGCAGTGGTAGCTCGTCGGGCTCATAACCCGGAGGTCGAAGGTTCGAATCCTTCTCCCGCAATTATTTTTTTGAAAGTTTATAAATAAGGTCCCGTGGTGTAGCGGTTAACATGCCTGCCTGTCACGCAGGAGATCGCGGGTTCGATTCCCGTCGGGACCGCCATTTTTAATTAATGAAAACTTCACATATAGTGGTTTAGTAGCTCAGTTGGTAGAGCATGTGATTGAAGCTCACAGTGTCGGCGGTTCGATTCCGTCCTGAACCACCATTTAAGCCGGCCTAGCTCAATTGGTAGAGCAACTGACTTGTAATCAGTAGGTTGGGGGTTCAAGTCCTCTGGCCGGCATTTTTTTACGGAAGGGTAGCGAAGTGGCTAAACGCGGCGGACTGTAAATCCGCTCCTTCGGGTTCGGCAGTTCGAATCTGCCCCCTTCCATTAGTATAGGGGTATCGTATAATGGTAATATAGAGGTCTCCAAAACCTTTGATGTGGGTTCGATTCCTACTACCCCTGCATTTTATGGCGATTGTGGTGAAGTGGTTAACACACCGGATTGTGGTTCCGGCATACGTGGGTTCGATCCCCATCAGTCGCCCCATTTTTGGGCTGTAGCCAAGCGGTAAGGCAACGGGTTTTGGTCTCGTGACGCGAAGGTTCGAATCCTTCCAGCCCAGTTTTTATAGTTTCCTTTGGCGCCATAGCCAAGTGGTAAGGCAGAGGACTGCAAATCCTCTATCACCGGTTCAAATCCGGTTGGCGCCTTAAACAATACTTTTATGCGGAAGTAGTTTAGTGTTCAGAACATGCTTCTTCCTGAAGCAAGACATAGGTTCAAATCCTATCTTCCGCTTTATACTTTTAAACTAATTAGACAGCTAATTAGTCTTTTTTTAATTAGCCACCGTGGCGGAACAGGCAGACGCGTTGGACTCAAAATCCAATTCTCGTTAAGAGAGTGTCGGTTCGATCCCGACCGGTGGTATACAGTAAACACTGTGCTTCTTGCACAGTGTTTTTTTGTTTATATAGATTTATTTTGATGTTGATTAACATTTTTCTTTGTAAAGTTCATAATATAAAGTGTATATTATACTTAATTCCTTTAATAAATGTACCTTTAGTGAAAATATTCTCATAATTTTAATTAAAAGCGTTACTTTTTAACATAACTATGGCTGATTTGTGTTAAAATAAGTTTTTATTGCTTAAATACCTTATATTTAAAGCAGTAAAAAGTGAGCTAGGAGGATAACAATGCATCCTAAAGAAAATGACATTTTAAAACATATAAAGGATAACCCTTTCATATCACAAACTGAACTGGCTAAAAAGGTAGGACTGACAAGTTCTGCAGTAGCAGCAATCGTATCTGAGCTTGTTAAAAAAGAGTTCATTCAGGGGCAGGCCTATGTGCTGAATGCCGAGTATCCGATTGTCTGTGTTGGTGCGGCTAACGTTGACCGTAAGTTCTTCGTTCACGATGAGCTGTTACACGGCACATCGAATCCAATTCAGTCTGCACATTCGGTCGGCGGTGTTGCACGTAATATTGGTGAAAACCTCGGCAGACTTGGTGAGAGTGTCGCCTTAATTACGACACGCGGTGATGATGGTGAATGGAAGACGATTCACGATTCGAGTTCACCGTTTATCAACCTTGATTTTGCAGAACATATAGAAGGTCAGAGTACAGGTTGTTACACCGCTTTAATCAGTCATGAAGGTGAGATGGAGTATGGTTTCGCTGATATGAACATCTACGATCATTTGACACCTGAAGTGCTGATTAAACAGACATATATATTAAAGCGTGCAAAATGCATCGTTGCAGATCTAAATACGCCTAAAGTATCCCTCGACTTCTTATGTGCATACGCAGAGAAACATAATCTTAATCTTGTGCTTATACCTGTATCGGGACCGAAGATGAACCGTATGCCGGATAATTTAAAACCGGTGGATTGGATAATCGTCAATAGAGATGAAACAGAAGCACATTTTAATATTAAGATTAACAGTGATGAAGAGCTGCTTGAAGCAGCAAGTATGTGGAATGATGCAGGTGTCAGTCATGTTATTGTGACGAATGGTGTTAAATCGATAGCTTACAGCGGCAAGAACGGCGCCGGTAAAGTATACAGCATAATCCCCTCGGATAAAGTTGTTGATGTCACAGGTGCGGGAGATTCGTTTTCCAGCGCAATTGTCTACGGCTGGCTGAAAGGTTATTCAATAGATGACATCGTTAAGATGGCAATGATGAACAGCAGCAAGACAATAGAGACAGAATTTACCGTACGTCAGGATTTAACAGAAAAACAACTTATTAAAGACATGGAGGAAGTTAAATGAATCATTTAATCGAATTACACCCGGATGTTAAAGAAGCGTTAGCAAGCAATAAACCGGTAATTGCTTTAGAATCAACTATTATTTCTCATGGTATGCCTTACCCGCAAAACGTGGAAATGGCTAAAAAAGTAGAAGATATCGTGCGCGAAGGCGGAGCGGTTCCTGCAACAATTGCAATTATGGACGGCAAGATTAAAGTAGGACTTGATGAGGCTTCACTTGAGAAACTTGGTAATTCAGAAGGCGTTGCGAAAGTATCACGCCGCGACCTTGCAGAAATCATTGCATCAAAACGTATCGGTGCAACAACTGTAGCATCGACAATGATCTGTGCAGAAATGGCAGGCATTAAATTCTTCGTTACTGGCGGAATCGGCGGCGTACACCGCGGAGTGGAAGATACTATGGATATCTCAGCTGACCTTGATGAATTAGGGAAAACTGATGTAGCTGTAATCTGTGCAGGTGCTAAATCTATTTTAGACCTCGATAAAACGATGGAATATCTTGAAACTAAAGGTGTACCTGTAATCGGTTATCAGACTGAAGTGCTGCCGGCATTCTTCACACGTACAAGTGATATTAAATTAAACACTGTGTCTGAAACAACAGCAGACATTGCTGCGATTATTAAAGCAAAACATGACCTTAAACTTGAAGGTGGCGTTGTTATCGCTAACCCTATTTTAGAAAGTGACGAGCTGCCTAAAGAATACATCGACAAGATTGTTCTGGAAGCTGTTAAAGAAGCTGAAGAAAACGGCATCGGCGGTAAAGATTCAACACCATTCCTATTAGGTAAAATTGTAGAAAAAACAGAAGGTAAATCTCTAGAGGCCAACATTAAATTAGTGTATAACAACGCTAAAGTCGGCACACAGATCGCTGTAGACTACTTTAATATGCAATAATTATAAAAATGAGCCCTAATCCTTACAATTCGCTGAGGATTAGGGTATTTTTATATATAAGGATTACATAATTTAAAGAGGGTGCCGAAGTGACGGAGTTTACTAAATATCTATCATTAAAACTGGATAAAACAAAAGAAAATTTGTATGTTATTTCTGATGAAACAGGAAAGCGCGAACTGCACAGCTATAATATTAAAGATAAAAGTTATGTGAAAATATCAGATGAACAGGAAAACGTTAAAAACTACTGGTTTGAAGATGAAGGCTTATTAATTGCAACGGATTTAAACGGCAATGAACGTGAGCAGCTGACGCATTTTAAAGGGCAAGAAGTGAATCAGCTGACGGCGGACGATGACTATTATCATCATTACGGTGTCCATATGGACGGCAGGTTTATGTATCTTAGACATCATAAAGAAGGCAAGACGTTTGAAATGATTGATTACGAGGACGGGCAGCAGGCTGTTCTTAAATCATTTGAGACACCATCATCAATAATCGGCAAATTTGATGAAGATCATATACTGATGAGCCAGGCTGTAAATAATTTAGATAAAAAAATATTTCTGTATAATATAAAAACAGCGGAATTAACAGATACCAAACTGCCGCCAGGGCGTTTCGGCAATTACCGTTCTTTAAATGATTCGGAGGCGCTGTTTACGAGTGATTACTTAGAAGGACATTTAAATCTCTATAAACTAAATAAAGACACTTTTGAATTTAAAAAGCTGACTTATTTTAAATGGGATATTCAAAAAGTTATTGTGCTTGAAGATAAAAACACTGTGGTTTTTGAAGTAAATAAAAAAGGTTACTCGAAACTGTTTAAGTACAATGTTCAGGATGATCTACTTGAAACACTGGATTTCTTCAGTGAAGGAGTAATGCATTCACTGGTTAATTCAGGCAATACGCTGTATGCACTGTATTCCGATATGGGTACGCCGCATGCAGTATATGAATTCAATTTAATAGATGGAAGTACAGAAAAACTATTCGGCAACGATAAAATTGAAACTGTTATTAACACGATGTATTCGACATATCCGTCATTTGACGGGCTGGATGTGCCTTACTACTTATATCAGCAGCAAAGTGAGCATACACCGACGGCAATACACGTGCATGGTGGACCGGAATCAGAGGCTCGGCCGGAATTCAACGAACTGTATTATAAGCTCTACAAAGAGGGCTATCAGATTGCTGTACCGAATATTAGAGGCTCAACGGGCTATTCCAAATTTTATATCGGTCTCGATAATCAGGAGAAGCGTATCGATGCAGCGAAAGATGTGGTTGAGCTGCGGGAGCATTTAATAAATAATCATCAGTCTGATAAAGATAATATTTTTATTATGGGAAGAAGCTACGGCGGCTTTATGACGCTCTTGTTAATTACCCAGTTTCCGAAACTGTGGAAAGGTGCGGTCGATATTGTAGGAATATCGCACTTTACAACACTGCTGTCGAATACACCTCTGTGGCGCAGGGAACAGCGTTCATACGAGTACGGGTTTATCGGTAAACACGATGAATTTATGCAGTGCATCGCACCGCTGAACAATACTCAGAGAATACGCTGCCCGCTAAGAATTTTCCATTCTTATAACGATGTGAGAGTGCCTTATTCTGAATCCGTGCAAATGTATGAAAGAATGAAGAAAGAAAATAAAGATGTCGAGCTGACCGCTTATGAGAACGAAGGACATCAGTATTTGTATACTGAAAATCAGGATGATATGAATACGAAAGTAATAGAATTCTTTAACGAACAGAAAAATAAATAAAAATGAGCCGTTTCACCTGTAGAGGTGAAGCGGCTGTTTTAATTCATTAAATTATTAAATTTCTGAAGCAGATGGGCAAAATCTTCAATTTCTGTATCTTCCCATTCATCAATCATTTTAGCAAAACGCTGCTTTCTGCCTTGTCTGATATGTGCAATCGTATCCCAGCCTTTATTATTAATCTCATAGAGATATGAGCGCCGGTCTGTTTCAGATTTCTTTTTCTTGAGCATTTCATCTTCCATTAAATCGGCAGCTTGTCTGCTGACTGTAGAAATATCAAGGTGAAGTTTTTCTGCGATACTTTTAACACCCATCGGACCATTTTTAGAAATAAGCAGCAGTATTAAATAACTGGCGCGTTTAAATTCCTGTTTTTTATCAGTTTCAGCAATCCGGCTTCTTAAAGCACGGACCATCATAGCAATTTCCAATTCTAAAACTTCCAATGAGTCATCGTTAACCATTCTAAGCACGTCCTTTCAAATTCTATTCTTGACTTTATATATAGTTGTATTATACAATCAATAATTGTGTAAGTCTATGAAAGAAGGAAAATGAATGAGTTTAGCAAATGAAAACAGCAGTAAATTAACAGATAAAAACAGAACGATATTAATGGCTGTGCTTTTATCGGGTGCATTTGCAGCAATATTAAATCAGACACTCTTAGCGACAGCGATACCTCACATAATGACTGATTTGAATCTGGAAGCTGATGTTGCTCAGTGGCTGCAGTCGGTCTTCATGCTCGTTAACGGAATTATGATACCAATTACAGCATTTTTAATTAATAAATTCTCAACGAGAACGTTATTCTTTACCGCGATGTCGCTGTTTGGCCTTGGAACGCTGATATGCGGTATTTCGCCGTCATTCTCTGTGCTAATGGCAGGCCGTATTTTACAGGCCGCAGGGGCAGGTATTATAATGCCGCTGATGCAGACGATTTTATTCTTGGTTTATCCGCGCGATCAGCGTGGTAAAGCGATGGGAATGTTCGGTCTTGTCATAAGTTTTGCACCGGCAATCGGACCGACACTGTCGGGATGGTTTATCGATATATATCCATGGCGAGGACTGTTTTACATGTTGCTGCCGATCGTAATTATCGATTTAATCGTTGCATACTTTATTTTGAGAAATGTTACAGAGAAGACGAATCCAAAGCTCGATATGACGTCTATTCTTTTATCGACACTTGGATTTGGGGGACTGCTTTACGGGTTCAGTGCAGCAGGTAACAGCGGCTGGCTGAGTCTTACGGTAATTCTGCCGATTATAGTTGGTGCAGTTTCGCTGTACATGTTTATTAAACGTCAGAACAGACTGGAAGAACCGATTTTAGAGTTCGGAGTATTCAAAGATAAAATCTTTACTCTGTCGACATCTTTAGGAATGATTGTCTTTATGTCGATGATCGGCGGAGCAGTAATTCTGCCGATATTCATGCAGACAATGCTCGGTTTCAGTGCAATGGAATCTGGTATGATGCTGCTTCCTGGTGCATTAATTATGGGGCTGATGAGTCCAATTACAGGCCGGCTGTTCGATAAATACGGTGCGAGATGGCTCGCTATTATCGGACTTGGCATGCTGACGGTGACGACGCTAATGTTTGCGAACCTGAGTACAGAAACTACCTTTACGTATCTCGCAGTCGTCAACTCCTTTCGTATGCTTGGTGTGGCGATGGTGATGATGCCGGTAACAACAGAAGGACTCAACAGATTATCGAACTCGCTTGTACCGCATGGTACTGCGATGAGTAATACGATGAGACAAGTTGCCGGAGCAGTCGGGACCGCATTATTGGTCTCAATTATGACCAATACAATGCGACCGGGAGAAGGTACTGAAGGTATGATACATGGTGTTAATATGTCATTCCTGTTTGCAGGTATACTGGCATTTGTCGGGTTTGTACTTGCCTTTAAACTAAGCAGAACAAAAGATATGGATTAAAATTAAAAAGCTTACTGTCATTTGACAGTAAGCTTTTTTCTATGATTCGCTCGTATTTGAACCTTTAGCTCTTAAATACTGAGCGATAATAATAATGATTAAACCGATGAACATAAAGTACTGTACGATAAACTCCGATACTCCATTTAAGAAATCGAAAGGATAAATCAAGCGCCCTGCACTGTAAATCAGCAGTACAATAAAAATTAACTTGCTGGCCCACGATTCAGAACTGAAAATGAAGTACACTGAAGCGGCAGCGACAACAACAAATACGACAAAGAGCAGTGTATCGACTGCAGAAGCATCGTAAGACGTGATTTTTAAAGGACTGAGTATTTCAGAATTCATAAACAGTATTAAAAGGTTCGCACCGACAAACAGAATTAAAAATAAGAAACCGGAAATCAGCTGCTTATTTCCGCGCGCTGAGGACTGATGTTTTATACCGTGGTTCATTAAAGGAACCATGGCCAGTATTAACACGATAATTCCAGGCAGCACTAGTGAAATAACGATTTCTCCAAAGATGAAAATACATGCTGAGAACAGTATGGCAAAATAGACACCGAGAATTGCTGCATCAGACCAGTATTTATTCCGTTCTTTCGGTAAATCTTTTGAAGCTACACGGGCAACATCTTTTGTTTTGGCGTTGTAATACGTTACGTAATCCTTGCCGGAACCTACCATCACATCAGCCATTATATACAATCTTTTATACTTCGCATCTTCGGTAACAAAGTGTTTATCAAACTCAGTATTCAGCGAGTTAAATGCCAGCTGATCATCTTCAGACAGCCCGCTGAATACTCTTTCATATTCATTTTTATAATTCGTCATAAAAACATCCTTGTATAATATATAATATTCATAATTATATCAGATATTGAGCATTATATATTGTTATATGTGTGCGTTTTCATGTCATTCCCCAGAAGATTTGAGCTCAGCAGAAATTCTTAAAACATCGGCTTTGGATTCAGTGATAACCCGTTTATTAAGGAATATAAGCGTGACAGCAATCAGTGCAGCAAAACTGATGCCGTGAATAATCCAGAAAGGAATGTAATCGTAAGCGAAACCGTAAAGTAATGTACCGGCTGGTGTTATGGAAGAAGCAAATAACCCTATGGCTGAAAACACTCTGCCCTTTATATACTGCGGAACAGTCAGCTGCACATAAGTGAACAGTGGAACGTTAATCACCTGCAGCATGGCAGCTACAGAGAAGCCCATTGCAGCAAAGAACACTATTGAATAGGTATCTGTCATGTTTGTGTAAAGCGGAAGTAAATATAACGGTATTGTAAAAGTCCATAACAGCAGAGAGATTTTCATCAGCCCAACAGGATTCTTAAATTGTTTGACTGAGCCGATTATAATTCCGGCAATTAGTACGCCGACACCGTCAAATGCATTAATTAACCCCACAGTTTCAGGCTCAAATTTAAGTTCTGTAATCATTGCTTTCTCAGGATAAATTCCCATTAAAGATGCAAAGAAATTAATAAATGCAGCCATCATGAAGACCCGGAGGAAGACATATGAATTTTTAATGTATTCAATACCCTGCCAGACATCGTGCTTGAACTTTCCGAAAGCTGAAGCGGCCTCAGTTGCAGTCGTGTCATTTAAAACATAATCCTCCGAATCATAATATAAATCGAATTTAATAAAGAAATCGAGGAGAGTAGAGACAGCATAGGTAATCGTGAAAATTAAAATCATAATATAGAAATCAAACAGTCCGAACAGTACACCGCCCATTGCCGGACCGATAATAATCGCAGAAGACATAATGGCAGAAACATAACCCATCACTTTTTGAATTCGTTCTTTATGAAACATCTCGGTCATCGATGTCTGGAATGAATTTGACACAAAAGGATTTACTAAGGCAGTTAGAAATGAAGTAATATAAATCGCAAAAAGATTAAATCCGTTAAAGTAAGTAAAAATCAGTAAACCTGCCATAATAAGCGTCAAAATTATTTCCCCTGATAAAATAATTCTTCTTTTATCGCCAAGATCACTCATTACACCTGACAGCGGCAGCATCAGTGTCATCACGACAGATGTAATTGCTAAATTAATTGCGAAGTACAATGCAGATCCTGTGAAATATAAAATAGAGTAGGACACTGCGAACGTGTAAATTAAACTGCCTAAATTTAATGTCAGTCTGCTGAAAATATAAATAATAAAGTTTAACTTCTCTTCGTGCGGAACTTCTCTGGATAATAATATAAACAACAACCCCCTTTGTTTAATCTGATTAAACTTATCATATAATTATTTTATGTTGTAAGTCAATCGAAAGTTTAATATAATTAAACTAATGTAAATTGGAGTGAGTATATGACTTTAGGTGAACGTATAAAAAAATTGAGAAAAGAACAGGGCTTAACACTTGTTGAATTGGCTGGCAGTAAGATTACTAAAGGTATGCTGTCCTTAATAGAAAATAATAAATCAAATCCATCCATGGATACACTTGAATACCTGGCGGATATACTTGGAGTCAGTATGAGTTATTTAACTCAGCAAGGTGACAGTGAATGGACAAAAGGAATGCTTGAACGCAGTGAACTTTATAATGCTTTTGATTTCCCAACAGAGCTGATCAAAGACGAAATACTGCCGAATATAGATAAAGTCTCACAATCAAAGAACGGTATGACTATTTATCATCTGATTCGTGTGTATTACAGATATACAGGCCAGAGGGACAAGGCAGAAGAGATTACCGATTTAATTGAGAAATTTTATAAAAGTATTGGTCTCGAGAATCTGGCTGTGACTGATAAAATGAACAATGCAATTTCAATGATGTACGAGCAGGATTATAAAAATGCATATGAAACTATGAAACTAATCGAGGCAGATGTTGAAAAGTATAAAGAATATGACAGTAGTACTTATATAAATTACTTATTCTGGAGAAGCTCGTTTGCTGGAGACTTTAATACTGAAGATTTCTTGAAATATGGTCAGCTTCATATTGAAGAAAGCTATAAGACGGAAAACTTTAAATATTATTATTTGCAGAATGTTATGCTCGGGCTTTTTTATTCACATAAAGACGAGCCGGATAAGGCTGAGGAATATCAAGAGAACGTAAGAAGGTATTTATCGTTTAACAGGTCAGATAAGTATAAATTTGAAGTGCTTGATAGGAGCCGGCCAATTAATGTATTTTATCTGTTAAATCAGCCTGATAACATTATTGAGCTTGTTGTGGAATATTTAGAAGAAATGAATCAAATGATCAGTAGTGAAGAGACACACGATGATCCGAAACTGCATAAGGAATATATTAAACAGTATCTGCCGGTATTTGACATGGAACTGGCATATTATAAACAGGACTACGAATATGTGCTCAATAATTTTTCGTATAAAATGTATGAAAGGCCGCAGGCACAGCATCCGCTGGACAGAGTTCTGTTTGCGGTAAGAAGTCTTGTCTATCCACTCTGTTTGTTTGAAACAGGAAAAATTGAAGAGGCAAAAGAGGCTTATTATAAAATAGAAGACACTGTAGCAGATATAAAGGACTCTATATACGCTAAAGAAATGCACATGATTAAAGAGCTTATATTTGAATAGTGATTGAAACGGGATATGCATGAGCATATTCCGTTTTTTTAATGGGAATGACAATGGCATTTCCTGTTGTAAACCGACCATCATTTTCCACCTTTTAAAAAAACGGATACAGCACCGCTGCATCCGACTAACATTTATCTATTTCATTTCATCTTTAGAGTACTTCTTCGGAAATCCAATCAGTATCGCAGCAATTCCACTAAGAATTAACAGAATCGGATAGATTGAATAGGGCATGATTTCTACTGGAGATATTCCTGCTGCAAGTCCAGAAGCGGCAAGCATCTGTCCGCCGTATGGAATCAATCCTTGGAAGCCTGTAGCAAATGTGTCTAGTATACTTGCAGATTTTCTTGGATCAACATCGTATTCATCAGCGATATTTTTCGCAAGCGGACCAGTCATCATAATGGAAATCGTATTGTTAGCAGTGGATACGTCAGTCACGCTGACTAGACTGGCAATCCCAAGTTCAGCGCCTTTTTTCGTTTTAATTTTACTCATTATCGTATCGAGCAGGTAGGTGATACCGCCGTAATGGCTGACGAGACCAATCATTCCTCCGATTAATATCGTAATAATCGCAATTTCCTGCATGCCTGCTATTCCTTCTCCGGCAGCTGATATTAGCGTGAGTATATCAAATGCACCTGTGAACAGTCCAAGTACTCCTGCAAGTACTGCACCGCTCATTAGTACAATCATTACGTCCACGCCGAGTAGCGCGATGATCAGCACTGCAAGATAGGGGAGGACTTCGATAAAGCTGAAGGTATAATTTCCTGTTTCACTAAGCGAAACATCGGCACTGAGAAAATATAATATGACTACAGTAAGCAGTGCTCCCGGCAGTACAATCCAGAAGTTCACTTTAAATTTATCAATCATTTTTACACCCTGTGTTCTTGTAGCAACGATAGTCGTATCGGAAATAAACGATAAGTTATCTCCAAACATCGCACCGCCTATTACAGTCGCGAGTGCGAGTGCCAGCCCAATCTCAGTCTGATCAGCGATACCGATCGCAATTGGTGCAATCGCTACGACTGTACCCATACTTGTTCCCATAGATAAAGAAACAAAACAGCAAATGATAAAAATACCGCTGAGTAAAAGACTGCCCGGGAGGAATGTTAATCCCATATTTACAGTTGAATCAACAGCGCCCATTGCCCCGGCGATTCCGGAGAACGCACCGGACAGCAGAAAGATTACTACAATCAGTATGATATTTTCCTGAGATGCACCTTTTAAATAAGCTGAAAGTTTATCTTTAAATGGTACTTTAAAATATAACAAGAAACCTGCCACTGAAGCGATAATAGCGGCGACAGTAATCGGCATCGCATTGAAGTCTCCTGCGAAGAGTCCCGTACCGATAAATAAAGCAACAAATATAAATAAGGGCAGCAATGACACGATACTGCCTTTTTTATTAGACATATAAATCCTCCTATTGAAAAATCCCCATTACTTATCAGTAAAGATAAGAGATGGGGACGTCCTCGGCTTATCTTCGAGCAGTGTCTGCTCCTGGAATTAGCACAGTACCTTACGATCTGTTGCTGAGGTATCGACGGGCCAGTCCCTACACCTCTCTGGATAAGAAGTTATTTAATTAATGAAATTAAGGATACATGCATAATAAATAAAGGTCAACAATTTAATAATATAAGATAAAAAAGTTTAATTTTTCTGAAAATAGGCAATCGATTCATATATACTTAGAAATGAAAAAATGTATTAAATTTAATTTATTTTAAGTTTGTTACTTGCTTTTTGTAACTAAGTGTATTAATATAATTATAGTAATAGTTCGAAAGCGAAGCATTAAATAACAAACAAAATTTTGGAGGATGAATTAATTATGGCTAAATTTGTATTAGACACAGCACACTCGGAATTAGAATTTACGGTAAAACACATGATGGTAACAAAAGTTAAAGGTACTTTCGGTGATTGGTCAATTAACTTAGATGTAGACAATATTGAAGATCTTTCATCAGCGAAAGTTACAGGAAGAGCAAGCACAGCAACAATCAATACTAAAGTAGCGGATCGCGATGCTCACTTAACATCTGCTGACTTCTTCGATTCAGAAAACTATTCTGACATTACTTTTGAATCAACTAAAATCGAAGGTTCAGGTTCAAAATATGATGTTACTGGTAACTTAACTATTAAAGATGTAACTAAAGAAGTTACTATTCCTTTAGAATTTAACGGTAAAGCGTTAAACCCATGGGGCGTTGATGTTTACGGTTTCGAATCTAAGTTCTCAATCAACCGTGAAGAATTTGGTTTAACTTGGAACCAGGCTCTGGAAACTGGCGGCGTTATGGTTTCTAAGGACGTTAAAGTTAACCTTGAGTTACAATTTAATCCTGCTGAAGCATAAAAATTAGAAATTAAGTAGCTGAAAAATGATATAGATATATGGGTCAATACTCCCTGGTATTCTTCAATGGATATCAGGGAGTATTTTTAAATTCAATATCATGAAGTTCTCAAGCACTTAGTTTCTTAAACATAGGATAAATTGATATTCTTAAAAGAAGAGTATATTTATCGATAAAAAACTAAAGGATGTATAAACTATGAAACTGAGTATATTGGATCAGGCTCCTATAACTAAAGGCAACACAGCTGCGGGTGCTTTAATAAAAGCAGAAGAACTTGCGGTACTGGGTGACGAGCTCGGGTATGAACGTATGTGGATGGCTGAACATCACGGCACATCTGCTTATGCAAGTTCTGCTCCTGAAATTACTGCGGCACATTTGGCAGCTAAAACAAAAAATATCCGTATCGGCACCGGTGGAGTTATGATGATGCATTACTCTCCTTTAAAACTGGCAGAAGTGTTTAAAACACTCAGTGCGTTTGCACCTGGCCGTATTGATTTCGGCATGGGCAGAGCACCAGGCGGGGACCAGTTCTCTATATACGCATTATCAGAAGGACGTCCGCCGATGGTACATAATATGTATGAAAAATTTGATACAGCTCTGCAGCTGATTAACGACGAAGTGCCGGAAAATGAGTTATATAACAGAACAATTGCTACACCATCTAACATCGTATTGCCTGAATCATGGCTGCTTGGTTCGAGCGGCAACAGCGCTGTAGAAGCAGGGCGCCGAGGTGCGGGTTATTCATTCGCTCAGTTTTTTAACGGCCAGCTGTCAAAACCGATTCTCGATGCATATAAAAATAATTTTGAACCCTCTGCTTTTATGGAGAAGCCTGAAATTACAGTATCTTATATGGTCACAGCAGCTGACACGAAAGAAGAAGCTGAATTTGAAGCAAAACCTCAGGATATCTGGCGCCTTCAATTTATGAAAGGCAGAAGCGGACAGCTGTTGACGCCTGAAGAAGCGCAGGATTTTCCGTTAACAGAAATGGACCGCATTAAAATTCACGAAGGCCGTAAATTGCATTTGGTTGGGTCTGCAAAAGAAGTCGCAGCTCAATTACAGGATGAGCAGATAAAATATGGGTTTGATGAAGCAATGATTTGCAGTATTCCGCATTCACAACAAGCGCGTCTTAACGTGTATAAATTGCTGGCCAAGGAATTGTTTTAACAATCTGTCACTGCAGCACTTAGTTTGTTAAACAGTCATCACGGGTAAATATCTGGTGATGATAAACTTAAGGAGATGCTGTATTTGACACATTTTGATGCAATAATAATCGGTTTCGGCAAAGCCGGCAAGACACTGGCAGGAGAACTTGAAAATCGTGACTGGAATGTAGCATTAGTCGAAAAAGATAAAACAATGTACGGCGGAACATGTATTAATATCGCATGTATTCCGACGAAGTTATTAATGCACGATGCACTTGAAAAGAGAGAATACCGCGCTGCTGTTGAACGCAAAAATTCAGTAATCAGCAAACTGCGTGATAAGAACTATCATAGCGTTGCAGATTTAAATAAGGCGAAAGTTTACGATGCTAAAGCGTCGTTTATCAGCGACAGTGAAATTGAAATAGAAGCGGCTAATGGTAAAAAAGAAGTGCTCAGTGCTGATAAAATCTTTATTAATACCGGTGCAGAAAGTGTCATTCCGCCAATTGACGGGGATATAAACTCTGACAAAGTCTACACAAGTACGACATTAATTGATGAAGATGTTCTTCCTGACAAACTGACAATTGTCGGCGGGGGCTATATCGGTCTGGAATTTGCAACGATGTATAATGCTTTCGGTTCAGAAGTCAGTATAATTGTTGCGGACGATAAAATACTAAAATCCGAAGACAGCGATATTGCTGCTGAAATTACTAAGGATATGCAGGAGAGCGGCATTAACTTTATCTTTGGTGAACGCGCAGAAAAAGTGACAGAAGAGAATTATAATAATATTACTGTAACTTTATCGAGTGGCAATGAACTCACATCAAATGCAATATTATTTGCTACGGGACGTAAGCCGAATATAGAAGGACTTGGTCTCGATAACACTTCGGCAGAACTGACGAATAAAAAAGAAATTAAAGTGAATAATCATCTGCAGACTAAAGCTGAGAACATTTATGCGCTCGGTGACGTGAAGGGCGGTATGCAATTTACGTATACGTCGCTCGATGATTACCGTATTGTGAAGAGTCATTTATTTGATGATGGCGAGTATTCGTATGATTCACGAACGAATCTACACTTCACAATGTTTACTGATCCGCCGTATTCCCGTGCAGGATTAACATTGGAAGAAGCACAGGAAAAAGGTTACGAAGCGGCAGAAAACAGTATGCCGATGTCCGGACACCCGAGATCTCATATTAATAATGAGCTTCGCGGTTTATTTAAAGCTGTAGTCGATACTGAGACTAAAGAAATTCTCGGGGTACACTTATACGGTGTTAATTCTGAAGAGCTGATAAATTTAGTGAAATTGGCGATGGATAATAACATTCCTTATACTGCCCTTCGTGATCAGATGTACAATCATCCTGTGATGAGTGAAGCATTTAATGCTTTATTTGATATATAGAGAAATTCCCGGGTGCTGTTTAGCACCCGGGAATTTTTTAAATACCGTATTTTTTTAAAGCTCTGTAAACTTTAGCAAGCGGCAGCCCGACGACGGTATTGTAGTCGCCTTGTATTTCTTTTACAAAGACAGCACCGAAACTTTGGATACCGTAACCTCCGGCTTTGTCATAAGGTTCTTTGGTATTAATATATTGTTCGATTTCAGCTTCTGACAGCTCGTAAAACGTGACTTTTGTACAGTCTGAAATAATTTCCTCGAAGCCTCTTGACTTTAATATGGCAGCGGAGTACACTTCATGAGTACTTCCGGATAGAGTCGTTATCATTTGACGTGCCTCTTTAATTGTGGCTGGTTTTTCATAGATTTTATTATTGCAGCTGACAACTGTGTCGCATGTTAAGAGAACGGAATTATTATCCACTGTCAGGACAGAAGATTTTAATTTGGCAGTCTCAATCACTTTAGTTTCGGGATCGCTGCTGGTAATTAGTTTTTCATCGGCATCAGGAATAAGGATTTCATAATCCAGTCCTGCCTGTGTGAGTAATTCACGGCGTCTTGGCGACTGTGAACCGAGTATAAGTTTCATTAATAATTCCTCCGGTGATTAAAAATATTCTTATCCATTGTCTTTAGCAGTAAAAACGTTATAATGGCGTTAAAGTAATCTTTTTAAATACATATAAAACTAATTAATTTTAATAATACATAGGTTAAACCTAAATAGATAGTCGTTTTAAGAGGGGAGCAATCATGAGAGTAGAATTGACGAAATATAGAGTTAAAGAAGGTAAAAGCAAGCTGGTAGATGAGTGGATTGAGTACATGCATAATCATATGGACGATGTTCTCATGAACCTCGAGGGTGAGAAAATGTTTGTTGAAACAATCTTCCGTGAAGCCTTTAATGATGTAGAGTATTTATACTGGTACAGTGTTCAGGATGACAATCAGTCAGAAGATAATGTATCTAAAACTGATCTTGATGAAAAACATTTGGATTACTGGGAGAAATGTATTGATAAAACATTCAGACCTGAAGATATGAAGGCTGAAATCGTTATGATACCAGAACGTATCAGACGTGCGATGAAATATAATAACGATTAAAAAGGCACCCCCTTTGACGTGATACCCAAAAGTTAGACTATTTGGTGTTATGCTGATTTTAAGGTATGTTTCCTGTATTGAACAGGAGACATGCCTTTTAATTTTGTCTTAATTCTCTTGGTATTATAAAATTCAATATACTCTCGGATAGCGGATTCAAGCAATTCATAAGTGTCAAACTGTTCGCCATAAAACATTTCTTGTTTCAATAAGCCAAAAAAGTTTTCCATGGGTGCATTATCTAAGCAATTCCCTTTTCTAGACATGCTCTGAGTCACATTATAGGTGTCGAGGATATTTACCCATGCTCTGTGTTGGTAATGAAATCCTTGATCTGAATGGATG
>NZ_AUEF01000024.1 GCF_000425845.1 Jeotgalicoccus psychrophilus DSM 19085
CTATTCCTGTCCGTCGTGGATATTTCTTTTCTGCTAATAATATCCGTATACCCTTTCATATAGGTTAAAGGTGTTCGTAGCTCATGCGATATACTCCCTAAAAATTCATTTCTCTCGTTTTTTAAACGTTCCAGATCTTGCGACAGCAAAGTAATCGAAGTCGCCAAATCTCCAAGCTCATCTTTTCGATGTGTATACAATTCCACGTTATGATTGCCTTTACTTAATTGTTCTGTCGCTTTTTTCATCCTCAATACCGGTTGGGTAATAACTCTGGAAAGAATAAACACCGTTATAACAGTCAGAAGTAAAGTCAATAGACCCACAAGCCAAAACTTATGGCTGAGATGATCAATAATCCGTTCGATGCTATCACTTTCAGCAAACATAAAAACATGCCCGCTATGAGTTTCGTTAAAAGTTAGGGGGCTGTCTGTAGAGACATATTTTTCTTCTGACCAATTTGATTTCAGGATAACTCCTTCTTGTGGTATTTCACCATAATCAGTATGTTCAATAACAGTTATCATTTCTGGTTCAACCGGATCAGAATTGATGATTATCTTTCCATTCTCATCTGTTATCACCACAATAAAATCTGATTCTGACTCCATAATCGCAACATGTTCCAATGTCGTGGTTGTATAGTTTTCTTCCAATACGTCTCTGTGTGTATTCCCCCGGGCCAATAAATCCCCCATCACTTCCTCCACACGATCAGCGACCAGATTTGTATATAGGATATAGAATAATATGATTTCAATAATAAGAATCACCAGAAAAACCAAAAGTCCGATTTTTAAAGCTAATTTATTGAACATAAAAGCCTCCTCAGTTTTCTGCAACAGCATAAATCGTAATAGATCATCTTATCTTTTTGTTCATTAGTCATATTATATAGAAAAGTAGTATTTTTATTATGAATAATTCAGCTTATTTTACTTTGCCCACAACTAAAATTTTCTTCCACTGTTCTTATGAGCCGTCATTAGACACATAAATATTTCCGTTTATAGTATGGATTGCTAACTCATCTTCGTTCTGTGGATTGATTGCAACATACAAAATACCATCATCTTTCATCTCCACTATCTTTCGATAAAAATAATCTAGCAGAGGTAGCAGCTGCAACGAAGTTTTAGTCTAAAAAATGTATGACTAAGTATAACACCTGACCGTCAAGACTTTTTAAATTTAAAGGGTAACTCAAAGTTACATGAGTGATTTTACCGCATCCCGCTAAAAATATAGATGATAATATTATAGTATTAATTATTAATTTTCTTGGTATCATGATTATATTCGCTACTCTCTTTATACATTTTATTATTTAAATATCGATTTTTCGTGCAGATTTGAAGGAAGCGCTGAGATATCATCCACGGTTAATAAACCTTTAAATTGAAATCCAATATGTCGAGTCGGTAATATTATTCTTGATTAAATACATTTATTTTTCATTGAATCTGCACGTAAACTGCAAAAGTTATGGGTAGAGTTCTCAGTAGAACTAATAAAATGGAGGGTATATACATGGTAAAAAACAAAATATTATTAGGGCTTCTTTCCATATTCGCTGTATTTTTAATGGCTGCCTGTGGTAATGGGGAAACTCAACCTAATGAAGATGAAGAAAGCCAAAGCACTGAAACAGAGTCCAGCTCTGAGGAGGAAATGGACATGGAATCAGATTCCGGCGGTCATATGGAACATTCAGCTGATGAGATGTCCAGTTCCGGTGAAGTACCTGAAGACTTGAAAGAAGCAGAAAATCCAACTTATGCAGTTGGAAGTCAAGCGATTATTGAAGCAGAACACATGCAAGGTATGGATGGTGCTGAAGCAACAATTTCCGGTGCTTTTGACACCACTGTCTATACTGTCTCATACACACCGACGAACGGCGAAGAACTGGTAGAAGATCATAAATGGGTCATTCATGAAGAATTGGAAGAACCGGGAGAAGCCCCATTAGAACCAGGCGATGAAGCAGTAATGAATGCATCACACATGGAAGGCATGGAAGGTGAAACGGCTACGATTGATTCTGCTGAAGAGACCACTGTCTATATGGTGGATTTCGTTACAACAGATACTGAAGAAGAAGTTCAGAATCATAAGTGGGTTACAGAAAGTGAACTGGCACCTGTGGAATAAATTAGTGAATAGTAATATAGGATAAAAGCATGGATTCCTGATTACAAAGAAAAAATCCGGCAAATCTTGAATTAAGATTTGCCGGATTTTTTATCTTGGTCTCTCTCTACAATTATTATATAGAATCAATATGACATAAAAAGATGATACTCTAAATTCTTAAAATCTTTTGTCATTAACTAGCTGCAGCATGAACACGCAGAACCATCTTCTTTATCAATATCCTCTTTAATCTCGTAGCCGGTATTTTGAATAGCACCTTTGATGTCTGCCAAATTAATTGTACTGTCATTAAATGTTACATCTACTTTACCTTCAGGAATTTGAGCTTTGACTGATTCAACGCCATTTAATTGACTGACACTTCCCTCAACTTTATTAACGCAAGCCCCACATGACATTCCTTCTACATTAAGTGTTACTTTTGACATATAAATTTCTCCTTAAAATTTTATTATATTATTTTATACGAAAGTTTCAATATACCCAGGGTAGGTATTTTACCCTTTTTCATTTTTTATTTAACCAATCAATTATCTGTCTTAATTTATTAATTTTGTCTACTGCTGATTAACACTTACATTGACCTGGAACACAATTACATGGCACTACGTCAACTGCATCCTCTTTTTTCATCTCTAACACTTTTTCCAACTCTTCTATATCTATATAGCTTAATGTTGATTTTGAAATTAAATCTGCAATAATTTTTCCAATGTCTTTATTACATATATTATCGAAAGTTTGTTCAAGTGTACTTTTAAGAAAGTCACTTTCTTTTAAATTAGTTGAATAAATGTATTTGTTGCCGTCCTTTTCTGTGTTTAATACACCTTTATCAACAAGTCTGCCAATAAGTGTTTTGGTCGTGGCCGGTTTCCAATTCTTTTTATTTTCTATAATATCTCTAATGTCTTTACTCGTAGTTTTATTTTGTGCCCAAACGACCCGCATGACTTCCCACTCGGAGTCTGTGATATTTGAATCAATTTTCATAGTCATATTCTCACCCTAACTTATGGCATTTATGTTATTCAACTTCAAATCTATGCAGTAACTGTGCATTGATTGCTACGATAATTGTACTGAGACTCATCAAAATCGCACCTACAGCAGGACTGAGTATTATTCCCCAAGGCGCCAGTACTCCTGCTGCCAATGGGAGAGCAATCACATTATATCCGGTTGCCCAAATCAGATTCTGTATCAGTTTATTATATGTTTTTTTAGATAGGCTGAATATTGCAAGAATATCTTTCGGGTTACTGTCAACGAGAACGATGTCTGCACTATCTATTGCAATATCTGTACCTGCGCCCACAGCGATGCCAACATCTGCTTTAGTCAATGCAGGTGCATCATTGATGCCATCTCCTGTCATTGCAACGATCAATCCACGTTCTTGGATTTCTGTCACTTTGTCGGCTTTCTCATCGGGCATCACTTCCGCATAAACCTCATCAATTCCTATTTGTTCTGCAACGTAATTTGCTACTTTCTGATTGTCCCCAGTCAACATGATAGCTTTAATATTTCTCTTATGCAGCTGTTCAATTGCCTGCTTAGAACTTTCCTTAATCTTATCTGCCAGTGCAATGGCACCTGCTAATTCTTCGTTTACCAAAAGAAAAACTACCGTCTTACCTTGTTCTGACCATTTATTAAAGTTCTTATCGTCAAAATCTATTTTTTGTTTACGTACATATCCCGGACTCACTACTTTGACTTGTTTATCATCAATCGTCCCTTCAATTCCTACACCAGTAATTGAATTGAAATTTGACATTTCAAGCAATTCAAGTTCTTTTAACTTGGCTTCATTGAGTATACCTCTCGCAATAGGGTGTTCCGAGTCATTTTCTATTGTTGCTGCATAACTTAAAAGGATATTTTCGTCAATATTATTGAAAGTCTGTATATCTGTAACACCAAATTTACCCTCAGTCAAAGTACCCGTCTTATCGAAGATCACAGCGTTAATTTTACGAGCCTTTTCAAACTGTGGACGTTTTCGAATTAACAAACCGTGCTTTGCAGCAAGTGATGTAGATACTGAAATAACCAACGGTGCTGCCAGACCTAAAGCATGAGGACAAGCAATAACCAAAACTGTTACCAATCTCATGATAGCAGTATCTATAGTTGCTCCAACACTTATCCAAACGATAAATGTGATGATACCGGCAGCTAAAGCGATATAGAATAACCATTTAGCTGCTTTATTAGTTACATCCTGAGTTTTCGATTTAGTACGTTGTGATTCTCTAACCATATCTATAACTTGTGTCAGATAAGATTCATTCATCAGTTTCTCTACTTCAATAGTGAGAGAACCTTCTCTGTTTATTGAACCTCCAATGACCTCGTCATCAACGGATTTTCCAACTGGAACAGATTCACCCGTTAACATTGATTCATCAACTTGCGACTTTCCTTTAACGATTTTACCATCCAGCGGCATTTTTTCTCCGGGTTTTACTAATAGTAAATCACCCGCTTTAATATCATCAATCTGAACTTCTTCTGTTTCACCATTTTCAGTGATACGGTTTGCCGTATCAGGCATTAATGATGCGAGGGATTCCAGAGCCTTGGAAGCATTGTTAATAGCTCGCATTTCAATCCAATGTCCCAGAAGCATGATTAATACAAGAGTTGCCAGCTCCCAGAAAATTTCTTCCCCATTGAATCCAAAAACAACTGCCATACTATAGAAGTAAGCGACAGAAATCGCCATTGCTATTAATGTCATCATGCCTGGTTCTTTGTTTTTCAATTCATCGTAAGCGCCCTTAATGAATGGCCAACCCCCGTAGAAATAAACGAACGTGGCCAACGCTGCCACAATATAACTATCTCCAGTAAATTGCCAATCCACACCTATGAAATTTTGAATCATCGGAGATAGAAGTACAATTGGAATTGTGAATATCAGGATAATGAAGAATTTATTACGAAAATCTGTCACCATATGCGCATGATGATCGTGTCCGCTATGATTATGGGATTCGTGGCTCTCCTCATGGTTATGATGATTTTCTTCATGCTCAGCATGATTATGATTACCTTCTTTATTCATTTTTTTCCCTCCTACATTATGATACGACTACAACTGTAATCGATTTATTAACTTAAGTTTACCTCTGTAGTCGTTATTTGTCAAGCTATTAATTTACTAAGTTTATTATAAAAAATATATGTGCAGAAACTATCCACTACATGTATTTAAAAACTAAGTAAAAATAAATTAACTGCTACTCTGCGATTTAACATTGAATTAAAAATGCAGATTCCACAACACTAAATAGCATTGGGTAATCTGCATTTAATAATATTATTTAAGCTGTAAATCTGTCAGACAGGTGCTGTCATTCTCAAAAGTTGAAAAATTAGATTCAACTTTTTTTCCATCATAATTAATTTCTAAAGAGTAATTTTTATCTCTTGGCAGCCAAAAATCCAAGAAACCATTCTCAAGGGTAGTCAACTTCTCATCAACGTGAACTTCTCCATCTTCATCTGTAATTTTTACATCCATCTCTTCATTCATCAGCTCTCCCTGACAACCTGTTAAGCTATGAAATTCACAAGGATGTGTATATGAGATGTATGGTGCAATAGATACAAAAAATTCATCGTCTGGCAAAGTATAGACATTCTCATCTCCACTATCTTTAACAATAAGTGTTTTATCATTTATAGATGCTGATTCTACAATATTACTAGCGCTTAATTCCGAAACCATTTCTTTAATATTTGATTCGTTCGATGCTGAGTCATCACTACAACCTGTTAAAATAAAGATTACGCCCATCAAAACTGGCATTAAATATTTTTTCATCCAGATTCCTCCTTGATATTTAATTTTAACAATAATTTTTAAACAAATTTTATAATAATATATCATTTCTATGAAAGTTATATAAACAAGTCATTTAATGTATTCATAATTAGAAGCCTTGAAAATCTCCAAAGTACGGCTGCAGCCAAATGATAATCTGAGTCAATCCATCAAAATACAGAAGTACACCCATTAATATCATGATGACCCCACCAACTTTCATAATCGTATTCGAGTATTTCAGCATCCAGCGTGTACGAGATACGAAAAAGCTCAATATAAAGAATGGAATTGCAAAGCCCAGACAGTAAATAACCATTAACATTAAAGCATCGTTTGGTGCACTGGCACTCATTGCGAAAATAGCTCCGATAATCGGTCCATTGCACGGCGTCCATCCGGCACCAAAAGCCATACCTATTAAAGTTGAACCTAAAAATCCTGACGGTCTATTTTTGAATTGTATTTTTCTCTCTTTCATCAGGAAATTAAAATTAAGCACACCGGTAATGATAAGCCCGAAGATAATAATCAGGATTGAACCTAGTTGTCTAATCAGGTTCGCATGGTCAATCAATATTCCACCTAAAAAGGCCGTGCCAAACCCTAATGCTATATAGAACAAACTGAATCCCACAAGAAAGAAAATTGTGTGGAATATTGCGCGTGCATTGAATTTTTGATTTTCTACTTCATTATAACTCATTCCTGTTATGTAAGAGATAAAAGCAGGAAATACTGGAAGCACACAAGGTGAGACAAAACTTAAAAAACCAGCTCCAAATGCAAGAAAGAAAGTCATTTCACTACCCAAAAAAACACTCCATTCATATTGCATCTTTTAAATAATCCGAACGAATTTCTTCCACATTTTATTTCTTTCAATCCTATAAACTCTCATCCTATTCAGAAGATGATTGTTCTACAAATCTATAAATATCATCTACAGTTAACTGATATTCTTTCTTCTCCACAACAATGCCGTTTTTATTGATTGCTATTGTCGTTGGCAGTGGGCCTACTTGATACGCTTTAGTCACTTCTCTATTGCGATCCAATGCAACTGGAAAATTAAGTTTTTCATCTAAACTGGATAAGAACTGATTAATCTGCTGCTCATCCTCAGAAACATTTACTGCAATGATTTCATAGTCTTCATGTCCTTCATTATAAATTCGGTTCATATCAGGCATTTCTTCACGACACGGCTTACACCAAGTCCCCCAGAAATTCAAAATAACACCTTTTCTGAATTGATATCCGATAATTGTATTGAATCACCATTTAACGTCTCCAATTGAAAATCAATTGATTCATCGCCTACTTGTAAGGCTTTTGTATCAGAAGTTAAGTTGAACCATAAGGTCACACCTAACAAAATAATGACACTCAGTATAATACTGATTCTTAGAATCTTTCTTGTTTTTTTCTTCATACTCTTACACCTCCAGTAGCAATTACTTTCATCTTGCACCTCATACATAGTTAATTTTGAAAGATAATTTTCAAACAAACTTACTATTCTATTAGAATAAGAAATCATTCGTACACTAGTCTTATTACCAATTTTAGCTATTAAAAAATTCCCCTCTAATTATTTAGCTTAAATCAAATTTTTAAAGAAACTGTGCATTTTATTAGTATTTAATGTGACATTTCAAATTATGAATAAATTTAAATTCAACACTAAAATAAGCCAGATAAATTTGCTTATGAAAATCGGATGTTTTGAGTAGACCCTAACAATACTTATTAAATATGTCTATACTTGAATTTAATCTATGAAAAGTAAGTACCATTATTTTGGGAAATCCACATCACAAGTAAATTGCGCATTTTATTTTCTATGTTTCTTTAAAAAAAGAATTGTTCAACAACCTAAAAAATAATATTGCAAAAAACCTTCCAAAGAAAATACCTATGGAAGGTTTTTAGCATCTTGTACATATTCAAAAATTAATGAGTCTCATTTTAAAGTCATAGATATAGAAAAAAACTGGGCGGTATTGTAAAGTTTATGACCAGAATACTGATCTTAACTCTGTTACTGCTGAAGCTTTCCAGCCGTATACCCTCCGTCAATCGGCACTGTAACTCCGTTGATTTGTCTGGCTAAGTCTGAACAGAGAAACATAACGACATTACCCTGGTCCTCAGGTGTTGACATTTCACCGGCTGGAAGAGATTCCAGCACACCGTTATATTGTTCGGGATTATCTTCTGCCCATCTTTCGATAGCCGGTGTAATTGTTGCTCCCGGTGCAATAGCATTTATACGAATATTCTGTTTCCCGTATTCCAGCGCAACAGATTTAGTTAATCCTACAACTCCGTGTTTTGAGGCGGTATATGGCGACATATTTGGAGATCCTTCTAATCCCGCTCCTGAAGCTGTGTTAACAATAGCTCCTCCACCCGTTTTAAGCATGGCGTTAATTTGATGTTTCACACAATAGAAAATACCATATAAGTTTATTTTAATTGTTTTATCCCAATCATTAGAATCCAGCTCGCCTATTTTAACCTGGCCTGCGTTAATACCGGCATTATTATGAGCAAAATCTAATTTGCCAAAAGCAGAAACGGTCTCATCTACTAATGCTTTAACCTGATCTTCATCGCTGACATCACATTTGAAAAACTGTGCTTCGCCCCCGCCTTCTTTAATTAACTTGACTGTTTCTCTGCCGCCCTCTTCACTGACATCGGAGACCATTACTTTAGCACCTGCTTTTGCCAAAGCAACAGCACTTGCTCGACCGATTCCTGAGCCTCCCGCTGTTACCAAACCGGCTTTATCTTTTAATAATTCTGTCATCAAATACATTCCTTTCAAAAAATTATTTTATTACCAGACATTTCTTTTTGATTTTTATTACTCACTTTGAGTTATAAATTATTTTTCAAATACCATTCTTTTATCTCTTGTGTGGCTTTCAAATTTAGCAATAATATTATCATCATTATCTTTAAATTCTATAAGAGGAAGAGTACCATGTTCTTTATTGTAAAGAACTCCCGATGTCATTTCTCTAATAGATTTACCCATACCTTCTAATTTTGATTTATATCCTTTTTCATTAAGATCATCAAATTTGTCGCTTACGTAAACTGTAAGTTCCATATACTCATCAGTCTGAGTCTCGATTGATTCTATGAAACCATCACGAGTCATTTCATCATATTTTTCTTCTAAAATGGAGATCTGATTATCGGGAGGATTATTCTCTGAATTCGTCTCTTCTTGTGAATCTTCTGCAGGAGATTCATTTTCTTTTTCATCTGATTTCTCTTTTTCTACAGTGTCTTCACCGACCTGCTGGTTTTCTTCTGATGAATTATCATTTTCCGCAGTTTGTTCTGCGTTTTCATCTGCACCGCCGCAAGCTGTTAAAAATAAAATTGACGATAAGGTGCCTGTTAGAAACAATCTTTTCATAATATAAATCTCTCCCAGAAGTATTAAAGTACACTATAAAATATACCCTAAATCGTATACCTGCAACAATTGAGAGGATTATAATTGATTAATAATAATTACAAAAGTTTATGCGATTCCTTTATCTCGCTCGTTATATAAATAGTCAAAAGTTTTTTTAATACGGATGAGCCCATCTTCTATTCGTGCACGACTTGAAGCCACGTTAAATCTGAAATGTTTATTCTCGTATTCCAAGTATAATTTACCCGGTGATACTGCAATTCCTCCTACTTCAACCAGTGCTTTGTGGACCAGTTCGGCATCGAACCCCGATTTTTCAAAGCTTATCCATCCGAGATATGTTGCTCTTGGAATATCAAGAGATAAATATTGAGACAGATTGTCATCAATGTATTTCTGGACATATTCAAAATTGTTCAAGATATGATTATTTAATTGATCCACCCACTCGTTACATTCATTGTAAGCAGCTTCAATAGCTGCAAGAGCGAGGCTGGAAGCATTGCCAACGTTGTATACTTCTTTCGTTACCTCTGTAAGAGTTTTCGTGAGTGTTCTGTCTTTCGTAACGAAATAAGAATGAGGGATACTTGCTAGATTAAATGTTTTGCCGAGGCAGCTTGCAACCAAAACCTCATCGCCTTCTTCAGATAAAGCTGAAAATGATACAAAATCCTCTTTCGGCCTGACAAAATCCATATGTATTTCATCGCTGATTAAGTATATATTATTTGCTGCGCAGATGTCTTTGATAGTTTGCAATTCTTCTCTTGTCCAGACTTTGCCGGTTGGATTATGTGGGTTGCAGTGGATGTACATGCTTACATCATCACGTTCACATAATGAAGTGAAATGATTTACATCTAAAAAGTATTCCTTTAAATCATTATCATATATTAAAGGAGACTCGACGATTTGCCGGTTATTGCTTTCAATTAAGCTGGGAAATTTATTGTATGAAGGAGTCGTTAATATAATACCGTCTCTCTCTCTTGTCACTTGTCTCAGCGCTTCCCCCGCAGTAAACAGAACTGTCGGTGAGTAGTGGATGTCAGTATCACTCAGTACTGTATTATAGCGAGATTGCCACCAATGTTTAATTGGTTCATAGAACTGTTCGTTTTGCCATATTGTATAACCGAAAATACCATTATCAATACGTTCTTTGATTGCCTCTCTGATTGCTTCAGGTGTTTCTATATCCATATCGGCAATCCAGAAAGGTTCCAGGCCCCCTACTCCGAATAAAGCCTCAGTCCCCTCGTATTGAACGCTGTGCGTACCTTCTCTTGTTGTCTCCTTATTAAAGTCGAATTTCATAATTCCTGCCCCTTTTCAATCTAAATATTCAGTTTTTTATTATCTTATCATTAAACTTCAAATAAATATATCATGGAGAAAGAATGTAATTTCTGACATATCCATCTTGAAACTAAATGTCTGTCTTGTTTTTGTGGCTGACACAGCTGTTCTTTCAGAGTTCGACAGAATTTAAATATAAAAAGTATCATACAAATTCTTCTGTTCCAATAACTCTGTAAAGCCTTCTAGAACCTTAGATTGATAATGACTGTTTTTCAAATAAGAAAAAGTTCTTTTTAAAGATATATCTGTTGGGTTTACTGTAATCAAATCTCCGTACTTCAGTTCTTTTTGAATGGCCCATCGGGACAATAGACTGAGACCGAGACCTGCTTCAACTGCTGCTTTTATAGATTGGGTACTGCTGAATGTTAAAAAACTCTGTGGAACTATTTTAAATTCCTCAAACAATTTTTCACTCGCTTCCCGTGTTCCTGATCCGTTTTCTCTCATCAGCCATGTATACTTTCCGAGTTCTTTCACTGAAATACTATCTTCCCGTTTTAAAGGAAATCCAGGCGATGCGACAATCACCATGGAATCTTCCAAAAATTCTTTCTGAACCAGAAATTTTTTCGGTGTATGACCTTCTATGATACCAATATCCAGCTGGCTGTTGTTAACTAAATGGGCAATTTCTTCTGTATTTCCAATGGTTACAGCGGGCTGACTGTAGGGATACAGGCTAAGCAGTTCAGCAATTAAATTCGGAAGCAGATATTCTCCAAAAGTATAACTGGCTCCGATGTTAATAGGTCCGCTTGCATTATTCGTCAAATCATCGACAAGATAATCCATTTTATTATAGAGCCCGGCAATTTCTTTACCGTAATGATATACAATTTCACCTGCTTTATTCAATTTTACAAATTTGTTATTACGATCAAGTAACTTTGTTCCTATTCTTTCCTCCAGTGCTTGTATATGCTGACTTACAGCAGGTTGGGACATGTAATATTTTTCTGCTGTACGAGAAAAGCTTTTATTTTCGGCAACGCTCAGAAATATTTCTAATCGAGAATCCATGTTAACTCTCCTCCTTCTATAACTATATACTTATAGTATATATCACTATAATTTATTTTACTTATCAATACCGCCATTTTAAACTTATAAACATCAGGAGATGATACTCATGTTTGTTAATATAGAAAAGAAACAAAAGTTAAACTCATTTTTATGGTGGTCCGCAGGCGTAGCCTTCACCTTTTTAATTGCTCTTTTTGGTTATTTCTTTTCATTATTACAGGGCCTGGATAATGTTGGGCAACTCGCGTGTGCAATTATTATTGCTGTGATTTATCGGCATTTTTTTGGATACCCGCTTATTTTAAAGAACGGCATAGTATTTTCTTCTCAAAAACTTTTGCGTCTCGCGATAATATTATATGGTCTCAAATTAAATATTGATGTTATTTTACAGGATGGACTGGGGCTGCTGCTTAGAGATGGGATAATTATTGCTTCCGTGATTCTATTAACAGTCTGGGCTGCTAAAATCTTTAAAGCAGACAGCACAATATCTTTATTATTGGGTGTTGGGACAGGTGTATGCGGAGCAGCAGCAATTGCAGCGATAGCTCCAATTGTGAAATCTAAAGATGAAGACACAGCAATCAGTGTAGGTATTATTGCACTGGTGGGTACTGTGTTTGCTGTCGGTTATACTTTGATTGAACCTGTGCTGCCTTTGTCTTCCGAAAGTTACGGTATCTGGGCGGGATCTACGCTCCATGAACTGGCACATGTCGCCATTGCGGCGGAACCCGCTGGTGAAGATGCATTGGCAATTTCTCTGCTGGCAAAACTGGGCAGGGTTTTCTTACTGGTTCCACTGGCGTTTATATTTATATTGATAATGAACCGTAAAGAAAAAGGGAAACAGACGGAACGTAATAAAGTACAATTTCCATGGTTTCTCGTTGGATTTCTCTTAATGAGCATTATTGGGAGTTACGTCATCGACAATACTGTACAGGTGACAGATAATATAATGGAAGATGTTTCCACTCTCACGACATGGCTTTTAACTGCCGCTATGGTTGGGTTGGGTCTGAATGTTAATTTAAGTGATTTACGCAGTAAAGCATTTAAACCTCTTATTATTATGATTATCGTCTCTCTAATCTTATCTGTACTGACATACTTTTCTGTTTAGATTTAGCTATGATCATTAGAATAAGATAATGGTATGTCAACAGAATATTAGACACTTTTTATAGAAGTTTTCTTTATACTCCTTTGGTGTGAGATAATCCAATGCACCATGCGGTCTGATTGTGTTATACCAGTTTACATAGTCGAATAGTCCCATTTTTAACTGTTTGATTTTTCTAGAACTTTATTATCTTTCATGTATTTCTTCATGCCTTCAGCTGCTCTGTAAGCGAGTGCGCCAAGTGTACCTGTAGGATTTGATTTTGAATGTAACGGGAACGAAGATGCACCGACTACAAACAAATTTTCCATATCCCACATTTGTGAATAAGTATTTACTGCTGAAGTTTCCGAGTCGTCACCTATTATTACTCCGCCGCCTGTATGGTCGGACAGAGAGTCTTTTCCAAACTCTACTGAATCATCTATTTCAGGAACATTAATATAATCTGCACCCATTTCTTCTAAAATTTCTTTACATTGCTGATGTGCATATTTTACAATATTTCTATCTATATCACTGAATTTGTAAGTTACATGCAGTAATGGGTCTCCGAAAACATCTGTATAGTTCGGATCTAAATACATATAATTTCCTTTTTGCGGCAGTACGCCGTTTTGCTGCTGCATATCGATTCTTCTGTTTGTATAAAATAACAACTTATCTTTAAATTCCTGACCCCATGGTGATAACTCCAATGCTCTAATTTAATAACTAAAAATAACAATATTTCTTGATTCTTCTAGGCAAATTAAATTATTAACTCAGTTGTAGAAGCTCCGCATTATTAAAATTCTGTGCAGTTTCGATGGAGTTTTACAATATCGGTTTATATGCGAAACAGATGGGAATTCACTCAATGTAAGTGATTCAATTCTATAGGAGGGATTTACAATGGCACATGAACAACACCAACAACTGATTCAGACGTTACATGAATGTATGGAAGCCTGTAACCATTGCTACGATGCCTGTTTGAAGGAAGAAGACGTAAATATGATGGCAAAGTGCATCAGACTGGATCGCGAATGTGCAGATATCTGTGCATTTCTAGAACAAGCATTAATGAGAGGCACTCCATTTTCTTCTGATTTAGCAGCAGTATGCGCCAAAATTTGCGAAGCTTGCGGAAATGAATGTCAGAAACACGACCATGAACACTGTCAGAGATGTGCAGAAGCATGTAAGGAAATTGCTTAGAATAAAACTTGTGTAGAAGAAGTGCCATGTCAGATAATAATTCTGGCATGGCACTTCTTATTAATCGAACAAAAGCAAGCAGTCTAACGTTTTAATATTGAAAATGTGTTTTAATTTTTAATCCATTTGTAACCAACGCCCCACACTGTGTGAAAGTAATCATCGATAGGAAAATCGACTTCCCGAATTTTTTCTCTCATATTTCTAACATGGGAATCTACAGTACGTCCTTCCGTTTCAGAATGCATGCCCCACACTAAATCAATCAATTGATTTCTAGAAAATACCCTTCCTGGATTTTTCATGAG
>NZ_AUEF01000025.1 GCF_000425845.1 Jeotgalicoccus psychrophilus DSM 19085
CGGAAACAAAACAGGCTCGAAAGGGATAGTGGCGGAAATCGTCTAATTAATTTTATTAAAGAATAATATTGACAACTTTGTGACACTTTTAATTATTTCACTCCTTTCTGCAACTTAGAACTTGGCTGTACCGCTCTTACTTATGAGGGGAAGTTTTAACTAACAACTTAATTAATGGAGGTTATTAACTTTGACTAAATTCGAGGTTATCGACAGTTTAATGGGATCCGGAAAAACTCAATATATTATACAAAAGATTAATAATAGCAGCGATTCAGAACGATTCATTTACATTACTCCTTATTTAGATGAAGTAAAACGAGTGAGGAAGAATGTGATAAATAGAACAATGTACGAGCCTGACAGTGAAACAAGAGCTAAAACTAAATTAGCAGACTTAAAAAATCTTATTCGAGGTGGCCTCGATATTGTAAGCACTCATCAACTTTTTAGATACGCAGATAATGAAGTAATTCAATTATTAGAAGACTATGAATATCATTTAATTATCGATGAGGCGCTTGATGTAATCGAAACTATCGACAGCATGAAACGTGGCGACGTTGAACTTCTGTATAATATCGCAAAAATGATTGACGTAGACGAAAAAGGTCGGGTGCGTTGGTTAAATGACGAAGTAGGCGAAAACACTCAATACGAAAGCATTTATATGCTTACTAAAGCACAAACATTATACATGGTCGGTACAAAAGCGTTTGTAAAAATGTTTAACGATAGGCTACTACGGAGCTTTAAAACGGTTACCGTCTGTACATATCTTTTCAAATATTCTCAAATGCGAATGTACTACGATACGTTAGAAATTAAATACGATATTCATGCGGTCGACTATGACGAAAGTCAAGCGATGTATAAATTAGTCGAATACAATCCGAAAAATGAAAACCGTAAATTTTTACATGATCTCATGACAGTTTATGACGGTAAATACAACGAAAACATTAAAGATGTCAGGCTTTCGACAACAGGACTGAAGTCGTTATCAAGTACCGAAAAAGGAAGAGAGCAAATAAGTTTAATCTCGAAGAATATTCGTAACTTCTTTTTAAACCATCGTGATAAAGATAAAGGTACAGAATATTGGTCGACTATAAAAGATATGCACAAGTATATTAGGCCGCAGAGTTTTGTAGGCGAAGAGTGTCGCATGAGTATATCGGAAAAGAGTACGAATAAATACGCAGATGGTTATTGTATCGCCTACATTTACGATAGATACCCTAATCCAAATATCCGCCAATTCTTCACGGGTAATGGTGTCGAATATGATTCAGACGGTTGGGCTATTGCGGATATGTTGCAATGGATATTTAGAAGTAGGATCCGAAACGGTAAAGACATTCAACTGTATTTACCTGCAAAAAGAATGCGTAATCTATTAAAAGATTGGTCTGAATATGAATTATAAAAAGGAGTGATAAAAATGAATATGGATAAAGAGTTATGCAAGACGATCCGCGAACTTTATGGAATGAATAGCGCAGATTTTAGCCAGCTCATCGGCGTTGGGTTGAGCAGTCTGCAGCAGTGGGAGAGCGGTTATTCAAACAGCTTGCTAGTCCCGTCTAAGTTAAAAGAAACAGTACCGCAATCAATCATTACAGAGGCCGAGCGGATACTACGACTTAAAAACGAAATCAAATCGGAGGCAGCACTATGAGCAGCAGCCCGAAGAAATGGCGGACGAGTGACGGCGAGCAGCGAGAAACAGAGACGATAGATATATATAAATATACTAATTACTATGATTTATTGCTTGAATATCCAAGTATAGGAAATCTGTTATCAGCGGCCGAATTTTACGAGTTTCAAGCGAATTATAACGATAGTAAGAAGTAAAGGGGCTGATACTTTGACGGTTAAAACGTGGAGAGAACGACACACACACGAAAAATACGGCAACTACATTATCTATTACGATCAACATAAAGCAGACGGCGCAACGATTACGGAAATCTACATTGACCGAATAAGCAAAGGCAAGACGATAAATAACCGATAAAGGAGCTGAAGAATGACAATGAAATACTATCATGCGACACCAGCAGAGAATTGTGAAAGCATAGATAATCAGGGGTTAAAGCCGAGCAATGACGGTATTGTTTATTTAGCTGATAGAGAAGAACTCACATATTTTCATATGATGATAAAAGATAAACATAAAAAAGAAGGTAAAGACAAAGATATAGATATGATAGCCCTTTACGTAATAGACGGGGATAAGTTAGACAGAAAGAAATTTAAAAGAAAACTTCAATATAAAAAAAGCGAAGTAAAAATAATTAAGTATGCGGATACTATACCACCAGAAGCCCTTACATGGATTCACACAATACCAATTGAAGTATTGTATTTAATTCCGCAGATTACAGAGGCGAGAGAAGCATTCAAAACATTAAAACAAAGTACGTGAACAATAGAGGAGGCGAGACGATGACAGACGAAAGCACAAATGCACAACAAAGCGACGGCGTAACCGTTGATGTGCAGACTGGCGAACGTTCAGACGAACAGCAGTATGAAATCATCGAGCATGAGGGCGTTAAGTATGTGGCCGCTAATCAAGCGGACTTATACAAGGCTGCTAAATCTGAAGAGTTGGCCGCCATGCAGACCGAAATAGACGATACACTTTCAGCAATCGAAGAGATAGACGGTATCAATGCCGTAGAAAAGCGACAGGCAGAAATGCAGAGCCTCATAAAACGTTTTGGGGAAGATGAATATAGCGGACTGATGGATGTCACAGATTTTACGAATGAATATGAGGTTCAGCAGACTATTTTATATATCACAGCCGCATATCAAAGCAGTTTCGGCAATCCGTCCGCAGGTTTCGGAGCAGCGAAAGAGGCAGAGCCGGCCAATTCTTATAAAAATCAATATGAATACGGGCAGAAAATAGCACGACAAGCATATGAGAAAAGGAGACGTTAAGATTGGAAACAAAAAACATTAATGACGTTGAACATATCCCGATCAGTTCAATCGAACTTGATGGCAGCGAAGATATTACAGAGCGTTTAAACAGAGCTAAAGAAGAGCTGCAGACAAAACAGGTACAACGTCAAAGCGTACTTGATAACAGAGAATTGACGGCACACATCAAAAGATTTTATGGCAAAGATTTAAAAGATGTCGGAGCATTTATTACATTATGCAAGGTTAAAAAATTAACCGCCGATGATGATAAAGCTATATTAAATCTATTTAAAAACTTACCGAAAAGCAGCCGTAAATCTGCATTGTCACGATTCTTAAAATTGTAATATTACACCAATAAAACAAACTAAAACTAAAGGGGAAATTTAATTATGACAAACACAAGATATTTCTACGTTAAACAAACGCATGGAGCAGTTGAAAACGAAAACGGCACAACTTTCGGAAAAGGGGACTTAGCTTTCACAGATAGCGCTGAAGTTGCGGAACAGTGGAAACAAGGCGGTACAGTCGAAGAGATTAACGCCGACATTGTGAACGAGGCTGAAAACAAGATTAACGCTTTATCTGACGAATACAAACGCAAAGAAGAGAAGATAAAAAACTCAAATGACCCTGCACTTTTAATCGAAGGCAAACAAGATTATGAGATAAAATTACTACGTGAAGAAGAAAAAGAAGTAACCGAGCAGATTAGAAAAGACTACGAAAAAGCCCGACACGACCTAATTAAAGAGGCTGAAAAGGCGCAATTATTGGCGACAACAAAAGTAACCGAGAGCGATAAAGTGACGGCTGAAAGCTATGTAAATAGGTTTATAGCGAACGCTTACGCTGATTATGATAAAGCAGCACAAGAATTTATGGAAACGTTAGAGCATTTATCTGATTCTGAATTGGTTGCGGTACAAAAACATTTACCACAATTGAGAGAAATCATTTATGGAAACGAAGATAAATCTGTAAATGCAGGAATTACGTTTAATATCATTGTAGACAGATTGAGCGAGGGCAATTCGATTCCTATTGCTGACGCCATTAAGCAGCTGCCATCTGCGGAAAGTTTAGGAATTAAGCAGAAACAACGTGCAGCAATCAGACAGGCTTTTGAAAGTAAGAATGGCGACATTATCACAACATTACAGCAGCCGTCTGCCCGTCAGCAGGTCGAACGTGATGAGATGTATGCCGGTAATAGTCTGGGATCGGACTTAACACGTCAGAGAAACGCAAGACAGTAATATAAAACACGTCCGAATGGCGCTGATGACGATAAACTATAGCGACTAATAAATTTGTGGAGAACTCTTATTCTCACAAGTTTCTAGCGTAGGCGTTAGGGTGTCTCTACCCTTTCGCTGCTTACATATTAAAATGGCGGACTATGTGAACGCCATCAAGCCCGACAGAGTAAAGGCTATAAACTATTCTCATGCCTCCGTTTAAGTCTGCACTATAGCGGACTGAAACCGCACGTGTGAAAGGCACGGCAAAAACTTTCCGAGAGTTAACTCGATAAATTAGGCGGTCAGTCCTGGATGTACTGATCGTCTTTACTACATAATATAAGCGTGTCCGCAATTTGACGTTAAACTACGGTGTGACTTTCGTCAGCCAATTTATCCAAAATATCGAGCGGCGGCTTAATTGCCGCTGTACATAGCGTAACTATACGCATATAACCGTCCTAAGCATTGACGGTATAAAAGGCTTATTAGAAGTCCGTAAAGGTGCGGAAACACCTTCACGTCTCACTCTCGAAAGAATTGCGGCAGTCTTTTATAGTACGTTTCTAACCGCAAATCTTACAGTGTGCCAAAAAACGTACAGGCGGAACTAACTCAGCCGCCGACAATTAGCATTGATCGCTTGAAAACGATTAAGCTATCGATTCCAAGCCCTGCGATTAATTTCGTGGGGCTATTCTTATGCGTAAATGTAGATATATCAACGCTGACAGAGCTATTTACAGCGCAGTTAGTTATCTAACGTGGGTAATCGTCCATGAAGTCGCTTGTACGGCGCTGTATGTGTACGTAATATATAGTGTATACGGATTGTGTACGCTGCATACCGATAGTATACGTTGTATACTTATTGGCGAATGTAATAGCGTATGTATGATAGGCGCAGCAAGGTACGCTGCTGCATGAGAGGCAGAGCCTCGAATTAAAGGGGCGCAGACTATGCCGTTTATGTATCCGCCTATCTATCCGAGCATGAGCCGCCCTCTATCCGAAGGCTATACCGAGTATGAGCCGTACCATTGGCGGACTATATGCGTACCTATATGCCGTGGTATATGCGCCTTGTATGCCGTGTCTATACCGTGTCTATGTGGCGAGTGTAGGCCGTCCTATGGCGTACCTATACCGTGTCTATGCCGTCATGCCTGCCGTTGACAGTCTACTGACGTAGTACAGGCGTATGTATAGCAGCCGTGTAGGCGTGGTGTAAGCGTGTGCTATGCGGTGTATGTGGCGTACTATAGGCGTGTGCTATGCGCCTGCTATCCGTCTGCCTGTGCGTGAGGCTATGCGTAAGGCTATGCGTATATGTGTGTCGTGTGTGTACGCAGTCTATCCGATGTGTTAGCGTAGTCATGGCGTATGAGTACGTGCCTATACCGAGAGTATGCGTATATACCTGGCAACTATGTATAGTACAGACGGCTCAACAACTCGGCCACCCTACGCCATCACTACCGATAACATACGCTTATCATTAACGATAAGTAAAACGTAATCATTACGATTAGTGAACGCAGGTAAACGAATAGCTTTCGTATTCATTCGATATGTATAATGTGTATAAGCGAAAGAATCAACTTCCTATAACACACGTTACGTAAACTTTCGTTGTCAAGCTTTATCGCAACTCTTTCGCATGAACGTTGATATGATAACGTTTGACTGACGAATGATGAACGTAATCAACTGTTAAGCGATTATACATAACCAAAACGTAAACAATAGAGTAATATGTGACATTATCGAATGAATAAACGGACACTATTTTATACACTCGATAACGATCATTATACGCAGGGATAACCGCCAGTATAAGCAGAGATATAGCTGAATATAGGCGGACGGGGCGGGGACTGTTTCGGCTGATTGGTGTTGTCTCGTAACTTTGAAACCGCACAACTTTTCTACCTCGATACCGCTAGCATACGCCCACACACGAACATTCTTCCGTCTCCCCAGTCCAATTACCTCATCGCAATCCCTTCCGCCATTGACATCGCCACACACTCAACGAATAGGCTACGTATTCCCTCGCAATTGGACGCCATCACAACGGACTATCTACGCCATCAATCCGCAGCCATTCCCTCGCATATATATTGGCGAACACAATGCGGAAACTTCCTTAAATGAGCGTTTACCCGTACCCTGCGTAAATCGTTTAAACCGTTGGGGCGCATAGCTTAACGCCTACTATATCGGTATGAATTAGAAGGAAAGCGGAAATGTGATCGCCTCTTAATATCGTTGACATTTATTTACATATCGGATAATTGGACGACATTAAACCGATTCTTAAAATCGACTTTGAAAACGGAAAGTGTCGATGTGAAAAATATTCTCGGCAAGTTTTTTAAACGGGTACGGTATCGGTAATCATCGAACTATAAAGATATTAAAACATTGCAGTCATTCGCTGCCGCTCATTCCTGCGCCTATCCTTATCGCCTACACAATCGCCAATAAAGTACATACACTACTGGCGGTCTATCCTGCTCCGCCCATTAAAAGCAGTATTATTAAAATCACAAATATGATAGGCGCTAAAAGCATAATACCGCAGCCAGTACGCATTTCAGAAATATTCTTTTCCTTAACTTTCCAATGTTTTGGAACGGATTCTTTAGGCGGTGTTTTCCTTAAATAATCGGGTATCTCAACTTCATCTTTTTGTTCTTTGTCATTCTTTGCCTCGTTTATAATACGCTGATCGTCCTCTTGTTGCTGCCTCAATGCCTCTTGTACAATCCGTTTAACATCATCGTCACTATATTTTTTATCTGACATAAAAGCACCTCTTAACGTTCGATTTAATGCCAGTATATACTATCGCAGTAATTTAAGCGTACAGCGTTCTGTACCCGTTGTGTTCGACCGGTTTAATATAATCGTCAATATCGTTCCCCAATTCGATATTTACAGCTCTATGCCATGCAGCAGCAGATACATAGGCTACTGGATTGTGTACGTCTGTATGTCGTCTACCTGCTTTATAATCACGTTTAGCGTTTAATAGTGATTTAATGGCGATCTCTATAACTTCTTTAATCTCTTCGACTGTATGCGTTTTGTTAAAGAATTGCATATCTTTCTTCACGTTTAAATAAATGCGTTGTATTTCTTTATCGTTAAAGAATGGTCGCATGATATTCCAAATATATTCGGGTACACCGTTGGGGCAAATTCTTATATTCTCAATATCACTATTATTACGGTTTTCTGTACTCTTTATAGAATTAATATAGCTTAAAGATTCTATAGTTTCTTTTTTAACTTTCAAGTATGCAAACGCTTGTGCCTGTTGCTTTAGTCGATTGTATTTATAAGTGTTACGATGCGCAACTTTCGATACGCAATTATTACTTTTAAGCCATTTCTTACGGTAGTTAATCGTGTTAATTACATAAGCGTTCGCACCTTTGCCGCCCTGCTTTCTACGGCTTGTATTTACAACGGTAATATATCCTTGATCTTTTAAGTAGCGTATATGATTCTCGATTGTTCGGCGTGACTTGTTTAATTTCGCTGCGATCGTGTCGATTTTCAAATGAGATACACCAATAATTTTAAGTGAATACTGTTTCAATAGGTTTAATGTCTCATAATGTACCTTGCTTAATTGGCGGTTAAAGTGGCGTACATTCTCGTCCATTTCTTCGATAGTTTCAAACGTTGCATAGTCTTGTAGTTGTATCATTGCGTATGTCATTTCGTTGTCCTCCAGTATTTTTGGAAAACAAAAAGGTATAACCGCTGTCAATTGACCTAGTCGGCTACACCTTGAATATACGAAATGTATATATTTATCCCTGTTACAATAGTTTTATACCTTGAATATGCCGAGAATATCGGTTACTATATGGGTATAATCTAATATATAACAAGGATATTCGGAAGTGTTGCCGTGGTGAGTTCACGGTTGACGGTTATAGTGTGCGTCCAACACAACTATAGCGCCTGAATATCCTTTTTATTTTCGATTCATTTAAGTTAAATCAATCTTAACGCTTACATTACCGAAATGCAATCGGTAAATTAACTATATAATCTTTATTTTCTGCCGAATAGTCTAGCGATTAAGCTAGGCTTTTTCTTTTGTTCTGCCGGCGTATCTGCGGTATGTACATCGTCTTGTATATCCGTCTGTACACTTTCATGTACGCCCTCTTTCGTTGTCGTGTCGGTACTTCCCTCGTCTTGGTGTACGTCCGGGTACACGTCTGTATGTTCGTCATTGTCTGCTGTTTGTACATCTTCATGTTCGCCAATGTCTGCGGCAATCTCTTTAACTTCTTCGGCGGAATTAAGCGCCTGCTGATCGTCAATTTTCTTTTCTAATTCTTCGATTCTACTATATAAACGCTCATTCTGTTCGATAACTACACGTAACATGTCGGCTATTTCGCTGCTATTCTCAATATTATCGGGTACATTAATCGGTTTATCTACTGTTTTCCGTATGTCGTCCAATTCGCCCATGACTTCGTTTACGGCAGTCTTAACGGCTGTCTTTTCAAGTTGGATCTTATTTACTAGCGCCAATATTACAGCTTTATCATATATATCGAATATTCTAGCGCCCTGCTCATCTTTATTGATGTCGGTGTATCCTACGTTTTCAATCTCACGGATATAGCGGCGCAGCGTATGATCTTTAATGTCGATCCCTTTAGCATTTATCTCTTTCAATAAGTCTTTCGTATATATGTATTTCAATCGTTTCATCCTCCTTTATTGGCGTGTATATATCGTATACATTCCAACTATCTTATAGCGTACATTGTACACGTCATATAATACGTATACATATCTCTATATTTACGGATATACGTACGCTGTACACATCTATATTATAAACGCCTTCATATCAGTTGTTTAACCTGCTTACATAGCCCTCTAAGTATGTCGTACATTGTATACGCCTTATTACACTTGTATATATTCCTACATCTACGGATATATGTACGTTATACATACAATCGCTTTAAACGGCTCATACAGCGCCATACAGAGCCGCAAGGCTCATTGATACCAAACGTATACAGTCGTGTCTAAACGCCTCTTAAATCGCACGTATGGCGGTCAAATTGTGGTGCTTTCGTTTCTCACAAGTTTTTAAACCGGGTACCGTGCCCCATTCGATTTATTTACCGTTTATAGCCTACCATACGCAAGCACAGCGATTGACTACGCCAAAAGGTATAAACCTACCCGTAATAGTATGGCGGTCTGCTGCGCCCTGTACCGTGCGGCTGTGAGCTTAAATATTCTAGTCTTTACGCTCACTCTTAACTAAGTCGTGTATAGTGTAGTCCTTTTCTGTTATCGCATTAATTCCATCTAATATAGTCGCCATCACTTCAAAATCTATGCGGCTGACATAGTTATTAACGTACTTGCTTAACGTGGCAGGGCGGACACCTGTACGCTCAATTAATAATTTTTGTGTGATCCGTTCTTTTTCCATTACTTCTTTTATCGTTAGAAATATTTTAGTCGTCATTTAATCGTCCTCTTTTCGTGTGTTATCCGAATTATAGCATATGTACGGCTATTAGTTTATCGGTATAATAAATTATTCGTTGACGTAATTACGCTTATACGTTATATTGTAATTAAGGGTTACTCAACGCCAATTCATAATACTTATAAAGGAGGGCGCACATATGTTAATACTTACGTCTTTAGTCGTGGCTTACACCTTGTCTTATGAAGTAATCGCAGCCAATCCAACAGCGCATAAATTAATAATGTTTACACTATGTTTATTTGCTATATTTAACGTAATGTATAGGTATAGAAGAATACTATTCTAAAGGGGATAAACACATGAACTTACAAGAAACGATTGAACAGCACAACGCAGAGCAGGAATATAAAGATGATATTTTCACATTAGAGTACGCCAATAAAGGCAGCCATGCGGCACTAATTAAAGAAATAATGGCGGTCAATTCAGACATTAATTTTCCGTTTAAAGTGCAGCTTACCGATGATAATTCGATTCATTACAGTTACTTTCCGGCCAAAGAAACCGAAAGCGCAGATTTTTCTGATTTAATTCAATATCTCGATATTTTAAGAAATACGCTGATTGAATTAGACAGCGCCAATAAGATCGGTCACATTGCGAAAGTCAACGATGATGAGGGTTCTCAAACATTTTACATTGATGGTCTAAACGTTGGTAAAGATATGACAATTAACGTATACAAACAGAAGTAATTTCGACACCTGGAGCGCCTTTTATGGCGTTCTTTTTTATGTTCGATATACTTAACTTATTACGAGAATGGAGGCGTTTTTACATATGACACAAGATTTAAATTTATTGATAGAACGAATTACTTCATGTATGAGCAGCGTACCTTACGAGAATTTGGACGAAATTAGCGAGGTAGATTTATCACATTTATCAGCTGAATATGGAGATAATTTTTTCAACGGTGCGTTAATAAAATTCGTAGATATAAAAGGGCGAAATGGTTTTCGCTTGGCAGACAGCCAACAGGAAAGAGATGAAAGTATAGTAAAATTTCAACGTGTTGCAGAAATAGCAGAGCCGCATAAAACAGCCGTCGAATTAAACGACAGCATAACGAAAATTAATAGTACCAAAGACGTTAAATACCGGATTGACGAGAATGGATATACTACCGTGTCAGACTGTGACGGAAATATCATAATAACTTATAAAGCCGGATAGAATACCGAATTAGCAGCGTTCACTTTCAATAGTGAGCGCTATTTTTATGCCTTTTATACGAAATATGTCACGGATAGAAACCGTACACCACATATATAAACGTCTGTTCATGTCCGAAAACGAGTTTTAACCGTGATACTAAAGTACGGGGGTTGGGGGCGTAGGTGTACGGAGTATAGCGGTATTAAGGTCAAAACCTTTGCAGTCGCTGCGCTCCTGCGCCATTCATTACTAACGATCTATACCAATATAAACCGCCATTAGTCTATATAGCGTATATATACGTAGTAGTCCGCCATTATCCGTTATATCTATATATCTTGGGTGGTCTATATATTGGAGTATTTTAACGTAGTGAAGAATGGCGCATTTATGAGCGTAAGCGAATGAATGCACGAATGAAGCAGCAGAGCTGCTGAATGAGTTTAAGAGCAACTCATTCGACTATCTAAATAAACGCCCTATATATATATCTATAAGGAACGTCCAAAAAACCGCATACCTACGCAGTTAAAAACGAAATTCTGTCCGCAAATGTCTAAAGTGCAGACAGAAATAGACAACGCTTAATAACGGTCATTCTGTACTTGAAACCGATTAGTGGAGAGAAAGAGAGGGACGAGAATTACAATTAAAACGCTGTAAGCTATACACACCAACGTTTACAGCCGTTTTTACACTTAATAAAAGGGGCTCGAAAGGGATACTACCGGAAACAAAACAGGCTCGAAAGGGATAGTGGCGGAAA
>NZ_AUEF01000026.1 GCF_000425845.1 Jeotgalicoccus psychrophilus DSM 19085
TGTCATTCCCGAGAAAGAGCGCTTGCTCCGCAATGAGCGGGTGTCATTCCCGAGAAAGAGCGTTTGCTCCGCAATGAGCAGCTGTCATTCCCGAGTAAAGACAAATATTCCAACAAAAAAACCACTTTCCAAGTTCAATACTTGAAAAGTGGTTATTTTTTAATTATGCATAATCATATCGAGTTCATCGTCGGCTGTAATCGAGTCGACTTTAACTAAATACTGTTCCATCTTACCGAAGTCTACTTCTGCACCGATTCCGGGTTTGTCGCTGACTTTAACGACACCTTTTTCTGCAACGACTTCAGGTGTGATGATATCTTCAAACCAGTATCTTGAAGATGATGCTGTGTCGCCTGGAAGTACAAATTCGCTTAATGCTGTAATCGCCACGTTGTGCAGGCGTCCAACACCGGCTTCCAGCATGCCGCCGCACCACAACGGAATGTTGTGCTTTTTAGCAAGGTCATGGATTTTTATCGACTGGGTAATCCCGCCGACGCGTCCGACTTTAACGTTGATGATTTCACAGCTGCCGAGTTCGATTGCTGCAGCGGCTGATTCATATGAGTCGATGCTTTCGTCGAGACAGACAGGTGTTTTAATTTGTTTTTGCAGTTTCGCGTGATCGATAACGTCACCTGCCATTAACGGCTGTTCAATCATCATCAGATTAAATTCGTCCAAGGCTTTAAGCGTATCGATATCATCAAGAGTATACGCTGAGTTTGCATCAACCATTAATGGAATATCAGGGTAAACTTCGCGGATTTTACGAACCATTTCAACGTCGCGGCCAGGTTTGATTTTAACTTTAATGCGTTTGTAGCCTTCTTCAACTTTTTCGCCTATACGTTCAAGAAGCAGTTCATCAGTATCTTCAAGACCGAGTGAGACACCGACATCAACCTCTTTTTTAGCACCGCCTATTGCTTCGGCTAAAGAAATACCTTTTTTCTTAGCATATAAATCCCAGACAGCGCCTTCAATAGAAGCTTTCGCCATATTGTTGCGTTTGAATGGCTTGTAGATTTCCCAAACTTCGTCAGGATGTGAGATTTCTTTATTAACTACGAGCGGACCGAAATACTTTTTCAACGCGATGAGTGTAGCATCCATGAATTCTTCGGAGTAGAGCGGGTCTTCACCGGATACACATTCACCAAAACCGCTGGTACCATCTTCATCTATTGCTTCTACGATTGTAACAAAACGCTTCTGCTGAGTTCCGAATGATGTTGTGAACGGATTTTTCATCGTCATTAAGAGTTGATGGAGCTTAATTTCTTTTATTTTCATGTTATAGCCTCCGTAAAATGATGTATTCTTTATAGACGTATAAATATATTATACATAAGATATATTATATACAAATTAATTTAAATTTTCTTACAACTTATTTTGTGATATATTACAATAATATTAATGCTTAATTAGCTGAAAGAGGGATTTCATGATAAATACTAAAATAACTGAAATATTCAATCACGTACATACCAATGCTGAACTGAGCAATGAGGAGTATAAAACGACGGATTACATATATAATTTTCTGCAGAAAGAAGGATTTGAACCTGTTAAGTTTAAAAATATTACCGGCCTCTATTGCGATGTCGGAAATTGGAGCGGAGATTATCCGTTAATCGGCATTCGTGCAGATATTGATGCGCTGTATCAGGAAGTGGATGGCAAGCTGCAGGCGAATCATTCATGCGGCCACGATTCGCACATTGCGATGGTTATCGGTGCAATGCTGAAGATAAAAGACCACGAGGCTTTAAAAACACGCGGGGTGCGTTTTGTTTTCCAGCCTGCTGAAGAAGTTGGAACAGGGGCGCTTGATGTGCTTAAAGAAGGTGTAATCGAACCGCTTGATTATATGTTTGGCATTCATTTACGCCCAATCGAAGAAGCGGGTGACGGGTATTTATCGCCTAGCATTGAACATGGTTCCGCCGGTTCATTTGAATTTAAAATCGTCGGCAATGATGCACACGGCGCACGTCCTCATTTAAACCACAATTCGATTGAAGTCGGTACGGATATTGTGAATATGCTGTCGAAAATTCATATCAATCCGATGGTACCATCCAGTGCAAAAATGACCAAGTTCATGGCTGGTTCAAAATCGCTGAACATTATTCCGGGCTCTGCGGAATGCGGTATCGATGTGCGTGCCCAGACAAATGAAGCGATGAAAGAATTAAAATCACGTGTTCATAATATTTTAGAATATATTGAAGAATTTTATGATGTGAAGATAGAAGACTTGGAAGTGTCGAGCATGGTGTCGAGCGAGAGCAACGATGAAGCGATTGAAGTTTTCCGCTCTGCGATTATCGACACTGTCGGAGAAGAATATTTACTGGATCCTCTTGTGACGAGCGGGGGAGACGATTTTCATAACTACACGGTGCAGTATCCTGAATTAAAAGGTGCAATGCTCGGGCTCGGATGTGATTTAACTCCGGGACTGCATCATCCTGACATGACGTTCAACCGTGACCGTATGGAAACTGGTGCTGATGTACTGTATCAAGCAATTTTAAACGTGCCTGCTGAATAAAAATTATGTTTAAATCTTCCGTAACGTGGAATTATTATAGTATTCAATTCTTGAAGGAGGATATTATTAATGACTTCACCTAAAGATCCTAGAAATGAATTTTACACTGGAGATTTTGACAAACAGAAACAGCCGTATCCTGGCGTTCAAAAAGAGATGGAGCAAATTCCCGATTGCGGAGAAGAAACTTATAAAGGCAACGGCCGTTTATCCGGCAGAAAAGCATTAGTTACAGGCGGAGACTCAGGTATCGGCCGTGCAGCAGCGATTGCATACGCTAAAGAAGGCGCAGACGTTGCAATTAATTATATGGAAGAAGAACAAAAAGACGCTGAAGAAGTGAAGAAAGTCATTGAAGACGCGGGACAAAAAGCTTATTTATTCCCGGGAGATTTACGCGATGAAAAATTCGCAAGACAGCTTATTCACGATGCTAATGAATCACTCGGCGGACTGGATACGCTCGTGTTAAACGCTTCTATGCAGCAGGCAGTTGAGGAGTTCTCCGATTATACTGCAGAGCATCTGGAAACGACTTATAAAATTAATGTCGTCGCACCGGTAATGCAAATGCAGGAAGCTGAGAAAGTAATGTCTGAAGGTTCAAGCATTATTATTACCACTTCAATTCAGTCATTCTCGCCGTCAGCTCATATCGCTGACTATGCAATGACTAAAGCTGCACAAACAAACTTAATTAAATCACAGGCGCAGCACTTTATGGATAAAGGCATCCGTTTAAACGGTGTTGCACCAGGTCCAATCTGGACGCCGATTCAAATTTCAGGCGGCCAGCTGCAGGAAGCTCTGCCTGAATTCGGTCAGGATTCATTCGTTGGCCGTGCCGGTCAGCCGGTTGAACTAGCCGGAACTTATGTACACCTTGCAAGCGATGAAGCCAGCTATACAACTGGACAAGTCTACGGTGTTACAGGCGGCGCACCAATTAACTAATGAAATTTAATACTGAAATAAAAAAGTCGAAATCCGGATGATGGATTTCGACTTTTTTGTTTATCGGAAGAAGCCCGCTGCCGTGACAATGAGGGCAGCATCTCCACCTGGTAAAACGCAAAAAAACCGGACTCTTTATGAGTCCGGCTGAATATAATTTAAATGTCTCTATTTAAATTCGGGTCGTTTGGATGTGAAGGGCGCGAGTCAGTGTGACTGTCTGCACCAGTGCTGCCGTATCCTGCAGCGTCTGCTAAATCGTCTTCTTCATATTTCCCGTTAAATTCTTCTTTTAATTTACGGCTGTAGAGGAAGAGTATAACTATTGCAGCAATACCAGCAGTAACAATGTTTAAGAGTGCAAGCAGCACGCCGATTACCGGCTGTTTTACATATGCTGTAAAGATTCCGATAAATGCTATGGATTCCATCAGTAAATACGTAATAACGAGGTCGCCGATTGACAGCCCCATTAAGTAGAGCACGAGTCCTGTAATCGCAAATGCAAGTCCGATATGTTTAGGGTCAAATGAACCCTTCTTTAAAATATTTCCGTCGTAGCCTTGTCCGCCGATGTAAAATGTTCCGAACGGTATGAAACTAAGCCATGGCAAGTGGTATGATTTTATCTCCGCGACTCTGAATAAGAAGTATCCCTGCAGGAGCCATTTCAGTAAACCGATAATAAATATTGCAAACAGGATAAATATCCCGAGGGCAGCAGCTCCGAAAAATAGTGCAATGAATTCCCAGCCCATATTTTCACATCCTTTATAAGTTATTTCCAGTATAGCATTATCTTACCTTAGACAAAATAAATAGGGGCTGGATATCCAGCCCCTGTATTACTTATTGCCGTGAATTATATAATCTGCGGTTTACGCGTTCCGCATGGCGGTAGGCGTTTATGACACCGTATAACCACACAATCGGGAACGTGATAAAACCGATTAAAAGATACATCAGCAAACCGTTAATGACTTGTATGATAATGAGCAGGATACCTTTAAATATCTGCCCGTTATAAATTTGTCCGAGACCTGTAATGAAAAAGCTGAGTACAGCTGCGATTCCGGAATTTTTTGCTCCTGGCATATGTCAGCCTCACTTTCTGTTTAAATTCGTCTAGTTATTTATACCCGTTTTCGTACATTTTCAAACTGTTTATCTGTCGTCAAAACGGTCTTCGCGAGCTTTGCCGCCCGGCATTCTGAGGGGCCACCAGCTGCCGCGTTTCAGTGTGACGATCATTGCCGGTACTAAGAGCGGCAGTACGATAAATGCATAGAACAGGAGCGCGAATATAATAACGCTTGTGACCTGAACCAGTATCGCTATACCTGACGGATACAATGCAGCGAATGTACCAGTTAAGATAATGACCGCTGTAATAACAACAGTTCCCATGCGGCGGATTGATGTTTCAATCGCATCGCGGACCGTACGGTATCTCACTTCTTCTCTGAAGCGGTCGATAATAAATATCGAGTAATCAATACCGAGTGCGACAAAGATAATTAAACTGAAGAATGGAACAGCCCAGTTTAACTGATCGATACCGAACATCGACAGTATCCATTGCGATATTGTCATCGATGCAAAGTACGTAATGAAAATCGAACCGATCATTAATACAGGCAGTACAAGTGATCTGAACAATACAGTTAAGATAATGAACAGTGTCACGATAAACAGTATAACAACGTTTGTGTAATCGTCGCTTGTTACTGAATCAAGGTCTCTGTTCATGCTTGTGACACCTGAGAAGTACGCTTCTGTATCAGGGCGGTCAAGTCGTGAAAGTTCGCCGTTAACAGTTTCTTCAACCTCGTCGAGCACACCAAGTGCTTCGTTGCTGTATGGATCCACTGCAAGTACGACGTTCATCTTCACAGCCTCGCCGTCAGCGAATGAATACTGATCGATTGCCGCTTCAAATTCTTCTTTTTCAAGTATTGCAGCAGGTACGTTAATACCTGTCGCATCTACAGCTTCGTTCTCTTCAAAGGAAGTCATTAAATCACTGACTTCTGTTAAACCGTCATTAATATCTTCAATACCTGCTGAAATTTCACCGAGACCTGCTGCAAGTTCTTCCATTTGTCCGGCAGCTTCTTCGGTCATTGTCTGTATTTCTGTATTAGCCTGTGAGACGCCTTGTGACAGCTGGTCAGCACCCTGAGACAATTGCTGCAGCTGCTGTGCTGCGCCCGCAGTGTCGCCTGTTGCTGCCAGGTACTGGTTCACGCCGTCGATACCGTCAGAAATCTGGTTCACGCCAGTCTCAAGCTCTGTTAAATCACCAGCTTGTGTCTCAGAACTTGAAAGCTGCTCGTTAATATCAGACAAAGCAGTCGACATTTCAGTCAGGCCGTCCTGAATTTCAGCAAGTCCTGCATTTGCTTCGCCGAGCTGATAAGAGACAGTTAACTCATCCATCTTATCGCCGACCGGGCGTGTTAAGGTCTGTACTTCTGTGACGCCGTCCAGCTGAGATACTGCATTAGCGACGGACTCGAGACGTGTTAAGCCATCTTCTGTAACCAGGTCGTCACCGTTAGTGAAGATAACTTCCACAGGGAAAGTCGACCCCGCGTCAAAACTGTCACTGATAACATTCACTGCATGAACTGCAGAGTATGAATCATCGAGTTCTGCTAAAGAATCGTAGTGCACTTCATCATCGTAGAAGTAAATTAATGCGATAAGTACCGCAACGACTGAGAAAATAACACGAGTTGGATATTTAAGTGACAGCATACCAAGCGGCGTCCAGATTTTGCTTTCTCCTGAACCGGATGTCTGTTTGCTAGGCCAGAAAATATATTTTCCGAGTACAGCCATCAGTGTCGGTAAGACTGTAAACAGTGACAAGAGCAATGCAAGAATACCAATTGCCACGCCGACTGCCGAACGGTAAATTTCAAAGTTTGCAAAGTAGAGTACTCCGAAAAGAATTGCACCTGAGATACCGCTGATAAATACCGTTTTTCCGGCTGTTCTGAATGTATTGATAACAGCCTGGTTTTTATCGTGATGCTCGAGTTCTTCTTTAAATCTGTTTAAAAGTAATATGACATAATCGGTTCCGATACCGAATAATATTACGATTAAGAAACTTTGTGTCTGCGGGGAGACAGGGAAGCCGAACCATTCTACAAACCAGCCGACGAATGATTGTCCGAGCAGGTAGGCAATGCCGACTGCAATCAGCGGAACGAATGGTGTGACGACTGAACGGAACATTACGAGCAGGACGATAACGATAATCGCAATAGTAAATATTTCGGTCGTACGCACGCCGTTCATCGCATCTTCTTCAAGCGTGCGCTGAATCATCTCATTGGATGTCGCTGAGATTTCTGCATCTGTATTATTCAGACTCTCTATTTCTTCAGCGTTATTAAGAATTTCAGGTGCTTCGCCTGTATATTCCAGCGGAATCATAATAACTCCGGAATCTTCATTGATAAAGTTTTCCTGCAAATCTGCATTGAAAGTAAATGGATTAATCACGTTATCCGTATAATCCAAAGTTCCAAGTTCTTCTATATAAGTTTCAATTTCCTCCTGATGTTCTGATGGTGCATCGTCAAACTCCAGCACAATCGACATCATTTCAAGATCCTGATTATTTTCTTCCAGGTATTTGCGGGCCTCTTCACTCGGCATATTATCCGGCAGCTGTACATCACCTTTTTCAGTTGCCAGCTGAGTTAAATTGGGTGAGATAATAAATGATACGACTGCAGCGATAAGCATCAGTACTGTAATCGGCCATTTAAATTTAAGCACGTGTTTCATTATATAATCCTCCATCTAAATTTATAATCTTAATAATTGTCCGTGCTGCTTCTCTCAGCGTCTTTGTATCTTCTGCTGAAATATCTTTAATGTGTTCGCCGATAATATTCTGTATATTACCGATAAACTCATCGAGTAGCTCGGCAGCTGCAGGAGTCAGTGAAATAAGCTTTGAGCGTTTGTCGTTGGTCAGCTTATTTTTCTCTGTCGAGATCAGTTTTTTCAGAGCGAGCTTTCTGAGTGCGTGTGCAATGGAGCTTTTATGTACATTAAGTTCAGTGGAGAGCTCTGTTGGAGTTGCTTCATTATGAAGATACAAGTACTCAATAATAGCCATCTGCTCTTTTGAAATATGCATTTTTCTTACTGATTCTGTGACTTCTGAGAAAATATGTGCATAACCGTAACCGAAAACAACGGTGAGATCTTCAATTGTCTGGCGCTGTAATGTCACTTTTTTATCAGTCCTTCCATTAAATATTTTAATAAGCAAAAGTAGTTTAACATGCTCAACTAATTAACGCAAAAGAAATTTCAGTGTATTTTTTTCTTAAATATGTATGTGTATAATTAGAATAGGGTAAAGATTAAAAAAGGAGCGTGTCTAAAGTATGTTTGAGTATATTTCCCTGTACAGAAAAAACGGCGCCGGACAGCACGGCAAAGTAATTGGATTTACGATACTGCAGTTTATTTTATGTGTCTTCCTGCCTATGGCAGTTATTTTCGGGGCAATGCTGCTTCCTTTATTATTAACGATGACAGATGTCAGCGGAGAAACAGTTGGCATAACAATGGCGATATGGATGCTTGTAATAATGATTGTCTTTATTCTACTTATGCTTTTTGTAATTTATCCGATATTTGTCGGCATTCTGCGTTACTTTGCGAGTGCATATAAAGGTAAAGAGTTTACATTTGGCGAAGCTTATAAAGTTTTTAAAAACGGCAACTATTCCAAACTGATTAAAATCGCACTGCTCGTATTGGTACTATATTTTGTATTATCAATGATTATTGGGTTTATCGTAAATATTTTAATGACAATTGTGTTTATTCCGCTGCTGCCTCTCGGCGTAATGATGGAGGATCCAAATGCAGCAATGACAGGCGGGGCAATTGCACTGATTATTTTGGCAGTGGTCCTGATGTTTATCGTTATGATCGTCGCGTATATTCCATATATCATTCTGTATATTTACTTTGCAGTCGTATTTATGGTGTATATCGATGAACCGAAAATTCCGACTGTGGATAAACTGAAAGTGGCATGGAATGTTTCATTCAGCTCGGATGCGAGCATGGTCAAATTGTTCTTCAGCAATCTGCTTATGTACATTCTGATGACTGCGGTGATGTTTGCAGTCATGATTGCGATTGTACTTGCATCTGTATTCTTAATGGATTCTCCGGCAATGATTTCAGTAATTACTATTATTGGAACATTAATTGCGGTTGCTGTCAGCATTTACATTTCTTATCTGATTGTCGGATCGATTGTGGCTTATTATTTTGCCGGCAGAGAGTCTCTGGACCGTAAAGCGGATATGAGATTTGAAGAAACAGCACCAGCATATAATAATGAGAATATTGATCTGCAGTAAAGGATTAAAACTAAACCGCCGGCTTAATACCCGGCGGTTTTTTATGGTTTAAATATTTGCATAATTCAGTTTCAGAGTTAAAATTAATTTATACATCAAAGAATTGTGGGTGAGTTAATGTCCGGAAAACAAAAAGGTATACTGTTCGTTTCAGGTGCATACATAATCTGGGGAGTGCTCCCGATATACTGGCGGCAAATCGAATCGATATCACCATTCGAAATTATAGCGCACCGGATATTCTGGTCCTTTATATTTATGGTGCTGTACATAATGGTCACAGGCAGATGGCAATATTTAAAAACGAATTTAACGTTTATTTTCAGCAATAAGAAAAAAGCGCTCAGCTTGCTCGCAGCATCGATTATTATATCTGTAAACTGGCTGACTTACATATTTGCGGTTAACGCGGGGCATATACTGGAAGCAAGCCTCGGCTATTATATCAATCCGTTTATCAGCATACTGCTCGCATATTTTATTCTTAAAGAACGATTTTCAAAAGGAGAATGGCTGGCGATTTTTATCGTGTCGCTCGGAGTAATCTACATGTCGCTCGGAGTCGGGCACATTCCATGGCTGGCACTTACACTGGCAGTGACTTTTGGCGTCTACGGGCTGATTAAAAAAACTATAAATATTGATGCAACATATGCACTCGCAGTAGAAACCGCAGTGCTCGCACCGGCAGCGCTTCTGTATATTCTGTATTTAAATGCCACAGGTGTGAATACGCTTGATTTCGGACTGAACAGAGATACGGCGTTTACGATGGGAACAGGTGTCGTGACGGCAATTCCGCTTCTGCTGTTTGCTCTTGGTGCGGTCCGGATTCCATTGTCACTGACAGGACTGCTGCAGTATATTGGACCGACACTGATGCTCTTTATCGGTATATTTCTCTACGGAGAATCATTTACAACGACACATAAAATCGCATATGGATTCATTTGGTCAGGGCTGATTTTCTACACGCTGCTGCGCTTTAAAGCAGCGCGTCCGCGCCGTCAGAAACAGAAAATCAAGCTGACAGATGATTAGCTTATTATTAGATATAAAGATAACTCCATGTTACTATTTAGAAAGATTTTAGTGTAAGGGGAATGAGTCATGCGATATTTAAAAAACTTTGGCTTATTGTTGGCAGTAACAGGTGTTTTGGCAGCATGTCAGAATACTGACTTTGAGAGAGGCGGCGAAGTTGTCTCTGAAGATACAAGTGTTGCTGCAACCGATGAAGAATCCGGAACTGAAAAAGATAAAAGAGAACCGGCAGAAGAAAATACTGCGGCAGCCGAACCGGCTGATATAGAAGATGTAGACGAACAGACAATCGAAGATGATGCGTTAACAGATATTGTCGATAAGGCAGAAAATATAGATAGTTACAAAGCAGAGTTGAATATGTCAGCAGCATTGGACGATACAAAACCCCGTGATTTAAATGCGGAAGTGCTGTATATCAACAGTGAGCCGCCGCAATTGCTGCTTCGTGCATTCGGTGAAGACCGGACGATTTCAAAAGACGGTAAAACATATTATAATAACAACTCGGAATGGATCGATATCAGTGATTCGATCGATGTTAATTTACTGTACAGTGTGACCTATGACAATGCAGTCGCATCTTTTGCAGAAATGCAGCCTCATATGGAAGCGGAAAAAAATGATGATGAGATTGTTTATACTTATGAAGGTAATAATGCAGAAATATATAAGACAATCGAATCCTTAGTGCAGGTTAACTTCGGCGAAATGCATATCGAAAACGTGAACTCGGCAGTGCAGGTTACTGTGAGTAAAGAAGATAATCTGGTTGAAGAAATAAAATTCGAAGCAGACGGTACAGATACACAGGGAACATTTAAACTGGACGGTGAAGCAGTATTCGATTCATTCAACGAAGTAGAAGAGATAGAAATTCCGGAAACGGAATAATTAAATATAAATATAAATAAAAATGCGCCTGACTCATTTATGAGCCGGGCGCATTTTCTATTGTGGATTTCATGTGTATCCGAGTTGGTTGGGACTGGCATGAACGAATCTCATGCGTATCCGAGTAGGCTGGGACTGGCATGAACGAATCTCATG
>NZ_AUEF01000027.1 GCF_000425845.1 Jeotgalicoccus psychrophilus DSM 19085
CAAAGCTCTAGGATTTTCAATGGACGCAGCGCATCACACACAGAAAAGGAAATTGGAATAAAATATAAGGGGGAAGGTTATGAAAGATTTTCTATTTTTATTTTTTGTAATGGTAGTTGTTTCAGTATTAACTTATTTCATCTTCGATAGAGAATTAAGTGATGTCCTAATTACTATTTTGGTTTTGACGATTGGATTAGGAGTAGGGAGTTTTATTAAATATCTGTTAGAGAAAAGAACAAAGAAAGAATAAAAAGGAGGAAGCTATTATAAATTTTTTTCTGCAATTAAATTTTTAGTTGTTGTTTTATTGTTTGTTGTTCTTACGCTTTTTGTTATTACAGAAAGTATTAATGCTGTGACTTATGTGCTATTAACTAGTCTTGGATTAATATATTTAATTTTCATTCACGGTAGATTACAAACAAAAAATGAGTAGGATTAAATAAAAAAAGGACAGTTAGAAATATGCTATATTGCCTTTTTTTGTTTCGCTGTTGGATCACATAAAAAGGAAGTTGGAATAAATATAAACGGAATATATACAGTTATTTTATAAATTTTTTAGGTCTTTTTTATCTTTGTTTTCTGTGGATTCTATATTTGAACGAACAATTAAAATAAAAAATAAAATTGGAAATATTAATAACCAAATTGGAAATACAAATACTGCTGTTTGAGACCAAAGATAAGTAATAGAAACTGCGAAAGACATCCAAATGAAATGTAATATTAACGTGTTTGTTTCGTTTTTGATTTTTTTCATCCCCTTTGGTTAGAATTATAATCTTTTATGAAATAAGGCGAGATCACTTTGAGTAATCTCGCCTTTCTACTCTATTTTGATACGTTATTCGTAATACTTATCATATAAACTATTGAACTGTACTTTCATTAAAGTAATAATATTGGAATCCTCATGAACAATATCCAGTATATCTGAACTAATTTTAATAATCATACTATCATTATAAAAATATAGTAAGTTACTATACCCCCCATTCGATATATATAGAATATAATTTAATATATCATTTTCTTTACAGTTCTTTATTTGATGAAAATTCAATATTTTGTTGTTATCTTCTTCGTCTTTTATTGATATAATTTCACATTCATTAGTTTGAAAAAAATCATTAACAGTACTTGTATCTTCCCTGTATTTCTCACCAAATTCCTCCACATTATCCAAGTAAATTAAATTTAAATAAGTACTTGAGATACTCAATAAACTAAAAATATTATTTAGAATATTATGATCTACATAATCAATATCAAATCTAATCCTATTATCCTTTGATACTAAGAAATATGGCGTTCCTCCACTTGTAGTTATACTCAAATTCAAGTTAGTAAATAATTGAGTCATTTAGTTTCCTATCCTCTTCATATTAATATCATATGTCCCACTTCTTGTTTTTTTTGCCCCCAAATTTTTAACGCTACTCGCACCTTTCCATACACCACCCGAATGACTATCGATATCTCGCGTAATATACTTCGGATTTTTACTTTTCTCATTTTTGTATACCGTCTGACCATGTGATGTGTAGCTTGTTTTATTATAACCTAATTTTTTGGCTGCATTTGTTGCAGCAGTACCATTAGTTTTGACAGCATTTTTAACTTTGCTTAAACCATGCTTTTTAATTGCTTGTTTAATACCAGATTTAGCAATAAGAGAAGCAATAGCTGCAATAAGAGGTGCTATGCTAGCCTCTACTTGTACAGAATCATAAAGTATTGACTCGCCTGTATTAATATCAGTAAATAGTGCAATGATATGGTCTTCATTATTGACTTCTATTAAATCAATATCAAAGGTTGTATCTACAGTATTACCGTACTCATCATCCATATATACATCTGCAGTAATATCTTCATTCTCTATATCAAAATTTAATGTCGTCTCCAATTCGATATCTTCAGTGTTGTACTCTGTCTCAACGATTACTACATCTTCTTCTCCAACATTAACTTCAATATTTTCTTCTGTGAATAAGGCATCAGCTTCACTGCTATCAACGCTTTCAATTTGATTCATTGCATGAACAGTATTAAAAATACCACCGTGTGTTAGTAAAACAATAAATACTAATAATGATAAAAATAACTTACCTAATAATATTTTCATTTCAGCACCCATACCTGACAATTCCGTTGCCAAAATACTTATGGTTACCCAGTCTCTCCGTATTATGATCTAAGTAGTCAAGTAATTCCTTTGTAGTTAATTTTGTTTTGAGTATTGCCAATAAATTTGTAAAATGCGCTGCACTATAAGAAGTACCACTAACATTTTCTAATTCCCCTAATGAATTAATGACAGGTACATTTACACCTGGAGCTACATAGTCAATGTAGTTTATTGATGAATATCCATACCTATTCATATTTTCATCAATGGCTGAAATAGAGATTACCTCCTTATATCTCGCTGGATAACCTGATTCGAAACCTAAACTATTTCCTGATGCTGCTACAAGAAGTATATTATTTTCTCCTGCTTTCTTTATCAATTTTTCAATCTTTGTATCATTTTCTGTAGTAGAAAAGCTCATATGTATGATATCTGGACTTTGTTCTAAAGCGTATTCTAGACCTCTTGTGAAACTTTCAATATTTCCTATTCCATTATGGTCTAAGATTTGTATGTCCAACACATCTAAATCGACGTGAACACCCATATGTGTGAAGTTACTGGTAGCTCCATTAATAATACTTAAGATTTGGGTTCCGTGATTATACACTGGGTTAACATCATTGCTGTTTTCAAGAGCATTGTATGTGGTAAAAGAAGTTCCATTAAATATATCGAGCTGTTTTATACCTGAATCTAATATTGCAATCTTAATGGGCCTTTTTTGCTCTTTATAATTGTATGAAGCACAATAAGTCTTTTCTACCGCCCAATCATTATAATTATAAGTGTTAATTGCATAAAATATAATTATTAATATTAAAGGAAAAGGTATCAAATTTTTAATTAATCTCCACATAACAATGTTCACCACAGTCTAATGAATGTTAAAATATATAATTACAATAACTTATATACACTATATATACATTCTTATGGAATGTATATAAGTTATTAATCATTATAATAATACTCATAAAAGATAAATACACTATAATCGTTTAATATCATTTCTATAGACTAGCTCTATGCTAAATTTGATTATAATAAATGCATAGTAATTACTACGAACTATTATAAAGTTACGCATAGTTACTACTGAAAACACTGTTATAATAAAGTTTAATGGATAATAATTACTAGTGTCGAACCTAGTAATTATTACGTGCCGTTACGTATAATAGTTACGAAATGAACTTCTTATACTAACTTATAAATCCTGGAGTGAAAAGGTATGACAAAGAACTATTATTCAACAAAATATATTGTAGAGAAAACAGGTCTAAAAGATTTTAATTTAAGAAAATATATTCGTGAGTTAGAGGATCATGGTTACAATGAAATTAAACGTGATGACAATAATCATCGTTTATATAGTCCGGAAAATGTAGCTGCAATTATGAGAATGGTAGAGCTTGTTCAAAAAGAAGGCTACAGTATTGCAGATAGTGCAGTGAATGTAGTTCAAGAGATGGATAGCATACATAGTACAGTCAACAACGGCTATATTAATAAGGCAGACAGCCTACCTAGTGATGGTCAAATAGGTGCTTTATATGAACTCATGAAGTTGATGTATGAAGATTTACAAACTATAAAAAATAATAATAAACAACTTTATGAAAAGCTAGAGAAACTTAATTCTGAGAATGAAAGAATAACAGGGATGTTAGAAAATACACATGCAATAAGCGAATACGATGAAAATGAAGAAATTATTTTAGATGAAAAACAACAAGAATTTTTAGATAAATCAGAAGTGAAAGAGTCTAATTCAGACCGTAACAACAACGTAATTCAGGATCATTACGCACCCGTAACGGAGAATGAAATAAACCTTACTAGTTTCGATAGTGAAAAGGGCAATGAAGACGATGAAACCAAGTCTTCAGAGGAAATTACTAATGATGGTAATACGTACGTAACTAATGATGATTACACACCCGTAACCAACTTAGAACAATCTGAGAGCCCTGCTAAAAAAGATGGGCTCTTCACTAGGATTTTAAAAGCTTTGAAAGGATAAATTACTGTTTGCAATTCGATAATGTAAGCGTTAATATTGAAATTAACTTAAATGAACGAAAAAAAAGAGTCATCCAGCATCATAATAAGTGTTAGCGCACTTATTATGACAGCTTAACCGTACGCACATACGGCAAACCTTTGGATAACTCTTATCGTGGTGGTTCGAATATTCTTGAATAATTTAAAGTTTATCGTATAAAGACGATTAATTCAAGATATTTTAATTAAACCTTATCACGATAAGTGTATATATTCGAGTGTTGCCGATAGAAATTCGGTAATGCTCTTTTTCTTTTTGAAGAGGAAGGAATGTATACGTAATGAGTATAACTATTAAGAACTATCCTGAAATTAACCTGTATGATTTGAGTAGCTACAAAAGCTCTAAGGATATGGACATCGCAGCAAACGAAATGAATAAGTATCTCAACGGAAAAGAGTACGCTTTATTAAACTTTATCCGTCAGAAGAGTGCTGCCCGATCCATTGGTGTAGTATCCCTATTACATAAAACTATAGCGAGTAATCTAGAATGGTCTGTTTCAACTGTTAAGCGCTATATAACACGATTAGTAAATAAAGGTGCGTTAGTCATCGAAAACTCTATTCGTCCAGTGAGCAAAGGATATGGGGCTTGTATATACATAGTTCCATCACTAGCATACTTTAATAAGACATATAAAGCGTATGTAGCTAAACAAAATGAGCTATCGGTTTTGAGCTACCGAGAACACCATTTAAAACAGCGTGAAAGTCAACAGACTCAAGCATTTGTTTATGTCTCTATGAAAAAACGTACTATGAATATTAATTACTATACTTTTAATATTTTAAGTACTACAAGTAATAACAATAATCTGAGCGATAAAGAAAGTTATAAAGTTCGCCAACATAATATTAAACACGCTAAAATTAAGCCGAGTGGACTACCTATAGAATTATGGGAGCAGTTTAGACCATTCTTTACAGAACAACAGCTATTACGTTTGTATAAAGTGATGATGAAAGAAGTCACAGAGTTTACTTATGGTCAAAACGCTTTAGATCAGTTTGAATTAATCGAGGTAATCGTGAACGCTTTAAACAGCTTAGTTCGTGCATTAAGAAGAGAACAACAAGGTGGTAAAAAGGTTTATAATATCTTTAGTTATGCGAAGAGTGTAGCTTATTCAAGTGCATTCAATTTATCAGAGTATGGAACACTGGATAGGTTTATAGAACCTGCTCCAACCAACTTTAATTTAATATAGAAATTCAGCCTCTTATTAAGTATTAGCAACAGGTTAGTAACGAAATTTTATTTCTTATATATATTTTATTTTACATAAGAAAACAGAATATTTAAATATCTCCTTTCCGAAAATTACATTTCTCGGAAAGGAGTATAACATAATTATAAACATTGGTATATAGAGGATAAGGATAGTTATTGTGAATTAAATAACGAATTGAATAATTTGTAATATAATTTCATTTAAATGATTAAAATTAGAGCGATTATTGATGAATATCTTAATAGTAGAGAGATTCAATTTTTTAAATACTAATGAATATTTCTTGTTCCAGATTTGTGATACTTCAGCTTTTCATTCCTTTACTCTAATACCTGCTAGTATAGAGGGTTTGATAGCTCATAACTGTGAACTTTCACCGTATTTCTATTTTAATATTTAGGCATGGACAACTTTATGCTTGCTTAGACCATAGACATAGAATGAGAAATGATTTCATTAATTTTGAGAAAATAAAAAGAGCCCTCTCGGGCTCTTTTTAAATTAATTATTAGCAGGTGGCAATCTGCATCTCTTTAAGACCTATTAACAATAGGCGTGACGGCTGCCTGTTCCGTCCTTAATAATTAATTTATTAAATAATTATTTCTAATATACATATATTATAACACAAAAATAAATAAGTTAAACACATAGCTTATGGAGAATTAGTACATCGTACTACCCTATTACTACGAATGAAAGCTTGTAATCTCTCTTGTTTAACAGGATAAGTCGAACGAAAACAAAGATTCCCATGTTTATCGCTTTGTGCTTTGATTGCGACTAAAACATTCTCCTGAGTATTTTGTATATATCCAAAATACTCTATACCGTGTCCTTTAGGATGTATCCCTATGAAAGTTGGATTGGCAATTATATTTGGCATTATATTTATATAATACTCAGCCTCTAAATGAAACTCGATGGCATGTTTATCTTTTACGTGATCGATGCGGTCATCCCACATAATTATTTTCTGGCCCACTTCTAAAGTATGAGATAAGATACCGAAGCTATTAAATATAGTGCAATGTTCTTTAGTTAAATATCCTATAGTGACATATCTATTTTTACTGAGTTCATTTATCAAATTTGCCACTTTATCTCTCCTCTTTATTAAAAGTGCTATATGGAAGTAAAAATGTGTGAGAAGAAGAGTCTTTTTCCAATTGGAAACGTGAAATTAAACCTTTATCTATCAACTCTTTAAGCCAATAAGATATTGTACGAGGAGATTTCTCAAAGTACTTACATATAGTTTCAATACTAATCCATGTTTCTCCTGTATTATTCCCACTACGCAACCCTAAATATATATATAATTTAAGAGCATTACCGGAAAGGTTTTTTAATAAAAATTCTTCTTTAAAGGATATAAAAATAGGAAAAAAACCCTCTGTTTCAAACTTATTTTCTTTCCATTTTTTATAATTATTATTTAATAGAGACTTTTTCCTATAGTTTGGAATTTTTTTAAAATCCATCTTATCACCCTTAAAAGTTGCAAACTAACAAGACGAAATCTTGTACGCTTAATTAATTTTTATTTTTAGCACATTTATCTGAAAATACCAACACTCAAAACTCTAACATTCGTACTCATCACCATTTCCATATAGTGGTATAGAAAAGAGAAATATGGTCATCATACATTGGCTGATTTATATAATCCTTTATTTGAGGAATATCAGGAAGAAATAATAAAATAATAGAGGGTGGCAGATTAGATGCCACCCTCTATTATTTCTCTTTAATAACTCTATAAACAGTACCTCGAGAAACACCAGCCATTTTTGCTATTTCTTCCCCTGTATATTCCTTTGAATTATATAGTGATTTAATCATGTCTTTCTTGTTCTCATTAATTCCAGGACGTCCACCTGTTCGACCTCGAGCTCTAGCTGACGCTAATCCTTTTTTTGTTCTTTCACTTAATAAGTTTGCTTCCAATTCAGCAAAGGCTGACATCATTGTAAAGAACATCTTCCCCATCGCATCATTGGTATTGATATTCATATCAACTATCTCTAAATCGATCTCATTATCTTCGAGATGCTGCGATAACTCAATCAATTGTTTTGTTGTCCGCCCAAGACGGTCAAGCTTTGTAATGACCAGTGTGTCACCCTCACGCATATAATCTAAGCATTTATCCAACTCTGTTCTTTTATATTTACGTCCGCTGACTTTCTCTGAAAAAATCCGATTACAACCGTAATCTTTCAGCATATCAATCTGACTATCTAGATTCTGATCCTGGGTGCTAACCCTTGCGTAACCAATTTTCGCCATATATATCACCTTATTTTCTTGAAATATTAATCATTTACTATACAGTTGTTCGCAGAAATGATTTTAAAATGCTCTGTGCGGCTTGCTAAATGTTATATAACTCAAAAGATTTTAAACTTTTGATACACAGATTATGATACAAGTAATGTAACATATATAACAGTGCAAAAGAACAATATTTATAAAGTGCCATTCTGTTACAATAACGGTCGTTATTTAAAACAGATAAAATAACAACCATACGAGCCCACAAGGACAAAAACTCTAGGCAGGGTTTTGTATACGCTCTGTTATGCATGTGTGAACTTTATAATTCCTTTCTGGGTCTCCTTTAATGGAACTTTTTTATTTATGGTGAATTGATTGATGAAAAAGAGATAGATTAATATACAATAGGTTTCAATAAACAAGCTATTTTTTTAGAGATTTATCTAATGAATAAGGTGATGAAAATGTATAAAGCAATAAATAAAAGTGTTTTTAAACGGGCTATAGTTTTCTTTGTCATCGCAATAATAGTGACAATATTGGGGATAGTAATAACTTACATGATTAATCCCGATATAAAAGGAGTAATGGAGTCCTTTGAAAACAAGTCCTCGGATCAAGTGAAAGAATCCACAGGGATTAACAAAGTATGGGCATATATTGTGAATAATGGATTCATAGTGCCTTTGCAAATGTTTATATTGGCTTTAATTCCTATACAGTTTATATATCTTGTAAATATAATATCAACTGCTCTTCTCCCTGGTATTCTGTTTGGAATTGTTTTGCATCTGGATTTTATAAAAGGTATTGAGATGATTGTGTCTGCTTCCCCTCATTATTTCACTGAAATTTTTGCTCTCTGTTTATTTGCAGCAGTTCTGTTTGAGTTAAATCGAGTGATTAGAACAAAAATTAAAAATGTATTCAAGAAAGATAAAGATCAGGTTTTTCTTGTTAAGAAAGTTTGGAGCATAATAATAATTTATTTGGTGTTGATATTGCCAATGATCATTGCAGCTGCATTTTTGGAAACTTACATAGCTGATGTTATATTTAATCTTTTTTAGAAAGAAATATCGGAAATTTAAAAATCAAAATCATTGCCTAGTTTGATAGGTTTTGTTTCGGAGTATATTATGCTTGAAGTGAAAATTAAAACAAGGAGAATTTGAATATGAGTTTTGCACTTATTTTAATGGTTGTGATGTATGCAGTGTTTATGTTTGTCTCATCCGGTAAGAAAAAAAGTAAATAAGTTAAATTCATTTTAAAAGGTATAGGACTATCCTGTGTCTTTTATTTTTTTAATAGATAGTTAAAGAGTCATGTATGTTTGAAGGCAGTCAGTGAGCTTGTATGAGCTAAATAAAGTAATGATGAGATATAAAATTAGAATTTAAAATAGAAAACAGTAAAACGATGGGGGGATTAATAATTAAAATTGGAAAATAAAAGTGTAAAGATCAAAAAAAATGAAAAGTAAAAATCAGAAATGCAGAAAAAAAGCGAAAATGAGTAAAACCTAAGTACTATTTATAAAGAGCATAAGGGGTTCGTGCCGTCACTACTGGTCGCTTTCGCTCCCAAACGTAGACGGGGTCGGCAGTGCCGACCCGAACCTTATGCCCTCATTAAAAATACGCTAAACACACTAAAAACATACATATTTTTGATAATAACATACAAATGAATACAAAATAGGTTATAATAACATACAAATAAATACCTTTTGGGTTTTATGTTTTTTGTATGTTATTTTTTAATGAAAGGAATGTAATGCGTTGAAGAAGGTTACTTTACGTTTAGATGAACAAGATTATAGTTTGGCAAAGGATCGAGCAGAAAAGATGAATATTTCTATGAACACTTATTTTATTGAGTTATTAAACAAAGATATTGAGAATAATATGTTTAACGATATTGAAACTCGAATGAATCGAAAAATTGAATTACTTGCTGAAGTGATGGAAGAACAAACAAGAGAATATATTAATAATAAAAAGTATCTTGGGGCTGTCCTAGATTTATTGATGGAAACATTAAATGTGGAGGTAATAGAAGATGAATAAAGGGAAACGAATTACAGTGTATATGTCTGAAGAATTACATGATGATGTGAAAGATTTTTTAGTTGATGATGATGAGTTTCGTTCTGTGAGTGAAATGGTGAGCAGTTTATTACGCAGATATATTGATCAGAAAGAAGTTTTGACAGATTCTAAAGTGGCCCAGCTTGAAAAGGATATGAAAGCAACGAACCGTCATGCAAGAATTTTAATGCAACAATTGACCACGCTGTTGAAGAAACAAGATGCTGTGCCGACTGAACTTTACAAAGATAGTTATTTTTATAAGAAGGCTGTAGAAATTATTGATGATGATTTCAGAAATCAAAAAATGAATCATCAACCAGTAAAAGAGCCAACAGAAACTAAATTGTCCTCTGATGAAATGTTTAAAAATATTTATGGGGATTAACACAGGAATTACGAACTGTTTATCCGAGAAAATTTTTTGTGAGTAACAGTCCTTGAAATATACTAAGAGCGCAAGCGAAAGTAGTAGCATTAGCTATTAATTTTCGCTT
>NZ_AUEF01000028.1 GCF_000425845.1 Jeotgalicoccus psychrophilus DSM 19085
TGTTAATCGATGATGAAGAGAGAATGCTCGAACTGTTGACATTATACTTGAAACCTTACCCTTATTTTTGTCGAAAAGCAGTAGGTGCAAAAGCAGGGCTTAAGTTTGTTAAAGAAGAGAAGTTTGATCTTATTCTACTGGATATCATGATGCCTGAAATGAATGGGTGGGAAGTATGCAGAGAAATACGGCAATACTCAGATATACCCATTATCATGGTGACGGCACGTGAGCAGAAAGAAGATATTGTAAAAGGACTCAAGCTGGGTGCAGATGACTATATCACAAAACCTTTTAATGAAGAAGAATTGGTTGCAAGAATGGATGCATTACTAAGAAGAACAAGACCTGTCAACCGGATTGAAGTCGAAAGACTGTTATGGGACGAAGATCAATTTGAACTATCCTATAAAAAACAGCTTGTAAAATTAACACCAAAAGAATTTGCAATCATTGGATTACTCATGAAAAATCCAGGAAGGGTATTTTCTAGAAATCAATTGATTGATTTAGTGTGGGGCATGCATTCTGAAACGGAAGGACGTACTGTGGATTCCCATGTTAGAAATATGCGGGAAAAAATTCGGGAAGTCGGCTTTCCTATCGATGATTACTTTCACACGGTGTGGGGCGTGGGCTACAAGTGGATTAGAAAGTAGCTTTCTCATATTATCGATTGTTTAAAAATGTAGATTTTGAGCACATTGCTAAAATTAATTTGAAATATTTTAAAAACTGCACACTAACTGCACAAACCATGGGCATATGTTTTAGAGACTATTATTTCTGAGGTGATACTAATGAGCGAATATAAAAAAGACAGCTTATCTCTGACTGGTGCGATCGGTCTTGGGACAGGGGTTATGATCAGTGCCGGAATATTTGCATTGCTGGGTCAGGTTGCCGCACTTGCCGGCATGTGGTTCCCGATCATGTTTGTCGTCGGAGGGATTGTAACTGGATTCAGTGCGTATTCCTATGTCAAGATGAGCAATGAATATCCTTCAGCAGGGGGTATCGGCATGTTTTTGGCAAAAGCGTATGGTCAGGGTACCGTCGCTGCTTCTGCAGCGATACTGATGGCCGTATCCATGGTCATCAACCAGAGTCTCGTGGCCCGTACTTTCGGTACCTATACGTTGCAGATTTTCAATATGGATGCAACCAGCTACCTGGTGCCTGTGCTCGCTGTTGGTCTTTTGCTCTTTGCATTCCTGGTTAATATTTCTGGCAACAGTTTCATTCAGACGTTTACTTCGATTGTGTCCCTGCTTAAAATAATTGGACTTGTCGTCTTTGCGATGGGCGGGTTATGGGTCGCCGGTTTTTCCATTACACCCGCAGAGGGCAGTGGAAGTACGGAAGACGCAACTATTACCAGCATGATTGCAGCTGTGGCACTCACCATCCTAGCGTTCAAAGGGTTTACGACGATCACTAACAGTGGCTCTGAAATCGTTAAGCCCCATAAGAATATCGGCCGGGCGATTGTCGCATCCATTTCCATCAGTCTTTTTGTGTATCTGCTAGTTGCATGGGCGGTATCCAGCAATCTGCCGTTAAACGAAATCATTGCAGCCAGAGACTACTCGCTTGCAGAAGCCGCAAGGCCAGCATTTGGAAACTACGCTGTATGGTTTACCGTCGGCATTGCGATCATCGCAACAGTATCCGGTATTATTGCCAGTGTCTTTGCGGTGTCACGCATGCTTGCCATGCTGACAGATATGAAGCTGATTCCACATAAGCACTTTGGCATGCCAGGACGAATTCAAAAGCATACGCTGGTATACACAATTGTACTTGCGATGGTACTGGCCGTCATTTTCGACCTCAGTCGTATCGCCTCAGTCGGGGCCATATTGTATCTTGTGATGGATATGATTGTGCAATGGGGTGTATTTAAACATCTGAGGGATAAGGTGGATGCAAATCCAGTCATTGTCATGACCGCATTCATACTTGATGGAATTGTACTGGCAGCTTTTATGTGGGTCAAACTGATGAATGACTGGCTGATTGTTGTCGTCTCCATCATTTTCATTATCATCATCTTCATAGGGGAGTATGTATTTCTTAAACACCGTAATGATGGGTAAGAAGGGCATGCGCATTAAAGCATTTTTAATCTCGAGCCATGCGTGTTCTTCTAAAAGGGAAGAGTATCACAGTTACAAAAGGAGGTGATGCTTTTTCAGGAAGGTGAATCAATAGAAATTTAAAATGATTAGAAGGCATTGGATTGCTTGTATCATTTAAGGTAAATATCTCTTAGAAAAAATACCAGTGAGGAATGTAAAATGAATAACAGATTTACAAAAATAGTCGTCACACTCGCAACCGTTACTGGAATCAGTTTCTCAGCAGGACAAGTTTCGGCAGATTCCATCAACGCAGCTCCCCAAGCCAATGGACAAGCACAGGGGGAAGCAAAGGTTGAAAAGAGACTGGATAAGGTTGAGAAGAAAACGGACGCTATCCAATCTGAGCTGGAGGCAATCGAAGGATCTATCGAAGGCCCTCCTATAACAGTTGATGAAGTACAGCTCTATAAAGAGTATCTGGACAAGCTGGAATCTCTGCTGAATCGCTTAAACGCCGCTGACAACCATTTGGATGCTGTGACCAAAAAAATGGAAAACCAGGATGCATCCATTGAAGAGACTGAAGCAGAAATTAATGATATACGCACCAGTATTTTAGAAGTGAAAGAAACGATTCAATCCATTTTTGCTGAACAGATGTCCAGCACTGGTGTAGTCCCTGACGGTCTGGAGGAAGCAGAAGATCCAACTTATGAAGTGGGTAGCCAAGCCATTATCAAAGCCGATCATATGCCAGGTATGTATGGCGCTGAAGCAACAATTGCAGGCGCATTTGATACTGTTGCTTATAGTGTCACTTATTACCCTACAACTGGTGGAGACCCAGTGGAGAATCATAAATGGGTCATCCATGAAGAATTGGAAGGTCCAGGAGAAGCACCACTGGAGCCCGGCACTGAAGTGACCTTGGATGCGGATCACATGAAAGGCATGGATGGTGCAACCGCTGTGATAGAATCTGCTGAAGACACTACTGTATATATGCTTGACTTCACAACAACAACTGGAGAAAAAGTAGAAAATCATAAATGGGTGACAGAAAGTGAATTGTCACCTGTTGAATAAAAACAGATGATATTAAAGAGCTTATCTTTACTGGATTATCTATCTCAAATGGATAATCTGCATGGATAAGCTCTTTTTATTATATGAATTAACAGATACATTAATGACTGTTTTGAAGGGAATTCGGTTTATTCCTCCTTGCAACGATGGTTCTAAGCGAACTCAACTGTTTTTTATAACCTTGTCTAAACTAAGGCGTCTCTTATAAGTATTGTCAAAATCAAGGGCGCTCTTAATTAATAATACAAATACATCTTAATGTATATTTTCGTTAAAATGCTGGGTACAATCTTAACCGGAAATAAAAGAAGTGGTATGTCCAGAATAAGTTCCGACATACCACTTCTTTCTAAGTGTTGTGCTTAGGCGATTTCTTTACAAGCCTCTGCACATTTGAAGCACGCATCTGCACATTTCTGGCAGTGATCGTGGTCATGTTTTTGACACTCGTTGCCGCATGCTTCGCAGACCTTGGCACATACTGCCGCCAGATCAGAAGAAAATGGTGAATTTCTTGTCAGAGCCTGTTCTAAAAATGCACAGATATCTGCACATTCACGATCCAATCGGATACACTCCGCCATCATTTTTACGTCTTCTTCCCTCAGACAGGCATCGTAACAGTGGTTACAGGCTTCCATACATTCATGTAACGTCTGAATCAGTTGTTGATGTTGTTCATGAGCCATTATAAATCCCTCCTATAGAATTGAATGCACTTACACTAATTGAATTCCCATCCATTTCGCATATAAACCGATATGGTAAAACTCCATAGAAACTGCACATAATTTTAATGATGATTGTCCTTCTCCAACTTACTCAATATTGTAATTCGTCTAGAAAAAATCAAGAAATAGTTCCTTTTTTGTTATTAGATTGAAGCTTTGGAGCTTACTCTACTTTAACCTGTCCCATCATCCCATTGTCCTCATGTTCAAGTATGTGACAGTGGAACATATATATGCCTTTATCTTTAAACTGAATGGCAATTTTTACAGTCTCATCCGGGGCAACGGAAAAACTATCTTTCCAGCCTCTTTCGTTCTCAGGTGGTGCTTCTCCATTCCTGGAAAGGATCTTAAACTGAGCACCATGGATGTGGAACGGATGAATCATGCCGCCCATCATGTCAGGTTTATTATAGATTTCCCATACTTCTGTAACACCTTGTTCCTGCGTAAAATCAATTCTTTCAGGATCAAATTTTTTTCCGTTTATCGTTACCTGATCCATCATGCCGAAAAGTTCAATTTCTTTTGTCACTGGCAGGTTCTTTTCTTCTTCCGTAACTGAAAAGTCATTCATTTCATCAGGTATATCCATGTTCTTACCTGTTTGATCTGTGATTTCAAAAGGTAAGAGCGTGGCACCATCTTCATTCATTAACGCTATATTTTCATTACCATCGACTTTAGAAAAATCAATGATTATTTCGGCCCGCTCTGAAGGCGTGAGTGTGATTTCTTCCATTGAGACCGGTTCATTTAAAAACCCGCCGTCCGTTGCGACTTGTACAAAAGAATCCCCTGTATTTAGTTTAAAGGTGTAATTTCTTGCATTTGATCCATTTAAAAGTCGAAGCCTTACTTTTTCTTTATCTACAGTTAATTTTGGATTCAATGTGCCGTTAATTAATGATGTATCCCCGACTGTGCCATCTTCATTTGCTACGGCTTTGTAATTCAGTTGTTTTTCATCATTAAATACTTTGTCCTGGAAAACGAGAGGGATGTCATTTTCTCCATATTCACTTGGTAATTCGAGATTTTTTGAATTTTGGTCCTCGATATAAATTAACCCAGCAAGTCCGTTGTACACTTGTTCAGAGGTTTTTCCTTCCGGGTGGGGATGGAACCACAATGTGGCAGCTTCCTGTGTCACTTCAAATTCAATAGTACTCTCTTCGCCTGGCTCCAATACATTGTGTGGACCACCATCGTCATTCCCTGGCACTTCCAATCCATGCCAGTGAAAAGTGGTATTTTCATTGAGTTCATTGATTAAGTTTATTTTCACAGTATCTCCTTTTTCAAATTGAAGCATGGGACCTAGAAACGAGTCATTATAGCCATATGTTTTTGTTTGAACGCCATCAAATATTTCTGTTTCTCCTTTTTGCGCGCGTATTGTATACTCAGTTCCTTTGTTGCTGTCGCTTTTGAGTACAGAGGGGATACTCAGTTCGTTCTCTCCTGTCGAATCAATTAGACCTACCACATCATCATGATCCATATGACCATTACCCATGGAACCATTATTCATTTCTCCTTCACTGGAGGAGCCATTCATATTTTCTTCCATAGAACCTTCATTGTCCTCATTCATGTTCATCTCTTCATTTGAATTCTTTTCATTGCTAGTATCTTCTACAGATGCTTCTCCGTCATTGCTTGTACAAGCTGATAAAACAATGACCATCATTAGAGAAAACAAGCTTATCAATAGGTTCTTTTTTCTCATACTTTACAATCCCTTCTTTCTACTTTTAATAAAGAACTTGTCATTCCTTTATGTATTAGACTAGATTATAATTTTCGAGAATCCGTGCATAAAATGAGTATTTAATATGACAAAAACTACATGTAAAATTAAGTTTAAAAAACGACCGTTTTACACACAAAATAGTGCATACGGTAAAAGGATGTCACTTAAGACGCTATTTTACGCCTGTTTTTAAGCGCTATTTTGCACTATAACACATTTGAAAAAAGGTAGAACACAGCCTTTTATGTTCCAACTGTCACTTTCGATGTTATTTTGCACTGATTTAGGCGATAATTTGTACTATAGTTAAGAAACCCGGCTAATCTTTTCACAAAGACAGCTAGGCTTTAAAGTTGGTTATGCAAAATAACACTTAAAATATATGCAATTTATCGTCAAAAATGACATGCAGTATATTCAGCAATATAATTATGTCTATTTAGGGTCTACCTTAAATTGACATTTTATATTTACTTTATAGTCTTGTTCCATTATACAGTTCGGAGGAGGACACATCAGATCGTTATTGGCAAAACGCAAACAGATTGGAGCAATACATTAATATATTGAGAGATGTATAGTAAACTATACTTTTAGAGGGGGGAATTTAACATGATTAACGAACTGGATTTATCCTTTTATTCAGATAGATTTCATGAAATGAAATTAGAAGGATTGAAACAAAAAAATTTTGTATATGGAAAAAATGGAACAGGAAAGTCTTCAATTACTGAAGCAATAAAGAATAATCATTCTACTGAGTACGATATACACTTGTTTGATGGGTATAAGAGAGTTTTTGGAGAAAATGAAAGGTTAGATGCTATTGCACTTGGTGAGAAAAACAAAGAAGTGAATCGTCTACACTTGATTGGACAACTCCTATGAGGGAGGTTATTGTTAAATCAATGAAAGTAGGCGTTTTTTTATGTCAAGAACGAGAAGAACATTTACCCCTGAATTTAAACTACAGATGGTCCGATTATTTGAAAATGGTAAATCAAAATCTGAAATTGTACGGGAGTATGATCTCACGGCTTCAGCTTTAGATAAATGGGTTAAAAATCATCAGAACACAGGTTCATTTAATCATATTGACAATTTATCTGAAGAAGAGCGCGAACTCAGAAGACTTCGCAAAGACATTCAACAGTTAAAAATGGAAAACGAGATTCT
>NZ_AUEF01000029.1 GCF_000425845.1 Jeotgalicoccus psychrophilus DSM 19085
TCTGGTTACCACATGTGCGTATTGTGTCTTAACACGCACTACTTGTGATAAGCTTCATTTCTCAATATCTTATTCACTCTGAACAGCTGCTCCAGCATCATCACTTTCATCATCTGGTGCGGGTAGGTGAGGGTGCCAAAGCTGATTTCCTGGTTGCTGCGTTTTTTCACTGCATCACCGATGCCGTTGCTGCCGCCGATCACAAATACAACATCGCTTTTCCCAATATTCATCCAGCGCTGATATTCCTGTGCCAGTTTTTCACTTGTATACTGCTTGCCGTTTATTTCCAGCGTTACGACATGCTGCGTGTCTTTTATTTTTGCTAATATCTTCTCTGCTTCTTTATCTTTAATCTGCTCCAGATCTTTCGGACCCGCATTATTCGGTTCTTTCTCATCGGCTACTTCTATCAGCTCGATTTTTGCATATTTACTAATTCGTTTCTGATACTCTTTTACTGCATCAAGCCAGTATTTTTCTTTTAATTTTCCTACTGTAATCATTGTCAGTTTCATCTGTTTCACCTTCACTTTTAACGTCTTTTCCTCAATTATACAGAACTGTGGACAAATTCGTATATTTACTGCAATTTTATTAGTTATACACGTGTTATCCACAGGTTGTTGATAACTTTCCCACCTTAAATTGCGTGATTCCGCTCTTTTTTTAGACTGATTCATGCATATTTTATGTATTTTCCCACATTCCACACACTTATCCACGTTTTTATCCCAGTTATACACAACTTATCACCAAACCTGTGGATAACTTGTTAAAAGGGACAAAAATAGACCAAATTGCGCAGTTTTTCTCACAATTTGGTCTTCTTATTAAAGCTGATAAATTTCTGTCGGCACTGCCTTATCTGTATCGCATATCATTATATCGTTGTACGTATCGATGTCGTACTGATTCAGTATCTGTTCAACACTCATACGCGCCAGTTCTTTAATGTTATTATCGAGACTTAAGTGTCCTAAATAGATTCGTTTTGTATTGCTTGTTATAACGTCCTTCATCGCGTGTGCAGCATCTTCATTTGACACGTGACCGACGTCTGACAGTATTCGCTGCTTAGTATTCCACGGATATCTGCCCATGCGGAGCATGTCCACATCGTGATTTGATTCAAACAGGAAGACATCACTTTCTTTAATTATGCCTTTCATTGTGTCAGAAACATAGCCTGTGTCTGTAATCAGTGATATTTTCTTATTGTTCTGTGAGAACGTGTAAAATTGCGGATCAATCGCATCATGCGACACGTTAAATGACTGGACATTCAAGCCCGCTATTTCTTTTTCTTCAAGCGGGTTGAAGTGAAATTTCTGTGCTGTTTTAATATTGATATCTTTACGCTCAATAGCATCCCAAGTCTTCGCATTGGCATAAATAGGTATATCGTATTTCTTTGCAATCACTTTTAAGCCTTTAATATGGTCTATATGTTCATGTGTAATGAAAATCGCATTTATGTCCTGGAGTGATTTACCTATTTGATTGAGCGTTTCATCAGTTTTCTTACATGACAGCCCGACGTCTACAAGTACACTTCCTTTTTCTGTTTCAATGAATGTACTGTTGCCTGTTGAGCCGCTTGCTAATACGCTCATCTTCATTCCGTTCACTCTCTTTCAATAATATCTTCTGTCTGACTCAGTGCATCGACGTAAATTATACGTTCAATATCCTCATCAGTAATTTCAAATTGCCATTTCGGACGCATCATAACCTGATTGTCTTCTTCCAGTATGATATAGTAGCCGAGCGTTGCACTTTCTATGACTGCATTATCAGTAATATTTTCCTGCAGATAAAGTTCTTCCACAATTACTTTAGGATGACGCACGTTCTGTTCGACAGAATAGTCGCTTTCCTCGATATTTTCCACGTAGCCCTGAGTCATGCTTGCTGATTCTTCACTGAAGTACAGGCGTGCTGCTTCGTGGCTGAATATCGGATATCCTTCATAATACTGGTTAAATGCTATCGTGTCCGGTTCGCTCATTACTTTATCATAATGGTATTCTTCGCCTCTGTAAATTGAATTGTCTTTGTATGTCTTTAAGCCTTCCGGTGCGAATGTCACCGACTCATCAAGAGGCAGAGTCAGCGCCGTATCTTTCTCCGACATATCATCTTCATGCTCCAGCTCTGCCGGATCGCCGAGTATAATTTTCATCTCGACGTTTTCAAATCCGTCGAGTGCACTCGTATCAATATTTGTCTCAGACAGCACATTCGTCGTGTCTGCGAGCTCTCTGACTTCATCATTTGATTCATTATACAAAATATAAATAAGGACTAAATTCATCAGCAGGAAGGCAGCTATAAAAAGGGATTTCGTTAATTTCCAATCCATCAGGACAGCCCCCCTTCATTGAATTTCATCCACGCACCGTCGTACTTAACGTACCATTGCGGTGTATAATCGATAAACTCCAGATCCGTTTCTTCATCAGCATATGTCATATCATAGCCGAGTACGATTTTAGATACTTTCTGCAAATCAAATTTATCGTGCAGTGCAATCTGATAACGGACATTTTCAATATCTAAAAGTTCAACTTCTTCTTCATCTGATACTTTCGCGTTGGTCCGTATCAGCGGACGGGAATATTCGTATACTGAATTTGCTCCGTACTTCACAGTAATCGCTGTACTTAATCCTTCACTGAACACGACACGCCCGTTTAAAGTAGAGCGGAACGTTGCTGCATTTTCACCTGATTCATAATCAAAGAGCACATTATTCTGTGACAATCCGTTATGCGAGTTCAGGAAATAGTAAATATCCTGAATCGTCTGATGGTTATTGCCGCTTGAGGATGAGGATTCATTTAAATTTGTATAACTGTACTCATACGTATCAGTGTTGTACGTCGAAATATGATTTTCATCTTCATAAATCGACACATCACCTGAGGATGGACTTTCTTCCGGTGAATCTAAAAATAATATACGGTTCATAACGTCGGTATTAATCTGTGTAATCATAAAACGTTCCGTATTAATCGTCCCCGGTGATGACGGTCCGTAAATTGCCGTCTTATTATTCGCTGTCTGCTGATTAGTAATAATCGGGGTGTAGGATTCAAAAATATCACTGTAAGATTCAACATGACCTTTTAAGAAGTCGGCAGCAATGTCAGTTTCGACGACTGCAACTCTCGAACGGCTTTCATCCACTAAGTTGAAGACAACATTTCCTTCTTTCATATCAACTACAATCCGGTCGAAGGTAAAGTCGGGGAGTGTCGAATCATGCGACAACCCAAGCATCTGGAATAAAGATTTTGAAGGTACATCGGAATAGTAATCGATAAGCAGAAACTCTTCATCATTACTTTCTTCTCCTCTAACATCGAGGCGGTTCAAGCTGTTATAGACGTTCATACTATTAATATTGGAACCTTCAAGATTTTCACGGATACCGATTAATGCTCTCGGATCCGTCGTACCCCGCGTATTGTTCTCTCCCTGTATCCAGACAAGCTGATAGGTACTCATTACCTGTTCAAACGATATGCGTTCGCCTTGGCCGATATTCGTCGTTCCTTCGATTGTTGTATCAATCTGGGAAAATTCCGGTTCATAACTCCAGACGAGATATGTCAGCACCAGACTCGAAGCGACAATAACGATTAACAGGATGGACTTAATCCACTCTCTATACATCCCACTCATCCTCCTCTATCACTTCACAAGGCAAGTTGATAAAGATTGTTGTCCCTTCATTTTCTACGCTGTTTGCCCAGATTTTACCGTTATGCGCTTCGATAATTTCTTTTGAAATTGCAAGTCCCAGTCCTGTACCGCCCATTTTACGTGCACGGCCTTTATCTACGCGGTAAAAACGGTCAAAAATACGGTCAACTTTGTTATTTGGTATGCCGAGACCATAATCTTTTATACGTATTGTCATACGGTTATATAAAGTGTTTTGTTTTAAATGAATATCCACGCGCTTCGGTTCCCCGTGCTGATATTTAATCGCATTGGAAAGCACATTATCCAGCACCTGACCCATTTTATCCACCGAGATATCAGTGAACAGGGGAGCGTCCGGAATATGACGTGTGAAAACAACATCTTCTTTATGTGTCATTTCAAAACGGTCGATGACACGGTTAATGAAGAGTTTGAAATCCACTACTTCTTTCTGGATTTCCTCTGCATCATTATCCATACGGGATAATTGCAGCAGATCTTCAACGAGACGGCCCATACGGTCGGTCTCGGCGCGTGTTACACTCAAGAATTTCGGCGCAATTTCTTCGTCCTGCCATGCACCTTCCTGTAATGCTTCTATATAACTTCGCATAGAAGTCAGCGGTGTTCTGAGCTCATGCGATACGTTCGCAACGAATTCACGACGCTCTGCATCGATACGTTCCTGTTCTGTAACGTCATGCAGTACAGCGATATAACCGTTGATAAATCCGGTATCTGTAACGATTGTCGAGAAGTTGACGCGGAGCGTTGCTGAGTCATCCGCCGAATCGATAAATATTAAATGACTGTCGTTAGCTTCCTGAATAATGTCTTCAAGATTCAGTTCTTCGCCGAGACGCAGCAGTTCCAGCATATTTTTGCCATGCAGTTCATCCGACTGTACACCTAAGTTCAGCATACCGACTGCCATCTCATTAACGATGCGAATACGGCCTTTTCTGTCGGTGGCGATAATACCGTCCGACATATGGGTAATCACAGAGTCGAGACGTTTTTTCTCACTCTCAGTGTTCGCCTGGGCTTCCTGTACTCTTTTTGAGAGAACGTTAAAGCTGCCGGCAAGCTGACCAATCTCATCATCGCTGTATATCTGTACGCGTGATGTATAGTCGCCTTCCGACATCAGGAGTGCCTGGTTTCTCATATCTGTAATCGGTTTTGTAATTGTACGCGCGACAAAGATACCGAGAATACTCGTAATGACTAATGAAAACAGTGTCGCGATAATAAATGTATTGTTAATCGCTTCAAGCTGCATGTATATACTCTCAACATTCGACTCAACGTAAATAACACCGGCGACTTCATCATTGACTACGACCGGCTGGTTTAAAATCCATACACGCTGATTGTCTTTATCGACGTTGACGAAAATTTCATCATTTGCAATGCCTGACTGGAGAGCATCCTGTGACATCGGTTCATTAATACGGGAACCGACGAGAGACTCGTTGGAAATTCTGCTCGTTCCAACAAGAATATTATCCGCATTTATATAGCGGATTTCTTCAATTTCAGGACGATTGCCGTAATCAGTCAGCAGACTTTGAATATCCGCCCGCATCTGATCACGGTCATCTCCGTTTTCCTGAAAAATCTCTTTAATACGCGTATCAATCAGAGTGACCTGGGAATCGATATTATTTTTAAAGTTTCCCGTCAAATCCCGCTCCAGACTGTTTGTAAAATACAGTCCGATAATCTGCATTCCAATAATAATCAGCAGCATGTATATCATTACTAATTTAAACTGAAGCGATTGCAGGTTTTTTAAAAACTGCTTCATTTAGTCATCACCTTTAATATAATACCCGACGCCGCGGCGTGTCATGATGTATTCCGGATGACTTGGATCGTCTTCGATTTTCTCTCTTAAACGGCGCACTGTAACATCCACCGTACGTACATCTCCGAAGTAGTCATAACCCCATACTGTCTCCAGCAAGTGCTCGCGTGTCATTACCTGAGACTTAAATTTGGCAAGATATAAAAACAGCTCAAATTCGCGATGTGTCAAATCTATATCTTTCCCGAATTTTTTAATCGCATAAGAGTCGGGGATAACAGTAATATCCCGAATATATATATTTTTATCTTCCGGTTCATCTTCTTTAGAACTGACAGCATTATTGCGTCGTAAATTAACTTTCACACGTGCGATTAATTCGCGCGTAGAGAAAGGTTTTGTTACATAATCATCCGCACCGAGCTCAAGACCCAGCACTTTATCTATTTCGGAATCTTTGGCAGTAAGCATAATAATCGGCATATCGTGTTTTTTACGAACTTCGCGGCAAACTTCCATGCCATCGATACCCGGCAGCATGATATCCAAAAGAACAAGATCCGGTACTATATCCAAAATCAGTTCCAGTGCATCATTGCCATCGTAAGCGCAGTGAACTTCATATCCTTCTTTTTGCAAATTAAATTCAAGTATATCTGCAATTGGTTTTTCATCATCAACAACAACTATTTTCTTGGCCATTAAGATATCCCTCATTTCACGTGTACGTTATTTAGTACGTAAACTTATCCATCTTTAAATGTATCACTTTTCAGACAAATAAAAAAGTCTGCCAGCATAAATGCTGGAGACTTTATTAGACGGTCCCGACGGGAATCGAACCCGCGATCTCCTCCGTGACAGGGAGGCATGTTAACCGCTACACCACGGGACCATTTTATATAGAGTTTTTTTAATCAAAAGAAAAGTGACCCGTACGGGACTCGAACCCGTGTTACCGCCGTGAAAGGGCGGTGTCTTAACCGCTTGACCAACGGGCCATGGTAAATATTATGCGAATTGCACAAGATTTATTATACCATGATTGTGAATTTGAATACAACACCTATTTTGGACTATTTTGTCTTATGTGCAGAAAAATAGTAGGAGCAACGGGATTTGCTCGGGAATGACGGCGTTTCATTGCGGAGCAAACGGGCTTACTCGGGAATGACGG
>NZ_AUEF01000030.1 GCF_000425845.1 Jeotgalicoccus psychrophilus DSM 19085
AACGCTGGAGCTGAAACCACGTTCAAAGCGATGAAAACTGAGTTTATTAAACACTATGTTTTTATGTCATTAAAACAATTAAACATCGAACTATTTGACTATGTAAACTGGTACAACAATATTAGACCGCATGGTGCATTGGATTATCTCACGCCAAGGGAGTATAAAGAAAACTTCTATAAAAACTGTCTAATATTCTGTTGACATACCAAAATGTATTAAATTAAAAAAGGAAAGAGGAATCTACCTAAAATATTTAACATAAGTAGAGGAATAATTACAGAAGCTAAAACACTTATATTATCTGCGCCATACGTTTTTGTGCATGTATATCTTTTAGATATAACATACAAGAATGTGAGACTGATAAAAAGGAGTATTTGTGGCAATAAGGATAAAAAGCTGGCATATGAGTCTGCAAATAGGCCAACCCCCAATAAAGAAAAGATTACATTTAGAGCTACTAAGAGAGTATATACGATTTTTAAGGTAATACTGTCAAAGAATATATAAGCATAAATCATTATAAAAATTAAAGTAAACGCCCCTGTGGCAATAGAATCAAAATGGAAGATTCTATAAAAAGAATCAAACAAAGCTCTATTTTCTATAAATTGCGTTAAAAAAATTATTATGAGACTAATAAAAAATAGATTTACTAGGAAAACACTTGATTTGTGCTCTTTATAATACGATTTTAGTGAACAGATATTCTCCATTTCAAACACCTCCTAGTATAGTTATATGAATTTAATTGATTAGCGTTAAGATAAACTCAGTAAAAGACAATTTAATTTTAGTTTTGATTCGTTTTCGCAGTGTTTAAAAGAAAATAAAGATTTCTAACTGAGGTAGCAGCTCCAACCCAGTCCTGTTAGGATTGAAAAAAGAGCAGATAGAGTAATGCTTATCAAATTAAATGCTCAGCCAACGAACAATAGCAAGATTCTTATTTTCATAATTTTACCCTCCTGCCCATCTAGCTAGCAATGTAGTGCATAGTTAGTATATCAGCATTTCACTTAATTAGATTCGAGAAAAACTCATTTTCAACTAGGTTTTTACACGATTTTTATCCGTCAAAATAATTTGAATCCGAAAGATATTTTCATTTACACTTGCCTGAATCGTTCCATCCATAGATTCAATGAATTCTTTTACAATAGTCAGACCTAATCCTGTTGAATTTACTGTCCGAGCGGGATCACTTTTGTAAAATCGTGTAAAAACATTTTCGAAATCAATGATTACCCCTTCTTCAACATCGTTTTCAAAAATGATAATAATCTGCCCCTTTTCTTCAACTAAACGAACACCTACATGCTTCTTTCCATGGTTGAGACTATTATTGATTAAATTACTAAATACCCGATCTAGAGCTACCTGATTGCTCAAAATAATTAGTGGCTTATTAGAAAGAGTTAACTGTGGCTCAATGTTCTTTCGATTAAACTCTTCATAATACGACAAAAGGTTTTTTTGCAAAATTTTTGTTAGATCACAATTTTCTTGTTGTAATTGATAATGATGATCCTGAACTTTCGTATACGTAAATAGATCTTCTAAAATATTTCTTAAATGACCGATTCTTGTATGAATAATTGCGAGATACTTTTCTCGTTCTTCTTCATCTTCTGTCTCAACGAGCAACTGAAAGTAGCCCGTTAAAGAAGTTAAGGGCGTTCGAATATCGTGTGAGATATTCGTGAGTGTTTCTTTAAAAACTTCATCTTTTATTCGATACTCTTTTGTTATCTCTCTTTGCAACAGAATGAGTTGATTCAGCTGGTTGATGAGCCTATTGATTTCTTTGTTATTTCCTACTCCTGTAAGGAGCTTGTTGGTCTCATGATTTTTAATAAAATCTACTTGCTTGGTTAATTCTTTTATCTCAATTTTATTTTTTAAATTCATTATGATTAAAGTTGCAATCGTTAAACAAGCAAGTAGTTGAAAGAGCATACGTTCCTCCCAGTGTTTATTTATTTTTTTAAGCAATTTCCAGGCGTTTCAAACGGATCAGACTAAAGATATTATAAACTACAAAGTAGCCGATAGATACGAGAAGTACTCGTTGATAATCACTTGGATCAAATACAGGTAAGCGTGAATTAGTGACAATAGAAAACTGCGTAAGACTCACTTGAGTAAATCGTATGAAACTGTCTAATAATCCTAAAAAAACACTCTGGAGATTGATTGCAAGTAAAACCCCGATTGTCATGACAGCGGCTTTACTTTTCGTCAGATAACTTAATAAAATAATAGACGCTGCAAAACTCATGGCTAAGAGAATTTGAAAGCCTAAATAGATTATGAGTTCTCTTGGATTTGAAATATTGATTTTTCCAGCTAACAGAAAAGTCGAAAACATTGCCCCACCGAAACCGAGAGCCATTTGAACAAGAATAAAGATGAAAGAGACAACATTCTTCGCTACCAACAAACTGATTCGACTCGTTTTAAGTGGAATGATATTCTTTATATAGCCTGTATCTAGTTCTGAACAAACAAAGATAGCTAAAAAAACGGCCATCATAAGCATAGTTATAGAAGAATATTGGATACTCATAAATTCTTTCACATCTTGTTCGATCATCGCTTCTTCTTGCATCGTATAATATTCATCTTCTGTTATTGAATTCTCTTCTTCCATGGCGATATTATAAGCTTGTGCCGCTTCATAGTCTCTGGATACATCGACTTTCACGATAATCCCAATAGCAAGCGTAAAAATTAGGAAAACGAGCTGGATTAGATAAAAACTTCTTGATTTGAACATTTTATATAAATCAGCTTTGATGATATTAAACATGGCTTCCACCTCCTGTTAAATCAATAAAGTAGTCTTCTAAGGATTCACGATTAATTGCGAGTGAATGAATTATAATTCCCGCATTGACCAATGCTTTATTCATCGCACCACTTTCTTCGATTTTTTCATAGACGTAAAGGGTCTCCTGATCTATTACCTTCAGTTTTTCAATTCCAAACTGTTCTTCTAGCACAACGATTGTTTTTTCTACATCTCCCGTCTTAATTTCTATTTTATCTTTTGTTTTTTCGAGTAATTCGTCTTTATCAATTTCTTCAAGCAACTTTCCTTCGTCAATAATGCCAATTCTCGTGACTATTTTAGCTAATTCTTCCAAAATATGACTCGATATAATAATCGTTATATTTTGCTCTTTGGATAATTTCAACAACACTTCTCTTATTTCGATGATTCCTTGCGGATCGAGTCCATTGGCTGGTTCATCCAGCAGTAATAGATCAGGCTCGCCAACTAAAGCTAAGGCAATGGCTAATCGCTGCTTCATTCCTAAAGAAAAATGACGTGTTTTCTTTTCACCGGTGTAATCCAGACCGACCTGTTCAAGTAATGATGTGATATATCCTTCGCGATTGATTCCATAGGCGATACACTTTAACCGTACATTTTCATACGCAGTTAAGTTCGGATATAAACCAGGCGCTTCAATCAACACGCCCACTCTTTCTAATAAATTGCTTGTTTTAGCTGTTTTTTCTCCGAATAGTAGGACCTCACCGTCCGTTTGAAAAGCTAAACCACTGATGATTTTCAAAAGAGTAGTTTTTCCTGCTCCATTTCTTCCAATGAGTCCATAAATTGCCCCTCTTTTGATTTGAATACTGATTTGATCGATGGCTTGTTTATCTCCATAAGTCTTAGTCAGATTTTTGGTTTCTAAAATATAATCCGTCATTGCTTACACTCCTCTCTATATGTATTTTGACTATACCAAACAGAATTAAAATAAAACGTCAATGAAGGGTAAAGAAAGAGTAAAGAAAAATAAAAAAGCCAGAATTTTTTCTGACTTTGTTACTTTCACTTTTTTAATTTGAAGCCGATTCCCCAGACTGTTTCGATTAATTCATGATCTGTGAATGGCTTAACCTTTCTTCTGATATTGCTGATATGGACGTTAATTGTTTTATCTTCACCCATATAATAATCTTCCCAAGCATATTCATAAATTTCTTGCTTGAGAAACACTTTCCCGGGATTTTCCATGAGTAGCTTGATAATTTTATATTCTTGTTTAGTCAAGTGTAAAAGTTGTCCATTTATTTCTAAATCAAACAATTCTCTATGTAAAATGAACTCCTTATAACCTAGACGATCACTTACGGGGTTTTTTCTGGTTCGACGAATTAACGCATTGACTTGGGCTTTCAATTCATTAATATCAAAAGGTTTGATTAAATAATCATCTGCACCAAGATTTAAACAGGCGATTCGTGAATCGATCGAATCTTTCCCAGAAGCCACGAGGATGGGTATGTCAGCAATTTCTAAAAGCTTTTCAATAAACTCTTCACCTGTTAGACCCGGTAGCATTAAATCTAAGATAATCAGGTCATAAGTCGCTGTCTTAATGTTTAACAGTCCTTCTGTCCCAGAAAAAGCTTGTGTGCAGTGATAGTCATTTTTCTCTAACGTTGTTTTAATTAAATCATTTATTGCCAAGTCATCTTCTATGATTAAAATCGTGTTCATCAGAGGTCCACCTTTCCTTTAACTTTTCTATGCTTTTGAAATCATATGGGTTCATTCATTATCTGCATCTGCGCGCATAATTTTCTTTCAATTATAACATAAAGAACTGTTTAAAAGGGGAATGGAAGTAATCCAGTGAACCTTATAGAGAACAAAAAAATTCCTCAACTCTTCCAAAAGTTGAGGAATGAAAGAAAGCTCTCAAAAATCTTTCTTTCACTAATTATTCTCAGTCATTAGGTTACTTGATTATAAACTAAAAATCATAAAACACAACAATCCTTACTAATACAAGGATTATTGCGTTTCCTATAAAATGGATTGCTTCTGACGACCGTTCTAAAACGCGTTTAAGCTGCGTAGTTGGATATTTCCCTATCGATTCATCTTACAAAGGGCACAAGAATAACTACTATACCTAGAACCAGGCGAATTTTACTCAATTAGCATTGTGACAAACTCAGTAATATTTTATACTAATCAACTTTAATAAACTTTATTTTTTACTGGAATCATGATGTCCAAAATGTTCTTGGCCTTATAGTGCTCAATCATCGGAAGTGACCATTCGATAGATTCTTCATATTCACTAATCAAAAAATCATAAGCAGAACCTATTTTCTCAAACAGTTCCGGTGGATCAAACTTGAGTCGTAATCGCATGTAGGTCCCACCTTCAAATTTAAATTGCTTTAATCCAAAATTTTTCCCCTCATCATTTTCAAGAACAAGCGAACACACTCTATATATTTTGCTTTCGCCATAATCTAGTCCATACATTTTTCGCCCCGTTAAAGAAGGAAAGTGATCTTCAAATTTTGGCCATGCGTTTTTTTGGTTTTCTATATAATTTGGAACTTCTAAATAAAGAAATTTCATACTTTCTATCGTAACCTTTTCTATTACACCTAACTCTGTTTTTATTGTTTTATTCATCTGATTCCACTCCTTTGTATTGAAGACATGGGATTCTAAATTGTTCATCTAATTTAGAAATATTCATAATCGTATTGCTATTAAGTGTTGGAAAAATAATTCATCTTTTAACTTTAAGCTGAGTTTAACTCAATTCTTATTGTGTGAATCGTCTACACTTGATTGGACAACTCCTATGAGGGAGGTTATTGTTAAATCAATGAAAGTAGGCGTTTTTTTATGTCAAGAACGAGAAGAACATTTACCCCTGAATTTAAACTACAGATGGTCCGATTATTTGAAAATGGTAAATCAAAATCTGAAATTGTACGGGAGTATGATCTCACGGCATCAGCTTTAGATAAATGGGTTAAAAATCATCAGAACACAGGTTCATTTAATCATATTGACAATTTATCTGAAGAAGAGCGCGAACTCAGAAGACTTCGCAAAGACATTCAACAGTTAAAAATGGAAAACGAGATTCT
>NZ_AUEF01000031.1 GCF_000425845.1 Jeotgalicoccus psychrophilus DSM 19085
TCATTAAAACAATTAAACATCGAACTATTCGACTACGTAAACTGGTATAACAATATTAGACCCCATGGTGCATTGAATTATCTCACGCCAAAGGAGTATAAAGAAAACTTCTATAATAACTGTCTAATATTCTGTTGACATACCAAAAACCGTCAACCTCCGACAACCAACCAAAGGTTGACGAGGTTGACGCGTTAAAAATGCCAATAAACGAATTAAAAGAAGATAAAAAAAGACTTTACGGACAACTTGACCAGTTTCAAATTTTACTGGATCAACAGCAACAATTAACCTTGCAATCGAACCAACAAATACAATAAATACAACTCGCTATTACAAGTCAATCAGAAGAAAACACGAGTAAAAAAGACCTATATGTTCCTAATGCTAAAACTGAAAAAGAAACTGAGACACCACGAACAAAAAAAGGGTTTTTTAGTCGTCTGTTTAATAAAAATGAATAGTTGATTACAACGCTGATTAAAGTGAAATCGTGTATTGAAGACGTACATAAAAAAAGAACCCTATGGGAATAGGATTCCGGATACACGTTTTTTAATTTCATGTATGAAATTAAAAAACCTACCTTACTGGAAAGGCAGGTAAAAAGGAGCTTGTCATCATACGATGAGTAAAATACACAAGCCTAAGCTTAATGCGACGCTAGTGAAGTAACGTATATTTTTTTGAAAGAGGTTAGAATTTATGAGGAATGTAGTCGTTATTTTATTAATTGCACTCTTTATAGTTGGAGGGTGTTCACTACCACCTAAAAAAGATCAACAGCCACCTACAGTGCTAGAGGAAGACTTTTTGAAAAAGCTACAACAACTGGAAGGGGATTTCCTGGATATTCCTGAGTCACTTGCGGAAGAAACCGAAGCCATCGAGCAGGACGTTGTTTCCTATTCTGTAGCGAGGAATGATTTAACGAATCGTATAATCCTGACAGATGACGCAAATAACCTATCATTTGCTAAGGAACAAGAGGAACATGAACGTTTATGGCAGCTGTTTTCAACAATCATTCCTCTAGAGAATAGGAAAATGGTGAAAGAGTTCGTCCTCTTTACAGACGGACCAGACAATACACTTGGGTCGGTAGAGCCTTTGCCATCGGATACTGACCAATGGAAATTGGCGATTGACTATCAAGACACGTCAAATATAAAGGATTTCTACTATACCTTGATTCATGAGTACGGTCACTTGTTGACATTGAACCATTCTGAGGTGCCCCCGACTTCTAAAACGGTACTAGATGATGAGGAGTTTGAGGAAGCGACTGTGGCATGTAAAACATATTATGCACTTCAAGGTTGCAGCTCAAATGACTCGTATATGTATCAGTACTTCAAAAGGTTCTGGGAGGTCCGTTATGAAGAATGGCTTGAAATGGATGTGGAATCTAGTGAAGAAGCTCAGAGCGTATTTTTTGATAAGCATGCGGATGAATTCCTGACGCCTTATGCAGTGAGCCATCCGGAGGAAGATATCGCGGAGTCGTGGGTGCATTTCATTTTCACGGAAAAGCCGAAGGAACCTTTCACAATGACAGATGAAAAGATTGCATTCTTTTATAATTATCCGGAATTAGTCCAACTGAGGAAGACCATCTTGAAAAACTTGTATGAGTCGTTGAAATGAGAAACCAACTTTAATAGTTTGTATTATGGTGTCTGTCACTCATTCAAATGGTGGCTCTTCAAGTATAATGAAGTTAGACTAGAAAACGGACACAGTAAATTGAGACAAAGAAAGATACAATGGTATCATAATATAATTTACGGAAGGTGTTCAAGACGATGACCAGAGGTAGAAGATATGATCAACAAGTTAAGGAAGAAGCCGTCAGTTTAGTCATTAATAATGGCAAATCCATTGCCGCAGTCTCACGTGAGTTGGAGATTCCAAAGAGCACCGTGGGCAAATGGATCGAGGATTATAAGGCCAATGGGACGGCAGCATTCATCGGCAGCGGCAATTTGAGAGAAAATCAACAAGAAGTACGGGATTTACAGAAAAAAATGCGGGATCTGGAGGAAGAAAATAAGATATTAAAAAAGGCCATGCGCATCTTTACCAACGACCAGAAGTGATTTATTGCTTCATCGCAGACCACCGGCACGAATTTCGTGTATCAAAGATGTGCAGCACCCTCGGTGTTTCAAAGAGCGGTTTCTATGAGTGGATGGGACGGACAGACACGCCACAGAAGCACCGCAAAGAAAAGATGAAAAATCAGATTCGGCAGATCCACAAACAATCCAAAGGCCGGTATGGCAGCCCGAAGATTACAGCGATACTGCGTCAGAACGGCATGCGCACCTCCGAACGCACTGTGACCCGCTATATGAAAGAGATGGGCCTCCGCTCGAACACGGTCAAGAAATATAAGGCCACGACGCATTCAAAACATAATCTGCCAGTCTATCCAAATCTGCTGGATCAGCACTTTACAGTCAGTCAACGTGGCGAAGTATGGGTCTCAGACATCACCTACGTGCATACGCAAGCAGGCTGGCTCTATCTGGCGACGGTGATGGATTTGTTTTCCAGACGCATCATCGGGTGGGCGATGTCTGACAGAATGACGAAAGCGCTGGTCATCCGTGCACTGAAGCGTGCATTTCAAACACAAACCCCCACGCCGGGCCTGATTCATCATTCCGACCGGGGTAGCCAGTATGCCGCCCTGGATTATCAAGCCTTACTGCGGGCCCACGGTATCCGAACCAGTATGAGCCGCAAGGGCAACTGTTACGACAATGCATGTATTGAATCCTTTCACAGTATCATCAAGAAAGAGCTGATCCATCATGAGAATTACGCCACCCGAACAGAGGCAAGCATGAGTATTTTAGAATATATCGTCAGTTTCTACAACTATGAAAGAATCCATTCTTATCTCAATTATCTGTCACCGATTGAATTTGAAAAACGGTATGCTTAATCGCTTCAAATTTTAATTTTAAGACTCGAAAATTTCTAAATAGAGCGCAGAAATACTACACATCAGTTGAACCGTCCCGATTTAATGTGTCCAGATTCTTGACAGAGGTCCATAAGTATTGATTTCTGTCCATAGTGTAGTTCGAAATTATAAACTACTATGCAGTTATCGGGCGCGATTGTTGAATAAGTAAAATTAAGAGTGGCTGCGGCTACTCTTTTTTTATTTGGCCAGAAGTAAAGATAAACGGGAAGTGTCAACGGTAAATGTCTGACTGGAGCAAAGCGGAAGGAATTTAAGGAGTTGATACGAGCCACTGATTCCCCCCTCTTGGCAACTCAAAAAAACTGGTATGTCAACAGAATATTAGACAGTTTTTATAGAAGTTTTCTTTATACTCCTTTGGCGTGAGATAATTCAATGCACCATGGGGTCTAATATTGTTATACCAGTTTACGTAGTCGAATAGTTCGATGTTTAATTGTTTTAATGATATAAAAGTATATTGGTTAATAAATTCAGTTTTCATCGCTTTGAACGTGGTTTCAGCCACAGCGTTGTCATAAGGACAGCCTTTCATACTGAGTGATCTTTCAATATCAAAGCCATCTAAAACTTCATCAATCAGCTGGTTATCGAACTCCTTTCCTCTGTCTGTGTGAAACAGCTGCACATCTCTTAAATCATGCTTAATGGTGCTGATGGATGACAAGACCAGCTCAGCACTCTTTCTTGAACCGGCACTGTACCCAACAATCTCTCTATTAAAGAGATCAATAAATACACATATGTAATGCCATTTTCCTGCTACTTTTACATATGTTAAATCACTGACAATGACTTCCATTGGTTGTGCTCTGTTAAAATCTCGGTCTAGACCATTCATAATCAGACGCTCGTTCGACTTCGACGGATAGGGCCTATAGCTTGCGATAGTATAGGTTGACACCAGATTATTCTGTTTCATGACCCGACCAATACGTCTTCTCGAGACTGTCAAACCTAGTTTATGTAACGCATTTTTTATTCTTCGGGTACCAAAACATTTTCGGTTTGAATTAAACACCTGAATAATCGTTTCATTGATCTCGTTGTCTCGCTCATACTGCTTGTGGGTTCTTTGTTTATTAATTTCAAAATAATAGGTACTTCTAGAGATTTGCAGGACTTTGCACATTGCTGACACTGAATATTTGTGTGCATTCTTACGAATGACTTCTATTTTCGTCCCATGATCAGCGCTGCTTGCTTTAGAATCTCGTTTTCCATTTTTAACTGTTGAATGTCTTTGCGAAGTCTTCTGAGTTCGCGCTCTTCTTCAGATAAATTGTCAATATGATTAAATGAACCTGTGTTCTGATGATTTTTAACCCATTTATCTAAAGCTGA
>NZ_AUEF01000033.1 GCF_000425845.1 Jeotgalicoccus psychrophilus DSM 19085
AGCCTTAATGCATGCCGGATTTGCCTAACATGCAGCCTTATGGCTTGGACGCGCTCTTCCTTCCGCGCGCTCATCTTTTCCTTCTGCGTCACTCCATCACTCAAATGCAATCTTACTGGTACAGGAATTTCTACCTGTTGTCCATCGCCTACGCTTATCGCCTCGGCTTAGGTCCCGACTTACCCAGAGCGGACGAGCCTACCTCTGGAAACCTTAGTCGTTCGGTGGACGGGATTCTCACCCGTCTTTCGCTACTCACACCGGCATTCTCACTTCTAAGCGCTCCACATGTCCTTACGATCATGCTTCGCCGCACTTAGAACGCTCTCCTACCATTAAAATAAATTTTAATCCACAGTTTCGGTAATATGTTTAGCCCCGGTACATTTTCGGCGCAGCGTCACTTGACTAGTGAGCTATTACGCACTCTTTAAATGATGGCTGCTTCTAAGCCAACATCCTAGTTGTCTGTGCAACGCCACATCCTTTTCCACTTAACATATATTTGGGGACCTTAACTGGTGGTCTGGGCTGTTTCCCTCTCGACAATGGACCTTATCACCCACTGTCTGACTCCCATACATCACATCTGTGGCATTCGGAGTTTGTCTGAACTCGGTAACCCGGGATGGGCCCCTCATCCAAACAGTGCTCTACCTCCACGATGCTAATATGAGGCTATACCTAAATATATTTCGGAGAGAACGAGCTATCTCCAGGTTCGATTGGAATTTCACCCCTACCCACAACTCATCCGGTCACTTTTCAACGTAAGTCGGTTCGGCCCTCCATTCAGTGTTACCTGAACTTCAGCCTGGTCATGGGTAGATCACCTGGTTTCGCGTCTACAAACATATACTCATTCGCCCTATTCAGACTCGCTTTCGCTGCGGCTCCACATCATCTGCTTAACCTTGCATATATTCGTAACTCGCCGGTTCATTCTACAAAAGGCACGCCATCACCCATTAACGGGCTCTGACTACTTGTAAGCGCATGGTTTCAGGATCTATTTCACTCCCCTTCCGGGGTGCTTTTCACCTTTCCCTCACGGTACTGGTTCACTATCGGTTAGCAAGGAGTATTTAGCCTTGGGAGATGGTCCTCCCGGATTCCGACGGAATTCCTCGTGTTCCGCCGTACTCAGGATACGTTCTAAATTTATCGACTTTTTAACTACGGGACTCTTACCCCCTGCGGTTGGCCTTCCCAGACCATTCGTCTAAGTCTTTAAATCCGTTGTGAACGTCCTACAACCCCAGCCGAAGCTGGTTTGGGCTCTTCCCCGTTCGCTCGCCGCTACTTAGGGAATCGATTTTTCTTTCTCTTCCTCTGGATACTAAGATGTTTCAGTTCTCCAGGTGTCCTCCAACAGTGCTATGTATTCACACTGTGGTAATACCTCGCGGTATTGGGTTTCCCCATTCGGAAATCTCCGGTTCAAAGCTTACTTACAGCTCCCCGAAGCATATCGGTGTTTGTTCCGTCCTTCATCGGCTCTTGCTACCTAGGCATCCGCCATGCGCCCTTCACTACTTAATCGTAATGAAATTTGTGTGAGTGTATCTTATAGATACGTTTGCGTTCTCG